>JBMDXQ010000153.1:0-32902 GCA_048594975.1 Vicinamibacterales bacterium | reverse complement strand
AAGGAGGCTGATCGATAACACTGACGTCCTCGCGTCGCTTCGCTCCGATCACGATGCCGCGGAACCGGCGATCACGATGCTCTGGAACGCGTGATCACGATGGCGTGGACCAAGTGATCACGATGCGTGGAATGCGCACGCGGCCTCAGTTGTCGCGCCGGTTGCCTATTCCCAACCGCGGGCGACTGAGCCTGGTGAGGACTTTCCACTCGAAGACCACTCGGTCTGGCTGTTCGTCGAGCGAGGTTTGAAAAACCAGGCAGCCGACCTTCAGCTCGCCAAGGCTCCGGATAGTCCGGAGACAGTCGCCCTTCTGCTCGATGCCTATCGCATCGGTGACGCCCTCATGGTGCTCCGGCGCATCGTCGACCGCCGCCCCGAGCGAATGGGCGCTGCATTCAAGGCCGCGTCGACGAACGGGCACCGTTTCGACGATGAGGGGCGCGGTTACCCGTCTGTACTTCGCGAAATCGTCGCGAAAGCACGGCAGCGGCTGCGCGAAGTACCGCGCGAACAAGCGGCTGAAGCCGCCTGGTATCTGTTCTTCCTTCCGCTCCGTGTTCAGGGCGAAAAACCAGTGCCATGGCGCGATCAGCTGCGTGCCTTCGTGGCCGAGTACGCCGGCACCCAGGCAGGTCTGCTTGGGGAACTGTGGCTTCTCGACGAGGGCGGAGATATTCGCTCGCGCGTAGCCGCCCTCGAAGCGTTCGCGCGCCGCAGTGCAGGGACCGAAATTGGGGCACAGGCACTGTACCGGGCCGCATCGCACCTGGGGTTCAACGCCCGCGAGCCGGCCGGGGCCGATCCCACCGAGCGCTTGCTGCGCATCGCGGCATTCGCTCGGGAATTACAGAGCGGCACCTATCCGGATTGTGAATGGGTCCGGCGGGCGCCTCATCTCGTTTTTGGGCTGTTCGCCTCTGAACCTCAGTACGCCAGGGAGAATGTGCCGCGTGTCATCGCTGTATTCCGTGAGTTCCTCCTGAAGAACTTTGACGTGACTGCGGTGAACCCGCTGGCGAGTGGCGTCGGCTACCTGATCACGAGCAAACTCCCGGCAATCTTCGCCGCGGGCGGAGGTGAACCGGTCGCGCAAATCGACCGTTTTCTCCTCGATCTGGAAAAGGCGGTGAAGGAGCCAGCGGCGGTCGGGTACGTTCGCGGACTCTGGTACCGTCAGCTCGCTGATGGTGTGAAGGACCTGGAGGAGCGAAACGAATGGCGGCGGAGAGCCGACGCCACGCTGCTCGATCTCGGGCGCACTGGTGCGGGTCTCTACAACCGAAAGGCTCTGGCGTCGCTCGCGTCAATCGAGTTCAAGGAGAGAAACTGCGGCGTTGCCGTGGAGCGCTACCGAGAATACGTGTTGCGCTTCCCTCAGAGCGAGTGGGCATGGGTCGCCGGGCTGCGCATTGGGCAATGCGAGCAGTTCCTTGGCAACTGGGTGGAGGCGCGGCACGCATACGAATCCGTGGCGTTGGCGCGTCGCACACCTCCGCCCGCGGGCGTGCTCGGTCACACGTTTGCCGGGCGTGCATCGGAAGCGCTCGACGACTTCGCTGGCGCGCGTACCGCTTACGAGCGGGCGGCGCGCGCGTGGCAACAGCGCTTCGCGGACCCTTACTTCGGTACCTACCAGTTCTACACACGGCTGGACGAGGAGCCATGTAACGCCTGCGATCCGCGCAGCAAAGCCGACGTGTCGAGAGAATGGCTACGCCGGCGTTTAACACAGCTGAAGCGATCGTTCAGCCTACCCGGAGGAGCACTCCTCGAACGCGGCCGGTTCCTCGTGACCGAGGGAGCCTGGCGGAACGCAGTCGGGCCGCTCGACGAATTCATCCGGCGGTACCCGGATTCCGCGAGTGCTGCCGAGGCGAGGGAGCTGCTCACGCGCGCGAAGCTCGAGATCGCGCTGCTGCAGGCCCGGCCTGAGGCCAGTGAGGAAGGCAAGCGCGCGGCACTCGCAGCGCTTGAATCCCTCGCCGCGGAGCCATATGGCTTCGGCGTCTTTGCGGCACAAGTCGCTCGAGCGACGCTTCACTCGCTCGTCGATCCGACGTCTCGTGCCGCGCAGTTGATGTCGGACGCTCTGGCGCAATGGCATGACCACGGCGCCGTCGTCTTCGCGAGACATTCTGCGACAGCGCTTCAGCGGGACGTCATGGACATCCGGGATGCCGTCTTCCATCCGAACGCTAATTGGCCGCGGCAGGAGTTCAGCCGTCTCCGTTCTTCTGACAGGCCGCCTCCCTTCTTTGTCGCCACCCCCGACGTCCGCGTGAAGCTGCACGACGGCTCCGACGCGCGGGTGGAAGCCGCTTCACGGCTATCCGCGAGGCCGGGCGCCCTGCTGCTGAACGAGGAGCAGATTGCCGTCCTCGAACGCATCCTCACGCAGCTCGGTGGAACGAGGCGCCTGGCGCCTCAAGCGGTCATGGAGACGCCAAATCAACCGATCGGAGGGGTGGAGCACATCCAGAAGTTCTGGAACCGCTTCTTTACGATGGGCCCCGGCCATTGGGGCGGGTGGATCCTGCAGACGTTCCCCATAGTGACGGAGGTCACGTTCATCGACGCCGCCCGCACCAGGGGTGCCGCTAGGATCCGCACGGGTTATCAGGGTTCTACGCAGTTGCTGACGAAAGGCGGGGGCAAGTGGATGGTCAGCGGTACCAGCGGGCACTGGATTGAGTAAGAGCGCTGACCATTCTCTTGACGAATCTCCAGATCTGCGACTCTGTAGGATGGTTGTTGGCTCCATCCCGAGCGACTGACCTGACACACGGAACATAGACACAAAACCGGATGTGACCCAACGTGATCGTTCACCACCCGAATGGGAATTGCGGCGTGATCGCGGCTGTCTGATACTCACATCCGAGAGACGTCGTCGTCCCTCTCGTTGGAGGCGAACGATGTTCGACAGCTTTGATCCACCATGGAGTGACGCTCGCGACCGAGGAGGGCAGGACGAGCTCGATCGCGAGATCTACCGTGACTCACACGAGCGCGGCGACGATCCCCGTGACGCGCTTCTCAACGATCTCGACCTACCACGCGGACACCGACGCGAGTTGGTGCGCGACCGCGACCGCGTGTACGAGATCAATGGCGTCGAGAGCCGAACGCTCGCGACGATTGGCGCGTTCAGAGTCGTCGCGGAACGCGACCTCAACGATCCACGCAACGAGCGGCACGGCTCGCGTGAGACTCTGAAGCACCTCGAACGAGAGGGGCTGATTCAGACAGCTCCGCTCAACTCAGACGACCGCGTGGTGGCGTTGACACCCCGCGGCCGCGACCTCCTTGAAGCCAACCGCGACACTCGCCACGACCGCGGCCACGAGTCCCGGCAGGCCTTCTATTCCGGCGTCAAAAAGCCGCGCGAGCTGACGCACGACACCAACGTCTATCGCGCCTACCAACGTGCTGAAGAGCGCATCCGAGAGCAGTGTGGTCAGGTCCGGCGAGTGGTTCTCGATTACGAGCTCAAGCGGGATTACCAATGCTTCCTTCAAGAGCGAAATCGTGGGCGCACGGACAGCGACGGCCGACCCGATCGCGAGCCCGAAGAGATTGCCCGCTGGGCTCGTGAGCACCAGCTGCCGTACTACGACGAACACGTGCACTTTCCCGACGCTCGAATCGAGTACGGCGACCGTGATGGACGCGCCCGTCACGCGGATCTCGAGGTGGTCACGGGCCATTATCGTGGCGCCCACGCCAGTGGGGCCGCACGATCCGGATTCACTCGCTATCGCTCCCTCGGTTGCACGGTCGGTGGCAGGAGCGGCCGACGTACACCAGACCCGCGACTAGCCGAGGAGCTCCTCGGATGAACCTGCCGGCTGAACCCGACCGATGGACAGTCGAGATCGCCAACGGCCAGCGTGAGGAAGCTCTCGCCGCGTTCGGCTTTACCGAGCGCCAGGCAAGGTTCTTGGCGCATGTCCTTGTGCACTCGGGCGTGTTCGTCGAGCGGCAATACTGCAGCTTCGCCGGCATCGTCCACGGCCAGAAGAGCACCGACTTCATCGGCCTGCTCGTCGAGCGCCGATACGCCACGCCGATAACGACGGGTCGACTGCATCGAGGGCGCATGTTCCACGTTCACTACAAGCCTCTCTGGGCCGCGATCGGCGAACCGGACAGCCGGTTCCGAAAACCGGCGGCACCGGGCCGGATGATTGAACGTGTGATGATTCTGGACGCCGTTCTCGAGGACCGCGACTTCGTCTGGCTTGGCACCGCCGCCGACAAGCGCCGGCACTTCATGCGCTACCTCGGCGACCGCCTGCCGAAGACCGAGTATCCGCAGCTCTCGTTTGGCGATGGCGAGACCAAGGTGGTTCGGTACTTCCCTGACAAGTTGCCGATCGGTGTCCAGCCGCATTCTCATCCTCACGTTCTCCTCTACCTGGTGGCCAATCCCTCGCCGATGGATTTCCGGCTGTTTCTGCTGCGCCACATGGCGCTGCTGGCGGTACTCCATCGCTGGACAATTCGGCTCCTGGTTCCAGGGCAGCTGATGAGGGCGCAGCTGCTCTACCTGCGGGCTGCTCGCGAGCACCTCGCCGAGCCTCTGCATCCGTCGGCCTTCGAAGAGATGGAGTGGTATTTCCGAGAACGTCAGCATCGTGCTACCGGGGACCAGCCGGCCACGGACCAACGCTTTGAGCGAGCCGCTAGACTACTTCGCGGTGAAGAAATGACCGCGTAAGTGGCTGAATTGTATTTACGGTCGGCGGCCGGCCGCGACCAATCGCCACGTTTTCGATCGTTTGCCAGTACGGATCATCGTTCCTAATATTGCGATCCAGACATGTCACAAAGGAGCGTGCATGGTCCGACGCCGTCAGCGCGAACGGAGCTTGTTCGAAGTGTTGCTGCCCGACGGTCACAAGCTGTGGCCGGACTGGTTGCGCAAGATCGATACGCTGCTCGAGGACGAGGCCGTGATTGAGACGGTGGCGCACGCGATGGAAGCGCGGTGGCCACAGAGTCGACGGCGCGGCCGACTCGGCACGCCCGCGGAAGTTGTGCTGCGGATGTTGATCCTCAAGCACCTCTTTGATTGGAGCTACGACGATCTGGAACATGAGGTCCGTCCCAATCTCGTGTATCGCGCGTTCACGCGGATCGACGCCGGCGACGTGCCCGATGCGAAGACGATCCTGAAGATCGCGCGCGCGCTCGGGCCGGAGGTGATCGAGCAACTTCATCTTCGGGTCGTCGACATCGCCAAGCGTGCCGGGGTCACGCACGGGCGCCGCTTTCGCATCGACACCACGGTCGTAGAAACGAATGTGCATTACCCGACCGACAGCTCGCTCTTGCAGGACGGGGGCCGCGTGCTGACGCGGACCATGCAACGAGCCAGCGCCGCCTTGGGCGACGCGCGCGGGCGCGTGCGCAATCGGCTGCGCAGTGTTGGTCGGCGCGTGTTGGTGATTGGCCGCCAGGCACGATCGCCGGAAACGCGTACCGCCTTGGTCCGCAGCTATCGCCGGTTGATGGCTACGACGCGCGCCGTCTTGCGTGACGCCACGACGATGGTCCGCCGGATCAATCAGCGGCTCCGAACAGCGTCCCCCTCGGTTGCGACCACCTTGCGCCAGGCGCGTCAGCGCCTCCAGCAGATGCAGCCGTTGGTCACGCGAGTCCTCAACCAAACCCGCGCGCGCCTGCTCGGTGGCGATACGCACGTACCCGACAAGGTGCTCAGCGTCTTTGAACCGCACACGGAAGCCATTCGCAAAGGCAAGATCGCGAAACCCACGGAATTCGGCAAGCTGGTCACGATCCAGGAGTCCGAGCACCAGATCATCACGGCCTATGAGGTCCACGATCGGCGGCCGCCCGACATGACCTTGTGGACGCCGGCGCTGGATCGGCACATTGCGATCTTCAACCGCCCGCCAGATATTGCCGCGGCTGATCGCGGGTTCGGGTCGACAGCTAATGAAGACGCCGCGATCGCTCGAGGAGTGCGCCGGGTCATCTTGCCGCGAACCGGGCGCAAAACACCCGCCCGTCACGCGCATGAGCGCCAGCGCTGGTTTCGCCGCGGACAGCGGTGGCGTGTCGGCTGCGAAGGCCGCATCAGCGTGATCAAACGACGACATGGCCTGCGGCGCTGTCGCTACCGAGGGACCGACGGTACAGTGCGGTGGGTCGGTCTCGGTGTGATTGCCAATAACTTGATGAGCACGGCGGCGTTCGTCAAAGCGCGCGCCACTGCATAGCGCGCGCACATGGAACTCGGTGAAATGAAACGACTGAACAGCGGGCCGGCCGCCGAAGAACAGCAGGGACGGTCTCTGCGCGGTCATTTCTTCACCGGAAAGTAGACTAGCGCGTTCCGCGGTGCACGTTTCAGGGCTCTCTACCGTCACTGGCTAGCACAGGGCGCCAATGCCTTGTGGGTCGCCCGTTCCACGCAAACGGCTGATGCCCTTGAACGAGATCATGGCCGTGTCGAGAGCGTCGAACTCTCACGACAGTACCTGCATCTTTCTCCCCTGGTTGACGTCGCCTGATCCGAACAGTTGAGGACGACCTCTGGGACGACCTTGGAAATTGAGGTTGTCCCCGTCGGCCCGCGTTCCGATGACATCGGCAGCCCGCTGCGAGTCTTCGGCGCTGCTGATTGCGGTCAGCCTTCAAGTGATTGGCGGTGAGGATGTTCGACAGCCACGAGCGCGTACTGTTGGACTCGGGCGGCGCTGTTTGCCGCCCCACGCAGTCGAAGTCACAGCCGGGACCATGGCGTGAGCGACCCCGCTGTCGGCGTCAAATCTCGCCCTGCCGCTGCCCTGGCGGGGTCGCTCACGCCATGGCTGCCAACGATCCTCGTCACAGTCTACGAGTCGCAGTCGTCCGGACGAAGAGCGCCGCCCGCCAGTTTTGATGTGCGCGCAAGCCGTGCGGGAAAGTTTCCGGGAAAATCTTGTTCTACGTTGGACGCGCAAAGTGGTCGCAAGTTGAGAGATCCGCGCGCCCGTTGGCCATCATGCATTCGATGCTGGCGCTGTGCTCGGCGGCGTGCAAGACTCTCCGCTTCGCTTCGACCGCGCTCCCGCGCGGCCTTCGGGCCTTGACGCCGCCTCCGCGCAGCTCGTGGAATGGCAATTACGTGATGGCCATTGAATCCTGCAAGGACACGCGGCGCGATGTCTCCTGCCGGTGCTGGCTCTCAGCGCTCACCCTACTGATTGCGTCTTTCCGTCTTGAGACTCTCTCGTGTATCCACAATTCGGACACGTCGTCGCCTGGAAGAACCAGCTCAGACCTTTCGGGTGCTGCTGTTTCGAAACGGCATGCCAGAACAGCTTGTACGAGCACCGCACGCACCGGACGCCCACGCACAAGAACAGACAGGCTGGTGCAGCGATGAGAACACCGATCATCGGTGCGTACAAAAACGCGCCGTCATCGGAAAGCACAGAGCGGCCCCAGGCCGGAGCAGCCGCGAGCACGCCACCTACAGTCATGACGATCAACGCGGCGTTTGTGACGAAGCGTCTCACTGGCAAATGGACAAGCATCGCAGTCCCGTCAGGCCACGGCCAGCTCTAAGCCATCGCCTAGGGTCAATGCATCGGCGTATTCGATGTGCAGCACGCGCCGTCGTTGATCGGTCTCCGCCTTGGACGACGCGTGAACAAGGAGCGGACGCATGGCGACGACTCCGCCGGCGGGACTGACGCAATCCACGGCTTGAACGTCGCGAGCCAGTTGTGCGACCTCGGCGTCCGACATTACGCCGTGCGTGTGGGTTCCGGGAAGAACACGAAGTGGACCGTTGTCTGGGCCTGAATCGTCGATGTGCAGTCGAAGAGCAATCACGCGTGACAGCGCGGCAGCCGGCGCGTGGGCGTACGTGATCCCGGCCTTGACAGACCACGGACCCCATCCCGAAACGTCACGACGTTCCCGCAACGGCAACGCCGTGTCCTGATGCCAGACGACGAGCCAGTTGTTGTCCGGCGACTTGTCGAAAAGTGTTGCGCGAAATGGGATCGCGGCAGGGACCAGGAATCGATGTGCGATCGCAAGCAGGCGTGGATCATGCGCGACGCGATCGACGACCGGATAATGCATCAAGTGGCGAGCGCCGGCTCGACTGCGATCGATCGAGTCGCTTTGAAGCGCTTCTGCGATGCGTGCGATCTCAGTTCGGGCCAGTACTGACGGGAAGATTTCGAACCCCGATGCGTTCTGTGACGGTTCCATTGATGGCAGTCGAAATGATCTTTGGCTTCCAGGAATCGGTGCCATCAGCGGCACTCGGATGACGGCCAGTCTATCGGACCTGAGCTGAAAAATCCCCGAACGACTGCTCGCGATCCGATTGACGCCGCGAAAGGATGGCGCTATTCTGAACGCGGTTCGTCGGTCCGCCACTGTATCTGCGCTTAACGCGCGGCTCGAACGTTTGAGCACCGCGCGCCTCTGAATCTCCTCACATCACGGACCGATCGGTTCGTCGCGTCGATCGACATCGTTCGCGCGGGCCACTTGGCTGCTGATGCGACTCGCCATTTGGTGACCGTATCACGCGGCATCAACGCGTGAGGGTCGGCATTTCGCTGCCGGCCGATCGTTTCGAGGAGGTTCGACATGAAGACGTGGTTGAACGTTGCAGAGGCGGCGGAATACGCCGGCGTGAGTCGGGACACGATTTACACCGCCTGCGAACGACGGGAAATCCATCACGCTCGCGTAGGCGGTCGGCGATCGATTCGCTTGAAGCCAGAGTGGATTGACGCCTGGCTCGAACGACACGCACGCCGTGCCGAGGCTTTCAGCGAAGCATCGATGCACTGAGAGCATCGGCAGCGGAGGACAGCGTGGGTCTCTACAAGCTCTGTGAACACAAGGGCCGAGCGCGCGACCGCTGCGAGCACGCGTGGTGGGCGCGGTTCCGCCACGTGCGCGTCAGCCTCGAGAAGTGGTCGAATCGGGAGATCGCGACGAAGACCGAGGCCGAAGCGGTCTTCGACGACCTCAAGAAAGCCGTTCGCGCCGGCACGTACGAGAAACGTCGTGCAGAGCCTGAGCGCGAGACGACAGCGTTGACGTTCAGCCAGTTCGCAGACATCTACAAAGAGCGCCACGTCTTCGCGAAGGAGCTCGCGATTGGCAAGACGATCGACTACCGGCTCAAACCGATCGTCGAGTACTTCGGCGATCGACCGCTCGCCGAGATCCGAACGGCGGATGTCGAAGACTTCATCGCCGACTTGAGGAAGCCGCGCATCGCTGGCCGACGCAAGACTCCTCGCGTTCTGGCGCCGGCGTCAATCAACCGCACGATCGAGATCCTGCGCCACATGATGAACTGGGCAGTCGGTCGGGAGTACATCGACCGCACTCCATTCAGGCGCGGAACTGAAACCCTCGTGCGCAAGCTGCGCGAGGACAACCAGAGACGCCGCCGTATCTCGGAGGGCGAAGAAGCGCGGCTCTTGGCAGTCGCGCCACCGGTCCTGCGCTCGATGATCATCGCCGCGCTCGACACAGGTATGCGTCAGGGCGAGATGCTCGCGCTTCGGTTCAAGGACATGGACCTCGTTCGCGGCCTGATCACGCTGCGCGGCGAAACGACAAAGAGCCGACGCACGCGTCTCGTGCCGATTGCCACCGTGAGGCTGCGTGCGGTCCTGCAATGGCTCCGGCTCGATGCAGAAGGTGAAGAGAAACCAGCGGATGCCCTCGTGTTCAGCGACGAGACCGGCGAGCCGGTGGGTAGATTCAGGACGTCGTGGGTTACGGCTGTGCTGAAGGGGCACGACGTGGCGCCGGTCTGGAAGTCTTACAACTGGACAGCGCTGACTCCCGAGTGCCACGCGGAGTTCAGGCGCATCAACCTGCGATGGCACGACCTCCGCCACGAGTACGCTTCACGGCTCGTCGAGAAGAACGTCCCGCTGGCGCAAGTGCGCGACCTCCTCGGGCACGCGTCCATCACCACGACCGAGCGCTACGACAACCAGAAGCTCGAGAACCTGCAAGCCGCAGCGGCGCGCCTCGAGCGCGGCGAGACGTTCGATCCCGGTCCGCGAGAGCCGGTGTCGCCGTCAATCTGTCAAGTTTCTGTCAAGAGTTCGGCCGATGAGGATGGCGACGAGCACACCGACTGCGTGCGCGAAACGAGCCCTAACTACGGTGATGATTTGGATTTAGCGCATTGGCTGGGAGGCAGGGATTCGAACCCCGATAACGTGGTCCAGAGCCACGTGTCCTACCGTTGAACGACCTCCCAGTGCACCATCGGTCGCTGGCGGGAAGCTTCTGATTATATCGGCGCGCGGCTCAGCCGGGCAAGCACGGCACTAAACGCGAACCGCCGCTTGCCGCCGGCCGCGACCGGGGCGGACGGAGGTCCGCAGCGATCATCAGGGAGACACGCCGGCCTTCTGCATCACCCCCCGGGTCGCCTCCAGTGCCAGGCGCGCACTCTCCTCCGGCGGCATCGTCTCGGGAATGCGCGGGCCGATGGTCTCGGGCGCGACGCCGCCGCGGTAGCCGATCTTCCCCAACGCACCAAGGAAGCCGGCCAGGTCGATGATCCCTTCATCGGGCAACAGGCGCATGTCGTCCTGCACCGCCTCGGGCGCCATCGCGCGCGCGTCCGACACGTGGACGTGGACGATGCGCGAGACGGGCGTGGCGAGGATGTCGGCGACGGTGCCGCCCGAGTGGTGCCAATGCCACGCGTCCAGCGTGACGCCCACGTTCGCGCCGGCTTCGGAAGCCAACGTCACGCACTCGGGCAGCGTCCACACGAACGGCTCGCCGCTGCCCGGGCGGGTGCGGAACACCAGCGGCCCGAGGAACTCGAGACCCAGCCGCATGCCGTGCCTGCCCAGCACGTCCGCGATCGCAGTGAGACGATCGCGGACCCCCTTCCACCGCTCCGCCTTCGACTGGCCGACCGGCGATGCCGCCGGCAGCACCAGCTGGAAGTTGGGGCAGCCGATCGCTGCCGCAAAGGCCGCGTCGTCGGCCAGCTGCGGCAGCTGCGCGCTGAACGAGGCGTCGTCGCCGCCAAGCGCGCCCCGCAGCGGCAGGTTGGTGATGGTCGGCCGGATGCCGAGTTCGCGGAACAGCGCGCGCGTGGCCTCGACGCCGTCCTTGCGCGCAGGTTGAAACGCCCAGTCGATCCCGGCGTACCCGACGCGCGCGGCCAGGCGAGCCTGCTCCGGCCAGCCGACGTTGCGCGCGACCGCCCACGGCGGCAGGGAGATGAACATGCCGCTCGGGGATGCGCTCTGAGGCGGCCGCGCGAACATCGCCGCGGCCGCCGCATGCAGGAACTCGCGGCGCGAGTACATCGATTGCGGATCGTCGATTGCGGACTAACAGATCAGCGCTTGTGATTCACCGTTCGACGATTGCCGTTTTTCGGTTGGCGATCGACGACTGGCAGCGTAACAGCCCCATCGTCATTCCGGCATTCGCCAAACTGCGATCGTCAATCCGTTGAGCGATGGTCCGCAATCGACAGAGCTCTCGTTCAGGTAATCCACGTGAACCCGGACTTGGTAATCGGCAGCGTGCGAATGCGCTTGCCTGTGGCCGCGAAGATCGCGTTGGTCACCGCGGGCAGCGCCGGCGGCAGCATCGGTTCGCCCATCCCGGTCGGCGGGTTGTCGGTGATGCGCCAATGGACCTCGATCTCCGGCGGCGCCTGGCGGATGCGGATGAGCGGCATGTCGTTGAAGTTCGACTGCACCGTCGCGCCGCCCTCGAACGTGATCTCCTGCAGCAACTCGCCGATGCCGTCGATGACCCCGCCCTGCGTCTGGTTGATGGCCGCGATCGGGTTGATGATCTGGCTGCCGACGTCCCCGGCCACCCACACCTTGTTCACCTTCACGCGCGCCGGCGCCGACACCGTCACCTCCGCGACCTCGGCGAAGTACCCGCGGTGCGAGTACTGGAAGGCCACGCCCACGCCGGTGCCCTTCGGCAGCTGGCGCTTGCCCCAGCCAGATTTCTCGGCCACGAGCTCGAGGACGCCGCGCATACGCTCGGCGTTGAAGCCGTCGGCGCCCTGCGCCGGTGGATCGATCAGCCGCCTGGCGAGCAGGTCGAGTCGGAACTGCACCGGGTCCTTCCCCCCCAGGTGCGCGAGCTCGTCGATGAACGACTGGAACACCCACGAGTAGGCGTTGCTGCCCGGCGCGCGCAGTGCGCCGGTCGGCATGCCGAACGGGATCAGCGACTGGTAGAAGCCGAAGTGGGGCACGAACAGCGCCGGGAACTGGACCCCGGAAATGCCCGCCGCCGAGGCGGGCCGCTCGCTGCCGAACGTGACGAAGTGGTTCTTCCACGCCACGAGCTTCCCGTCGGCGTCGACGCCGCCCTTCAGGAAATGGAAGCCGCCGGGCCGGTAGAAGTCGTGCGCCATGTCGTCTTCGCGCGTCCACTGCAGCTTCACCGGCGTCGGCGAAATCTGCTTCGCGATCCACGCGGCCTCGACGACGTAGTCGTTCGACAGGCGACGGCCGAAACCGCCGCCGGCGCGCATCAGGTGGATCGTGACGTCGCCGTCGGTCAGGCCCAGCGTCTTCATCACCAGGTTGCGGCCCGCCGCCGGCGTCTGCGTCGGCGCCCAGAGCTCGAGCTTCCCATCCTTGAACTGCGCCGAGCAGTTCTGCGGCTCGAGCGGCGCGTGCGGGATGAACGGATAGGAGTAGTTCGCCTCGATCGTCTTCGCGGCGGCGGCGATCGCGGCGTCCACGTCGCCGTCGGCGCGGAGCGTCTGCGCCGGCGGCTGCTTCGAGAGCTCCACCGCCTTCTGCGCGAACATTGCACTGCTCTGCGACGCGGTGGGATGATCCGCCCACGTGACCTTGAGCGCCTTTCGCGCCGTCTGCGCCTGCCACCAGGAATCGGCGACGATGGCGACGCCGGGGAGCAGCCCGTTCAGCTCGGTGCCCCCCTCGACGACGAAGGCGTGCTTCACGCCCGGCATCCCCTTGATCTCGTCGAGGTTCGCCGACGCGACTTTCGCGCCGAACACCGGTGCCTTCTGGAAGACCGCGTACTGCATCCCGGGCAGCGTGTAGTCGATGCTGAAGACCGGCTTGCCGGTGACGATCTTCGGCACGTCCACGCCGCGGACGTTGGTGCCGATGATCGTGTAGGTCTTCGGGTCCTTCAGCGCCACGGTCTTGAGATCCGGCGGCGGGATCGACGGCAGCTTCGCCGCGAGCTCGCCGTAGGGCAGCGACCGCTTCGACGCCGCGTGCGTGACGCGGCTCTCGGCGGCGGTGCACTCCGCCGGCGCCACGCTCCACGTCTGCGCTGCCGCCGCGATCAGCATCTGGCGCGCCGCCGCGCCGACGCGGCGCAGCGGATCCCAATTGACCGGGGTCGCGGTGCTGCCGCCGGCAGACTGGGGACCGTACTTCGTCGGATCGGCATCCGCCTGCTCGATCTTCACGTCGGCCCAGCGAACGTCGAGCTCCTCGGCGATGAGCATCGGCAGCGACGTTTTCACGCCCTGCCCGATCTCCGGGTTCTTCGCCATGATCGTCACGGCCCCGCCTGGCTCGATCTTCACGAACGCGAGCGGGACGAACTGTGGCGTCGGGCCCTGGGGCTGGGCGAGGATCTCGGCTACCGGGTCGGCGTATACGGCAAGCATGACGCCGCCGCCGGCGAGCGCGGTGACGCGAAGGAAACTGCGGCGATCCATGACGGTGGCACTCGTGGTCATGGCGTCCTCCTACTCGCCCGAGCGGCGCGCCGCCGCGGTTGGCGTGGTGGTCCGGGTGCCCGCCACGCGATGGATGGCTTCGCGGATGCGCAGGTAAGTGGCGCACCGGCAGATGTTGCCGGTCATCGCGGCGTCGATGTCGGCGTCGGTCGGCTTCGGCTTGGCTGCCAGCAATTCCGCAGCCGCCATGATCTGCCCCGCCTGGCAGTAGCCGCACTGCGGCACGTCGAGCTCCTGCCACGCCTTCTGCAGCGGGTGGCTGCCGTCCGGCGACAGGCCTTCGATGGTCAGGACCGGCGCCGCGCCCACGCTCGAGACCGGCGTCACGCAGGCGCGCGTCGCCTTCCCCTTGACGTGCACGGTGCAGGCGCCGCACTGCGCGATGCCGCAGCCGTACTTCGTGCCTTTCAGATCGAGGACGTCGCGCAGCACCCAGAGCAGGGGCATGTCGGGGGGCACGTCGACGGTGTGGGCCTTGCCATTGACGTTCAGTGTGTAGCGCATAGAGATGGCTCGCCGCGAAAAGGGGGACCAGCCCGCTGGAATCGAGATTCTACACCGGGGACGCGCGGCGCCGAAGCTGGGCCTTGGGACCGCGACGGGCGTAACGGCTTACGCCTCTGGAAAGGCGTTCTGCCCGGGGACGCGCCGAACCGCGGCGTTTCCGATGGTATCGGGCTTGCTCACCCTGCTCGCGTTCAAGGAGAAAGAAAGCGATATGCGTCCGCTGAAACTGAAGGCCGCCGCTGTCGTCGCCATGGCCGCGATATCGGGGTGCGGGGGCGGTGGCCCGGGAACCCCCTCGTCGCCGTCGCCTCCGACCGGCACCGGCCCGGTCACGATCACGATCGTCGGAGAGCGGGGCACGCAGTCGTTCTCGCCCAACCCGGCATCGGCGGCAGGACAGATGGTCGTCTTCGTCAATTCCGACACGGTCGTGCACCGGGTCCGCCTGAACGACCTGTCGATCGACACCGGCGATATCGCGCCCGGTGCGACGAGCCGCGCCGTCAGGATGCCGGACGCCGGCACGAATTATCACTGCTCCCTGCACCCGGCGATGACTGGCGCCGTGGGCAGCGCCACCACGACGCCGCCTCCCTGCACCGGCCTGTATTGCTGAGGACGTCCCGATGGTGAGTGGGGTTCGTCTCCGCGCGCTGCCGGCCATCGACCGTCTCCACTCGCGACCGCGAAACCCGAGGCGCGCAGCCGGCGCAGCGGTCAGCGCTCGCGCTCCCACCAGAAGGCCGGACGTGGCCGGCCCTTCTCGCCGATTTCGTTCAGCGTCTTGCCGTCCATGAGCCGGCCGTTGAGCATGACCATCGTGATCGACGCCGAGTTGCGGATGTTCTCGAGCGGGTTGCGGTCGAGCACCACCAGGTCCGCCAGCTTCCCCTTCTCGATCGACCCGAGATCGGCGTCCATGCCGAGATAGCGCGCGCCGTCGATGGTGGCGGCGCGCAGCGCCTCCATGCTCGACATGCCGCCCTGCTCCAGCATCCACAGCTCCCAGTGGGCGCCGAGGCCCTGCAGCTGGCCGTGCGCGCCGAGCTGCACCGCGCCGCCCGCATCCATGATCTGCCTGGCGCCTTTGGCGATGAGCACGTGATTGAAGTCGTCTGCCGGTGCCATCGGCCGCCGGCGCGAGCGCCGGTCCACGACCTCGCGCGGCGTGAACGCCAGCAGCCGCTCGTCTTCCCACACGTTGGTGTGCTGGTACCAGTAATTCTCGCCGAACAGCCCGCCGTAGCCGACGATCAGCGTCGGGGTGTAGCCGGCCTGGCTCTTCGCGAAGAGCTGAATCGTGTCCCTGTAGATCCGCGGCACCGGCAGCGAGTGCTCGACGCCGGTGTGGCCGTCGAGCACGTGCGTCTGGTTCATGTAGAGGAGCGACCCGCCTTCCGGCACGTTGAGCATCTCCAGTGCGCGCGCCGCCTTCACCAGCATCTGTCGCGTGTCGCGCCGCTGCTGGTTGTAGCTCTTGATGGACACGGCGCCCATCGCCTTCTGCCGGCGCACGTGCGACAGCGCGTCGTCGTACGATTCGATCACCGCCTTGAACGGCGTCTCGGCGCCGTAGAGGATCGTCCCCGTCGAAAACAGTCGCGGACCGAGCTTCGCACCGGCGCGAACCAGCTCGGCGTTGGTGAACACCGTCGCGCTGTCGTTGGAGGGATCGTGGGAGGTGGTGACGCCGAACGCGACGTTGGCCGCGAGCGGCCAGCTCGATTCGGCGAGCAGCCCGTCCGATTCGCCGCCGACGTGCGCGTGCACGTCGATGATGCCGGGCATGATGGTCTTCCCGGTCACGTCGACGCGGCGCGCGCCTGCCGGGACCTGCACGGAGGAGGACGCGCCGACGGCGGCGATGCGATTGCCTTCGACGAGGATGGTACCGTTCTCGATGACACCGGGCGTGCCCTGGATCGCGCCGGGCTTCACGCCCGCCATCGTGATGATCCGCGCGCCGACGAGTGCGATCGAGCCAGCCGGCCGATCGCTGCGTATCGTGAACCCAATCGGAATACCTTTCGCCTCGGGCTCGTCGGCCTTCGGCTGCCCCCCCGCGACGAAGGAGAACGTCCGCGCCAGATCGCGCGAGAACAGCTCGGGCCCGAGCGACCAGTAGAGCCGCCGGCTGTCGCCGGACCAGTGCAGGTAGTAGCCGGCATCGCGCGACACGCGCTGGACCGGATACGCCTGCGTCGCCGGTCCGATCTCCACGACGCGGCCGGTCCTCGGGAACGGCGCCACGAACGTCTTGAACCGCTCCTCGAAGGCGATCCACCGGCCATCGGGGGAGACGGCGTACTGCGTCGCGTTGGGACTGCGCACGTGCTCGATCTCGTCGCGGCCGGGCAGCGGCGTGTCACCGGCCGGAACGCCGACGCTGACGAGCGTGTAGTTCTCGTTGCGCACCTCGCGCAGGTAGATACGCGTGCTGGTATGGTCGAACTCCGGAGACGAGCCGCTCTCGCGCACCAGCCGGGGCTCGCCGCCCGATACTGGCACGACGTACACGCCGGCCTCCTCGCCGTAGTACGGGCCGCGCACGTCGTCGGCCCCGGCATGCCGGAAGACAATCGACCGGCCATCCGGCGAGAAGGACGGCTCGACGTAGTGCCCGGGCTTCGCGACCACGTCGCGCCCTGATGTCCCGTCGGCCCGGACGACGCGCACGCGCCCGAGCTGCGCGTCGCTCCACGTCGTGTAGACGATCCACTGTCCGTCGCGGGAGAAGGACGGGTAGAACTCGTACCGGCTGTCGTTCGTGAGCCGCGCCGGCGTGCCATCGGGCAGCGTTCTTCTGAACAGGTGGCCGAGCGCGCTGTAGACGACCAGCTTGCCGTCTGGCGACGTGCGGACGTCGCGCAGCATCTTCACCGGGAACTCGTCGGGGTGGACCGTGATGGGGAACCGCACCGCCTCGTTGAGCCTCTGCTCGACCCTGGCGACGAACGGGATCGGCTGGCCCTTCCCGGTGGCCACGTCGATACGCCAGATCCTGCCTTCGCCCCAGATGACGATCGATCGGCCGTCCGGAGTCCAGCTGTACTGCGGGTAGAGGCCATGGATCGCCCAGGCCTCCTGCAGGTCCTTGTCGACGTTGCCGAACAGCTGACGGTCGCGACCGCTCTCGAGATCGCGCAGGAAGAGATGGCTCCTGAGCCGCAGGCGGCGAATGAACGCCAGCGTCTTGCCGTCGGGCGAGACCTGCGGGGTGACGGAACCGCCCTGCACGCTGACCGCGCGGCGCTCGCGCCCGGTGACCAGGTCGCGCCTGACGATCGCGTAGATGGTGCCGTTCGGGTCCTTGTTGTACTCGAACGTCGTCCCCGGCGTGATGTCCTTGCTGTAATAGAGGTAGCGCCCGTCGCGCGAGAGGTCCGGCTCGCCGGCGTCTTTCTGCCAGCTCGCCTTCTCCGTCACCTGGAGTCCTTCGTTGCCGCCCGACGAGTGGTACATCCAGATTTCCCCCGCGCCAAGCGATCGTTCCTTCACGAAGTGGCGACGGGCGTAGATGAAGCCGCCGTCCGGCGACCATGCCGGGCTGTTCACGAACCATCGGCCCTCGCGCGAGACCTGCGTCGGGTTCTTTCCGTCCGCGGTCATCGTCCAGATGTTCCAGAGCCCGTCGCGATCGGACGAGAACGCGATGCGCGCGCCGTCGGGGCTGAACCGCGGCTGCATGTCGAAGGCGGGCCCGCTCGTCAGCCGCGTCGCAGGCGAGGTGCCGCTGCCCTCGATGGGCATCACGTAGATGTCGCCGAGCAGGTCGAACACGATCCGCCTGCCATCGGGGCTGACGTCCACGTTCATCCACGTGCCCTCCGACGTGTCGAGGGCGAGCGTCGTCGTCGGGCCGAGAGGCGCGGTGACGTCCCACTTCTTCTTCTGATCCGCCTGCTTCTCGTCGGTTGACTTCTGGTCTGGCGGTTTCGGATCCTGCGACTTCCCATCCTGCCGCGCCTGCAGCAGCCCACCGTGCGCCGGTACGAATAGCAGCATCAGCGCCGCCGCGGCGGCAAACAGGTAACGACAGCGGCTCATGCGCTCTCCGTCAGGCGGGCTCGTTGTCGAGGCTCCGCCACAAGTACCAAGACGCCACGGATCGATACGGACGCCAGGCTTCGCCGATCTTCATGATGCGGGCGGACGTCGGCTTCTTCCGGAGCCGGTACACATTCTTCACGGCGTTGACGATGCCCAGATCGCCGGCCGGCAGCACGTCGGGCCGATGCAGGCGGAACATCAGGAACATCTCGGCGGTCCATCGGCCGACGCCCTTGACCTTCGTCAGCTCGGCGATGACCTCCTCGTCCGACATGCGCTCCAGCGCGTCGAGCCGGACGTCGCCGTCGGCAACCCTGGCGCACAGGTCTCGCAGGTACGCCGTCTTCTGCCGGCTCAAGCCGACCGAGCGCAGCTGCGCGTCGGACAGCCGCACGAGCGATTCCGGATTCGCCGCTCCGCTTCCGGCGAGGGCAATCAGGCGGCGATGAATGGTGGCCGCCGCCTTCGTGGAGAGCTGCTGTCCGACGATGGCGCGCACCAGCGCGGAGAAGTGGTCGGCCCGCTGCGCGGCGGCAAGGCCGCACGGACCGTGCCTGCGAATGAGGGCTGCGAGGATCGGGTCGCGACGGAGCAGCAGGCGGCGGGCACGCGCGTAGTCCTGGGAAGTCACTGGGCCCGGATCATAGTCCAGGCCGGTCGCGGAGCCGTAACACGCGATCCTTCGACGTGGGTCGTGGTGCCGGCCGAGCGTCCGGCCGCTCCGCGACGAGCGCCGGATCCGGAGCGGCGCTACGTCGTGGAGGTCCGGAGTGGCGGGGCAGGCGGTTCCTGAGTGTGGCCCGGCGGCGGGCCGCTACTCGTTGTCGTGCGTCCCGACGGTGGCGAGCTCAGCTGCCTGCTCACTCGCGCCGGCGTTCCCCCGGTCGTTTGTGCCCAGGGTCGACGCCAGTTGCTCACGGCGACGCCGGTGACTCGCGATGCCACCCTTGCGCCCGGCGTCTCGTGCTTCCTCGCTCGTCCACTCGTGGGCGGTTCCCTTCTGGTGGGCTGCCTTCCCGCCCTTGCTGGCTATTTCTCGCTGCTTGGCGCGATCCATCGACGCAAAACCGCGATCTTCCTTGGCCACGTGTCCTCCTCCCGTCCCCGGGCTCGTTTCCCGCGCTGGACATCAACCGTTGTGTCGCGAGCCCAGCCAGTGCAACGGGGGTGCCACGACCGGGAAGCAGGTCAGGCGCAAACCTTTGCGGATGCGAGGGATAGTGGGGCGGAACGGCTGGGGCACAAGGGGGAGCGCGCGTTGCCATTTTGGGGCAGTTTCACACCTCCGGCCGGGCTCGCCGAACAGCGGTTGAGGTGGGAAGTCCAGCCGGACTTCACATCATGGGCAAGCCCGTGCTCACTGCGGCCACCGCCGCACGCGGTAAGAAGTTCCTGAGTGTGTTATCCGGGCGACACTGGGTGCGACACGACACGGGTGCGCATCGCTCACGCCCCGGAGTGCTCGGCGAGTTCGATGGCGCTCGTCATGCGGGCCCGGACGCGATCGCGACCGAGAAGCTCGAGGACTTCGAACAACCCCGGGCTAGCGCTGCGGCCGGTCACAGCGACCCGTGTGGCGTGTATCAGCGCGGCGGCCTTGAGCGCGCGCTCCTCCGCAAGCCGTCGCAGCGTGTTCTCCAGCGTCGCGGCGTCGAAGGACGGTGCTGCCGCGAACGCGTCGCGCAGCTGTTCGAGCGGCTCGCGCAGCTCGCTTTTGGCGAGATACTTGAGGACCGCCGCCTCGTCGCGCTCGATTCGATCCGCCAGGAAAGGGCGCGCGCCCTCGACGAAATCGTCCAGCCGCTTCACCCTCGGCTTCAACAGTTCGACGACGCGCGCGAGCCATGCCGCCCGACTCGTGTCGTACTGTGCGTTCCAGAGATCGGCCGCCTCGAAGCGGGACCTGAGACGCTGGATCAGCTCGGCCGCCGGCAGCCTCATGATGTGCTGCTGGTTGAACCACTCGAGCTTCTCGGTGTTGAAAACGGCGTTGCCACCGCTGATGCCTTCCAGCGCAAACTGCCAGATCAGCTCCTCGCGCGTGAACAGCTCCTGGTCCGTCCCCGGCGACCACCCGAGCAGCGCGAGGAAGTTGACCATCGCTTCCGGAACGTAGCCGAGCCGCGGGTACTCCATCACCGACGTGGCACCGTGTCGCTTGCTCAACCGTTTCTTGTCCGGCCCCATGATGAGGGGCACGTGAGCGAACGCCGGCGGCTCCTTCCCGAACGCCGCATAGAGCAACAGCTGCTTCGGCGTGTTCGAGATGTGATCGTCGCCGCGCACCACGTGCGTGATCTCCATGTCCAGGTCGTCGACCACCACCGACAGGTGATAGGTCGGCTGGCGATCGGACCGGAGGATGACGAAATCCTCGATGTTGGCGTTTTCGAAGACGATCGGGCCGTGGACGAGGTCTTCGAACGAGGTCCGGCCGTCGGGCACGCTGAACCGGATGGCGCGCGGCTCCCCGGCTGCGTCGCGGCGCGTGATCTCGTCGCGTGGCAGCGCGCGGCACGCGCGATCGTAGGTCCAGCCCGCACCGGCGGCTTCCGCCGCTTCCCGTTTGCGCTGCAGCGTCTCGGGCGTGCAGTAGCAGTAGTACGCGTGGCCCTCTGAGACGAGGCGTTCGGCCATCGCGCGATAGGTCTCCAGCCGCTGGGATTGGAAGTACGGCGCGTGCGGGCCGCCGACGTCAGGCCCCTCGTCCCAGTCCAGTCCCAGCCAGCGCATGCCGTCGACGATGCCGGCGACCATGTCCCAGGACGATCGTTCCGCGTCGGTGTCCTCGATGCGCAGGATGAACGCTCCACCGTGCCGGCGCGCGAACAGCCAGTTGAACATCGCCGTGCGCGCGCCGCCGACGTGCAGGTAGCCCGTCGGCGAAGGGGCGAAGCGAACGCGGATCATCAGCTGATTCTAGTCAAAGACCAATCGCCAAAGGACCAACTGCCACAACCTGGTGAACTCCAGTTCCCAACGCCCACCTCCAAACTAGAAGATTTCACCAAAGGCGCTCCAGAACTGTTCGCGCGTCTTCAACAGGAAGGGACGGTTCCGCCACGTCTCGAGATCGAGCCGCCGTGACGCCTTCAGGTCCTTCTCGAAGTCCTGCAGCAGGCGCGCGGCAAGATCTCGGCTGCTGACGGCCACGTTCAGCTCGTCGTTCAGCTCGAGCGACCTGTTGTCGAAGTTCGCCGACCCGAACATGTTCCAGACGCCGTCGACCACGAACGTCTTCGTGTGCATCATGGTCGGCTGATATTCGTAGATCTCGATCCCCATCTCCATCAACTGTTCGTAGTGCTTGCGCGAAGCGTACTTCACGGGCATCGCGTCGGTGATGTCGCCTTCCAGCACGAGGCGGAGCTTCACGCCGCGGCGGACCGCCTCCTCGAGCGCCCAGCGGCTCGATTCGTCGGTGATGAAGTAGGGCGTCGTGATGTCGATCGTCTTCTGCGCAGACGCCAGAGCGAGGAGATACAGCCGCTTCAGGTCGTTGCTGCCCCCGCTCGGCGAGCTGCGCACCACGAAGGCGGCGCCCTCCTCATCCATCGCGGGCGCCGGCGGATCGAGCTCGGGCGTGACCTCGCCGGCGGCTTCCGCGAAGTTCTCGTAAAAGCCTCCTTCGATCAGCCGCGCGAGCGGGCCCACGACCTGCACCATCGTGTCGCGCCAGCGGCTCTTGTCCTGCGCGTTACCCAGCCACTGGTCGTCGATGCCCACCCCACCGGTGAAGGCAACCTCGCCGTCGACGACGAGGATCTTGCGGTGGGTGCGGTAGTTCAGCTCCTCGAGCGAGTACCACGCCGGCGTATTGAAGGTGGCGAGGCGGCAGCCCGCTGCCTCGAGGCGGCGGACGTGATCCTCGTCGATGGCGTTGCCGCCGACGGCGTCGATCACCAGGTTGACGCGCACGCCGCGGCGGGCCGCCTCCTCGAACGCCGCCGTGAACTGATCGGCCACCTGCCCTTTCTTGTAGATGTAGGTTTCGAAGCTGACGCGGCGTCTGGCGTTCCGCACCGCGTCGAGCATCGCCGGAAAGAGCTGGTCGCCGTTGGTGAGCACGGTGAAGCGGTTGCCCGCCGTGACCTGCACGCCGAGCAGGCCCGCCAGGTAATCGGCATGGTGCGGCGCGGACGCGGCAACGGCACTGCGCGTCTTGAGCGTGACCTGGTCCTGGGCGAGGAGCAGGAGCGCCGCGACCACGAGGCCGGCGATGAAGAGGATGAAGAACGCGCGGCGAACCGGTGGCATACCCACGCGGCTGGGCTGTGCAAGCGTGGGGCCGCGCGGGCGGGGTGCCGCTGACGGAGGGTGCGTGGACGGGCTTGCCTGGACGATGGCGGTGAGGCAGGGATTCGAACCCTATGACCGCGTCTTTCTAACTTGGTGATGGCGCGAGACTTCTGGCGTTAAGGGTTTGAACCCAAGCAGTTACCAGGCCGCAGCGTCTGAACAATCGTGAAGCAGATTGAGCCGGAGACCCTGCGTGGGTGGCTCGACGCGCAGCGCCCGGTGACGGTGCTGGACATCCGAAGGACGAAGATCGGTCGCCATGGGGCACCTTCTGATCCTTCTTGGCGCAGCTGGCCGCATCGCCCCTGAGGAAGACCTTCACGTCCTCCCCTTCGCGCTTGGACAACGCCCTGCGAGACGAAGGGCGTTGTAGCTGCGTTCGATGCCATACGGAGTGTCGTTCAAGATGAAAAGTGTTTCGGGCATACGGTTCCTCCGCATTGCGCGCCTCGATGGCGAGCGATCATTGGGAGCCCGGCACCGACGTCTGCAGCTCCCTGCCATGGATCGGAACGGCGGGCGACCGAACCGGTAGGGTCTCGCCCATGCGGACGGCCGATACCGCACCGGACACGAATGTCAGTGCCGCGATGAGCCACATCGCGGCCGCCAGCCCGAAGGCGTCCGCGGTCAGTCCGGCAAGCAGCGCCCCGAGGGCGTACCCGAAGTCACGCCACAAGCGGTAGACGCCGACGGCCGATGCTCGCCACGACGGATGAGCGACGTCGCCGATCGCGGCGAGAAGGGTGGGATACACCATCGCCGTGCCGATCCCGAGCAGTACCGCACCAGCGACGAAGCCGACGAACGTCGGCGCGAGCGTCACGACGGCAATACCGGCCGCCTGGATCCACATGCCCCAGATGATGAGCGGCTTTCGCCCGCATCGATCTGAGAGCGCGCCGGTCGCCAGCTGGGCGAGGCCCCACGTCGCCGGATACACGGCGGCGAGCAGCCCCACCTCCGCGAGGTTCATTCCCGCCGCAGCGAACACCAGCGGGAAGAGACCCCAGGCCATTCCGTCGTTGAGGTTGTTGACGAGCCCCGCCTGGCTCACACTCGAGAGATTCGCGTCGAGCAAGGTCGTGCGCCAGAACAGCTCCCGAGCCGTGGGGATGCCCTCGGGCGGTAACCTCCCAAGGAGGCCGGACTCGTGCGAGACGTGATGACGCGTTTCGCGCACGACCATGGCGGACAGCGCGAGGCCCACGATGACGAACGCGACCCCGAGATAGAACGGTTGCGGACGGATGCCGTAACGTGCGGCAATCCAGCCCGTCGCCAGCGCGCTCGCGGCAACGGCGACATATCCAGCGAACTCGTTGAGTCCCATGGCCAACCCGCGCTGTTTCGAGCCGACGAGATCGATCTTCATGATGACCGTCGTCGACCAGGTGAGGCCCTGGCTGATACCAAGGAGGAGGTTGGCAAACAGGATCCAGTTCCAGCTCGGCGCCCACATGAGGAGGAAGGGCACGGGCACCGCGACCAGCCACCCCGCCACCAGTACATGCTTGCGTCCGAAATGGTCCGACAGTCGGCCGGCACCGTAGTTCGTGAGGGCCTTGGCCACGCCGAAGACCACGATGAACGACAGGACGGCGGTGCGTGCGGCGAGCTGAAATTCTTGCTCCGCGATCGCCGGCAGGATGCTGCGCTCGAGGCCGACCATGGCGCCGACGAACGCATTGACGACCACCAGCAGCGAAAACTGAGGCAGGTTGTCGCGGAGACCCAGACGCACGACGTTAGGCGCGGGCGTCGGCGGTGACGGGCTCATGATCGCCCACCGTCGTGGATTTCGGCGCCCGATTCGACGCGCCACCCCTGCGCGCGCCATTCAGCCACGCCATGCTCCAGGCGCTGCGCGCGAAAGCCCTTCCGCCGCAGGAGATCGACCGCATCGAGCGCCATCACGCAGTACGGGCCGCGGCAATATGCCACGACGTCGCGGCGCTTCGGTAGCTCGCCCAGGCGTTTTCCGAGATCTGCGAGCGGCACGGAGCGCGCGCCCGGAATATGCGCCGCGAGGTACTCCTCCCGTGGACGAACGTCGATGACCGTGACCTCGCCGGCGCGGACACGGCGCACCAGTTCGTCGTTGTCGACCGGCTCGAACGCGCCGCGCTGGTCGAGGTACTGTCGCGTGACGTGTTGGATCTCTGCCAGCCGGGATTCCGCCAGGCGTCGCAATTCAAGAAAGAACTCGCCCACGTGAGGGTCCGACAGTCGATACGTCACGTACAAGCCGGCCTTCTCGGCTTCGACCAGGCGGGCGCGTCGGAGCACTTGCAGGTGGTGCGAGGTCGTTGCGGTGCTGTGGCCCGTCTCATGGGCGAGCGCTTCGACGGTTCGTGGCCCTTGCGACAGGAGGTCGAGCAGCTCGAGACGGCTCGGGCTGGCGGTGGCCTGGCCGATGCGCGCGATCTGTTCGTAGACCGCGGTCTTCAAGGACAGCGGGCGTATCTTGACAGCCATATGACTATGGTCAAAAGAACATTTGAATAGTGTCAGACGGTTGTCCGGACGTCAAGCCGGGCTTCCGGCTGAGAGGCGCAAAGCGGCTGGAGCGGACTTCTCCAGGCCTTTGCCCGGATTGCCGCGACGCGGTGACCACCGATCGTGTCGAGGTGCTGGCGTCGCAGCCGTGGTCCGGACCGCCCCGGGACCGCGGCTGACGCCTGTCCTGACGCCAGCAACATCGACGCTGGCCCTCTGTTTCCAAGGTGAGACGCTGGCAAGATCGTCTCACGCCGGTGTGGAAGCGCCTCGGTGGCGGTTGTCGTCTGAATCGCCTTATTCCCGAGCTTCTCGAAGATTCTGGATATCGCATCGAGCGACTTCGACACGGGATGTAGGAGGGGCCCGAAGCCGAAGACCTTCATGTACAAAGGCAGCGCGGGTCCGATGTAACGGGCGGCAACGAGGATGTCTTCGACCGCATCGCGACCTGATGAACTCCGAAATGATCCGACGTCCAAGGCCACATTGCGATGGACTTCTATAAAGAACGGGTCTATCCCGCTCTCGTGAACCTGCTCGGAAACCCGGAACCGATCCGGGCGCTTCGTCAGCAGATCGTCCCGCTCGCCTGGGGCACAGTGCTTGAAATCGGCGTCGGTTCCGGCGCGAACTTTCCCTACTACGATCGGACCAAGGTTGAACGCCTCTACGCCCTCGACCCCAATCCCGGAATGCTGCGCCTGGCGGACAGCCACCGACGCCGAACACCCGTCGACATCGAGTTCCTGACGCTGCCTGGTGAACGCATTCCCTTGGAGGACGGGAGCGTCGACACGGTGGTCAGTACCTTCACGCTCTGCACGATACCGGCCTTGGACCAGGCCCTTCGAGGTCTTGCGCGCGTTCTGACACGTCAGGGGCTGCTGATCTTCCTCGAAAACAGTCTGGCGACCGATCCCGAGGTCCAGCGGTGGCAGCGCCGGTGGGAGCCCCTCCATCGCCGGGTGTTTGAGGGTTTGCGGCTCACGCGAGACATTCCGTCGCTGATCGTCGATGCCGGTTTCAGGATCGAGCGACTGGAGCGAGGCTATTTGAGTCAATTTCCGAAGTCATGGAGCCATTGCTGCTGGGGCACGGCGCGGAGAGGTTCAGCGGGCCCGTGCGACAGCGCCAACAATCGAGCGTGAGAAGAAGGAGACGTTCGTTCAGATCTGCTCGAAGGGCGGCTGGGTGCGCAACCGGAAACATCGGTAACAGGTTAGACCCGGCCGGACACATGGGTAACACTTTCGTGTTGAATTCGCGACGCATGCGATCAAACCGTCGTTGCTGCTGACGCTCACGCTGACGCCTCCCTCGCGCCTGCCGAGCGACGTTCGAGCCACCCGTGCACCTGCAGGTAGAACGTCGGCAACACGAGGAGCGTAAATACCGTGGACGTGATCAGGCCGCCGACCATGACCACAGCCAACGGACGCTCGATTTCAGTTCCGTGAAGCCGCAGCACCAGCAGTGGAAGCAATCCCAGCGTTGCTGTGCCGGCCGTCATCAGCTTCGGTCGCACGCGGCCTATGCTCGCTTCGCGGACAGCGGCAGGTAAACTCCGGCCCTCGGAGAGTAGCCCACGCGTTTGAGTCACCAGGACAAGGCTGTTCTGTATGGCAATGCCGAACAATCCGATGAGGCCGACCAGCGAGGACACGTTCCAGGTTTCACCCGCAATCAGCAACGCGAGGATGCCGCCGACGAAGGCGATGGGGACAGTGCCGAGGATCATCGCCGCCTCCACCGCGGAGCCTAGGGCCACGAGGAGCAGAACGAATACCCCGAACAGCGCCGCGCCGATGGCGAGCGTGAGCGCGCGAGAGGCACGTGCCTGACTCTCGACCCTTCCGCCGAGATCGAAGAAATAGCCGGCAGGAGGCTTGAGCTGGTCGGTCAGAATCCGCCTCACCTCGGAGGCTGTGCTGCCGAGGTCCCGTCCGCTGACCGACGCCTCGACGGCGATCCGCCGCGTGCCGGCCTCCCGCCGAATCGCGGCGGGACCAAACATCTGAGTCACATCCGCAAGCTGTTCGAGCGGGATCTTTCGGCCGTCATGGCCGTCGATCAGCAGCGTCCGGATGGCGTCGAGGGTGTCACGCCGATCGTCGCGCAGGCGTACGATGAGATCGAAGCGACGCTGGCCCTGCCAAATTTGTGACTGTTCTTCTCCAACCAGACCGATTCTCACGGCCCGGACTACGTCCCCAGGCGCTAAGCCAACGCGCGCGGTCGCTTCACGGTCGACCGCAATCTGCAGCTGAGGAAGACCTGTGAGTTGTTCCGCACGCAAGTCGGCGATGCCCTCGACACCTCGAATCAGTCCTTCGGCCTGCTCGGCGAGGCGCGACAGTTCGTCCAGGTCCGGGCCGAAAATCCTGACAGAGAGATCCGCAGGCGTGCCCCCCAGACCCTCGTCGATGCGCATCCCCAATGGCGTGGTGAACAGCACGGCCACCCCAGGCAGGCCTTCGAGCTGCCGACGCAAATCAGCTTCGATCTCTCCCAGGCCGCGGGAGCGGTCTGCCTTGAGCACAACAAGGACGTCAGACAGGGTGTGCGGCATCGGATCCTCCGTCCGCTCCGCACGTCCTGTTCGGCGCACCACGTCCTCGACCTCGGGTACCTGGCGAAGAACGTCTTCGACGCGGTGGTTCACGCGATCCACTTCATCGAGCGCAGCTTCGGCCGGGAGCACGGTCTGCAAGAGGAATGCGCCTTCGTCCAGTTGCGGCATGAAGTCGCTCCCGATGCGCATGCCGAGCGTCATGCCCGGAGCGGCAATCAGCAACGTCGCAAGCGCCACGAGCGCAGGGTGGCGTAAGCACCGGTCCAAGGCTGGTGCGTACCAGTGTTTGATTCTTCTGAGAAGCGCCACGTCTTCGTCTGATCCTGGACGGGCCGGTTTCAGCACCAGAGCGGCCGCGATCGGCACGAGCGTAAGCGCCAGGATAAGCGCTGCGACCATCGCCGCGATCACGGCGGCCGCCAAGGGCTGGTACATGCGCCCTTCGATGCCGGTCATTCCGAACAGCGGAAGGAACACGACGATGACGATCAGCGTCGCAAACGCGATCGGGCGAGCGACCTCGGCTGCGGCTGAAAGCGCCCGTTCACGACGCTCGCCACGAGTCGTGGCGCCTGCGAGCCGATGCAGGATGTTCTCGACCATGATGATGGCTGCGTCGACCAGCAGACCAACGGCGATAGCGAGGCCGCCGAGCGTCATCGTGTTCAAGCCGACACTGAGGGGTTTCAGCAGAAGCCCCGCGAGTGCAATCGACAGCGGAATAGTGAGCGTGACCACCAGGGCAGCTCGAACATTCCCGAGCAGGACGATAATGACGAGCACGACGAACACCCCGCCGATCATCACCGCGCGCCCGACGCCGCCCAGAGCGGACGACACGAGCCGGGACTGGTCGTAGACGATGCGAAGTTCAACGCCCTTTGGCAGTGCCCGCCGGATCTCCTCGACAGCGCCGCGGATTCCAGCAGCGACGCTCACCGTATCGGACCCGAACTGCTTGATGATGCGCGCGCTGACGACCTCACCCTTCAACCGGTGTGCGATGCCACGCCGGACCGCTGCCGCCTGCCGTATATCGGCGACGTCCCCGAGCAACACTGACACATCCCCTCGCGTGGTCACCACGGTACGGCGAAGGTCGTCAACGGTCTGCGCACGACCGAGTGCCCGTACGGTCCACTCGATCGAGCCCTGAGTGACGATGCCGCCCGACGTGTTCAGGTTTGATTCCTCCACCGCGTGCATCACATCGTCGAGGCTGACGCGTCGTGCGGACATACGCTCGGGATCGAGCTGCACCTGGAACTGCCGCAAATAGCCGCCCAGACGCTCCACGGCGGCGACTCCAGGAACCGCCACGAGCCGGTTGTTTACTTCGAATTCGGCGAGATCCCGTAGTGTCATGAGATCGGCCGCGCCGGGGTCGGCCTCGAGGGTGAATTCGAAGATTTCGTTCAGACGGCCGGTGAGACTGGAGATCAACGGCGGGTCGGTTCCGGCTGGAAGCTGACCAGAGACCTGGCCGACCCTCTCGGCGACGAATTGCCGCGAGCGGTAATAGTCGGCGTTCGGTTCGAATTCGATCGTGACTTGCGCCACTCCGAGTTGCGAATTCGAGCGCACGCGGCGCACGTCCGGCAGCCCTGCGAGTGCAACCTCGAGAGGAATGGCGATGGCGGTCTCGAGCTCCTCGGCGCCCATCGCCGCGTTTTGTGTGATGACATTAAAGACCGGTGCCGACAGATCAGGGAAGACATCGCGCCGCAGATCCTGGATCCAGAACGCGCCGATTGTTGTTCCAGCCCCGACCAGCAACGCGGTCAACAGTGGTGCGTGCAACGACTCGCGAATCAGCCGGCTAATCATGGCGTCTCTCAGTGAGCACCGTGATCCGCCTCGCCCTTCTCTGCTTGCGCCTTGAGCAGGAAGGCGCCATCGACGACGACGTTCTCGCCGGCTCGAAGACCAGAGAGCACCTCCACTTCACCGCCGAGATCGCGGCCACGGCCGATCCGTCGAATCTCGAAATGGTCTGCGTCCCTGGGCAGGAACACGCACCATTCGTTACGAACACGCTGCACCGACGCAACGGGAATGGTCAGGATGGCTGCGCCAGTCGCGCCCACTGGCACTGTCGCAGTCGCAGACATGCCTGGCCGAAGAAGGGTGCCGCTGTTCTTCACGTCAATTCGAACGGGGACCGTCCGGGATTCGCTTTCCACGTGACGTCCGACCATCGTCACGGTTCCGCCGAAGTCCTGCCCTGGAAGGGCGGGAAACGATAGGCGCGCCGCGACACCCTGCTGAATGCGTACCGCGTCTCGCTCGAACGCGTGGACGGTCAGCCACAGTGTTGAGAGATTGCCGATCCGGAAAGCCGGCGCACCCGGATCCAGCATCTGCCCCACGACCGCCGTTCGCTCGATGACCGAGCCCGCAACAGGCGAGCGGAGCACGAATGCCGACGAGGTGGCCCCTTCACCATCATCCACTGGCGGCTCAACGCCGAAGGCGGCGATCGCAGCACGGGACGCGCGGAGTGCCGCGCGTGCTTCACCGGCCGCGGATTCAGCTTCCTGAACCTCGCGGAGTGGCACGATCTTCTCCGCCGCCAAGCCACGCTTGCGCTCAAGCGCGGCCTCGGCCAGCTTGAGTCGCGCACTGGCGGAGAGGTACTCAGCGCGCTCGCGCCCCAGATCTGGAGTTGTCAGTTCGACGAGGGCCTGGCCACTGCGGACCGCGTCGCCCGCATTGACCAGCAGTCGCGTGACCCGCGCTGCCACGGGCGTGCCGACCTCGGCGTAGGCGCGTTGGTCCACCGCGAGTTCGCCCAAGAGCACGACGAGTTCTCCGCCGGCGCGGGATTCGACGGCACGCGTGGTCATGCGAAGATCGCGCAACATCCTCTCGTCCACTTCGACCGTGTTGGCGTCTGCCTTATGAGTGGCGGGTTCAGCAGCGCGGTTCACCGCTGCCGGTTTTGCCGCCTCCTCGGAGCCGCGTCCGCAGGCACCCAACGCCATGCACCCGACGAGGATGACGAACGCTTTGACCGTCATCGCAGTATTGCGGCGCTGGCCTCGAGGTCAACCCGGGCCAACGCAGCCTCCAAAAGAGCGTCCAAGTATTGAGAGCGTGTGTCCAGAAATTCACGACGAATCAAGAGCAGCTCGGGCAGGCCGAGTTGGCCGACCTCGAAACTGCGGGTCGTGAGCTGTTCGTTGTCGTCGAGACCAGGGATCCCTTCGGCCTCCAGCACCTGGACAGCGGCGAGCCTCCGGCTATATGCGTCGAAGGCAGCACGAACTTCCAGTTCCACCCGCGTCCGGGCCGCGTCGAGCTCCGCACGAAGTCGAGCAGCCCGTGCCGAGCCGACCGCGCGCTGCTCCTGGCCCTTGGCGAACATCGGCAGGGTCACCGTCATGCCGCCGAGGACAATCCGATCGCCTTCTTCTCGCGAGTACCGGACGCCCACGCCGTATTCGGGCTTCGAGAAACTCAGGCCCAGCTGCAGCTCCGCTTCCGCCTCCTCGATGGCGGCCTCGAGACCTCGTAGCTCGGGTCGCCGAGAGGCTGTTTGAAGTGCAGCGTTCAAATCAGTGTCTCCCGGTGGCGCGAGCGACCCGTCGACACCGACGTCATTCTCGAGACGCAGCAGCTGTCGGAGCTCCCCAAGGGCTAGTGCCTTCGAGGCTTCCGCTCCCTCGCGTTCGGCCTTGACGCGCGCAAGCGACGTGCGGGCGATGTTCACGTCCAGTACGGCGATGTCACCAGTCTTGAACCGCCGATCGGCGGTTGCGTAAACGCTGACGGCAAGTTCGTACGTGGCATTGAGCAGCCGGATCCGCTCATTCGCGTGGACCGCGCGGTAGTACGCCGAGGCAGCCATGCGGAGCACGGTCCGTGTGACCTCGTCGATGTTCGCCGAGCTTTGAGCAATGGCAGCGTTGGCGCCGGCAGTCCGAGCGGAGCGGCGGGCACGCGGCTCGAAGCTCTGCTTGAGGCCTACCTCGAAGTCGGTGAATCGAGTATCTGGCCCGTTGCGATTGCCGAGAGCCGCGTCGATCTCCGGGTTGGCCTGAACCCGAACGGACGCCCCGAACAGCCGCCCGCGTGCCTCCTCCATTGCCAGCCGCGCGCTGACGATCTGGGGCGCCTGTTCACGCGCCCGAGCCAACACCTCTGCGAGTGTCATCGTCCTGCCCTGCGCGGCCGCGGTACCAGCGTGAAAACACACGACCGCGCACACCGCGACGGTTCTCGTACCCATGCGCATGCGAGTTCCCTTTACCGACTCGTGTCGGCCCGAGCTAAGAACGAAACCGAATGAGAGGGATCACGCGACGCGCGGTTTGGGTACGTGCAGGATGTCGCGGGCGGTTGTCTTCGGCTGGCGAGGAATCAGAGGACTCATATCAGCGACGGGAACCGCCGGCGAGTTTGTCACCGGGAGTGTCGTCGGCTCAGCGGCCTGAGGGCAGCAGCCGCACGTGACGCACATCGGTGGGCACGCGCCGTCCTCACATCCAGGCTGTTCGTAGCCAGTGCACGGCTCGACGATGACGAGCGTGGAGACGCCTGAGTCGCTGAACGTCAAGAGGCCGACGATGATTGCGAGAGCGAACCGCCGCACCGTTCAAGTGTAGCATCCGGCCGGCTGGGCTGTTGGAGCGGTACCGTGGATGCGTCGAATGACGAGGTTCGCGTATGGGGGACCCGCGAAGGCGGTTCGGTACTTCCCGGATAAGCTTCCAATCCGGATACAGCCGTTCGCCCATCCCCACGTCTTCGTGTACTTGGTGGCCCACCCCTCGCCAATGGACTTCCGGCAATTCCGCTGCGGCACACGCCGCTGCTCCGAGTGTTGGTCCGGTGGACGATCAGCTCTTGTTTCCACGTCAGCCCTCGAAGGCGAGCCCTGCGTGAACATCTGACGACGCCGCTCACCCTGAGCCCGGCAGCAGCCTTGGACAGCGCGATTCGGCTGCTCGATCAGCCAGCCGTCTTGCAGAACTTGGGAGACATTCTGGAGACGGGGAGGGTCTCCGAAGGAAAGATCAGTGACTAGAACAATGTAACTGGCGGTGAGGCAGGGATTCGAACCCTGGGTAGAGGTTTAAAGCCCCTACAACGGTTTAGCAAACCGCCGCCTTCAGCCTCTCGGCCACCTCACCGCAGACTGTAAGTATACGTAATGTCTGTACTTGCGCAACACGCCTCGGCCGAGGGGCGACGGTTTTTCAGTCCGCGACCTACGCGGATTCGGCCAGAAACTT
>JBMDXQ010000152.1:0-37928 GCA_048594975.1 Vicinamibacterales bacterium | reverse complement strand
CCCCCCACAACCCCCGCCCGCCCGAGCCTTTGCGGGCGCCCACCCGCGGGCGCCCCCCCCCCCCCGTCCGCCGCATCACCGAGCAGCGCGTCGCCGAGCTGGACCGGCGGATCGAGGAGCTGCAGGCGATGAAGCGCACGCTCGAGCGCCTCGTGGAGAGCTGCCACGGCGACCACCGGCCGGACTGCCCGATCCTCGACGATCTGGCGGAAGAGCGACGTGAGATCGGGAAGTGCTGAGTGGCAACTGACACCTCTGGTAACCGGTAACTGGTAAGGCGACATCATGGGCGATACAGCAATCGACCCGGTTTGCGGCATGACGGTCGACCCGGCCACGGCCGCGGGGCAGTGGGCGTACAACGGGCAGCAGTACTACTTCTGCAACCCGTCGTGCCTGGCCAGGTTCAAGGCCGCGCCCGAGTCGTTCCTCTCGAAACAGCCGGACGCACCGGCTCGGCACGCCGGGCCGATGTTGCAGATTGGCGGCGTGAAGCGAGCACCGGCGCATCCGCCCGCGCCAGCACACGAACACGCCGCACCGGTGCCCGGCCGCGCCGCGCCGGCCGGGACGCAGTACTTCTGCCCGATGGACCCCGAGGTGCGGCAGGACGGTCCCGGCTCCTGCCCGAAGTGCGGCATGGCGCTGGAGCCGGACCTCTCCACGGTGCCGGCCACGCGCGTCGAGTACACGTGCCCGATGCACCCCGAGATCGTGCGCGACGCGCCCGGCAGCTGCCCGATCTGCGGGATGGCGCTCGAGCCGCGGACGGTCACGCTCGACGAGCAGCCGAACCCGGAACTGGCCGACATGACCCGGCGGTTCTGGGGGGCGGCGGCGCTCGGGCTGCCCGTGTTCGTGCTCTCGATGGGCGACATGGTGCTGGGCATGGGGCTCGGCGGGCGCGTCGACATGCGCGTCACCAACTGGATGGGGCTGGTGCTCTCGACCGCGGTCGTCCTGTGGGCGGGCTGGCCCTTCTTCGAGCGCGCCTGGGCATCGATCGTGAACCGCAGCCCCAACATGTTCACGCTCATCGCGATGGGCGTCGGCGCCGCTTACGCGTTCAGCGCCGCCGGCACGATTGCGCCGGGCATCTTTCCGGAAGGTTTCCGGGTTCACGGGGTGGTCGAGACCTACTTCGACACGGCGGTCGTGATCACCGTCCTCGTGCTGCTCGGCCAGGTTCTCGAGCTGCGCGCGCGCAGCCGCACGTCGTCGGCGATCCGGAAGCTGCTCGGGCTCGCGCCGAAGACCGCCCGCGTCATCCGGGACGGGCGCGAGCAGGACGTGCCGCTGCAGCACGTCGTTGTCGGCGACGTCCTCCGCGTGCGGCCGGGCGAGAAGATCCCCGTCGATGGCGTGGTAACCGATGGACGCAGCAGCGTGGACGAGTCGATGGTCACCGGCGAGCCGATCCCGGTCGAGAAGGACGCCGGGGCGCGCGTGACCGGCGGGACCATCAACGGCACCGGCGCGTTTACGATGCGCGCGGATCGCGTCGGCGCCGCCACCCTGCTCGCGCAGATCGTGCGCATGGTCAGCGAGGCGCAGCGGAGCCGCGCGCCCATCCAGCGGCTCGCCGATCGCGTGGCCGCGGTCTTCGTGCCTGGCGTGGTGGTGGTCGCGATGGTGGCCTTTGCCGTGTGGGCGATCGGGGGGCCGGAGCCCAGGCTGGCGCACGCGCTGGTCGCCGCCGTCGCCGTCCTGATCATCGCCTGCCCGTGCGCGCTCGGGCTGGCCACGCCGATGGCGATCATGGTCGGGACGGGCCGTGGCGCGACGGCGGGGGTCCTCATCAGGAACGCCGAGGCGCTGGAACGGCTCGCCTCGGTCGACACGCTCGTGATCGACAAGACGGGCACGCTGACCGAGGGCCGGCCGCGGCTGGTGACGGTGCGCGCCGCCGGCGTGGCGGAGCGCGACCTGGTGCACGCCGCGGCGTCGCTCGAGCGCGCGAGCGAGCACCCGCTGGCCGCCGCGATCGTCGCCGGGGCGCGCGAGCGCGGTGTCGAAGGCACCGAGCCGCGCCGGTTCGAATCGCTGACGGGACGCGGCGTCGCCGGCGACGTGGACGGCCGGGCCGTCGTGCTCGGCAACGCGTCATTGATGCGCGAGCGCGGCGTCGACGTGTCCACGTGGCTGGCGGAGGCGGAAGAGCGGCGCCGCGACGGTCAGACGGTGATGTTCGTCGCGATCGACGGGAAGTCGGCCGGCTTCGTCGGCGTGGCGGATCCGATCAAGAGCTCGACACCTGACGCGATCGCTCGCCTCCACGACGAAGGGCTGCGTATCGTGATGGTGACCGGCGACACGCAGACGACGGCGCAGGCGGTAGCGCGGCAGCTCGGCCTGGACGATGTACGCGCCGACGTCCGGCCGGACCAGAAGCGGGACATCGTGCGCGAGCTGCAGCGGAGCGGCCGGACGGTGGCGATGGCGGGCGACGGCATCAACGACGCGCCGGCTCTCGCCGAGGCGGCGGTGGGGATCGCGATGGGCACGGGGACTGACGTCGCGATCGAGAGCGCCGGCGTGACGCTGATCAAGGGCGACCTGCGCGGCATCGCCCGCGCCCGTCGGCTGAGCCGCGCGACGGTGCGCAACATCCGCCAGAACCTGTTCCTGGCCTTCGTCTACAACGCCATCGGCGTGCCGGTCGCGGCGGGCGTGCTCTACCCGTTCCTGTCGATCCTGATCAGCCCGATCTGGGCGAGCGCGGCGATGACGTTCAGCTCGGTGTCGGTGATCGCCAACGCACTACGCCTCCGGGACGTGGAGCTTTAGCGAGGCTCCGCCTGAGACCGGCGAGAGGCTCCGCCTCGCGAGTCCGCAAGCTTGAGAACGCCGCGCTGTCGCGCGGGCGGCCTTTCGCCCCGAAGACTCGACTCATTCGCAGGAGTTTTCGGGGCTCAAGGCCTCTAGGGGATCCCGCATCCTCACCCGCGGGCATGCAGCCGCGAGCCGCGAAGGCCACGCAGGCCCACGGTCTTTCGCGCACTTCGTGCCTTCGTTGGCCGCGCACGCGAGCGCGGGGTCGGCTGACGCAGCAGCTCCAGATCACGATCTCTCTCGCGCGAGCCCGTCCACCGCGTCGAAGACGGCGGCCATGGCGTTCTCGAAGGCCGGCGCGCCGTTCACGTCGGTGTGCGCGAAGTGCAGCCCGTCGGCCGGCGCGGCGGCGCGCCGCAGCAACCCGTCGGCGAGCTGGCCGGGACGCGCCACGATCATCGGGTGGCCCCAGCGCGCGAGGCGGACGTCCTCGATATCCCGCGTCTCGAGGCCGTGCGGTGCGAACATCTCCAGGACCGCGCGCCGGACCTCCCCCTCCAGGTCGCGGTACTCCGTCGACAGCAGGTCCGCGCGCCCGCCCTCGTAGGGATACGGCCGGTAGACGGTCAGCACTCCCCGGTCCCGATGACGCCAGATCGGGAAGTCGGCCACCACCGCGTCCGAGAAGACCTTGCGCGCAGACAGCGCACGCGTGTCCGCCGCGTCGACGCCGGCGCCGTGCACCGGCGTGAGCTCGTAGCCGTTCCGAAACGCGGCGTGCCTGAAGATCCGGTCGATTGGACGGCGCAGCAGCACGTTGCCGACCGCGTAGGCGCGGTAGTTGAGCTGCGCGATCGCCTCGCGCTGGGCGGCCGGGAGCGAGGGAACCACCCGGGCGGCGAGGAACAACGGCGCGGCGAAGATGACGGCGCGCGCACGGAAGTCGTGAACGCGGCCGCCCTGGTACGCCAGCACCTGGAACCCGCCCGCCGCTTCGCGCTCGATCCGCAGCACGTAGGATCCGGTCCGGAGCGTGCCCGGCTTCTCCCTGCCGATCCGTTCCGCGAGGCGCCGCGTGATGAAGCCGTTGCCGCCCGGGTAGATCAGGATGTCCCCGAATTCGGCAGCGAAGAAGTTCAGCCCGTGGTAGGCCGACGTCTCGGCGGCCGTCGCGGCGAATGCGCCCCAGCAGTAGTACTCGATGGCCTCCCAGCCGAGCGGCGAAATCGCACCGACCGTCCGTCCATACCACGCGCGTTGCAGCGCCGGCGCTTTCAGGAACTCGCGGAAGCTCACGCGATCGAGTGCCGTCACGAGCCCGGCGTTCTGCGGCGGGACGGCCGGGTAGTGGTCCGAGTCGAGCACCGCCTTGAAGAACCGGACGTTCTGCGCCGAGTAGACCTCCCGTTCCGGCACCACGCGCCGGCGGCTGAACACGCAGTGGTTGGCGTCGCCGCCAAGCCGCCGCGACCTGGAGCGATCGCTCGACAGGTCCTCGCCGGCCGAGCGAAGGCCGAGCTCCTCGAGCAGTTGGAACGTGCGCTTCTCGCGCGCGTCGTCGGAGTCGGGATCCGGATCGATCACGTAGGCGGCCCCGATGGCGTACTCGATGCCGTTCCACGACTCGAGCCGCGACACGCCTCCCGGCTCCGCCTCGCGTTCCAGGAGGAGCGTGTTCAGCCCGCGCAGCAGGTAGGCGGCCGCCAGCCCCGACACGCCGGCGCCGACGATCACGACGTCGTAGGGCTCCGGGTGCGGCTCGCGCGGCGAGGCGGCGAGGACGCCCTCCGGATCCATCAACAAACGGTGGCCCTCGTCGACGTTGTCGCCGCTGAATCGCCGCTCCGCCTGGAGCCAGGCGCCCAGGTCGATGCGCGAGCAGAACGGCGCCAGGCCGAACCCCCCGACGGTGCGCAGGAAACGCCTGCGCGTCTTGTCCGATTGGTTCATCCCCGGGTCCTCGCCGTGAAGGGTAGCCCGCCCCGCCGTTCGCGCGCCAGCGCAAATCGGAGCGCACCGTGCCGGTTACGCGGCAGGTAATGTTTTACCCGTGAGTAACCGCCATGACCGTACGTCGAGCGGAATGCCCGGTTCACGACGGCATCCCGATTGCCCTGCGGCTCAACCGTGTCCGCGGCCACACCCTTCTCCTGTCCGGCCCACGCCCGACTCGCCGCCGTGCTGCGCTCGTTGCGCTGCCCGCTGCTGCCCGTGCGCAAGACGCTCCGCCCCCGCCCGCCCCGACGCCGGAGATCGAACTCAGCGTCGTCGACCTGCCAACCACGATGTCCCTGGAGCGGCACAAGGGATACTTCCGACTGACCCACCGGTTCGCGCGGGATCTCGGACGCGGGACCTCGGATCGCTGGCCGCGGACTTCTTCTCCCTCGACAACGCAGCAATCATCGGTCTCGAGTTCCGGTTCGGCCTCGCCGACGACTTGCAGGCTGGCGTGCACCGCTCGAACTTGAGCAAGACCATCCAGTTCTTCGGCCGCTACGACGGGTGGCGGCAAGGCGACGCGCTCCCCGCCTCGCTGTCGCTCGCGGCATCGGTCGAAGGGTTAAAACAACATGCGTGACAACCACCAGCCGGCAATCGCGGTGGTCGTCTCGCGAACGCTCGGACGCGCCGTCGCCCTCTATGCGATGCCGGCCTTCGTCGCCAACACTCGCGCGGCGGACTCTCTCACCGCGCACGACCACGACCACGGCATCGGCGAGGAGGGCGCCGACGAGCACGCCGGCCACGATCACACGCGGCTCGTCGGCCTGGGGGCACGGCTGCGGCTCCGCCCGACGGTCTTCCTGTCGGGCGAGATCTCGCCTCGCCTCGCCGGCCACGATCCGGGGCGTGCGGCCTGGGCGGTCGCCGTGGAGAAGAAGGCCGGCGGTCACACGTTCGCCCTCGCGTTCACCAACTCGTTCGGGACGACGTTCGGCCAGCTCGCGCGAGGCGGCAGCGAACGCGAGGTCTATCTCGCTTCAACATCATCCGCCGCTTCTGACGGCAACGCTCCCGAGCTCCGCGGCTCGCAGGGGCAGCGGCCTGCTATCGTCCGGCGCGCGCGGCCCGCTGCAGTCTGCTCTGGAGGCCCGTCGGGCCACGCACGTCTTCGTCCCGGATCGTTCGGATGCAGCGTCATTGGCGTTGACACGATCGACGGCGGGCGGTAGGCTCCAGCCGGCTCCAACTCCACGAGAACGTCACGGTGCCCGCGGCCGGGCTCGGAGAGGCTTCTCGCGAGTGCCGCCGGCCGGCTCGGTTACTGATGGCACACCCGTTCCTCGATGCGCTGGCGTATCCCTGGACCCGCCAGGACGCCCAGGATCTGCACACCGTGCTGTTCAACCAGGTCCAGGCGCCGAAGACCATCGAGCTCCTCTACCAGAAATGCGTGACGCCGGCTATGCCGCTTACCCCGGGCCAGCCCGCCGACCTGGTGTGGAAGGAGGTGCTCGAGCGCGTCACCGCCGCGCGCACGCTTGGCCGGCTGTTCGAAGTGCTCCTGGAGCTGGACGTCGCGCCCACGCTGCGCCCGGCCATCGAAGCGGTGCAGAACGCGACGAGCCCACTCGAAGACGTGCTGCTGTCGAGCGACGTCGTGTTCATCGACCGGAAACGGCTGAAGCTGCTGCTGCAGAAGCTCGAAGGCCCGTCGGCGACGCACGGGGTGCTGCTCGTGCGCGGCGACCGCCGCAGCGGCAAGACGTGGACCGAGCGCCTCGTCACCGATCTCGCGCGCTCGCACGGGGCCGACTCCATCTTCCTGTTCGAGGGCCTGGTCTCGACCGCCGACGACGTCCTCGACACGCTGTTCGCTGCCATGGAAGGGCTCGACCGGAAGCCGGCGCTGACGACCACCCAGGACGCCTGGTTCAGGCTGGCGTGCACCCGGCTGCTGGAGCTCGCCGAGCGGAGGAGGCGGCTGCTGTGGGTCGTCGTCGACGACCTGGGTACGACCGACGACGGGCCGCGCCTCGATCCGACGGTGCGCGCATTCTTCGATCAGTTCGCGCTGGCGATGGCCAACCCCGCCTTCGCGAAGTGGTTTCGTCTCGTCCTCATCGACTACCCGGACGGTCCCATCCCCACGCGCTGGAAGCCATTCTGGGTCGCCGATCGCCTCACCGAGGCTGAGGTCGACAAGGACGCGATCTCGGAATTCGTGCTGGCCTGGGCACGCCGCCGGAAGAAGGCCGTCTCGAACGTCCAGGCGGACGAGATGGCGACGAACATCGTTGCCAGCGTCGACGCCGCCCTGGCAGCGCCGGCCGCTGGCGCCGCGGAGGCGGCGCCGGGTCCAAGCCGCTTGACGCGGATACACGAGGCGCTGACGGCCGCGCTCGAGGCCCTCTGATACGCCCATGGCCGTCGTACGTCCCTCGGATCCGATCGCGGCGGTGGACGCGTTCGTGTCGGGACTGCGGCGAGCCGTCCGCAGCGTGGTCTGCATCGCCGGCCCGGAAGGCATGAACCGGGCAACCGGGTGGTTCATCGCGCCGACGATCGTCATCCTGCCGGGGTTCGCGCTGAACCAGGGGGGCCGGGTGCCCAGTCCGGACGTGCCGGTTCGCGTGCAGCTGTTCAAGCGCCGTCGGGTGTTCTGGGAAGCGACGGTCGATCGCGGGCCGGAGCCGCTCGGCGTCGGAATGATCCCGCAGGCACCGCAGGTTGCAGCGCTCGCGCTCCTCCCCGTTCCAAACGCCCCCGAAACCATTCGCCCGCTGTCGCTCACGCTCGACCCGGCGGCCGAGGGCCAGTCGATCGCGCTGCTCCACTTTCCGCAGGACCGGCAGGAGGCGTGTCTCAGCTTGGGGCGCCTCCTGCCCGCGGCCGGCGCGCTGCTGGAGTACGACGTCAACACGCTGCCGGGCAGCTCCGGCGCGCCGCTGTTCGCCGACGACTGGCGCGTCATGGGGATCCATCTGGCGACGGACTACACGCGCAAGGTGAACCTGGGCGCGGCTACCGCGCGACTGTTGCAGATCCTGCGCGGTTCGCCACTCTGGCCGGAGATCGCCAGCTACCACCAGATCGCGGACGTCGACGCCGCTCAAAGCCGCATCGAGGATTTGATCCTCACGAGGCGGCAGGCGAGCGTTCCCACCGTCCTCGTGCGCGCCGCGGTCCACCGGACGATCGACCCCGGTCAGCTCTCGGAGCCCGAACGCAGGGAGCTGGCGCCGCACGTCGTCAGCGAGGGCGCGAAGCAGTGGATCCTGCGGCCGGGCGCGCGTGAAGAGATCGTCCGGCGGGCGGGGTCGCTCGATGCGTTGCGAGGGGCACGCGGATCGTCGCCTCCGGCCGACACGGGACAGCGCGTCATCGATCGAATCCTCTCCGGTCCGCCCTTCGATCTGTCGGACGCGAGCGACGACGAGCTGTCGTGGTGGATCCAGGGATCGCGCTGGTTCGCCCCGGTGGTGAAGGGGCTTCCCACGCCGTCGCAAATCAGCCGCATCCTCGAGCGCCGGCGGATCCACGGGCGTCTGGTGCAGATCGCCGGTCCGCAGTTCCGGGGTCGGCGCAGGGAGCTGGGCCGTCTCCAGCAGTGGCTCGACACGCAGACGGGTCCGCTCGTGGTCAGCGGCGTCGGCGGCATCGGCAAGTCGGCGCTCGTCGCGAAGTTCGTCTGCGATCTGCCAGCGCCTGGCACTCTCCTGTGGCTCGACTTCGATCGCGCCGACCTGGCGCCCGACGACGCGGTGTCGGTGCTCACGGCGATCGGCGAGCAGGCAGCGCTGCAGATCGACGGCTTCGCGCCGCCGGTCGTGACCGAGGAGAACTGGGAGGAGGCTGCGCGCCAGCTCGGCGAGCGACTGCAGGCGGCGAAGGCGCCCGTCATCCTCGTGCTCGACAGCTTCGAGGCGGCGCAGTACGCGGAGCGCTACCACGAGCTGTGGCCGGTGCTGGAAGGGATCGCCAGCGACCTGCCGACGTTGCGCCTCATTGTCACCGGCCGGGCGCCAGTACCCGGCCTGAAGCTGCGCGACCAGCCGGCCGAACATCACGTCATCGAGGGGCTTTCAGAGGAGGACGCGCGGGCGTGGCTGGTGGAGGCCGGCGTCACCGACGAGGACGTGCTGCGCCGGGTCCTCGACCTGGCCGGCGGCGTGCCGCTGATTCTCCGCCTCGCCATCATGCTCATCGGCGCGGGCGGCCGGATCGAGGACCTTCCGGCGGCGCTGCCCGAGGAAATCGTCGCCGGCTACCTCTATGATCGCATTCTCGACCGGATGCAGAACCCGGCGTTCAAGCCGGTCGCGCGCGCGATCCTGGTGCTGCGCCGCTTCACCGTGGACATGGTCGAGCCGATCCTCGGCGGGCTCGTGCCGCTGCCGCCCGGCGAAACCGCCGAGTGGTTCGGCGAGCTCGCGCACGAGATCGCCCTCGTCGAGGGCGGCTCGGTGTTGCGCCTGCGGCCCGAGGTCCGGGCCGCCACGCTGAAGCTGCTGCTGCACGAGGATGCCGCGTTCGTGCGCGAAATCGACGCACGCGCCGAACGGTGGTACGCGGCGCGGCTCGCGCAGGCACCCGCCGACGCGGAGATCGGCGCGGAGCTGGTGTATCACCGCCTGCGGCTCGGCGACGTCGCGGGTGCCGAATCCGCGTGGCGCAGCGAGTACATTGCGCATCTCAAAGAGGCGCACGAGGACATGGTGGAGCCGGCGCGGGGCTGGCTGGCGGCGAGGACGGAGCCCGGGGCAGCCATGTCGTTCGCGTACGCAGAGGAGCGGACGGTCGAGCAGGTGAAGAACCTGCGCTCGCGCGGCCGTCACCGGTCCGCCGCCCGCATCCTCTCGGCCTCCGCTTCGCCCGCCGCTCCGGCCGGGGCGGCGCCGCCGCCCGCCGACGGCGGGGCGCTCGTGTTCCAGCGCGCGTACCAGCTGTGGGCGACGCAGGAGCCCGCGGAGGCGCAGCGGTTGCTGGCGAGCGTCGGCGACGCCGAGGGCGAGGTGCAGCGCGATCGACAGGTGCTGCACGCGCGGCTCACCGCCGACGCCGGCCACCGGCACGACGCAGATGCCACCCTCCACGGGCTGGACCAGCCCGAGCGATGGAAGACCGAACCCAACGCGCAGTTGTGCGCGCTGGCGGTCCGGGCGGCGAGGATCCGGTTCGCCACCGACATCGACGGGGAGCTGGAGGCGCTGCGCGGGCCGAAAGGCCCGAGGGCGCCGGCCCTTGTGCGGACGCTGTCGCTGATGGACGTGGTCCTGCCCGCGCTGCAGCAGCGGCTCGTCGCCGAGCGGCCGGTGCTCGAGGAATCGTCGGAGCCGATGCCGCTCGACCGCGACGGCACGGACTGGCGCGCGCAGCTCGCGCGCGTCGAGGCCGAGCGCACGGCGACGATGCCCGATGAGGAGCCCGAACTGCGAGCGCAGCGTGAGCGCCTGCTCGCCGCGTGGGGCGAAGGCGTCGACTGGAGCCAGGCGCAGCTGATCCGCAAGGCGCCGCGGTCGCGCGGTCCCGCGCCGCGGGCGCAGTCGCTGGCCGAGTGCGGCTGGCGCCGCTGGTTCCTGGCCTTCGAGCGGCGGTTCCTCGCCGAGGCCTACAGCCTCTGCGTCGCGGCGCCATCATCAGGGAGGCTGACGCTTGCCGTCGTGGGCACCGCAGCGCTGTTCGCGCGCCAGTTCGGCCGCCTGCGCCTGACCGGCGCGCAGGGCGACCTGGTCCAGGTGCTCAGCCAGAGCCCGGTGAGCCGGACGCTGGCCTCGCCGACGCCCGCGCAGTGGAAACTGGCCGGGGATGCCGGCCTCGAGCCGCACAAGTGGGCGTCGCCGGGTGAGGCCGGGCAGCAGTGCATGACGTTCACCGGCAGCATGTGGGGGCAGTGGATTGAGGCCGGCGGCGCGCCGCGCGCCAGCGTCGGCGCGCTGCTGCTCGCGCTGCTCGCGCCGGACCCGCTGGCGGAGCTCGTCCACCATCTCGCCGGACGTTCGGAGGCGGACTGAACATGAGCGCCACGGTCGACACCGCTCCGTACCCCTGGGCCCGCCGCGACGCGCAGGATCTGCACCTCGCGCTGTGCGAGATGTACCCGACGTCGAAGGGCGCCGCGTTCATGGCGGCGAAGGCCGGCCTGAACATCGCGATGCTGAACGTCGACCAGTCGGCCTTCCTGCTGTGGAAGGACGTCCTCGACACGTGCGCCGGCGCGCAGAAGACGCGCCGGCTGGTCGAGCTCGCGAGCGAGCAGAATCCCGACAGCCCGCACCGGCCGTTTCTCGATTCGCTGCTCCAGGCGACTCCGGTGCCGACCGACCGCCAGCCGCGCACCGCCGACGGCGCGCCCGTCTTCCTGGTCTCGAACGACCGCGTCACCGAACAGGAGGCGCTGCTGTTCCACGACGACCTGACGCTGCCGATCGGGCGCGTCAGCTGGCTGATCGGAGCGCTGCAGCGGCTGCTGGAGCTCGCGCCGGCCGTCTGCCGGCTCGACGTCGTGGTGCCCGGCGACAGCAAGCGCGCGACCGCGTTCCGCATCGGCCCCGATCTGCTCCTCACCAACTGGCACGCGCTGCACTTCGGCAACGTCGCGGCGGCGCAGGTCACGGCGGAGTTCGGCTTCGAGGACGACGGGCAGGGCGGCACGCTGGCGACGACCGGCGTCCCGTGCGACGTCGCCACCATGCGGGGTGACGCCGCGGACGACTGGTGCGTCATCCGCAGCGCCGCGCCGATCGCGGCGAGCGTCCCGGCCATCGCGCTGTCGGGGGCCGCCGATCCGGTGAAAAACGCGCCGGCGTTCATCATCCAGCACCCCGGCGGCGAGAAGAAGCGCGTGGCCTACACGCGCAACCAGATCACGGACTTCGACGATCGGGTCGTCCATTACCTGAGCGACACGCAGTACGGCTCGTCGGGTGCGCCGGTGCTGAACGACGCGGGCAAGATCCTGGCGCTCCATCGTTCGGGCGGCCGGCCGCAGGAGATCGCCGGCAAACCGCCCGTGAAGAAGAACGAAGGGACTCGCATCGCGCGCGTCGTCGCCGGGCTGACCGCGGCGGGCATCGCGTTCCAGTGACATGCACATCGGCTGCAAGGGAGACTGACCATGACACCCACGGAAAAGGTCGAACGCCTCCGGGCGATGCTCGCCCAGGTGGCCCAGGACAGGATTGGCGCGATCGAGATCCCGGGCCGGACGGCCGCCGGCGCCGCCTTCGAGAGCCTGGCCGAATCGGCCGACCTCGAAACGCTCAGCGAGGAGCAGGCGAAAGCGGTGTCCGCGCTCGGGAAGATGCGGGACGGACAGGAGCAGCGGATCACGCCGCCCGAGGTCGACGTGCTCGAGGCGATCGTCATGCCGCGCGAGCGGCCGGTCGTGTTCGTGCGCAACGGGACGTACGACGACGTCGAATCGCCGTGGACGCACCTTAACGCCGGATCGGCGCGCGCCATCGTGAACCCGGTGCTTACCTCGATCGGCCGCATCGAGGTGCCGAACATGCCGTGGGTCCCGTACGGCGGCACCGGCTTCATCGTCGGATCAGACCTGCTGATGACCAACCGGCACGTCGCACGCCTGTTCTGCGAGGGCGTGGGCCGGACCGGGCTGGTCTACCGGGCGGGCGATGCGGCCGTGGACTTCAAACGAGAGGAGAACACCCCGGCCGACGATCGCAGCCTGTACTTCACGGTGCGCGAGGTGGTGATGGTTCACCCGTTCTGGGACATGGCGATCCTGCGCGTGGAGGGCCTGCCGGCGACGGTCGAGCCGCTGACGCTGTCGGTCGCCGAACCCGAGGCGCTGGCGGGCGAAGAGGTCGTCGCGATCGGATACCCGGCGCGCGACGATCGCAACGACCTGGCGCTGCAGGACCGGATCTTCAGGCGCAAGTTCAACGTCAAGCGGCTGCAGCCGGGGAGGGTTCGCGTCCGCGACCGAATACGGAGCTTCGAGAACGTGGTCGAGGCCATGACCCACGACTCATCGACGCTGGGCGGCAACTCAGGGTCGGCGATCGTGCACGCGAAGACGGGCGAGGTCGTCGGTCTCCATTTTGCCGGCGTGTACCTCAAGGCGAACTACGCCGTGCCGAGCTACGAGCTGGCGCGCGACAGCCGCGTCGTCGATGCCGGCGTGAAGTTCGCGAAGACGGTGCCGTTCACGAGCGGATGGGACGATGCCTGGCGCCGGGTCGGCGAGTCCCCGGCGGACGGCGGCGGGACGCCCGCGACCACGACCGATACCGCGGGTACGGCAACCACGTCGCCGGCGGTCGACGCGGCGAGGGCGGCGAGCGCGGCAGGAGGGGCCGCGACGTTCACCATCCCCCTCAACGTGACCGTCTCGATGGGCACGCCGTCGCTCGTGGGCGGGCCGGGCGGCGCCGCGATCATGGTGCCGACCGCTGGCGGGGCGCTCGTCGAGGCGCCGCGCATGCAGGTGCCCGTCATCTTCGACGGGCTGGAGCACCGCGAGGGCTACCGCCCGGACTTCCTCGGGGGCACGCCCATCCCGCTGCCGGCGCGGACGGCGCTCGGCAGGACCGTCACGGCAAAACTGGAGGATGGCAGCGACGAGCTGAAGTACCACAAGTTCTCGGTCGTCATGCACCGCGGCCGGCGGCTCGCGCTGCTCACCGCCGCAAACGTGGACTGGCGGGGCGACAGCCGGCTGATCGACGGCCGGAAGCCGACGAGACCCGAGCTCACCGGCATTCCGCAGGGGACGGCCGAGGAATGGGTCATGGACTGGCGCATTCCCGAGGAACACCAGCTGCCGGACGTCTTCTTCACGAAGGATCGCGGCTCGTTCGACAAGGGGCACCTGGTCCGCCGCGACGACGTCGCGTGGGGCCCGAGCTTCGAGGACATCCAGATGTCGAACGGCGACACCTACCACACGACGAACTGCTCGCCGCAGACCTCGGCGTTCAACCAGTCGAGCCGCGGAGAGGACAACTGGGGCAAGCTGGAGAACCTGATCCAGAAGGAGACCAGCGCCGAGAAGGCGACCGTGTTCAGCGGCCCGGTGCTCGCCGCCAACGATCCGATCTTCGAGGGCCGGAGCGTGAGCGGGCCCGTGAAGGTCCGGATCCCGCGCAAGTTCTGGAAGATCGTCGTCGTGCGGGGCGACGCCGGCCCGGAAGCCTACGGGTTCGTGCTCAAGCAGGATCTCTCCGACGTGCAGATGCGGCCGGAGGAGTTCGCCGTTCCGGCGCGATGGGAGCGGTTCATGCAGCCGATTGCCGAGATCGAGAAGCTGCTCAAAGGACTGGTGTCGCTCGACGTGCTGCGGCCGTTCGACGCGTTCGACAGCAGCGAGGGCGTCCGAATGCGTTCGCAGCTGTCCTGACCGGCGGTGCGGGCAGCAAGGACATTCGCCGGCGAGGGGCGCAGGCCGTGGCGCTATTGCGGCGCGCCTTCGGGCGACGACGGCCGGATCCGCTCGAAGGCGACGAGCGCCTCGCGTTCGGTCCGGTCCGCATCGCGCAGCAGTCGGATGTTGGGGCCGCTGAGCGCGCGTGCGCGGAGGCGCCAGCTCTCTTCGCGGAGCCGCAGGTAATCGGCGGCGGCCGCGACGAGCGGCTTGTACCGGTTCGGCACGCGCTGCAACGCGGCGATCCTCGCCCGCACGCGCTGTAGTTCCGGCATGATGTCCCGATGGATCGTGCCGGCAAGGGCTTTCGTGGTCACGCGCCCGTTGCGGAAGCGCAGCACTTCGTACTCGTACACGGCGACGGTGCGTTCCTCGACTGCTGCCACCAGCGCCAGCTCGGGCCTCACGTCGTCGAAGCCGCGCAGCGGCACGACGGCGAGCGCGGCGACGGCCATCGTCGCGGCGCTCACCGCGGCAAGACGCCGTATCGGCGGCTTCTGCTCGCGGACGCCGCGCTCGACGATGACGCCGAACAGAAAGCCGGCGAACAGCCCGGCGCGTGCCGACAGCCCGAGACCGCTGGTCGCCGCCGTATAGAGCACGAACACCGCGGCGAGCGGCGCGAGCACCGCCAGCGACTTGAGCGGGATAGTGAGCTCGGAACGGTGGAGCGTTCCCCTGACGATGGTTGCGAGCAGCAGTCCGTAGACGCCGAGCACGGCGCCGGCTGCGCCCGTGCTGACCGTTTCGGCCGACGCGGACAGGCTCATGAGCGTCGCGAACAGGCCCGCGGCGAAGTAGACGGCGGCAAACGCGAGGTGCCCGATCAGCCGCTCGAGGACGACGCCGGTCTGCAGGACGGCAGCGGAGTTGATCAGCACGGCGAGCAGGCTGCCGTGCACGAAGGTCGCGGTGACGAGCCGCCACCATTCGCCGTTGGTCGTGCGCGGGCCGATGCTCGCGCCCCAGGCGAGGAGCGTGCCTTCGGCGCCGGCCGGGCCGTCGGTCCACACGACGCGGACGAAGATCAGGAGGTTCAGCAGCACGATCGCCGGCGTCACGAGCGCCATCGGCGTGCGCGCGCGCAGTGCGTCGCCGAAGGGCCCGGTGTCCGCGCGATGGCGGCTGAGGCGGTACACCGCTTCACGGAGTGACGCCAGAGCGACCTGCACGAGCTTGCGGCGCTCCTCTGACGTCATCACGTAGAGCAGCAGGGCGGCGACGATCAGCAGGAACATCATGGCAGACGACTCCGCCCGCTCCTTTCAGGAAGAATCGTGCCAGCAGGGGCCGCATTTTCGGGCCGGATCCTGCGGGGTTTGCGTCGCGGTTCGCCCCGCCGATTGCAGGACTGGGATTGCGTTGACGGCTTCGTCAGGGCCCGGCAGTCTCCGCCGGGCGGCGCCGGGCCTTACGACCGTGCGCAGTCGACGATGAGCTGATCGAGCTGCTCCGGTTCGGGCGGCTTGGTGAGGTGGTGGTCGAAGCCAGCCTCGCACGAGCGCCGCAAGTCCTCGTCCTGTCCCCACCCGGTGAGCGCGACGAGCGTGACGCGGTCCTGCAGGCGCTCGCGGATCCGGCGCGCCGCCTCGTAGCCGTTCATCCGCGGCATGCCGATGTCGAGGAACGCGATCTGCGGCTCGAAGCTTCCCGCCAGCTCCACTGCCTCCACGCCGTCGTAGGCGATGCGCACGTCATGCCCCTTCATCTCGAGCATCACGCGCAGCATCTCCGCCGCGTCATGGTTGTCCTCGGCGATCAGGATGCGGCACGTTCCCGCAAGCTCGCGCTCGGCGTGCGTGGTCGGCCGTTCCGTCTCCGCGGCGCGGGCGAGCGGCAGCCGGACGGTGAAACTGCTGCCCTTCCCCTCGCCCTCGCTCGTCGCCTCGATCGTGCCGCCGTGCAGCTCGACCAGCCGGCGCACCAAGGTCAGGCCGATGCCCAGCCCGCCGCGCGTGCGATCGCTACGCGCATCGAGCTGCGTGAACATCTCGAACACCTGCGGCAGCAGTCGCGGATCGATCCCGATGCCGTTGTCGGTCACCGAGGTGACCGCCCAGACGTCGGATTCCGCCACCAGGACGCGGATCAGGCCGCCGGGCGGCGTGAACTTGACGGCATTGTTCAGCAGGTTGGCGAACACCTGCGACAGGCGCGTGAAATCGGCGTCGGTCCAGACCGGCAGCCTGGCGAAGTCGACGATGAGCGCGTGGCGCCGCTCGTCGACCAGCGGCCGCGTCGCCTCGATCGCGCTGTGCAGCACCGCCCGCAGGTCGAGGCGCTCGCAGCGCAGCTCTACCTTGTTCTGGGTGATGCGGGCGATGTCGAGCAGGTCGTCGGTGATACGCACCAGGTGCAGGACCTGGCGCTCCATCGCGGCGCGCGCCTTCTCCACCAGCTCCGGATGGTCGCTTCCCAGCCGGATGATCTCGAGCGCCGTGCGAATCGGCGCGAGCGGGTTGCGCAGCTCGTGCGACAGCGTCGCCAGGAACTCGTCCTTCCGCCGGTCGGCGTCGCGCAGCGCGATCTCAGAGAGCTTCCGCGCGGTGACGTCCACGCAGACGCTGACGCAGCCGTACACGTGGCCGTGCGTGTCGAAGAGCGGCTCGACGTCGTTCTGGACGTGCAGGACGGTGCCGTCGCCGCGCACGATGTCGATCTCGTTGCGCACCGCGGTGCGGTGCGCGATCGCGTACTGCATCGGCAGGTCGGCGGCCGGCAGGTCGCGCCCGTGTCGCTGGATGCGGTAGGGCGGCTGCCTGCCGTCCGGCGGCGTCAGCGAGTAGTTGGCGTCCACGGGCAGGCCGAGCAGCGCGGCGAGCGCGCGGTTGGCGGAGATGAACCGGCACTCGGGGTCGTGCGCGATGGCGATCGGGACCGGCGCGCGCGCGATCAGCGCCTGGAGCGACTGCAGCCGCTGCCGGAGCTCGTCGGCGCTGAGGCCGTCGAGGGCGTCGAACGGATCGGGGTCGGGCATGGCTCGCTCCTGAGTCTACGCCCGCTCCGCTCCGACGCGCACCGCCGAGGCGGTGCGCCGCTGTCGTCGTCATCTTCGTCCTGCCGCGCGCGGTGGGTCCGCGGGTTCAGGCGCCGAGGACCCGTGCTCGCGAGACCCGGCGCCGACGGATATCCGGCAACGCGACGGGCGCCTGGTGAAAACACCGCGTCAGCGCGGCGGAGTCGGCCGGGCACAGCTTTGGCACCCGCCGCGGCGGGGACCCTATGGACAGCCGCAGCCGGATCGACGCCGCGATGCACCCGGCCGGCGGCCGTCCGGTCGATCGCGTCCCGGTGATGTGCCAGCTGGCCCTCGGCCACTACTTTCTGCACGCCGGCGCCGACCCGATCGACATCTGGCACGACAGCGAGACGTTCGCCGCGGCACTGGTCCGGATGCAGCGCAGCTACGGGTTCGATGGCATCCTGGTCAACCTGCCCGGCCGCGATCCGGCGTGGCGCCGGCAGGTGCGCGCCATCGAGTCGCGCGACGGCCGGCGGTACATCCGCTGGGCCGGCGGGCGCTCGACGATCGTCGTCGCCGACGACAACCCGCACGTGATCGTGGACGACACCGGGCGCCGCTTCCAGGCGGCGCCGGCGGCCATCGAGCCCGCCGCCCTGTTCTACGTGGACCCGCACGACCTGACCGGCGTCGCCTATCCCACCCCGGAGACGCACGAGCGCTGGCGATGGGACACGCTCGAGCGGGTGCGCGCGGCGGCGCCGGACGTGTCGGTGCACGGCGAGGTGTTCTCGCCGTTCTCGCAGTGGATCGAGCTGACGGGCTGCGCGGCCGGCATGATGGCGCTGGTGGAGGATGCCGCGAAGGTGCACGCCTGCCTCGAGCGCCTCACCGCCGGCGCGACCGCGCTGGCACGGGGTCACTTCGCGGCCGGCGCCGACGCAGTGCTGATCTCGTCGGCCTACGCCGGCGCGGGCTTCATCTCGCGCCGGCACTACGAGACCTTCGTCCTGCCCTACGAGCGCGCGCTCGTGGCCGGAGCGAAGGAGGGGTTTCCGGGCAGGCCGGTGTACACGCATACCTGCGGCGCGATCGGCGATCGCCTCGACCTGATGGAGGCGACCGGCACCGACGGCATCGACACGCTCGATCCGCCGCCGCTCGGCACCGTCGATCTGGCCGAAGCGCGGCGGCAGCTCGGGCCGTCGGTCTTCATCAAGGGCAACGTGGACCCGGTGAACACGGTGCTGCGCGGCTCGGCCGAGTCCTGTGTCCGCGACGCGCGCGAGCGCATCCGCATCGCGGGCCCGAATGGCTACATCCTCAGCACGGCGTGTTCGGTACCGCCGCACGCGCCGCCCGCGAACATCGCCGCCCTGGTGCGGGCGGCGGCGGAGGCAGCTGCATGAACGCAGACGACTCGTTCGACGACGAGGCCAGTTGGCGCGCGGCGATCAGCGTCGCGCGCGGCACGGCCGGACCGATCCATCGCGGAGCGCGCGGTGGCGGCCGGTGGCGCTGCCAGGAGGTCCCATGCGCCGCGTGATTCGACTGACGGCCCGCGAGGTGCGCCCCGCCGAGGCCGACGTCCTCCGGCACCAGGGTATTCCCCCCGGTGCGGCCGTGTCGCCGCGGTTGCGCGCACTGCTGCGCGGCGCCCGCGCGGCGTTCGACGAGCTGGTCGCCCCGGCCGCGGTGTTCGACGAGGTGTCGCGCGACGAGTTCGAGACGATCTACGCCGGCGGCGATACCCCCGCGGCAGGCACGCCGATGTTCGACATCCTGCCCCGCGCCGAGGCGCTGGCGCTCTTCGCCGCGACGATCGGCCCCGGCCTGGAGACCGAGATCCGGCGGCGCCTCTCGGCGGGCGATGCGCCGCTGGCGTGCACGCTCGACGCCTTCGCCTCGGCGGCGACCGAGCGCCTCGCCGACCTCGTCGCCCGAGAATACGAGCGCGCGCTCGGCGGTTCGGGGGAGGGTCCGTCGCTGACGCGCGTGGTCCCGTACAGCCCCGGCTACTGCGGGTGGGACGTCAAGGGGCAGCGGTCGCTCTTCGATCGGCTGCGGCCCGACGACATCGGCGTCGATCTGAACGACCGCTGCTGCATGCAGCCGAGCAAGTCGGTGTCCGGCGTGCTCGTCGCCGGTTCCAGCGACACGCACCGCATCCGCCCGGTCTACGCCTTCTGCGAGACCTGCGTGGCGCGGACGTGCCGGGAGCGGCTCCGCGCGCTGCGCGAAGCGAGCTGAATGGACCTGCTCGCACGGCTGGGCGTCTGCCTCCACGAGGGAGACGATCGCGTCGTCCGCGCGCTCGCTGCCGAGGCACTCGCCCGCGCCCTGCCGCCCGGCGCCATCCTCGACCGTGCCCTCCTTCCCGCCATGGTTGCCGGCACGCGCAGGTGGGACTTGGGCGTCGGAGATTAGGCGGTGACGCGACGGTCTTCTCGTTCTCCTGCTGACGTGCGCCGCTTCAGCTACTATTGATCTGTCGTGCTCAATCCAGCGGATTCCGTCGTCGGCCGGGGAGTCACCGAGGGGTTCCTGCCGGCCGACGAGGTGGCGGCCGCGGTACGCGAGGGGCTGGCGCGGCTGCCCCTCGACGGCGGGCGCGTGCTCGTCGTCATTCCCGACGGCACGCGCACCATGCCCATGCCGCTCGTCTTCTCGCTGCTCGAGGAGCAGCTGGCGGCGCGGGTGTCGGCGCTCGACTTCCTCGTCGCGCTCGGCACCCACTCGCCGATGGACGACCGGCAGCTGGCAACCTTGGTCGGCCGGCCCGTCACGGACGGCCGGGCCGGGACGCATCGCATCATCAACCATCGCTGGGACGACCCCGCGACCTTCGCGCCGCTGGGGACCATACCCGCCGACGAGATCGCGGCACTGACCGGCGGCCGACTGCACCGGGACGTTCCGGTCGCGCTGAACCGGCTCGTCGTCGAGTACGACCACGTGGTCATCTGCGGCCCGGTGTTTCCGCACGAGGTCGCCGGCTTCTCCGGTGGCACCAAGTACTTCTTTCCGGGCATCGCCGCCGCCGAGATGATCCATTTCACGCATTGGCTTGGCGCGATGCTCACCAGCGCGGCGATCATCGGCACCCCCGGTACGCCGGTGCGGGCGGTGATCGATCGCGCGGCGAGCCTGCTGCCGACCCCGACGTCGCTGCTCGCCCTCGTCGTCACGCACGAGGGCATCGCCGGCATCTTCTGCGGCGACACGCACGCGGCCTGGGCGCGCGCGGCGGCGCTCTCGGCGCGGCGCCACGTCGTCTGGGTGGACCAGCCGTTCGAGCGCGTGCTGGCGATCATGCCCTCGATGTACGACGACCTGTGGACGGCGGCCAAGGGCATGTACAAGACCGAGCCGGCGGTTGCGGATGGCGGCGAGGTCGTCATCTACGCGCCGCACGTCCGCGAGGTCAGCAAGGTTCACGGCGCGCTGATCGAGGAGGTCGGCTATCACTGCCGGGACTACTTCCTCGCCCAGTGGGAACGGTTCGGGCAGTATCCCGGGGGCATCCTCGCGCACTCGACGCACCTGCGCGGGGCGGGCACGTTCGACCCGTCGTGCGCGCTGGAAAGCCCGCGCGTGCGGGTGACGCTTGCGACCGGCATCCCGCGCGAGACCTGCGAGCGCATCAACCTCGGCTACATGGATCCAGCGGCCGTGGACATTGCCGCCTGGCAGGCGCGCGCCGCCGAGGGGTGGCTGGTCGTGCCACGCGCCGGCGAACTGCTGTATCGCGTCGGGCAGCCGCCGGAGCTGCCGGATGCCTCCTGAGCGGCTGACCTTCCTCGTCGACGAGAACATCCCGTACGCCGTCGAGTCGTTCGGCCCCCTCGGGACCGTGCGCCGCGCCGCCGGCCGTCACATCCAGCCCGCCGACGTGCGCGACGTCGACGTTCTGATCGTCAGGTCCGTGACCCGCGTGGACGAGCGCCTGCTCGCCGGTTCGCCGGTGGCGTTCGTCGGCACCGCGACGATCGGCTGCGACCACGTGGACCTCGCGTACCTTGTCGCGCAGGGCATCGGCTTCGCGAGCGCCCCCGGATCGAACGCGAACTCGGTCGCCGAGTATGTTGTCGCCGCCCTGCTCCTCTCCGCCCGCGCGCGCGGCGCGACCCTCGACGGCGCGTCGATCGCGATCGTCGGCGTCGGCAACGTCGGCTCGCGCGTGGCGGCGAAAGCGGCCGGCCTCGGCATGCGCTGCCTGCTGAACGATCCGCCGCGACGGCGCCAGACCGGCGACGCGGTGTTCCTGCCGCTGGAGGAGGCGATCGCGGCAGCCGATTACGTGACGCTGCACGTCCCGCTCGAGCGCAGCGGGCCCGACGCGACCGTCGGCATGGCGGGGAGCCGCTTGTTCGGGACGGTCAGGCCGGGAACCGTGTTCATCAACACGTCACGCGGCGCCGCGGTCGACGAACCGGCGCTCGCCGCGGCACTCGACGGCCGCCGCGTATCTCACGCGGTACTCGACGTGTGGCAGCACGAGCCGGACATCGAACCGGCGCTCGTGCGGCGCACCTTCCTCGCCACGCCGCACATCGCCGGGTACTCGTTCGACGGCAAGGTCGCGGCGACCCTGATGCTGCACGCGGCGCTCTGCGCGTGGCTGCAGCGGCCGGCCGACCCGCCCGATCTCTCGACGGTGCTGCCGCCGCCGGCGGTGGCGCACGTGGATCTGGTGCACGTCGCGGGCAGCGACGAGGACCTGCTGCGCGCCGCGGTGTCGGCCGTCTACGACATCGCGGCCGACGACCGCGCACTGCGCGAGGCGGTGGGGCAGCCGGATCGGGGCGCGCAGTTCGATCGCCTGCGCAAGAACTACCCCCGCCGCCGCGAGTTCCCGCACACCACGGTTGCCGTCCCGTGCGGCCGCGCAGCGCTCGTCGCGAGAACGGCGAGTCTTGGTTTTCGCGTGGAAACCTACTAAGCTGGCCGATTGATCCCCAGGAGGACCCACATCATATGGCCGACGCACAGGCGGACATCGGACTCATAGGCCTCGCCGTCATGGGGCAGAACCTCGTGCTCAACATGAACGATCACGGCTACACCGTGGCCGTGTTCAACCGCACCGTGTCGAAGGTGGAGGACTTCCTCGCCAACGAGGCGAAGGGCACGAAGGTCATCGGCACGCACTCGGTCGCGGAGCTGGTGGCGTCACTGAAGAAGCCGCGACGCGTGTTCCTGCTGGTGAAGGCGGGCAAGGCGGTCGACGACTTCATCGAGGCGCTGCTGCCGCACCTCGAGCCGGGCGACATCGTGATCGACGGCGGCAACTCGCACTTCCCCGACACCATCCGCCGCACCCGCTATCTCGAGTCGAAGGGGCTGCTGTACATCGGCACCGGCGTGTCTGGCGGCGAGGAAGGCGCGCGGCGCGGCCCGTCCATCATGCCGGGCGGGTCGCCGGCAGCCTGGCCGCACGTCAAGGAGATCTTCCAGTCGATTGCCGCCAAGACGCCCGAAGGCGAGCCGTGCTGCGACTGGGTCGGGGAGGACGGCGCGGGGCACTACGTGAAGATGGTGCACAACGGCATCGAGTACGGCGACATGCAGCTCATCGGCGAGGCCTACCACCTGATGAAGGAAGGCCTCGGGATGTCGAACCAGGAGATGCACGACGTCTTCGAGCGCTGGAACGAGGGCGACCTCGACTCCTACCTGATCGAGATCACGCGCGACATCCTCGCGGTGAAGGACGAGGAGGGCGGCTACGTGCTCGACGTCATCCTCGACGCCGCCGGCCAGAAAGGGACGGGCAAGTGGACCGCCGTGTCCGCGCTCGATCTCGGCGTGCCGATGACGATGGTCACCGAGGCGGTGTACGCGCGGTCGCTGTCGGCGCTCAAGGACGAGCGCATGGCGGCGGCGAAGATCCTGCACGGCCCGGCTCGGCGCTTCGACGGGGATCGGCGCGAGTTCGTCGAGGACGTCGGCCGCGCCATCTACGCGTCGAAGATCGTCTCCTACGCACAGGGCTACATGCTCATGCGCGAGGCCGCGGTCGAGTACACGTGGCACATCAACTACGGCGGCGTCGCGCTGATGTGGCGCGGCGGCTGCATCATCCGCAGCCGGTTCCTCGGCAAGATCCGCGACGCGTTCGCGAAGAACCCGGAGCTGCACAACCTGCTGCTCGACGACTTCTTCCGCGCCGTCATCGACCGCTCGCAGGCGAGCTGGCGGCGCGTGGTCGCGCGCGCGGCGGACCTGGGCATCCCCATCCCGGCGATGTCGGCGGCGCTCGCGTTCTTCGACGGCTACCGGCACGCCTGGCTGCCGGCCAACCTCGTGCAGGCGCAGCGCGATTACTTCGGCGCGCACACCTACGAGCGGGTCGATCAGCCGCGCGGCCAGTTCTTCCACACGAACTGGACCGGCCGCGGCGGCCGCGTCTCGTCGACGAGTTACACGGCCTGAGATCCGGAGACGATCGGGTCGCGATGGACCGCGAGATGGACTCCGACTGGTTTCAAAACCCGCGTGGCGGGTCCTGGCTGCGAGCAGCCCCACCGCCTCCTCGCGCCGAAAGGCACTGGGACGAGGGACGGCGCTGCGGCGGGCGGCGGGGCGTCCCGCTCGCAGCCACCCGCGAGAGGTTTGAAACGAGTTTGGACGTCGGCGCCCACACGCCTCAGCAGGTCAATCGTGACGATGTGCTTCGCACCGACTGGATTACACACTGATGACGACGGTTCTCGACATTCCCGCGCGCGGCGCGCTCGATTTCCTGGCGCTCGGTGCCCTGGTCCACCGCCTCGACCCCGGGGTCGTGCCTTTCCGCAAGGCGACGACCTGCACGATTCACGTGAGCGGCGGCGAGTACAACACCGCCGCGAACCTCTCCGACTGTTTCGGGCTGCGTACCGGCATCGCGAGCGCGATGGTGGAATACCCGGTGGGCGACCTGATCGCCGGCCAGGTGCGGGCAATGGGCGTCGCCGCGTTCTACAAGCGGTTCACGCACGACGGCGCGTGGGGGCCGAACATGGCCACGGTCTACAGCGATCGCGGCTACGGCGTGCGCGCGCCAATCGTCTTCTACAACCGGAGCAACGAGGCGGCATCGCTGCTCAAGCCCGGCGACTTCGACTGGGCGTCGATCTTCGGGAACGGCGTCCGCTGGTTCCACAGCGGCGGCATCTTCGCCTCGCTGTCGGTGACCACCGCCGATCTCATCATCGAGGGCATGCAGGAGGCGCGGAAGCACGGGGCGGTGGTCTCGTTCGACCTGAACTACCGCGAGAAGCTGTGGCGGGCCTCAGGCGGCCATGCCCGCGCGCTCTCGACCCTCGCCCGCATCGTCGAGCACGTCGACGTCCTCGTCGGCAACGAGGAGGACCTGCAGAAGGGGCTGGGCATCGCCGGGCCGGACGTGGCGGCGAAGTCGAAGCTGGATCCCTCCACGTTCTTCCGGATGATCGACCGCGTGGTGAAGAGGTATCCGCAGGTCAAGGTCGTGGCGACGACGCTGCGGGAAGTGCACTCGACCAACCGGCACTCCTGGGGGGCCGTGGCCTGGGTGCGTGGGCAGACCTACGTCTCGCCGACCTGCGACATCGACGTCTACGATCGGGTGGGCGGCGGCGACGGCTTCGCGGCGGGGCTGTTCTACGGGCTTCTGTCCGGTGAGCCGCCAGAGACCGCGGTGAAGCTCGGGTGGGCGCACGGCGCGCTGCTGGCGACGCTGCCCGGGGACACGACGATGGTGGCCCTCGATCACGTGCGCGCCTTCGCCGAGGGCGGTTCGGCGCGCATCCAGCGCTGAGGGGGGCTGACCCCTACTTCGGCGGGAACTCGACCGCGACGACCAGCTTCACACCCGGCCGCGGGCCGTCGCGCCAGGTCACGTACGCGCGCGCCGGCGTTTTCAGGAACCCGCACGTCACGTTGCCCGCCAGGTCCTGCCGGTAGGAGATGAAGTCGATCGCCTTCAGGCTCGGCGCCTGGAGAATGCCAGGGTTCGATTCCGCCTTCACGTGGAGCGTGACCGGCGAGCGTGGCGGGCACTCGATGCGTTCGAGCACGCCTTCGAGCCTGGTCTCCCCGGTCATCGTCACGCGGAACACCGGCTGCGCCGTCGCGGCCGGCGGTGGCGTGGCCGGCGGTTCGTCGGTGGTCTCCGCCGGAGCCTCGGCCGCGGCCGGCTGCCGGGCCTGTTCCATCCGCACGATCGTCCCCATCCACGACCGCGCGGTCTCGCGCACCGCGTCGGGATAGCCCGGCGTCATCATCGGCGCGAGGATCCGCCGCGCGGCGGCGAACTGGCCGTCGACTGCGAGCACGCGCGCGTGGATCAGCGCGTAGTCATCGCGCCCGGGCGCGAGCCGGCGCGCGCGCGCGATCATCGTCAGGACGTCCGCGCCGGGCCGGCCGGGAGTGAGGACGGCCAGCAGGGCGCGGTGGGCCAGCGCGTTGGGAACCTCGTGCTGGCGGCCGACGACCTCGAAATGCGCACGCGCGGCCGCCACGTGGCTGTCGATCGCGGGCCGCTCTCGTTGCACGAGATCGGTGAGCGCCGCCCCAGCCAGGTACGACGGGAACCAGTCGCCGTTCGTCCGGAGACTCGCCAGGCGCGTCGCCGCCGCGGCCTGCTCGCCCCTCGCCGCCTCGACCGCCGCCATGACGACGGTGGCGAGCGGATGATCGGGCTTCGACTGCAGCGCCGGCGCGACCAGCCGCTCCGCCTCGTCGTGCCGCCCGTGGCGCACGTGGAGGCCGGCCAGAAACGCCCTGACGTCGGCGTCCGGCATCGGCGACGCCTCGTCGGCCGACGCGGCAAGCCGCTCGGTGAACCTGTACGACACCGCCTTGAACATGTGGCGCCGGATGTAGCGATCCAGCTCGCGGTCGATTCGCAGCCCGCCGAACGCGGCGTTCCACGCCTCCGCCTCCATCCTGCCCGCCTGCCGGTCGCGGATGAACGCCGCCAGCCGATCGCTATGCGGCGGCTCGCCGAGCAGCAGCATGTGCGTGAGCGCCCACGACTGCGCGTAGAACATCGAGCGGCGCTCGCCCTCGTTGTACAGCGGCGACAAACGGGTGACGGCGAGCAGCTCGTCGAGCGGCAGCAGCGTCCGCTCGTTCAGGAGCCGCAGGTGCGAATCGATCGGCCGCCCGATGAGCGCTTCGCGCCCGCCATCCGACACCTCGTAGGTGCTGTAGTACTCGGCCAGGCCCTCGTTAAGCCAGGCCGGCAGGTTCATCACCACGTTGGCGACGACCAGGTGAGCGTACTCGTGGAAAATCACGCGCAGCGCGCCGGGCCGACGGTCGTGCACGATGGCGATGTAGTTGAGGTCGCGAGAGGAGGAGAACGTGCCGGCTACCGCGACCGGCTTGCCCCGGTACACGGGCTGAAAGGTCGTGAACGCGCGTTGGTCCGGGAACACGACGACGACGGTCGGCACCGCTGTCGCGGTCACCTCTGCGCTCAGCACGCGCCCGAGCGTTTCGCGGAACCCCTCGAACTGGATGGCGATGTCGCGCAGCGTTCCCGCGCGCGCGTCGCCGACGACGATGAAGTTCGGGGAATCGACGCGATGCCACTCGGCGGCGGCTGCGGCGGGCAGCAGGAGGGGAAGGGTCGAGAGCGTGGCGACGCGTGCGGCGTGTCTCGCACGAGAGAACAGCATGCAGGTCGAGGTTTCCGGCGATTATAGCGCCGCCGACCCGGTATGCTGAGGGTCGTGACCCGCATCCGAACCACCGCCCTCGTCCTTGCCTGCGGCGCAGCGCTCACCGCCCTGGCGGCGCCGCAGAAGCCGGGCCCGCCCGCACGCGGCCGCGGCGCGCGCGACGACGCGCGAATCGACCGCCGGACGCTCGTCGATCGCCACGCGCCGGTGCTGCGACAGTTCGACGCGGAATCGCCGCTCTCGGTCGGCAACGGGGAGTTCGCGTTCACGGTCGATGTCACCGGCCTGCAGACGTTCCCGCAGGCATTCACCGAGACCATCCCGCTCGGTACGCTCTCTCACTGGGGCTGGCACACTGCCCCCAACCCGCGCGGCTGGAGCATCGAGACGTTCGGCTTCACCGAGTACGAGAGCCACGGCCGGAAAGTGGGCTACGCCGACATCCCGGGCGAGCGCTCGGAGGAGATCACCTGGCTGCGTGCCAACCCGCACCGGCTCCACCTGGGCCAGGTGGGGTTCCTGCTCACCCGGCGGGACGGGACGGCGGCGGTGCCGGACGATCTCTCGGACCTCACGCAGCGGCTCGACCTCTGGAATGGCACGATCACGAGCCGCTTCACGTTCGACGGCGAACCGGTCGAAACGGAGACGCTCGTCCATCCCGAGTTCGACGAGATCGGCGTGCGCGTCCGATCGCGGCTGGTCGGCACGCCGCGGCTCGCGATCCGCATCGCCTTCCCGTACGGGACCGGGCAGACGACGGCTGCGGACTGGACGAAGCCGGAGGCGCACACGACCACGGTCACGCGGGGGGACAATCGCGCCGTCTTCTCGCGCACGCTCGACGCGACCAGGTACTCGGTCGACGCCCGCTGGGAGCCGGCGGGTGCGCTGCGCACTCCGGGCACGCACGAGTACGCGATCTGGCCGCGCGCGTCCGACGGCGTGTTCGAGCTGATCGTGTCGTTCTCGCCGGCGCCGGCGAAGCGCGGCGCCGCCTCGTTCGCGATCCTCCGCGAGGTCGCCAGCGCGCGCTGGAACGCGTTCTGGTCCGCCGGGGGGGCGATCGACCTGTCGCAGAGCACCGACCCGCGCTGGCGGGAGCTCGAGCGCCGCATCGTCCTCTCGCAGTACCTGACGGCCACCCAGTGTGCCGGCCGCTATCCGCCCCAGGAGAGCGGGCTGACGTTCAACAGCTGGGAGGGAAAGTTCCACCTGGAGATGCACTGGTGGCACGCCGCGCAATTCGCGCTGTGGAATCGCCTGCCGCTCCTGGAGAAGAGCCTCGGCTATTACGCCTCGATTCTCGAACGCGGCAGGGGCACCGCCCGGCGCCAGGGCTACCGCGGCGCGCGCTGGCCGAAGATGACCTCTCCGGACGGCGCCGAATCCCCGTCCTCGGTGGGCCCGTTCCTCATCTGGCAGCAGCCGCACCCGATCTTCTACGCCGAGCTCGTCTACCGCGAGCGCGGGGATCGTGCGACCCTGGAGCGCTACCGCGAAATCGTGTTCGAGACGGCGGAGTTCATGGCGTCGTTCGCCGCCCGGGACGGCGCGACCTCGCGCTACGTGCTCGGTCCGCCGCTGCAGTGCGCCCAGGAGCGGTTCCCGAAGGACCGAACCGTGAACTGCACGTTCGAGCTCGCCTACTGGCGCTGGGGGCTGGAGGCAGCGCAGCGGTGGCGCGAGCGCCTCGGCCTCGCCCGCGAGGCGTCGTGGGACAAGGTCGCCGCCGGCCTGGCGCCGTTGCCGGTGGAGGAGGGCAAGTACCTGTTTGCCGAGACCGCGGCCGGCACGTATACCGGGAAGAAGCTCTGGACCACGGACCACCCCGCCGTGCTCGCGGCGTACGGGCTGCTGCCGCCGACGCGCGGCGTCGATCGCGAGACGATGCGGCGGACGCTGGCGTGGATCTGGGACAACTGGGACTGGCCGGAGACGTGGGGCTGGGATTACCCGATGGTGGCGATGAGCGCGGCGCGCCTCGGCGAGCCGGAGTGCGCGATCGACGCGCTGCTCCGCGAGACCCCGAAGAACGTGTACCGCCGCAACGGGCACAACCACCAGCGTCCCGGGCTGACGATCTACCTGCCGGGCAACGGCGGGCTGCTCTACGCCGCGGCGATGATGGCCGCCGGCTGGGACGGCGCACCTGCCAGGCACGCGCCCGGGTTTCCGTCCACCGGGTGGGTCGTCCGGTGGGAGGGGTTGCGACGGGCGCCGTGACGGTTTGCGCGGACGTGAACTCAGATCGCAGGGGTCGCTGAGATTCAGAGACACGCGAAGAGATCCAGGTAGTTCGCGCCTTCTGATTCCCAGCGGGCGCTCGATCCACGCTGCGCTGGCGCGGCGCGCCCGCACTGTCTATTCGATCGACCCGGCAGCCTCCGCGAGTCTGTGCCCCTTCGTGCCCTCCGCGATCAAAGTGCGCGGATGCCGATGACCTGCCCCGGCGCCGTATCGAATTCGATGGCTGTCCCCGGCGAGTCCACGTCCGCGTGCACGCGATAGAACGGGTTCGGGTTGGGGACACGGGGCTCGCGCGCGGCGGCGCCGCCGATCGTGACGGGCGTCGCGCCGCGTACGCGGCACACGCCGCCCAGACGCGACCGGATCGACGCCGTCGTCAGCCTCCGCGCCGTCCACTCGACGTCCACTTCGAAGCCGCCGCGCGCGCGAAGGCCGCGTACCGATCCCGTCGGCCACGCCGACGGCAGCGCGGGCAGCAGGTGCAGATCGCCGGCATGGCTCTGCACGAGCATCTCGGCGATTCCCGCCGTCACGCCGAAGTTGCCGTCGATCTGGAACGGCGGGTGCGCGTCGAACAGGTTGGCATAGACGCCGCCGCCCTGACCCTGCGCCGACGGGTCCACGAGTCGCAGCATGGTGGAGAGCAGCCGATGCGCGCGATCGCCGTCGTGCAGCCGCGCCCACGCGCAGACCTTCCAGGCCAGGCTCCAGCCGGTGCCCTCGTCGCCGCGGGCATCGAGCGCGCGCCGCGCCGCGTCGAACAGCGGAGTGCCGGCGAGGAGCTGCCGCCCGGGAAAGAGCCCGAACAGGTGCGAGAAGTGGCGGTGCCTGGGTTCGGCGGGCGGCAGGCCGTGCGACCACTCCTGCAGCGTGCCGTCCGGCCCGACACGGTACGGCGCGAGCCGGCCGCGCGCGCGGTCCGCGTCGGCGCGGAAGGCGTCGTCGATGTTCAGTGCCCGCGAGGCGTCGATGACGTTGGTGAAGAGGTCCCACGCCAGCGCCAGATCCATGGCCGCGCCGGCGCTCACGGCGGCGCGCCGTCCGTCGGGCAGCACGAACTTGTTCTCGGGCGACGTGGACGGGGAGGTCGTCAGCCGTCCCTCGCCGTCCTCGATCAGCCAGTCGAGGCAGAACTCGGCGGCGGCCTTCATGACCGGGTACGCGCGCGTGCGCAGGTACTCGAGGTTGCCGCCGAATGCGTAGTGCTCCCACAGGTGCTGCGAGAGCCACGCGCCAGCCAGCGGCCAGAACGCCCAGACCGGGTCGCCCTGCCCGTAGTCGCCGACCGGCGCGGACTGGCGCCAGATGTCGGTGTTGTGGTGCGCCGTCCAGCCGCGCGCCGCGTAGTTGGTCGAGGCGGTCCGGCCGCCGGTGACCGCGAGTTCGGAGGCCATCCGGAGCATGGGCTCGTGCAGCTCGGGCAGGCTGGCGGTCTCCGCCGGCCAGTAGTTCATTTCGGCGTTGATGTTGAGCGTCCAGTTCGAGCTCCACGGCGCGCGTACGTGCTCGTTCCATATCCCCTGCAGGTTTGCCGGCTGGGTGCCCGGGCGGCTGCTGGCGATCAGGAGGTAGCGGCCGTAATCGAACAGCAGCTGGACCAGCCGCCGGTCCTGTGCGCCGGACGCGGCGATCCGCTCGTCCGTGGGACGATCCTTTTCCGGCGACGCCGGCTCCAGTTCGAAGCGAACCCGATCAAACAACGGGCGATGGTCGCTGCTGTGCGCGTTGCGCAGCGCGACCCACGTTCGTCCGCGCGCGTTCGCGACGGTCTCCGCCGCCTCGCGCCCCGGATCGCGATCCGCGTGGTCGGCCGGGCGGTCGAAGCCGCGGAACGTCGTGGCGGCGGCGATCAGCAAGACGGCCTCAGTGGCGCCCGCCACGTGCAGGCCGTCGTGATCGACGCGGCGAGTTCCGTCGGTCGCCACTTCCAGATGGGCCGCGAAGCGCATGGCGCCGGGCCCATAACGCACCGGCTCGTCGCGGTCGTAGTAGCTCGGGTCGACGTGTGAGGGTGCGGTGCCGCTCATCGCGAACGCCGACGCGGGTGCCGCCGTGCGGTGGCGCAGCGGCGACGAGAACCGCGCGCTGAAGGCGAGGGCGCCGGGCCGGTCGGTGGCCAGCCGCACCGCGATGATCCGATCGGGATACGAGGCGAGGATCTCGCGGACGTAGCCGATGCCGCCGATCCGGTAGCGCACTGAGGCGATCGCACCCGCCAGGTCGAGCTCGCGGCGGTAGCCGCCGGCCACGTCTCCGTGATCGAACCTGACGTACAGGTCGCCGAGCGGCAGGTAGGACTGCGTGTACGGCCCGAACGCCTGCTTCGTCAATTCATCGGCAGCGACATAGTCGGCCGCCGCGATCAGGCGGCGAATCTCCGGGATGACCTCTCCGGCCTTCGGGTTGTCCCAGTCCTTCGGACCGCCGGACCAGAGCGTGTCCTCGTTGAGCTGCAACCGCTCGACGCCGATGCCGCCGAAGACCATCGCCCCGAGCCGGCCGTTGCCGACCGGCAGCGCTTCCACCCAGCGTGAAGCAGGCCGCCGGTACCACAGAACCGCTGATGCCGATGATCCGGACGGACCCTGCGGCTGCGCGAGCACAGCGCGGGCGCGCAGAGCGGCGCCGGCGGCGAGAAGATGTTGCAGGAAGAGCCGGCGGCGCACGGCCCTTTCTATCACGCTGCCACACATGCGCTAAACTTCGCAGTTCCGGAGGGCATTCATGCGGTTCATTCCCGCCAGGTTCCTCACCGCCGCGTTCGCTGCCGGCTCGATCGCGATCGTCGGAGCACAACTTTCCCCGACGAAACCGACCGCGCCAGGACCCGCCGGGCCGCGCCCGGTGGTCGTCGGTGAGACGGTCGATGCTCAGGACGACGTTCGGGCGCTCGTGCGCAGACTGGATCTCGAGAAGTACAAGGCCACGATCACCGGGCTGACGCAGTTCGGCGATCGCCGCGAAGGCACCGAGCGCAACCGCAAGGCGGTCGACTGGATCGAGGCGCAGCTGAAGAGCTACGGTTGCGCAACGGCGCGGCTCTCCTACGATCCAGACCGTCCGAGACCGGGCACGCAGGGCGGGCGCGGGCGGGGCCGCGGCGCGGGTCGAGGCACGCAGCCGCAGCGCACGCCCGCCGGGACGCCTGACGACCCGGTGCGCCGCGGTGCCGGCGGCAAGGGTTACGGCGCGCGGACGGGCGTGAACAACGACCCGTCCCGCCAGCCGGACGCCGCGCTGCGGGCGCTCAACGAAGGTCCGGTCATTCCCGGCAACGTCGATCTCGTGTACTGCACCAGGCGCGGCGCCACCCGCCCCGGCGAGATGTACATCGTCGGCGCGCACATGGACGGCATCGGCTACGGGCAGGCGGCGAACGACGACGGATCCGGGACGGCGATCGTGATGGAGCTCGCGCGCATCTTCAGCAGCCCCGACGTCACCACCGACGTCTCCATACGGTTCGCGCTGTGGAACGGTGAGGAAGGCGGCCTGAAGGGCGCGCGCGCGTACGTCGAGCAGCGGCAATCGCTCCAGGGAAAGGAAGATCCGCCCGGGTCGGGGATGTTCCCCGAGCCGAAGTGGCTTGGCATGATCCAGCACGACATGATGCTCTTCGATCACGGCATGCCGCGGCCGGACGGGTCGGTGCCGGCGGAGCAGCGGCCGGAGGTGGACGTCAACATCGAGTTCCAGGAGAACTCGAAGATGGCCGCCGACTCGCAGAAGCTCGCCTGGTTCCTCAAGAACGCGAACGAGCGCTACGCGACAGACCACCCCGCCACCGTCGGCACTCACATGCAGAGCACCGACTCGGTCCCCTTCCAGGACATCATCGCGGCGGTCAGCCTGCGCGAGAACGAGCGGCGGGATCACATCGGCTTCGGCTGGGATCCGCACTGGCACCAGCCGACCGATGTCTTCGCGACCTTCACCGATCGCGATTTTCGGTTGGGGTTGAACGCCGCCCAGACGACGCTCGCCGCCGTGGCGCAGCTCGCGGGCGCGAAGCTGAAGGGAGCGAACGTGGCAGGCGTGAAGCCGGACGACGGGGAGTTCACGGCGCTGTTCAACGGAAAGGACCTGTCCGGCTGGGTCTACGGCAGGCGCGGCGGCGGCGAGAACAGGACCGGCCGCGGCTACCAGGTCGAGAACGGCATCCTGGTCGCGACCAAGGAGGACGGCGGCAGCCTGTATACGGAGCAGGAGTACGCGGACTTCGCGCTGCGCTTCGAGTTCAGGCTGACCGAGAACGCCAACAACGGCATCGGCCTCCGCGCGCCCCTCGACGGCGACGCCGCCTACGCCGGCATCGAGATCCAGGTGCTCGACGACTCAGGCTCGCAGTATCGCAACCTGCGGCCGGCGCAGTACCACGGCTCGATCTACGACGTCGTGCCGGCGAAGCGCGGCTTCCAGAAGCCGGTGGGCGAATGGAACTCGGAGGAGATCATCGCCCGCGGCCGGCGCATCACCGTGATCCTCAACGGCACGACGATCGTCGACGCCGACCTGGACGACATCACGGACGAAGCGGTGTCGAAGAAGCACCCGGGGCTCGTGAACGCGAAGGGCCACATCGGCCTGCTCGGCCACGGCACCCGGGTCGAGTTCCGCAACATCCGGATCAAGGAGTTCTGACGCGCTCTTCCCGCCGTGACACCCGCCGCGCGTCGCGTTTTCAAAGAAACGAAGGCTCGAAGGCCGCGAGGATAACCTGAGAGCACTTCTTCACTCGACGATGACCGCCACCGTCGCCGTGCCCGTCCTCCCGACCGGGTTGTACTGGATGCGGTTGACGCCCACGACGAGGTACGGCGAGATGTCGACGCGCACGACGTCCGCCGCGAGCGCCGCCTCGTCGAACGACAGATCGTAGAGTTCGTTGATGTGCACGCGCAGGCCCTCCATGCCGGTCGCGCGGATCTCCAGCGTGCCGCGCGCATTTGGCGCGAAGAAGTCCTGCTTCAAGGTGGGCGGGCCGGTGCCCGGCTCGCGCCCGATGTCGATCGGGTGCGAGCCGATGTCCACGCCGGTGAAGTAGGCCTTCAGGATCGCGATGAAGGTCTGGCCGAACTTGCCGCGGCCGTGCGCGCCGTACTGGCTCATGCCGATGTTGTGGCCCCAGCCGCCGCCGAACACCGTCGCCTGGCTGACCGTGCCATCCGCGTTCTTCGTCACGTCCAGCAGGCTGGGGTTGTTCAGCACGAAGTTGGCCGGGAGGCGGCTCGTCCCGCAGGCCCGCGGTGGCTGGACGCCGCTCGGCGCGGTGCGGCCGATCACCTGCCGCAGCCCTTCCCATCCGCGAATCTCGTAGGTGCCGGTCGTGAACGTGACCTGCACCACCACCGCCCGCTTCGACGCGGCGCCGCGCTGGATGATCGCGATATCGGTGATGTTGCCGTCGCGCGTGGCGCCGGGCGTGACGGCGACCGAATTGCCGTTGGTCATCCGGCTCTTGATGATCCCCGCCGGCAGGGTGAACTGCCAGCGCGAGAAGGTGTTCCCGGTCCACGTGCACTCGTCGTAGATGAGCGACGCCGGCGGGTTGAACCGCCAGAACGTGTCGATGCCCGCCTCCGATGACAGGTCCGGCGCCGGCTCCACGCCGTCGTAGATCCCGCGTTGGTAGGAGAGCGGCGCGCCGCCCGTCGTCCGGTTGAGGGTGAAGCTGATCCAGTCGTTGTCCTCGCTGTGTCCGCCGAACGACGACGAGTACATGGCCGAGATGATCCGGCCGTTCGACGAGGCGACCAGTCCGAGCGTCTCCGTCGCCGCGCGGACTGCGTTCACGTGCTCCGAGATGACGCCACGGTAGACCTGCGATGCGCTCGAATCGACGATGTCGAACGGGTAGCCGCGCCCGATGTAGTTGCCGATGTTGGCGATGGCGTAGCCGCGCGCCGCCACGGCCTGCGCCTTCAGCGCCTCGGGCGAGAAGCTGGCGATTGACTCGTTGGCGACGACGCCGGGCACGTAGTCCTCCACCGCGACGATGTTGTACAGGTTGACGCGCGCCGGCGGCGGCAGCCCCGCCGTCGTGGAGCCGCGCCCGACTTCCATCGCGCCGCGATAGAGCGGCACCTTCGTGCCGCTGAAGACACGGCGGATGTGCTCGACGCGGAACAGATTCGCTTCGCTGGTCGGGCGGAAGTGCACGGGGCCGTCGAACGATCCGAGCAGCACGCCGTTGCTGGAGACCAGGAAGGCGAAGCCGTCGTGCTCGACGCGGGCGAGCACGCCCGGCGTCATGACGAAGATCTCCTTGCCGGTCGATCGATCGACGACCTTGACGTCGCCGTCGGTGTTGGTGAGCTCGACGAACGTGTGGTGCAGGGTCCCGAACTCGTTCTGGACGGTCCCGGTCGACGTGAACGTCGTCGCGAAAAGCCCGACGCGCAGCGTCACGATGGCGGTTGTCGGGTTGCCGATGATCACCGGCCCGAGCTCCGGCCGCGCACCCGACGCGTGCGACTGGCCGTTGTCAAGGCGGGTGCGGAGGTGTTCTTCCTCCAGCAGTTCCTGCTCGGTCTGGCCGGGGGCCGGCGGCTGCGGCCCGGGCTCCTGCGCCGCGGCGCCCGCGGCGATGACGAGGACGTGCACGATCACGGTCGAAAGGATGAGGACGAATGGACGCAAGGTAGCCTCCGTTAGGATTGCGTGGTTTTACCCGCTGCGGGCAAGAGTCTACGCCGGGCCGGCCGCTACGAAGCTCGACGGTGTTCGATTTTCTGGACCGCGCGCCCCGACCGCACACGTGTGCGGCGGGACGCGCCTGCGAGTCGAGACGGGCGTGCGAGCCGGGATGCCGCGGGCGCGTCAGCTGCGGCTCACTGCCTCAGCCCCCTCGCGACCTCCTCCGCCACACGTTTCTTCAGGCCCATGTCCGAGGGCGACATCACCTGGGCGAGGACGTTGCCGACGCGCAGCATGATCGCGCCGTTCAGCGCCGAGTAGAACGCCTCGTCGCCGATCCCCTGAACGTCCTCGGACGACGGCGTGCTCGATGGCGACTTGGTCACGCGGTCGATAGCCGCCTGCGCCCCGCCCATCGCCTCGCGCTCGCTCTGCAGCGAAGCGGTCGCCTCCGCCACCGACTCCCGCCGCCCGAGCGTGAACGACACGGCCTTCGACTGATCGTTCCGCAGCCGGTACGTGCAGAAGCGCAGCACGCCCTGGTCGCGGCTCTCGTCGCTCACCTCGCCGGCGGCGACGCCGAGTATTGCCGCCGCCTTCGTGGCGGTGAAGCCCGCGCAGCCCTTGATGCTCTCCGGGCTGACCAGCCCCCCTGAGGGCGTCGAGGAGGAGCTGGCGGCCGGCGTGGCCGCCGACGATGATGGTTGGTCCCCGCCGCCGCAGGCGGCGGGTGCGACTGCGATGGCCGTGAGCAGGATCATCACACGCGTACGCACGGTCCTCTCCTTTCGCGTGTCTCCACTCGGAGACCCGCAGGCGCTCACGAGCAGGGCACCGCGTCCCGGAATACGCCGCGCCCGAAAATGCACAGCGTGAGCCGCACAGGTCGATGTCGATGTGGAAGACCGGCGCGTTGGGCACGCCGTTCCTCCGGCCGGTGTGTCGAAGGTCACCCACGCCGAGATTCGTCCCGACATACGGAGGGGGCTTTGCGCCGGCCGCTTAGTTTAGGGCACCGAGGCGGCCTCCACGCCACGCTTGCTCGATCTCAACAGTTTCTCGACGCCGTCGCGGCTGCGGTCCTGGACGATGGAGCGAACGACCGCGCGGGTGAAGCCGGTCAGCGAGCGGGTGCGCACGCGATCCACGGTGGTCATGTAAAACCCGCCCGTCGCGTCATCGGTAATCATCGTGACGCCCAGGCCGGCGTCCACATAATGGGCGGCGTAAATGCGCTTCATCGCGATGAACGCCGGGGCGCGCTCCGCGGCGTAGACGACCTGATGGGTGACGCCGACGACCGGGCGGATCCCGAGGTCGGTCCTGCTCCAGTAGAGCGTGTCCTCGGCACCGGGGAGCGCGGCACGCGGGAAGCCTCGGAGGTAGCGGAGCAACTCCGGCGCGAGATCGGCGAGGAAGCCGAACTGGCCGTACAGCACCTCCAGCTCCGCGGCCACGGCGAGCGGTTCCGCCTTGTTGACGAACACCGGCAGCGCCGCGTCGCCCTGTTCCACGTACCGCCGCGCCAGCGTGCCGAGCATCTCGCGCCACGCGGCCGCCGACTGCTGCCGCGCGTCCGCAGCGTCCCACTGCACTGTGGACCGCATGCGCGACATCTCGTCGGCCGAGAGCCGGACCGCGCAACTGCCGGCGGTGCACGCTCTCGGTGCCTCCAGGTCGTAGGTCTCGAACGCGAGCCTGGCGAGGTCCTCGACGCGCGGGGGGCGCCCGAAGATGCCCACCTGCATCACGAGCTCGCTCTTCTGCAGGTTGGAGATGTCCCGGTAGCGCTCGATCAGTCGCTCGCGCCGGCCGCGGATACGGACGGCGCCCATGATTGCGATCTCGCGGCGGTCGGTGCGCAGGACCCTGGCGACCGCCTCGCCACGCTCGACGGCGGAGACCTGTCCGGGCGTGAAGCCGCCGACCGCGCGCCACAGCTGCTGCACGGCGCCGTCGGCCGCGTGCGGCGCCGGCGCGCCTGACGCGGCCAAGAGGACCAGGGCGAGTGAGACGGCAGCGGCGGACCGCACGCGGTGGATCTTAACCACTCCGGGGGACTTCGTCCCCCGGACCCCCTTACACGCTCGCTCGCGGGGCCCCGACGCCCCGCTCCGCGCGCGTGGCTCGCTCGCGTCCGCTCGCTCGCGCCTGGGGATCGCGCGCCAGTCCGGGGGACTCGTCCACGACCCCCTGGCACGCTCCCTCGCGGGGGCCCCACGCCCCGCTCCGCGCGCGTGGCTCGCTCGCGTCCGCTCGCTCGCGCCTGGGGATCGCGCGCCAGTCCGGGGGACTCGTCCACGACCCCCTGGCACGCTCCCTC
>JBMDXQ010000151.1:0-71398 GCA_048594975.1 Vicinamibacterales bacterium | reverse complement strand
GGCCGTCCATCTCCACAAGTGCCCGCCGGGCGAAGGCCGCCTCGCGGGTCCCGCTCAGCCTGAGCTGCAGCCGGAAATGCCGGCGCGCGTCCTCGTCGCGGCCGAGCGCCCGGTACGCGGCCCCGAGGTGGTAGTGGATGCAGAACATCTGTGGCTTCCGTTCATAGGCCTGCAGCAACATTCTCAGCGCTTCGTCCGGCCGGCCCGCGTGCAGCAGCGCCCAGCCGTAGGTGTCGAGGACGTCGGGGCTCCCGGGCCGCATCTCGAGGGCGGTTCGGCCGTACTCGACCGCCCGCTGCGGGTCGCCGAGACCGGACTCGATTTCCACCCACGCCATCTCGTTGAACAGCCCGGGCATCCGCAGACCCGCGGCGAAGGCTCGCTGGTAGTGCTCGCGCGCACGCACGAAGTCATGGCGCCGCTCGTACTCCAGAGCGCGCGAGTAGTCGGCAAGCGAGACATGCGTCGTCCATACCGCGAACGTCGCCGTAAGAGCTGCCGCCGTGGCGGTGAGCGTGCTCACGAGACGGCCGGGGCGGCACGCGAGCACCCATCCCAGGGCAAGGCCGCACAGATCCGCGAGCACGTCGAGCCGCTCGACGTTTCGCCCGGGCGCCAGCGCCTGGACGGACTCGTCGGCCAGTGCCAGCGCCACGGTGAATGCCAGGGCCAGTCGGTCGCGCGGTGCGCTCTCCGGGACGTCCCGCAAGGCGATGCGACGCACGGCGACGAAGATCAGCAGGTACTCCAGAACGTGCAGGACCTTGTCGATGCCCGGGAAGCGAAGGAAGAACGCGTTCAGCGGACCGCCGAACAAGTTCTGCACCAGCACGAGGATGACCACCGCGGTCAGCGCTGCAGCGACGCGAATCTGCTTGACCACGGCTGCGCCCGTCGGCGAAGTCGGGGCGATTGACGCGTCAGCTTGCACGCCTCAGCTCCCGCCGCACGCGACGCCACGTACTCCCCGCGAAGTGGAACGATGCACCGATGCAGCCGCGCACGGTCAGCGGATACCACACGACGAGGGTCGTCGGCGTCTCGCCTGGCTGCCAGCGCCTCTCCCAGGCCTCCGCACTGCCGAGAAACTCGTAGGAGCTGAGTCCGCGCGACGCCGCATAGCGGATGGCTTCCACGGTGAGCACGAATCCTGGCGAACAGCGGGCCAGCGCCTCGTCATAGCCGATCTTCAAGACCCACAGCCGCCCGTACGCCTCGACGGCCATCTGCGCGGCGGCAATTCGCGCCCCAACGCGGAGCAGGAAGATCCGCAGGAGCCCGTTCGCCGCCGCGAGCCGGGCGTACGTCCCGAAGAACGCCCGCAGCTGCGGCCGCATGGCGAGCGCCGATCCGGCCCGGCCTTTCCACCCGGAGGCCTCGACCTTCATGAGCGTCTCGAATGCCCCCTCCACTTCTGACGGGCGCGGCACGAGCACTTCCGCCGCGACCCGGCCGTACTCGCCGGCTCTCGTCCACGCGCGCCTGAGGTCGTAGCGAAGTCTGCCGGGAATGCCGGCGAGCGGGTCGGCGCCGTCGCTGGAGAGCACGATGCTGAGGATCGGAGCGGTCGGCTTCACGACCAGGAACCCGCGTCGCCGCGCACGGACCCGCAATTCGTCGAGCTCTTGCGAGGAGACCAGCAACCGCTCGAGTGCGAGGGGACGCTGGAGTCGCACGAGGCCATCCATCAACCCGGTACGGGCCGCGGTGTCGCACGCCAGCAGGCCCGCGGGCTCGTGCAGGGCGGCGCCGATGAACTGCAGCGGTCCGACTCCGCAGCCGGCGGGTTCGACCAGCGGCGCCGCGGCCACGAGCTGACCCGACCTCCTGATACAGACGACGGCCAGTTCGCACGCGTGATGGAGCGCCTGCGCCGCGCTCAGTATCCACTCGTGCCGCAGCAGTGCCTGCCCCCGCAGATCCGCGAGCGCGTTCCACTCGTCGCGGATCGCCTCAAGCTGCCGGATTGACCTGAGTACTTCCATGTGCAGCCCCCGGCACCAGGTAGCGGGTCAGTTTCTTCGCAAGGATCGAGGCGCGGAGCACGTGGCGGCCTCCGGGCACGCTCGACAGGATGCCGCACGCCAGCGCTTCGGGCGCCCCCACGCGTCCGCCGATGCGCCGCCATCGCCCGAGTGCCTCGCGTGCCACATCCCGCCTGCGTGCCAGCAACGCGGCGCGCGCCACGGCGAGCGTCGCCGCGCTTTCCGCGCGGCGGATGACGTCGGGGTAGGCGGCGCCGAATTCCGGATCGGCCTTCCACACCCGTTCGAGCATCTCGAGATAACACTCCGCCTTGGCCAGCGCGCTGCAGCGTGTGAGGCGGCCGGGCTCCTCATGGCCGCGGTTCACCGCCGTTTCGACGTCAGCGAACGCCCCCGAGCAGGTTTTCGCCAGACGTGCGAAGAACTCCCAGTCCTCGAAGATGCGCATGCGCTCGGTGAAGCGGAGCCCTGCCAGTGCGCTTCGCCTGACGATCGCGGTCGTCGGCAGGACGAACGCTTCATCCAGGAAATGTCGGTACATCGACCCCGTGTAGACGGCGAAATCGCGCGGTGTGCCCGGGACATTCGCGCCGAGTGCATCGGCCGAGATGCAGGACCCGTACAGGTCGCCCCACCTCGCATCCGCCGCGAGCCACGTGCGGCTCCCCTGGTGGAGCAGGCGTCCATCGTCCTTGAGAATGGCGAACTCGCTGAAGGTGAAGCCGACCTGAGGGAGGCGTTCCAGCAGTCGAACCTGCAGAGCGAGCTTGAAGGGATACCAGTAATCGTCGGAATCCAGGAAGGCGATACAGTCGCCTGTGGCGCGGTCGAGGCCTGCGTTCCTCGCGACCCCGAGACCGCCGTTCGGCTGCCGGTAATATCTGACCTTGTCCCCGTAGCGCGCGATCAGCTCGGGCGTGCCATCGGTCGAGCCGTCATCGATGACGATGATCTCGACGTCGCGGTAGGTCTGGTTGAGCACGCTGTCGATGGCGTGCGCCAGCAGGTGCGCCCGGTTGAACGTGGGAATCGTGACGCTGATCTTCACGCGTCCGGCTCTCGGTGCTACCGCGCGGCGGCGCGGCGGTTGTGTTCCGCTTCCCTGCGCAGCGCCAGCTTGTCGATCTTGCCGACGCTGCTCTTCGGCAGCTCGCCACGAATGACGAACACGCCCGGTACTTTGTGGGGCGGCAGACGGTTCGCGCAGAACGCGCGGAGGACGTCGCCGGCGTTGGGGAGTTCGGAGCGGACGCTCAAATACGCGATCGGGATCTCGCCCAGAATCTCGTCAGGAGCGGCAACGACGGCCACTTCATGCACGCCGGGGAACTCGCTGACGACGTCCTCGATCTCCTTGGCGCCGACCCGGTGCGCACCCACCTTGATCATGTCGTGCAGCCTGCCAACCAGGAACAGGTATCCCTCGTCGTCCGCGTAGCCGAGGTCGCCGGTCCGGTATCCGAGCGGTCCGAACCGCTGCGCAGTCTCCTCCGGGTTGTTCCAGTAACCGCGCGCGATGTTCCCCCCGCGCGCAACCAGCTCTCCCGTTTCGCCCGGCCGCGCCCGGGTGCCGTCCTCCTTCACGACGACGATCTCGACGTTCGGGATCGGACGCCCGATCGAGCCGAGCTTCTGCCGCAGCAGCGACGGTTCGAGGTAGGTCAGGCGGGCCGACGCCTCCGTGGTTCCATACATCACGTAGAGCGGCACCTTCGGCCCGCGCTCGAGCCACTCGACTATCCTGGCGGGAGGCATCGCGCCGCCCGCCTGGGTCACGTACCGCAGCGACGGGAACACCATCGAATCGATGTCCGAGCGGTGCAGGAGGAGCGCGAAGGTCGACGGCACGCCGGCGAAACCGGTTACGTGGCGGCGCTGCATCGCCAGGAGCACGGCATTGGGGAAGGCGAAGCGGTTGTCGATTACGACGGATGCGCCGACAGCCAGGTGTGTGTGGAGCAGGGACAGCCCGTACACGTAGTAGAACGGCAGCACGCACATCACGCGATCCGCCGCGGTCAGCTGCAGGTAGGAGATGATCGATCGCGTGTTGGCGACGATGTTGCGGTGCGTGAGCATCACGCCTCGGGCCTCGCCGGTGCTGCCCGACGTGTAGATGATGGCCGCCAGGTCGAGGTCGATTGGCCTGACGGCGGGCTGCGAGTCCGGCGCATCGCCGAGTGCCTCAGCGAGATCGACTCGGCAGTGCCGGCCGCCGTCATCGCTGCGCCCCTCCGACGGCTTTCCGCCCGCGATGAACACCGCCGGCGTGCGCTCCAGGGCCTGGCGGGTTGCACCATCGCGCAGGGTCGCCGCGTCGACGATGCATGCCGACGGCGAGCAGTCTGCGACCGCCGTGGCCAGGCGGTCGCTGCGCGGTCCGGAGGGGAGGGGCACGGCGGCCGCGCCCGCTTTCATCGACCCGATGTACGCGGCGACGAGCTCGACGCAATTGTCCATCGCGATGACCACCCGGTCACCGCGGCACACGCCGGCGTCGATCAGCACGTGGGCGAACTTGTTCGCGAGCTGCTCGAGGCCGATGTAGCTGATCGAGCGATGCGGTTCAATCAGGGCGTCGGCGTCCGGCGTCCGTGCAGCCGATTCCTCGAGAAAGCGGTGAACCAGCATCAGCCGGCGGGCGTCCCGGCGGAGGTCCGATCGACGACGGTCTGGATCATCGACGGGGCCACGGCTTCCGGCCGGCTTCGTACGAATTGATCGAAGAGCAACTGGGTCGAGAGCACGCCCACTACCGCCATGTTGTCCGCGTTGGAGAACTGGCCGGCCTCGGACTGCCGCCGGCACTTGTCGATCAACTGACGGGCGGCGCGTGGTTGGAAGATCCCGGCATCGGCCAGGGCGTCGCTGCCCGCAACCGCCTCGATCCATTCCTCCGCTTCACGCCCTGCGAACGACAGCGCGTCCGGCGCCCGGTACGGCTGCTTCTTCCGTTCGAGAATCGTCCTCGGGACGAGGCCGGCCGCGGCCCGCTTGAGCACATGCTTCTCGTCGAGTGCTCGGAGCTTGTAGCCTGGCGGCAAGGTCTCGGCCAACGCCGTTACCTCCCGGTCGAGGAACGGGAAGCGCCCTTCGACCGAGTGGGCCATGAGCATGCGGTCACCCTGGGAGGACAGAAGGTAACCGGACAGTAGCGTGTGGACCTCCAGGTACTGGTCCTGCGCCAGCGGTGTCCAGCGCTGGAAAGGTTCGGGAAGGCTTGCCAGGAGGTCCGCAATCGTGTCGGCGCCAGCCAGGCGCTCGAGCACGTCGGCCGAGAAGAGGCGCTGGAGGTTCCGGCCGGACTGCCACCGCAGGGCGTGGCCGAACCCGGGTCGGTCGAACTCTTCGAGACGCTGGCCGAAGAAGCGCTGCGCGAGCGCGCGCTGCGCCACCGGCGAACGTCGCAGATACGGGTAGAGCCGCTGCAGCAGCGCCGGACGCGCCAGCGACTGCGGCTGCCGTGCCCAGAAGCGGCGCACTTTGGCTTCGCGAAAGAGATCGTAGCCGGCGAACATCTCGTCGGCCCCCTCGCCGGTCAGCACTACCTTGATCCCGCTGTCGTGCACGAGGCGCGACAGCAGGTAGAGCGGGGCGGCCGCAGTCCGCACGACCGGGCGTTCGGTGTGGCGGATGACATCCGGGAACACACGCGCGATGTCAGCGCGCGAGACAACCACGTCGTGATGATCGCTCCCCAGGTGCTCCGCCATCGTCCGCTGGTACGGCGTCTCGTCGTACTCCGCGTCCTCGAATCGCAGCGAGAAGGTGGAGAACCTGGAATGCGTGGCGCGCAGCCCGAGAGCCGCCACCAGCGAGCTGTCGAGCCCTCCCGAGAGATAGCTGCCGACCGGCACGTCGGCGCGCAGCATACGAAGAGCCGTCGCGCCCTCGAGCGCGCTTCGCACCCTCTCAACGGCGGATTCCAGAGACTCTTCGAAGCCGCCGCTGCCGTTCTCCGGGAAGCGCGGCTGACGGCATCGGTTCTGCCGGACGGAGCCACCGCCGTAGGTCCTGACGCAGCCGGGCTCGAGCTCTTCGACGCCTTCGAAAACCGTCTGCGGCGCGATGGAGCTCCAGAACGTGAAGACCTGGTCCAGGCCGCGGGGATCCAGCCGGCGGGGAAGCTCGGTATCGCCTGCGAAGATGGCCTTCACCTCGCTCGCGAAATGCAGCCGGCCGCCGTGGTTCATCAGATAGAGCGGTCGAACGCCGAAGGGATCGCGTGCGAGGACGAGCTGCCCAGCCTCGGATTCCCAGAGCGCGACCGCCCACTGCCCGTTGAAGCGGGAGAACGCCTCGTCGCCCCACTGCTCGTAGGCGTGGACGATCACTTCGGTGTCGCTGCGCGTGCGGAAACGGTGGCCGAGAGCCTGGAGCTCCTCACGCAGCTCGATGTAGTTGAAGATCTCGCCGTTGAAGACGATCCACAGCGTGCCGGTCTCGTTGGACAACGGCTGCTGCCCGCCGGCAAGGTCGATGATCGCCAGGCGTGCGTGGCTGAGGCCCGCCGTGTCGTCGCAGTAGATCCCGAACTCGTCCGGACCACGGTGCCTCAGCGCCCCGGCCATCACCGCGAGCTGTTCGCGCCGCGGTGCGGCCGGGCCCGGCTGCAGGTTCACGATGCCGGCGATGCCGCACATCAGTCGTGGACCTCCAGCACCGGCTCGACCAGCAGGGGCGCCCGATGAAGGTAGCGCGTCGTCCGCCGCTTCTGGTCGATGTCCCGGTAGACGCGTTCGACCTGCTGTGCGCTGAGGCCCAGCGCCTGACCGACGTCCGCGGCGGGAACCCCATGGGTGCGGCCGTACAGGCACAGGTCCATGAGGTCGTACGGCAGCGCGAAGTAGAACTCCTCCTGGTTCTGCGGCAGCGAGAAGGTGTCGGTCGTCGGGGGCCGCCTGCGGATTTCCTCTGGCACGCCCAGGAACTCCGCCAAGGCGTAGACCTGCGTCTTGTAGAGGTGGGCGATCGGCTTGAAATCGGCAGCGCCGTCGCCGAGCTTCACGAAGAACCCCTGGTCGAACTCCAGCCGATTGGGCGTTCCTGCGACTGCGTAGTTCAGTCGATCGGCATGGTAGTACTCCATCATCTTGCGAACGCGCTGCTTGAAGTTGGTCGCCGCGACCAGCTGCAGGTACACCGCAGCGGGCATCCGCGACGACTTGCGTTCGCCCGAGGGGGACTCGATCGTCAACTCCGACACGTTCAGGCGCTCGTGGTCGAGTATCGACGGAAGCGTGATTTTGCTGCGGTAGCTTTCCTGGTACTCGGGAAACAGGGACCGGATCGCTTCGGCCTGGCGGCGGTAGCAGCCCGCGGCCTCGAGGACCGGTGCGATGTCCTCGATGGTCGTCGGCACGCGCAGCGCCTCGGTCAACTGCCGGCCGAGGGTGAGCGACTCGGGCGACGAATGCCGCTCGGGCATCAGCAGAACGTGCACGCGATCCGCTCCGAGTGCACGCACGCACAGCGACGTGACCACGGAGCTGTCGATACCGCCGGAGAGCGCCACGACCGCACCCCGGCGGCGGAGGACCGAGCCGACCTGGTGACGAATCGCTTCCTCGATGGTCCTGGTCACCGCGGCGGCGTCGATCCGCAGGACGTCACGCGAAAACGACACTCGGGCTGCTGTGCTCATGTTCTCTCCGGCTGCAAGACACAGCTTCGCTTTCTCAGTCACAAGCGCGGGCGCACTCGGGCAGGCGAGGAGCGTCGGGTCGGGGCAGTCACCTGCCAGCCGGCGTATTCAGCGTCGCGAGCTTTCGCCGCGCGTCGTCGGCACCCGGGAAGTCGGGCCGCAGTTTGAGGGCACGCTCGAGGGCAGCACGGCCACGCTCCACGTCGCCCGCCTGCAGGTACGCCAGGCCGCTGTGGTACTGATAACTCGGGTTCCGCGGATCCTTCTCGATGCTGCGACTGAAGGCTGCGAGCGCCAGCTCCGGCTGTTTCTTCTTGTAGTAGATCCAGCCGAGCGTGTCGATCATTTCCGGAACGTCGGGGGCGCTGGTCGTAGCGGTGAGCGCGAGCTGCAGCGCCACGTCCAGGTTCTCGCCCGCCTCGGCGTAACTCCACGCGAGGTTGTTGGCGGCTATGGGGGCGGTCGGCTCGATCGCGAGCGCCTCCTGGAACCGCCGTCGCGCCTCGGGCACGTTGCCCTGAACGTAGAGGATCATGCCCGCCATCGTCAGCGCCGGCACCGGCCGCGAGTGACGGGCGGCAAGCGCTTCGAACTCGCGACGCGCTTCGTCCAGCCGCTTCTGTTTCAGGTAGAGCTGCCCGAGCATCGAGTACGCGGGAAGCAGCGTCGGATCCGCGTCGATGGCCTGTCGCAGGAAACGTTCTGCTGCAGCCGGGTCCCCGGCGCCGGCGTAGGTTCTCGCGGCCACGAGCAGCAGTTCGGGTGACGGCGTTCCCGCCGCCAGGCGACGGTCGATCCGCGCCTTCGCGCCGGCCAGGTTGCCCTCGACGAGATCCAGTGCCAGGAGTCCCGCCAGGCCCTCGGCGGAGTTGGCATCAAGCGAGAGCGCGTGCTCGAGGGCACGACGGGCTCCCGCGGAGTCCTTCCGTTCCGCCGCAACCAGCCCCTTGAGCGCGTGCACCGAGGCGAGCCCGGGATGCTCCCGCAGGAGCGCTGCAAGCTCGCGATCCGCACGCGCGACGTCTTTGGTGGCAAGCGCGGCCCTCGCCACCGCGAGCCGCGCCTGGACGCTTCGCGGCTCCTGTGCGAGCGCTTCGTTCGCCGTGCGCAACGACGCCGCAGACTGGCCCGTCGACAGCTGCAGCCGTGCCAGCTCGGCACGCGCGATGTTTGCTGCCGGATTGAGCTCCAGCACCTTCTTGAACGCCCGCTGGGCCGTGACGGCATCCCCCCGGGCGGCGTAGAGTCTGCCGAGGGCGAGCTGCGCCTCCGCCGATGCGGGTTCGGCATCGGCTGCCGCCTGAGCGTGGGCCAGCGCGTCGTCACGCCGTCCCTCGGCGAGCAGCAGCTGCGACTTCGTCAGGTGCGCCGCCGCGTCGCGCGCGTTGCGCTTCAGCAGGTTGTCGGTGACCTCGAGCGCTTTGGCCCGGTTGCCGGCACGGGCGTGCGCGGCGGCGAGGTGCCGCCCGGCAGTATCCGCGTGCGCGGGATTCTGGGCCAGCGCCTCGAGCCGCGAGATCGCCGCTTCGGGGCGTCCGAGAGCCACGTAATAATCAGCCAGCGCGATCGACGCGGCGACGTCGCCCGGGCGCTGCGCCAGGCGCAGCAGGTACGGTTCGGCTTCGGCCGCGCGATCGGTGGCCAGGAGCAACGCGGCCATCGCGCGATTGGCGACGGCATGCGACGGCTCCCGCTCGAGCGCGGCTCGGATGGCCTGTTCGGCTTCGCCGGTGCGTCCAGCGGCCCAGTAGTAGTGCGCCAGAGACAGCTGTGGCCCGGCCGCGCGCGGTGCAAGCGCCAACGCCTTGTTGAAGGCGGCCTCGGCCTCCTCATTCTGCCCTCGCGCCTGCTGCAGCGATCCCAGCTGGACGTAGGTCGCGCCCCGCCGCGGGTCGAGGCGAAGCGCTTCCTCCACATCCGCGAGCGCGTTCTCGAAGTCGCGGAGACCGGCCAGGGCACTGGCGCGCAGCACGTGCGCGTCTACACTGGCGGGCTCGAGCGACAGCGCGGCATCGGCGCGAGCAATCGCGTCCGTCAGCTGCCCCGCCGCCAACAGGTACCGTCCGGCGGTGAGCTGGACGTCGGCGCGGTCGCGAAGCAGATCCGCTGCTCTCACGTACTCGCCGCGTGCCGCGGCTGCGTCCCCGAGCCGCGCGTAGGACTCGGCAAGCTTGAGGCGGGCCATGCCGAACATCGGATCGATTTGCACCGCGTTCCGATACTCGATAATCGCCTGACGATACTGCGCCGCTTCGAAGTACCGCGTCGCCCTGAGGAAGTGCTCCTGCTTCCTGGCATTCGGGTCGGCAGCGCAGGCGGCAAAAAGCGCCGGGACGAGCACGGCCGCGCAGAGACTCATCCACACTGAACGGGTAAAACGCGTGCCGCAAGCCATCTGTGCGCGCAGAAGTGTTCGATTGTCGTTGAACCGCACGGCCGAAACCGGTTCAGCAAACCACGGTCCGCGCATCGGCGAAGCGGGAGGATCGTACAAGTCCTTCGTCTGGAGTGCGTTAGACGCTGAGGGGCGTGGGTGGAGTAGCGCGCGAAGGGGTTACGGCGGCGACAAAAGTCATCGCGGGGAATGACTTTTGTCCTCTGCGCCGCGTGCTGACAGTCCGCGGACTAGACGCGCGCGAGGCGCCGCCGTGCCACCGGTAGCAGGAACAGCCCGCTCATCACGAAGAGCAGCGTCGAGGGCTCGGGGACGCGGCCCCGCACGATCCCTCCTTCGCTGCCGCCGCTGTCGAATCCCTGGACCCTGATGCCAACGCGGTAGTCGCCCGAGTCGATCGCGGCGATGACGTCGTCGATTGTGGCGCTGTCTTGCAGCGTGTAGGCGATGTTCAGCCACTCGCCGCTATTGACCCCGTTCGGCTGAGTGGGGCTGTTGGAGTCGGCACAGTAAGACGTCGTGAAACCGTAGGTGTTGCCACCAGGCAGATCGGCCGGCGAGCAGCCGGCGCTGAAGCTCACGCCGGTGCTGAACGTGATAATCGACGGGAGGCCGAGCAGGGGCGGCAGCAGATCGTTGAAATAGACGTTGGTGATCGACGAGTCCTCCGGGCCGTTGTTGGTGAACAGGAAGTTCACCGTGCCCGAGCTGCCTGCCGTCACCTCCAGGGTAATCTGGTCCTCGAGAATCGCGCAGTCGCCCAGATTGTTCCCAGTGATGCACCCGAACCCGTAGGTTTCAGCGTCCGCCGTCACCGGAAGCACGAGCACCGCGACGAGCGGGAGCAGGTAACGTAATGACGTTTTGACGCGATTCATCATGATCGTGTACGTCTCGCCCCGAGTCGATTGACGTTCAACCCTCAACGGCAGGAGACCAGGAATCGGGCGAATCGTTCCAGGTCACCGGACGAACCGAACGGCTCCGACGGCGCTCGGGGCGTCGCAGCACGCCGCCGAGCGCGAGCAGTACCGTGCCCCAACACGCGAGCCACACGGCTTCGGGGGCACCCAACGCGCTCTCTACACCTCGCGTCCCGAGTATTGTCGCCCCCGCGACGCCGATGACCGTCAAGAGACTCACGCCGGGTCTCACCTCGTTGTGGGCGCACGATTGCCCACGTTGCCGTGCGAATGGGGACAGCAAGCTGCATACCGGGCCGCGGAAGACCGTGATGTGCAAAATCTAAGGGAATTTCCCGCGATTTCACGCCGCGCGCCGCTTCCGCCGAACCCGAAGTCGGCAGCGGCGCAGCCTTCTGTCTGCGGCGCCGGCGCCGCCTTCGCGCTGGATCGAGTGAGTGTCGGAGGCGCAACGCGCTTCAAGTTCTGATCGAGATTGACGAGGACGGGCACTAATTCCCGAGCTGCCCCTCGACGACGTCCAGGCGAGGCGAGCAAACAGCGGTTGGAAGGCTCCCCAGGGCCCGCCGTCGACGCGGCGCGGGCCGTACCGGTGGTGCTGCGGAGGCGGGGAGAGCCCGATGTTCGAGGGTGACCGTTCGCTGCGCGACCAGCGGACGCGAGGGCCAAGGCTGCGGAACCACGGCGCGACCCGGCAGCTCGCTGACGTAAGTCGCCGCTGCTCGCCCTCGCAGTGCACGACTGAGCGCGAGAAGCGCGAAGCCCCAGCACCCGATCCACACGGCTTCCGGAGCATTCCATGCGTCCTGCAATCGCTGAGTGACGAGAGGGGTCGTACCCACCAGACCCAGAAGTGCCAACGCGCTGCTCTTGATTCTCATATGGTGATGCCCGGCGCCGACGCCAAGCGCTGCGGTCTACAAAGCAGCCCATGTGCCGCAAGCGCACACCCTGACGTCCGCTCGATTGACGCCGTTTCCAGCGATTCTCGCGAGAGTCCTCAGGAACAGCCGCTCGAAAGTCGTCCACCCTGAAACCTTCTGTCTGCCGGATCGGCGCTTCTCGACTTGCCGGCGGTGCCACGCGACAGGCGACCGCTACCTCACGCAGCCTTCGGGCGATGAGCGAGCGCGGACCCAGGGTGTGCGGGTTCGGGGGGCCGATCGCCGGCCCGACGTCGGTCGGTGCGCAGCCCGTGCAACGGCAGAGAGGGAAACTCCGAACAGGACGAGGGTGACTGCCTCGGACGTTCCTGCTGCCGCGAGCTCCAGCGCTGCAGCGACGCAGACGCCTGCGAGGGCGAGAGCGATACAGGAGGAGAGCAACTCCGACATACACCGGGTGCCAGCGCCCCGCGGAACACGACAACGTGCAGGGATCGTTCGAGCACGGGGCGTGCCCTTGGGCAGCCTCACCTTTTCTGGAGATTCGAAGGAGGTCGGCGCGGGATTCGTCCTCTACGGCGCCTTTTGTCTCGCAAAGCGCCGCCGCGGATCTACGCTCCTGAGACCCTGGGTACGCTCTCGGGCACGACCTTGCGATCGGGTTCGGAGAATGACGACGCGGGCGGATGAGTGTGCTGAAAGGCGCGGCCGTCCAGCGTTTCGATTCGAATCGTATAGGCAATCGGCATGACGTCGAGGATCGCTGTAACCGCTCGCAGCAGGACGGGGGCCAGGTAGCTTTCGTCGTCCGCGGTCAACGTCGAAACGAATCGAATCTCCATCGGTGGGCCTCACGGGCAGTGCCTAGCAACCACCATTCCGCCTGCCGGTTTGGCGCACCAGCCCGCCCGATCCGGGAGACGAGACGGTCTCTACCATCCGCACACGGGCTGTTGGGAGCAACTGGCTGCCAACCGCTCGCCGCCGCGTCGGCCAGCAGGACGGCGTGGTTGCCGGCTGCGCTTACGGGCCGCCAATCGTCAACCGCGACGCGGGGGGCTCCAGCCGTTCCCCCGGCAGGCGCTCCCGCAGCGTGGGCGATAACGCTGTTGGCCTCACCATGAGGGTAATGGGAGCCGATGGCTGGCTGTCGAGGTTCTTAGAGGCAAGGTACGAGACGAGCCGCAGCACGCGGCGACCGGGCCGCAGCAGCGGCAGCGGCGTCACGCAGACGGCAGTGTCCGGCGACGTCGCGCGACAGCTCGCGCCCGGCAATTCGCTGCGCGTCGAGTCCACGTACGCGGCGAATCTATAGCGGCCGAGCTCTGCTGGATCCGACAGGCGCTGATTCCACTCCAGCCGCTCGGTACCCTTGACGACGATGATCTCCTCCGTGCGAGGCGGTGCGGGCGCGGGAGGCGTTTCCGTCGTCGGTTCCCGCGGGCCGAGGTCGCGTTCACCACCACACGCTACCGCGGCAGCGGCGACCGCCAGGACGGCGGCAAGCACTGCGCGTCCCCTCGCACCGGCCCCTCTCTTAATCTCCTGCCGAGCGACGTGACGGATTCGCGGTGGTTTCAAGACCGGGCCCTCAGAGCCGCGACGCCAGGCAAAGCATCGCGTCGAGTGTTCGCAAGTAAGAAAGGGCAACCCGGATGCCATGCCTCGTCGCGCTTTCCACGGCGCGATTCGGGCCCACCTCGTCCTGAAGTCTGCTTCCCGCAGGAACTAAGTCGTCCTTCTTCAGCGAGGATGGCGGGCTCTCGGTGTCCCTCGCGAAGGACGCGGCCAGGCCCCAGGGTGTTCGCTCGAGGACCCTAAGTCGTTATATGATCTTGCTTTTCGCGCCAGTCTGCCGATCGTGATCGCTGCGATTACATTTCGGTAGGCGCGTGAAGTTGGCAGAAAGTTCCATCAGCGCTTGACTTCTTCCAACTCCCGCCCATAATCTTCTTACCCCTGCAATTGCTCCGACAGGACGACAACCGTGACGCAACCGAACTCGCTGGAAGGGACTAGTGCTGCCATTGTCGCGCTGCGCGAGGAGATCGAGTATGCCGCCCGCTCCGATGCCAAGGTCCTGATCACCGGGGAAAGCGGCGCGGGCAAGGAGATCGTCGCGCGGCTCATCCACTCGGGTGGCCGGCGCCGGCAGGCACCGCTGGTGACGGTGAACTGCGCGGCGCTGACCGAGACGCTGCTCGAAACCGAGTTGTTCGGCCACGTGCGGGGAAGCTTCACGGGCGCATACCGGGACCGCGCCGGCGTGTTCGAGCGCGCCAACGGCGGCACGGTCTTTATGGACGAGATCGGCGAAACCACGCCGCGGATGCAGGGGCTCCTCCTGCGGTTTCTCGAAACCGGGGAAATCCAGCGCGTGGGTTCCGACGACCCGCGGCAGACGCGCGTCGACGTCCGGGTGATTGCCGCCACCAACCGGGTGCTGCTCGAGAACGTGGCCGCCAAGACCTTCAGGGAGGATCTCTACTATCGCCTGAACGTCATCCACCTGCAGGTGCCGCCGCTGCGCGAGCGGCGCGAGGACGTCCCGATCCTCCTGCGCTACTTCCTCGAGGCCTTCAGCCGCCACTATCGCGTGGAATGCCCCGAGCTGAGTGCGGGTGCGCTGGCACTGCTGGCCGATTACGCCTGGCCAGGTAACGTCCGGGAGCTGAAGAACGTCGTCGAACGGCTGATCGTGCGCAACCGGACCGAGGTGATTCACCCGGCGGACCTTCCGCCGGAGATCGTGCGCGGCGCTGCGCCGGCAGCTCCCGCGGCGTCGCCGGAAGCGCGCGAACCGGTCAGCGTTTCCGATCAGTTGTTCGCCGCGATGGTGAACGATCGCCAGTCGTTCTGGTCCGTGGTCTATGCGCCGTTCATGTCTCGGGACCTCACGCGTGAGCAGTTGCGTGAAGTGGTGCGCAAGGGACTGGAACGGACGTCCGGCAACTACAAGGTGGTGATCGAGCTGTTCAACATGCCGCCGCAGGACTACAAGCGGTTCCTCGGATTCCTGCGGAAATACCACTGCCACATGCCGTTCCAGCAGTTCCGTTCGGCAGCGAACTCGCGGTCCGCGGACCGGGCGCCGGACGGACCCGGCAAGGTGGCGCTCTCGGCCTGACCGTCTCCTACGCGGTGGGGCTGCGTATCAGGTCGAGCAGCTGCCGGCTGGTGACCGGTTTCACGAGGTAGACCGCGCCGAGCCGTTCGGCTTCCTGTCTGAGCACAGGGTCGTCGAAACCCGAGAACACGATCAACTGGATGCCCGGATTCTGGTCCGCGGCGAGGACGGCGAGCTGGAGTCCGTTGAACGCGCCGAGGCGCACGTCCGTGATGAGCACGTCGAACTTCTCGGAGTGGAGCGCGCGCCGCGCGTCCGCGAAGTTCGCCAGTGCCGAGACCTTCAGCTGTCCGGTCTGCTTGAGGGCGCGCTCCAGGGCGTCGAGCAACGAGAGGTCGTCGTCGACGATCAGGATGCTGCGCTTCGAATCGATTGCCTGCTCCACGATGATGGCCGCTCGCTAGAGATCGTTGGGGATTCAATCGCAGCGTATCGTAGGATTCACTCGGACACAACCGGCTAGTGTCTTCCGCCGATCGCCACGGTCGTTGCCGGCCTGGGCTTCGACGCGGGTTTCGCGCGCTCGTGCACTTCTGAGCGGATGGGCACTTCTGATCGAATGGTTTAGCCGTTCGGCGAGGTCGCCGAAGGCCATCGCGGACTGCCGGAGATACTCGTTCTCGACCCGCAGCCGTTCGAGTTCCTCCTCGTATCGCCGCAGCCGGCGGTGCAGAGCCTCACGGTCGCCGGGCACTTGCCGAGCGGCCCGCGGCCGGCGTGCACGCCACCGTTCGGTGTCGGCTGCTGGATTGAGCACCAAGGCTCGAATCAACTCGGCAAACGTGAGTTGGACTGGCGTGGGGAACATTGCCTCTCTGCCTCCGGCAGTCTGGTCCGCCCTGCACGATCGCACCGGCCAGGCGCATGCCTGCGTCTCACGGCGTTCGACAGGCGGGCGCCGCATCGCGGCGGCAGTCGCAGCACCCTCACAGCCGTCACGCGTATTAATCGCGTAGGGAGAAATTTCCGGCTCGACAGTTTAGTGGACCACGCATCGCGCGTCAACCCCGCCTTTTCAGTGGCGGCACACAAACTGCAAAGCACGTGAGGCCGGGGCGCACGCCGTGACCTCCGACATACCTCGCGAGAGAATGCTGATTCGTTTCGAACCGCTGCAGAAGCGGCTGCTTCGCCGGGATGCCGTCCGCCGCCGTTCGTACGTGGCGAAAGTACGCAGGAAGTACCTCGCCTGGATGGCTGGCCGGATCTCGCTCTCGCGCCTGTGCCGCGGTGCCGGCGAGGCTCTTCACGACTATGCGTGCGAAGCCCGCCAGACTTATGTCGGCGGAACCTGCGGCAACCGCCAGTGTGAAGCTCCTGCCTGGGCTCTCGACGCATATCATGCAGGCATCAGCCGTGCGGGTATCGAGATGCGCGAGGTCATCGCCGATGCCGGCGCGCGACATGCGGCCGCCCAGGCGTTGCAGGATCAGATGCTGCGGGCCGAACTGCACCTGCGCGAGTTGTACAGAGCCGGGTCTGTCGTAGAGCGGCAGGCCTGAGCGCCCGGGAATTGCGGGCGACATCTCCCCAACTGCGCCGTTTATAGTCTCCCTCGGCACGAACATCTGGCGTCTCGTCCGATCGGCGCACACGGCGCACGCCACCAACACCGCGAGAACTTCATACCCGTCCCGGCACCGCGGTGGAAATGGCGCGTTCGACCCAGTACGATTCGCTCATCCATGCCGCTCTCCCGGACGCAGCTCGCCAGGGCGTCGGTGATTGGCGCCGTCGGGTCGCCCATGATCGCGATGCTCGCCAGCACGCTGCGCTGGACCGTCGACGGGCTGGAACACCATGAGACGGTCGTCAGCAGCGGGCGCGCGCCCATCATCGCGTTCTGGCATGGCCGCATCCTGCCGGGCATGCTGTTCTGGAAGCACCGCGGCATCATCGTCATCACCAGCGAGAACTTCGATGGCGAGTGGATCGCGCGCATCATCAGGCGGTTCGGCTACGGAACGGCGCGCGGTTCCACCACGCGCGGCGGCGTGAAGGCGCTCGTGCAGTTGCGGCGGGACCTGGCGGCAGGGCGGCCTGCCGCCTTCACGCTGGATGGGCCGCGCGGGCCGGCGCGGGTCGCGCAGCCCGGCGCGGTCTGGCTCGCGGGGGCAACCGGGCACCCGCTGCTGCCGTTCCATGTCGAATCGGAGCGCCACTGGACGATGTCGAGCTGGGACGCGGCGCAGATCCCGAAGCCGTTCAGCCTCGTCGCGCTGGCCATCGGCGCCCCGATCGACGTGCCCGACACCGACGAGCGGACAATAGAGGAGAAGCGCCGCGAGCTCGAGGAGCGGCTGCACGCGCTGGAGAGGCGGGCGCGCGAGCTGCTGCAGGGCAGGGGCACGAGTAGGCCGGGGGCCGCGGGCATGCAGGGGCCATGCTGCTGATCACCTCTCCGCGATTCGAAGAGCACATGACGCCGCCGGGCCACCCGGAACGGATGGAGCGCGCGCACGTGTTCGACGCGGTTGCGACGCGGTGGGCGGAGCGGGGCGGCGAGATCGCGGCGCCGCGGCCGGCCACCCGCGCGGAGCTGCTGCGCGTGCACGACGCCGCGCACGTCGATCGCATCGCGGCCACCGCGGGGCGCTCCGCGATGCTCGATGCGGACACGTTCACCTCGCCGGAAACCTACGACATCGCGCTGCTCGCCGCGGGCGCCGCCGTGCAGGCGGCCGAGTTCGCGCTCTCGCACCGGATGCCGGCGTTCGCGCTGGTCCGGCCGCCCGGTCACCACGCCGAGGCGAACCGCGCGATGGGCTTCTGCATGTTCAACAACGTCGCGATCGCGGCCGCAGCGACCCTCGCGGCCGGCGCCGGGCGCGTTGCCGTCGTCGACATCGACGTGCACCACGGCAACGGCACGCAGTGGACGTTCTACGAGGACCGCCGCGTGCTCTACCTGTCGACGCACCAGTACCCGTTCTATCCGGGGACGGGCGCGGCCGACGAGGTCGGCATCGGCCGCGGCGCCGGCTACACGCTCAACGTCCCGCTCGACGCCGGTGCCACCGACGCCGACTACGATCTGGTGTACCGGGACGCGGCGCTGCCGGTCCTCGATGCCTTCGCGCCGGAGCTGCTCCTGGTCTCGGCCGGCTACGATGCGCACGAGCGCGATCCGCTCGCCTCGATGCGCCTTACGACCGCCGGCTACGCGCGTGTCGTCAAGCACCTGAAGGAGGTTGCCGATCGGCACGGCGCGATCGCGCTCGTCACCGAGGGCGGGTACGACCTCACGGCGCTCTCCTCCTGTCTCGAGGCCTCGTTCGCCGTGCTCGACGGTGCGGCAACGGAGGCGCTCGACCTTTCTCCTGCCGCTGTCGCGGAGAAGCTGCGCATCCCCGTTTCCACCGCAACCGTGCGTGCACGGCGGGCGCTGGAGACGGTCCGCGCGGCGCAGTCGCCGTACTGGCGTGGGATATAATTTCGGGATCGTGCGCGAGTACCGGCCCCAGACCATCGAGAAGAAGTGGCAGGAGCGCTGGGCCGCGTCCCGGGCCTTCGAGGTGTCCGAAGATGCCGGGCGGCAGAAGTTCTACTGCCTGGAGATGTACGCCTACCCGTCCGGGCACGCGCACGTCGGCCACGTCCGCAACTACATGATTGGCGACGTCGTCGCCCGCCTGAAGCGGATGCGCGGCTTCAACGTGCTGCACCCGTTCGGCTGGGACGCCTTCGGGCTGCCGGCGGAGAACGCCGCCATCAAGAGCGGCGCCCATCCCGAGACCTGGACGCTCGAGAACATCGCGCACATGAAGGGGCAGCTGCAGCGGCTCGGCATCAGCTACGCCTGGGAGCGCGAGATCGCCACCTGCCTGCCCGAGTACTACCGGTGGAACCAGTGGCTGTTCCTGAAGATGCTCGAGCGCGACCTCGCGTTCCGCAAACGATCGAGCGTCAACTGGTGCCCGGGCTGCAACACCGTGCTCGCCAACGAGCAGGTGGTGAACGGCGAGTGCTGGCGCTGCGGGTCGGTGGTCACCACCCGCGAGCTGGAGCAGTGGTTCTTCCGCATCACCCGCTACGCCGACGAGCTGCTCGCGGCAACCGAGAGCCTTCCCGGCTGGCCCGAGAAGGTGTTGACGATGCAGCGGAACTGGATCGGCCGGTCGGAGGGAGCTCGCGTGAAGTTCCCGCTTGCTCCGAGTGCCGGCGGCCAGCCGTCGTCTTCGTCTGGCGAGGCCGCGCCCTCCAACCCGGCGCCGAGCGCCGAGCGCCGAGCGCCGAGCACCGAGATCGAAGTCTTCACAACCCGGATCGACACCATCTACGGCGCCAACTTCCTCCTGCTGGCTCCGGAGCACCCGCTGGTGCAGTCGTGGGCCACGGAAGCTGGCGCCGACCAGTTCCGCCGGACCCTGCAGCGTTTCCAGACACAGGACCGGACGGCGCGCATGACCGGCGAGGTGGAGAAGGAGGGCTTCGATACCGGGCGGCGCGCGCTCAACCCGTTCACGAAGCAGCCCGTGCCGATCTGGGTCGCCAACTTCGTGCTCGTCGAATACGGCACCGGCGCCGTCATGGGCGTTCCGGCGCACGATCAACGCGATCTCGAGTTCGCGCGCAAGTACGGCCTGCCGGTGACGGTTGTGGTGCAGCCCGACGGGGAGCGGCTCTCGGCCGCGGAGATGGCGGCCGCGTACGAAGACGCGGGCACGCTCGTCGATTCGGGATCGTTCAGCGGGCTGCCCTCGACCGAGGCCAGCGCGCGCATGTCGGAGTACGCCGAGGCGCAGGGCATCGGCGAGCGGACGATCCAGTACCGGCTGAAAGACTGGGGCATCTCCCGGCAGCGCTACTGGGGTACGCCGATTCCGGTGGTGTACTGCCCGGCATGCGGGATGGTTCCCGTGCCCTACGAATCGCTGCCGGTGGTGCTGCCGAAGGTCGCGGAGCTCTCCGGCCGCGGCGACTCGCCGCTGGCCCACGTCGCCGAGTTCGTGAACACGACGTGCCCGCGCTGCAGCCAGCCGGCGCGGCGCGAGACGGACACGATGGACACGTTCGTCGACTCGTCGTGGTACTTCTTCCGTTTCTGCGATCCGGGCAACGACCGGCTGCCCTTCGATGCGGCGAAGGTCGCGTACTGGGGGCCTGTCGATTTCTACAGCGGCGGCGTGGAACACGCCATCCTGCACCTGATCTACTCGCGTTTCTTCTGCCGCGTGTTCCGCGATCTCGGCCTGACGACGCTGGATGAGCCGTTCACGCGCCTGCTCACGCAGGGCATGGTGCTCAACGCCGGGCAGGTCATGTCCAAGTCGAAGGGCAACGTCGTCGATCCCGACGACATGATCCAGAAGTACGGCGCCGACGCCCTGCGCCTGTACGTGATGTTCGTCGCGCCGCCGGAGAAGGAAATCGAGTGGACGGACGCGGGCCTCGAGGGGAGCTTCCGCTTCCTCGCGCGCGTCTGGCGTGTGGTCGAGCAGCTCGCCGAGACGATCGGCGGCGCCGGCATTCCGGAGCCGGGCGACCTGGAGCTCACCGACGCGGAGCGCGCCCTCCGGCGCAAGACGCACGATACGATCCGCCGCGTCACCCTGGATCTCGATCCGCGGGCGCACCTCAACACCGCCGTTTCGGCGATGATGGAGCTCGTCAACGAGCTGTACGCGTTCTGCGCGCAGAGCGACTGCCTGCGGTTCGGCCGCGACGCGCACGAGCAGGCGCACGTCGGCACGCTCGAGCGCCCGGCCACGATCGCGGTGCTGAAGGAGTCGGTCGAGGCGCTGGTACGCATGCTCTCGCCGTTCGCGCCGCACATGGCCGAGGAGCTGTGGGAAATGCTCGGCCACCCCGGCGGCATCGTCCTCGCGGGGTGGCCGGAGTTCGACGAGGCGGTGGCCAGGGCGGAAGAGACCGTCGTCCCGGTCCAGGTCAACGGCAAGCTGCGCGGGCGGGTCACGGTTCCGGCAGACACGCCGGAAGACCGGCTGCGCGAGCTTGCGGTGGCCGATCCCCAGATCGCCAGGTATCTCGAAGGCAAGACGGTCGTGAAGGTCGTCGTCGCCGGCGGCCGCCTGGTGAACGTCGTGGTACGGTGATGCGCACGATCGCGGCATACGTTGCTCTCATCGCGGCAGCAGCTTGCGCCGCCGCGCTGGCGTCCGGATGCGGCTACTCGCTGGCCGGTCGCGGCTCGTTCCTGCCGGAGCACATCCGCACGATCGGCATTCCGCTCTTCAGCAACCTGTCCTCGATACCCGACGTGGACCGCATCCTGACCGAGCGCGTGCGCAACGAGTTCATCAGCCGCGGCCGGTACCGGGTGGTGGCCGACCGCACCGGTGCCGACGCCGTCCTCGTCGGCGACATCACCAGCATCACGTTCGCGCCGGCCGCTTTCACCGCGCAGCAGCAGGCGTCGCGCTACGCCTTCGTCGTCACCGCCAAAATCGAATTCACCGACGTCAAGGACAACAAGGTGCTCTGGCAGAACCCCGCGATCCAGTTTCGCGAGGAGTTCGAGGTCACCACCACCACCGATGCCTCGGCGTTCCTCAGGCAGAACGCCGACGCGCTGCAGCGGGTCGCCACCGAGTTTGCCCGCGCGATCGTCAGCGCCATCCTCGAGGCGTTCTGATGCCGTCCGCCGCGCCTGCCGCGGTCAGGAAGCAGATCGCGGAGCGTGCGCTCCAGCCCGTCTACCTGGTCATCGGCGACGACGACGCGGAGATGTCCCGGCTCGCGGCCGATGTCTCGTCGGTTGTCGAGGATGAGCTGCGCGCCTTCAACACGGAACGGATCTACGCCGACGATCGCAGCTCCACCCCGGCGTCGATCGTCGAGTCCGCCCGCACGCTTCCGATGCTGGGCGATCGCCGCATCGTCGTGGTGCTCCGCGCCGAGCGGCTGCTGAAGCCGAAGCGCCGGGCCAGGACGGCGTCGGCGGACGAGGCCGCCGGCGACGAGGCGGAGCAATCGGCGGAGAGCGACGGGCTGGAGGAGTACATCAAGAACCCGGAACCGCTGACCACCCTCGTGCTGGTCGCCTCCGACGCGGATAGAACCCGCAGGCTGTACCGCACGCTCGCAAAGCACGCGACGGTCGTGGAGTGCTGGGGGTTGAAGGGGCTGGCGCGCAATCCGCGCGATGTGAAGGGCTGGGAGCTGGAACGGATTGCTCGGGAGGCGGCCGCGCTCGTCACGCGCACCGTGAAGGAAGCCGGCTGCAGCATCGAGCCCACCGCGGCGAGGCTGCTGGCCCGGCGGGCGGGAACCGACATCGCCACCCTGCGCGGCGACCTGGACCGTCTGCTCCTGTATGTCGGGGACCGCCGGACGATTACCGTGCGGGACGTGCAGGATGTTGCCAGCGGTGAGACGCTGCAGGACCACTGGGCGCTGACCGATGCGATCGTGCAGCGCGACGTGCGTAAGGCGCTGCGACAGCTCGGGCTCGCGCTCGAGTCGGGCAGCGTGCCTTACATGATCCTCGGGCAGCTGGGATACTGCGTGCGGGAGAAGGTGGCGGAGGTCGACGCGCGGCGCGTGCCGGCCGCGATCGAGGCGCTGTTCCGGACCGATCAGGAGATCAAGAGCTCCGGCGGCGACCCGCGTGTGCTGCTGGAGCGGCTGGTCGTCGAGCTATGCGGCGGCTGACTTCTTCGCGACGCGGCTCGCCAGACGCGACTTGTAGCGCGCCGCCGTGTTGCGGTGGATGATCCCCTTGCCCGCCATCTTGTCGACGAGCGAGATGGTGTTGCGCAACTCGGCCTTCACGTCCGCGGGACTGCCCGTGTCGATGGCGGCGCGAATGGCGCGAAGTGCCGAGCGCATGCGCGAGCGGAACTGCCGGTTGCGCTCGCGGTGCTTGAGGTTCTGACGGTGCGCTTTCAGCGCAGATTCGTGACTGGCCACAGGTCTGTCCTTTTGTCCGTTGGTCCCCGGCGGTCGCCGGCGAGCGGGCCGCCCCGGAGTACGCCCGGGCGGCGGTCGCAAATCGCTGATTATAGCACGCTCAATCGGCGCCGTCCCCGCGCCGCTCCTTCAGGCGCCGCAGTTCCCGGCGCTCGCGCCTGTCCGGAGCGGCCGTCGTGGCGCGGTGGATCGAGCGGGTCAGCCTCGCCAGGCGGCGCATCTCGACCTCTTCAGGTGTCGGCGGCGGGGTGACGTCCTCGTAGAGCTCGCGCGCCTGCGCCTTTGCGATGTGGCGGTCGGCCAGCGCGCGCACGACGACGCGCTGCCGGCGCCCGAGCGGCCGCGTGATGACGATCTCGTCGCCGGCCCTCACTTCGCGGTGCGGCCTGGCTGACTGGCCGTTGACCGACACCTTCCCGCCCTTGCAGGCCTTCTGCGCTTCCGAACGCGTACGGAAGAGGCAAGCGACGTCGAGCCAGACGTCGAGGCGCAGCGCGTCCATGCGACCGGGATCTTAGCGTGCGCCTCGCGGGGCCGCCACGTGAGCGTTCGAACTCGGGAGTTGTCGGCTGCGGGCTTCAGCGCGAGTGGCCGTAAGGCGTGACGACCGCGGCGCCCGGGCTGGGCGCGTCGGTGTACCGGACCACTTCCTTGCCGTCCACGATTTCGACCACCCGGTACAGGCGGATGGGGCGCGGCGTGGCCGCTTCCGCCTTCTTCCGCACCTTGTGGACGTAGTTGCGGGTCTCACGGTACGGCGGGATGGTGCCGTAGCGGGCGACCGCCTGCGGGCCGGCGTTGTAGGCGGCCAGGGCGAGCTCCACGTTGAAGTCATAGCGCTCGAGCAGGCGCTTCAGGTACTCCACGCCGCCGCGGATGTTCTGCGCCGGATCGAACGCGTTGCTCACGCCGAGCGCGCGCGCCGTTGCCGGCATGAGCTGCATCAGGCCCATCGCTCCCTTGATCGACAGCGCCAGCGGGTTGAACCCGGATTCCACCTGGATGACGGCGCGCACCAGGTCGGCGCTGATGTTGTGCTCGTCCGCATGGCGGACGATCAGGTCTTCGTACGCCTCGCTTTCGGGCCCCAGCGCCGCACGCGTCGAGCGTACCGAGGCGCTGTTGCGGACGACGTACAGCTGCGCGGCCGGGTCATTCGGCGTCGTCGAGACGACCAGCGTGCCCGACGCGTCGCGCCACGAGTAGATCTGCGCCGCGGCGGTGGCCGGGACGGCAAGCGCCACGCACAGCATGGCGGCGCAGACGATCGCCCTTGTGCCGGTCATTGGAGATTGCCTGGGTGGGCAGGCTGCCGCCTGACCCAGCAGGGAGCCAGAGGCAAGCCCAATGCCGGTCCAGAATCAACGACTTACGGGCTGTTCACGCGGGACTCGGTGCCGAATCTGCACCGCGAATTTCAATTCTGCACGCCAACCGCGGGATCCGGGGCGGGTCCCACAGGCAACTGGCGTTGCCCCAGACCCGGCTTCAGTTCGTGAACCGCGAAGCGCAGGCAATCGGCTCGCTGACCGGGACGTGCGCTCGGCTTAGAGCAGCTCTGCGAGGACCGCGGGCGCCCTTCCGAGCAGCTCGTCGATCCGCGACGAGTCCTTGCCGCCTGCTTCGGCGAAATCAGGGCGGCCGCCACCGCCGCCGCCGACGATGGGCGCGAGCTCTTTGACCAGCCGGCCGGCCTGCACCCGGCCGACGAGATCTTTCGTCACGGTTACGACGAGCCCGACCTTGCCGTCATCGTGCTCTGACACGACAATCACTACTCCGCTCGGAAGAGCACGTCGAAACGAGTCCGCGACCGATCGCACTGCTGCCTTGTTCAGTCCGCGAACTCGTTTTCTAATCAGCTTCACGCCGTGGACCTCGACCGGCTGGTCGGCGGCACCTGCCGCAGCCCCGCCGCCGCCGAGCGCGGCCTTCATCTTGAGCTGATCGATCTCGCGCGAGAGCCGCCGGACGTCGGTCTGCAGCCGCTGAACTGCGTCGGCGGCCTGCGCCGGCGTCGTGTTCAGCGTCGCCAGCACCCGGGCGAGTGCTGCGCGCTGCTCCTGGACCCGGGCCATCGCGCCGCTGCCGGTCAGCGCCTCGATGCGCCGCACGCCGGCGGCCACGCCGGTTTCTTCGGTGATGACGAACGGCCCGATGTCGCCGGTGGCGCGGACGTGCGTGCCGCCGCACAGTTCCAGGCTGAACCCGGGCACCGACACGACGCGGACGCGGTCGCCGTACTTCTCGCCGAAGAGCGCCATCGCGCCGCGGGCGACTGCCTCCTCGGGCGTGCTGACCTCGGTCCGCACCGCCGTGTTGCGCACCACCTGCTCGGTGACGATACGCTCGATCGCTTCGATCTGCTCGGGGGTGAGGGCGGCGAAGTGCACGAAGTCGAAGCGCAGCCGGTCGGGGGCAACGAGCGAGCCGCTCTGCTTGACGTGCGTGCCCAGTACCTGCCGCAGGGCCGCGTGCAGGAGATGGGTAGCCGTGTGGTTCCGGCGGGTGGCGTCGCGCACCTCGTCAACGACCTCAGCGGTCACGATGGCGCCCTTCGCGAGCGATCCCGACACGATCTCGACGAGGTGCAGCCTCGGCCATCGGCCCACGCGGATGAGGCCGGCGACACGGGCCTCGCCGCTCGTGCCCGTGATGCGCCCGCTGTCGGAAACTTGCCCGCCGGCCTCGACGTAAAAAGGGGTTTTCGCCAGCGCGACGTAGCCGCGCGACCCGGTGGTCAACACGTCGACCGACTGGCCCGCGGCGTCGAACAGCGCCAACACCGGCACCCCCGCCACCCGCGTCGAGGTGTAACCCTCGAACTGGTCACCGGCGCGCTCGAGGTCACGCTCGAGGTCCTCCGGCAATCGCCACTGGATATCGGTCGCTTTCGCCCTGAACGCGCCGGCGGCGCGCGCCTTCTCGCGCTGGCCCTCCATGGCGCGCTCGTAGCCGCCGCGATCGACCGTAATGGCGCGCTGCCCGGCGAGATCCTCCATGAAGTCGAGCGGCACGCCGAGCGAGTCGTAGAGCCGGAACGCCTCCTCGCCGGGCAGCACCCGATTGCCAGCCTCGGCGCGATCGAGTGCCTCCTCGAGGCGGGGCAGGCCAGCGGTGAGGACCGCGTCGAAGCGTTCCTCCTCGCTGCGCACGACCCGCACGATGGCCTCCCGGCCGCTCCTGAGCTCTGGGTAGGCGTCGCCCATCTCCGCGGCGATCACGTCCACGAACTCGTGCAAGACCGGTTCGGTGAAGCCAAGCTTCTTGCCGTGGCGCATCGCGCGGCGCATGATCTTGCGCAGCACGTAACCGCGCCACTCGTTCGAGGGCACCACGCCGTCGCCGATGAGGAACGTCATGGCGCGCAGGTGATCGGCAATCACGCGCATCGACACGTCCGGCGGATCGGCGACCGCCGCCCCGTAGCGGCGGCCCGCGCGCCGTCCGATGGCATCGAGGATGGGCGTGAAGAGATCGGTGTCGTAGTTCGACAGCCGGTCCTGGATGACCGCGGTCACGCGCTCGAGACCCATTCCGGTGTCGATCGACGGCGCCGGCAGCGGATTCAGGGTGCCGTCGGGCTGCCGGTCGAACTCCATGAACACGTTGTTCCAGATCTCGATGTAGCGGTCGCAGTCGCACTCGAGCCCCCGGCAGCGCCCGCCGCGCCGCTCCTCGTCGCACGCAATCCCGGCGCCGCGGTAGTAGTAGATCTCGGAGCAGCGGCCGCAGGGACCGGCGTCGCCCATCGCCCAGAAGTTGTCGCTCGTGCCCAGCTCGCCGATTCGCTCCGCCGGCACCAGCCGGCGCCAGACCTCGTAGGCCTCGTCGTCGCGGGGAATGCCGCCTTCGCCCCTGAAGACGGTCGGCAGCAGCCGCTCGGCCGGCAGCTTCCAGACCTCCGTGAGCAGCTCCCAGGCGAAGGGGATCGCCTCCTGCTTGAAGTAATCGCCGAACGAGAAGTTCCCCAGCATCTCGAAGAACGTGTGGTGCCGGAGCGAAGGCCCCACGGTGTCGAGGTCGTTGTGCTTGCCGCTGACGCGCATGCACTTCTGGGAGGTGGTCGCGCGCGTATAAGGGCGGCGTTCCTTCCCGAGGAACACATCCTTGAACTGGTTCATCCCTGCGTTGGTGAAGAGCAGGGTGGGATCGTCGGCGGGGACGAGGGGCGAGCTCGCTACGACGGCGTGGCCGTTGCGCCGGAAGAACTCCAGGAAGCTGCTGCGGATCTCGCGCGACCGCATCCACCCATTGTACTCAGACTTCTTCGACCGCCGCGCCGCCCGGCAGCCGGCGCAGCGCCGCCGCGACCGCCGCCGGGGTGAACCCCTGGCGCATGAGGAACTGGTAGAGGCGCGCGCGGTCGCGCGGCGTCTCCAGCCGCGGGTGGCCGCGCAGCTTCTTCTGGATGGCGCGCGCGAGGAGCGATCGCTCGTCCAGCTCGCCGAAGACCTCGCCGACGCACGCCGAAGCGAGATCGCGGGCGACGCCGAGCGCCGCCAGCTCGCGGAGCACCCGCAGCCGGCCGCGCCCCTTCACCGTCGCCGCGGTGCGTGCGTAGGCCAGCGCAAAGCGGCGATCGTCGAGCGCGCCGTTCGCCACCAGTTCGCGAATCGCGCCCTCGACCGCATCGCGGGGATGACCGCGATCGACGAGCCGGACGCGCACGCCTTCCACCGGCAGCTCGCGCCGGGCGAGGAGACGCAGAGCGTCTGAGTAGGCGGACATGCGGCGTGAAGTGGTAAATGGTAAGTGGTAAGTCGTAAGTGGTGAGAGTGGTTGCTTACCAACTACCACGATCACCTACCACTCGCCACTTCATCGTCACCTTCCAAACCGCGTGATCTCCGGCGCGGCAGGCGCGCCCATTCCCGTGCCGCTGCGCCGGGCCATCTCGTCGCGCGCCATTTCGGCGGTGGTCGAGATCCCCTGGACCTTGAGCTTGAACTCGTCGACGTTGGTCGCCCAGCGCAGCGCCTCCTCGAGCGTCACGAAGCCCTGCTGGTAGAGGCCGAAGATCGACTGGTCGAACGTCTGCATCCCGTACTGCGACGTGCCGGCGGCGATCGCGCCGTGGATCAGGCCGGTCCGGTCCTTGTCGATGATGCAGTCGCGAATGAACGCCGTGCCCACCATCACCTCGACCGCCGGGACACGGCCGAGCCCGTCGGCGCGCGGCATCAGGCGCTGCGAGACGGCGGCCCGCAGCACGGTCGCGAGCTGGAGGCGGACCTGCCGCTGCTGATGCGGCTGGAAGCCGGCGACGATGCGGTTGATGGTCTCGGTGGCGTCCAGGGTGTGCAGGGTCGAGAACACGAGGTGTCCGGTCTCGGCGGCGAGCAGCGCCGTTTCGACCGTCTCGTGGTCGCGCATCTCGCCGACGAGGATGACGTCCGGGTCCTGCCGGAGCGCGGAGCGCAGCGCGTGCGCGAACGACTGCGTGTCCACCGCCACCTCGCGCTGGTTGACGATCGAGTGGTGGTCGCGGTGCAGATACTCGATCGGGTCCTCGACGGTCATGATGTGGGTGGCGCGCGTCGAGTTGATGTAGTCGATCATCGCCGCGAGAGTCGTGCTCTTCCCGCTGCCGGTCGTGCCGGTGACGAGCACCAGCCCGCGCTCCTCCGACGCGACCCGCTTGAGCACCGGCGGCAGCCCGAGCTCGTCGATCGTCCGAATCTTGTAGGGGATGACGCGCAGCGCCAGGCCGATGGTGCCGCGCTGCTGGAAGACGTTGCAGCGGAAGCGCCCCAGCCCGGCGACGCTGTAGGCGAGATCCACTTCCTGCGAGGTGCGGAACTTCTCGTGGTGCTCCGGGGTGAAGATCGTGCCCGCCATCGACTCGGTGTCCTGGCGGTCGAGGCGCTTGGCCTCCGACGCGACGACCAGCGCGCCGTTGACGCGCATCATCGGGTAGCTGCCGACCTTTAGGTGCAGGTCGGACGCTCCCGCCGCCACCGCGATCTTGAGCAGGTCGTTGATGTGCATGGGGGCGGGCTCGACTCCCGCGGGGTCAGGGACCTAGGCCGTCTTGCCGGCGGCGCGCGCCGCGGCCGCGGTCGCCTGCAGCGGTTCGCCCGGATAGACGTATGTCAACCAGCCGTGGTGGTCCGGGCGCTCGCCGTTGATGACGTCGAAGAACGCCTGCTGGATGGCCTCGGTCACCGGGCCGCGGCGGCCGTTGCCGATGGCGATCTTGTCCACGCTGCGGATCGGCGTGATCTCGACGGCGGTGCCGGCGAAAAACGCCTCGTCGGCGATGTAGAGCAGTTCCCGCGGCAGCATCTCCTCGCGCACGCGGAACCCGAGATCGCGTGCCAGCGTGATGACCGACGAGCGCGTGATGCCCGGCAGAATCGAGGCGGTGAGCGGCGGCGTGTAGAGGACGTTGTCGCGGATGACGAACAGGTTCTGCCCGCTGCCTTCGCTCAAGTATCCGAAGGTGTCGAGCGCGATGCCCTCGGCATAGCCCTCGGCAATCGCCTCCATCTTGATCAGCCCGGAGTTCGCGTAGTTCGCCGAGGTCTTGGCCAAGGTGGGGAAGGTGTTGGGGGCCGAGCGCGCCCATGAGCTGATGCGCACGTCGACGCCGCGATCCAGGGCGTCCTGCCCGAGGTACGCGCCCCATTCCCAGACGAGGACGGCGGAATCCACTGGGCACGGCAGCGGGTTCACGCCGAGCGCGTTGTAGCCCCGGTAGACGATCGGCCGAATGTAGCAGGCCTTCAGTTCGTTGGCGCGGATGGTTTCGTACACCGCCTCGGTCAGCTCCCGCTGGCCGATCCTGGGCTCCATCCGGTAGATCTTCGCGGAGTCGTAGAGGCGGCGCATGTGCGCGTCGAGGCGGAAGCAGGCGGAGCCGCGCGGCGTCTCGTAGCACCGGGCCCCCTCGAACACGCCGCTGCCGTAGTGCACGACGTGCGAGGCGATGTGGATCGTCGCGTCCGCCCAGTCGACGAGGGCGCCGTTCATCCAGACCTTGCCGGAGCCGGTAAACGCCATGAACTACTCCTTGTCCGCCGAGGATCTTAGCACATGGCGATCAACCGACCCGGTGCGTTCCCGCGCCGGTCTGCCGCGAGCATACGCCCTTGTTCGCGCGCCTGTGGTGCGCGGCGTGAACCGCACGTGAACGGTGCACGTGGCCGTGCGCTACTGCTGTTCGCCGCAGAACGGGCAGCGATCGGCACGCGCGTGCAGCGGCTTGTGACACTGCCAGCAGAACCGCGCCGCCGGCGCCTCGCGGGCGCGCAAGCGCGACTGGATCGCGCGGGCGTCCTCCCGCGGTGCTCGCGCGGCCGCCTCGACCCGGCCCGCGGGCGCTGGCGTTCGGCGCGCCTGTGCCGTCCGCCGTGCGGCGAGCACGTCCTGCAGCAGGTCCGCGGCGCGCTGATACCGCGCCGTGACGTCAGGCGCCATGGCCTTCATGACGATGTCGCTGATCTCGCGGGGGATGGCCGGATTCCTCACGCGCGGCGGCGACACCAGCTCACCTGACATGAGCTTCTGCAGATCCGCCGGCGCCGGCGTGTCATAGGGCAGGACCCCGGTCAGCATCTGATACATCGTCACGCCGAGCGAATAGAGGTCCGACGCGAAGACCGCCTTCCCCTGGAACTGTTCGGGCGCCATGTACGGCGGGCTGCCGATCACCGTCGTGCCGTGCGCCGCGATCTCGAGGAAGCGCGAGGTGCCGAAGTCGGCGACCTTCAGCACGTCGTTCTCCGTCACCAGCACGTTGGCGGGACGGAGGTCGCGGTGGATCACGCCCTGGGCGTGCGCGTGATCGACGGCGTTGCAGATCTGGCAGGTGAAGTCGAGCGCGCGGTGCAGATCGAGTGCGCCGCCGAGGGCGATGATGTTCTCGAGCGTCTCCCCCTGCACGTACTCCATCACGATGAAGAAGATGTTGTCCTGCTTCTCAGCGGTCGTGATCGAGACGATGTTGGGATGGCTGACGCTGGCCAGCAGCCGCGGCTCGCGCAGCAGCTCGCCGAAGTCGAGGCCCTGGCGGTGCGGCACCTTGATTGCGACCTTCTTGTCGATCCAGGTGTCCTGCGCGAGATACACGCTGCCGAAGCCGCCGCTGCCGAGCGGTGCGAGGATCTTGTACTTCCCGAGGGTCTGGCCTCTGAAGAGCACCGGGTGATTCGCGGACGGCGAACGTGAACGCGTGATGGTGTCGCCGCAGTATAGCGCGGATACGCCATAATCCGCCCGATGCTCCCGCGCTTCTATGCCCCCGCGCTCGATCCCGCCGCGCCCGAGGTCATGCTGCCGCCCGACGAGGCGACGCACCTCGTGCGCGTGCTGCGCCTCGGGCCGGGCGACGCCGTCGCCGTGTTCGACGGCCGCGGTCTCGAGTTCCGCGGCGAGGTGGTCCGCGCGTCGCGCGGGTCGGCGACGGTGGCGCTGGTCGAGCGGTTGGAGCCTGCCGGCAAGCCAACCGTTCCCCTGGCGCTCGTCCAGGCCGTTCTCAAGGGGGAGGCGATGGACGAGGTCGTCCGCGACGCGACGATGATGGGCGTGTCGCGCGTCGATCCGGTCGTCACGAGCCACGTCGCGGTGAGCGGCCGGCTGGTCTCGTCCGGCCGCGCCGCCGAACGGTGGCGGCGCATTGCGATCGCGTCGGCCAAGCAGTGCCGCCGGGCGACCGTCCCGGTGATCGGGGAGCCGCAGCACCTGGACCAGTGGCTGCGGACGGCTCGTGATGAGTGGCGGCTGATGCTCGTCGAACCGCAGGCGGCCCAGGGCGGGGAGGTCGGCATGCGCTCGCTGCTCGATCGGCCCCGGCCCGCGTCCGCCGCGGTGCTCGTCGGTCCGGAAGGCGGGTGGTCCGCTGACGAACGGCGCGCCGCGGCGAACGCCGGCTGCCTTCCTGTCGCGCTGGGATCTTTGACGCTGCGCGCCGACGCGCTGCCGGTGGCCGCAATCGCCGTCCTGCGGTTCGTGTTCGGCGACCTCTGATCGCTGGAGCACCCGAACCGGAAAACCTCCGGCGCGGCGCCGACCGCAGGTTCTCTGAAGCTTCGGGACCTTTGGGCTGTCTCTCCGTCGTTCAGCCTCTGCTACACAGGCGTATCCTCCGGCGCGCGCGCCGCGTACCGCAGCGGCTTGGTCCACAGGCTCTCCAGCCCCTCGAGGATGTCGGAGGCCCAGCTGAACACGTTGCGGCCGGCCACGACCCGCCGCAGGGCGCGCATGCGCGCCTGACGCTCCGCGCGGGGCATATCGATGGCGCGACCGAGCGCCAGGGCGAAGCCCTCGATGTCGTACGGGTTGATGGCCAGGGCGTCGTGCAGCTCCTGCGCGGCGCCGGCCAGCGCGCTGAGCACGAGCACTCCGTCCTCGTCGTCGCGCGCGGCGACGAACTCCTTCGCCACCAGGTTCATGCCGTCGTGCAGCGAGCTGACCACGCAGAAGCGCGCCAGCCGGTAGAGCGCCACCAGGCTGGCCAGGGTGAGCGCGCCCTTGTGATAGTGGACAGGAGGCGGCCCCCCCGGGACCGCATGGCGGCGGTTCAGGTCCGCGACGATCTGATCGATTTCAGTCTCGATCGCGCTGTAGCTCTCGAGCTCCGACCGCGAGGGCACGCCGATCTGCACGAAGGTCACGAGGCCGCGAAGCTCGGGTCGCCTGGTGAGGACGGCGTCGAGCGCGGCGAAGCGCTCGGGGATGCCCTTGGTGTAGTCCAGGCGATCGACGCCGATGCCGAGGATGGGCGCTTCGAGGCCGAACGCTTCGATCAGCCGGTGCTGCTCGGGTGCGAGCGCGGCGTCCTGCGCGACGTCCTGGATCCGATCGTAGTCGACCCCGATCGGCGCGGACACCAGCGTGCTCCAATGCCCGTGGAGCAGAACGCGCGCGCCGTCGGCCTCGACGTCTGCTTCGAGCTCGTCCTCGACTGCCAGCAGGAAGTTGCGGCGGTCGCGTTCGAGCTGGAACGCGAGGAGGTCGTTCGCGAGCAGGCCCTCGAGCAGGTCGCGGCGCCACGGGCAGATGCGCAGGCGGTCCGGATTCGGCCACGGGATGTGCCAGAACAACGCGGTCCGCGCGGCCGGCCGCCGCCGGCGCAGTTCCGGGGCGACCATCGCGAGGTGATAGTCCTGGAGGAACACCGGCGTGTCGGCGCTCTTCAGCTCCTGGTCGATCGCGGCGGCGAACTGCGCGTTGACCGAGCGGTAGGCGGCCCAGTCCTCGGTGCGGAACGTCGGCCGGACGTGTACGACGTGGCACAGCGGCCACAGGCCCTCGTTGGCGAACCCGCCGTAGTAGGAGGCGAACCGCTCATCGTCGATCCACAGGCGGCGGACCTGGTAGGCCGGGGCCTCCGGCGGCACGAACACCTTGTCGGAGGCGTCTACGACCGCGCGGTCGGCGCTGCCGGATCCGTGGGCGATCCACACCCCGCCGCGCTCGCGCATCAGCGCGTCGAGGGCGACGGCGACGCCGCCGGTGGCCGGCTTGTAGGTGATGCGGCCGCCGCCGTCGTAGTCGTGGATGTACGGCTCGCGGTTCGAGACGACGATGAGCGGCCGCTCGGCACGGCTCTCGAGATCGCCGGCCCGCAGCAGGCCGTGGCGGAACAGCACCGGCCCGAGCAGCTCGTGCATCACGATCAGCGCGACCAGCAACAGCTGGATCTGGCCGCCCCACGACGGGAACTCCGCCGCCATCACGGCGGTCAGCCCGAGGGTGACGCCGGCCTGAGAAATCAGCCCGGTCCACACGTAGGCGCCGACGCGCGGCGTGACCCCGGACATGCGCATGCCCGCCACGGTGCCGGCGCGAATGAGCACGATCCGCAGCAGGGCCACGCCCACCGCCATGATCCCCAGCGCCGTCAGTGCCTCGATGTGCAGCGAGCTGCCGACGGTGACGAAGAAGACGATGAGCACCGGGAGCGCACCGCGCTGGACGGCCGCCTTCAGCGCGTCCCCTTCGGCGACCGCGAGGTTCTCCACGACCAGGCCGGCGCTGAGTGCGGCCACCAGCGGCTCCAGCCGCTGGGTGGCGCCCACCTGGCTGAGAACCACGCAGGCGCCGATGAGCACGAGCGTGACCTCGCGGCCGACGTAGCGGAGATAGAGCGCGAAGCTCGCGCCCACGAGGCTGCCGAACGCCACGGCGCCGCCGATCTCCCATGCCAGCCGCACCAGCAGGTTGACGTCGGTGGCCGTGCCCGTGCCCGCGGCGAAACGCGCGAGCTGCATCGACAGCGAGAACAGCACGAGCACGACGACGTCGGCAAGGACCACCAGCGCGAGCACGAGATCGCTCAGGCGCCCGCGGGCGCCGGTTTCGGCGATCACTGCGGCGGTCATGGTGGGCGAGAAGCTGACCACGGACACGACCAGCAGGAGGACGATCGCGAGCTTGAGGAGCCCAGTCGCCTCGGGCGCGACCGGCAGCCACGGCCAGGCGAACCACGCGGCGACGAACAGCCCGGCCATCGCCGTGGTCAGCGTCAAGCCGGTCATCGTGGCGATGGCCCCGAGGCGCGGCCGGAGACGCTCGACGTTGATCATCAGGCCGGCGATCAGGGCGATGAGCGTCGTCGCCAGGCCGGTCACGGCCTGGAGCTGCCGGGCAACCGGCTCGGTGATCACATTGGCCAGGTACGGGCCGGTGAGCACCCCGAAGAGCAGATAGCCGGTCAGACGCGGCAGCCGGAAGCGCCGCAGAAAGTTTCCCATCACCAGCGCGAGGATCAGGGTGAACCCGAGCGAGAGCGCGGTGGTGCGCGGCTCGGACGGCATCGTGATGACGATCTGTCGCGTCCAGAGAACCGCGGCGATGACCAGCCCGACCGCGATGAAGCGCTTCATGCCGGCGCCTCCCGCGGCGGTACGAGCATCGACAACAGGTCGGTCGCGATCGACGCCGCCACCACGACTGTCAACACCGCTCCGGAAGCGCCGGCACCGACCAGCTGCGCGTTGAGCGCGAAGGCGGCGGCAATCACGCCGGGCGACAGCAGGTACATCCCCAGGTGCGGCGGCACGTCCGGCCCGACGATTCGCCGCACGAGCCAGCCGCCGGTGACCTTGGCGAGCACGCGAAGCGCCAAGTACACGATCGCCGGCGCGGCCAGCACCGGCGAGAAGCCGGCGCGCGCTCCGGCGATGAGCAGCAGCAGCACGACGAGCGGGTGCTGCATGTGACGCACGTCGCGCGCGATGGCGTCGCGGGTCGGCCCGCCGTGGAAGCCCCAGTAGGCGCCCGCGACCATGCCCGAGAGCAGCGCTGACACCGAGAGCACCTCTGCGACGCCGCCGAGCAGCAGCACCGTGCCCACCGCGAAGACGCGCTGCTCGCTTTCCGAGCTCGAGTGGGTGATCAAGGTCCAGCCGGCCGCCGCAACCGCCAGCGCGATGGCGATGGTCTGCAGCGAGAGCCAGGCGGCCGCCGCCACGCTGCTCTCGTGCGCGAGCGCCAGCGCGAACCCGCCGAGCACGATCGGGAACACGTCGTCGAGGTCGCCGACACGGGTGACCAGCCGGTGGGCCGTCCGGTCGATGGCGGGCACCGTCGAGGAGGCCGACGCGCAGATGCCGAGGATCAGGGCGACGTGCCACGGCAGCAGCCACGGTATGGTCTGCACCCGCGCGACGAGTGCGACCCCGGCGGCGACGAGCACGATGGTGAGGCCGGCCTCGACGCTCGCGGCGCCGAGCAGCCGCCACTCGCGCGGCCGCCGCATGTCCAGGCCGAAGCCGACCAGGACGCCGAGCGCGGCGAGCGCCGACGACACCATGAGGTCGAGATACGAGAGGACCAGCTCGGAGAGCAGCCGGAGGCCGCCCGGGCCGAAGGCGACGCCGGCCAGCAGCACGAGCGCGGGCAGCGGCGCCGGGGAGAGGCCGAGCGCCAGGCGCGTGCGCAGCCACCACGCCGGGCCCCGCGCGCGCGGGCGCGGCGCCAGGCGCATGCTGAACTCCAGCGGATCGGTGCCGAGCGGCTCGGGATCCTCGCGAAGCAGCGTCATGGCTTGCTGAGCGCGACCACGAGGTGATCGCTCCCGCGGGCAATCGCCACGAGGAGCGCGCCCCCGGATGGCAGCGCCTCGAATGACTGGAGAACCTGCGCTGGAGTCGGCGCGGCGACCCCGCCGACGCGCACGAGCGCGTCGCCAGCCATGATTCCGGCCCGCTCGGCAATCGAGCCCTCCTCGACGATGGTTACCAGCGCTCCGACGCGCGGCCGCGCGCGCATCGAGATGCCGAGTCTCGCGGGGGCGGGCTGCGGCGGAGCGGCGACTGCCGTCACCTCCACCTGCTCGATCCGGTCGCCGCGACGCACGCGCATCGTCAGCCGCTCGCCGGCCGTCACGCGGGCGAGGCGCGCGTCCCAGTCCATACGGTTGGCGAGCGGCAGGCCGTTCATCTGTTCGACGATGTCGGTCAGCTGCAGCTGGCGAGCCGCGGGACCCCCGCTGTTCACGTTCGCGACGATCACGCCGGAGCTCGCCGACGTGGCCCTGGCGATCGCGCCGGTGATGTCCTGCACCGTCACCCCGATCCATCCCGGCGGCGCCGGCTCCCCCGAGCGCAGGCGCTCGGCGAGCGCGAGGACGGCCTCGGGCGGAACGATCGCCTGCAGGTTCCCGTGGTCGATGACGAGCCCGGCAAACGCGGCGGTCGCGGTGAACACGAAGGAGCCGGCGCGCAGGTTCAGGTGCCTCGGAAGTGCCCACACGGGCGTTTCCCAGGCGTAGCTGGTGCTGGTCGGCAACCGTCCGACGTATACGGGGCGAAGCCCGGCGCCCTCCGCGTATGCCTCGGTGACGAGCACGTACCTTGGATAGCCGTCCGGCTGCGTCGTCCAGATCCGCTGCACCGCCAGCGACGCGGTGGACGCGTGCGTGATGGTGAGCCCGGTAGCGCGGTCGCGTGCCATCACGCCGGCGAGCCTACCCGCGTCCGCCGCCGCGAGCAGCGCCGCCGCGGCATCCGATCGGAACCTGAGGGCGGCCACGACACGCGGCACGATCGCCGCCGACTCCTCGAGCGTGATCAGCTCGAGGATCGGCGTGACCTCGGCCTCGAGCGAGCCGACCGCCCTGGACAGATCCTGAAAGGCGGAGGGGGGCGAAAGCTGCGTGAGGAGCGGCGGCAGGAGCGCCGGCGTCGCGGGCCGTTCCGGGAAGCGCAGGCGGGCGAGCAGGAGCAGCGCACCGACCGACAGCAGCACCGTCAACAGCAACAGCCGAGTTTCGCGCGAGATGCGGGATCTCGGCGGCGCGGGCGCCATGGACGCATGCTAGCGGCCGCGCTTCACTGGCGCAAGGTTACCCAGCCCCTGTATCGACATGCCGCTGGAGGATCGCCCCCGTCCAGCCGCGTTCCTCGCGCCTTCGCACGATGCGCAACTGCAGCGCCGCTGCGACGTCCGGCAGCTCGCCCGGTGAGAACCCGCTCGCGATGAGCACGCCGCCAGGCGCCACGAGGCACCCGAGGGCTGGTCCCCACCCCTGCAGCGCCGCGGCCGTAAGGTTGGCCATCACGATATCGGCGGGGGCGACCTCCATCGCCGCGGCGTCCGCCTCCCGCAGCTCGACAACGTGGACGGCATTGCGCGCGACATTGGCTTCCGCGTTCGCGAGCGCGTCGGGGTCGTTGTCGACCGCCAGCACCGCCGATGCTCCCAGCTTCGCAGCGGCGATAGCGAGCACGCCAGACCCGGTGCCGAGGTCTATCGCGCGGCGGCCGGCAACGTCGGTTTCCTGGAGCAGGGCGAGGCAGAGTCTCGTGGTTTCATGATGTCCCGTGCCGAAACCCGTCGAGGGCTCGATAACGATGACTATGTCGGCGCTCGCCGCTCCGCGCTCAGCGTTCCGTATTCGAGTTTCGGCGCTCGGCCCGACGGATGCGGCAGGCCGCTGGAGGCCTTCGATGGGCGCCGGCGCCATCTCCGTGACATCCCAGGGCGGGGCGACGACGATGCGCCCTACACGGACGGAGGTCAGCCCTGACTGGCTCCGGCGCGCCCAGTCCTCGTCGTCCACGTCCACGGGCGAGAGGTCGAGCAGCGCGTTGCCGAACTCGGCGCGAAGCGCCGCGCGGGCGTTGTTGCGTTGCGTGCGCGTCCGGAAGAAAACACGCCAGGCGTCCCCGCTTTCATGCTCCTGGATCGCGACCGGCTCGAACGCATCGAGCTCCGCGTAGAGGAAGTCCTGCAGCGACCCCGCCCCGGGGCCCGGGCTGAACCGCAGGTCCAGGGCGGGCCACTTGCGATCAGCCAAAAATGTCCTTCACCCGTTCGAAGAACGGCTTGTCGCCGCCAGTCGTTTCGCCATCCAGCCGCTCGTCGGGCAGGACGCGGGCGAGCTCTTCGAGCAGGCGCTTCTGCTCCTTGTTCAGCTTTTTCGGTACGGTGACCCGGGCAATCACGTACAGGTCCCCGCGCCCGCGTCCGGTCACGTTGGGCATCCCCTTACCGCGCAGCTTGAAGCGCGCGCCCGGCTGCGTGCCGGCCGAGACCTGGACGGCCTCGTGGCCGTCCAGCGTGGGCACCTTGATCTCGCCGCCGAGCGCCAGCGTCGTGAACGAGACCGGCATCTGGCAGTACAGGTCGTCCTCCTCGCGATGGAAAAACGGGTGTTCCTGGACGTGCACCACGACGTAGAGATCGCCGGGCGGACCGCCGGCGGCGCCGTGTTCCCCTTCGCCGTAGATCCGCAGACGCTGGCCTGTCGCGATGCCGGCAGGGATCTTCACGGTGATCTTCCGCTCGCGGCCAACGCGGCCGGCGCCCCGGCAGGCGGTGCACGGCTTCGCGATGACCGCGCCGGTGCCGCGGCAGGTGGGACAGGGACGTGCCACGGTCAGGAACCCGTGCTGCTGCCGCAGCTGTCCGGTGCCGCGGCAATGAGAGCAGGTCTCCGGCGAGGTGCCCGGAGCCGCGCCCGATCCGTGGCAGGTCTCGCAGGTCTCCTCGCGCGGAATCTGGATCGCCGTTTCGGCGCCCTTTGCGGCCTCGTCGAACGTAATCTCCAGGTCGTAGCGCAGATCGGACCCGCGCTGCGGCCCGCCGCGCCGGCGGCGGCCGCCGAACATGTCGCCGAATCCGAACCCGAAGACGTCGCCGAGCCCGGCGAAGATGTCCGAGAAGTCCGCGAAGATCGTGGGGTCGAATCCGCCGGCTCCCGCCCCCGCGCCGACGCCCGCGTGCCCGAAACGATCGTAGGCCGCGCGCTTGTCGCGGTCCGCGAGCACCGCGTACGCCTCCGCCGCTTCCTTGAACAGCTCCTCGGCGTGCTTGTCCCCGGGGTTCCGGTCGGGATGGTGTTTGAGCGCGAGCTTCCGGTAAGCGCTCTTGATCTCCTGCTCGTTGGCCTGGCGCCCGATCCCGAGCACCTCGTAGTAATCCCGCTTCGTCACCCGGCTCACCCTTTGGCCACCTTGACCATGGACGGGCGCAGCAGCCGGTCGCCGAGCATGTATCCGCGCCGGAGTTCCTCGATGACCTCGCCGTCGCGCCCCCCCTCGGCGGGCTCGTACAGGACCGCGTGGTGGTAATACGGATCGAAGTCGGCGCCGACCGCCTCGATCGGCCGCACGCCGCGCTTGCGCAGGATCTCGAGCAGCTGCCGGTGAATCAGCTCGACGCCGCGGCGATAGGGCCCGGCGCCCTCGACGCCCGGATCGGCGCTCAGCGCGCGCTCGAGATCGTCGAGGAGCGGCAGCAGGTCGGCGACCAGGTCCGCCGCCGCCGATTCCGAGGCCGCCTGGCGGTCGCGCTCGACGCGCTTGCGGTGGTTCTCGAACTCCGCGGTCTTGCGCAGCAGCTGGTCGTAGTACTCGTCGCGCTGCCGCTGGATCTCTTCGACGTCGACGGCCGGTCCCGGACCGATGTCCGCGACCGACGACGATGTGGCGGCTTCCGGCGCGCCGCCGGCGCTGTCATCCCGTTCGTCTGTCACAAGTATCCCCTGGAGGCCGGCGGCTGCCGCCGCGGCCGTTCATGTCATTGCCTGGAAGCGGCCATCCGGTTGATGGCCTTCGAGAGGGTCTCGACGACGTTGATCGCGCGTGAGTAGCGCATCCGCGTCGGCCCGATGACGCCAACCGCTCCCGTCCCGTGGCCATCCGAGTAGGTCGAGGCGACCAGGCTGAACCGGTGCAGCGCGGCGTCGTGGTGCTCGCTGCCGATCACCACGGTCAGCCCGCCCGCGCTCATATAGGCATCGAGCAGCTGCACGAGCCGCGTTTTCTCCTCGATCATCGTCAGCAGGGTCCGGAGCGTCCCGAGCGCCGCGTCGCGGTCGTCCGCGCCGAAGTCGTCGAGCAGCAGGGGCGTGCCCTGGATGAACGCGACCGGCTCCGAGGCCGTCCCCTCGAAGGTCGACGAGGCGAGTTGCAGGGCGCGGGCCATCAGCGCGTCGTAGAGCGTCCGTTCCTCGCGCAGGCGCTCCAGCACGGCCGTACGCACCTGCTCGAGCGAGCGGCCCTTGAACTCCGCGTTCAGGTAATTGGCCGCCTGCTGAAGCTCCGCCTCGGAGTACGTCTCAGCAGTCTCGACGACCTTGTGCACGACGTGCCCGCCGGCCGAGACGACCACGACCAGGACCTTCCGGAGATCCAGCGGCACGAAGTTGAGGTGTTCCAGCGTCGTCGTGTTGGTGGCCGGCGCGATGGCGAACCCTACCTGGTGCGACGCGCGGGAGACCTCCTGCGAGACGTGCGACAGCAGGTCTTCGACCGTGGCGGCGCGGCGCAGCATCGCCTCGAGCTGCGGCGCAGGACGGGACGAGCGTCGCGCGACGAGCAGCTGATCGACATATGCCCGGTACCCGAGGTCGGTCGGCACGCGGCCCGCCGACGTGTGCGGCTGCCGGACGTAGCCCTGCTCTTCGAGCCGCGCCATGACGTTGCGCAGGGTTGCCGACGACACGCCGAAGCCGCGGTTCACCAGCCAGAGCGACGACACCGGCTCGCCGCCCTCGATGTAAGCCAACACCAGCGTCGCGAGAATCCTTCTATCCCGTTCCGGAAGCTCAGGATGGCGGATCATAGGTCGCTTAGCACTCGCAGCACACGAGTGCTAAGGGTAATTATACATGACGTTGCCCAGACGAAAGGGTGGCTGGCACGTTCGCGGAAAGGAGCGGCCCCCTTTCAGAGGCCGGCGCGGGAAATGAGCCCATGGGCTTCGCGGCGAGCTGCCTCTACCACGGCAGAACTCTCCAGCTGGGTCAGGGCGTGGTCCGAGACGACGACCCGCCCGTCGACCATCGTCATCCGCACGTCGGTGCCGTGGGCCGCGTACACGAGCGTGGACCAGGGGTCTACGTCGGGAGCCTGGTGGAGCTGGTCACGGGCTACGAGGATGAGGTCGGCGCGCTTGCCGGGTTCAACCGAGCCGATCTCGTCCTCCAGCCCCAGCGCGCGCGCGCCTTCGCGCGTCGCCATCCACACGGCCTGGCGTGCCGTGAGCTCGCCCGGCGCGCGGCGCACGGCCTGCAACGTCGCCGCGAGCCGCATCTCCTCGAACATGTCGAGCCGGTTGTTGCAGGCAGCGCCGTCGGCACCGAGCGACACGCAGATGCCGCGCCCGCGCATCTCGACGACGGGCGCGATGCCCGATCCGAGCTTCAGATTGGAGCCGGGGCAGTGGAGCACCTTGACGTCGCGCTCGGCGAGGAGCGCCTGCTCCCGGTCCGTGACCCACACGCAATGGGCCGTGCACAGCAGCGGCGTGGCGAGCCCGGTCCGCGCGAGGTACTCCACGTTCGACAGTCCTGCGGACAGCTTCCGCACGAGCTCCACTTCGTCGCGCGACTCGGAGGCGTGCGTATGCACGATCGCGTGCTCCTGGCGCGACAGTGCGGCGACCGCCTCGAGGAGCTCCCGCGAACACGACACCGCAAACCGCGGCGCGAAGGCAGTGTGCAGCCGCCCGCCGGCAGCCCCGTCCCAGCGGCGTTTCAGCGCCAGGCTCTCGTCGACCGACGCCGTGGTGCGCTCCCGCAATCGTGCCGGAGCATCGCGATCCGAATCCATCATGCACTTGCCGACGACCGCGCGCATACCGGCCTCGGCCAGCGCCTCGAACACCACGTCCGTGTCGTGCACGGTTTCCATGGTCAGGACCGTGGTGGTTCCCGACAGCAGCAGATCGCACGCGGCGAGCAGCGCCGAGGCGCGCAGCGATGCCGGCGTGTGCGCGGCCTCGAGCGGCCACACGCGCCGCTTCAGCCACTCGAGCAGCGGCATGTCGTCGGCGAGCCCGCGAAAGAGCGTCTGGCACAGGTGGACGTGGGTCTGGACGAAACCGGGAAGCAGGTAGGCAGCGCCCGCGTCGATGACCGGGCCGGTGTGCGCGGCAGGCTCGGGGCCGACCGCCGCGATGCGCCCGTCCCTTACCAGCACCGAGCCCTCGACGACGTCGAGGCGGTCGTTCATCGTGAGGACCGTGGCGTGGCGGATGAGCAGCGGATCCGTGCGGGCTTCGCCCCGCGACGGCGGCGCAGCCATGTCAGGAGTTGCGAGCGCGGCGCGTGGCCGACAGCGAGAGGCTCCGGACCGACACGCCGCGGCGGACGGCGATGAGCTCGGCGAGGATGCTGACGGCGATTTCCTCGGGCGTGACCGCTCCGATGTCGAGGCCGATAGGCGCGTGGACGCGCTCGAGGCACTCCGGCGGCATGGCTTCGGCCAGCAGCGCGTCGGCGATGCGCGCCACCTTGGCACGGCTGCCGATGAGCCCGAGGTAGCGCAGGTCGCGCGCGGCGAGCGCCCGCATCGCCTCTAGGTCGTGGGTGTGGCCGCGTGTCACGACGACGACGAAGGCCGACGGCGGGATCTCGGCGCGGTGCAACCACTCCGGAATCGGCTCGACCACGAGGTCGGCACCGGGGAAGCGGTGCGCGCTGGCGAACTTCTCGCGATCGTCCACCACGTGGAGCCGGAAGCCGACGTCCGCCGCGGCGCGCGCGAGATGGTAGCCGACGTGGCCAGCGCCGATGATGTACAGATCGGGTGTCGGCTCGAGCGGGTCGACGTGCACGTCCATGCGGCCACCGCAGATCAGTCCGTTCTCCTGCGCGAAGTCGTCGTTCAGCTCGTAATGCAGGAACGCCGGGCGGCCCGAGGCGATGGCGTCGCGCGCCTTGAGCAGCGCCTCGTTCTCGTAACAGCCGCCGCCGATCGTGCCCACGGTCCGGCCGTCCGCGAACACGAGCATCTTCGCACCGGCGCGCTGCGGCGTCGAGCCCTGGGTGCGCACGATGGTGACGAGCGCCACGGCTTCGCCGCGGGCGAGCGCGTCGGCTGCCGCCCTGAGGACCTCTTCGTTCACGCCAGGTTCTCGCGGCGCGGGGCGGTCACACCGGCGTCCGCGTGACGCGGCATTCCGCAGCCGGCGTTCGCCTCGGCAGATCGCAACGCGAAGATCACGCTCAGCAGTTGGTTCACGCTGATCCTGGACAACGTCGAACAGCAATTGTAGCAGGCGGCTGCGGCTGCCGATTCGCCGAGGGCGGCGCCGGCGTCGCGGACAGCCGCAGGCGCGCGTCAGGCCGGATTAGAAGCTGTGCAGGTAGCAGGCGTCGCGCGGCTCGGTCCCGGCGATGAACGCCTCTCGAAACACGCGCGGGCAGCCGGGTGCGGCGATGCGGCCGGTGTCCTTGTCGATCTCGACGAACGCGATGCCCTCCGGCACCTCGAACGAGGTCCCGGGCCGGCCCGCCAGGGCGCGCTTCATGAACGTCGTCCAGATCGGCAGCGCCGCCTGCGTGCCGCTGAGCCCCAGCGGCTGGTTATCGTCCAGGCCGACCCAGACGACGGTGAGCAGTTCCGGCGTGAACCCGACGAACCACGCGTCGCGCAGGTCGTTGGTGGTGCCGGTCTTGCCGGCGCTGTCGAGCGCGAAGCCGGCGGCGCGGACCCCGGCCGCCGTCCCCTCGTTGATGACGCTGCGCATCATGTTGGTGACGAGGAAGGTGGTGTCGGCCCGGGCCACGCGCCGGTCCTCCGCGATGGGCAGGACGATCTCGCGCCCGGCCACGACGATCCGCGAGATCGAGCGCATCGGCTGGACGCGCCCTCCGTTGGGGAACATCGTGAACGCGGTGGCGATCTCGTAGGGCGTCGCCTCGAAGACGCCGAGCGCGATCGAGGGATACGGGCGGGGCGCCGTGCCGGCGCCGACCCGCTTCCACAGCGCCGCCACCTCGCCGTAGCCGGCGACTTCCGCCACGCGGATCGTCGCGAGATTCCGCGACAGCGCGAGCGCGCGCCGGTAGGTGATCTCGCCGTCGTACTCGTTCTCGTAGTTGTGCGGGTCCCAGACCTGCTGGTTGAAGGTGAACGACGCCGGCTCGTCCATCACCATCGAGGCGGGCGTTACGTCGGTGCGGCCGTCGGCCAGGGCGCGCTCGAAGGCCGCCAGGTAGACGAACGGCTTGAACACCGACCCGGGCTGGCGCCGCGCCGCGGTCGCGCGGTTGTACTGCGACTGGTTGTACGAGCGGCCGCCGACGAGCGCGAGCACGTCGCCGGTACGCGGGTCGACCGCGATCAGCGCCGCCTCGGCGTAGCGCCGACGGCGGCGGGCCAGGATTTCGTCGACGCGGGCGAGCCCCTCGCGCACCGCCTCGTGCGCGAGGCGCTGGAGATGCAGTTCGAGGGTCGTGTACACGTCGACCGCGCCGACCGCGAGGGCGCGGTGGCGCTCCTGCAGTTCCTCGGTGACGTGATCCACGAAGAACGGCGCCTCCGCGTCGAGGGCGCGTGCGGCCATCAGCAGGGGTTCGCGTCCGGCGCGCTCGGCCGCGGCCCCGCTGACGAAGCCGGCGTCGGCCATCGCGAGCAGCACGACGTTGCGCCGCTCCTTCGAGCGCTCCGGATTGCGGAAGGGCGAGAGGCGCGACGGCGACTGGATGACGCCGGCGATGGTCGCCGCCTCGGCCAGGGTGACGTTCGAGACGTCCTTGCCGAAGAACAGCCGAGCTGCCTCGCCGACGCCGTGGATGGCGAACGAGCCGCGCTGGCCGAGCGACACGTCGTTCAGGTACAGCGCCAGAATCTGGTCCTTGCTCAACCGCCGCTCGAGCGCGACCGACATGAACCACTCGGTCATCTTCCGCCGCAGGCTCTTCTCCGGCGTGAGGAAGGTGTTCTTGACGAGCTGCTGCGTCAGCGTGCTGCCGCTCGCCAGGTACGGCTTGTCGCCGAACACGTTGCGGAAGATGGCGCCGGCGATCCCGATGGGGTCGATGCCCGGGTGATCGTAGAAGCGGCGGTCCTCGATGGCGAGCACCGCCTGGATCATGTGCCTGGGGATGGCGGCGAGCGGGACGTCGCGCCGCTTCTCGCGCGCCGAGGTGACGAGCGCGGTGATGAGCGGGGCGTCGAGGGTGACGTGATCGACGGCCTGTTTCGTTCCCGGCAGGTCGATGGCGACGATGGCGGCCGGCTCCGGGGCCTTCGGCGTGCGCGCCGCAAAGACCACGCGGATCGGCCTGCTCTTGTGCGAGCCGTCGCGGGGAACCACCAGCACGCCGTCGCGCACGGTGGTGAACTCGCCCGGCTGCGCCGCGCGGGCGCGGTGCGCGTAGCCGAGATCGTTCAGGCGATCGATGAGCTGGGCGATCGTGACGGCCTGGCCGCGCCGCAGCTCCAGCGGCCGCGCGAAGATGCGCGGGTCGGCGCGCTGCATGCTTCCCTGCAGGCGCGCGTCGATCATCCGCGAGAACAGGACGTAGTAGTAGCCGGCGAACGCGGAGAAGACGATCGCCAGCGCCGCCAGGACGACGAGGCCGCGCCGGACCCAGCGGCGTGTCCACCAGCCGCGGCGCCGGCCGGCGGCCGTCTTCGCCATGCGAACGATCACCTTCATCCCCGCCATCTCCGAGTCCCTCGTCGCTGATCGCTCGTCCGGAATCCCCGATCCCGAATCCCCGATCGTCAGTCGCGGATCGTGAATCCCCGATCGTGCCCGCCGCTCGGAGCGGGGCGCCGATCCGCGTCGCTGCCTGTATCTCTTTATCGGCCGGTGTAAGCGAGATTGTAGCGCGACCCTCGACGCCAGGTTCATGCAGGATCGGGGATTCAGGGCCCGGGATTCACGATCAGGATGTGGGATGAGCGATCAGCGATGAGGGATTGCAGTAATCTGTACCCACATGACTCCAGTCGACCTGCTCGTCTTCGGGCCGCATCCCGACGACATCGAGATCGGGTTGGCCGGCACGGTGGCGGCGCACGCGGCCCTGGGCTTTGCGGTCGGCCTGTGCGACCTCACGCGCGGCGAGCTGGGGTCCAACGGCACGCCGGTGGAGCGCGCGGCGGAGGCCGAGGCGGCACGCCAGGTGCTCGGCGCCGCGTGGCGCACCAACCTGCACTGGCCGGACGGCGGGATCACCGGCGCCGATCGGCAGGTCGAGGAGGTCGTGCGGCTGCTGCGCACGACGCGGCCTCGCACCGTCGCCCTGCCGTACTGGGAAGATCGTCATCCCGACCATCGCGGGTCCAGCTGGGTGCTCACGGCCGCGGTCTTCAAAGCCGGCCTGCGGCGGTTCCTCGTGGACGGCGCGCCGGAGCCATGGCGGCCGAGATGGACCTGCTATTACTTCATCAACGACGCGGTCGAGCCGTCGTTTGCGCTCGACGTCTCGGCGCACTACGAGACCAAGCGGCGCGCGCTGGCCTGCTACCGATCGCAGTTCGCGCCGACGGATCCCGACCGCGTGCCGACGCGTCTTACCGCTGCGAGCTTCATGCAGCTGATCGAGAGCCGCGACCGGCTGCTCGGCGCGCGCACCGGCGTGGCCTTCGCCGAGGGCGTGCACGTGCGCGACCCGCTGGTGCTCCCGCACCTGATGAAGGATCCGCGCGCGTGAACGTCGGCATCATCTGCTACGCCTCGGTCGGCGGCAGCGGCATCGTCGCCACCGAGCTGGCCAAGTCGCTCGCGGATCGCGGCCACGACGTCCACCTGCTGAGCGCCGACACGCCGTTCCGCTTCGGCGAGTACCACGCCGGGCTGTCGTTCCACCGCGTGCACACGCCGTCCTACCCGCTGTTTCGCGAACCTCAGTACCTGCTGTCGCTCGCCAACCGCATCGTCGAGGTCTCGCGCGAGTTCAGGCTCGACGTGATCCACGCGCACTACGCCGTGCCACACGCGACGGCGGCCTACCTCGCCAAGCAGATCCTGCTCGACTCGGCGCCGGCGTGCGTGCCGCAGGTGATCACGACGCTGCACGGCACCGACATCACCCTGATCGGCAGCGACCGCTCCTACTCCGAAACCGTCGCCTTCTCGATCGATCGCTCCGACGGCGTGACCGCGGTCTCCGAGAGCCTGCGCGCCGACACCTACCGCGCGTTGCCAGTGCACCGTGACATCACCGTCATCCCGAACTTCCTGGACTGCGAGGTGCATCGCCGGATCCCGAACGCGGCGCTCCGCGCCCGCTACTGCCCCCCGGGCTGCCAGAAGCTGATCGTCCACGTCTCGAACTTCCGGCCGGTCAAGCGGGTGGACGCCGTCGTCGAGGTGTTCGCCCGCATCAACACCCGCGTGCCCTCGCGGCTGCTGCTCGTCGGCGACGGCCCGGACCTCGCCAAGGCACTGGACGCGGCGCGCCGGCTCGGCGTCCCGGCCCGCGTGGAGGCGCTCGGCGAGCAGGATCAAGTCCTGCCGGTGCTGTCCGTCGCGGACCTGTTCCTCCTCCCGTCGGAGCAGGAGAGCTTCGGACTCGCGGCGCTCGAGGCGATGGCCTGCGAGGTGCCCGTCGTCGCCTCGCGGGTGGGTGGCCTGCACGAGGTCGTGGAGCACGGCGTCAACGGCTACCTGCACCCGCTGGACGACCTCGACGGCATGGCGGAGAGCGGCATCCGTCTGCTCACCGATCCCGAGCTGCACTTCCAGTTCGCGCAGCAGGGCCGGCGCGCCGTGACCGAGAAGTTCTGCGCGGACCTCGTGGTTCCTCGCTACGAGGCGTTCTATGAGAGCCTCTGCCCCCGCTGAACGGCGAACGCCCCTCCTGGCCATCGCCGCGGCGGCGTGGCTCGCCGCGGCCGTACCTGCCGCGCAGCTGCGCGTTCAGCCGGTCGGCGAGCGCCCGGGAGACGTCGCACTCCGCCTGATGCTGCGCAAGCTGACCACAGTCGGCACGTTCATGCAGGCCGTTGCGCACCCCGACGACGAGGACAATGTGCTGCTCGCCCGGCTGGGGCACGGCCGCGGGATGCGGACCGTAGTCGTCAGCGCCACCCGTGGGGAAGGAGGTCAGAACGAGATCGGTCCCGAACTCTCGGAGTCGTTGAGCGTGCTGCGGACCGAGGAGCTCCTCGCGGCGCACCGCTTCGATGGTGCCGAGCAGTTCTTCACGCGCGCCGTCGACTTCGGGTACTCCTTCAGCGTCGAGGAGTCAATCACGCGCTGGGGCCGTACGGAAATCGTCGGTGACTTCGTTCGTCACATCCGCGCCACGCGCCCGCACGTCGTCGCCGCGTTCGTCTGCGGCGGGGACGGCGGCGGGCAGCACCATCAGGCGTCCACCGCTCTGACCATCGAGGCGGTGCGCGATGCGGCCGACCCGTCGAAATACCGGGAGCAGCTGCGCGACGGCCTGCGGCCCTGGCGCGTGCTCCGGCTGTTCTGCACGAAGGGGTTCGGAGGGCCCGACGAGGGGCCGGACCTGCTGACCGTCGACGGCCGCGAGTTCGACCCGCTGATCGGCCGCACGTATGCGGAGCTGGGCACCGAGGCTCGCAGCATGCACAAGTGCCAGGGCACGACGCAGCTGGTGCCGTTGCCCGGCGACGTCAGGGGGCGCGTGTACCGCCTGGTGGACGACGGGAACGCCCCGGCCGCCCATCCTCTCCAGACGATGTTCGACGGCATCGACACGTCGATCGAAGGGCTCGCGAAACACGCGCCGGGCGACGAGGCGATTGCCTTCGCCCTGCGCGGGATCTCGAAGGCCGCTGCGATGGGCGAGCTCGCCCCCGGGCTGCGCGCGGTGCGCGAGCTGCGCCGCCGGCTCGCGGGCACGCGCGCGCACGACAGCGGACTCGACGAGATCGACTTCCGGCTGGCGCAGAAGGAGCAGCAGTTCGAACGCGCGCTCCTGCTGAGCCGCAAGGTCCGCCTCGAGGCGATTGCCGACGACGGCGTGGTGGTGGCCGGACAACCGGTGAAAGTGACCGCCGTGGCAGCCAGCCACGACGCCGCGGGCATCGTGGTGCGGTTCGTCTCGTTCGGCGGCCTCACAGCATCGGCAGCGCCGTGCCAGGGTACTGCGACCGCCGGGTCGCCGATCGCGTGCAAGGTGGAGGCCCGGGTGGCCGCCGCCGGGCCGACGACCATCTACTGGGCGGCCCGCGAGGACGCGACAGCCCGTTACGATTTCGCGCCGCTTCCACCTTCAGTGCCGTTCGGCGCGCCGTTCGCGCCGTCGCCCTTCACCGCGCGGTTCGAGCTGGCCATCGAGGGTCTGCCCGTGAACGTCGATCAGCCGATCGAGTACCGCTACAGCGATGTCGTCGCTGGCGAAAAGCGGATGGAGCTGCACGTAGTGCCGGCATTCGCGGTCGCGCTCTCCCCGCCGATCGTGATTCTCCCGACCGAGCCGTCCGCGTCCGCCGACCGCGCGCGGACCGTGCGCGTGTCGGTCACGAACTCCGGGAAAGGTCCGGCGTCGGGCGATGTCCGGCTGCAAGTACCGGACGGCTTCACCGTCTCGCCGCCGCGGACGGCCGTGCAGTTCTCCCGCGAGGACGAGGTCGTCACCGTCGAGTTCAGAGTGAGTCCGCCGCCCGGCGTGCGGCCGGGTGCACACGTGATCAATGCGACGTTCACGTCGGCGCCGGGCGACCCGGGGTCGCGCGCCGGTTTCGACGTCATCGAGTACCCGCACATCCGCCGGCGGCATCTCGTCCGACCGGCGTCGGCCCGCCTCAAGGCGATCGACGTGCGCGTCGCGCCCCGACTCCGCGTCGGGTACGTCATGGGCGTCGGCGACCAGGTACCGCAGGCAATCGAGCAGCTCGGCGTTCCGGTCCAGCTGATCGGCCCGGACGAGCTCGCCGCCGGGGACCTCTCGACCTACCACGTGATCGTGACGGGCGTGCGTGCCTACGAGCGCCGCGCCGATCTGCGCGCGAACAACCATCGCCTCCTGGCGTACGCCGAGCGCGGCGGGACCGTGCTCGTCCAGTACAACAAGTTCGAGTTCAACGAGGCGCAGTACGGGCCGTATCCGGCGAAGGTCAGCGCCGGCCGGATCGCCGACGAGAACGCGCCGGTGGAGGTGCTCGTCCCGGACCACCCGGTGTTCAACCGGCCGAACCGGATCGACGCCGACACATGGAAAGGCTGGGTTCAGGAGCGGGGGTTGTACTTCCTGGGCGAGCGGGATAGACGTTACGTCGATCTGGTACGAATGACCGATCCGTTCCCGTTCAACGCCGGGCCGAAGACCGGCGCCCTGGTCGAAGCCAGGGTCGGCGAGGGACGCTGGATCTACGTCGGCCTGGGACTCTGGCGGCAGCTGCCTGCCGGCACCGACGGCGCCTACCGACTGCTCGCCAATCTGTTGTCAATTGGCTCTGCTCGGTAACGCTACAGGCCAACGCTCACCGCATCGCGAATCCGCACTTCCGGCGAGCATCTCTCGAGGCACGTGGGGCCCCACACCCACGGGCTCTCCGCTCGCTGCGCTCGCGGGCGCGCTTCGCGCTGCCGCTTCGCTTCGCTCGGCGGAGGACTCCGTCGTACTGACACCGTGGCAGTCGGACGTTGGCAACTGGGAATCTACAGCGTCAGCACCCAGTGTTGACCGATGTCCAGCGGCAGTTCCTCCAGCAGGCGATCCACCAGCGCGGGACCGTAACGGTTCAGGAAGAAGACGGTGCCGAGCGTGCGCTCCTGCAGCTGGCCGCCCGGGAACACGAGCGCCTGCGCACGCGAGAACTGCCGGCGCAACGTCTCGTCGCGCCGCTTCGCCGCCTGTACCACCTTGCCTTCGAGCGATCGCAGGTCGTGCTCCATCTTCCCCAGCGTCGTCTTCGCCGCGCCCGCCAGCGTCGGGTCGAGCGCCGGCATGGCGTCGACGACGCGCTGCATTGCGGCGCGAACCGCCCCGCCCGCCTCTTTCAGCGAGCGATCCACCTCCGGTGGCAGCTGTGCCTGCAGCAGCCGGTTGAGCGCCGCCTCGTCGCGCGGCTGGAGATCCGCGAGGGGCAGGCCGTACTTCTCGAGGAACCGCGCCGTCGCCGAGTCGATCAACGTCGCGGTTGCCCGAGGGTAGAGGAGGGGCATCGGCACCCCGAACTCTTCGTACACTCCGCGCAGCTGTCCCTGATAGGCGATCTCGCTGGGACCGGCGACGTAACAGGCAGTCGGGAAGATCGTGTCCTGGACGATCGGGCGGAGCAGGACGTTCGGGCTGAATCGCTGCGGGTGCTGCGCGGCGTCGGCGGCGAGCCCTGCGGCGTCGCGGCGCTTGACCGGCGTGCGGCCGCCGTCCACGTGGAAGAGGGCGACGGCGTCCGGCTGCGCGGCGACCTGCGGCTCGTGGCCGAGCGACGCCAGCGCCTGCCCCGCCGCGGCTGCCAGCGACGCGGTGCGACCCGACTGCAGTTCGCGGACGAAAACGTCGCGCGCCAGCGGCTTGGCCGCTGGATCGCACGACTCGAAGACGATCAGCCCGAGAGGGCCCAGGAGACGGTCGAGCCAGGCGGCAAACGCCGTCGCCACGCCCGCGCCCGCACGATACGTGTCGCGCAGGCCGGCGATCGTGGCGGCGGTGAAATCGGACGGCGCCAACGCCGACGCCAGCTCAGCGATGCTCCCCTCGATGCCCTCGTCCAGCGCGAGCGTGCCGATCGGACGCTCGCCGGCCCCGGCCGGCGCGGCGAGCGTCACGGTGCGGGGCTGCAGTTGCGCGTCCAGGATGGTACAGCTCCGGATCTCGTCCCAGTCGTGATCGTCGGCTTCCACCCAGAAGATTGGAACCGCGGGCACGCCGTGCTCCTTCTGCGTCCGGCGCGCGAGCTGGATCGCCGTGATCGCCTTGAGCAGCGTGTACAGGGGGCCGCCGAACGCGCCGGCCTGCTGGCCGGTGACGACGGCGACGGTGTCCGAGGAGGCGAGCGTGGCAGCGGCGGCGCGCGCTTCAGGGGGAGCCGCGCGACGCTCCTGCTGCGCGGCGACGACCGCAACCATCGCGGCGCGCGGGCGCGGGTGCCGCTGCGCGCGCGCGATCGCGTCGCGCCACGCGTGCCCGCTCGAGGGATCGCCGGCGTACAGCGATGCGAGGGAAGCGAAGTTGTAGGCGTATGCGCCGGCGAGTGGCCGGAAGCCGCCGAGGCGGCGCACGTCCACGCCGAAACGTGTCGCGTCCGGCCCGGATGTCACGTGTGCGTACTCTGTCAAAGCCTTCGGAATCATGTCAACCTGTGTTACATTTTTCGAACCCGCCGCCCGAGGAGCTCCGTCACTGACACGAGACGATCCGACAGCGTTCGCGCCCCCACCAGCCTTCGGCCCCTTCCGGGTCCTGCATCAGATTGGTGTTGGCGCGCTCGGGCCCGTGTACCGCACCTACGAATCGACGCGCGACCGTCTCGTCGCCGTCAAGGTGTTCCGCCTCGACATCATCCCGGAGCAGGCGCGCGCGCTTGCCGACGAGCTGGCACGCGCCGCCGAAGCCGGTCTGTTCCATCCCTCCATCGTCGAACCGATCGCCGCCGGTGTGGAGGGCACGGCTGCCTACCGTGCCGAGGAATACGTCGCCGCCGAGTCGTTAGACGTCGCGATCCGTCATTACGCCCCCGCGGCGATCGACAAGGCGCTGCCGTTTCTCACGCAGCTCGCCGGCGCCATCGACTTCGCCCGCGCCGCCGGCGTCGGCCACGGCGCGCTGCATCCGCGCGATGTGTTCGTGACGCCGGACGAGGCGCGCGCGACCGGCTTCGGCGTCGTCGAGGCGCTGGAGCGGGTCGGGCTCCGCGCGCCGGTGCGCCGGCCGTACAGCGCACCCGAACGGATTCGCGGCGAGGCCTGGAGCACGCCCGCCGACGTATTCGCGCTGGCCGCTATCGCCTACGAGCTGCTGACCGCGCGGCGGCCCGCCGGCACCGGCGACGACATCGGCTCGCTCGAGGGTTCGCACCTCGGCGCGAACGCCGGCGCCCTGCACACCGTGCTGGCCCGCGCGATGCACGAGGAGCCGGGCAGGCGCTTTCACACCGCGCTGGCGTTCGCTGCTGCGCTGGATGAGGCCGCCTCGCGGCTCGGCGGCGCAGCCGCGCGCGACGAGCGTCCGCCCGATCGCGCGCGCGCGGCCGCCGGGACCGTGGCGCCGGCTGCCGCAGTCGCCGCAACTTCCCGATCGGCGAAGTCCCAGGACGCGGCGCGGGACGCGGATGTCCCCGCGTCGGCTGTCGCGCCCGCGCAAGAACGAGTCACCGAGGGTCCGGAACCTCCGGAACCTCCGGAACCTCCGGAACCCCCGGAACCTCCGGAACCTCAGGAACCTGAGGAAGCCCACGCCCCCAACGTCGAGCGCGACGAAGACGAAGCGCACCACGCCTTCCTGCTGCGCGAGCGCGCGGAGAAGGAGCAGCTCCAGCGCGACGACCGCGGGCTCGAGTTGTTCGAGGAAGAGGCGGACGCAGATCTCGCGTTCGCGGTGGAGCACCCGGAACGCTTCGCCGACGAGTTCGTTGCCGACGAAGGTAACCGTGCGGCCGGCGCGTCGGCCGGCCTGATCGCGCTCGACGACGAGGGGCGCGACGCGGAGCCTGCGACCGCCGCGCGCGTCGGCGAGGCGCGGCCGCTGGCGCGCGTCGAGCAGTAAGTCGCGGCGGAAGTCCGGCAGGAGCGGCCGGTGGCCGCTGCCGCGCCGCGCGCCGCCGAGCCGACGGTGTTCCGGGACGCGCTCGCCGACGAACGCCCGCGGCGCCCGCTGCTGCCGGTCGCCATCCTCCTCGTCATCGGGATGCTGATCGCCTTTGCCGCCGGCTGGGTGGTTCGAGGCCGAAGCGAACCCGCGGGAACGGCGAGCGCGCCAGTGGCGGCGCAGCCGCAGGCCGCGGCGCCGGCGCCCGCGCCGGGACAGCCGCAGGCCGGCAAGGCGTGGAGCGAGCAGCAGGTGACCAGACCGCCACAGGCGGCCGGACCGCCGCCGGTTCCGGCGGAGACCGCGGCGCCGGTTGCCGCCAGGAAACCGGCAGCCGCCGCCGCGACGCGCGGCACGATGACCGTCCAGTCCACGCCCTCCGGCGCGAGCGTCACGGTCAACGGCCGCTGGCGGGGGCGCACGCCGCTCACGCTCGAGGACCTGCGCTTCGGCCCCTACACCGTGCGCATCGTCCGCTCTGGCTACGCCGTCGCGCGCGAGGAGTTCACGCTGTCGGCACACGAGCCGGATCGCACGCTGTCCGTGCGGCTGCGCCGCGCCGTGACGCCGCCGCAGCCGGTCGCCTCGTCCACGCAGCCCTCCGGCCGGCCGGCAGTTGGCACCGGGTCCATCTACGTCGACTCGCGGCCTCGCGGGGCGCGCGTGTTCGTCGACGGCCGGGCGGCCGGGGTGACGCCGCTGCGGCTCGGCGATGTGCGCGCCGGATCGCACACCGTGCGGCTCGAGCTCGTGGATCACCGCGCGTGGACCGATCGCCGCTACGTCCTGGCGGGGCAGGAGACCCGCGTGACCGGCTCGCTGGAGCGCATTCGATGAAGGCCACGCTCGCGCTCGAGAACGGCATCTGGTACGAAGGGGAGGCGGCGGGGGCGGCGGGCGAGACCGGCGGCGAGGTCGTGTTCAACACGAGCATGACCGGCTACCAGGAGGTGCTGACCGATCCCTCCTACGCCGGCCAGATCGTCACGATGACCTGCCCCGAGGTGGGCAACTACGGCGTCACCGACGAAGACGGCGAGTCGCGAGGACCGAAAGTGGCCGGCTTCGTCATCCGCGACGAGTCGCCGGTGGCGAGCAACTGGCGAGCGGACGGCACGCTGCGCGAGTACCTCGTCGGCCACGGCATTGTCGCGATTTCCGACGTCGACACCCGCGCGCTGACGCGCGTGCTGCGCTCGGCCGGCGTGATGCGCGGCGTGATCGCGACCGGCGACATCGACCCGCGCGTGCTCGTCGAGAAGGCACGCGGGCTGCCGCGGATGGAAGGATCCGACCTGGTGCTCGGGGTGACGTGCGACGCGCCGTTCGACTGGGACCCGTCGACCTCGGAGCCGGGCGAGTTCGCTCGGCCGGCGTCGCGCCGCGCCGGGCGGCCGCTGCGCGTCGCCGCCTACGACTTCGGGATGAAATGGAACATCCTGCGCCGCTTCAGCGCCTACGGCTGCGAGGTGCGGGTGTTTCCCGCGACGGCGCCGGCCTCCGAGCTGCTGGCCACCAATCCCGACGGCATCTTCCTGAGCAACGGCCCGGGCGACCCGGCGGCGCTCGGCTACGCGATTCACAACGCGCGCGCGCTGGTGCGCGCCGATGTGCCGGTGTTCGGCATCTGCCTCGGCCACCAGATCCTGTCGCTCGCGATGGGCGGCCGCACCTACAAGCTGAAGTTCGGTCACCGCGGCGCCAATCATCCGGTCAAGGAGCTGGAGAGCGGCAAGGTCGAGATCACCTCGCAGAACCACGGGTTCGCGGTCGATCCGCAGTCGCTGCCCGATGAGGTCCGGGTGACGCACGTGAACCTCTACGACGGCACCGTCGAAGGGCTTCGGCACGACACCAAACCGGTGTTCTGCGTGCAGTACCATCCCGAGGCCGCGCCCGGTCCGCACGACGCTGACTACCTGTTCCGGCAGTTCGTGGAAGAGATGGAGCGGCGAGTGTAGGCATTGTGCGTTCGGGCGATTGGTGATTGCGCCATGCCGTCCATCACCCGATCACCAATCGCCCAATCGCCCAACCAGAGCGATGCCCAAGCGCACCGACATCAAACGCGTCCTGGTGATCGGCTCCGGCCCGATCGTCATCGGGCAGGCGTGCGAGTTCGACTACTCCGGGACGCAGGCCTGCAAGGCGCTGCGCGCCGAGGGGCTGGAGGTGGTCCTCGTCAACAGCAACCCGGCGACGATCATGACCGACCCGGAGATCGCCGATCGTACCTACGTCGAGCCGCTGACGCCGGAGATCGTCGGCGCGGTCATCGAGCGGGAGCGTCCCGACGCGGTGCTGCCCACCGTCGGCGGCCAGACCGCGCTCAACCTGGCCGTCGCGCTCGGCGAGAACGGCACCCTCGAGCGCTACGGCGTGCGCCTGATCGGCGCGTCGGTCGAGGCGATCCGCGTCGCCGAGGACCGGTTGCGCTTCCGCGACGCGATGCAGGAGATCGGCGCCGAGGTGCCGGCCAGCCGTTACGTGGGATCGCTGGAGCAGGCGGTGAGCGCCGTGGCCGAGATCGGCTTCCCGGTCATCGTCCGCCCGTCGTTCACGCTCGGCGGCGTCGGCGGCGGCATCGCCTACAACATCGAGGAGTTCCGCGAGATCGCCGGCCGCGGCCTCGATCTCAGCCCCGTCCACGAGGTCCTGCTCGAGGAGTCGGTCATCGGCTGGAAGGAATTCGAGCTGGAGGTGATGCGCGACGTCGCCGACAACTTCGTCGTCATCTGCTCGATCGAGAACGTCGATGCGATGGGAGTGCATACCGGCGACAGCATCACGGTGGCGCCGGCGCTGACCCTGACCGACCGCGAGTACCAGCGGATGCGTGACCTGGCGCGCCGGATCATCCGCCGCGTCGGCGTCGAAACCGGCGGGTCGAACATCCAGTTCGCGGTCAACCCGCGCGACGGGCGGATCGTGGTGATCGAGATGAATCCGCGGGTGTCGCGATCATCGGCGCTCGCCTCGAAGGCCACCGGCTTCCCGATCGCCAAGATCGCGGCGAAGCTCGCGCTCGGCTATCACCTCGACGAGATCCCCAACGACATCACCCGCCTGACCCCCGCCTCGTTCGAGCCGACGATCGACTACGTCGTCGTCAAGGTGCCGCGCTGGGCGTTCGAAAAGTTCCCCCGCGCCGACCGGTCGCTGACCACGCAGATGAAGTCGGTCGGCGAGGTGATGGCGATCGGGCGCACGTTCAAGGAAGCCTTCATGAAGGCCTTCCGCTCCCTGGAGCTCGGTGCCGGCGGCCTGCTGTTCGGCCAGCCGCAGCCGCCCGCCGGGGCGACCGCCGACGAGGAGGAAGGCGCGCTGCAGCGCGAGCTCAGCGTGCCCACCGACCGCCGCATGTGGGCGGTGTTCCGCGCCCTCGAGCGCGGGTGGAGCATCGAGGAGCTGCACCAGGCGACGCGCATCGACCCCTGGTTCCTCGTGCAGTTCTCGGAGATCGTGGAGCTGCAGCGCTCGGCCGGCCTCGTGGGGCTGCGCGGGATGTCCACGGACCTGTTGCGGACGCTGAAGCGGGCGGGGATCAGCGATCGCGAGATCGCGGCCGCGAGCGGTTCCGACGAGGAGGCGGTGCGCGCCGCCCGCCTCGAGGCGGGGATCGTTCCCGCCTACAAGCGGATCGACACCTGCGCCGCGGAGTTCGAGTCGTTCACCCCGTACCTTTACGGCACCTACGAGTTCGAGTGCGAGGCGGACCCGACGGCGCGGCAGAAAGTGGTCATCCTCGGCAGCGGACCGAACCGCATCGGCCAGGGCCTCGAGTTCGACTACTGCTGCTGCCACGCCGCCTTTGCGCTGCGCGAGGAGGGGTTCGAGACCGTCATGGTCAACTGCAACCCCGAGACCGTCTCGACCGACTACGACACAGTCGATCGCCTGTACTTCGAGCCGCTCACCTTCGAGGACGTCTCCGCCATCGTCGCGCGCGAGCAGCAGCAGGGCGCCGAGGTCTCGTGCGTCGTCCAGTACGGCGGCCAGACGCCACTCAAGCTGGCGCTGGCGCTGCAGGCGGCCGGGATCCGGATCCTCGGCACCACCCCCGACTCGATCGACCTGGCCGAGGACCGCGAGCGCTTCGCGCAGCTGCTCTGGGACCTCGGGATCCCGCAGGCACCGAGCGGGACGGCGACCACGGCCGAGGAGGCGCACGCGGTGGCGGCGTCGATTGGATTTCCGCTGGTGGTGCGCCCGTCGTACGTGCTGGGCGGCCGCGCGATGGCGATCGTCTACGACATGGGCGCGGTGGATCGCTATATGACGCAGGCGGTGGCCGCGTCACCGGGGCACCCGATCCTGATCGACAAGTTCCTCGAGGATGCCGTGGAGCTCGATGTCGACGCGGTCGCCGACGCCACCGGCGCCGTGGTCATCGGCGGCATCATGGAGCACATCGAGGAGGCGGGGATTCACTCCGGCGACAGCTCGTGCGTCGTGCCCCCTTATAAGGTGACCGACAAGCACGTCGCGCTCATCCGCGACTATACGCGGCGAATCGCGCGCGCGCTCCAGGTGGTGGGATTGATGAACGCGCAGTTCGCGATCAAGGACGACACGATCTACGTCCTCGAGGTGAACCCGCGCGCGTCGCGGACGGTGCCGTACCTGTCGAAGGCGACGGGCGTTCCGCTGGCGAAGGTCGCCGCGCGGGTCATGATCGGGAAGACGCTCGCGCACCAGGGCCTGAGCGAAGACCTCGACGTCTCCGGGTTCTTCGTGAAGACGCCGGTGTTCCCGTTCGTGCGCTTCCCGGGGGTGGACACCATCCTCGGTCCCGAGATGAAGTCGACCGGCGAGGTGATGGGCGGCGCCGCCACCTTCGGCATGGCCTTCGCGAAGGCGCTGTTCGGCGCCGGCACGAAGCTGCCGGACGGCGGCACCGCGTTCATCAGCGTCAACAACCACGACAAGCCGGCGGTGGTCCAGATCGCCCGCGACCTGCGCGATCTCGGCTTCCGCCTCGTCGCCACCCGCGGGACCGCGAACTACCTGCGCGCCCACGGCCTCGAGGTCGAGATCGTCTTCAAGGTCAACGAGGGGCGGCCGCACGTCGGCGACGAGATCCTGAACAACCGGATCCAGCTCGTGATCAACACGCCGCTCGGCCGCGAGTCGTTCTTCGACGACCGCACGGTGCGGCGGATCGCGATGATGCACGCCGTGCCGTGCATCACGACGCTGACCGGCGCCGCCGCCGCGGTGAATGCCATCAAGGCGCTCCACACCGACGGCCTGACCGTTCGCGCGCTGCAGGAATACCACGCAGAAAGTGCCATCGACCGCGCCTAGCGCGGACGCAGGTTCTGCAGCGCGGGCGGGGTTCCAGCCCCGACATCCGGCGCGCGCCGCGGCGCCATCCTGCTTGCATTGGTCGAGGGCGTGCGCGTGCCCGCCGCCCTGCTCGCCCTCCCCCTGCTCGCCGCCGCCGCCGCCGGCTTCCTGCTGTTCGACGCCGTTCCACCGGGCTGGGCGATCGCGTCGGCAGCCGCCGCCATCCTCGCCACCGTTGCCGCCGCCGCGGCTCAGGCCGACGGCTCTTCGCTCGAGAGCACGCTTGCGCTGGTGGCCGGGATGCTGGCCGCCGGCCTGTCGCTCGGGCTGAGCGGCGCCCGGGACGCGTATCGACCCACGGACGCGGTTCCGCTCGGCGAGCCGGTCGTGCTGGAGGGGCGGCTGCGCGAGGACGCCACGATCACCCTTGCGGGTGCAACGCTGACCATCGACGTGGAGCGTGCCGGTCCGCCCGGCCGCGGCCCGCGACCGCTCCCGCGGGTACACGGGCTCCGGCTCGCGGTCGGCGGCGCCGCGGCGGCCGCCGCCGCTGGCGCCTGGCGCGCCGGCCGCACCGTGCGCCTCACCGCGACGCTGCGCCCGCCCGCGACCTACCGCAACTTCGGCGTGCCGGACGATGCGCGCGCGCTCGCGCGCCGCGGCATCGTGCTGACGGGCAACGTGAAGAGCGCGGCGCTGGTGGAAGTCGTCCGCCGCGGCGGTCTGCTCGACGAAAGCGCCGCGTCGGCCCGCGCCTGGGCGCGCCGTCGCCTGTCGGCGTCGATCGGTATGCGATCGACGCGGTCGTCGGCCATCGCCACCGCGATCCTGATCGGCGATCGCAGCGGGATCCCGGAAGAAGACGAGCGGCGGCTCCAGGCAGCGGGCACGTATCACGTGATCGCGATCTCCGGCGGGAACATCGCCATCCTGGCGGCACTGCTGCTCGCCGCGCTGCGGCAGGTGCGGCTGGGGCGGCGTGCGGCGTCGGCCGTCGCGGTCGCGGCGCTGTTGTTCTACGGTCGGCTGACCGGCGCCCCGCCGTCGGTGGCGCGCGCCGTCGCGGCAGCGTCCATCTACCTGGGGGCGGGGGTGATCGACCACCGCGGCCCGGCGCTGAACGCGCTGGCGGTTGCCGCCGCGATTGCCGTCGCCGTGTCCCCGGCGGCCGTGCTCGATCCCGGCTTCATCCTGTCGTTCGGCGCGACGCTCGGGATCCTGGTGGGCGTTCCGCGTCTGGTGCGCCCGCCACGGCAGTCTGCGGGAACCCGCGCGCGGCAGTGGGGCCGGCTGGCGGCGTCGAGCGTCGCGGCGCTGTTCGCGGCGACGCTGTGCGCCGAGGCGGCGCTGCTGCCGGTCGGCGCGACGCTGTTCGCGCGGGTCACGGCGGCCGGGCTGGTGCTCAACTTCGCCGCGATTCCGCTGATGACGGTGGTGCAGGTCGCGTCGCTCGGCGTCCTCGCCGCGGGCGCAATCCCGCGCGCCGGCGAGGCGGCGGCGCTGCTCTCGCACGCGGCGGCCGCGGGGCTCGTGCACTCCGCGCGTCTGGTCGAGCTGCTGCCGGCGCTGTCCCTCGACGTCCTGCCGCCTGCGCCGTGGCTGGTCGCGTGCTACTACGCGGCGTGCCTCGTGCTCGTTTCTGGCGCGAGCGGCGCCGACCCCTGCCCCGCGTGGCGCCGGCGCGTGCGGCGCGTCGCTGCGGCCGTGCTCGCGCTGTCGATCGTCACGGTGCTGGTGTCGCCGCCGCCGGCCCGCCGTGGCGCACCGCTGCCGCCGCCGGGTGGGCGGCTGCGCGTCGCGTTCCTGGACGTCGGCCAGGGCGATGCCACCCTCGCGCAGCTGCCCGGCGGGCACAGCCTGCTCGTCGACGCCGGTGGGCTGCCCGGGTCGAGCGTCGACGCCGGGGAGCGCATCCTCGGGCCCGCGCTGCGCGCGCTGGGCGCGCGGCAGCTCGAGTCGCTGGTAATCACGCATGCCGATCCCGATCACATTGGCGGCGCGGCCACGATCGTGCGGCGCTTCGCGCCGCGGCAGGTGTGGGAAGGCGTGCCGGTGCCGCCGCATGGCGGGCTGCGCGAGCTGTCGGCGCTGACGTCGGCGCGCGGCGCGGCCTGGCGGAGCGTGCAAGCCGGCGATCTCGAGCGCGTGCGCGAGATCGATATCCGCGTGTGGCATCCGCCGCCACCCGACTGGGAGCGCCAGCGGGTGCGCAACGACGACTCGGTCGTGCTGGAGCTGCGCCGCGGCGACGTGTCGATCCTGCTCACCGGCGACATCGAGCGCGAAGCCGAGCGCGCGCTCGTCCCGCGCCTGGCACTGGCGCCGATCGTGATCCTGAAAGCGCCGCACCACGGCAGCGCCACCTCCAGCAGTGCGGCCTTCATCGCTGCCGCGCGTCCCGCGGCGGTCGTCTTCAGTGCCGGCCGCCGGAATCCGTTCGGCCACCCGCACCCGGCCGTGCTGGCGCGCTACCGCGCGGCGGGCGTGGAGATCTTCAGGACCGACGAAGACGGGGCGGTGGTGGTGGACACCGACGGCCGCACGGCCGCGGTGAGGACCTGGTCGGGACGGGTGCACGCACTGTCACGCTGAACGCGGCACGGACGAGTGCAGGCGCTCGCACCGTCGACTGGCGGCACGGCATACGGGGTCGGTGGACGTGCCGTCGGTCGGCCCGAAGGCCAGAGCCTCGTGCCCACCTTTCGGCGAATGCACGCCGCACACCGGCAAGTGGCGCCGTCGACCGCAACGAGCGGGCTCATCCTCTCGTCTTGACCATAAGAACCCTGGAGGCGCGTATGAGGTCTGCCGCCGTCGCGTTCTGTACGCTTCTCGGCCTCTTCCCGGCGCCGGCCGCGGCCCAGGAGGCGACCGGTCAACCCGAAGTGGTCAAGACATTCGCCCCTGGCGGCGCGATCCACCTCGATCTCAGCGCCGGGGACTACACCGTCAAGGGCACCGACCATGGCCTGATTCGTGTGACCTGGACGACGCGGGACCGCGAATCGGCGCGGGGGTGGGCCGACATCCAGGTGAACGGCGCCCGGGCGACGCTCAGGACCCGGGGCCCGCGCAACCGGTTCAACGTGGCGATCGAGGTCCCGCGCCGCTCCGATCTCGACATCACGCTGACTGCCGGTCAGATCGACGTCCGAGGCGTGGAGGGCAATCAGCGGCTCTCGATGTGGGCAGGCGAGGCAACCATGCAGGTGGGCGACACCGGGCTCTATCGACGCGTGGACGCCACCGTCCGTGCCGGCGAGATCTCAGCCTCACCCCTTGGCCGTACCACCGGCGGGCTCTTCCGTTCACTTCGCTGGGACGGCAGCGGCAAGTACACCATCTCGGCTTCGATCCTGGCCGGGGAGATCAAGCTGGTGCGCTGACCACCCCCGGCGCGTGACGCGTCCGTGACGACGCGGGGGCCGGCATTACAGTGCCCGCCACGGAGGGAGGAGGGGGCACCCCTTACTCCTTCACCAGTCTCCAGGTCTCCTCCATCTCTTCCAGCGTTGCCTCGTGGATGGAGCGCCCGCGTGCCTCGAGCCGGCGCTCGAGCGCTTCGAAGCGCGCAGAGAACTTCTCGTTCGCCCGGCGCAGCGCCGACTCCGGCTCGATGCCGAGCTTGCGCGCCAGGTTGGCTATCGAGAAGAGCAGGTCGCCCATTTCCTCCTCGACGCGCTCGCGCCCCTCGCCGCCGACGGCGCGGCGCAGCTCGGCGACTTCCTCCTCGATCTTGTCGACGACGTCGGCGGCCTTCGCCCAGTCGAACCCGACGGCGGCGACGCGCGTCCCGATCTCGTGGGCGCGCAGCAGCGCCGGCAGCGCCTTCGGGATGCCGCGCAGCAGCGAACGACGCTCGCCCGCCTCCTTCTGTTCCCTCGACTTGATCAGCTCCCACTGCTCGACGACCTGGCCGGGCGTGGTCACGCCGGTGTTCGATCCGAAAATGTGCGGGTGGCGGCGAATCAGCTTGGCGATGACCGCCTGGAGCGATGCGGTCACGTCGAAGCGGCCTTCGTCCGCCGCGATCTGCGCGAGGAACACTCCCTCGAACAGCAGGTCGCCGATCTCGCCGGCGAGCGCGGCGTGATCGCCGCGATCGATGGCGTCGAGCACCTCGTAGGTTTCCTCGAGCACGAAGCCGCGCAGCGACTCGAGCGTCTGCTCGCGGTCCCACGGGCAGCCGCCGCGGCCGCGGAGCGCCCGCATGATGTCCACCAGATCCTGGAACGCGCGTCCCGCGGCAGACGCGTGCGCCGGGCGTCGCCGCACGGCGCGCAAGCGCGGCCGGCGCGGGCGCGTGGCGCGCGGCGCGCGGGCCGGCGGAGAACGCCTGGCCATGCGACGACTATGCTAGCATTCGGCCGTGGAGAAGGAGGAGCCGGACGGCATCACGTTCACGGCATTCGTACTCTCGCTGGCCACCACCGCCGCGGTGCACTTCGGCGACATCGCCGATCCCGCCACCGGCAGGCGCGACGAGCCCAACCTCGCCGCCGCCGCGCAGATGATCGAGATTATCGCCATGCTGCAGGAGAAGACCCGCGGCAACCTGATCGAGCCGGAGGAACGGCTCCTCGACGACCTGCTCTACGAGCTGCGGATGCGCTTCGTCCAGGCCCAGCAGGGCGAGCGGCGGATCGTCGAGCCCTGACCAGTGGCCTAGTTTGCGGATCACGTTTCTCGGCACCGGCACCTCGCACGGCGTGCCGATGATCGGCTGCGACTGCGCGACCTGCCGTTCGGACGATCCGCGCGACCGTCGCTCGCGGCCTTCGGTGTACATCCAGTCGGAGGACGGCACGGCGCTGCTCGTCGACGCCGGCCCCGACCTGCGCGCGCAGGCGCTCGCGCGCGACATCCGCCGCGTCGACGCCATCTTCTTCACCCACGCTCACGCCGACCACATCGTCGGCCTCGACGACGTCCGGCGGTTCAACGCGATTCAGCAGCAGGCGATCCCCTGCTTTGGCGATGCCGCGACCCTCCGCGACGTGTCGCAGATGTTCTCGTACGTGTTCGACCCGGCAACCCCGAAGGGGGGAGGGACTCCACGCCTCGGGCTGTTCACCGTCGCCGGCCCCTTCTGCGTCGGCCGGCTGGAAATCCAGCCGGTGCCGCTGCTCCACGGGACGAAGGCGATTCTCGGCCTGCGCATCGGCGGGCTCGCCTACTTGACCGACTGCAGCCGGATCCCGGAGGCGTCCTGGCCGCTGCTGCACGGTCTCGACGTGCTGGTGCTCGACGCGCTGCGCGAGAAGCCGCACCCGACCCACTTCACCCTCGACGAGGCGGTGGAGGCGGCGACCCGGATCGGCGCCCGGCGCACCTACTTCACCCACATGGCGCACGATCTGCGGCACCAGCCCACGTGCGCGCGGCTGCCGCAGGGGATGCAGCTGGCGTACGATGGACTCATTGTGGATTGCTGATTGTGGATTGTGGATTGAATTGGTGACTCTGGAACGGGGATTGTGATCGCCGATGCAGCTGATTCACTACCCGGACGACGGCCAGGTACGGTGGCACAACCCGGTGCTGGCACTCGGGAACTTCGACGGGCTGCACCGCGGCCACATGAAGATCATCGACCGCGTGCGGCGCCGCGCCGGCGAGCGCGGCGGCACCCCGGCGGCGATGACCTTCGATCCGCACCCCCCGCGCGTGCTCCGGCCGGACAAGGCGCCGCCGCTGCTCATGACCAAGGAGCAGAAGATCGAGGCGCTCGGCCGATCGGGGATGCAGGGCATCGCCGTCGTCCGCTTCACGCGCGCGCTGTCGCAGTGGGACCCGGAGACGTTCGTGCGCGCCGTCCTCGTCGAGTGGCTGCACGTCGTCGAAGTGTGGGTCGGCGCGAACTTCCTCTTCGGCCACGATCGGGCGGGGAACTACTCGGTGCTGCGCTCGCTCGGGACGCGCTACGGCTTCCGCGCCGAGAAGATCGATCCGGTCCGCTACAAGGACTTCGTCGTGAGCAGCACGCGCGTGCGGCGGCTGCTCGCCGAGGGGCGCGTCGACGAGGCGGGGGCGCTGCTCGGGCACCACTACTTCATCGACGGCACGGTGACCAGGGGCGCCGGGCGCGGGCGCGAGCTCGGGTTCCCGACCGCCAACCTCGCGACCGCGAACGAGCTGCTGCCGCCGGCCGGCGTCTACGCCACCGCCGCGACCCTCGACGGCACCCTGCGTCCGTCGGTGACCAACGTCGGCCTGCGCCCGACTTTCGGCGACGTCGATCGCCCGGTGGTCGAGACGCACCTGCTCGACGGCTCGCCCGATCTCTACGATCGCCGCGTCCGCCTGTCGTTCGTGCAGCGCCTGCGCGACGAGCGCGCGTTTGCCGACGGCGACGCGCTGAAAGCGCAGATCGACGCCGACTGCCGGAGCGCGCGCCGGCTGTTCGGGCGAATTTCGCTGTAGAATCTCGGGGGTATGTCGATGTCCGGCGCCGGCGCCCGCACGCTCGCGATGACCCTGTCGGTGCCCGCCGAAGGCGAGCTGCGCGTCGCGGCGACGGATCTGGTCGGCAGGATCGCCGAGTACTTCGGCGCCGGCGCCGCCGGCGCCGGCGCCGCGCTCGAGCAGGCGGCGGGCCACGTCGCCCCGCCCGGCTCGCTCGCCGACATCGCCTTCGAGTTCCGCGCCGAGGACCGCGAGCTGGTGATCGTCGCACGCTGCGGCGACCGCACCTCGGAGGTGCGACACCCGCTGACCGCGTAGTCCCCGTCTCATGCGCCTGTACAACACCCTGAGCCGCCGCGAAGAGGATTTTGCGCCTTCGCGCGACAACACCGTCCGCATGTACTCGTGCGGCCTGACGGTGTACGCGCGCGGGCACATCGGCAACTTCCGCACTTTCGTCGTCCTCGACGTGCTGCGCCGGACGCTCAAGTACGAGGCGGGCTACGCCGTGCGCCAGGTGAGCAACTTCACCGACGTCGACGATCGCACGATCGCCGAGGCGCAGAAGGCCGACGTGGCGCTGCGCGAGTACACCGACCGGTTCGTGCAGGCGTTCTTCGAGGACGCGGCGGTCCTCGGGCTCGAGCGGCCCGAGGAGAGCCCGCGCGCCACCGACGAAGAGAACATCGCGGCGATGGGGGAGACCATCCGGGCGCTCGAGCGCAACGGCCACACCTACCGCAGCGACGGCTCCATCTATTTCAAGATCGCGACCCTGCCCGGCTACGGCAAGCTGGCGCGGCTCGACGTCGCGGGGATCAAGAGCGGCGCACGCGTCGACTCTGACAAGTACGACAAGGAGGACGCCCGCGACTTCGTCCTGTGGAAGGCCACGAAACCCGGCGAGCCGACGTGGGACCCGGGCATCGGCCCGGGCCGGCCCGGCTGGCACATCGAGTGCTCGGCGATGGCGTTGCGGCTGCTCGGCGACCCGCCGATCGATCTGCACGCCGGCGGCGTCGACCTCATCTTCCCGCACCACGAGAACGAGATCGCGCAGAGCGAGGGCGCCACCGGCACGCCCTTTTCGCGCTTCTGGTTCCACGTCGAGCACTTGATGATCGACGACGAGGAGCGCGGCATCGAGAAGATGTCGAAGTCGCTCGGCAACGTCTACACCCTGCAGGACGTGGTCGAGCGCGGCTTCCGGCCGTCGGCGCTGCGCTACCTGTACCTCGGCGTGCACTATCGCAAGCAGCTGAAGTTTTCGTGGACGGCGCTGGGCCAGGCCGAGGAGGCGCTCACCCGGCTGACCGACTTCCTGGCGCGGCTCGACACGGTGCCCGCGCGTGACACGTCGCCAGCGATCGCATCCCGTCTCGCCGAGGTGCGCCGCGAGTTCGGCGCGCACATTCGCGACGACCTCAACACCGCCGCCGCCCTCGGCACGGTCTTCGACCTGGTGCGTGCCCTCAACGCGCGCATCGACGCCGGCGAGGTCGGCACCGCCGACGCTGCAGCGATCCGCGAGACGTTCGACCACTTCGACCAGGTGCTGGGCGTACTGTCGCTGCGCCGTGCCGAGGATGCGCATCCCCCGGTGCCGGTCGAGGAGATCGAACGGCAGATCGAGGCGCGCCGGGAAGCCAAGCGGGCGCGCGATTTCGCCGAGGCGGACCGGATCCGCGCCGACCTCGCCGCCCGCGGGATCGTGCTCGAGGACACGCCGTCGGGAACGCGCTGGAAACGGAAGTAGATCGGCTGGGTCAGACCGGCCGAGGGCAGCAAGGCGGCAAGCGCGAAGCGCGCCCGCGAGCGAAGCGAGCGGAAAGGCGCGTGGGGCTGGGGCCCACGCGCACACAGTAAAGAAGACAGCGTCGTGAGCATGAACGCACCCGAGATCAGGACGGCGTTGCCCGGGCCCAAAGCGAAGGCGCTGATCGAGCGCGACGCGAAGTACGTGTCGCCCTCGTACACGCGCGACTACCCGTTCGTCATCGCCGGCGGGGACGGAGCGGTGCTCGAGGACGTGGACGGCAACCGCTTCATCGACTGCGCCGCCGGCATCGCGGTGAACTCCACCGGCGTGTCGCACCCGGACGTCGTCCGCGCGATCAGCGACCAGGCGGCGAAGTTCATCCACATGTCGGGGACCGACTTCTACTACGAGCCGCAGGTGCGGCTGGCCGAGGAACTCGCCGCGCTCGTCCCGATCGACGGCGACGTGCGGTCCTTCTTCGGCAACTCGGGGACGGAGGCGATCGAGGCGGCGATCAAGCTGGCACGCTATCATACGAAGCGTCAGGCGATTCTCGCGTTCATCGGCGCGTTTCACGGCCGCTCGTTCGGGGCGCTGTCGTTGACGGCGAGCAAGGTCGTCCAGCGGCACGGGTTCGCCCCGCTGCTGCCCGGCGTCTACCATGCGCCGTACCCCGATCCGTATCGCTTCAATGGCAGCGCCGACGCGTGCGCCGAGGCGTCGCTGTCGTTCATCACCGACCAGATCTTCACGCACCTCGCCGCGCCCGACGAGGTGGCCGCGATCGTCGTCGAGCCCGTCCAGGGCGAGGGCGGCTACATCGTTCCACCCTCGTCGTTCATCTGCGGCCTCCGCGAGATCGCCTCGCGCCACGGCATCGTCCTCGTGGCGGACGAAGTGCAGTCCGGCATGGGACGCACCGGGCGGATGTTCGCGCTCGAGCACTTCGACATCACCGCCGACGTGGTGACCATCGCGAAGGGAATCGCTTCCGGGCTGCCGCTGGGCGTGACCTGCGCGCGGGCGGCGATGATGGCCTGGCCGCCGGGCGCGCACGCCAGCACGTTCGGCGGCAACCCGGTTGCCTGCGCGGCGGCGCTCGCCACCATCAAGCTGCTCAAGGAGCGATTGGTCGCCAACGCCGCTGCCGTCGGTGCCCACCTGATGGAAGGCCTGCGCGCGCTTCAGTCCAGGCACCGGCTCATCGGCGACGTGCGCGGCATGGGCTTGATGGTCGGCGTCGAACTGGTGAGGGACCGGCGGACGAAGGAACGCGCGACCACGGAGCGCGCCACGGTGGTCCAGGCGATGTTCCGGCGCGGCATCCTCGTCCTCGGCGCGGGCCGCAACGCCATCCGCTTCGCGCCGCCGCTCGTCCTCACGAAGGAGCAGGCGGATACCGTGCTGCGGCTGTTCGACGACTCGTTGACCGAGGTCGAGCGCCACGTCGCGTAGGTGCGACACCCTCCAGCCGCCAACGCCCACCTTCCAGGCCGAAGAGACTCGCGCCGAGACGGCGTTAGGCCGTCCGGAACGTCCCTTGCCATGCCCTGCAGGGCATGACGCACGAGCGGCAGCAACTCGGGAAATTCGGCGAAGATCTCGCGGTCGCGGAGCTTGAACGGCGGGGGTACGCAGTTCTTGCCCGCCGCTACCGCACGAGGTATGGCGAAATCGACATCGTGGCAAGCCACGACGGCACGATCGTGTTCGTGGAGGTTAAGGCGCGTGCGACGGCGGAGTTCGGTTCGGCAGCCGAAGCCGTGACCGCGCGCAAGCAGCGCCGACTGTCGGCGATGGCGGTCGACTACATGGCGCGCAACCGGCTGACGAACTGCGCATGCAGGTTCGACGTGGTCGCGATCGACGGCGTCGGCGATGACGCGCGGGTCAGCGTATACCCGCATGCATTCGAGGTGAGCTAGCCGGAGCGGGACAGAGCGCGCCGGTCGCGCCGCCAACCATCCGTGCCTGGCTCCACGCCGGCCCGCCGTGACGGTGTTACACTGCTGATAGCTCGGCCCACAACGCCTCCCCGGCCAACGCGAGATCCACCTCCCCTCCTCGCTGCCATCCAGTTCTGGGGATACGCACGCGCTGCAGGTAGTCGGGCAAGAAAGGGGAGTTGGGATGGCGATCGATTCCAGGCCCGAGTCACAGGTCGCCTCGCCCACGCGACGTTTCGAGATCGTCATGCTCGCACTCGTGATCTCTACCGGGCTCTGGAGTCCGCCCGCAGCGGCGCAGAACCAGACGATGCTGGTCGGTCCGCGTGGAGAACGGTCGGCGTTGAGCGCCGACGGTCGTTACGTGGCCTACGACTCAATCAGCGATAGCCTCGCCTCTCGCGATGCCAATGGCGTCTCTGACGTGTTTGTGTACGACCGCGTGACCGGCATCACCGAGCGGGTGAGCGTCAGCACGGATGGAGTCGTGGCGAACGACGGCAGCGGTGCCCCTGACATCAGCGCCGACGGCCGCTATGTCGCCTTCGTGTCGTCCGCCAGCAACCTCGTGGATGGCGACACCAACGGCACGTCCGACGTGTTCCTGCATGACCGCGTGACCGGTACGACCACCCGAGTGAGCGTGGATTCCGCGGGGCTGCAGGGCAATGGGGACAGCCTGTCGCCGAGCATCAGCGCGGACGGCCGCTTCGTCGCTTTCGGGTCAGCTGCCAGCAACCTGGTGGCGGACGACACGAACGCGGCCTCGGATGTGTTCCTCCACGATCTGGCAGCCGCCACGACCGTGCGCGTGAGCGTGGGGGTGGCGGGGCAGGCCGATGGTGCGAGCGAGGATCCGGCGCTCAACGCCGATGGCCGGTTCGTCGCGTTCCGCTCCTCCGCGCTCAATCTCGTGAGCGAGTTGGTTCGCGGCGTATTTGTCCGTGACACGGCCGCTGGCACCACAACGAACGTAGGCGGGGGCTATTCGCCCAGCATCAGCGGCGACGGACGGTTCGTCGCGTTCGAGTTCCTCCGTATGTTCAACGTTCGATTGGTCAGGCTGGAAGTGGTTGTCCACGATCGCCAGACGGGGAGCACGACGGAGGTCGTCAGTAATTCTCCCACCATTGACGGAGAACCTGCCATCAGCGCGGATGGCCGGTTCGTCGCGTTCCGGTCGGGTGACGGCTATTCGGTGGATATCTTCGTGCGCGACCTGGCGACTGGCGTATCGAGCCGCGTTGGCGGAGAGTGCTGGGCGCAGGGCAACGAGGACAGCCATCATCCAGCCATCAGCGCGGACGGGAGATTCGTCGCCTTCTCGTCCTTGTCCACGAATCTCGATCCCGATCGAGAGGGATCGGGTGTATTCCTGCACGACCGGGCGGCGGTGCCGGCATGCGCCGCGCGGCCGCCGCTGCCGGCCGGGGACTACGACGGGGACGGCCGGGCCGATGTCGCGGTCTACCGGCCATCGACGGGGTGGTGGTACGTCATGCGCAGCACCACGGCGACGGGCTGGCAGCAACTCTGGGGATCGCCGGCAGATGTGCCGGTCGGGGCCGATTACGACGGCGACGGGAAACAGGACGTGGCAGTCTATCGGCGGTCGACGGGCAAGTGGTACGTGCTTCGGAGCAGCACGGGCATGGGCTGGGAGTGGCAGTGGGGGTCGGCCATGGACATCCCTGTGCCCGCCGATTACGACGGCGACGGTCGCGCGGACATCGCGGTGTTTCGTCCGACCCGGAGCGTCTGGGATATCTGGCGGAGTCGGGACGGATGGGTCTCGCTGGAATGGGGCGTGGCCGGCGATGTGCCGGTACCGCGGGACTATGATGGCGACGGCCTGGACGACGTGGCGGTCTATCGACCGTCGTCCGGCGTCTGGCAGGTGCTTCAGAGTAGCAGTGGAACGATCTACGCGGTGGGGTGGGGGTGGCTCGGAGACCAGCCGGTACCCGGCGACTACGATGGCGACGGACGAACGGACGTGGCGGTCTATCGGCCGTCAACGGGCGTGTGGCACGTGTTTCAGAGCAGCACGGGCACGCACTGGGAGACCCAGTGGGGGTGGCCGGGGGACCAGCCGATCGTGGGTGACTACGACGGCGACGGCCGGGCGGATCCGACGGTGTTCCGGCCCAGCACCGGGGAATGGTTTGCGCGCGGGAGCACGGCCGGCTGGCTGTTCCTGGGCATATGGGGGATACCGGAGGACATTCCACAGTAGCGCGCGTGCATCTTGCGGTAGCTGGTGGCGGTCCAGGTCAAGGGGCAGACGGAGGACAGCGTCGCGCGGCG
>JBMDXQ010000150.1:0-37394 GCA_048594975.1 Vicinamibacterales bacterium | reverse complement strand
GTCTTCCTCCCGCTCCGGCTCGCCGACGTGTTCAAGGCCTTCGTGGACGAGTCGCGCTACCGGCGGTACCGGCCGGGGCCGCGCGGCCTGGTGTCGCGGCGCGTGCGGGCGTGGGTCGGCGCCGGCGCCGGCGCCACCCAGCTCGCGCTGGCGCTGGCGCTGGACCCGACGCTCGTCTGGCTGCTGCTCGTCGCCTGGATCTACCTGGCGCTCATGACGCGCGAGTTCTTCGCGCCGCGCTGGCTGAAGCGCCACCCGGTCGCGTATATGACCTCGCACATGGTGATCCTGCCGCTCGTCGACCTCTACGCGACGGCATGCGACTGGTGGGTCGCCGGACTCCGGCTCCCGCCACCCGGGCTGTACTGGTTTCTGCTCGTCAGCTATTTGAACGGGATCGTCATCGAGATCGGCCGCAAGACGCGCGTGCCGACCGACGAGGAGCACGGCGTCGAAACTTACAGCGCGCTCTGGGGCACGCGAGGGGCGGTGCGCGCCTGGCTCTTCGCCCTCCTGCTCACCGCCGCCGCTGCGTGGCAGGCCTCGACGCGGATCGGGACGGGGACGCCGATGCTCGCGCTGCTTGCGGCGCTTGCCGGCGCGTGCGCCGTGGCGGCGCGCCGCGTGATACGCCGCCACGAGCCCGGCGTCGGCAAGCTGATCGAGGTGATGTCCGGCGTGTGGACCGTGTGCATGTACGTCGCGCTGGGCGCGGCGCCTCTCGCGTTGAGGATCTGGCGGTGAGCGGCTGGATTCTTACTGCCGCGGACGCGCGTGCGTCGTCGGAGGCCGGGGGCAAGGCGCGGGCGCTGGCGCAGGCCGAGCGTGCGGGGCTGCCGGTGCCGCCATGGTTCGTGCTGTCATCAGCGGCGCTCCGCGCCAGCCTCGCGCCCGACGCGCGCCGCCTACTTGAGACCACGGCGGACCCCGGCGCGCTCGCGGCGCTGATCGACGGCGCGCGGCTGGAGCCATCCATCGAGGCCGCGCTGCGCGCGGCGGTGCGCGCCCTGTGCCCGGACGGCGGACCTCTCGCCGTGCGGTCGTCGGCCAGCGACGAGGACGGCGCGGAGCATTCGTTTGCCGGCCAGCTCGAGAGCTTCCTCAACGTGGATCCGGCGGACGTGCCCGGCAAGGTGCGCGCCGTGTGGCGCTCCGGCTTCAGCGCGCGGATCCTGGCATACCGGCGCGAGCACGGCCTGGGGCCCGTGCCGCGGCCGCCCGCGGTCCTCGTGCAACGCATGGTCTCTCCGCGTGCCGCCGGCGTGGCGTTCGGCGCCGATCCGCTCTCCGGGCGCCGCGGCGTTGCCGTGGTCAGCGCCGTACCGGGCTGCGGGTCGGCGATCGTGTCCGGCGAGGCGGACGCCGACACCTGGCTGGTCGATCGCGCCGGCGCGATCGTCGATCGCCGCATCGCCTCGAAGCGGCGGATGCACGTCGCGGATCCAGCGGCGCCGGGTGGGGTCCGCGCGGCGCCGGTGCCGCCGGAACTGGCCGAGCGCCCGGCGCTGTCCGACGGCGAGATCGCCGACGTCGCCCGCCTGGTCCGCGCCGCCGGGCGGCACTTCGGCCGGCCGCAGGACATCGAGTGGGCGATCGCCGACGGGCTCGTCCTGCTGCAGGCGCGTCCGATCACGTCGATCCGCGCCATGCCCGACCCCGACGGGACGTTCGCCCTCTGGGACAACAGCAACATCGTCGAGAGCTACAGCGGCGTGACGACGCCGCTGACCTTCTCGTTCGCGCAGGAGATCTACGAGCACGTCTACCGGCGGTTCTGCCTGCTGATGGGCGTCCCCGAGCGCGTCATCGCCGAACACGACGAGACCTTCCAGAACATGCTGGGCCTGGTGCGCGGGCGGCTGTACTACAACCTGTTGAACTGGTATCGCATGCTGGCGATGCTGCCCGGCTACCGCGTCAACCGCCGCTTCATGGAACAGATGATGGGCGTCAGGGAACCGCTGCCCGGCCCGCTCGCCGCGCGCATCGCGAGCGAGGTCGCCCGCGGCCGCGCACTCGATGCGATGTACGCCGTGCGCACGCTCACGCGGCTCGTCGCCAACCACCTGACGCTCGACCGCCGCGTCGGTGCGTTCTACGCGCGACTGGAATCGGCGCTGGTCGCGCCGGTGCCGCCGCTGGAGGATCGCCGGGTCGACGAGCTCGTCGCCCACTACCGCGACCTGCGGCGCACGCTGCTCCTCGCCTGGGACGCGCCCATCGTCAACGACTTCTTTGCGATGATCTTTTACGGGCTGCTGCGCCACCTGGTGATCCGCTGGTGCGGCGATTCGACCGGGTGTCTGCAGAACGACCTGATCGGCGGCGAAGGCGGGATCGTCAGCGCCGAACCGGCGGTGCGCATGCAGCGGCTGGCGCAGATGGCGACGGCAGACTCCGCGCTCGTCCACCGTCTCGCCCGCGGCACCCTCGCAGACATCGTGCACGCGCTCGACGGGCGCGCGGATATCGCCGGCGAGTGCCGTGCCTACCTGGCGAAGTTCGGCGACCGGACGGTCAACGAGCTGAAGCTGGAGAGCACGACGCTGCACGACGATCCGCTCCCGCTCTTCCGCGCCGTCGGTGCGCTCGCCGAACAGCTCCAGCGCGGCGCCGGCGGCGCCGGCCAGCCGTCGGGATCGGCTGCCGATCGCCTGCGGGCGGCCTCGCGCGAGCGCGTCGATGAGGCGCTGGCCCGCCATCCGCTGCGTCGCACGGTGTTCCGCTGGGTGCTGCGCCACGCCCGGCGGCGGGTGCGCGACCGCGAGAACCTCCGCCTCGAGCGGACGCGGTTGTTCGGCCGCGTGCGCCGGATCTTCCTCGAGATCGGACGCCGCCTGCACGCGCTCGATCGGCTCGACGATCCGCGCGACGTGTTCTACCTGGAGGTGGAGGAGGTGCTGGCGTTCGCCGACGGCCGCGCCACCGCGACCGACCTGCGCGCGCTGGCGGCGCTGCGGGCGCGCGAGTTCCGGGAATACGCCGAAGGCCCGGCGCCCGACGATCGGTTCGAGACCGTCGGCCCCGTCTACGACGGGAACACGTTCCGCCGCACGGCGGCCCGTCCGCCGCAGGAGGGCGAGGAGCGGCACGGGCTGGGGTGCTCGCCGGGCGTCGTCTCCGGTCCCGTCCGCCTCGTGCGCGACCCGACGGCGGTCGATCTCGGCCACCGTGCGATTCTCGTCGCCGAGCACACCGATCCCGGCTGGATCCTGGTGTTCCCGTCCGCGCTCGGCGTGCTCGTCGAGCGCGGCAGCCTGCTCTCGCACGCGGCGATCGTGGCGAGGGAGCTCGGCATCCCCGCCGTGGTGTCGCTCCCTGGCCTCACGCGCTGGCTGCACGACGGCGAATGGGTGGAGATGGACGGCGGCGCCGGCACCGTCCGGCGCATTGCCGCGCCGCCGGACGCGCATGCGTAGCGAAGCGGCCGCGCGCGTCGACTTCAGCGCCGTGCGCTACGCACAGGTGTGGGAGGACGCCGACGTGCTGCTTGCCGGCCTCGAGGTACGGCCCGGCGACGTCTGCCTCTCGATCGCGTCGGCGGGCGACAATGCGTTGGCTCTCCTGACCGCGGACCCGGCCCGGGTCGTCGCGATCGATGTGAGCCCCGCGCAGCTCGCATGTGTGGCGCTGCGGGTCGCCGCCTACCGCACGCTCGAGTACGCCGAGCTGCTGGAGCTGATGGGGTCGCGACCGTCGGGCCGCCGGCTGGAGCTCTACCATCGCTGCCGGCCGGCGCTCGGCGCCTCCGAACGCGCGTTCTGGGACCAGCGCCGCGCCGCCATCGAACAGGGCATCGGGAGTCACGGCCGATTCGAGCGCTACTTCGCACTCTTCCGCCGCATCGTGCTCCCGCTGGTGCACCGGAAGGCAACGGTCCGGCAGCTGCTCCAGCCGCGCCTGCCAGCTGCGCGCCGCGAGTTCTACGATCGCCGCTGGGACACCTGGCGGTGGCGGCTGCTCTTCCGGCTGTTCTTCTCGCGCACCGTGATGGGACGGCTCGGCCGCGACCCGGAGTTCTTCCGCTACGTCGAGGCGGACGTGGCCGCCTCGATCCTGCGGCGCACCCGCCATGCGCTGCGCGAGCTGGATCCTGCGGCAAACCCGTACGTTCACTGGATCCTCACCGGCACGCACGGCGAGGCGCTTCCCTGCGCGCTGCGCCCCGAGCACTTTGACACGATCCGCGGCAGGCTCGAGCGGTTCGAGTGGCACTGCACCTCGCTCGAGGAGTTCCTCGGGCGCGCGCCGCGCAGGAGTATCGACCGCTTCAACCTGAGCGACGTGTTCGAGTACGTCTCGCCCGAGCACTACCATCGCCTGCTCGAGACGATTGCCGGCGCGGCGCGCGGGGGCGCGCGCCTGGCGTACTGGAACATGCTCGCGCCGCGCAGCCGGCCGGAGTCGATGGCGGAGCGGCTGCGTCCGCTCGACGAACTCGCTGCCCGGCTGCACGCGATCGATCGCGCGTTCTTCTACAGCGCCTTCCGCGTCGAGGAGGTCGTATGAGCGGCGCCGCCGCGATCGCGACCTCCGGCCCGTGGGTGGCAATCGCCGTCGTCCTCTCGGGCTTCCTCGTTCTGTTCGCGGCGCTCCAGGTCGTCGCGCGGCTGGGGGCAGTGCCCGGCGAGGCGACGCGGAAGATGTTCCACACTGGATCCGGCGCCCTGACGCTGACCTTCCCGGTCCTCTTCCAGGACGCCTGGCCGGTGTTGCTGCTCACCGGCGCCGCCGCGGCGCTCGTCGCCTCGGTCAAGTTCCTGCCGGCGCTGCGCACCCGTCTCGGCGCCGTGACCAACCGGGTCGACCGGACGACCCTGGGGGAGCTGTACTTCCCGATCTCGGTTGCGCTGCTCTTCTGGCTGACGCGCGGCGAACACCCGCTGCTGTTTGTCGTGCCGGTACTGATGCTGACGCTGGCCGATGCGACCTGCGCGCTGGTGGGCAGCCGCTACGGGCTGACGCGCTACGAGGGAGCGAGCAAGAGCCTGGAAGGCTCGGTCGCCTTCGCCGTCGTGGCGTTCCTCTGCGTGCACGTTCCGCTGCTGCTGTGGGGAAACGTGGGGCGCGCCGAGTCGCTGCTGATCGGGGCAACGCTCGCATTGCTGGTCATGCTGCTCGAAGGGAGCGCGTGGCGAGGTCTCGACAACCTGTTCATCCCGCTCGGCGGCTACTTCCTGCTGCGGTCGTACCTCACCCTCGACGCGCACGCGCTCGGACGTTCGTTGATCGTCACGCTGCTCCTCGTTCTCTTCATCGTCGTGCTCCGCCGGCGAACCACGCTCGAGGACGACTCGCTGGTCGCGGGCGCGTTCCTGTGCTACGTGGCGTGGGCGGTGATGGGCCGGCTCTGGCTGATCGGGCCGACGGCCATTGCCATCGGCTACCGCTGGCTCTCGCCTCCGACCGCCGACAACAGCCGGCGGATGCACGACGTTCCGGCGGTGCTGGCGGTCTGGGCGCCGGCGCTTGTCTGGCTCGCGCTGGCGCGTGGCGCCGGCGACCAGTCGCTGCTCTTTCCGTATACGGTGGCATTCGCCGCGCATCTCGCGATGTTCGGCACGTCGCGTCTCGCCTTCCAGTTTCCCGAGCGCCCCGTGGGGCGGCTCTATCGCCGCGCGGTGATCACGAGCTGGGCGATCGTGACGGGACCGCTGCCGCTGGTCATCGGCGTGTCGGCGGCCACGGTGGCGGCGGCGGCGGCCGGACTCGCCGGCATCGCGCTCGGGACCGCCGCCTTCGTCGCCACACAGCGCGACATCCGCTGCACGCCGCAGACCGCCCGGCGCTGGCTCGAGCAGGCCGCGGCCGCGTCGCTCGGATCTGCGATTGCCTGGGCCCTGGCGACCGGCGCAGCGCGGGCGTTGGAGCGCATGCATGGAACCTAGCTGGCTGGAGCTGCGGCCGGCCGACCCGGACCCGACCGTGTCCGTCGCGCGGGGCGTAGCGCTCGTGCCGTCCGCCGACCGGGCGCTGCACGCGCCGGATCGCACGCTGCTGCTCCTCGATAGCGGCGTGCTCGCCGGCCGGTGCTCGTGCTGGTGGAGCGCGACGCCCGCGGCGCCCGGTGGCCGCGCCGGACTCATCGGCCACTACGCGGCTGCCGACGACCGCTCGGGGACGGCGGTACTGGCGAAAGCGTGCGATCTGCTCTCCGCGCACGGCTGCGAGATCGCGGTGGGACCGATGGACGGAAACACCTGGCGGCGCTATCGCTTCATCGTCGAGCGCGGGAGCGAACCGCCGTTCTTCCTCGAGCCGGAACATCCGGACGAGTGGCCGCGGCACTGGGAGCAGGCGGGATTCGCGCCCTTCGCCCACTACACCTCCGCGATCAACGACGACCTCGCCGGCGGCGACACCAGCGCCGCGGCCGCAGCGGCGCGGCTGGCTCACGCCGGCATCGCCATCCGCACCCTCGACCCGGCCCGGATGGACGACGAGCTGCGCAGGATCTTCGCGCTGTCGCTGCTGGCATTCGGCCGCAACGTCATGTACTCGCCGATCGACGAGCGGGAGTTCGTCGCGCAGTACACCGGGCTGCTGCCGTACGTCCGGCCCGAACTGGTGCTGCTGGCGGAGAAGGAGGACACGCTGGCCGGCTTCATGCTGGCGGTGCCGGACCTGCTGCAAGCGCAACGGACGGGCGGCATCGACACGGTCGTTCTCAAGACCATCGCCGTCCACCCGTCGCTGACCGGGATGGGACTCGGAGGGGCGCTCATGGGGCTGGTCCAGCGCGCCGCGCGCGAGCGGGGGTTCCGCCGCGCCATCCACGCCTTGATGCACGAGGCCAACCCGTCGCGCCGGATCAGCCGCCGTTCGGCACGCGAGTTCCGCCGCTACGCGCTGTTCGCGCGCCGGCTGAGCGCATGAACATCGCCGCCATCCTCGAGGCGCAGGCGGCACGCTGCGGCGACCGGCCGGCCATCGTCGAACGCGGACGCGCGATCAGCTTCGCCGCGCTCGATCGCGCCGTCGCCTCGGCCGCCGCCGAGCTCGCCGACGCGGGCCTGGCGGCCGGCATGCGCGCGCTCGTCTTCGCGCCGATGTCGGCGGTGCTCTACACCGCAATGATCGCGCTGTTCCGGCTGCGCGTCACGGCCGTGTTCGTCGATCCGTCTGCCGGGCGTGCGCGCCTCGACGCGTGCGTGGTCAGGTCGCGGCCCGACGCGTTCGTCGCCGTGCCGAGAGCGCACTGGCTCCGCGCGTGGTCGCCGGCGATTCGTGCGATCCCCCTCAAGGCGGCGATCGGGGGCTGGCTGCCCGGGGCGCCTGCAATCGGGCGCCGCGTCCGGCATCGGCACCGAAGTGTCGAGGCGTGCGATCCGGCGACACCGGCCATCGTCACGTTCACCAGCGGATCCACGGGGCTGCCGAAGGCGGCCGTCCGTACGCACGGCTTCCTCCTGGCGCAGCACCGCGCGCTCGTCGAGAGCCTCGGCCTGGCGCCGGGCGAGGTCGATCTCTGTACCCTCCCGATCTTCCTGCTCGCGAACCTGGCGTCGGGCGTCACCAGCGTCATCCCCGACGCCGACCTTCGGGCGCCCGGCTCGATCGACCCGGCTCCCGTCCTGGCGCAGATCCGCGCGCACGCGCCGTCGCGTACCGTGGCCTCGCCCGCGTTCCTCGGCCGGCTCGCCGCCGTCGCGCGGCTCGACAGCTTCCGCCGCATCTTCACCGGCGGCGCGCCGGTGTTTCCGAACACCCTGGACGCCATTGCGGCGGCAGCGCCTCATTCCGCGGTCGTCGCCGTGTACGGATCGACCGAAGCGGAACCGATTGCCGATTTCGACCGCCGCGACATCACCGCCGACGACCGGGCGTCGATGACTGCCGGCGGCGGCCTCCTCGCCGGGCGGCCGGTCCCTTGCATCCAGCTCCGCATCCTGCCCGATCGCTGGGGCACGCCGATCGGGCCGATGGACGGCGAGGCGCTCGAGCGCGAGGCACTGCCCACGGGCACCGCCGGCGAGATCGTCGTCGCCGGGCATCACGTCCTTCACGGTTACCTCGACGGCGAAGGGGACAGCGAGACGAAGATCCACGCCGGCAGCGTCATCTGGCATCGCACGGGTGACGCGGGGCGCCTTGATCCCGCCGGGCGGCTGTGGCTGCTGGGACGCTGTTCCGCGAAGGCTGTGGACGAGCACGGCGTCCTCTACCCGTTGGCCGTGGAGTGCGCGGCGAGCGAGATCCCGGGGGTGGTCCGCACCGCGTTCGTGCTCCACCGCGGCCGGCGCATCCTGGCCGCCGAAATCGCCGGCGAGCCGGCCGCTCTCCGCGGCTCGCTGATGCGGCAGCTGTCGTGGGCGCGCCTCGCCGAGGTGGTCCTCGTCGACCGCATCCCGGTCGATCGCCGGCACAACGCGAAGGTGGAGTACCCCGCGCTGCTGCGGCTGCTGGATCGGAGGTGAGCGTCGAACGCGTCCCGCCCTCAGCGGCGCGACGCGCCGTGCCATTGCTCGACGGCGCGAAGCACCGCCGCGGACACCTCCTCGACCGGGCCGCCGCCGGGCACGCGCACGAGCAGGGCGCGGCGCTCGTAGAAGTCGATGAGCGGCTCGGTCCGGGCGTGGTAGGTCGCGAGCCGCTGACGCACGGTCTCCTCGCGATCGTCGTCCCGGCGGTAGAGATGCTCGCCGTGGCAGCGGTTCTCGGGACAGGCGACGAAAGGCTTCGCGGTCACGTGGAACGGCGCCTGGCACTCCCGGCACACGAGCCGCCCGGCGATCCGCGCCACCAGGACGTCGTCGGGCACGTCGATCGACAGCGCGGCCGTGATCGACGCCTGCAGATCGGCGAGGATCTGATCGAGCGCCTGCGCCTGCACGACGGTGCGCGGGAACCCGTCGAGGATCGTGCCGCGGCGGACGTCGGGCTCCTGCAGGCGCGCGCGCACCATGCCGATCGTCACGTCGTCGGGGACGAGCTCCCCGCGATCCATGTAGGCCTTCGCCTGCCGCCCGAGCGGTGTCTCCCGGTTCAGGTGATCGCGGAACAGATCGCCGGAGGCGACGTGCACGAGGCCGAAGCGCTGGCGCAGGAGTTCCGCCTGCGTGCCCTTGCCGCCGCCGGGCGGGCCGAGCAGGACGAGATGCATCGGAAGGAGGAATTATACTCGCGCCATGTTCGAAGCGGCTGAACTCGGACGAAAACTCTCGAAGGACGTCTACCGGAAGCGGGTGCCGGAGCTGCGCGCCGCGCTGCTCGACGCGCAGCAGCGGCTGCGCGCGGCGCCCTTCCCGGTGATCGTGGTGTTCGCCGGGGTGGACGGCGCCGGCAAGGGCGAAACCGTCAACCTGCTGAACGAGTGGATGGACCCGCGCTGGATCGTCACCCGTGCGTTCGGCGAGCCGTCCGACGAGGAGCGCGAGCGCCCCGAGCAGTGGCGGTTCTGGCGCGAGCTGCCGCCGCGCGGCCGCATCGGCCTGTTCCTCAGCTCCTGGTACTCGCGCCCGGTGATCGATCGCGTCTACCGCCGCACCACCGGCGTCGAGTTCGAGCACCAGCTGCGCCGCCTGGCCGAGTTCGAGAAGACGCTCGCCGACGACGGCGCGGTGATCCTGAAGTTCTGGATGCACCTGGACAAGAAGTCGCAGCGCAAGCGGCTGCGCACCCTCGAGCGCGACCCGCTGACGCGCTGGCGGGTGACGAAGCTGCAGTGGAAGCACTGGCAGATGTACGGCCGGTTCATCGCCGCGGCCGAGCAGACGATTCGCGCGACGAGCACCGGGCAGACGCCATGGACCATCGTCGAAGGGCGCGACGAGGAGTACCGCAGCATCACGGTCGCCGAGGCCCTGCGCGAGGACATCGAGCGGCGGCTGGCGGCGGCCGGACGGCCGGGCGCGACGGCAACATCGCGATCGCCCTCGGGCCGGCGCCCGCCGGCCGTGCCCACCGTACTGTCGCGGCTCGACATGACCAGGCGGCTCGACGCCGAGGCCTTCGACCGCGAGCTCCTGAAGTACCAGGGCCGGCTCAACCGGCTGCGGCGGCGCGCCGCGCGCGGCGCGGTCTCGACCATTCTCGTCTTCGAAGGCGCCGACGCGGCGGGGAAAGGGGGCGCCATCCGGCGCGTCACCGCGGCGCTCGACGCCCGCGACTACCAGGTCATCCCGATTGCGGCGCCCACCGACGAGGAGCGCGCCCACCATTACCTCTGGCGCTTCTGGCGCCATCTGCCGCGGGCCGGGCGGGTCACGATCTTCGATCGGAGCTGGTACGGGCGCGTGCTCGTCGAGCGGGTCGAGGGCTTCGCGACGCCAGCCGAGTGGATGCGCGCCTACGCGGAGATCAACCAGTTCGAGGACCAGCTGGTCGCCCACGGCATCGTGCTGGTGAAGTTCTGGATCCACATCAGCAAGGACGAGCAGCTGCGGCGGTTCAACGCGCGCCGCGAGTCGCCGTTCAAGAGCTGGAAGATCACCGACGAGGACTGGCGCAACCGGACGAAGTGGGACACCTACGAGCGGGCGGTCAACGAGATGGTGGAGCGCACCAGCACGCGTGATGCGCCCTGGACGCTGGTCGAAGGCAACGACAAGCGCTACGCGCGCATCAAGGTGCTGGAGACGGTGTGCGCCCGGCTGCGCGCTGCCCTGTGATCCGCCAGCGCCCGGCGGCGCCCGCGCAGTACCAAAGCGCGCAACCGAGCGGTGCCTTCGCGCCTCTGTGTTCTTCGTGTTCCGCCCGAGCGGCCGTGGGGCCCCGCGATCACAATGACATGCCGAGCGCACGCTTGCGCCGGTTCAGGTGCTGGCGTCCCCAGGCGCGGACCGCCTCGACGAGCGGACGCAGGGTGCGCCCGTAGCTCGAGATCGCGTATTCCACCCGAGGCGGCACCTCGGGGTGCACGGTGCGGGTGATCAGCCCTTCGGTCTCGAGGTCGCGCAGCGTCGCGGCCAGCACCTTGTGAGAAATGGCGGGCATCGCCGCGCGCAGCTCGTGGAAGCGCTTGCCGCCGTCGGCCAGCCAGTAGAGGACGATCAGGTTCCATTTCCCGCCAATCACGCGCAGCGCAGCGGTGAGCGGGCAATCCGTCGCCACGTCGTCGCCGACCCGCACGCCCCGCCTGGCGATCGTCTCGGTTGCCATACGGTTACCTGGTTACAGCAGCGTGCGCTCTTGTCCGCGCCGCGGCCGCGTGCGAGATTCTGGACGGGAGGCCGCCGTGATCATCGAGATGCGCACGTACAAGATCAAGCCGGGCAAGCGCGGCGAATTTCTCGAGATCTTCGAGGCGAAGAGCGTTCCGGCGCATCAGCGGATCGGGATGAAGATCCTCGGCCCGTTCTTGGCGCTCGACGATGCCGACACGTTCTTCTTCATGCGCGCCTTCCCAGACCTCGAGAGCCGCGAGCGGATGAAGGCCCGATTCTACGAAGGCGAGCTGTGGGAGCAAGAGCTGGAGCACAGGCTGTTGCCGATGATCGAGAAGTACGACGTCGTCCTGGTCGAAGCCGACGGATTGGGGGACTGGCGGTAAGGCCCAACTCCCACGCGCCAACTCCCAACGGCCAGAACGGGTCACCGTTTGACGCGTGGCGACTCCCAACGGGCCAACTCCCAACTGCCAGACGGCTCACGGATTCGCGCGTGTCACCTCCTCACGGCCACGTTCCAGCTCTCAAAGTGTCAAGCAGAAGATGTTGACCTCTCGGGCAGCCGGTAGGGCGCCCGATAGCGATAGCTGAGCAGCTTGTTCGCCTCCGCGTTGTTCGTGAACCGCTCGGTGCGGGCGTCCCATTCCAGGTACGACTTCGTCCGGTGCGCGACGTTGGCGATGAGCGTCGCCGACGTGCTGCGGTGCCCCGTCTCGATGTCGCAGTTGCACGCCGCCCGGCTCTTCACGCAGTCGAGGAAGTTGCGCGCGTGGAGCGCCGTGTCGGCGCTGCCGCCCGTCGATCTCACCGGCTCGATGAGCGGCTTCGCGCCGGTGCGGTAGCCGCGCTCGAGCGACCGGTCGATCGGGGTTCGCGCCGGGAACTCGTTGGGCGTGATCTCGTCGGGCACGATCTCGTAGCCGTTGCTGAACAGGTACAGCGTGCCCTTCGTGCCGCGGAACTCGATTTCGACCCGCCGGTCGCGGGCCGCCGGCGCGGCCGTCGCGTTGAACTGCGAGAAGGTCACGAGCGTGTTGCCCGGGTAGGTCCAGATCACCTCGAGCGTGTCCGGAATCTCGCGGTTGTCCTCGAGGGCGAACTTCCCGCCCATCGCCGTGACCGCAAGCGGCGCGTCCTGCCCCAGCGCCCAGTGGATCGAGTCCATGTAGTGCACGCCGAAGTTGGTGACCTGTCCGCCCGAGTAGTCGTAGAACCAGCGGAAGCGGTAGAACGTGCGGTTGGTGTTGAACGCGCGCTTCGGCGCCGGGCCGAGCCATAGATTCCAGTCGAGACCGGCCGGCGGTTGGCCGTCGGGCGGACTGCCGATGCCTTGCGGCCACTCGTTCTGGATGTGGAACGAGCGCGCGACCGTGACCTTGCCGATCGCGCCCCCGCGCACCAGCTCGGCCGCCTCCTTGACGAACGCCGCCGATCGACGGTGGATCCCGACCTGCACCACGCGCTTGTGCCGGCGCGCCGCGTTCACCATCGCGCGGCCCTCGGCGACGACCAGCGACAGCGGCTTCTCCACGTAAACGTCCTTGCCCGCCTCGCACGCGTGGATCATCTGCAGCGCGTGCCAGTGATCGGGCGTGTTGATCACCACCGCATCGAGGTCCTTCATGTCGAGCAGCCGGCGGTAATCGCTGAAGCGCGCCGGCGTGCCCCCCGCCTTGCCGGCCGCAAACGCCACGTACGGCTCGTAGATGTCGCACAATGCCACGATCTCGGCGTCGGCGTGGACCCGAAACGCGTCCAGCACCTGGTCGCCGCGGTTTCCGAGTCCGATGAAGCCGACGCGCACCCGCTCGTTCGCACCGAGGATGCGCGAGGAGCCGACCGCGGTCGCCATCCACGCGGCTGCAGCCGTCCGTCCGAAGTCTCGCCGGGTCACGTTCGCCATGCCGCGGATCTTACTCCCTTGGGCGCCGGAGTGCGCGAGGGCGCAGGCGGGCCGCGTTGAGCGCCGTGGATAATATGGAGACTGCGATGGCGCCCCTCATCGTCCAGCTAGTCGCGACGGCCGTCGCCCGTTTCGTCGTGCCATGGCGCGACGCCGCACGCATCGGCCTTGCCGTCATGTTCCTCTTCACCGCCGCCTCGCACTTCTCGCGCCTGAAGCACGACCTGGCGGCCATGATCCCGCCGCCGTTCACCGGTGCGCTCTGGCTCATCTACCTCACCGGCGTCCTCGAGGCGGCCGGCGCGATCGGCCTGCTCACGACGCGCTGGCGCCGCGCGGCCGGCCTCGGCCTCATGGCTCTGCTCGTGGCGCTCTTCCCCGCCAACGTCTACGCGGCGGTCGAGGGGGTGACGCTGCGCGGCTCTCCGGCAACCCCGCTCTGGATCCGCGCGCCCCTGCAGGCATTCTGGTTCCTGGCGTTGTGGTGGTCCACGATCGCGAGGGGGCATGACGCCGCGCCGGCGCGGCCGGGAACGCCCACCGTATCCGAGTCGGCGCGCATCGCGGCACCGCCTGCTCGTGCCTACGCGATCATCGCCGACTACAACCACGCCCACCCGCGTATCCTCCCGAAGCTGTTCACCGATCTCAGCGTCGAGCAGGGCGGCACCGGGGCCGGGACCGTGATCCGCTGTGTGATGCGGGCGTTCGGGACGACGCAGACGTTTCGGGCGGCGATCACCGAGCCGGACCCCGGGCGCGTGCTGGCGGAGACGATCCTGGACGGCGACGGGACCATCACGACGTTCACGGTGGACCCGCTGGACGGCGGGCGGGCTGCGTACGTCACGATTGCCACCATGCTGCGCCCCAAGCCCGGTTTTCGCGGCACGCTGGAGCGGCTCGCAACGCCGCGGCTCCTCCGCGCCGCGTACCGCGAGGAACTGTCGCGGCTGAATACTGAAGCGGCGCGCAGCGCCGCGCCCCCGGCGCAGCCGCCCGGTCAGTAGGTGGCGCGGCCGCCGCTCAGGTCGAACACCGCGCCCGTCGTGAACGAGTTCTCCGCCGACACGAGCCAGGCGACCAGCGAGGCCAGCTCCGTCACCTCGACGAACCGCCCGCGCGGGATCTTGGAGAGCATGTAGTCGATGTGCGCCGACGTCGTCTGCTCGAGGATGCGCGTCCGCGCCGCGGCCGGCGTGACGCAGTTCACCGCGATGTCCTGGCCGGCCAGCTCTTTGCCGAGCGACTTGGTCAGCGCGATGACGCCCGCCTTCGACGCGCTGTAGCCCGCCGCGTTCGGGTTCCCTTCCTTGCCGGCGATCGAGGCGATGGTCACGATGCGCCCGTATCCCTGCGCGCGCATGTACGGCACGGCCGCCCGGCAGCACAGGAAGATGCCCGTCAGGTTGACGTCGATCACCTCGCGCCAGGCCTCCGCGGAACACTCCCAGGTGGGCTTCGTCGGGCCGGCGATGCCGGCGTTGGCCACGAGGATGTCGATGCCGCCGAACCGCGCGGCCACGTCCGCCGCCGCCGCGTCCACGGCAGGCGCGTTCACGACGTCGACGACGGACACGATCGACTCGCCCAGCCCGGAGAGCTCGCGCGCCGTCTCCGCCAGCGTCTCCGCGTCGCGATCCCACAGCGCGACGCGCGCGCCGGAGGCGAGCAGCCGCTCGGCGATCGCGCGCCCGAATCCGCGGGCGCCGCCCGTCACCACCGCGCGCCGTCCTGCCAGGTCGTACCGGTTCATAGGCCCCCCGCGATACCCGGCCGCCGCGGCGATCCCCGCAGCCGGCGCGTCGCGCGGCCTATTATGATGCGGTCGGCGGACGGCCGGGTGAAGCGGTCCGCGGCGGATCGACACGGCGCCCGGGGCGGCCGCGGAGCCACCTGCCCGCCGGGACGCACCTGCTGGAGAGCGCAACCGATGTGGGAGCATCGCCTCGTGTGGGCCGGGTCACGGCCGGCGTGGTGGGACGAGACCTGGAGCGCGGGCGTCGAGGTGCTCGCGCGGCAGCAGCGGGCGCCGGAAGCGCGGCCCGACACGTATCTCGTGCTGCTCGACCGCCCCGACATCGGCCTCAAGCTCCGCGGCGGCGACGACGAGCAGTTCGACGCGAAGATGCTGCACGCGCGCACGGGCGGGTGGGAGCTCTGGGAAAAGCTCGCCTATTTCAGGTGGGATGCGCTCGAGGCCGCGCGCTTTGCCGTGAGCGTGCGCGCCGCGGCGGCGCCGCCGCGCGTCGGCGCGACGCCGACGGCAGGAGCGAAGGACGTGCTCAGGGCTGCGGGGCTCGGCAGCGTCGAGGTGAGGGTGGAGAAGACGCGGATCCAGGCGTCGGCATCCGACCTGCTGGCGCCCGTCGCGCCCCCCGCCGCGAGCACGGCATGCCTTGCCGAACTAGTGGCGATCCGGCTCGCGGACCGCCGCGACCCGCTCTTCTCGCTGTGTATCGAGACCATGGACCCGGTGCACAGCGCCGCCGAGATCGTTGAGCGCGGCGGCGCGCTCTCCTGCGGATACCCGGAACTGCTCGTGCGACACGTCAGGGGGACGCTGTGATGCCCGTGGACCCGACCGCGACCAGGAGCGCGACGGCGCAGAACGTCGGCCGGGACTTCCTCTTGGCCGAGCACGCCAAGTACCACGAGGCGTTCATCAAGAACGAGGAACTGGGCGAGCGTCGCATACAGTTCTTCCTCGGACTGGTGACGGCAGGCGCCGGGGCCGTGGTGCTGCTGGCGACGTCACAGCGGAGCCTCGTCGCCGACTATCCCGCCGTGATCCTGTGGATCGCGGGCACGCTGGCCCTGCTGATCCTCGCCGTCGGCCTGCTGACCTACGATCGCCTGCTCAAGCGCGACCAGACCACCGCCGAGTACAAGGAGGTGCTCGACGACATCCGCCGCCGCTTCGTGCAGGCGGCGGCGAGCGCCACCGGGCTCGTCAGCCTCGACGGCTACGACCCGTTCCCCAAGGCGCGTGGCCGGGTGCTCGACCAGATCGGCCGGCTGGCGCAGCTCACGCTGGCGATCAACGCGTGGCTCGCGGGCGTGGCCACCGTGCTCTGGCGCAGCTCGATGGCGGGCTGGCCGGACACCCGCGCCGAGGCGACGGTCGCGGCGATCCTGGGGATTGCCGCGGCCGTGGCGTTGGCACTCGCGCAACTGGCCTGGTGGCGGGGGTTCTACCGCGCGCCGAAATAGCCTTCTGATGAGACCACCACAGTCCCCACGTCCAAGGAAGTTGGAAGTTGGAATCGGGCATTGACGAGGATCTGCTTCTAGCGCTGCCGCTCTGCCCTTTCGCGCTCGTCGATGATGCGAATGAAGGCGGCGCGTACCGGCGGAGGCATCGGTGAGTCGGCGCCGCGCACCGATTTCCAGAGGATCTCGTTCAGCTCGTACTCGGGCGTCATGTCCGCTTCGGCGAAGTTCATCTCCATCGACGCCGCGGCGCCCCAGGCCGTCGCGGCGTTGCGCTCGTCGAGGCGGATGCGCGCCGGCCGCGCCGTGTAGGGCGTGGCGTCCGGCACCGGCTGGAAGGCGTTGTACATCGGCGTGGCGGCCGCGTCGTACTGGCTCATCGGCGGCAGCCCGAGAACGAGCTCCATCGTGCGCAGCATGCCGGACGTCGTGTAGAGCGTGCTGTCGAGCGCACGCCGCCGCGCGAACGGGCTGACGACCAGCGCCACCGAACGGTGCGAGTCGACGTGGTCCGGCCCGTTCTGCGCGTCGTCCTCGAGGACGAAGATCGCCGATTCCTTCCAATAGCGGCTCCGCGAGATCGCTTCGACCAGGCGGCCCAGCGCGAGATCGTTCTCGGCGACCATCGCGCGCGGCGTCAGCGCACCCGGCCGCGTTCCCTGCGTGTGATCGTTGCCCAGGCGGATGATGCTGAGCCGCGGCAGCGCGCCGTTCTTCTCGAACTCGCGGAACTCCGCCAGCCACACGTCGACGCGCTGGCCGTCGGGAATGTCGAGGTCGTACGGGGGATAAGCCGGGTGGACTTTTCCGCGCAAGCCGGGAACCGTCGCCTCGACCGGGCCCCAGCGCTTGTCCCAGTGCGCGAACTCGCCGTAACTGCGCACCGAGACGCCGGCACGCGCCGCGAAGTCCCAGATGTAGCCGTCGGCGGGCGTGGACAGGTTGCCGTACGCGTTGCGGTCGCCCCAGCCGCCTTCGCTGGTGTACACACCGCCGCGCCGGCCGTAGTTCGTCGGCCACATCTTCTCGACCGCGTCGGTCGCATACGCGGCGGTCGAGAACGCGTGGCCGTCGTAGCTGACCTCGGCGTCGACATAGAAGTTGTCGAACGTCACGAACTCGCGCGAGATCGCGTGTGCATTGGGCGTGACTGTCTCGCCGAAGATGGTGAGCGTCGGGTCGCCGTTGCCGCGCTCCAGGTCGCCGAGCACCTGGTCGTAGGTGCGGTTCTCGCGGATGACGTAGAAGACGTACTTGATCGGCGAGCTGTCGCCCACCGTGCGCGGGATCGGCGACGCCGCCGGGGCGTTCGCCGGCGCGAGGCGGATCCGGTCGGAGTACGGCGTCACCTCGTAGACGCGTGCGGTGAGCGCCTTCGATCCCGCTTCGTCCTGGACCTCGACGATCGAGAGTGCGCCCTGCAGCAGTTGCCCGGTGAACTGCCCCTCGGCCGCCGGACTGGTGGGCTGCGGACCGCGCGGGTTCGCCTGGCCGGTGAATCCCTTGCCGTTGAGCACGATCAGCCGCTTGCCGTCGGGGGTGAACTGGACCGCCGTCGGGTACCAGCCGGTGGGGATGAAGCCGTTGACCGTGCTGGCCGTCGAATCATCGACGTCGACGAGCGCCACCGTGTTGTTGTCGGCGTTCGCCACGGCGAGCGTGCCACCGTCCGGCGACAGCGCCAGCGCGTTCGGCGTCGTTCCGGCCGGCGCTTGCGGATAGAGCGCGACCGAGATCTGTTCGCGCGCGACGAGCGACGGCACCTCCAGCGCCCAGACCCTGTTGGTGTTCGCACAGGCGACGAACAGCCGCCGCCCGTCAGCGGAAAACGCCATCGCGTTCGGGTGCTCGCCGACCGTGACCTCGCCTTTCGTGGCGAGCGTCGCGGGATCGAGGGCGAGGACCTTCGCGCCGCCCCACAGCGACACGTAGACCGTGCCGCCGTCGGGCGACAGCACCACCGTGTACGGCTCCGCCGGCAGGCTGACCGTCGTCCGCACGGCGCGACGGTCGACGTCGACGGCGCTGATCGCTCGGCCGAGGACGTGGACGGCGTACAACGTCGAGCCCGAACGGTCCATCGCCAGGCCGCCGATGAACCCTGTGCCGGCGAGATCGGTGGTGCGCGGCGGCAGCTGGATCATCGGCCGCTGAATCGCGATCTGGCCGCCCGCCGCCAGCCTGGCTTCGTTCCAGGTGAACACGTTGATCGTGTTCTCGGCGGCACCGGACGAGTAGAGCCGCGCGCCGGAGGGATGCCAGGCGAGCCCGAGCCATGCGTGATCGATCGGCACGCGCGCGCGAACCGCCAGCTGGTCCAGGTCGACGACGGTCAGTGATGGTTTCGACCAGCCGTTGTTGGAGACGATGGCGTAGCGGCCGTCGGCAGAAAGCACCATCGACATCGGGAAGTCACCGGAGGCGATATGGCGACCCGCCGGCGCGATGCGCCACCCGTTCGGAAGCAGGGTGACGCCCTCTCCCTTCGCGCCGGGCCACTCGGGAGGGCGGCCCGCCTGCCGCGCCAGCGGAACCACCAGCGTGACGTTCAGCAGCAGCAGGAGGGTGGCCAGGAATGACGATGACTTGAGGTGAAGCATGGATGGACTCGGCGCGCGTCAAGAAGTCCACTCGACGCGCGGCCGCGGACCGAAGCGGCTCGGGCTGCGCGCGTGAAGCGGACCCGTCGACAGCAGTGTAGTGGAATTTCGCTGCAAACGACGGCAGCACGCGAGGCTTCCCGCGTTGCCCGGCCGGCGTGATCGGCTGCCGGGAAGGCCGCTACTCCACGCGCAACGCCGCGGGCTCGGCGTGAACGATCCGTTCACAACGACCCGTTCCCGATGACCCGGATCCGTTCCTTCACCCCGCGATCCAGCGCCGCGCCTGCTTGTGGGTGACGACCAGGACGAGGAGGCCGGCGAGCACGAAGATCGGGATCACTCAGTAACCGCCGAGCGGTGCCACGCCGTCCGCGGCGGGGAACTCGGCACCGATCCGGACGCCGTCGAGCAGCCAGAGCCCGACGTTGTTCGGGAAGACCGGCTTCAGCGCCGCGACGGCGATGAACGACGCGCCCACGGTGTAGCCGGTAAACAGCAGCAGGGCGACCAGGAACCCCGCCCTGCCGGTCGCCGCGGCGTGGAAGATGGAGCGCAGCACGGCGACCACCTGGCCGCCGACCGCGGCTTCCTCCATGATCAGTTCGAGCGAGTAGGTACGCGCGACCGTCGCCGGGCTCCCGAGCCGCGTCAGGACGGCCTCCAGCGCGTCGCGCTCGTTCGGGCATGCCGTCGCTCTCGGCGATCCGCTCGCGGATGTGGGACTCCACCTCGCGCACCACGTCGGCGGCCAGCGGCGCCGACGACGAGGAGCGCAGAGCCCGATCCAGCACGTGGAGGTAGCCGCGGACCGCGATTCACCGACCTCGCTCAACGTCCTCGTCTTCCCCCGAGCGCGCCTGCGATCATCTGCTCGATGCCGGCCGCGACGGCGCGGAACTCCTCGCTCATCTTCTTCATCCGCGCGCGGCCCACCGCGGTCAGGTGGTAGTACTTGCGCGGCCGCGGCCCCTCGCCCTCCAGCCACTCCGCCGAGAGCAGCCCCTCGCGCTCGAGCCGGGCGAGCAGCGGCGATAACGACCTTACCGGTGGCGTCGATGACCCGTAAGGCGGCGGGAACGGGAGTCTCGCCGCGCGATCCGACGGCGGCGCCCCGGTGGCCGGCAGGCCGCGCGAACGCGGATCCCCAGGCGACGATCGCACCGGCCAGCAGCACCGGCCACCGTCGCCGCCTCCCGTGCGCGTGCGTCGGGAGAATCACCGTCATGGTAAGGACGCTCGCCGGGGTGCCTCAGATGAGTCGTTTCCAGTCGGCCACGCGCGGATGGAGGAAGCCCGACTCGCGGTACGCGCGCGCGACCCGGCCTTCGCTGCGCAGCGTCTGGAGCCCGCGCTCGAGCGCGTCGGCGAGCACGTCGGCGTACGGCGACCGCCGCGACACCACCCACGACCGGCTCCCCGGGAGCGACACCTTGCAGCCGGGCACCGGGATCAGCTTGACGTTGTCGTGGACCACGCTCATGTCCGGCGTCGCCGCGAACTCGAGCAGCGTGAAGTCGCCGCGGCGCTGCTGCAGCGCGGAGAAGAGGTTCTCCGCCTTGAAGACCTGTTCCACGCCCCGAAGACCCATCGCCTGCAGCGTGCGCACGTCCACCTTCCAGCTCACGACGGTCACGCCCACGAAGGGTTGCAGGTCCTCGAGGGACCGCACGAGCAGCATGCGCTCGTGCCCTGGCACGGTGTAGAGGCCCTTCTCGAATTCCCCCTGCACGATGAGCGGCGAGACTTCGAGGAGCGCGTCGTGCTCGACGTCCACGTCCCACACCGTCTCGGCGCACAGATCGGCGTAGCCCTGCACGACCTCATGCCGCATCCGGGCGTTGTTGTCCGAGACGCGCAGCTCGTAGTCGAAGTCGAGACCGGCGGCGAGCAGCGCCTGCAGCTGCAGCACGAAATCGACCGTCCCGCGCGTGGCGTGCGGGCTGTTGTAGCTCAGGAGGTCGGCCACCGGGATCCCGCTCGTCCATGCCGAGAACGCCTCGGCGACGAGCGTCGTCACCGCGATCCGCAGGTCCAGTGCCGCGCCCGCCCGCTCCCGCGCCCGCCCCTCACGGCCCGCGTCCTCGGTCATCGCGCGCAGGCTGGCGATGATTTCCGTCATCCGCCGCGAGGCCGCGAACATCTGGTGCGCGGCGGCGTCGGCGTGCTCGGCGCTGCTCACCGTCTGCTGGACGATCTTGTCGATCTCGGTGAAGGCCACGTTCAGCTGGTCGATGCCCCGTGCCTGCTCGGCTGACGCCTCGGCGATCTGGGTGACGTAGCCGCTCGACTGGCTGACGTGGTCGTTCACCTGGTCGAAGCGCTCGCCGGTGTGCTCGACCAGGCCGGCCGCCTGCGTCACGTGCCGGGTGGTCTCTTCGATCAGCGCGGAGGTCTCGCGCGCGGCATCGGCGGCCCGCTGCGCCAGCGTGCGGACCTCCTCGGCGACGACGGCGAAGCCGGCGCCATGCTCGCCGGCGCGCGCCGCCTCCACTGCCGCGTTCAGTGCCAGGATGTTCGTCTGGAAGGCGATGCCGTCGATGCTCTTGACGATGCGCGAGGTGTCGACGCTGGACCGTTTGATCTGCTGGATGGACTCGACCAGCCCGCGCATCGAGTCGGCCGCCTGCGTCACCGCCCCGCGCGTCTCCCCCATCAGCTGGTCGGTCTGGTGGGCGTGCGAAGCGTTGCGCCGCGTCATCGAGGCGAGCTCCTCGACCGTCGCCGACATCTGCTCGATCGAGGCCGCCTGCGCGGCCGTCACCCTCGTCAGCAACTCGGTGTCGCCAGCCACTTGCTCGCTCGCCGACTGGATGTCCGTGGAGCCTTCCGCCAGATCCTCGACCATGCCGCCGAGCGGCCGGCTCAGCCATCGGCGCAGGAAGACGATCACCCCGGTGAGGATCAGCACCAGCGCCAGAGCCATCCCGGCGATCCGCAGCGGCAGCGCCGCGTCCTGGCCGGCGATCAGCGCGCCCGCGAGGAAGGTGACGACCAGCACCGAGACCAGGGCGAGTGTGAACTGGCGAAGCGTGCCGAGCTGCATAGTCAGCGAATCGGGGACGGCCCCTGCCAGCGCACCCCTGTCATATGGTGCCTTATCGGCGGCATGCTCGGCGATTTGCAGCCGGCGGCCGCGACGCGCTCACTGCGGGGCAGACCCGGTCTAAGGCAGGGGACGCCGATACGCCCGCTCGAAGCGGCCCATTGACCCGACACGCGGCCGCATCACGTCGTGTATAGGCATCCTCGGCGCGCCGTCGTGGGCCTCGGCGGCCGCGCCGCCGGCCAGCTGCGCGAGCACGGCCGCGAAGATCGTCGCTGCGGCGCGGACCGCAAGCGACCGCTCGCGCCCGGGCGGCAGCTCGATCGCGAGCACGCCCGCACACCCGCCCGGCGTCAGCAACGGCACCACCAGCGCGCTGCAGGTGTGGTCGCTGGCGCTGATGGCGCACGGCTGCGCGGACCGGAACGCCGCCGCCGTCGCGTTGTCGGCGTCCGCGGCGACCGCGGGCAGCTGCGCGATCACCCGCTCCGAGTAGCCGTGCACGAGGGCGGGTCTCAGCTGCTCGGCGATGCCGTCCCAGATCCAGACGATCAGACCGGCAGCGTCCAGCACCTCCGTCGCCCGCTGCACCAGCGGCCGCAGAGCCTGCGCGTCCTCGACCCGCGCGAACTCCGTGCACAGGTTCGCGACCGCCAGGAAATCCGGTACGAACGAGGCCGGGTCGGGCTCGGCCCGGTCCATCATCCGGACGTCGGCCGCAGGCTCCACCCGCGTCTCGGCGGGCGGCTGGTCATCCCGAGGGCGGGCTGATGCGGCAGCCTGTGGCGCCGGAGCCGCCTCGTCGAGCGTCGGCACGTCGATGGACCGCGGGTCGAGCCTCGGCTCGCCTGCCGCCGCCAGGTGACGGTCGTCGCGGCCGGCGAACGCGTCATCGTGCGGTTCACCCCCTGCGGGCTCGATCGCGACGGCATGCGGCTGTTCGAGAAGAAGCCCGGCGCCAGTCGGTACGGGCTCGACGGCCTCCTCGGGCGGCGTCACGGCGCGGTCGAGAGCAACATCGTTCGCGGCGTCCCACAGGGCAGGCGACGCGACGGGAAAGCGGCTCTCCGCAGCCGCGGGCGCTTCCACCGGCGGCGCCTCGCGGCGCGGTGCTGCCCCCGCGGCCGGCGTTTCCTGGGCCGGCGTTGTACGGCGAAAGCGCCCGAGCGATCCGATGGCCGACCCGACCATCTGCCGCAGCCGTGTAGGAGGGGCGCCGTTGGACCGCGCGTCGTCGGCGGTCGTGGCCATCAGCGTGGCCGCGGCCGCCAGCTCGTCCGGCTCTGGATAGAGGTCGAGGAACTCGCGGACGATGGCGTCGGGATCGAGGCCGATGGCCTCCGCGTAGGCGCGGATGAAGGCTCGCCGGAAGATCCCCGAGGGCCAGTGCCTCACGTCGCCGCGCTCGAGCGCCTCGAGCAGCGACGACTTGATCTTGGTCTGCTCGGCGATCGCGGCAAGCGCGATGCCCTGTTCTTCACGCCGCCGGCGCAATCGCGCGCCGAAGCTGTCGGTCATGCGGCACACCCCTGCAAGCCACGAACCCGCGAACCACCACGTCGCGCTGGGAAGATCGTGAGAAGCGACACGGTTCATGGCCCGGTGATGGGGAACAGTCACCGCGCAGCCTCTGGCGAGGCGACCCCGTGGCGGCGAGGGCCAGCAAACCTGTGGTGAGAGTAACAATATGCATGCAGGACTGCAAGAGGAGGTCGCGGAGAACTGGTGTCGATTCAGAGGGCACGGAGGGAGTGAGACTCAGAGGCCACGGAGGCCGCGGAGACTGACAAACAACAGAGATCCTCCGTTGCCGCCGGTGCCCTCTGAGTTTCCTTGCTCTTCCTGCTCTCTGAGGTGTGACTCCTCCGTGCCCGCTGACTCGAATCATCCCATGGCCTCTTCGAACGACCTCGTCCGGCATCGGCTCATCAACCATCGGCTCGCGGGATCCACGCTGCGCGATCCCCGCGACGTGGTGGCGTGGTTCGGCGCCGTGCAGGCGCAGGACTTCCCCGGCGCGAAGTGGGCGCTCGGCCTGCGGGCGAAGGGGTCCACCGAAACCGTCGTGGACGAGGCGTTCAACGCCGGAGCCATCGTCCGCACGCACGTGCTCAGGCCGACGTGGCATCTCGTCGCCGCCGCCGACATACGCTGGCTCCTCGCGCTGACCGGCCCGCGCATCCTCGCCCGCATGGCGCCGCGCCATCGCCAGCTGGAGCTGGACGACGCGGCGGTCGCGAAGAGCGGCAGGGCGCTCGAGCGCTCGTTGTCGGATGCCGAGCGGAGCCGTCACGAGCTCGCGGCGGCGCTGGAGCGCGTCGGCATCAGGATCACGCCGGAACGGCTTTCGCACCTGCTGGCAATCGCCGAGCTCCAGGGACGCATTTGCAGCGGCCCGCTGCGCGGCGGCCGCATCACGTATGCGCTGATGGACCGGCGCGTCCCGGCCGCCGCTCCGCTTCCGCGCGAAGAGGCGCTGGCGCTGCTCGCCGAACGCTACTTCCGGAGCCACGGTCCGGCGGCGTTGGCCGATTTCTGCTGGTGGTCCGGCCTGACCGCCGGCGACGCGAAAGCGGCCGTCGCCGCGGCCGGCTCCACGCTCTCGCAGGGTTCACCAGCCGCCGGCGCCTATCGCCACTCGGGCGGGCCGCGGCGGGCGCGTCTGCTGCAGCCCGCAGCGTGGCTCCTGCCGAACTTCGACGAGTATCTCGTGGCGTACCGCGACCGGTCGGCCGTCCTCGGCCGAGTTCCGATCGACCCGCGCGATGCGCTGGGCAGCACCGTGATCCTCGACGGTCGCGCGGTAGGAACGTGGCGGGCGCTGCGCGGCAAGGACTCGGCGATCGTGTCCATCGCGCCGTGGCGCCGGCTCTCGGGTGATGAGCGCGATCGCATCGCGCCCGCCGCCGCTCGTTACGGCGCCTTCCTGGGACGGCCGATCACCGTGGAGCAACGACCTCGTACTTGGCGCGGTCGCGTCGCCGCGCGGGGTGCTCGGGAATGACCCCGATGGTCTCGTCCTACACCTGAGCTTAGTGCCCACTGGTCGGAGCGAGGACGACCCCCGCGCGGCCGCCCAGCAGAAAGACGTGACCGGCTGCAAGGATCACCCGTTGTTCACCCATGCCCGGCTACTGGATTCAGAACTGCTTCGAGAAGCAGTACGACGAACGGACCTTCGACGTTGACGGCGGCACGACGGAGACGATCGGCGGGCGCACCTTGACGGTCCGGTACTTTCCGCTCGCGAAGGCGACGCCCGCCAGCGAGATCCAGATCCTGCGCAACCTCGAGATCGCGGTGACTCGGCGGCGTCGTGCTCGCGAGCCCGAAGAGCGCCGAGGCGGAGGTGCAGGCGCTTGAGCGCACCCACGGCGTCGCGCCGGCGCGGCTGAAGGCGTCCGGGACTGGAACCTACTCGCCGGTCGCCTCCAACGACGCCGAGTCGGGACGCGCGAAGAACCGCCGGGTCGAGCTGGTGAAGCAGGAACGCGTGGGACGGCTTCGCCGCGGGCGTCAGATCTTGTTTCTTGCACGTTTGACCTGAGGATTGGACACTGGCAGTCTGTCTCTCCCGGAGGACATTGGTGCAAGAAACAAGATCTGACCCCGTGACGTTCTCCAGACGCGCGTATGCCGCCCTTGCCGCGGTCCTCGCCGTCGCGATCATCGATGCACAGGACCGGACGACGACGGCCCTCGGTGACTTCGAGGGCCACGGCGATGTCGGCACGCCGCGCAGAGCCGGATCCGCCGCCTACAACCCGATCACGCAGGAGTACTTCCTCGCGGCGGGCGGCGTCAACATGTGGGGCCGGCGCGACGAGTTCCAGTTCGTCTGGCACCGCTTGCGCGGCGATTTCATCCTCCATGCGCGCGTGCAATTGCTGGGAAAGGGCGTCGATCCGCACCGGAAGGCGGGACTGATGATCCGTTCGGTGATGGACGCCGACGCGACCTACGTCGACGGCATCGTCCACGGCGACGGCCTCACCTCCCTGCAGTTCCGGCGCGCGAAGGGCGGCGAGACCGAGCAGCGCGAGTCGCCGGTCAAGGGCGCCGACGTGCTGCAGTTGGAACGGAAGGGCCGGACCTACACCCTGTCGGCGGCGAAGTCGGGCGAGGTCTTCACCGAAACGGCCATCGCCGACATCGACCTGGGCGAGGAGGTGCTCGTCGGGCTGGCCCTGTGCTCGCACAACCCGGATGTGATGGAGCGCGCCGTCTTCGGCAACGTCCGCATCATCCGGCCGGCGCCCGACGGCTTCGCCCCCTACCGCGATTACATCGGCAGCGTGCTCGAGGTCGCCGACGTGGACACCGGCCGGCGGCAGGTTCTCTACAGATCTGACCAGCCGTTCGAGGCCCCGAACTGGACGAAGGACGGCGGCGCGCTCATCTACAACACCAGCGGCCGCGGCGAGGAGCGCGGCCGGCTCGTGCGCTTCGACCTCGAGACGCGGACCCGATCGCCGATCGACACCGGCACGCTGAACCGCAACAACAACGACCACGTTCTCTCTTTCGACGGGACGATGCTCGGGATCAGCGACAACAGCTCCGGCCAGTCGGCGGTGTACACCGTCCCGGTCGGCGGCGGCACCCCGAAGCGCATCACGCCGCTGACGCCGTCGTACCTGCACGGGTGGTCGCCCGATGGCCGGACGCTCGTCTACACCGGCGGCCGCAACAAGGAGTTCGACATCTATGCCATCCCCTCGGACGGGAGCGGGCCGGAGGTGCGGCTGACCGACACGAAGGGGCTCGACGACGGGCCGGAGTACTCGCCCGACGGCAAGTACATCTACTTCAACTCGGTGCGCAGCGGGACCATGCAGATCTGGCGCATGACGCCGGACGGCAAGGATCCCGAGCAACTGACCAGCGATGACTGGAACAACTGGTTCCCGCACGTGTCGCCCGACGGCGAGCGCGTCGTCTTCATCAGCTTCCCGAAGGAGGTCGATCCCTCGGACCACCCGTACTACAAGCGCGTGCTGATCCGCGTCATGCCCGCGGCCGGCGGCACGCCGCGGGTGGTCGCATACATCTACGGTGGCCAGGGAACGATCAACGTGCCGTCGTGGTCGCCGGACGGCCGCATGGTCGCGTTCGTCTCGAACACCGGCGCGCGGCGGTAGGAGGCTACGGAGATATTCAACTCAGAGGACACGGAGGCCACAGCGTTATTCAGCTCAGAGGTCAGGGAGGGCTCCACTCAGTCGATCGTGTCGCCGACGGCGGCGACGCCCTGAAGACAATGAAGATCGGCGTCACGGCGCTATTCTGATGAGCCGATGGGCGGGTACGAGGTCGTGCCTCGATGGTGCTTGGACCTCAGGCCATAGACCTCTGTGGCCTCCGTGACCCTCTGAGTTACATTGCTCTCCGTGGCATTTCTCCACGAGCTCGCCGTGCTCGCGGTCGACTGCCAGGCGACCGCCGCCAGCCCGCGCGGGCACCTGCTCGAACTCGGCTGGACGCGCGTTCCGGCGTCCGGTGCGCAGGTGAACGCGCGGCTCATCAGGCTGCCCCAGGGCGAGCGCATCCCGCCGGCCGTCTGGCGCATCACTGGCATTACCGATGCCATGATGCGGTCGGGTGTGGACGCGCAGACGGCCTGGCGCGAGCTTTGCGCCGAGGCGGCAGGCCTGCCGCAGCAGCCCGCCCCTGCCGTCGCGCACTTCGCGCGGTTCGAGCAGCCGTTCCTCGACGCGTTGGCGGGCAGCGGCGGGGCAATCGAGCTGGTCTGCACCCACGAGATCGCCCGCCGGCTCCTGCCGGACCTGCCCCGCTGCAGCCTGCGCGCGCTCGCCGGGTATTTCGGTCGCGGCGTCGGCGCGCTGCGTCGCAGCGCCGATCACGTCGAGGCCACGGCGTTCGTGTGGCGTGCCCTGATCGGCATGCTGCACGAGGCGGGCGTCGACACGTGGATCGATCTGCGCGAGTGGCTGGCGTCGCCGCCGGCGCCGGTCGGCCGCCGACGCCGCGCCTGGCCGATGCCGCGTGCCGATCGCCTCGCCGCGCCGCACGCCCCGGGCATCTACCGCATGCTGCGCTCGAGCGGCGACGTGCTCTACGTCGGCAAGGCCTCGTCGCTGCACCACCGCGTCAACAGCTACTTCCGCAAGCAGCACGGCGTCCCCGAACGCACGCTCGAGATGCTGTCGCAGGCGCGCGCGGTCTCGTTCGAGCTCACCCCCACCGCGCTCGAGGCGGCGCTGCTGGAGGCGGACGAGATCAAGCGGCACCGCCCGCCCTACAACATCGCGTTCGCGATCGAGCATCGATGCGCGTGGTTCGCCCGCCACGACCTCGGCGAGCGGAGCGCGACGGTCTCGGAGCGCTGCCCGCTCGGGCCGTTTCCATCGGCCGAGACCCTCGATCAGTTCGCCGCGCTGGCGGCCGGCAGCGCGGCGGCGCTCGGCAGCGGCCGATGGGCTCCCGCGCGCACCGTGTTCGAGGCCGGTTACGCGCGTTTCCGCGCCGCCCATCCCGAACTGGCCCGCGAGGATCTCGACCCACGCGTGCGGTTGCTGCGGCTGGGCACCCGGTTGTGGCGGGAGGGCCGGCGGGATCGCGACGTGGATCTCGACGACCTGGTCCCGGCCGAGCCGCCGCTCGCCGCCTGGACACCCGAGATCGTGCAGATCACGCTGGAGTGGCTCGTGCTGCGGGCGGCGCTCGCCCGCCGCCGCGCGCGCTGGCTGACCCGGCTGATGGAAGCCGCGATCCTGTGGTGCGAGCCCGGCCAGCACGGGGCGCGGCTGATCGTCGTCGAGAACGGCGACATCGCCGTCCACGACCGGACCGAGCCTGATGCGATGCCGCCGGTCCCGCCCGGTCACAAGCGATCGGCGATCGAACGCCGCACGAAGATCACGACGCCGCGCCTCGATCGGCTGCGCGTGCTGACCACCGAGCTGAAGCGGCTGGCCGCGGCGGGCGCTGTGGTGATGGTGCGTTTCGGCACGGCGCGGCCGCTCGCCAGCGGCCGCCTCGCGCGCGTGCTCGCCTGGGTGTGACGTGCGCATCCTGTTCGTCTCCGACACGCACCTCGGACTCGACATGCCGGCGCGGCCGCGCGTCGTCCGGCGGCGGCGCGGCGACGACTTCTTCGCGAACTTCGAGCGCGCCCTGGAGCCGGCGCGCACCGGCCAGGTCGACGTCGTCGTGCACGGCGGCGACCTCCTCTACCGCAGCCGCGTTCCGGCGTGGCTGGCCGAGGCCGCGCTGGCGCCGCTCAAACGAGCGGCGACGTCGGGCATCCCGGTGCTGTTCGTCCCCGGCAACCACGAACGCGCCCGCCTGCCCTACCCGCTGCTCGCGGTGCACGAGCATCTCCACGTCTTCGATCGGCCGCGCACGATCGCCCTCGAGGCGCGCGGCGTGCGTGTCGCGTTCACCGGGTTTCCGTTCACCAGCCGCGTGCGCCACGACTTCAGCGGGATGCTCGCGGCCGCCGGCCGGGATTCGGTCAACGCGCACGTACGCGTGCTGTGCCTGCACCAGTGTGTCGAGGGGGCCACGTGCGGGCCTGGGAACTTCACCTTCCGCGCCGGCGCCGACGTCATCCGCGCCGCCGATCTGCCGCGCGATGTCGCCGTCATCCTGTGTGGCCACGTTCATCGTCACCAGGTGCTGAGGCCCGGGGGTGGGGCGCCGGTCATCTATGCCGGCTCTGTCGAGCGCACGTCGTTTGCCGAGGCGCCCGAGACGAAGGGCTACGTCATGCTGGAGCTGACGCGCTCGGGGCTCGGCACGTTCGAGTTCCGGCCGCTGCCGGCGCGGCCCATGGTGTCGCGTACCCTGACGCTCGGTGATCTCTCGGCGGCCGAGGCGCACGCGCGGGTTGCGGCCGCCATCGAAGGGACGCCCGGAAACGCAGTGGTGCAGCTGCGATTCACGGGCGCGGTGCCGGCGGGGCTGACCGCCGGCGCCGTGCGCGCGATGGCGGGCGAACGGACCGTGACGATCGCGGTGCCGTGGGGAGAACGCGGGAGGCGACCGTCGCCAGGCCGGGCGGCGAACACCGGACCGTCACGCGGCGGCTTGCTGTGGTGAGAGACGTCCGGCGGGAGCGTCGAGGACCGGCAGCGTGCGCTACTTCTCGAATACCACGTTGTCCACGATCACCATCCCCTGCCGGTTCGTCTCGCACTGATCGCAGAAGGCGGTGAGGTTGACCGAGGTGAGCTGCCTGAGGATCTCCTTCGGATCGATGCGATCGGAGACCCACGCCGGTTGGGCGAACGTCGAGAGCGGCACCTTGTAGGTGTTCATGCCGGCACGCACCTCGAAATCCTTCTGCGGGTACTGCCTGCCCATGTCCCGTCCGCGCTCGCCGCTGATCACCTCGAGCCGCAGGATCCGGAGGCCGGTTGCGTACACCTGCAGCGACAGGGTCTTGAACACCGTGACGTCCTCAGGCACTGCCTTGCCGTCCACGTCGGGCAGCCCGTGGATCTCGACCGTGACGCCGGCCCACTGGTTCGGCGCGAGCAACGAATAGTCGAACTTCATCGCGAGGTTCGGGTCATCCTTCTTGATCCGCACGAGCTCAGGCGCCGGCGGATTGGCGCCCTCAAGCCCCTTGAACGTGCTCTTCCGGACAGCGTTCTCCTCGTACGCGAACAGCTGGATCAGCCCGCCGCGCGCACTGACCGGACGGTTGTTCTCGGTCCGTTCGAAATCCGCGTAGACGACCGTCTTGCCGTCCGGCGGCTTCGGCGTCGCCGCCGGCTGCTGAGCCTGCGGCGCCGCGCCGGCGTCGAATGCCGGGTGCACCGGCGCCGCCAGCGCGAGCAGGCCGATCACCGCGATCGTGAACTGGCGTTTCACAGCAGGTCTCCTGGAAGAAGGCGGTCGCCGCGCCCGGCATCATTATCTCGGATTACGAGGACGGGTGACACGGTGGTCGCCGCGGCGAGCGACGTGACTCGATTTGGCTAGAATCCTCAGATGCGTATCGCCGCAGCTATCCTCGTCTTCCTGTCCTCCTGGTCCGTGCAGGGCGCGAAGGACCTCCAGCGCGCCTATCGCGAGCGGCATGCGGCGCGGCTGCAGCCGATGCTCTGCGAGGCAGTGCGGTTCCCGACCGAGGCGGGCAACACCACGGCGCACGAGCAGCAGCGCCGCTGGATCGAGCGTCAGGCGCGCACGCTCGGGCTGGTATTTCGCGATGCCGGCCCGGTGAGCGAGGTCGAGCTCGCCGGGCCGGAAGGGTCGCCGGTGCTCGGCCTCGTCGTGCACGGTGACGTACAGCCGCCCGGGGAGGGCTGGACGGTGCCGCCCTTCGAGTGCAGCGTGAAGGACGGCCACGTCTACGGCCGCGGGACCGCCGACGACAAGGGACCGCTCGTGCAGGCGCTGCTCGCCCTCGCCACGCTGCGCGACGATCCCAGGCCGCGGACCCACACGATCCGGCTGCTCGTTGGCAGCGACGAGGAGAGCGAGAACCAGGACTTCGCGACGTATCTCAAGGCGCACGAGGCGCCCGACGTCACGCTCGTACTCGACAGCGAGTTCCCGGTTGTGGTCGGCGAGAAAGCCTGGGACGCGCTGGCGCTGACGGTCTCGGATCCGTTCAGATCCAGGCGTTCGTCCGGTGCGCCGTGGGCGATCGTCGACCTCAAGGCCGGTATCACGCCCAGCATCGTCCCGCCGGCTGCCGCCGCGAGGCTGCGGTGGACAGCGAGCGACCGGTCGGGTTACGCCGCAGCCATGACGGCGCTTTGCCCGGCCTCGCCCCCAGCCGGATACGGCTGCCAGGCGAAGGCCGAGCGCGACGGCGCGGTGTTGACGACAAGGGGACGGGCCGCCCATTCGGGGATGAACCTGGAGGGTGGGCGCAACGCGCTGGTGTTCCTCGCGAACCTGCTTGCGGGCAAGGTCGAGCCCTCCGGGGCGGCGGATCTGCTCGCGTTCGCCTCGCTCGCAGGGAAGGACCTCCACGGTGGAACGCTGGGCCTGGAACAGAAGGACCCGTTGTGGGGTCGTTTCAGCGTGAACGTCGCGACGATCGAGGCGGCGAAAACGGGCGGGCTGACGCTGACGATCAACCTGCGACGCATCCCGCCGATGACGCACCAGCAGGTTCGGGCGCACCTGGCCGGGCGCGTAGCGGCGTTCGCCACCGAGCGCAGCGTCGCCATCGAGGTGGGCGGCTTTTTCGGGGACGAACCGTTCGTCGTGGCGCCGGACGCGCCGCTCGTCAAGCGATTGATGGCGGCCTACGGACGCGCGACCGGAGAGCGGGCGGTGCCGGCAATCGCGGGCGGCGGCACGTATGCCAAGCGCCTGCCCAACGCGATTGCCTTCGGCATGTGGTTTCCCGGCCAGCCGTATCCCGGCCACGACATCGACGAGCGGGTGCCGATCGCGGACTTGCAGCGGGGCATGACGGTGCTGCTCGAGGCGCTCGGCGATCTTGCCTACTCGCCGCTGGTCAGCAACCCGCTCGGTCGCTGAGGCCACGGAGGGGTCCAACTCAGAGGCCACGGAGGCACTAGAACGGACCCTCTGTGGCCTTCGTGGCGTCTGAGTTCAGACTCTCGGTGGCTTCTGAGCCCAGACACTCCGTGGCCTCTGCTAAGCTGCGGTGCAATGACTCGCGACCCTGCTGCGGACGGCGCTGGCCGGTCCCGGCCCCGCGACGTGCCGGCGCTGACGCGTCGCCAATGGCTCGCGAGCGCCAGCGCCATTCTGGCCGGTGCCTGCGCATCACGGCCGCCCGGTGGCGTGGCAGCGGATGCCAAAGGCGAGCGCGCCGTCGAGACCGCGACCGGCAGGATTCCCGCCCGACGGCTGGGCGTCACGCTGATGCACGAGCACGTCCTCGTCGATTTCGGCGGCGCCGACATCGCGGGTCCTCATCGCTACCAACCCGATCACGTCGTCGAGGTCGTGCTGCCCCACCTCCGGCGGTTGCGCGCGCTCGGCTGCGACACGCTCGTCGAGTGCACGCCGGCCTATCTCGGGCGCGACGCGGCGCTCCTGAAGCGACTCTCGGAAGCGTCGGGACTGCAGATCCTGTCGAACACCGGCTACTACGGGGCGGCCGGCGACAAGCACCTGCCCCGGCACGCGTTCGGCGAGACCGCGGAGAAGCTGGCGGGGCGCTGGATTCGCGAGCACGAGCGCGGCATCGACGACACGAGCGTCAAGCCGGCGTTCATGAAGATCGGCGTCGACGCGGCACCGTTGTCGGAGGTCGATCGCAAGCTCGTGCGGGCGGCTGCGCTCACCCACAGGGCCACCCACCTGCCGATCGCGTCGCACACCGGCTCTGGCGCCGCCGCGCTCGAGCAGCTCGACATCCTCGACGGCGCGGGAGTCCCGCTCGGCGCGTTCATCTGGGTGCACGCGCAGAGCGAGGCGGACCCGTCGTTCCACGAGCGCGTGGCGGCGCGCGGCGCGTGGGTGGAGTTCGACGGCATCGCACCCGCGACCGTCGACCGCCACGTCGAGCTCGTCGGTCGGATGAAGAAGCTGGGATTCCCGGGGAACGTCCTCGTGTCGCACGATGCCGGCTGGTATCGCGTCGGCGAGCCGGGCGGCGGCCGGTTCCGATCCTACGACACGATCTTCACGGCGTTCGTGCCAGCGCTGAGTGCGTCCGGCGTCTCCAATGCGGACGTGCGGCGGTTGCTCGTAGTCAACCCGCGGCGCGCGCTCGCGGGAGCAGAGGCCACGGAAGGACCCACGTAGGAGCCAACTCAGAGGCCACGGAGGCCACTGAGGATCTGGGCTCGAGTCGCGTGACCTTCGCGACCTCTGAGTGAGATCCCTCCGTGGCCCTCTTGGCTTGTTGTTCGGTGGCCTCCGGGCGTGCGCCGGCAGCGTGTCATCGCGGTCACGCGCCTCGCGTCGCGGTCAGCAGCTCGCGGCGTTTGGCGGCAGGGAACCGTTCGATCGCGTAGCGCAGCGTCGTACGGGGGACGGCCGATCCGTTCGCGCGGAGGTAACGTTCGAGCCGGGCGGGATCCTGTTTGCCAGCCTCCCGCAGCATCCATCCGACCGCTTTCTGAATCAGGTCCTCGCGGTCGCCGTGCAGTGCTGCGGCGGTGTCGTAGGCGAGGTCCAGGGCGCGTCCGCGGCGGACCGACGGGATGAGGGCCACCGCCGACGCGCGGCGGACCCACATGTTGCGGTGAACTGCCCACGCGGGCATCAGCCGTGTCAGCTCCGGATGCTCGGAGAGGAGCGGACCGATCAGCATGCCGCAGATCAGGTCGGTGGTCGCCCAGTTGGCGGAGAGGTTGCCGGACAGCCAGCGCTTCCACGCCGGCAGCAGCCGCGGCGTGAACGAGCGCCGGTAGCGGGCGAGCACCTCGAGGCCAATCCCCTTGGTCTCCAGGTAGGGATCGCGCATCAAATCGCCCGCAAACCGCATCGCGTCGTCCACTGTCCAGTCCGGGTTGGCCGCGCAAATCTGCCGTGCCAGCGAGCGGACCTGCGCGGTGCCGACGTTGTAGAAGCGCAGGCCGTGATCACCGCGGAAATACCGGGCGGAGTCGAAGGAGCCGCTGGGGCGCGACATCGCCTGCAGCGCCCTCGTGACGATGGCACGCGTCGGCTTGCGCATGATTCGCAACGATCACATGAAGCGCCGCCGTGCGCAAGCGGCGCGAGGACGCGGAGAAGACGGAGGGCACGAAGCGTATCGACTCAGCGGCCACCGAGGCCACAGAGAATCTTGGCTCGAGTCGCGTGATTTTCGTGCCCTCTCAGTGAGATCCCTCCGTGGCCTCATGAGTCACGCCGGCACGCGTTGCGGCGCGCCGAGCGTCTGCGAGAGCCAGCGCGTGATGGCCGACATGGCGGCGTCGACCTGCATCGGCTGATCGTAGAAGTCGACCTGCTCGCCGGTGGCCCAGACCAGCTCCTTCGGCCCTTTCACCCGCGAATGCACCTCGCGCACGTGGTCGGGAAACACGCAGCCGTCGGCGTGCACGAAGAGCGACGGCGTACTCACCCGTTCGGCGGCGGCGAGGCCGTCGAAGGCGAACCAGTAGAACCAGGTCATCTCCGCCATCAGGTTCTTCCACGCCGGGACGGCGCCGCGATCCGGCCGCGCGTAATAGTCCAGGCGGAAGTGCATCCCGGCACGCTCGTTGCCGTCTTCATAGGCTGGCGCGGTCACCAGCTCACGCGTGCGTGCGTACCGTTCCAGCGCCTCGCGCGCCCGGGCGAGCCGTCGCTCGACGCCCTCTTCCCCGCCGTAGAACGGCGCCACCGACCGGCGGTCGTGATACCAGCCGGCGATGCTGGCGAACGACGCGAGCGCGACTCCCTGGCCGAGCGCGGCCAACACGTACTGCGCGCTGGCGCAGACGGCGACGCACCCGATGCGATCGGGATCCACGAACGACAGCCCGCGCAGGAAGTCCACTGCCGCCCGGATGTCGTCGATCTTGCGCGACGGAATCTCGGCCTGCCGCGGCTCCCCCTGGCTCTCCCCGAACCCGGCGAAGTCGAAGGTGAACGCGGTGTAGCCCGCGTCCGCAAGCCTGCGGCCGTACAAGGCGGGCATCTGGTCCTTCACGGTCAGCCACGAGCCGGCGACGATGACGGCAGGGCTGCGGTCCCGCAGGGACGGGCGGGCGTGGATGAACCGACCGGAGAGGGGAATGCCGTGGCTGTGAAAGACGACGGGCGTCTCGTAGGTCATGGAGCTGCACCTCGCTTGCGGATCGCACCGCCGGCGCACGTGTGGCGAGCGCCGGGCGGCAAGTTCGTGCAATCCTAGAACCTCAAGTGAACTTGAGGTCAAGAGGCGTGCGTCTGCCACACCCGTCGAGCGGCGCCTGTGCGCCCCCGGGGGCCTCGAGACGCTCGCGCATCCCTGCTGGCCTCGTCCCCCGCGGAACCGCGCCGCCCCGTAACCCTCGTCCTGGAACCGGACCTCGAGACGTCGTGCCTGGCGGGGACGCGAGGCGGGAGGATTGACGGGCGCGAACAGGCAAGATTTCCGATTCCGTGGTGTGAGCCTCCGCAGAGCGCCGTCTTAATGCCCAGCCGTTCACGAACCGATAACTGAAGGGCGATTGACGTCTCGAACGGCGGTCCCGAGCAGACACGAGGACGGAAGTGGATCATGAAGGTAGGTGCCAGCGAACTGAGGGCGATTCTCGGCGCGTACAGGCAGGTGATGGAGGCATCCTGGCCAAGCCTTCATCCGACGATGGCGGCGCGCTCGAAGCACTGGCCGACGATGTCCGAGGCCCAGTTGAGGCAGGAATTGTCCTCGTTCGTCGCCGAAGCGTCCGGCCCGCGCTGCCGCGTCCGCGTGTTCTGGAAGTACACGCCCGGGTTCGTGTTCGGCGGGTGCAACGCGCTGTTTGCCGCTGACGCCGGAGTTGCTTCGCCGGCGGCGGTCGTGGGCACCGACGACTCGCACCGGCAGTTCCCGTGGAGAAACCAGGCCGCGAAGTACCGCGCCGACGACCAGAACGTGGTCAGCCGCGGCGTGCCGATGCTCGATATCGTCGAACGTCAGCAATCGGCGTCTGGCGCCATCACCTGGGTGCGCGTCGGCAAGACACCGATCCGTGTCGCCGGAGGGAGCATCATCGGCGTCTTCGGGATGTACGAGGTGCTGGAACCGGAGGTGGGCCAGAAGCTGTTCGTCGAGCGGCTGAAGAAGACGTAACGAACGCGCCGTGTAGCGGGTGCTGAGCCCGGCCGCCCGGCCGCGGTGTCGCGGTCCGCCGGGTCGGACGTTCCCCCACGGTCACCGGCGTCGGGCCATTCGTCAGCGGAGTGACCGGCATTCGTCCCATCGGCGCTTGACATCATCGATACCGGCATCCGCCGGACGCACACGAGTTCGGCGGCCGCGCCGTCGTGGGCGTCGACGCGATTGGCGACGCGCGGAACACGTCCGACTGGCGCGGCGACGCTGAACCGGCTGACCGGCAATCCCGAGCGGCACGGCGAACCGCCTTCTCTTCTGGTCGCCCTCGCCGTAAAGTCGATCATCATGGGCCGGCTGCCGCGCCGGCGGCCGGCCCACGGGGTCAGCCCATGAACGTCAGCCTTACCCTCGCGGCGGCCTTCGCCTGCTCGAACATCGTGCAGCCCGTACCCCTGGCCTTCACCACCATCGCGCGCGGCGACCAGAGCGGCATCGAGGAGGCGCGCCAAGTCGTCGCTCGCAGCGCCGCGGACTGGGCGACGCTCTGGAAGGAACACGGCGGCGAGGGAAAGCCGCCGGCCGTGGACTGGAACCGGTCGATGATCATCGCCGTGTTCCAGGGAACACGGCCCAGCGCCGGGCACACGGTCGAAATCACCCGCATCGAAAAGCGCGGCGGGGAGATCGTGGTGAGTTACCGCGAGCAGGGCCCGGCGCCAGGCGACCTCGTTGCCCAGGTGCTCACGGCCCCCTTCCACATCGTCCGGACCGCATCCGACACGGCTCGCGTCAGGTTCGAGCGGGCCCGCTGACCGCCGATCGGCGGAAAGGCTTCAGCCTTGCTGCTCCCGAGCAGCCGGTCGGAGATATCCAGACGATGGGGCAG
>JBMDXQ010000015.1:0-3312 GCA_048594975.1 Vicinamibacterales bacterium | reverse complement strand
TCCGGAAGTCTGTGGCGGCCGGCCGCGCATTCGGGGCCTGCGCATCCGTGTTGCGGACTATCCGTATCTCGAGGCCGACGACATCACCGCAGTCCTTGAGGTCGCCGCAAAGCAGAACGATCATCCGGTTCTGCGGAGCGCTTGATTGCGGTTCCTCGTCGACGCTCAACTCCCTCCAGCGCTCGCACGACGAATTGAGTCGTTCGGACACAGCGCTGAGCATGTTGCTGATCGCGGATTGACGGGCGCTACTCGCGACACTGCAGGTCGACAGCGACTGCACTGTGGATGAAATGGGTTTTGATGAGCCGGAGAGCAGGAGCTAGCAGAGCGATTCGCGGATGCGGTAGCCTTGCTATAGAAGCGAGCGTAGCTTCTCTGGAGTTGGCCGAAAATGCCAGTGAAAACCACCCCGCAGGCGGCGCCCGTTCAAGGCAAGCCGGTGTTTTTGTCGCGAGCAAGTCGACGAGCATCTTCGTGCGATCCGCGCCGAAGAAATAGCTGGCCCACGGCCCTCTCTGCCTAATCGCTCCTCAATCACAAAGCTGTTACCACCCTGACCGCTCGCCTCACTCCGGCTAGGTTCACCGGGTGCGGTGGGCTGCGAGCCGATCACGCGTACGCCGGATCCGGCGCTTCGAGCGTCAGCCCGCCGTTTTCCAGCGTCCCGCGGACCGCGTCGACGGACACCATCGCCACATCCATCAGCGAGCTGATCTGACTCCACGCGGCCTTCCTGTCTTCCGATCGCATGCATAGGTCGTCCGCGCGCTCGCACCAGCGCGCGAGCATCATCATCACGAGCGCGATCGTTCGCGGATTTGATCGAGTCTGTCCTCGATGCGTGGTTCGGGTCGTTCCATGATGGCCTCCGTTTGTCTGAGAGGCCGATGGTGCGCCCCGTTCCGACAGCCGTCAAGCGCCCGTCGAACGATTTGTCACGCTAGGCACGTTTGGGATTCGGGTCCGAATACGGGATTGAGATTCTCACCGTCCACGCCCCAGGCCGCGAGTTGAACCGCCGTGCGACTTGCTTCGGCGAGCTGCTCCGCGCGACGGTGCTCCGCGTCAGCGACGCACCGCCAGTGACGCGCGGACAATCGAGCCGCCGCCGGTCATCGTGAGGTTGCCGTCCACGTCGAGCCCGCCGATCGTGCATCGTTCGCGTCGATCGTGTCGGCCGTGATGTCTCCCCGGATCGTCATCGTCGAGCCGTCCCAGGACATCCGCGCGCCGGACGGATTACCTACTCGGAACCGTGGCATTCCGCCGTTGTAGTCCATCCAAATGCCGGTGCCTGTGCCGTAGGCCGTCGCGCCCGATCGCAACACGCCACTTGTGCCGATGGCGAAGTCACCCACGCACGTAAACTATTTGCCCGTAAAATGCTGTCCTAACAGGATTTAAAGCTTGACTCGGCAGTATGTCATGGACTAGAGTTGCCGTATCCCCTGACAGGCGAAACGGTGACGGCGCGAGGGATTCGCGGCGACGTACGGGTTTCCGCCGCCGCCGGATGGGGAGGGACACGATGGGGAGTGAGCAGGCGGCGGTGGCGGCGACCGTGATGATACATGGGCATCTGCGGCGCCGGCGTCTCGCGCTGGCCGTCGAGAAGTTCTACGCGAAGTGGGTCATGGACCGCGAAAAAGACCCACTGGGTCTTGAGAACAATTACTACCAGGAGCAGATGGACACGAATGACGCGCGGTGTCCGATCTACGGCGGGCAGTTGCGGAAGGAGGGCTGAGGGCGCGCGGGCTCATCGCGAACGCGCGAAGCGCAGGAACGCCGGCGGCAGGCGATACGCGCCGCACGAAAGGCAGGCGACATGGCCGAGAAGCGTGACGATCGCGGGCTGCCGTTTCATGCGGCGCCGGAGTTTCCCCAGGTGCATCTAGTCTAGCAGGGTGATGAAAAAGTGACTCGCGGGGGATCGACATTGTGATCCCGTCGTACTACCATGCTCCGACTTCTTTTGAAGGGAGCCGCTGCATGCGCGGATCTGATGAGCAGACCAGCCACATGTTCAGTTATCTGTCGCCGGAAGAGCGCGTGCGGCCGGATCATCCGCTGCGAGCGGTCCGCCGATTGACCGACGACGTGCTGGCCACGCTGTCCCCGCGCTTCACGAAGATGTACTCCGACATCGGCCGCCCGTCGATTCCGCCGGAGCAGTTGCTGCGGGCGCTGATGATTCAATCGCTGTACACGATTCGCAGCGAGCGATTGCTGATGGAGGAGATCGACTACAGCATCCTGTTTCGGTGGTTCGTCGGTCTCGGCCTCGATGAGCCGATCTGGTCGCCGACGACCTTCAGCAAGAATCGCGACCGGTTGCTGCAGGGCGAGATCGCCGCGGCGTTCTTTGATGCCGTCGTCGATCAGGCGCGTCAGGCGGGTCTGCTGTCCGATGAGCACTTTACGGTGGACGGCACGCTGCTGGAGGCCTGGGCAAGCCTCAAGAGCTTCCAGCGGAAAGACGCCGCGCCGACGGAGCCGCCCGACGATCCGGGCAATCCGACGGTCAATTTCCATGGGGAAGCGCGACGCAACGACACGCATCACTCGACGACCGATCCGGATGCGTTGCTGGCGCGTAAGGGCAACGGGCGCGAGGCGAAGCTGTCGTACGCCGGCCACGTGCTGCTCGACAATCGCCACGGGCTGGTCGCCAATGTGTGCGTGACGACGGCGACGGGCACGGCGGAACGCGAGGCCGCCCTCCTGCTGCTCCGCGAAGCGCCCCACGCGACGACCGTTGGCGGCGACAAAGCGTTCGATGTGCCCAGTTTTGTGGCGGGCGTCCGCGCCCTCGGCGTGACACCGCATGTCGCCCAGAAGGCGCAGTACACCGCGATCGACGGGCGGACGACCCGGCATGAGGGCTACGCCCTCAGCCAACAGAAGCGCAAACTGATTGAGCAGGTCTTCGGCTGGATGAAGACGATTGGCGGGCTGCGCAAGCTGCGACACTGCGGTGGCAAACTAGTCGATTGGATTGTGACCTTCACCGCAGCGGCCTACAACCTGGTCCGGCTGCGAACACTGCTGGCGAGGCCCGCGTGAGCCCGGATCGACGCGCAGGCGAATGCGCCCTCCTGACCACCAGCGGGCGCACACCGGAATGGAAACCATGGTGACGCGAGTCACTTTTTCATCACCCTGCTAGTACTACTTTGTCAGATTCGTAGTTCGACGTCTTTGAGCTTCAGCATCCAATCCAGGTAATGGGGGTGCGTGATAAGAAAGTGTGCACTGAGGACATCGGTCATCACGGCACGCACCACCGGCAGGGTCAGATGCGTCTGA
>JBMDXQ010000149.1:0-81641 GCA_048594975.1 Vicinamibacterales bacterium | reverse complement strand
CTGATGGACATCAAGGTGTTCGTGGATACTGGTGATGATACGCGTTTCATCCGCCGATTGCAGCGGGACATGGCCGAACGCGGGCGGACGGTGCAATCGGTCATCGACCAGTACCTGGGCACGGTCAAGCCGATGCATCTCGAGTTCGTCGAGCCCAGCAAACGCTACGCGGACATCATCATTCCGCAGGGAGGACACAACGCGGTTGCCATCGACATGCTGCTGACGCTGATCAGAAGCCTCGCGGGTCGGTGATTCTCCTGACCTTGGTCAACCGGACCGGACGGTCGAGGTACTCCTCGATGGCGATATTCTTGCCTTCGATAGCGACCGCCGCCGCGACGTTGATCTCGCCTTCCCCGATGCCGCTGTCGTCCACCCGCATCTGGATCACCGTGAAGGGATAGTCGTAGCTGCGCGGGCGGCCCGACGCCTCGGCAAAGCTGACGTTACGGTCCGTGAGCAGGACGATCCGGTTGAGATTGTCGCGGCCCTTGTACTTGAACGCGTACTTGATGTCCCACGACAGGTTGCCTGGCACGCGAAAGATCCCGACGCGCGGGGCACGCTGCAGGGTGTCGAGCAGGCCGTCCTGCTTCCGCTTGTCGTAGGCCGCCTGCATGGTCTCGCGTTCGGCGACCGTCGTGTAGCGTTCGATGGATATCTCGAGCTCGAAGAGCGACGGCGCGGCCACTTCCGGGCTCATGTTGGCGGCCGTCGCCTTGTATCGCTCAATGTACTTCGAGTCCTGGCCGCCAGCCGGCACGAGCGCGAGCAGAACGGCGACGATGAGCGCGTACATAACGAACTCCTCCCTTACTCCTCGGACGAGCCGCCGGTGGCGCCGAACCCTCCGCGCGATTCCTGCTTCAGTTCACCGGCCTCATCCCATTCGACCCGTACAGCGGGGATGAGGATCCCCTGCGCGATCCGGTCCCCAGCCTTGATGTGCACCGGCCGTGCCGTGAAATTGTAGACCTCGATCTTCACCTCGTCCTCGGGGCCGCAGTAGTCTGGATCGACCACGCCCACTCCGTTAGCGACCATCAGGCCGCGCTTGAGCGGCGTGCTGCTCCGGGCAAAGACGCCCAGGAACATGTCCCGCGGCACTTCGATGACCAGGCCGGTCGGCACGAGCGTGACCTCGCCAGGCTGCACCGTCATGTCCTGTGCCGCGGACAGGTCGAACGCCGCGGCGCCGGGGGTTTCATAGCGCGGGATGGCGCCCGAGTGCGTGAGGCGGCGGATGCGGACGCGGGTCATGCGCCGAAGTACCCGCGGACGATCGCCAGCAGGTCGGTCGCGTCCCGGTAGGCATGGACGGCGCAGGCCGGATGACACGCGCCGGCGATGAAGCGGGAGATCGCCGGCCGACGGGATTCGTCGAAGACCAGCAGCACCCGCTGGCCGGTCTGCTCCGAGCGTCCGAGCACGTACCCGACCTCGAAGCCGACGCCGTAGCTCGAGCCGGATGCTTCCGCGATGAGGAGGTCGGCGCTCTCGAGCCAGCGGATGTCTCGCGCGTAGACCTCGCGGTCGCTCAGCATGGCCTCCGCCGCGTCGGGGTCGTCTTCCAGCAGGTGCGTGGTGAGAACGCGGTGGCCGTTCGCCTGAAGCAGCGCGCTCACCTGGCGCGCTGCCGCGAGAGCGCCGCGGTTGCCGCGGACGGTGAATGCGAGGTAGATGGTCACTAGCGCGGCCGACGGTCCTTCCGCCTGGTCTTCGAGTGGGACCAGCCCTCCTGGAGCGGCGCGATGCGGCTCACCAGGTCCTCGTGCTGGACGCGCATCTGCCGGCGCGTCTCCTCATCTCCCTCGCGAATCTCGGCGCGGAGGCCCGCGACGGCGCGGCGCAGCGCGCCAGTCGGCGATGTGAAGCCCTCCTCCAGCTCGAAACGGACGGCACCGAGTCCGGCGCCCAGCTCAGCGCGGACCGCGGCCAGGCCATCTGCCATCTCGGCGCGGACCGCCGCCAGACCGTCTGCCAGCTCGGCGCGGACCGCGGCCAGACCGTCTGCTCTCTCGCGCCGGACGGCAGAGAATGCAGCAGCGACCTCAGTGCGAATAGCGAAACCTGCACGGTGAGGTCGTCGACTCCCTTCGAGAGGTCCTGCCCGGCGGTCATTTGTTCGTCAAGCCTGAGTACACGTTCTGCAAGGCGTTGCGGCACCATCGCGCGTCCCTTCCGCGCGCCCGCACCCACACGGCGGCGGAGGAGCGCGCGAGAACGGACGGTGCCATGGCCGTACCGTTGCGCGGACGACGGTAGCATCGTCCGGGCGCCGGCGGCAACGTAGTGAGCGGCTGGTTCAGGCGGTCGGGTCCACGTTCGGCGCGCAGGGGCGCTCGACAGCTTCCCAACCCCACCAGCAGGATGCCGCTGAGGATTCGCATGCGGCAACCCTCCGTGACGCTCTCCGGCCCGCCGGCACCCGCCGAGCGGTAAGCGTAGGCCTATCGCTGCGAAGACGTCGTCGTGCCCACGGGCGGTACTTTCAAGGGGATGTTGTGTTTCGCGAGCGTCTCGCTCATGGCCGCGGCTTTCGCGACGAGCGCCGCCGCGCCGGCGATGGCCCTGGGCGCCTGCGCCTTTGCCTCGTTGTAGGCGTCGATGGTCTGCGCGGTCGCTGGCATGCCGGCCATCAGGCCGTTTTTGGCAACGCCGATGCGCGCGATCGGGTTCGCTTCGGTAGTGGCACCGCCGCCGCGCCCGCCACGACCACCCCCGCCCGTCGCGGCCGCGAAGCGCTGCACCGCGGCGGTCATCTCCTTGTTGAACGCCTCGAACGACGCCTTCACGTCGGCGGGAATGTCGCTGCGGCCAGCGATGGTCTTCGCGACCTCAGGCAACTGGCGGCTGATCGGCGCCAGCAGGTTCGCGGCCTCGGTCGCGCGGCGATGGAGATCGTGCATCTCCATGGCCATGTCGTACATCTTCTTGCGCTCCGCGCTCGTCAGCACCACCTCCGGGTCGGCCTCCACGCGCAGCGGCTTCGTCTCCACGGTCTTGCCGTCGACGATGAGCGTCACGTTGTAGGTGCCGGCGAGCACGAACGGGCCGGGATTGCCGGCGCCGACGGCAAATCCGCGGCCGCCGCCGAACGCGGCCGCGACCGTGCCGCAGCCCGCTCCGAACGGGCTCTCCCGGCGTTCCTGCTGCTGCGCGGACGGCGTCCCCGGACCTTGTTCGCCCCTGCCCTCGCCGCCTTCCGGCGCCGGCGCACCACCTTCACGGCCGCGGCCGCCGCCGAGCGCGGGCGCCGGCGCGGGTGGCACGCGAAGGTCCCAGCAGGCGGTATGAATACCCGCGGTGCGGCTGTCGCGCAGTACCGGGCCGGAGATCTCGCGGACCTCGCGGCCGGCCGTGTCGGTGATCTTCAGCCGGACCTCGCCCGCATCCTTCTTCAGCAGCCACGAGATTCGCGCCGCCTGTGGTGGGTTCTCGCCGAAGAAGGGCTGGTTGCCCCAGAACTCGTAGTTGCGATCGCGCGCCGGGCGCCGGTACATCGCCTGGGCGGGTAGCGAGAAGAGCTTGGCGTCGTTGGTGGTCATTTGCGCCGCCGCGTACTCCTGGATCGGCTCGAGGTGATCGAGGATCCAGATCGCGCGGCCGTGCGTCGCGAGCAGCATCGCATTGTCGCGCGGGTGGATCGTGATCTCGTCGATCCGCACGGTCGGCAGGTTCGCCGCCAGGCGTTGCCAGCTGCGGCCGCGGTCGAGCGACACGAACAGGCCGGTCTCGGTCCCGAGATAGAGGACGTCGGGGTTCCTGACGTCCTCGGTCAGCGTTCGCGCAATCTCCCCCTTCAGGTTGCCGGCGATCGGCCGCCAGGTCTGCCCGAAGTCGCCGCTGGCGTACACGTGGGTCTGGAAGTCGTTCTGGCGATGGCCGTCGAACGTGGCGTAGACGGTGCCCTCGTCGAAGCGCGAGGGCACCACCTCCGAGACGTAGATGCCCTGCGGCACGCCCGGCACCTTCTCGACGATGGCCGTCCAGGTCTTTCCACCGTCGCGCGACACGTGCATGTTGCCATCGTCAGTGCCGCTGTAGAGGAGCCCGGCGCGTTTCGGGGACTCGGCCAAGGAGACGATCGCCGGCCACGCGGCGATGCCGTCGTTGCGTGCGATGGTGATCTCGCTCCCCTTCACGCCCATCGTGACGATCTCGTCGCGGTTGGCGCCCCGCGTCAGGTCCTGGCTGATCGGCGTCCACGACAGGCCGCGGTCCGCCGAGCGGAAGACGCGGTTGGCGGCGGCGTAGATCACCTTCGGGTCGTGCGGCGACATCATCAGCGGAGTATCCCAGTGCCAGCGGTAGGCCGGCTCGCCGGGCGCCGGCTGCGGGCGGATGGAGATCGTCTCGCCGGTCACGCGGTCGACGCGCGAGATGTTGCCGTCCTGCGACTCGCTGAACGCGACGCGGAAGTCGGTCGGATCCTGCAACACGACGAAGCCGTCGCCCCCCTGCAGGGTCTTCCACTCGTGGTTGCCGATACCGGCCGCGCTGCGCACCGCGCTCGGACCGCACCAGTTGTAGTTGTCCTGCATGCCGCCGCACACGTTGTACGGCTTCGCCATGTCGTAGCTGACGTGATAGAAGAGGCCGACCGGCAGGTTGGGCAGGAACTGCCAGGTTTTCGCCCGGTCGTAGGACACGGCGAGGCCGCCGTCGTTGCCGATCAACAGGTGGTCGGAGTTCAGCGGGTCAATCCAGATCGCGTGGTGATCGGAGTGAATCCGCGAGGCGGCGGTGGTGTTCATGGTCTTGCCGCCGTCGAGCGTCTGGTGCAGGTCGACCCCGCCGAGATACACGACGTCCGAATCGTTCGGATCGATCCGGACCTTGCTGAAGTACATGGGCCGCGGATTCGCGTTGTTCACCTTGCGCCAGCTGGCGCCGGCATCGTCCGATCGATACAGGCCGGTGGGCAGGTCGTTGAGCGGCTGGCTGCCGCCGCCGCGGCCGCCGAACTGCGCCCCGAAATCGGCGACGCCGCCGCGGCCGCGACCAGCCGGCGCGGGTCCTTCGATGGTGGCGTAGAGGATGTCGGGACGCCGCCGGTACACGTCCAGACCGATGCGGCCCAGCGGAGCTGGCGGGATGCCCTTCGTCAGCCGCGTCCACGTCTCGCCGCCGTCGGTTGATTTCCAGATGCCGCTGCCCGGGCCGCCGCCGTTCATGCAGCATGCCGTACGCCGCCGCTGGTAGGTCGAGGCATACAGCACCAGACTGTTCGACGGGTCCATGACGATGTCGGTGGCGCCGGTATCGTCGTCCACCTTGAGCACGTGCTTCCACGTCCTGCCGCCGTCGGTCGTCTTGAACACGCCGCGCTCGCCGCCCGGACCCCACAGGCTGCCGGTCGCCGCGACGAAGACCGTGTCGTTGTGCCGCGGATCGATGGCGATGCGATGGATGTGGCGCGAGGTGCGCAGCCCCATGTTCGCGTAGGTCTTCCCGCCGTCGGTGGACTTGTAGACGCCGTCGCCCCACGACGAGCTCTGCCGGTTGTTCGACTCGCCGGTGCCGACCCACACGAGATCCGGGTTCGACTGCGAGATCGTGACGTCGCCGATCGACATCAGCCCCTGGTCCTGGAACTGCGCTTCGAACGTCGTCCCGTTGTTGACCGTCTTCCACACGCCGCCGTGCGCGGTCGCGACGTAGTAGATCGCGGAGCTCGCCTCGTAGACGGCGAGGTCGGAGATGCGGCCCGACATCGCGGCGGGCCCGATCGAGCGGAAGTACAGGCGGTCGAAGGGACCGGCCGCCGGCTTCGGCGCCGGCGCCTGGCGCGAGACACCGACGAGCGGCTGGCCCGCGAACGCGAGCGCGAGCGTGGCGCCGGCGAGCAGAAGACGATAGCGCCTCATTGAGCCTCCCGGAAAGCGACGACGCGAGGCGGTGATTATAGCGGCGATCGGCGCGCCCGCCGGTGCGGGCGACCTGCCCGCAGGTGCCGGAACGATCACGCGAGTGGCGTGCGTCCGCACGTCCTGACGCCGTTCCCCGCCGCGCCGGGCGGCGGCGACCTGCGGCGCGGCATCGACAGCGCGTCGGGTGCGGTGATTACATAGATCGACATGCGCGCGACCGAGCGACGCCAGGTGCGCCGCCTGAGCGCCTCGCTGGCGACCGTCTGGCTGCTGCCGATCGGCCTGCTCGTGCTGATCAGCGCCGGCGCGAGCGTCGGGCCGGTTCCGCTGCTCGTCGCGGCCCTGCTCGCGCTGGCGCCGGTCCCGCTCTACCTGTCCTCGGTCCTGGTGCTCGACCGGTTCGAGCGCGAGCCGCCGCGCCTCCTGCTGCTGGCGTTCGTCTGGGGCGCCACCGGCGCGATTGCCATCGCGCTGTTCATGTACGGCGCGGCGATCGGCCTCGGCGCGCCGGAGTTCTTCGTCGCGCACCTGGCGGCGCCGATCTTCGAGGAGGGCGCCAAGGCGCTCGTCCTGCTCGTCCTGTACGCGCGCAAGCGCCACGAGTTCGACGGCATCGTCGACGGGATCGTGTATGCGTCGATGGCGGGACTGGGCTTTGCGGTGACCGAGAACATCCTGTACTACAGCGACGCCTACCGCGAGGGCTACGACACGCTGCAGGCGATCTGGATCGTGCGCGGCCTGATCTCGCCGTTCGCTCACCCGTTCTTCACCAGCGCGACCGGCATCGGGCTGGGGGTCGCACGCTACGCCCGCGCGAGCGTGGTGCGCGTCGCGGCGCCAGCCGCCGGCTTCGCGGTCAGCGTCTGGCTGCACACCGTGTGGAACGCCTCCGCGCCGGCGCACTTCCTCCCGGTCTACGTGCTCTTCATGGTGCCGGCGTTCTCGGGCGTGGTCATCGTCCTGCTGGCGTCGCTCGTGCACGAGGGGCTGGTGATCCGCCACCACCTGGCGGCGGACATCGAAGGCGGGCGGCTCACCGAGGCGGAGCTGCACGACCTCGCGACGCTCCGCGGACGGTGGCTGGCGAACTGCCGCGCGCTGCTCCGGGGCAGGTTCGAGACCTGGCGGCGCCGGCGGCGCGCCCAGCAGGCCGCAGCCGACCTCGCCTTTCTCAGGCGGGCCGCGGCGCACGACGAAGCCCTCCCCGACCCGGCGCTCGAGGCCGACTACCTGCGCACGATCCGGGACGCCTGGGAGGTGTGAACCGGCCTATTTGTCGCTCGACGCGGTGGTCGTCACCGCCGCCTTCTTCTTGAACAGCGGCGTGACGTCCCGCGTGCCGCGCGCCAGGAACGGCACGCCCGTCTCCATCCACGCCGGCCGCGGCCTCCCGAGCAGGTAGTGGTCGAAGAACTCGTCCAGGTGCACGGTCCAGTGCTTCTGGTGCTCGCGGTTCCGCAGGCCGTGGCGCTCGCCGTTGTAGTTGAACAGGTACCCTTCCTTGCCCAGCCGGCGCAGCGCGGTGATGAACTCAATCCCCTGGTACCAGGGCACCGCATCGTCCTCGTCGTTGTGGATGGTGAGGTACGGCGTCCTGATCTTCTTTACCCAGAAGATCGGCGAGTTCTCGATGAACTGCAGCGGCGCGTCCCACGGCGGCGCGCCGATCCGGCTTTGCGTCTTCTCGTACTGGAACGCGCGCGACATGCCGGTGCCCCAGCGGATTCCGCCGTAGGCGCTGATCATGTTGGAGACGGACGCACCCGCTTCCACGGCGGCAAACATGTCGGTGCGCGTGATGAGGTGCGTGATCTGGTATCCGCCCCAGGAGTGCCCCTGGATCCCGATGCGCTTCGGGTCGATGAAGCCCTTCGCCACGACGGTGTTCACCGCCGGGATGACGCACTTCTCCGCCGCCTCGCCGGGATACCCGGTCGTGTAGACGATGTCGGGACGCAGGACCACGTAGCCGTTGCTGACGTAGCGTGGGACGTTGATGCTCGTGCCGACGTTGGGCATGCCGTAGGTGTGCAGCCCCTGCGTGAGCTCCTCGTAGATGTAGACCATCAACGGGTACTTCTTCGCGGGATCGAAGTCGTCCGGCCTGGTCAGGATGGCGCGCAGCTGTTTCCCGTCGGCGTTGATGTAGTCGATGATCTCGGAGCGTCCCCACACGAACTCCGCCTGCTGCGGGTTCGCGTCCGACACCTTCTTCATCGCCTTGAAGGAAGTGTCGCTCAGCCACAGATCGGGGAACTCCTCGAAGCGCGACAGCGTGAACACGACGGTGTCCGCCTTCTTCGCCTTGGTGACGGGTCCGAACGCCTTGTCGAGCATCACCACCTTCTCGGGCGGGGCGGTCGCGGCGAGGCTGGCGAGGCGGTAGAACCCGGTCGCGCGCGTCCGGTCGTCGGTGACCGAAAGCAGCAGCGACTTTCCGGACGGGATGGTCTTTTCCTCCGGATCGAACGGCCGATAACGGCACACGAGCTGCTGCTTGCGGCCCGCGCCGCCCGTGACCATGCGCGCGCCCGTGCCGTCCGGGCGGATTTCCCAGACGTCGAACTCGTCGTAGAGCAGAACCGAGGCGTCGTCGGCCGTCCAGCCGCCGCTTCCGTGCGGACCCGGCTGATCGGGAACGTCGTCGTCGCGCTGGAACTTCACCGGCAGCTTCTCGGTGAGGTTCACTCGCGTGCCGTCCGCCACCCGATAGGTGAACCAGTGGCCGGCGCGTTCGTCGAAGTAGAGCGCATAGCGCCCGCCCGGCGACATCGTGACGTTGCCGGGCCAGTGCTCGAGAAACTTCGTCGCCCGGCCGCTCTTCAGGTCGACGACGAAGTGATCGTTGTAGGCCTGGTCCCACGAGACTTCCATCCGGTACGGCAGGTCGGACGACCCCAGCGCGCGCACCGCGTCATCGGCGGGGTTCACCGTCGGCAGCTCCGGCGTCGCGAGCTGCACGAGCCGCCGCTCGCTGATGTAGTACACCGCGCGGTAGCTGCGCTGCCGCTCCTGCTCGGCACGCACGCGCTGCATCGGCTGAAGCTGCGCGTCCTTCCACGACCAGATGTCCACCGGAATCGGTTGCGGCGCGCGCGAGGCCGGATCGCGAGCAGGCGGCGGGGGCGGAGCGGTGCCGAAGAACAGCCGCTGGCCGTCCTTCGAGAAGCTCGGCACGGCGTGCTCGGACACGGCCATTCCCTTCGGCATGCCGGGCGTGGCGGCGGACACGAGCTCGGTCGCGGCGGGGCTCGACGCCGGCGGTGCGACCTTGGCCGCTGTCGCCGTGCGCGGGGGGATCTTCCAGTAGTAAAGCCGGTACGGCGCCACCGGCTTCGCGTACTCCGGCTGGTCGCTGACGAACGCGACCTGCTGGCCGGCATCGTCGAACGAGATGCCCCGGTAGTGCCCGCCGCCGGCGTGCAGCGTCGTGACGGCGCCGTCACTCAACCGGCGGAGAAACGCGCCGTCTTTCGCCGCGTCGTTCGACGACACTGTGTATGCGAGGTACGTCGCTTTCCTGTCGACGGTGTACTCGGTCACCTCCGGAATGATCGTTTCCGCACCGGTCCCGAGGCTCCGCAGCACCAAGTCGGATCCGGGCTCCTTGCGCCGCGCCCCGGTACCGCGTTCCGAGCCGCCTTGCCGCCCGGTGCCGGCCGCGGACGGCGGTGTCCCCCGCCCCCCCCTGCCCCCGCGGCCGCCCGCGTCCGCCGCGCCCGCGCCGCCAGCGCCCTTGTAGTACGCGAGCCAGTCCGCGGACTCCTCCGGCAGCCGGAAGCTGCCGACCTTCTCGAAAGACGTCACCTGGCCGCCGGCCAGCGTCATGATGCCCATCCCCGTTCGCGGCTCGTTCCTCCGCGCAGCTGCGCCTCTACCCGAGGTCGGCTGCCCTTCGGCCGCTGGCGCCTGCCCCTCCGCGCGCTCGCGCTCCTGCCGCTCACGCTCTTCGTCCGCCTTGGCTTGCGCGATGGTGAAGACGACGAGCTTGCCATCGGACGTAAACGAAGGGCTGACGCCGCGCGGGTGGCGGAACTCCTGACCGGTTCGCGTATTCCTCACCACGAGCTCCCCGTCTTCTCCCTGCGCAGTCAGCGCATAGGCGAGCCACTGCCCGTCGTCGGAGAGCCGCGTACCCTGGATCGACCTCCAGGAATCCACGACGTCGTAGGTGAGCGGACGCCTTGATGGTGCGGGCGTCTGCGCGGTCAGCGAATACTGAACCGAGATCAGGACGGCAAGGACGAGGGCGCTCCGGCGAACGTGCAGGCGCAAGCGCATGCAGGACCTCCTCGAGACGGAGTGGCCGCCTATTATCGCCCACACCTGAGGGCGCGGGCGCTTCACGGCCGTGCCGGGCGGTATACTGCCCCGCCATGTACGGCTTCGGCGTGCGCACCGCCTCGACGCTGACGATTCTCGCGGTCGCGGCGGGCGTGCTGGCCGGTCAGGCGGAACGTCCGCGCGCGCGCGATCTCGGGATCCGGCCTGGCGCCGGCACGCCCGGACCGCTGAACGCGATCACGGACGTGCCTGGCGTTCGCGTCGGGCAGACGACGATCATCCGCGGAGAGAACGTCCGCACGGGTGTAACCGTGGTGCTGCCGCACGCGGGCAACCTCTTCCTCGAGAAGGTGCCGGGCGCGGTGTTCGTCGGCAACGCCTTCGGCAAGCTCGCTGGATCGACGCAGGTGCAGGAGCTGGGCACGATCGAGGCGCCGATCGTGCTCACCAACACGCTGGCGGTGGGCACGGCGATCGAGGCGGTGGTGAGATGGACGCTCGCCCAGCCCGGCAACGAGAGCGTCCGATCGGTCAACGCGCTGGTCGGCGAGACGAACGACGGCGGGTTGAACGACATCCGCGGCCTGCACGTCAGGCGCGAGCACGTGGAGGCGGCGCTCGCGGGCGCACGCGACGGCCCGGTCGAGGAAGGCGCCGTCGGCGCCGGCACCGGCACGACCGCCTTCGGCTGGAAGGGCGGGATCGGCACCTCGTCGCGCCGCGTCCGCCAGGACGCGCAGGAGTGGACCGTCGGCGTGCTCGCGCAGACGAACTACGGCGGCCGCCTGACAATCGCCGGCGTCCCGGTGTGGCGGGAGATGGATCCGCGTGGGGATGGCGGGCAGCGCCTTGATCGTCCGCCTGAAGGCGGAAGCCACCGCAGCGGGCCGTCTCGAACTCCCGACGACGGCTCCTGCATGATCGTCGTCGGAACAGACGCGCCGCTCGATGCGCGCGACCTCGAACGGCTCGCGGCGCGCGCCATCTTCGCGATGGCGCGCACCGGCTCCGCCTACGCCAACGGCAGCGGCGACTACGCGATCGCCTTCTCCACCCATCCGTCGCTGCGCGTCACCGCTGACCCCGCGCCGCAGGCGCGCACGGTCCTCCCCACCGAGGGCGTCTCCGGGCTGTTCGAGGCGGTACTGGACGCGACGGAGGAGGCGATCTACAACTCGCTGCTGAAGGCGGTGGACACGACCGGCAGCGGCCGGACGGTCCGGGCGGTGCCGATCGCGCGGCTGACGGACACGTTGAAGAAGTACGGCAGATAGGGAGGACCGGCCCATGCACTTGCGGCTCATCGCGTGCGGGTCGTGCTTCGCGGCGGCGCTTTTCGCGCACTCCTCCAGGCCGCTGACGGCGCGCCAGCCGGCCGCCGCCCCGGTGCTCGTGGATTTCCGCGTCGTGACCCACGACGGCGCTCCCGTCGAGGACCTGAAGCCGGGCGACGTGACCCTCCGCGTCGGCGGGCGAGCCCGGCCCGTCAAGTCGCTCGAGTTCGTGCGCGTTGCCAGCGAGAGCCCGCCTGGGGCACCGGTGCCACTCGCGCTCCCGCCGCCGTTTGCGACCAACGCCGCGATCGCGTCCGGGCCCGCAGCCCGGCGCGAGCTGCTCATCGTCATCGACGAGCTGTCGATCTCGCCGGGCAAGGAACCGCCCGTGCGTGAAGCGCTCAACCGCCTGGTCGAGTCGCTGACGCCGGCCGATCGCGCGGGCGTGCTGAGCACACGCCAGGGCGGCACGACGCGCTCGTTCACGCAGGAGCACGAGCAGGTGCGCGCCGCGATCGGCCGCTTCGCCGGCTATGCGCCGGCCCGGTTGAGCAACAGCGACTTTGCCTGCAACGCAGTCCTGGTGCTGAACACGCTCAGGAACGCGTTCGGGCAGTTCTCGCCCTCGGCCGTACCGACGCTCGTGTTCGTATCGGCCGCGGTGTGCGGTCCGGCCTCCGACCGCATGGTGACGATGGGCAGCGAGTCCGAGCTCTGCCCGCTGCGCACCAACCACTTCGACGAGGTCGGCGCGGCGGCGTACGATTCACGCGCCAACGTCTACGTCGTCCACGCGCTTGATGCGGGCACACCCAGCCAGCCATCGCGCGCCGGGCAGGTGGGCATCGACGCGATCGCCGGCGTGACCGGGGCAGAGACGCTGCGCACGACCGGCGGGACGACCGACCTGTCGCTGACCCGGATCGCGCGCGAGACCGCCGGGTATTACCTCGCCGCCTTCGACGTCGAGCCGGGCGACCGGAGCGGCACCCGCCAGCGGCTGGAGCTGCGCGTGGCGCGCGAAGGCGTCCGGGTCAGCGCGCGGCCGAACATTGTCATTCCGAAAGGAGGCGGCAGCGCAGGCAAGGCGCTCGCGCCCCGCGACATGATCCGCGTGCCCACGACGTTCACCGACCTGCCGCTGCGCGGCGCCGTCTACCCGTCCAGGAGCCCCCAGGGCCCGGTGCGTCTCGTCGTGCTGTTCGAACCGGCAGACCCCGGCGCGAAGCTCACCGCCGCATCGGTCATCGCGTTCGACGCGAAAGGGACCGGACGCCCCTGGACGGCCGAGCGCAACGACCTGGCGAGATTCCCGGTGCGAACCGCCGTCGACGTGCAGCCGGGCGTGTACCGCGTGCGCATCGCCGCGACCGACCAGGACGGCCGCGGCGGGACGCTCGACGTGGACACGCACGCGCAGCTCGCCGCGGCCGGGCCGCTCAAGCTCAGCTCGCTCGTGCTCGGCGTCGCCCCCGACGGCGCGTTTTCGCCCAAGCTGCAGTTCGACGCCGGGGATCCACAGGCGATTGGCTACCTCGAGGTGTACGGCGTGGCGAAAGAGGCGAACGTCGCGATAACGTTCGAGCTCGCGGAGCTCGAGGCCGGGCCCGCGATCGCGACCGGGGCGGCGCAGATCGGCAAGGGGCCGTCCGAAGACACCCGCGTCGCGTTCGGCGGGTTCGGCATCGCGCCGATGCAGCCGGGCGATCTCGAGATGCGCGCGGTCGTGTCGCTCGACGGCACGCGCGTCGGAGTGGTGAGCCGCACGCTGCGGAAGGTCAAGTAACGCAGCCCTCAGGGCTGGCTTACGACGCGCTCCCCTGCAGCAATGGCTCGCAGGGTTCGAGGCGCGGGCCCTTCTCGTCGCACACCGCGAACTGCACGGCCCCCCGCTCGCCCGCGTACATGCCGACCCCCGCGTACTCGCCCCGCCGGTTCAGGATGTAGAAGTTGATGCTGAAATTGGGCTCGCCGCGCGCGTTCAACAGCCGCTTCTCCACGGTATTCGCCTTGATACGCTTCAGCGCCTCCATCCCGGCATCCTTCGGATGCCGGCCGCGGCGCATCTCCTCGACGATGAGGAAGGAGCACAGGTTGTAGAGGTTCGCCTCGCCGCGGCCGGTGGAGCCGGCCGCCCCGACTTCGCCGTCCACGTAGAGGCCGGCGCCCAGGATCGGCGAATCGCCCACCCGGCCCGGGATCTTCCACGCCAGGCCCGATGTCGTCGTCACGCCGCACACCTCGCCCCTGGCGTTGACGCCGTTGCAGTTGATGGTGCCGTAGAAGTGGTGGGGGTCGACGAGCCCTTCGGCAACCATGTCGCGCTCGACCTGCCGCAGTGCCGCCTCGCGCTTGGCCGGATCCAGGTAGTGCAGCGGGTCGCTGCGGCGCTTCCATTCCAGCCAGCGCTCGCGCGAAGTCGACGTGTTCAGATCCGGTTCGATCGTGAACCCCATGCTGCGCGCGAACGCCTGCGCGTCGCAGCCGACGATCAGGTGATGATCCGTGTAGTCCATCACCTTCTGCGCCACCAGCGACGGCGTGCGCACGCCCTCCAGGCACGCCACCGCGCCGGCGCGGCGCCGCGGGCCGTGCATGCACGAGGCGTCGAGCTGGACGACGCCCTCGGCGTTCGGCAACCCCCCGTACCCGACGCTGGTGTCGAGCGGATCGAGCTCGACGATGTTGACGCCGGCGATCAGCGCGTCGAGCACGTCGCTGCCCTGCGTGATCATCGCGAAGGCCTTCTCGACACACGTGACCGGTCCGCCGTTCTTGAAGCGATGGCCGTTCGCCGAGGACACCACCCGCGGACGGCTGCCTGCGGCAATCGCCGGCGCCCGGCCGCTCGCCGTCTGCGCCGCGGCGCGACCCATCTCGAACGGCGCGGCCGCCGCCAGTCCCGCGGCGGTGCCCGCCTTCACGAACTCACGGCGATTCAGTCTGGGGGACATGGCAGCGCTCCTTTCGGACCGGGCCAGTCTAACGGATTCTCCGGACCGTGTAGAATTGCGCCTTGTGTCCCTTCACATGCGACCGGTGACGACGCGCGGCGTCTCGCTCGCCTCGATCCGCGACGCGGCCGCCGTTGTCTACGACGTGGCCGTGCGCACGCCGCTCGTGCGGCTCGAGCTGCCGCCGCCGGTCGTGGAGGGCGTTCCCGAAATCTTCCTGAAGCTGGAGACGCTGCAGCCCATCGGCTCCTTCAAGATCCGCGGGGCGGCAAACTCCATCCACCACCTCTCGCCGTCCGAGCGCGCGGACGGCGTGTGGACGGTCAGCGCCGGCAACGCCGCACAGGGCGTCGCGCTGGCCGCGCGCCGGACGGGCGCGCCGTGCAGCGTGCTCGTGATGGACACCGCCCCCGAGACCAAGCTGCGCGCCATCGAGCGGCTCGGGGCGACGATCGTGCAGGCCTCGTACGACGAGTGCTGGCAGGCGGTCGAGCGGCACGGCTCTGATCTGATGAGCGGTCGCGGCCGTTTCATGCACCCGTTCGACGACGATCGCTTCATCAGCGGCAACGGGACCATCGGGCTGGAAATCGTCGAGGACCTGCCGGACGTCGACGCGGTGGTCGCGCCGATCGGCGGCGGCGGCCTGCTCGCCGGCATCGGGGCGGCGATCGCGGAGCTGCGGCCGTCGGCTGCCGTGTACGCCGCAGAGCCCGAGACGGCTGCGCCGCTGGCGGCGTCGTTCACCGCCGGCCGCGCGGTGCGCTTCGAGAACTGGACGGCCTCGTTCGTCGACGGCGCCGGCGGCAAGTCGGTGCTGCCGTCGATGTGGCCGCTGCTCCAGGCCGTCGTCCGGGGATCGATCGTCGTCGCACTGGCCGACGTGGCGCGCGCGATGCGCGTCGTCGCCGACCGCGTGCACGTCGTCGCGGAGGGCGCCGCCGGGTGCGCGATCGCGGCGGCGCTGTCGCCGGCGCTGACGGCGCGGGGGCACCGCAAGATCGTCGCGGTCGTCTCCGGCGGCAACATCGACCTGTCCCGGTTCGCGGCGCTGATCGGCGCGTGCGGGGCGCCGGCGGCGCAGCCTTCCGGATCCGCGGATGCGTGAGGCGACGACGCGGCGGGCGCGGATCTCTGGCCAGGACGAACGGGAGGGAACACGTCGCCCCGGCGGCCCGAACGCCGGGGGCTCGCGAGGAGTGCATTGGACACGCTGACGACACCGCCGGCCGGAGCACCCATCCCCGACGCGGTGCGACGCCTGCCGGAACTGGCCAACGACCTGTGGTGGACCTGGAACCCGCAGGCGCGGCAGGTCTTCCGCCGCCTCGATTATCCGCTCTGGCGGCAGACGGCGCACAACCCGGTGTTGATGCTGCGGCTGGTGTCGCCCGAAATGCTCGTCCTGGCGGCCGCCGACGCCGAATTCGTGAGACTGTATGAATCGGCAATCGCGGCGCTCGACGCCGCGCGGGCCGCCCGCGACACGTGGTGGCAGGACCGCCAGCCCGCCGGCGCGCCCATCGCCTACTTCTCCGCCGAGTTCGCGCTGCACCAGTCGCTGCCGATCTACGCGGGCGGTCTCGGCGTGCTCGCCGGGGACCACTGCAAGGAAGCGGGAGATCTCGGGCTGCCGCTCATCGGCGTCGGGTTCATGTATCCGCAGGGCTACTTCCACCAGCACGTGTCGCCCGAGGGCTGGCAGCAGGAGTCGTATGAGCGGCTGAACTGGACCGACGCCCCGATCGAACAGGCGATCACGCCCGAAGGCAAGCCGTGCGTCATCGCCGTGCCGCTCGGCAACCGCAGCGTCCTCGTCTCGGTATGGCAGGTGCTGCTCGGGCGGGTGAAGCTGTACCTGCTCGACACCGACCTCGAAGAGAACGCGCCGTGGGACCGCGAGCTCTCGGCGAGGCTCTACGGCGGCGATCGCGAGACCCGCATCCAGCAGGAGATCGTGCTCGGCATCGGCGGCGTGCGCGTGCTGAAGGCGATGGGGTCGTCTCCGTCGGTGTGGCACCTCAACGAGGGACACGCCGCCTTCGTCGTGCTGCAGCGCATCCGCGACCTGATCGAGCGCGGCGACTCGTTCGACGCCGCGCTCGAGGAGGTGCGGCGGACGACCGTCTTCACCACCCACACGCCGGTGGCGGCCGGCCACGATGCCTTCCCGTTCAACCTGGTCGAGACGCACCTGGCGGGGGCGTGGGGTACGCTCGGCCCCTACCGCGACGCGTTCCTGGCCCTGGGCCACTACGACAGCGGCGGCGGGCCGCTCTTCAACATGACAGCGCTCGCGCTGCGCACCGCCGGCACGATCAACGCGGTGAGCCAGCTGCACGGGCAGGTGACGCGCGCCATGTGGGGCGGGATCTGGCCGGACACGCCCGAGGAGCGCCGGCCGGTGCGCGCGATCACCAACGGCATCCACGTGCCGACCTGGCTCTCGGCGGAGATGGCCAAGCTGTTCGACGACCATCTCGGCGCCGGCTGGCGCGAGCGGCACGACGATCCGGTGCTCTGGGCGCGCGTGCTCGAGATCCCGGACGAGGCGCTGTGGGAGGCGCGGCAGGCGCTCCGCAACTTTCTGTTCGCGTTCATCCGCGAGCGGGCGCGGCAGCGCTGGAAGGAGGAACACGTCAGCGCGGCGCGGGTGGTCGCCGCCGGTACCCTGCTCGACCCCAACGCGCTGACCATCGGCTTCGCGCGCCGCTTCACCGGCTACAAGCGGCCCGAGCTGATCTTCCACAACCCCGAGCGGCTGCAGAACATCCTGAACGCCACCCGCCGCCCGGTGCAGATCGTATTCGCCGGCAAGGCGCACCCGGCCGACGAGACCGGCAAGCACCACCTGCAGCAGGTCTACCGCCGGGCCATCGATCCGATGTTCGGCGGCCGCGTCGCCTTCGTGGACGACTACGACCTGCACGTCGCGCACTTCCTCGTGCAGGGCTGCGACGTGTGGCTGAACAATCCGCGCAAGCCGCTGGAGGCGAGCGGCACCAGCGGGATGAAGGCGAGCAGCAACGGCGTGCCGCACATGAGCATCGGCGACGGCTGGTGGGCGGAGGGCTACACCGGCGACAACGGCTGGCTGATCGAGGGCCACGCCGCCGCCGGCGACTACGAAGCGATCGACGCGGCCGACGCCGAGGCGCTCTACCAGCTGCTCGAGCGCGAGATCGTGCCGGCGTTCTACGCGCGCGACCCGCACGGCATCCCGCGCCGCTGGCTCGCGATCGTGCGGCGCGCGATCATGTCGGTCACGCCGCGCTTCAGCGCCCGTCGGATGGTCAAGCAGTACGCGGAAGAGATGTACCGGCCGGCGCTGGAAAAGCTGATCGCGCGCTGAGTGCAGGCGCGCCTCGGCGGAGCGGACGCGGGGCCGAGGGGTCCCCGCCCCTCGACAGGCTCGGGGCGCCCTGAGCGAGTCGAAGGGCGCGAGCAACGTCGCTGGGGAGTCCGGCGGGGCGAAGCGCCCCGGTGTAGGCTAGAATCGCGGTATGTCCCGTAAGTCGATCGCCCAGTCACGCTGCGCCCTCTGCGGCGCCAAGGAAATCTCCGAGCCGCGCGGCGAGGAGCGCTACTGCCGTGACTGCTGGGACAAGAAGATCGCCGTCGAGGAGATCGTCGCGCGCGAGTTCGCGCTCAAGCGCTACATCCGCGCGCACAGCGCCGAGAAGTACCTCATCTACCACTCCACGCTGAAACGCCCGTGCGGGCAGCTGATCGTCGTCGACGACGGCTACGACCTGTTCCTGACGATGATGCTGTATCCGTCGTTCGGGTGGGACGAGGCCGCCTATCACCTCGAGGGCGATCCGGAGGGGCGCACCTTCGCGGAGATCCTCGTCGACGTCGTCGCCGCGGAGGTGATCGAGCCGTGGGGCGGCGGCAAGTGGCACATGGAGATCTTCCGATCCGCCACCCCGGAACCGGAGGACTGGAACGGCGAAATGTAGCCCGCAAGACCGCGGCGGCGGTCTATAATCGGGACCATCCGTTCTCATTCAACACGGGGGTCAGCATGAGCCGCCTGTCTGCAGCAGCTGCCGGGTTCCTGGCTGTTCTGTTCTGCTCCAGTCTGGTCTTCGCCCAGGCTACGAAAGCCGCACCAACCACGCCCTCCAAGCCCCTGCCGTCCTCCGGCTGGGTCAAGCCGATCAAGGGTCTCGTTACGGTCGAGGTTATCCGCGGCGCCACCAAGAAAGTGGGAAACGAAGTCGTCACCGTCCTGAGAGTGAAGAACACGTCGCCGGGAGCGATCGCGCTCCTCAAGGTCGACGAATACTGGTACGACAAGAAGAACAACGTTGTCTCCGGCGATTCCCGCCCGGTCCGGAAGCCGATCAATCCCGGGGAGATCGTCGAGGTCGAGTGCCGTTCACCCTATAATCCGGAGGCATTTCAGAACCAGTACTTCTTCTCGCACGCAAATGGCCAGGTGAAGGCCACGGTGGTCAAGAAGTTCAAAGAATGACGGCGCGATGACGGACCGGCAGTATCCGATCGGCAGGTTCCGGTTCGACGCTGACGTCACACCGGAGAAGCGCCGGGCGTGTATTCGCGAGATCGCGGATGCGTCCGGCGCGCTCCGCGCCGCGGTCGCCGGCCTGGACGATCGGCAGCTGAACACGCCGTACCGGCCGGGCGGATGGACCGTGCGCCAGGTCCTGCATCACGTCCCCGACAGCCACCTGAACGCGTACATCCGGTTCAAGTGGGCCCTCACGGAAGACAATCCCACGATCAAGGCGTACGACGAGGCCGCGTGGGCGAGGGTGCCAGACACGGAGCGCACCGATCCGGACGTCTCGCTGGCGCTCCTCGACGCCTTGCATCGCCGGTGGATCGTCCTGCTGGAGTCGATGAGGGCTGGGGACTTCGAGCGTCCGCTCGTGCACCCGGAGAGCGGCGCGATGACGCTCGATCGCTTGCTTCAGCTCTACGCGTGGCACGGGCGCCACCACGTGGCGCACATTACCGAATTGCGGAAACGGGAAGGGTGGTAAGCCATCTACTTCACCCTTGCCACTCTCCTCATGGCTGCCTGCCCGGCATAGGGCAGCTGCCAGGCCGACCCGCTGAACGCCTTCACCAGGCAGATTGCCCAGGCGGCGATCCAGCCTAACGCCGCCGCGCCGGCCAGCCGATACAGCCACGTGAAAAGCGTCGGCGAGAAGACGAGCAGCGCTACGAAGGCGAAGAACAGCAGTGCCACGATCATCGCGCCGAGGCCGCCGAGGCCGATAATCGACTGCCACGCGTGGAAGCGCACGAAGGTGTTGGTGCGCTCGGCCAGCAGGATCAGTGCCCCGGAGAAAGGGCCGGCCAGGTACGCCAGGGCAGCGGCGACCGACGCGTGCAGCCCGGTGGACGAGGGCGCGGTGCTGTCCAGGGGGACGCCGATCATCGGGCCGGCCACTCCACGTCGCGTGTCCTCACGAGGCATCATCTAGCAATCTTCGCGCCCCGGGTCGTGCGTCGCCCCGGACATCGCGTCGTGTCGCAGCTCGCGGACACTGGTCGCGCCGGACCGCGTTCCTTGACACCACCTTGACAACCTGGGGGGTCTCCTCGCCGTCTATAAGCGTACACGTTGGTGCGGGAGACCCGGCTGTATACTTTTGGGATGTCCCTGCCGATCCCGGCTGTCCAGCGCGCGCTGCAGGAAGACGGGCTGGACGCATGGCTGCTCTACGACTTCCGCGGCTCCAACCCGATCGCGGCGCGCCTTGCCGGCCTGGCGGGGAGCGGACACATGGCCACCCGGCGGTGGTACTACCTGATTCCGGCCAGCGGCGAGCCACGGGGATTGGTGCACGCCATCGAGCGTCATAACCTCGACGGCCTTCCCGGCGAGAAGCAGCCCTACTCGCGCCGGCAGGAGCTCGTCGATGGACTCAAGGCGCTGCTGGGCGGAGCGCGCCGCGTGGCGATGGAGTACTCCCCCGGCAACAACATCCCGTATGTATCAAGGGTGGATGCCGGGACGGTTGAGGCGGTACGCGAGGCGGGGGCCGAGGTGGTCTCGTCGGGCGACCTCGTGCAGCGATTCGAAGCGGTCTGGTCGGATGAGGTGTTTGCGATGCACCAGGCGGCCGCCGACCGCCTGTATCGAATCAAGGACCGCGCCTTCGAGCTGGTCCGCGCCCGCGTGGCCGGGGGCGCGCTGACCGAGTACGAAGTTCAGCAGCAGATGATGGCCTGGTTCCGGGAAGAGGGGCTCGTGACCGACGCCGACCCGAACGTGTCCGCCCAGGAGAACGCCGGGAACCCGCACTACCATCCCTCCCGGGAGGTCCATCGGCCCATCCGGCGCAACGAGGTGCTGCTGCTCGACCTCTGGGGTAAGGTGAACGCCCCCGGCGCAGTGTTTGCTGACATCACCTGGGTGGGGTACACGGGCCCGACGGTCCCCGAGGCCTACGCGCGCGCGTTTGCGGCGGCCCGCGACGGCCGCGACGCCGCCGTCGACCTGGTGAAATCGGCGATCCGCGAGCGGCGCGACCTGCGCGGGTTCGAGGTCGACCGGGCGGCCCGCGGCGTGATCGAACGGGCCGGCTACGGCGACCGGTTCATCCACCGGACGGGGCACAGCCTGGGCGAGGACGTGCACGGCAACGGCGTGCACATGGACGACTACGAGACGCACGACGACCGCCGGCTGATCCCCGGAACGGGATTCACCATCGAGCCGGGGGTGTACACGAGCGAATTCGGCGTCAGGACCGAGATCAACATGTTCGTCCGGGAGCGGGACGCGGTCGTCACCGGGCCGATGCAGGCCGAGATCCTGGCGCTCGGATGAGGCGGCGGATCACACCACACGGAGAGAAAGAAGATGTCGACGCGCAAGACCACGCTGTTCTACGCGGTGCTCATTGCGATCGCCTCGATCGCCGTCGGAATGGTCATCGCCTCCCGGCTCGATCTGTCCCCCTCGTCGCTGGCGCAGACGGTGAATGTCCCGGCGAGCAACGGCGCGCCGATCAGCGGCGCGATCGACGCCACTACGTTCCGCACTATCGCCCGGGCGCAGACGCCGACGGTGGTGAACATCTCGACCGAGGCCCGGGCGCGGCGCGAGATGACCGACAACGGCGAGGACCTGCTGCAGCGCTTCTTCGGTGATCCGCGGCAGCCGCGCGGCCGTCCGCGCGAGCAGCCGCCGGTGCAGGGCACGGGAACCGGCTTCATCATCGACAAAGCCGGGTACATCCTCACGAACAACCACGTCGTCGAAGGCGCCGACAAGATCTGGGTGCGGCCGGCCGGGGCGGCGCGCACCGAGCGTTACGCCGCCACCGTGGTCGGCCGGGACGCGCTCACCGACAGCGCGCTGATCCAGCTGACCGAGATGCCCGCCGCCCCGTTGCAGGAGGCGAAGTTCGGCGACTCGGACCAGATGCAGCAGGGTGACTGGGTGATGGCCATCGGCAACCCGTTCGACCTCGCCGTCGCCGGCGGCGGCCATACCGTGACGGTCGGGGTGATCTCCGCCATCGGGCGCGGCGTCGGCGGCATGAACGGCCGGCCGATCAACATGCTGCAGACCGATGCGGCGATCAATCCCGGGAACTCCGGTGGACCGCTGCTGAACATCCGCGGCGAAGTGGTCGGCATCAACACCATGATCTTCACCAGCCGCGCCGCCTCGTCGAACATCGGGATCGGCTTCGCGACACCGATCAACGTCGTCCGCGACCTGCTGCCGCAGCTGCGCACCGGCAAGGTGACGCGCGGGGTCATCGGCGTGAACGTCCGCGTCGACCCGCTGACCCGGGACGAAGCGAAGGAGCTCGGGCTGCCGAATACCACCGGCGCCGTGCTCTCGTCGGTGACCCCGAAGGGCCCGGCGGACCGGGCCGGCCTGCAGCCCGGCGACGTCATCGTCGAGTTCAACGGCCGCCCGGTCACCAACAACGAGTCGCTGGTCTCGATGGTCGTCGCCACCAAGCCGGGCACGACGGTGCCGATTACCATCTACCGCAACAACGAGCGCAAGGCGCTGAACATCACCGTCGACGAGCTGGATCTCGATGCGGAGCAGAACCAGCAGGCGCGCGGCGGCGAGCCCTCCGAGCCGACCGAGACCGGCTTCGGCATGACGCTCGAAGCAATCACGCCGGACGTGGCGCGCCAGCTGGAGCTGCCGCGCGGCCGCGGCGGCGCGATCGTCGCCGACATCGAGCGCGACAGCCCCGCCGCCACCGCCGGTGTGCAGCCGAACGACGTGATCCTCGAGGTGAACCGACAGGCGGTGAACGGCCTGGCGCAGATCCAGCGGATGCTGCAGGCCGCGCCGCCCGGCCGGCCCGTGTTCCTGCTGCTGTGGCGCGACGGCCAGCAGTTCTTCGTGACGATGCGCAAGCGGTAGAGAGCCGACGCTCTTGGGTTCGGGCGCGGTTTCGGGGGAGGCCGAGGGCCAGCGAGAACGTTCGCTGGCCCCTTTCCTGTACCTGTCGTTCGGTCCGCTTTTCTCAGTGCGCGTGCGGCCCCACTCCCACGCGCTCTCCCGCGCCTTCGGCGCGGGACGCGCTTCGCGCGTGCGGGCTTCGCTTCGCTCGCCGGCCTGGCAATCCCGGTCGAGCGTCTTCGACCCGTGACCCCTCTCCTGCCGATTCTGATCTCCACCATCCGCGAGCGCGGGCCGCTCACGTTCGCGGAGTTCATGGAACTGGCGCTCTACCACCCGGAGCACGGCTACTACGCGACCGCGGCGCGGCGCTCCGGTCGGGGCGGCGATTTCTACACGAGCGCCGACGTGGGACCGCTCTTCGGGGAGTTGCTGGCGGTGCAGCTCGATGAGATGTGGCAGATCGTTCGCGACGCCGGCGCGAGGCGCTTCGATCTGGTCGAAGCCGGCGCGGGCAATGGCCGGCTCGCTCGCGACCTCCTCGATGCGGCGGCGGCGCGCCACCCGGCGCTCTACGCGCACGTCAGGCTCCGGCTGCTGGAACGGAGCGGCGCGGCGCGGGGGCAGCAGCCGACGGTGCTCGGCCCGCACGCGCACCTGCTCGACACCAGCCAGGACGACCGCGGCCCTTTCACCGGTGTACTGCTGGCCAACGAACTGCTCGACGCGCTGCCGGTGCACGTGGTGACGATGACCGCTGGCGGCCTGCGCGAGGTGCGCGTCGCCGAGCGCGAGGGTGCGATCGTGGAAACCATCGGGTTGCCGGACGCGGCGGTCCTCGACTACCTCTCCCGAATGAACGCTACGCTCGACAGTGGCGCACGCGCGGAAGCGGGGCTCGAGGCGGAGCGCTGGGTGCGGGCGGCCGCGCGAGCGCTGGCGCTCGGGTTCCTGCTGCTCGTCGACTACGGCCACGAGGCGAGCGAGCTGTTCTCGCCGACTCACGCGCGGGGGACCGTCATGGCCTATCGGGCGCATGCCGCGAGTGATACCGGCCTGTACGCGCGTCCGGGCGAGCAGGACCTGACGGCGCACGTGAACCTCACCGCGGTGCGCCGCGCAGCCGAATCCGCGGGGCTGCACACCGTGGGCATCGTTGACCAGACCTATTTCCTGCTGAACCTCGGGATCGCCGACCGGCTGGAGGCCGGCGCGGGACGGGCGGCACTGACGCGCCGGCTCGCAGCCCGGACGCTGCTGATGCCGGGAGGCCTGGGCAGCACGATGAAGGTCATGGTTTTCGCGCGCGGCCCGCGCGGCGTCACGCTCCGGGGTTTATCATCTGGCAGGCTGACCTGATCCTCGCCTTGTGATGTTGGTGGGTCGTGGATTGTGGCTTGCGGATGGGTCGATTGAGTACGCACGGATGGTGACTCGGCGCCGCCTGCCGGCCTATGCCTGGATCGGCCTGCTCGCGATGGCGGTGTCGGAAGCGGGGATGCTGGTACGCCTGCAGCCGTTCTTCTCCTGGCACACCCCGATTGCCTGGACTGGGTACATCCTCTTCGTCGACGGCGTCGTGTGGTGGCGCCGCGGCGACTCGTTCATCCGGAACTCACGCGCCGAGCTCTGCTTCATTGCAGTCGCGTCGGTTCCCCTCTGGGTGATCTTCGAGGCGTACAACAGGTGCTGTCTCGGGAACTGGTACTACGTCGGGCTTCCGGACTGGCGCCCGCTGCGCTACGTCGGCTACGCGTGGTCCTTTGCCACCATCTGGCCGGCGATCTTCGCGACCGGCGAGCTGGTCTCCGCCCTGCGCGATCGCCGCGCGCCGCGCACCCGCGCCGATCCGCATCCCCCGCACCCCCTTGGCGTCTTCGGCGCGATCTCGATCGCGGCCGGGATCGTGATGCTCGTCGTCCCGATCGTGTTCCCGTCGCCGTACCTGGCCGCGCCGGTGTGGCTCGGGTTCTTCTTCCTGCTGGATCCGCTGAACGCGCGCGCCGCCGAGGAGTCGATCGTCGGCGACTGGCGCGAGGGCCGGCGCGGTCGGCTGCTCAACCTGCTCATCGCGGGGCTCGTCTGTGGCGTGATCTGGGAGTTCTGGAACTACTGGGCGGGCACGAAATGGATCTACAACGTCCCCATCCTGTCGCACGTCCGGATCTTCGAGATGCCGGTCCTCGGGTACGGCGGATTCCCGGTGTTCGCGCTCGAGTGTTTTGCGATGTACATTGCGGTACGCCGCTGGCTGTGGCGTGGAGCGCGGCGGCCGATCTCGGTATAATCCCGCGTCGACGAGCGGAGACGGCAGAGGTTGGAGGCCTGTGCCACGCTTCCGGCTGCGCCGCCAAGGAGCGCCATGACCACCACCACCCTCGAGCGCGAGATCAAGCTGCGGTTCGACTCGGTCGACGAGGCGCGCGCAGCTGTGCTGGCCACCGGCGCCACGCCGCTGCTCGGCCGCCGCCTGCAGGAGGATTCGCTGCTCGACACGGAGGCGGAGGATCTCCGGCGGCGGCGCTGCGTCCTGCGCGTGCGCGTAGAGAACGGCAAGAGCCGGATTACCTTCAAGGGCCCGGTGCAGCCCTCGGCGATGAAGGTGCGCGAGGAGCTCGAGACGGTCGTCGGTGACGGCGAGATCCTGCTTCGGGTCTTCGAGGAGCTCGGGCTCCACGTCTGGTTCCGCTACGAGAAGTACCGCGAGGAGTTCGCCCACGAGGACGTCATCGTCGCCATCGACGAGACCCCGGTCGGCGTGTTCGTCGAAATCGAGGGCGGCGAACAGGGAATCACCGCCATGGCCGCCGCGCTCGGGCGATCGTCCGCCGACTACATCTCCGATTCGTACCGCGCCCTGTTCCTCAAACACCGCGACGAGCTCGGGCTGGTCGGCCACGACATGCTGTTCGGCTTCGACGGGGAATGACCGCCTCGCGCGCCCTGGTCCTGACTGCGGGCCTCGGCACGCGCCTCCGTCCCCTCACCTGCCTCCGCGCGAAGGCGGCCGTCCCAGTCAACGGCGAGCCGCTGGCCGCCCGGATCCTCCGCTGGCTGGTCTCGCACGGTGTCAAGGACCTCGTGCTCAACCTGCACCACCTTCCCGAATCCATTGCCGCGCTCATCGGCGACGGCGGCGGCCTGGGCGCGCGCGTCCGCTACTCATGGGAGCAGCCGGTGCTCGGATCGGCCGGAGGCCCGCGCCACGCGCTCTCGCTGCTGAGCGACCCGTTCTTCCTCGTCAACGGCGACACGCTGACCAACGTCGACCTGGACGGCCTGGCCGCGGCCCATGCCGCGTCGGGGGCGGAGGTGACGATGGCGCTCATCGCCAACCCGCGACCGGACAAGTACGGCGGCGTCACCGTCGCCGACGGCTGGGTGAGCGGATTCACGGGACGCGGCGGGGCCGGGGGGTCCTTTCATTTCGTCGGCGTGCAGCGGGCGTCGCGCCGGCTGTTCGCCGGCCTCGCCGACGGCGTGCCCGCCGAATCCGTCGCTTCGCTCTACCCGGCGCTGCTCGCGCGCAACCCGCGGGCGATCCGGGCGTTCGTGTCGGATGCCACCTTCCAGGATGTCGGGACGCCAGCCGACTGCTGGCGTACCGCGGTCGAGCTGGCGGCGGCGGAAGGTGACCGGCTGGTCGCCGCCGGCGCCCGCGTCAGCCAGACGGCGCACCTGGCGCGGACGGTGGTGTGGGATGATGTGACGATCGGCGATCGTGCGTCGCTCGTCGAGTGCATCGTCGCCGACGGCGCCCGCATTCCCGCCGGCGCCCGCTACCAGCGGTGCGCGATCGTGCCCGCCGGCGCCTGTGCGGCCCCCGCCACCGGGCGGGTGGAACATGGTTTACTGATCGCACCCTTTGCCGGATGAGGGCGTATGCCGACTCTCGACAAGCGCCAGGCCGAGGCGGCCGACGCGCGCGAACGCATTGACACGTACCTGACGCGCTTCGGCCTGACGTCGGCGCGCGTGGTGCCGCTCACCGGCGACGCCTCGGACCGCCGCTACTTCCGCATCCTCGTGCCCGATCGCCCGTCGATCGTCCTCTCGCTCTACTCCGCCCCGTTCGACTTCGAGACGCTGCCGTTCGTCAACGTCGGCCGGCTGCTGGAGCAGATGCCCGTGCCGGTGCCGGCGGTGCTCGGGCAGGCCGGCGACCTCGGGATTCTCGCGCTCGAGGACCTCGGCGACGTGACGCTGCAGGCGCATCTCGGCGCGGCGAGCGCCGCGGAGCATGCCGCGCTCTACCGCGAGGCGGTCGCGCTCATCGCCGCGATCCAGCGCCGCGGCGCGGATCTCGCGTCGCCGCAGTACCTGCCGTTCGGCATCGCCTTCGACGTGGAGAAGCTCACCTGGGAACTGGACTTCTTCATCGCGCATTTCATCGAGGCCTACCGCGGCGTGTTCTTCAAGCCGGAGGAGCGGGACGCGCTGCGCCGTGAGTTCTCCACCGTCGTCGAGGTGCTCGCCGCCGAGCCGCGCGTGCTCTGCCACCGCGACTATCACAGCCGCAACCTGATGCTGCACGACGGCCGGCTGTGCATCATCGACTTCCAGGACGCGCGCATGGGGCCCGACACCTACGACCTGGTGTCGCTGCTGCGCGATTCCTACGTCGACCTGCCCGAGCAGACCGTCGACGAGCTCATCGCCTACTTCCTCGCCGTCAAGGGAGAGCACGGGAGCGAAGCGGACTTCCGCCGGCGGTTCGACCTGATGGCGCTGCAGCGCAACCTGAAGGCGCTCGGCACCTTCGGCTACCAGACCACCACGCGCCGCAATCCGGTGTACATCCAGTACATCCCGCGCACGCTCCGCTACGTGCGCAACAACCTGGACGCGCTGCCGCAGTACGGGCGGCTCCGCGAGCTGCTCGCCGCACACGTGGAGGAGTTCCGCTAGTCCGCGTGGTACAATCCGCTGTTTGGGCCTGGCCGCAAGCTGCTGAAGAGCGACTGCAAGGCGGCGCCCGCTTGTTATGCGCTTCGGCGTTTCCACGCACCTGTATCACGAGGCCCGGCTCGATCGGGCGCACCTGCTCGAGGTCGCCAGCTACGGCTTCGAGGCCGTCGAGGTGTTCGCGACCCGGACCCATTTCGACTACCACGACGCCGTGGCGATTCGCCAGCTGAAGACCTGGCTGTCGGACGCGGGGCTCGCGCTGCACGGCATCCACGCGCCGATTACCGACGCGATCACCGGCGGTCGCTGGGGCGCCACGACCTACTCCACGGCAGCCTCGGAGCCGGCGCGGAGGCAGAGCGCGGTGCGCGAGGCGGAAGCGGCCTTGCAGATCGCACGCGAGATCCCGGTGGACGTGTTCGTGGTGCACCTCGGCACGCCGTCGGCGATGACCGTCGCCGGCGACAACCACCGCGGCGCCGCGGTGCGGAGCGTCGAGGAGATCTGCCGGCTGGCCGATCCGCTCGGCGTGCGCGTCGCGCTCGAGGTGATTCCCAACGATCTGTCCACACCCGCGTCGATCGTGGACCTGCTCGAGCGCGAGCTCGACGCGCCGGCCGCCGGCATCTGCCTGGATTTCGGGCATGCCTTCCTGATGGGTGATCTCCCGGACGCGATCGAGACGGCCGCCGAGCACCTGATCACCACGCACGTGCACGACAACCGGCGCCGTGCCGACGATCACCTCTCCCCCTACGCGGGTGCGATCGACTGGGACGCCGCGCTCACCGCCATGCAGAAGATCGGCTACGACGGCACCTACCTGTTCGAGGTGGCCGGCACCGGCCCGGCCGCCGCGGTGCTCGAGGAGACGCGCCGCGCACGGCTGCGCTTCGAGCGCGCGCTCGCCCACCCATGATCGCCTATATCGAGGACATCGCGCGCTACGACGGGCAGGCGGTCACGGTCCGCGGCTGGCTGCACAATCGCCGATCGAGCGGGAAGATCCACTTTCTCACCGTGCGCGACGGGACCGGCTTCATCCAGTGCGTGATGTCCAAGAAAGCCGTCGGCGACGAGGCGTTCACCCGCGCCGATCACCTCGCGCAGGAGAGCAGCCTCGTCCTCGAGGGCACGGTGCGCGCCGACGCGCGTGCCCCGGGCGGCTACGAACTCGACCTCGCCGGTCTCACCGTCGTGGCGCCGGCCGAGGGCTATCCGATCACGCCGAAGGAGCACGGCGTCGACTACCTGATGGATCGGCGGCACCTGTGGATCCGCTCGCCGCGCCAGCAGGCGATCCTGCGCGTGCGCCACGAGGTGATCGAGGCGGTGCGGGACTTCTTCAACGAGCGCGGCTTCATCCTCGCCGACACGCCGATCTTCACGCCGGCGGCCTGCGAGGGGACGACCACGCTCTTCCCGGTGCAGTACTTCGACCAGGAGACCGCCTACCTGACGCAGAGCGGCCAGTTGTACAACGAGGCCAACGCGATGGCGCTCGGCCGCGTGTACTGCTTCGGCCCGACGTTCCGCGCCGAGAAGTCCAAGACCCGCCGTCACCTGACGGAGTTCTGGATGGTCGAGCCGGAGATGGCCTACGCGGAGCTCGATGAGGTCATGGAGCTGGCCGAGGCACTCGTCGTCTACGTCGTCGGCCGCGCGCTGGAGCGGCGCCGGACCGAGCTGGGCATTCTCGAGCGGGACACGACGAAGCTCGAGGCCGTGAAGGCCCCGTTCCCGCGCGTCTCGTACGACGAGGCGGTGAGGATCCTCAAGGAGGCGGGGCTGCCGTTCGAGTGGGGGGGCGACTTCGGGTCGCCCGATGAAACCGCGCTCTCGGAACGGTTCGATCGGCCGGTCTGCGTGCATCGCTATCCCTCGGCGGTGAAGGCGTTCTACATGAAGCCGGACCCGCAGCGCCCCGAGCTGGCGCTGTGCGTCGACGTGCTCGCGCCGGAGGGCTACGGCGAGATCATCGGCGGCGGGCAGCGCATCGACGACTACGACCTGCTCGTGCAGCGGATCAACGAGCACGACCTCCCGCAGGAGGCGTTCGAGTGGTATCTGGATCTCCGCCGCTACGGCAGCGTGCCGCACGGCGGGTTCGGCATGGGCATCGAGCGCGTGGTCAGCTGGATCTGCGGCCTCGAGCACTTGCGCGAGGCGATTCCCTATCCGAGGATGCTGTACAGGATATATCCATAGTCAATGCTGAATGCTGCACGCAGAATGCCGAACGCCCATTCAGCATTCAGCCCTTCGGCATTCAGCATTGACACGGAACACATGAAGATAGGTTTCCTCAGCCTGGGTTGCCCCAAGAACCTCGTCGACGGCGAGGTGATGCTGGGCCTGGCGCAGCAGGCCGGCCACGAGATCACCACCGAGGCGGCCGGAGCGGACGTGCTGATCGTGAATACGTGCGCGTTCATCGACTCGGCGAAGCAGGAGTCCGTGGACGCGATCCTCGAGATGGCCGCGCACCGCCGCCAGGGCCGTTGCTCGCGGCTGGTCGTGACCGGCTGCCTGGCGGAACGCTACCGCGACGATCTGCGGAACGAGATCCCCGAGATCGACGCCCTGCTCGGGACCGGGGAAGTGGATCAGATCCTGTCGGCGCTCGGGGCTGGGAACTCGGGGCTCGGGGACTCGCAGAGTCCCGCGCCGGTGCCGGTGAGACTGTACCGGCCCTCCGAGTTCGCCGAATCCGAGCGCCGCCCGTTCGACACGCTCACGGTCGTCCCGAGCCAGGTCGAGCGACGACCGCCGAACGCCGAGCGCCGGACCCCGGCACGCGAACTCCCGACCTATCTCTACGACGCCGACACGCCCCGCCTGCTGACCACACCACGGCATTTCGCGTACGTCAAGGTGGCCGAAGGCTGCGACTATACGTGCGCGTTCTGCATCATCCCGTCGCTGCGCGGGAAGTATCGAAGCCGCGCGGCGGACTCGATCCTCCGCGAGGCGCGCGCGCTGGCGGCGCGCGGCGTGCGCGAGCTGCTGCTGGTCTCGCAGGACACCACGTTCTTCGGCATCGACCGCGGCGAGCGCGGCGCGCTCGCCAGGCTGCTCCGCGAGCTGAACGCCGTCGACGGCCTGCGCTGGATCCGCCTGCTCTACCTCTACCCCACGACCATCACCGACGACGTGCTGGCGGCGATGGCTGACTGCGAGAAGGTCTGCCGCTACGTCGACCTCCCGCTGCAGCACGCGTCGACGGCGGTGCTGCGCCGCATGCGCCGGCCTGGCACCCGGGCGACATACACGGCGCTGCTGGAGCGAATCCGGCGGCGGGTGCCGGGGGTGACGCTGCGGACCACGCTGATTGTCGGGTTCCCCGGCGAAACCGACCGCGATTTCGCCGAGCTCGAAGCCTTCGTGGGTGACATCCAGTTCGATCACCTCGGGGTGTTCACCTATTCGCACGAGGAGGGCACGCATGCCGTTGCCTTCCCGGACGACGTCCCGGCTGGGGTCAAGCGACGGCGCCGGCACGCTGTCATGGCGGAGCAGAAGCGGATCGTCGCCCGTGCGCAGAAGTCGCGGATCGGGTCGGTTGTGGACCTGATGATCGACGGCCCGTCACCCGAGCACGAACTGGTACTGCAGGGCCGGCTCGAGGGACAGGCCCCGGAGATCGACCCGATCGTGGTGCTCAGCGAGGCCGATCCGGCGACGATCCGGCCCGGAGAACTCATCCGTGCGCGAATCACCGGCGCGCGCGGATACGATCTCGTCGCGACGCCGGTTCACCGAACGTGAGAAGTGACCCGGTGTGCTATATTTATGGGTGGCAACTTCGAGTAAGTACCCGAGTGGGCCCGTGCCCACTCTTTGTTTTTGAGGGAGCGTTTGCATCGGCTGGCGCGCGTGCGGGAAGCCGCCGAACGGGTCGCCCGGGGCTACGGTCTCGAGATCTTCGACGTGCAGCTCCGCCGCGAGGCGATCGGCACCGTGCTCCGTGTCATCATCGATCGCCCCGACCCCGGCCGGCCGGTGCCCCCCGGGGAAGACAGCCTTGGCATCGAGGACTGCCAGCGGGTCAGCCAGGATCTGAGCGCACTGCTCGACGTCGAGGAGGACTCGCTGGACGAGCAGGCCCTCGCGCATGGCTACACCCTCGAGGTGTCATCGCCGGGCCTGGATCGGCCGCTCCGCCACGCCGCCGACTACCGACGGTTCACGGGACGGCTGGCGAAGATCGTCACCGACGAACCGCTCGACGGCCAGTCGGCGTTCGCGGGACGGCTGGCGGGCGTGGACGACGATGTCGTCGTCCTCGAGGAAGGGCGGCGGACGCACCGCGTGCCGCTGGCGCGCATCAAGCGCGGCCGCCTCGAGGTGGAATTCTGACGGGCGTTGAAGCGTGAAGAGTATGGCTACTGTCAACCCGTTGCTGCAGCAGATCGACGCGATCGCGAAGGAAAAGGGCGTCGAACCCGACATCATCATCAGCGCCGTCCAGGACGCGCTGGAGGCGGCGGCACGCAAGCGTTACAAGACGGAGGCGCTCCGCGCCCGGTTCAACCCGGAGTCGGGACAGCTCGAGCTGTACGCGGTGAAGAAGATCGTCGACGAGGTCACCGATCCCTCCACGCAGATTTCGCTCGCCGAGGCGCAGCAGCTCTACGGGGACGAGGCGGAAGTCGACATGGAAATCGAATTCCCCCGCCCGACCGAGGACCTCGGCCGCATCGCCGCACAGACTGCCAAGCAGGTCATCTTCCAGAAGGTGCGCGAGGCGGAGCGCGAGAACGTCTACGCCGAGTACAGCCAGCGCGTCGGCGAGGTGGTCAACGGGATGGTGAAGCGCTTCGAGAACGGCGACATCATCGTCGAGCTCGGGCGGGTGGAGGCGGTGCTGCCGCGCAAGGAGCAGTCGCGCGCGGAGAACTACACGGTGAGCGATCGCGTGCGCGCCGTCATCCGCGGCGTCAACCGCAGCGCCAAGGGTCCGCAGGTCGTGCTCTCGCGAACCGATCCGGCGCTCCTCATCAAGCTGTTCGAGCAGGAGGTGCCGGAGATCTATGACGGCACGGTGATGATCCGCGGTGCCGTCCGCGAGGCCGGCGATCGCGCCAAGGTGGCGGTCTACTCCCGCGAGCGCGACGTCGATCCGGTGGGGGCGTGCGTCGGCATGAAGGGCACGCGCGTGCAATCCATCATCCGCGAGCTGCGCGGCGAGAAGATCGACATCGTCGAGTGGTCGGAGGACCCGGTCGTGTTCGTCACCAACGCGATCAGCCCGGCCAAGGTGCAGCGGGTCTCCATCGTCGACGACGCCGAGAAGGTGATGGAGGTCATCGTCGAGGACAAGCAGCTGTCGCTGGCGATCGGCAAGAAGGGCCAGAACGTCCGGCTCGCCGCGAAGCTGACGGGCTGGAAGATCGACATCAAGAGCGAGGAAGAGAAGCGCCGCGAGATCGAAGCCATTCTCGGCGAGATGGAAGCGCCGAAGAGCGAGGAGGAGCCACCCGCGGCCGACGCGTCCGCCGGCAGCGCGGGAGAGTCGAGCGCGGAGACGGAACCTGTCGCTGCGGCCCCTGAAGGCGAGGGCCCGGCGGGCGAGGCGAAGAGCCAGGAGCGCGAGGACGAACCGCCGGGAGTCGAGGAGGCGTCGCCGGTCGAGCCGGCGGCCGTGGCCGAGGACGAAAAGCAATAAGCGGGAGTCGCTTCCGGCATGAGCCGGAAGTCCAGCAGACCAGTCAATTAATGGCAACAGTCCGGATCTACAAAGTCGCAGAGCTGCTCAACACGTCGAGCCAGGAAGTGATCGCGCTGCTCAAACGCGACCACGGGATCGAGGTGAAGAGCGCGTCGAGCACCATCGAAGAAGTGGTCGCGCGGCAGTTCGTCGAGCGGCTCGCCCGACAGCGCAACATCCCGCTGCCGTCCAGCGCCGCCTACGCGGAGGCGCCGGCGCCGGTGCGCGGGCGCAAGCCGGCCGGCAAGGCCGTCGAGCCGCCGAAACCCGCCGCGCCGGCGCTGCCGCCGCCGCGCCTGGTCAAGACTGCGAAACCGCCCGCGCCGCCGGTGCTCGAGCCCGCGGCCGAACCGCCGGCTGCTGCCGAAGCGATGACCGCGCCGCCGTCGATTGTGCCGGCCGCGGAGCCGGAGCCCGCCGTCGCTGCGGCGCAGGCTGTCGAGCCGCCACCCGCGGCGCCGCCCGCGCCCGCCGTCCCCGAGCAACCGGCGGCAGCCGCCGAGGCGCCCGCGCCGGGTGCGGAGCCGATCGCTCCCGAGACGCAGGAGCCAGCGGCCGGCGTCGCCGCGCCGCCGTCTCGCCCGCTGGTGATTCCCGGCCGCATCGTGCCACCGACGATTCGGCTGCGCGTCGAAGATCCGAGGACCGGCCAGGCGCCGCCGGCGCCGCCGAGAAGGCCGGTGCTGGTGCGCCCGCCCGTCCCGCCGCCGCCGGCGCCTGCTGCGCCGACGGGAAACCTGAGCCGTTCGCCCGGTCAGCGTCCGGGCGCTCCGGGGGTGGCCGCCCGACCCGCGGCGCAGCGTCCGCCGGCCGGCCTGCCCGCGCGGCAGGCGCCGATGGGCGGACCGCGGCCGCTGCCCTCGCAGCCCGTCCGGCCGGCCGTGCCGCCGCGGCCCGGCATGCCGCCGCCCTATCGTCCGCCGATGCAGCACCGCCCGGCGTCGCCGCGGCCGGCAGCGAAGCGCGATCACGCGCGTCCGCAGATGGTTGCGCCCGCGCCCACGGCCCCGCCGCCGGTGACGCGCACCATCACGCTCGCCGAGGGCATGACCGTCGCCGACCTGGCCGCGAAGCTCGACGTCAAGGCGAAGGACGTGTTGAAGAAGTTGATGGAACGCCGGCTGATGATGACCATCAACAGCACGCTCGACGACGAGACGGCCGCCATGGTCGCCCGCGAGTTCGGCGCCGACGTCAAGATGCAGACGTTCGAGGAGGAGATGCTCCAGGTCGAGTCCGAGGAGGTCAGCCCGGCCGACCTCGTGACCCGCGCCCCGGTGGTCACCGTCATGGGCCACGTCGATCACGGCAAGACCACGCTGCTCGACGCCATCCGGTCGGCGCGCGTCGCCGAGCGCGAGGCCGGCGGCATCACCCAGCACATCGGCGCGTACTCGGTGCAGGTGAACGACCGCAACGTCGTCTTCCTCGACACCCCGGGTCACGAGGCGTTCACCATGATGCGCGCGCGCGGCGCGCGCGTCACCGACGTCGTCATCCTGGTGGTCGCGGCTGACGACGGCGTCATGCCGCAGACCCGCGAGGCGATCGATCACGCGAGGGCGGCAGGAGTCCCGATTCTCGTCGCGATCAACAAGATCGACAAGCCGAACGCCAATCCCGATCGGGTCAAGAAAGAGCTGGCGGATCTGGGGCTGACGCCGGAGCAGTGGGGCGGCCAGACCGTCATGGTCGAGGTCTCGGCCAAAAAGAAGCAGAACCTCGAGCTGCTGCTCGAGATGATCCTGCTCGTGACCGAGATGAGCGAACTCAAGGCCAACCCGAAGCGCAACGCCTCCGGGACGGTGCTCGAGGCGAAACTCGACAAGGGCCGCGGCCCGGTCGCGACCATTCTCGTCCAGGACGGGACGTTGCACGTCGGCGATACGTTCATCGCCGGCACGATCGTCGGCAAGGTCCGCGCGCTCATCGACGACCGCGCCCGGCACATCAAGGGCGCCGGTCCGGCGACGCCGGTGGAGGTGCTCGGCCTGGGCGGGCTGCCCGCGCCCGGCGACGCCTTCCAGGCGCTGACCGACACCGCCAAGGCGCGGCAGATCGCGCTCTTCCGCCAGACGCAGGCCAAGGAGAAGGCACTCGGCGTCAAGGGCGCGCGCCTGACGCTCGAGTCGCTGCAGCAGCAGATCGCCGAGGGTGGCGTCAAGGAACTGGCGATCATCGTCAAGGCGGACGTGCAGGGTTCGGCCGAGGTGCTCGGCGACACGCTCGCGAAGCTGTCGGACGACAAGGTCAAGATCCGGATCATCCACAGCGGCGTCGGCGCCATCAACTAATCGGACGTGCTGCTCGCCTCGGCGTCGAACGCGATCGTCATCGGCTTCAACGTGCGGCCGGACCGCAACGCCGCGGAGGTCGCCGAGCGCGAGAAGGTCGACCTGCGCCTGCACTCGGTCATCTACAACGTCGTCGACGAGATCAAGAAGGCGATGTCCGGGCTGCTCGAGCCGACCTTGCGCGAGGTGCGGATCGGCACGGCCGAGGTGCGCGAGACCTTCAAGGTGCCGAAGTTCGGCACCATCGCCGGCTGCCTGGTCAGCGACGGGCGCATCACCCGCGGCGGCGACACCCAGGCGCGCCTGTTGCGCGACAACGTCGTCATCTACGAGGGCCGGATCGGGTCGCTGCGCCGGTTCAAGGACGACGTGTCGGAGGTGAGGGCCGGCTTCGAATGCGGCATCGGGTTCGAGAAGTACAACGATTTGAAGATCGGCGACATCATCGAGGTCTTCGTCGTCGAGCGGGTGGCGGCGCCGGTGTAGCCGGCGGCGCCCGCGGCTCCCCCTGATCCATGACCTCTGCGCGCACCGCCCGTGTCGGCGAGCAGATCCGCTGCGACCTCGCGGAGTTGCTGACCTTCGCGGTCCGTGACCCGGCGATCGGCTTCGTCACCATCACGCGCGTCATCGTCACGCCGGACCTGCAGCTGGCGCGCGTGTATTACACGATCATGGGGGACGAAAAGGCGCGGCGCGAGACCGCGCGCGGGCTGCAGCGCGCGCTTCCCATGCTCCGCCGGGGCATCGGCCAGCGCCTCCGGCTGCGGCGCGTGCCCGAGCTCCAGTTCTTCTTCGACGAGTCGATCGGGCACCAGGACCGGATCGAGCAGATCCTCCAGGAGCTTCACCGTGAGCGCGAGGCGCGCGAAGCGCCCGCCTCCCCGGACGGCCCACCACGCGATGGCAGAGACGGCGACAACGATTGAACCCACCCTGCAGCAGATCTGCGACGCGTTGCGGCGCCGCCGCAGCTTCCTCGTGATCTCGCACGCGCGGCCCGACGGCGACTCGATCGGATCGCAGCTGGCGATGGCCTTCGCGCTCGACGCGCTCGGCAAGCAGGTGCGCATCGTGAACGCCGACCCGGCCCCGGATCACTACCAGGACTTCCCCGGCATGGAGCGCATCGAGATCGCGTCGCGCGTCGACGGGGTGGCAACCGAAGCGGTGATCGTCATGGAGTGCAGCGATCCGTCGCGAACCGGCGTCGCCGGGCTCGAGCAGCACCCGTTCATCATCAACATCGACCATCACGCCGGCAACCGCATGTACGGCGCGCTGAACTGGCACGACGAGTCGGCGGCCGCCTGCGGCGAGATGATCTTCGAGCTGATCCGCGCGCTGGGCGTGCCGCTCACCAGCGAGATCGCGACGCACATCTATCTCGCCATCCTGACCGACACCGGATCGTTCCACCACTCGAACATCACGCCACGAACGTTCGACATCTGCCGCCGGACCGTCGAGGCGGGCGTGAACCCCGCAGCGATGGCCCGCCGCGTCTTCGACAGCAACAGCTTTGGCAAGCTCAAGCTGATCGGCGCGCTGCTGGACGGGATGGAGCTGCTCGCCGATGGCCGGCTGGCGGTGCTCTACATCGACGATGCAATGCTGGCGGCGTGCGGCTGCACCCACAACGACACCGAGGGCATCATCAACCTGCCGCTGACCGCGCGGGAGATCCAGGCCGTCGCCTTCTTCAAGGCGGGCTCGAACGGCGACCTCCGCGTCAGCATGCGATCGAAGTACGACGTGGACGTCCGCCAGGTGGCGAACCTGTACGGCGGCGGCGGGCACAAGAACGCGGCCGGCTTCACCGTCACCGGCGCGCTGGCGGAGGTCAGGCCGCGCATCCTCGAACAGCTGGTGCAGGCGATCGAACACGGCCTTCGGACACGGCCTCCTTCTTGACGCGTGTCAACCTCCGACCTCCGAGTCGCAACCTCCGTGCAGATCGGAACTCCGTGAGCTGCCGTCCAAAGCGGTGAACCTGGGGTGGTCGCCCGGGGCTGACGCGAGTTGGTCGTCGGCAGTGGGCTCTGGGAGTTGACGTGAACGGCGTCTTCGTGGTCGACAAGCCCGTGGGCCCGACGTCGCATGACGTGGTCGCGGTGGTGCGGAGAGCAACCGGCATCAGGCGCATCGGTCACACGGGAACACTCGACCCGCTCGCCAGCGGCGTGCTGCCGCTCGTCGTCGGGCGCGCGACGCGGCTGGCGCAGTTCCTCAGCGCGTCGGACAAGGAGTACGTCGCCGACATCCGGATCGGGATGCGGAGCGAGACCTACGACGCGGAGGGGCCCCTGATCCCGGACCTCGCGCGCCCCCCGGCTGACCCCTCCGACGAGCAGGACGATGGCGACGACTCGTTCGGTTTCGGCGTCGAACTCGCGTCCGGCAGCCCCGCAGCGATCGAAGCCGTGCTCGCCGAGTTCCGCGGCGCGTACTGGCAGATGCCGCCGCCGCACTCGGCGAAGAAGGTCGGCGGCGTCCCGGCCTACAAGCTCGCGCGACGGCACCAGGCCGCGGAGCTGAAGCCGGTCTCCGTCGCCGTCCGCGCGCTGGACGTTCTGGCGATCGAGCGCGACGTCCTGCGACTGCGCGTCCGGTGCTCGAGCGGCTTCTATGTGCGGTCGCTCGCGCACGACCTCGGCGAGCGGCTCGGATGCGGCGCCTACCTCGCGGCGCTGCGGCGAACGCAGTCCGGCGGGTTCACCGAGGCCGATGCCGTTCCGCTCGCCGCCATCGCCAGGGAGGGATTCGACAGCGCCGCGCACCTCGTCCCGCTCAATCGCCTGCTGCCGGATCTGCCGGCGCTGGTCCTGGGCGAGGCGGGCGTGCGGCGGGTCAGCCACGGCAACGCCGTCGGCCCGGAGCACCTCGAAAAGGGGGCTGCCTCCTTTCCGGGAAAGGAGGCAGCCCCCTTTTCCGGCAACGTCCGGCTGCTGGACGGGGCGGGAACGCTCGTCGCCATCGCCGAGTGGCAGAGCGGCGGGCTTTTGCACCCCTCGATCGTTCTGATGTAAGATACTGAGTCGCTTGGAATTGCAAACTCCCAGCATACGGCGGCCTGGTGCGGGTGACGATCCCGTCCGATGTCTGGGCCGTGCGTGGAGGTCGTCGTGCTCAGCAAGGACCGCAAGACCGAAGTCATCGGCAGCTTCAAGACCCACACATCGGACACCGGCTCTCCCGAAGTCCAGGTCGCACTCCTCAGCGAGCGGATCAATTACCTGACGGAACATTTCAAGACTCACGCAAAGGACCACCACTCGCGGCGGGGGCTGCTCAAGCTGGTGGGGCAGCGACGCCGCCTGCTCGATTACCTGAAGCGGAAGGACACGGACCGCTACGCGGAACTGATCCGGCGCCTCGGGATCCGCAAGTAGGCCGCCAACGGCCGCGGCATGTCGCCGCGGCCTGCCCGGCCGGACCGGCGCGGCCCGGCCGCGCAGCACGCGCTCACAGGAAAGCTGGCGCAGCTCACAGCAGAAGAGAGACAGCAATGCATACATGTGAAATCCCGGTCGGCGGTCGAACCCTCTCGATCGAAACCGGCCGGCTGGCCAAGCAGGCCGACGGCTCGGTCGTGGTCCGCAGCGGCGAGACCGTCGTGCTCGTCACGGCCTGCGCCGCGGGCACTCCCCGCGAAGGCATCGATTTTCTGCCCCTGACCGTCGACTACAAGGAGTACACCTACGCGTCGGGACGCATCCCGGGCGGATTCTTCAAGCGTGAGGGCAAGCCGACGGAGAAGGAGGTCCTGACCAGCCGCCTGATCGATCGGCCGATCCGGCCGCTGTTCACGCCCGGCTGGCGCCACGAGACGCAGGTGATCGCCCTCGTCCTCTCCGCCGACAACGAGAACGACTCGGACGTCCTCGCCATCACCGGCGCCTCCGCGGCGCTGGCCGTGTCATCGATTCCCTTCACCCGCACCATCGCCGGCGTCCGCGTCGGCCGGCTCGACGGCGAATACCTCATCAACCCTTCGTTCGCCCAGCGCAAGGAGAGCCGGCTGGATCTCGTCGTCGCCGGCACGAAGGACGCGATCGTGATGGTCGAAGCGGGCGCGAAGGAGGTCTCCGAAGAGGAGGTCGTGCAGGCGCTCGAACGGGCGCACGCCGCCATCCGCGAGATGGTCGCCGGCATCGACGGGCTGGCCGCGGAGATCGGCCGGAAGAAGATCGAGGTCAAGGCGCGGGAGATCGGCAAGGAGTTCTACCGCGAGGTCGAGGAGAAGGCGTACGGCCCGCTGGCCGACGCGATGCGCATCCAGGACAAGCTGACCAACTACGCGACCGTGGACCAGGTGCTGGCGGACCTGATCGCCAGCATCCCGGACGCCGAGGTGGAGCGCCGCAGCGACGCGAAAGCGATCTTCAAGGAGCTGAAGGAACGGGTGATGCGCGACGAGGCGCTCGAGCGAGGCAGGCGCCTCGACGGCCGCGTCTTCGACGAGATCCGGCCGATCACGATCGAAGTCGGCGGGCTCCCGCGCACGCACGGCTCGGCGGTGTTCACCCGCGGCGAGACGCAGGCGCTCGTCACGTGCACGCTCGGTACCGCCGAGGACCAGCAGAAGATCGAGACGACGGACGGCGAGCAGTGGAAGCGCTTCATGCTCCACTACAACTTCCCGCCCTTCTCGGTGGGCGAGGTGCAGTTCCTGCGCGGTCCGGGCCGCCGCGAGATCGGTCACGGGGCGCTCGCCGAACGCGCCCTCACCCCGATGATCCCCGCCGAAGAGCAGTTCCCCTACACGATCCGCATCGTCTCCGACATCCTGGAATCCAACGGCTCCTCGTCGATGGCTTCGGTGTGCGGCGGTTCGCTGGCGATGATGGACGCGGGGGTGCCGCTCAAGGCGCCGGTGGCGGGTGTCGCCATGGGCCTGATCATGGATGACCAGACCGGCAAGTACGCCATCCTGTCCGACATCGCCGGGGCTGAGGATCATTACGGCGACATGGACTTCAAGGTCGCGGGCACGGCCGCCGGCATCACCGCCCTGCAGATGGATATCAAGGTCTCGGGCATTACGACCGAGATCATGAGAAAGGCGCTCGAACAGGCGCACCGCGGACGGCTGTTCATCCTCGAGAAGATGCTGCAGACGCTCGGCGCCTCGCGGGCCAACGTGTCGGCGTACGCACCGCGCATCGTCACGATCCGGATCCCGGTCGACAAGATCCGCGACGTCATCGGACCGGGCGGCAAGATGATCCGCAGCATCATCGAGCGCACCGGCGTCAAGATCGACGTCGAGGACGACGGGCGGGTGAACGTCGCGTCGGCCGACGAGGCGTCGGCGCACAAGGCGATCGCCATCATTCAGGAGCTGACCGCGACACCCGAGCTGAACAAGACTTACATGGGAAAGGTCCAGCGGATTACCGACTTCGGGGCGTTCGTCGAGATCATGCCGGGCGTGGACGGCCTGCTCCACGTCTCCGAGATCGCGCACTACCGCGTCAAGGAGGTGCGCGACGAGCTGAAAGAGGGCGACCAGGTGATGGTGAAGGTGATCAACATCGATCCCTCCGGGAAGATTCGGCTCAGCCGTAAAGCGCTGCTGCAGCCGGAAGAGGGACAGCAGCAGCACCCGCCGCAGCACCAGCACCACCACCGGGGCGAGGGGCGCCGAGACCGCGAACACGCCAAGAGGGAGTAGGCCGGCTTCTCGAGGTCTCCTCGCCACTCGGGCGGAGCGGCTCAGGAGCAACCAAACGGCTGCCTCGAGCGTCTGTACTACTGGCACGCACCCAGGAGAGACTTATGTACGCGCTGAGGCAGCAAACGGTCGCAGTGGCCACGCTGGCGTCCGCTTTCGCCGCGGTCGGCGCGCTCGCCTACGGGGCCGCGGCGAGCGCGCAGGGCGCGCAGCGCGAAATCGCCATCCGGGGCGAGCAGTTCGTGTTCACCCCGGCTGAGGTCGAGGTCCAGAAGGACGACCTGGTCAAGATCACCTTCACCGCCGTCGACATGCCGCACAGTTTCACCATCGACGGCTATCGCATCGCCAAGCGCGCCGGCGCCGGCCAGTCCGTCGTCTTCGAGTTCAGGGCCGACCGCGTCGGCGACTACGTCTTCTACTGCAACCTCGCCCAGGACGACCGCTGCCGCCAGATGCGGGGGAAACTGGTCGTCCGGTGACAGAGGTGCAATGAACCGTGATTCGGTTGAATCATTTGAGCCATTGATCGTGGTCCGGCCTTGCGGGTTTGCGGAGCACCAATGGCCCGATGGTTCAATCGCCCGATCGCTTCATCCCTCCCTACTCTCCCTACTCTCCCTCGCCGCCACGATCCTCTCCTCGATCGGTGGATGCGTGTGAAACAGCCACACTGCCAGGCGTGACGGATTCGGCTCAGCGAGGTTCTGCGCTCCCAGGCGGCGGAGCGCGGCCACGTAGGCGTCGGCGCGGCCGGTCAGGCGCAACGCGAACCGGTCGGCGCGCCGCTCGTTGAACCGCGACATGGCGTTCACGAGCGGCACGCCGGCGAGCAGCGTGCCGCCGCAGGCCAGCATCACGAGCGGCAGGCCGGCAACGTCGGTGGGGCCGGCCAGGCCGAGCGCGCGCCCCCACCGCGCCAGCGTAGCCGCTGCCACGCCGAAACCGCCGAGCAGCAGCACGAACTCCAGCGCGATCGCGTGCGGGATGTCGCGGTGCACCTGGTGTGCGATCTCGTGCGCCAGGATGGCCTCGATTTCGTCGTCGCTGTACTGCTCGATGAGCGTGTCAGAGAGGAGGATGCGGCGGGTCGCACCGGTGCCGACCAGCGCGGCATTGGCACGCCTCGTCTTCGCTCCCAGCCCCCATCGGTACACGGCGATGACGGGCACCCCGGCGCGCGCCGACAGGGCGGTCAGTCGTGCCCGCAGCGATTCCCGCTCCAGCGGGGCGAAGCGGTAGAAGAGCGGGAGCAGCAGCGTGGGTGTCGCCCAGGCGATCGCGAGCCCGGCGCCCGCGAACACCGCCGCCGCAGCGAGCCACCACCCGCGCGGCCACAGCCGGATCGCGAGGTACACGGCCTGCGCCGCAGCGAGGCCGAGCAGCAGCGCGAGCCCCGACGCCTTCGCGCGATCGCGGAGCCACGCCCCGGGCCGTTCGCGTGACAGCCCGAACCGCCGCTCGAGCAGGAACCCGCGGTAGAATGCAAGCGGGAAAGCGACGATCTCGTTCAGCAGCGCCAGGACCAGCGCGTAGACGAGGATCGTCGCCGCGGCCTGCCGCGGCGCTCCGGCAATCTCCGCGGCGAGGTCGGCCATCGCCATCGACCCCCCTGACGCCAGCAGCCCGCCCGGGAGGGCGGCCGACAGCAGCACCGCGCACACGGCGGCGCGACGGTGCAACCGATGGAAGCGCGAGGATTTGTCTTCGTTCAAGTGGTGCGAATGGAGCGAGGAGCAAGGAGCTGGAGGGTTACGTGTCTCGTGCGAAGACCAGCATCGCCGCAGCTCCTCGCTTCCGGCTGCCAACTCCCGCTCGTCGTCAGTTCAACTGCACCGAGATCAGCTTCGAGACGCCAGGTTCCTCCATCGTCACGCCCCACAGCCGGTCGGCGATCTCCATGGTCTTGCGGTTGTGGGTGATGAGGATGAACTGGGTGTCGCGCTGCATGCCCTGGAGCATCTCGACGAACCGCCCGATGTTGGCGTCGTCGAGCGGCGCGTCGATCTCGTCGAGCAGGCAGAAGGGGCTCGGACGGTACTTGAAGATCGCGAACATCAGCGCCATCGCGGTGAGCGCCTTCTCGCCGCCCGACAGCAGCTGGACGTTCTGCAGGCGCTTGCCGGGCGGCTGCGCGATGATGTCGATGCCGCTCTCGAGCTGGTCCTGCTCGTCGAGCAGCACGAGGCCGGCGCGCCCGCCGCCGAAGAGCGTCGCGAACGTCTCCTCGAAGTTGCCGTTGATCGCGGCGAACGCCTCCCGGAACCGCTCCTTCGTCGTCTTTTCGATGCGCATGATCGCGTCGTTGGTGGCGGCGATCGAGTCGACCAGGTCCTTCCGCTGGGCGGTCAGAAAGGCATGACGCGACTCGAGGTCGTCGAACTGGTCGATCGCCATCATGTTCACCGCGCCCATTCTCTCGATGCTGGCGCGGAGGTCGGCGACCATCTCGTCGGCGGTCATGGCGCGCGCCGGCGGCGCGGCGGCTGGCGGCTCACCCGGCGCTTCCGCGGCTGACGGCTCACCCTCCATCTCGGCCGCGTCCGGCGCGTCGTCCACCGGCCGCGGGCCGGCGAGCAGCCCCTCGCGCTCGAGCTGCTCGACCTCTGCCGACACCTCGTCGAGCGTGGCGTGGACGTTCTCCACACACGCCGCGGCGAGGTGCGAGAGATCGGCCTCGGCGGTCGCCCGCGCGACGTCGAGCTGCGCGGCCTCGGCGCGCACCGACTCGAGCGCGCGGCGCGCGTCGCGGATGGCGCTCTCCTGCACCTCGAACGTGCTGCGGAGCGACTGCGAGTGCTCATCGGCCGCCCGGACGCACTCGCGCAGCTCGTCGAACGCGCGCAGTCCCTCGTCGAGCCTTGCCTCGGCTGCGACGATCGCCTCCTCCAGGTCGCGCCGGCGGTTGACGGTGCGGCGCAACTCCTCCTGCCGCGAGGCCATGCGCGCTTCCAGCTCGCGCGCCGATTCCTCCAGGCGCTGCACTTCGGTGGCGAACCCATTCGCCCGCTCGACGAGCGCGGCGTGCGCGGCCTTGGCCTCGGCCGTCCTGGCGCCCTGCGCCTGTACCGCCTCCCGCGCGTCCAGCAACCGGCGCTGCGCGGCGGTCAGCACGTCGTCGGCAGCGCGCTGCTCCGCCTCGATCCGTTGGATCGACTGGCGCGCCTCGTCCTGCCGGGCCTCCTGCGAACGCTGCTCTTCCTCGGCCGAGCGCCGCTCGACTGCGATCTGGTCCTGCTTGCGGGCGATGCGCTCCGCCGTCTCGTCGCCGGCCCGCACCTGCAGCTCGAAGCCGATGATGTCCTTTTCCTGGCGGTGCAGTTCGCCGCCGAGCGTTACGACGGCGGAGTCGGCCGCCGCGATCGCCACGTCGAGGGCGCCGACCTCCTCGCGCAGCCGCTCGAGCGCGACGCGTTCCACGTCGACGCGCTGGCGCAGCTCCTTGATCCCGCGCTTGGTGGCCAGGATCCCCCTGGCCCCGGCGCGCGTGCCGCCTTCGAGGACGAGCGGCCCGCGCAAGACGTCGCCCTCCAGCGTGACGACCGGTTCGTTCGTCGCCGACGCCGCCGCAGTCGCGGCCTCCCGCGTCTCGGCCACCCACGCCCGCGACGCGAACGCCCGGATCGTGGCCGCCGCCGGGCCGCCAATCGCCACCACGTCGCTCACCCGGCGGATGCCGGGTGCCGGCGCGACGGAGCCGCCGGGCTGTTCGCAGGCGTCTCCGGCGATCACGAAACCGACCCGGCCGGCGTCGCGCGAACGTGCGAACTGCAGCCCGGCCACCGCGTGATCGCGCGTCGGCACGACCACGTGCTGCAGGAAGTCACCGAGGCAGGCCTCGACCGCGCGCTCGTAGCCGCCTGGCACCTCGAGCGAGTCGGCCACGGATCCCATCTGTGCGACATCCGGGCCCGATTCCGCGAGCACCAGACGCGCGCCGTCGCCGTACTCGGCCCGGGCGGCATCCAGCTCCTCGAGCGACTGCAGCCGCGCCTGCAGCGCGGCCAGCTCGTGTTCGCGCGCGCGGCATTTTTGCGCCCGCGCGTCGCGTTCGCTGCGGGCGCCCACCAGCTCAGACTCGCGCGCGGCGCGCTCGACGCGCATGCCGTCCATCGCGGTGCGCGCGCGGTCGAGCGCGTCGAGCGTCGCCTGCCGCCCGTGCGCGGCACGCTCCGCCTCGACACGCAGATCGGCGCTCTCCACGTCCAGCTTCGCAATCTGCTCGCCGAGGCGGGCGCGGGCGGCCGCCGCGTGCTCCAGCGCGTGGCGCAGCGCCGTCGCGGCGTTGCTGGCGGCGTAGAGCTCACTCCGTGCCGCTTCCACGTCGCCTTCGAGCCCCTCGATGTTGCGCTGCCGCGCCGCGTGCTCCGCCTCCTCAAGCCGAAGCGCCTCGGCCGCCTGGTCGCGCTCCGACGCGGCGCGGCCGGCTGCGGTCCGCCGCGATTCGCACTCCAGGCGAGCTGGCTCGCGGCGCGCCTCGAGCGCGCGCAGTTCCGCTTCGACGTCGGCGGCGGCGGTGCCGAGCGTCTCGACCTGCTGCCGGTCGAAGGCGATCTGCTGCTGCAGCCGGCCCATCTCCAGCTCGCACGCGTGCGCCGCCTCGCGGGCCGCCGTCGTCCGGCCGTCCGCCTCGGAGAGCTCCAGGCGCAACCGCTCGAGCGTGGATTCGAGTTCCGCCAGTCGCCCAGCGGCGGCCGCTTCGCGCTCCCGCGCAGCGGCGAGCCGCGTGCGGGCCGCCTCGATCTCATGGCCGAGCACGCGGTAGCGCTGCGCGACCTGCACTTTCTCCCAGCGCCGCAACGCCTCGCGCAGACGCCGGTAACGGCGCGCCCTGGCTGCCTGCCGCTTCAGGGCGCCACGCTGTTTCTCGACCTCGAAAACGATGTCGTCGACGCGTGTGAGGTTCTGCTGCGCTGCCTCGAGCTTGAGCTCGGCGGCGCGGCGGCGGGTCTTGAACTTCGTCACCCCGGCCGCCTCTTCGATCAGCTGCCGCCGATCGGTCGGACGCGCGCTGAGGATCTGGCCGATCTTCCCCTGTTCGATCACCCCGTATGCCTTGACGCCCAGGCCGGCGTCCATCAGCAGATCCTGTACATCGCGCAGCCGGCACACTTCGCCATCGATGAGGTATTCGCTCTCGCCGGAGCGATAGAGGCGGCGCATCAGCTCCACGTCGCGGACGATGAGCGGTGGCTCATCGTCGAGGACGATGGCGACATCGGCGGCGGCAGAGGCGGCGCGGGTTTGGCCGTGACCGTTGCCGCCGGCGTCACCGTGGCCGTTTCCGTGGCCGGACCCGTGCCGGTGTCCATTCCCATTTCCGTCTCCGCGTTCGCCCGGACGGCCCGGCACCCGCGCGCTCACGCCGGCCAGGCGCAGGCGCACCTCGGCAGCCGCCGTCGGCTTGCGCGCGTCGCTGCCGCCGAAGATGACGTCCTCCATCCGATCGCCGCGGAGGCTCTTCGCGCTCTGCTCGCCGAGCACCCAGGTGAGCGCGTCCACGACGTTGCTCTTCCCGCACCCGTTGGGCCCGACGATGGCGGTCACGCCGTGGTCGAAGGTGAGTTGTGCGCGATCCGGGAAGCTCTTGAAGCCGGCTATTTCCAGTTGATGAAGCCGCATGGCGAATCAGGTCCTTTTGGGAGAGTCCCCCGACAAAACAACAGCCGCTGCCGGACCGCGGCTCAGACCACGGCCGGGAAGCGGCTGGGATCGCTTCGACTGGCGCTCTTGTCTCTGGAAACGTCGGTGACGTGACAAAGGCCGTTGGACGGCGTCCACACCCTGCGACACGCAGGATGGCCCCTGGACGCTTTCGACGGCCGTCAGTCTAACAAGGCCCCATACATAGGGGCAAGATCAAAGTCGCCCCCAAAATGTGGGGGCTAATGCCCTACCTCCCTTTCGCGGTGCGATTGCGCGCGAGTTCGGTCAGGCGCTCGGCCTCGGCGAACTGGCTGAGGGCGAACTGCGCCTGCGGGTCCTTCGCCACCAGGTTCCGTCGCGCATCCTCGACGCCGAACAGCGCGAGATCGATGTCGTACCGAATCATCGCGCGGATGAACGCCTCGTCCTTGGCGAACGCCTCCTCGTCAATCCTGATCTTCTGCGCCTCGAGCGAGGCGCGGAAGTCCTTCATCATCTGGTCGGTCACGGCGAAGCCGCGGGCGATCGGTTTCTTGTTGCGGTTCGCGGCGCTCAGGCGCGTGTCGCCCTCGGCGCTGAACTGGTCGGCGAAGTTGGCGAACGTCTGGCGCGCGTACAGCAGCCGGCCGAAGCGGGTCGGCGAGAATCCTTCGATCGGGCCGGCGAAGAACTTGTCCGGCTCGATGCCGCCGCCGCCGTACACCTTCCGGCCGGCCTCGGTGTATTTCAGATCGGCGCTGGAGCGCGCCTTGTCGGCCGTCTGCTCGCGGAGATCGTACGTCAGGTACTCGTCGAAGCTGCCGTCCCACGGTCGCTGGATCATCCGGCCGCTGGGGGTGTAGTAGCGGCCGGTGGTCAGCGCCAGCCCGGCCTCGTTGGCAATCTTGTAGACCGACTGCACGAGCGCCTTGCCGAAAGTCGTCTCGCCGACCACCAGCGCGCGATCGTGGTCCTGCAGCGCGCCGGAGACGATTTCCGAGGCACTGGCGCTGCGCCGGTTCACGAGCACCACCAGCGGCACGTTGGTGTACTCGGATTCCTCGCTGGCGCGGTAGTCCTGCTCCGCGTTCGGGATCCGGCCGCGCGTATAGACGATGAGATCGCCGCGCGGGAGGAAGCGGTTCGAGACCCGGATCGCCTGGTCGAGCGGGCCGCCGGGATTGTCGCGCAGATCGAGGACCAGCCGGCGCATGCCCTTCGCCTTGAGCTGCTCGAGGGCGGCGGCGAGCTCGCGATCCGACGTCTCGGAGAACTCGGCGAGCTTGACGTACGCGGTGCCCGCGTTGTCGGCCATGAAGGCGCCGCGCACCGTGGTGATGTTCACCTCGTCGCGCTCGATCTCCATGTCGATGAGGCCCTCGTAGCCGCGGCGCTTCAGCGAGATGTTGACCGTCGTCCCCTTCGGGCCCTTCAGCTTCGCGACCGCCTGCTCGGTCGTCCAGCCCTTGGCGTCCTGGCCTTCCACGCGCGAGATGATGTCGCCGCGGCGCAGCCCCTTGCGGTACGCCGGGGATCCTTCGAAGACGGACTCCACGGTGATGTCGCCGTCGACGGCAACGATGCGGATCCCGAGGCCGTAATAGCGGCCCTCCTGGCGCTCCCGCATCTGCCGGTATTCGCGCGGCTCGAGGAAGCTCGAATGCGGATCGAGGGTGTGCAGCAGTCCGTCGATCGACCCGTAAACGAGGCGTTCGGACGGGACCTTCTCCACGTACTCGCGATCGATCGCGTTGAGCGCCGCGGTGAAGACTTTGTACTGCTGCGTGACCTCGTCCTGCGTGGCCAGGGCGTTGCTGCCGAAGAAGCCGCCGGCCAGAGCGGAGAGCACGACGGCGAGCATCGCCGCCGGGAAGAACCGGGAACTGCGCATGGTAGTCATCGTAGCAGAGGAAGTGCCGTGCTCGCAATGACTTCCGGGTATCGCCGGCGCGTCTGTGCTTGACCGCCCGCCGATGGGGTTCCTATAATGCGGTGTGGCGCCCGCACACCGCCACGCCTACGGTAACTGCCAGCAATAGAAGGATTTCCCAATATGTTCGGTTCGATCGGGATGCCGGAGCTGATCATCATCCTGACGATCGCCTTGATCATCTTCGGCCCCCGGAAGCTGCCGGAACTGGGCCGTTCGCTCGGCCGGAGCCTGTCGGAGTTCAAGCGCGCCTCGAACGAGCTCAAGCACACGCTCGACGAGGAGATCCGCCTGGAGGAACAGCGCAGCACCGAGAGGCAGCGCCCCCCTGAGCCCGCGCCGACCGGCAGCAGCGACGAGGACCAGAGCGTTCCGCGCGGAGACGCCTGACCTGGTTCATGGCGCTCGTCCAGGCTCCGGCCTCCTCCGTGCCCGACGACTACGATGACGACGACGCGCGTCGTGACGAGCTCGACGACGCCGGCGCCAAGATGTCGTTTCTGGAGCACCTGGACGAGCTCCGGAAGCGTCTGATCGGCTGCGCCTACTCGCTGCTCTTCGGCTGCGTGATTGCGTTCATTTTCGTCGGGCGGATCCAGTCGTTCATCATGGAGCCGCTGGTCGCGTACCTGCCCAACAAGAAGATCATCTACACGTCCGGGTTCGACCCGTTCCTGCTGATGATGAAGATCGGCGCACTGGCCGGCCTGATGATCGCCTCGCCGCTGATCATCTGGCAGCTCTGGCTGTTCATTTCGCCCGGCCTGTACCGTCACGAGAAGCGCTTCGCAATCCCGTTCATCCTGTTCTCGACCATCTTCTTCCTGATGGGCGCGGCGTTCTCCCACTTCATCGCGTTTCCGTGGGCCTGGCAGTTCTTCATCAGCTGGGAGACCAGCTACATGCAGTTCCTGCCGGACATCAAGCCGCTCTTCTCCACCTACGTGAAGATGCTGCTCGCCTTCGGCGTCGTCTTTCAGATGCCGACGCTCGTGTTCTTCCTCGCGCGCATGGGGGTCATCACCGGGTGGTTCCTCGTCAAGCACACGAAGTACGCCATCCTGATCATCTTCATCGTCGCCGCCGTCCTGAGCCCCGGCACCGACGTGGTGTCGCAGGCGCTCATGGCCGGACCGATGCTCGCCTTGTACGCCTTCAGCATCCTGGTGGCGTTCGTCTTCCAGAAACGCAAGACCGCGGACGCCTAGTGCTGCGAACGCGCAGAAGCACGCCGCCGGCGCGTTGACCGCCGCCGAGACCCGCGCATATATTGTCCAGGTTCTTCTATCAAGACGCGTGTGTCAGGGGTGCGGCGTTCCGCGCACCGGAGGTTCCGCGCCTGCCCGGTTGTTCGAACGCGAGCGGCAACGGCTGATCCGGAGGCTGACTGAACCTGCACGCGTTGGGCGCGACGGTTTCGCCGGCGCGGCGGACGCCCGGGGGCATGGCATGAGAACGCTCGTCAGGACGGTGGGGCTGGCGGCGGCGCTCGCCGCGGCGGGTGTGCCCGCCCTCGCGCAGCCCGCGCCGGACGCGCCGCGGGCGACGGCGACTCGCCCCGCCACTTCGACGCCGTGGGGCGATACCGGCATCTGGTTCGTGCCGACGGCCGAGACACTGGCGCCGCGCACGTGGTCGCTCAGCGTCTACCGCGTCAACCTCGATTTCCAGCCGGGATTCACCGACGTCTCGCATTGGCCGATCACGTGGGCCGCCGGCATCGGCGAACGCGTGGAGCTCTTCGGCGCCGTCACCGCCGTCACCAGGATCGACCGAGACCTGCGGCCGCTCTTCGGAGCTACGGGTGTTGTCGGCGGGGTCGTCAACGACTACCCGTTCGTCAGTGATGGCTGGATCGGGAACCAGTTCGGGGACGTTCGGGTGGGCGCCAAGTTCAACCTCTGGTCGTCATACCGGCAGGCGCCGGCCGCGTTCGCCGTTCGCGCGGTCTTCAAGCTGCCCACCGCGAGCGACGACGACGGGGCGGGGACCGGGGAAGCCGACTTCGCGTTCGACGCGATCCTCAGCAGAGAGTTCAACGACCGCGTCGAGCTCTCCGCGTTCGGCGGGGTCGTCGTGCGCGGCGACCCCGAGCTGTTCGATCTCTCGAACGGCGTGCGCTGGGGCTTCGGCGCGGCGATGCCGCCGCGGCGGCGCCTGCGCGTCACCGCGGAGCTGCACGGCGAGATCTCCACCAGCAGGGACGTCACGTTCACCGGTGTGCAGCCGGCGGTGATCGGTGCGATTCCGATCGTGTCCCGCCAGAAGCACCTCGTGAACGCCGGGCTCGGTCTCACCTGGTTCTCGCGTCGCGGCGTGTTCGCGGGCGCCGGCGTGAACTGGAACGCTGGCGTCAGGGAGCGCAGCGACGCCGGCAATTTCGAAAACGAGACCGGCGACGGACTCGGGTTCCAGCTCCGTCTCGGGTTCCATCCCGGTGTCCGCGTCTACACGCCGGCACCGCCCGCACCCGGGCCGGCTCCGACTGCGCCGGCCAACCGGCCGCCCGCCGTCCGTGCGCGTTGCGAGCCCTGCACTGTCGCGATCGGCGGCACGTCCACGGTGACGGCCGATGCTGCCGATGCCGATCGCGACCCGCTGACCTACACATGGAACGCGTCGGCCGGCACGCTCGCCAGTCCCGCCGACCGGCAATCGCAGTGGACGGCGCCGATGCAGGAAGGACCGGCCGTCGTGATCGTCGTCGTCGCGGATCCCGGCGGGGCCGCTGCGACCGACGCGGTGACGATCCAGGTCGTACGACCCGCGGTCCGGGAGTTCACGTTCGAGGACGTGCACTTCGACTTCGATCGCTATTCCCTGCGGCCGGAGGCCACGCGGGCGCTCGACGAGGTCGTCCGCGCGCTGCAGGAGAACGCGGCCGTCCGGATCGAGATCGAGGGCCACACCTGCAACATCGGCACGTCGGAGTACAACCTGGCGCTCGGCGATCGCCGAGCGCAGGCGGTGCGCGAGTACCTCGCGAGCCGCGGGATTGGCGGCGATCGGATGACCGTGGTGAGCTACGGCGAGGAGCGGCCGAAGCATGACAACGCGCGCGAGGAAACACGCCGGCTCAATCGGCGGGCTGCACTGATGGTGCGAGTGATGAAGGAGTAAGGGGCAAGGCGTGATAGTGGTCAGTGGTAAAGGGAAAGTCGCAAGTGATAAGGGTGTGGCGCGTGCTCGGGTGCGCACTGCTTACCACCTGCCAATGCTCGATCGCAGTTCATGGTCATAAAGGCGTCGTCGGCGGGCGAGATCCGCCGGCTCGTGGATGCGCTGGGGAGCGGAGACGACGTGCGCCGCGAGGCGGCGATCGCGCGGCTCGCGATCATTGGCGCGCGGGCGGTCGACGGGCTGATCGCCGCCTACGGCGCGGCCGGGGATCGCGACACGCGCATTGCCATCCTGCGTGCGCTCGAGTCGACCGGCGATCCGAGGACCGCGGCCGTCGCGCGCCGGTCCATGGCTGCCGGCGGCGACGAGGCACTTGCCGCGGTCGCCGCGCTGCGCGGGCTGCTCGACTCGACGCACGCGGCGACCGCCGCCGACGCGCTCGACGCGCTCGTTGCGGCGGCACTCGACACGTCGGCAGAGCGGCGCCTCCGGCTCGCGGCCTTCGACGCGTTGCAGGTCCTGCCGGCGGCGGTACGCGAGCGCGTGGCCGGCGCCCTGCAGACGGATCCCGACGCGGGCGTTCGGGCGGGCGCAGCGCTGCGCGCGGCGGGAGCGGCGGTGCGGCGCCGGGCGGACGCCGACGCGGTGTGGGCTGACGCCCTGGAAGGGAACCTGCCGGACGACCCGGCGGTGCTGCGCGAGATTCTGCAGCCCAGGGCCGCCGCCGCCGCGCTCAGCTCGCTGCAGAAGCTGATTGACTTCGTACGAGCGCGCGAGCAGGCTACGCGCGCGGGCGCAACGCGCGCGGCCTGGCAGGCGCTGCGCGGCGCGCTCCACCAGGCACTGGCGCTGCGCGGCAGCCGCCTCGCCGTGTACGATCTCAGGGAAACAGTCGAACAAGCGGCCGAGCCGCTGCCCGCGTCCTTCCTCGCGGCGCTACACGTGGTCGGCGACGCGTCGTGCCTGGCGCCGCTGGCCGAGGCGCACGCGCGCGCCGCGCCGGATTCGCCGTGGCGCCAGCACCTCGCCGCCGCCTTTCACGCCATCGTCACGCGCGAGCGCCTCACCAAACGCCACGCGGTGATGAAGCGGATCGCCGCGAGATGGCCCGAGCTACTTCGCACGCGTTAGGTCCTGTGCAAAGGGCTGGAGGCAGGAAGCAGCCCGCCCAGCGAGGCGAGTCGGCAGGCGCGAGGCGCGCAGCGCGCCCGCGAGCGAAGCGAGCGCATTCGCGATCTCAGTACGCCTTCGCGAACCACGCCTCGCCAATCGACTGGTTGCCGCACCGCACACACGTGCCGGTCGCGGGCCCGCCGGTGAACGGGATGTTGCGCAGCGTGGCCTGGGTGTCCGCCTTGATCTGCGCCTCGCAGCCGGCGGCGCCGCACCAGCCGGCGATGACGAACCCGGGCCGGCCCTCCATCACCTGCTTGAACTCGTCGTACGACGTGACGCGCTGCGTGTGGTCCTCGCGAAAACGCAGGGCCCGTTCGTACAACGACCGCTGAATTGCCTCGAGGAGCGTCGTCACGGACGCCGCCAGCCCCGCCATCGCGGTCGGCAGCTTCTCCCTCGTGTCGCGGCGGGCGAGCACAACCTGCGACGTGTCGATGTCCTTCGGCCCGATTTCGAGCCGCAGCGGCACGCCGCGCATCTCCCACTCGGCGAACTTCCACCCGGGCGTGTTGGCCTCGCTGTCGTCGAGCTTCACGCGAATGCCGGCTCGCGAGAGCTCGGCCTGGATCTCGCGCGCGCGGGGCAGCACCGTCTCCAACCAGTTGCCGCGTGGGATCGGAACGATGACGACCTGGTAGGGCGCTACGCGCGGCGGCAGGATGAGTCCACGATCGTCGCCGTGCGTCATGATCACGCCGCCGATGAGCCGCGTCGACACGCCCCAGGACGTCGTCCAGGCGAACTGCAGCGCCTTGTCGCGGCCCTGGAACTGGATCTCGAACGCCTTCGCAAAGTTCTGCCCGAGGTTGTGCGACGTGCCGGCCTGCATCGCCCGGCCGTCGCCCATGAGTGCCTCGATCGAATAGGTCCGCGACGCACCGGCGAACTTCTCGCTCTCGCTCTTCTCGCCGTCAATCACCGGCATCGCCAGCTCGACCTCGGCGAACTCCTTGTAGATCCCGAGGATGCGCATCGTCTCGTCCTGCGCTTCCTGCTCGGTTTCGTGCGCGGTGTGTCCCTCCTGCCAGAGGAACTCGGTCGTGCGCAGGAACGGACGCGTCACCTTCTCCCACCGGACGACGTTGGCCCACTGGTTGATGAGCACGGGCAGGTCGCGCCAGGACTTGATCCACTTCGAATAGAGCGTGCCGATGATCACCTCGGAGGTGGGACGGATCGCGAGCCGCTCCTCGAGCTCCTCGTCGCCGCCGCGCGTGACCCACGCCACCTGCGGCGAGAACCCCTCGACGTGCTCCGCCTCCCGCATCAGCAGCTTCTCGGGGATGAACAGCGGGAAGTAGGCGTTGACGTGACCGGTCTCCTTGAACCGGCGATCGAGCGCCTGTTGAATCAGCTCCCAGATGGCGTAGCCGTACGGGCGGATGGCCATGCAGCCCTTGACCGGCGTGTAGTCGGCCAGCTCCGCGCGGCGCACGACGTCGAGGTACCACCGCGAGAAGTCGTCCGACTGCGGCGTGATCTCGGTCACCTGTCCGTCCTTCGCGGTCTTCTCGGTCTTCTCCGCCATTGCTCGCATCCTGAGTCCTGCCGGCCCGCCTCGTGCCGGCCGTCGATGAACCGTGGCCACCCGCACCCGTCCGCGGATGGGTGACGGGGCCGCTCGCCGTCGTGCACCGGGGCGGCTCCCCCGCTCCCGTACCCGCCGCCCGCCGGCCCCCTGACGTGCGTACGTCCTGGCGCAGGACTAGTCCGGCAGCGTCTCAGAGAGGCGGCGCTTCCAGTGTATATCGTCGCGTTTGGGGAAGTCCGTGCGGTAGTGGCCGCCGCGGCTCTCCTCGCGCCGGAGCGCCGCGCGCGCGATGAGAACGCTGACGGTGAGGATGCTCGTCCGGCGCCAGCCCTTCGTCCCTTGTGGCCTCCCCTCACGCAGCCTCGCGATGTCGGCCGCCCAGGCCGGTTCGAGCTGACGCAGCGCGCTGGCCAGCCCGTCGCGATCGCGAAACAGGCCGGCGTGCCGCCACATGACCTCCTGGATCCGTTCGGCGTCGAGCGACTCGGGGCTGTCGGCGCCGCTCCGCGGCGGGTCACCCGGGTCCGGGGAGCGAACCCTGGCAGCCGCCTGCACGCCCGCGATCGAGGCGGGGCCGTCGTGCCTCGTCATCGCGCGGCCGGCGCGCGCGCCGAACACCAGTCCCTCGAGCAGCGAGTTGCTGGCGAGACGGTTTGCGCCGTGCACGCCGGTGCAGGCGACTTCGCCGGCGGCGTACAGGCCGGAGACCGTGGTCCGTCCATCCAAGTCGGCCAGCACCCCGCCCATCACGTAATGAGCTGCCGGCCCGATCGGGATCCGATCTCGCGCCAGGTCGAGCCCGGCCTGTCGGCAGGCGTCGGTGATCAGCGGGAAGCGCTCGTGCACGAACCGGGCGTCGAGGTGCTCGAGGGAGAGGAACACCGGCGCGCCGGTCCGCTCCGACTCGCGTACGATGGCGCGCGCGACACGGTCGCGCGGCGCGAGGTCGCCGGCCGCATCGTAGTCACGCATGAACGGCTGCCCCGCCGCGTTCACCAGCCGCGCCCCTTCGCCGCGGAGCGCTTCGGAGAGCAGGAACCGGGGCTGCCCTTCGACTTTCAGCGCCGTCGGATGGAACTGGACGAACTCCAGGTCGGCGACGGCGGCGCCAGCGCGGTAGGCCATGGCCACGCCGTCGCCCGTGGCGACCGGCGGGTTCGTCGTCTCGCGGAACACGTGCCCGGCGCCGCCTGTCGCGAGCAGGACGGCGCCCGCCCGGGCCTCCGCGAGCGATCCGTCGGCGTCGAGGAAGCGCGCGCCGCGGCAGCAGCCGCCCTCGACGATCAAATCCACGACGCGCGCGTGGGCATACGATTCAACGCCGGGCAGCGCCGACGCCCGCGCCCAGAGGAGGCGCGCGATCTCACGGCCGGTGGCGTCGCACGCGTGCAGCACGCGGCGGACGCTGTGCGCGCCTTCGATGGCCAGCGCCGGCCGGCCGTCGGCGCCGCGGTCGAAGGCCGCGCCCCAGTCGATCAGCTCGCGCACGGAGCGCGCGCCGTCCTCGACGAGCACCCGCACCGCGGCCTCGTCGCACAGCCCATCGCCGGCGACGAGCGTGTCGCGCGCGTGCAGCTGCGGCGAATCGTCCGGCCCGACGGCGGCGGCGATGCCGCCCTGCGCGTAGCCGGTGTTGCCCTCGCGCGGTTCGGCCTTGGTGAGGATCAGGACGCTGCCGGCCGGCCCGAGTGCGGCGGCGGCGCGCAGGCCCGCAATCCCGCTGCCGATGACGAGGAAGTCCGCGTGAAGAGCCACGGCCGTTGCTGTTATCCTACTGCACCGCCCCGCGATGACCGCCGTGCCCACGCCCCCCGTGCCGCCCGTCGCGCGCCTCGAGGTCCGCGCCGGTGCCGGCCGTTACGCCATCGAAATCGCGCCCGAAACGGCGGAGCGGCTCGCGGATCTCCTGGACCGCGCCGGAACACCGCAGCGCCGCTTCGTCGTCTCGACGCCGAACGTGTGGCGCCTGCACGGCCATCGCTTCGCGGCCATCTCGCGCGACGAGCCGATCCTGATCCCCGACGGCGAGCGCCACAAGACGGTGGCGACGGTCGGCAGGATCTACGACGCGCTGATTCGCGCCGGCGCGGATCGCGCGAGCACCATCGTGGCGATTGGTGGCGGCGTCACGGGCGACGTTGCCGGCTTCGCCGCCGCCACCTACCTGCGCGGCGTCCCGGTCGTCCAGGTCCCGACGACACTGCTCGCCCAGGTGGACAGCTCGGTGGGCGGCAAGGTCGGCGTGAACCATCCGCTCGGCAAGAACCTGATCGGCGCGTTTCACGCGCCGGCGCTCGTGGCCATCGACCCGGAGTTGCTCGCGACGCTGCCCCGCCGCGAGTTCCGCGCCGGGCTCTACGAGGTGGTCAAGTACGGCATGATCGCCAGCCGCACCCTGTTCGATCGGGTGGCCGAGGGCCTGCCGCGGCTCTTCGCCCGCGAGCCCGCCCTGCTCGTCGAGGTGATCGCGGCGTCGTGCCGGATCAAGGCGGGAATCGTCGAAGAGGACGAACGCGAGTCGGGCGTCCGGCGAACGCTCAATTTCGGCCACACCGCCGGCCACGCGATCGAGGCGGTCACGAAGTACCGGCGGTACCGGCACGGCGAGGCGATTGCCTACGGGATGCTCGTCGCCGCCGAGCTCGGGGTCCGGCGTGGCCTCTTCGAAGCAGCGGATCGAGCCCTCCTGGCCGCGCTCATCACCAAGATGGGGCCGCTGCCGCCCGTCGCGGACCTCTCGGCGTCACAGGTCCTCGAAGCCGTCGCACGCGACAAGAAGGTGATTGCCGGCCAGCTGCACTACGTGTTGCCGACCGCCATCGGCGCGACGACGATCGCCACCGACGTCTCGACGGACGAACTGCTGCAAGCGCTCGCCGCAATCGGCCTGCGGTCGTAGGCCACTCTCGCCGAGCGACGAGCGACGAGCGACGAGCGACGAGCGACGAGCGACGAGCGACGAGCGACGAGCGACGAAAAACGCTACTCGATGTGGTGTTCCTTCAGCTTGGCGAGGAGCGTCTTGGAGGAGACGCCCAGGACCTCGGCGGCGCGCCCTCTGTTGTTGTCCACCTCACGCAGCACCTGCCCGATCTTGAGCTTCTCTGCCTCGGCGACCGCACGCCGCGTGACGTCGGTGAGCGACCCGGAGAGATCGAGATCGGCCAGCGGATTGCGCGGCTCGGCCGCCGGCGGGGCCTCCTCGACGAACGACAGGTTCAGGTGCCGGGGCAGGATGGCGTCGCCGTCGGCGAGGATCACCGCGCGCTCGATGCAGTTCTGCAGCTCGCGGACGTTGCCCGGCCAGCGATACGCCTGCAGCTGCTCGAGCGCGCCGGGCGACAGCACGAGCGGCTTCTTCTTGAGGTCGCGGCAGAAGCGATCGACGAAATACCTGGCGAGCACCGGGATGTCGCCCTGCCGCTCGCGCAGCGGCGGCACGGTGATCGGGAATACCGAGAGACGGAAGAAGAGATCCTCGCGGAACCGGCGCGCCGCGACCGCCGCGCGCAGCCCGCGGTTCGACGCCGCGACGAGCCTGACGTCCACCTGCACCGGCGAGGTCCCGCCCACCCGCTCGAACCGCTTCTCCTCCAGCGCCCGCAGGATCTTCGCCTGCAGCGAGAGCGGGAGGTCGCCGATCTCGTCGAGGAACAGCGTGCCCCGGTGCGCCATCTCGAACTTACCCGGCTTGCGCGCGACCGCGCCGGTGAAGGCGCCCTTCTCGTGGCCGAAGAGCTCCGTCTCGAGCAGCGTCTCGGGGATGGCCGCGCAGTTGATCGCGACAAACGGCGCCTCGGCCCGCGGGCTGAGCGCGTGCAGCGAGCGGGCGAACAGCTCCTTGCCGGTGCCGCTCTCGCCTTCCAGCAACACGGTCGTGTCGGTGGCGGCGGCGCGCTGCAGCGAGGCGAACACCTTGCGCAGCGATGGATCCTCTCCGACGAGCTGCGGCGCGCCACGCCGCACCGCCAGCTCCTCCTTCAGCAGCAGGTTCTCGGTAACGATCCGCCGCTGCTCCAGCGCGCGCGCCACCAGCAGCAGCAGATGGTCGGGGTCGACCGGCTTCGCCAGGAAATCGAGCGCGCCCTCCTTCATCGCCCGCACCGCGTCCTCGATGCTGCCGTAGGCGGTCATCACGATGACCGCGACGTCGGCGTCGATCTCCTTCGAGGCGCGCAGCACGCCGAACCCGTCGCCTTCCGGCAGCCGCAGATCGGAGAGCACGACGGCGGGCTGCGCCTGCTGCAGCAGGCGGACCGCCTCCGGCTGGTCCCGCGCCTCGAGCACGGCATGCCCCTGCCGCTCCAGCGCGTGGCGCAGCATCGTGCGCAGCGAGTCCCGATCTTCGACGATGAGAATCTGTGCGGCAGCGGGCACCGAACGGGTCGTCGTCAGCGGAGCCAGCCGGGCGGGACGCCCGCCTGGCGGCCCTCCTCTTCGATATCGGCGATCAGCTGTTTCAGGCGGACGGCTTCCGCCTTCACGCGCTCGAGCTCGGCGAGCGCCTTCTGGCGATCGATGGCGATTTGCGCGCGCTGGTACGGATCATCGCGATTCACGAAGTCCGTCGTCAGGGCGTTGATCCGGCTCTGGAAGGCCTCGGCCGCCATCTCGTTGCGGGTCAACTCCTGACGGACGTCGCTGATGCGCTTGCGCCACCACGCCTCGTCCTTCTCGTTCTTCGGCTCCTCGGGCGTCGGGGCAGGCGGCAGCTTCTGCTCGACGGCCGGAGGCGCCTCGGGAGCGCCCGCGGCCGGCGCCGGCACCGTGGCCGCCGGCTTCGGCAGATCCTTGTTCGTGTAGACCTTGGCCGGGGCCGCGAGCTTCTTCCGCCGCTCTTCTTCCTTTTTCGCGACGTCGCCGAGCGTCGGCGTCTGGGCCGACGCCATGCCACCAGCCAGCCACGACACGAGCAGCGTGGCGGCGACCAAACCGGTCACGGCGCGGAAGCGTCCGGAAAGGGTCATGGCTTCAAGGGTTCATATCCAGTGTAGCAGAGCGGCAACAGGCCCCGGAAGGCCTATTCGCCGCTCGTGGTGCCGCGCAGCTGGGCGATCCGCCTGCGCACGACATCCGCATCGGGGGCCAGCGGCGCCAGCTTCAGGGCTTCCTCGTATGCGCTGGCTGCATCGGTCGGCTTCTGCAGGCGTTCGTACGTCATGCCGAGAGCCACCCGGAAGCTGGCATCGTTGGGCTCCAACGCGATTGCCTGGTGCAACGCGGCGATCGCACCCTCGTTGTCCCCCAGCTTGCGCAGCGCCAGGGCGAGATTGAACGTCGTCACGTAGTCGTTCGGGAACAGCGCCTGCGCGCGTCGGTACTCGGCGACGCATTCCTCCCATCGTCCGAGCAGGCCGAGCGTCCGCGCGCGGTTGAAGCTGTACGCCCACCGGTATGGGATCAACGCGATGGCGCGATCGAAGTACGGCAGCGCCTCCGCCGTGCGATTGAGGCGGACGAGCACCTGGCCGAGATTGCTCAGAGACTCCGCGTCGTTCGGATTGCGCCGGATGGCCTCTTCGTACTGGACGAGGGCCGCCTCCATGTCCCCGGCGCCATAGGCAATGGCGGCGCGGCCGCGGGCATCGAGGAAGGGGCGCTCGAGCTCGGCGAGCGGAGCCGGTGCCGGCGATGCCTCCGGCCGCGGCGCTGGACGAGAGACAGCGGCGACTGGCAGGGCCGGTTGCGGCACCTCTCGCCACTCTCGTGCCACCCAGAGGACGGCCAGCGCCAGCCCGAACACGCCGACGACCGCCCCGGCAGCGATCTTGAGCCTGCGGCTGGTCGCGGCCGCCGCGCGCGGATCCGTCGGCGCCAGTACGGCGCGGCAGCGCGGGCAGCGCCGCCGATCCGCCCGGATCTTCGCGCCGCAGCCCGGGCAGTTGATGGCGTCGCCGCTCACCGAATCTCCCGCCACGAGAGGATGCGGACGCCCACCTGGCCGATGCCGTTGTTGAAGTCCTCGGGATCGCCGAACGCCTCGATGGCCGCACCGGACGCGCCCGCCGTACCGATGTAGAGGTGCTGGTCGACGATGAACGGGGCGGTGGCGCGGCCCGCCATCGTCCGGATGAGGGGACTCTCGTTATTCTCGACGCTGCCGCTGTTGTTGGTGTCGTAGGCGGCGCTTCCGATGTAGGTCAGCGCGTACAGCTTGGCCGAGAAGTCGGAGCACGGCGCCGTCGCCGACTCGGTCGTGGTCGAATAGAACACGATGTCGCCGGCCACCGATGGAGCGACGGACGGCCGCTCTCCGGTCGCGATCCCGCCGGAATCACTGACAGCGGCCAGGGCGCGGCTGAACTTGATGGTGCCACCTGCTGCCGGCGCGTTGTCCTTGAGGCCCCACAACCTGAACGTGCCCGTGCCGCCCGGCGCGCTCGAGGGCAGCAGGTCGCTGCCGGTCGCGAAGAACATGTACACATCCGCGCTGCCGACGAAGAGGAGCGCGGACGACGCGTAGATCGGCTGATCGGTGTCGACGATCCGCGTCGCGGAGATCGCGCCGCTCTGGTCGAAGTCGAAGCGCCAGTACCGGCCGTCGATGTCCCCCAGGTACGCCTTGCTGACGACCAGGCTCGAGGCGAGGCCGGCAGCGGTCGGGTCGGCCTGGAGTGCGTTCTTGCGACCGTTCGCTGCGACGTCGCCGATCGCAACGCAGCCGGTGCCGCTTCCCGAGCCGGAGCTGACGAGGGGGCAGGAACCGCCGGAACCGTTGCCGATGAGCAGCCCCGTCTCCGGGTCGAGGAGGTACAGCGCATTGCCCGCCCGCGGCGCGCCCGGTCCGCGCGACGGCAGCAGGTCCTCGATCGACGGGAAGTACCCGGACCCGACGATGACGGCGTTGACCGACCGCGACTGGTTCAGCGGTCCGACCGCGGGGTCGGACCACGTGAACCCGACGGTCTTCTCGGCGTACGAGGCGCCCGCGCCGAGGTCACCATAGACGTTCACCTTCCCGCCGGGCGTGCCATCGGAAACGGTGAAGGTCGCCGTGTAGGAAGGGTCGAAGTTCGCGTAGTTGGGGAACGCCCACTTGAACCGAATCGACTCATTCGGCAAGTCGAACTGCTGGAGCAGGTCGGCGACGGCACCGAGGTCGTCACGATCCGGCTCCACCCCCATCCCTGCCTCGGTGACGTCGAACGCCTGGTAGAAGGTCCCGCCGGGCCCCTGGCCGATGATCAGCAGGCTGCGCCACGTGCCGCTGATCTTCACCTCGGCGATCTTCGGCGAACTGTCGACAAAGTAGTCGAACTGCTCGACCGACTGGCCGTCGACGAGCGTGCGCAGCTTCGGCAGCAGGTTGTAGGGAATGAACGCCCAGACCTCGTAGCCGGTACGAGAGTCGATGGCGTGAATCATTCCGTCGCTGGCGCCGACGAAGATCATGCTCCGGCGGTTCTTGTAGGTATCGGCGAAGCTCCCAGCGGCGTCGGGCCGGCCGTACTGATCGTCCGGCGGCGGATCGAGCGAGGGCACGTCCATGATCGCCGGTGTCGATCCGATCACCGCCCCGAGCGGCTGCGACCGGACCAGGCCGATGACGGCCGCCGTCGTGGCGCCGGTCTGCATCGGGCCGGCGAGCTTGGCCAGGTTGACCGCATCGGCTGTGAACTCCACCACCTCGCCGCCCCCGGAGACGTTGGGAATGTAGGTGTAGATGTTGCGCGAGTTCGGGTCGGCGGGCGTGCGAGCCCGCCCGGCGAGCACCGGCCGTCCGTCGAGGTCCGGCCATAGCCTCGTCCCGTCGTTGACGAACTTCCAGCCGGTGGGCTTGGTCGAGTCGGGTTCCGGCACGTAGGTCCGGAACGCGCGCAGCACCCCCTCGAAGCCGGGCAGGGTGAAACCGGCGGTGAGGAGGAAGTTGCTGCGCTGCGGCAGCGTGTCGCCGTCAGGGTTCTGGACGACGGTATTCGTGAGCGACGTGCCGTCGGCGCTGCGTGCATCGCTCAGGTTGACGGTGCCGACGACCGGGCTGACCGGCAGGTACTCGCTGGCGGTGCCCGTCGCGAAGTCCGTCTGTCGCGCGTAGCCGGTCTGGATGGCGTAGTTGATCGCCGCGGCGACGCCCGCGGCGTCGCTGACGGTGCGATATATGCCGCCGCTGTTCGTGGCAATCGCCTCGAGCGAGGCGACGTGGTCGGCGGCCGGCCGGATGGCGACGACGTGGATCGGCACGCGGCGGGTGACGCCCCCGGCGCTCACGGCGGTGAACGTCGAGGCATAGGTCGCGGCGTTGTGCCCTGCCAGGTAGGTGGCGTCGCCGTCCTCCTTGCCCCCGACGACGAGCACGACGACCGTGTTCCGGCAGGTGCGCGTCGCCGCGGCGTCGTTCGTGGCGGCGTTGACCGCGGCGGCCTTGAGATCCTCGAGCAGATGGGTGAGCGGCCGATCGATGTAGGTCCGCGTGCCGGCGCCCGCAGGGATGAGGCCCGCCGCGTCGTTGACGGCGCGGCGCACGACGGTGAGGATGGACGACGCGGTGTTGGCAGCGGGCGCCACGACCTGCGCCCCGCCCCCGTGGACCGATTCGATGTTGAAGTTCGCGCCGGACACCATCGGGGTGAATGCGCCGTAGCGGCCGGTGCTTCCCGCGCTGCACGTCGGGCTCGCATCCGAGATCAGAGCCAGCGCCGGATTGTCCGTGATCCTGATCGGCTTCTCGCACGCGTCGGTGCGCCACTGCGGGTTGTTCTGCCGCAGCCTGAGCAGCCCGAAGCGGTTCGCCGGCCCTGAATATCCGCTCAAGGCTCGATCGATTCCCTGCTTCGCGATCTCGAGCCTGGTCAGCTCGTAGAAGGTCGTGTAGTACGGCGAGCCGCTGCTAACCGCGAGGAGGTCGGTCGCCTCGAACGTGTCGGTCGAGAGGTTCTTGTCGGTATAGGTCAGGTTCACCCAGAGCCGCCGGTAGGTGGCGCCGGCCGGGACGCCGAGCGCGGTAGCGACCGTCAGGTCGTCGTTGGCGACGTAGGTCTTCGGATCGTAGTAGCGGCCGCCGCCGTCCTCCATCATCCGGAACGACGTGTCCACGCCGATGATGACCGTCGGCGGCACACGCCGGACGAAGAGCAGCGGGTCGAGCTGCGCGAAGGCGGTGGCCGACCACCATCCCATCCCGGCCAGCGCGACGAGCGCGGCCACCAGTCGCCGGTGTTCGAGGATGCGCGTCATGGCTGCTGCACCATCAGGCCGCCGGTTCCCGTGTTCATGCGCATGTTGGTCAACGCCTTCCCCGGCATCTGGACGGCAGCCTTGCGCGCGCGCTGGTTCAACTCCTCCTGGCCGCGCTGCGCGATCTGGCCGCGCTCGATCTCGGTCGAGGCGGTACGGGCGACGGTGACCTCGACGACCTTGCGGGTCCCGGCCGGCCCATAGGCCTCGGCGTGCACGGTCAGCGTGCCGTTGACGTCCGCGAGCGGGTTGCCGTCGATGGCGCCGCCCTGGCTGTCCGCGGGGTCGTCGGCAATCCAGACCGCCACGTACATGGGGCTGCGGATGGTGCCCGGGAGGATGTCGCTCAGGGGCCCCCAGGCGAACAGCTGCCAGCGGGGGTTGTTGGCGCCCCACAGGTTGGCGGCGTCCGTCTCCGCCTGCAGCTGGCCCGTGGCGGTGTTCGTCCCGCAGCAGAGCGTCACGCGCCCGCCGCTCGGCAGCGTCTTCTGATCGGCGATCCCGCCGTCGACGAACGCCGACTTGGCGGTGCCCGACAGGATGTCGTTCCACCGCGGCACCATCAGCAGATCCTGCACGACGCGCTCGGCGGCCGCGTCGGCGGCGTACAGAGCCTCCTGGCTGTTGCGGTAGTTGTCCGCGATCAGCGTCTCGGTATTCGAGACCATGATCATCGCCGCACCGAGAGCCGTGAGCAGCATCATCGACATCAGCGCGATGATGAGCGCCACGCCTTCTTCGCCGCCGGTCCGCGCGCGCACCCTCGTCATGGAACCACCCTCACCTGGAGAGATTCAGGTTGCGGGGCGTGACGTCGAACGACAGGACGTAGTCGGGGACGTACTTCACTCCGCCCGGGTTCTGCCGCGTGGTGCCGTCGAGGTTCGTCCCGGCGCGGAAGAGCGGCGTGGCAACCTGCATCCGCAGGGTGACGCGGATCTTGCGGATGCGCAGCAGGTCGGCGTCGTACTGGTTCGTGCCGCCCCCGCAATACGGGCCGTCGGTCAGCATGGCCGGCGTCAGTTCGGCGAGCGATCCGTCGGTGGGCGCCAGGACGGGGAGGTTGCGGTAGTTGCCGTTGGCGTCGTAGAGACAGTTCGCCGTGCCGTCGGGCGGTTCCGGGTTCCTGGGAGGCTCCGGGTCGCCAAAGTAGTCGAACCGGAGATCGACGACGTTGTCCACCACCGGGACGTCGGAGTCCAGGCCGTCGTAGCGGCGCAACTGGTTCGTCGTTCGGTCGAGGTAGTAGGTATACGTGACTGCTTCGGTAACCTGGGCACCCGCCTGGTAGGCGATGCTGAACTGCTGGCCGCGGTGCTGCAGGTGCCCCGACGCCTCCTGCACTTCCGTGATCATGAACGCATCGAAGTTGCCCGACGCGTCGAAGATCATGATGCTCATGCCTGCGGTGAAGCCGCACAGTTGACCAGGGGGACAGCCCGGCGGCGTGTTGACGACCAGCTCGGCCGACACGTTCGGCATTTCGCGGAACAGAGTCGTCTGCGAGGACGTGTTCGGGACGTAGGTGATCGTGATCGCGTCGGGCCGGAAGCTCGCCGATCCCTGCGTCGGATCCGGGTCGATCTTGCCGGTGCGCCGCGGGAGGATGGGCGCGAAGTAGTTGGTGAGCGCGCCCCTCGAGTCGCCCTGGTACGGGCCGGCACCCACCATGATCAGGTCCTTGAACAGCAGCTCGGAGCCGACGCGCATCCGCTGCTGCAGGTCGGCCACCTCGGGCTGCACCTTCGCGGTCCCCTGCGAGGGATTGGTCAGCGCGAAGATCGCTCCCGTGACGGTCAGCATGATGGCCGTCGAGACGAGCAACTCGGCGAGCGTGAAGCCGCGCTGGGCCGGCGTGTGCTGCGGCTTCACAGCGCTTTCCTCGTCTTCACGCTGATGAGCAGCGCTTCCCCGGGCATGCGCGTGCGCGGCCCGAGGCTCGGGCCGCGCCTCGCCTCGTTCAGGAGCGGCGACACCAGCACCTGCAGAATGAGCGTGTTGTTCGGATTCGTGGGCAGCGGCGTGATCGACCATCGGCGCACGTAGGCGGCGCCGGCCGGCGCGTCGCTGCCGGTCCCGACCCAGTTGCCGTTGGCGTCCAGGAAATCGCAGAACCCTGACACGTTCTGCTCGATGGCGTTCGAGGGCGACGGGTTCAGCCCGCTGCCGTTCTGCGCCGCCGGCGTCACCGACAGGTTGGCGGTCGTGTCGCTGACCGGCAGCCCGGTCCCGTCGCTGGCGAACCCCCACATCAGCGCGCGCAGCTGCTCCATCTTCTGCTCCGCCATCGCGGTGGTCGACGTCGCCCCGCGGGCGGTGTAGTTGGCGCGCACCGACAGGGCCATCAGCTGAGCCACGCCCACCGACACGGTGGTGAGCAGCCCGATCGAGATCAACACCTCGATGAGGCTGAAGCCGGCATCCCGCCCGACACGCCTACTGGAGCTGGATCTTGCCTGCGCCATTGACGGTGATCGTCCTGCTCTTCGCTTTCCGGGTGACCGTGATCGTGATCGGCGTCGTGATCGTGTTCGCCACGCTCGACACGACGTCCTTCGCCGTGCCGTCAGGGTAGAACTCGATCATGTGCGTGCCCACCGAGGCCTGCGCCGGCAACGTGCGCACCGGGCCGTCGTAGTTCGGCGTCGTCAACACGTTGCCGTCGGCGTTGCCGATCGGGTAGGCGACCGGTGAACAGCGGTCGCCGGCGGTGTTGCGGGAATCGGTAGACCCCAGGTACTCGACCACGCGCAGCGAGCCGGCTGCCGGACAGTTCGTCCGCACGCGGATGATGCGATTGCTCGAAACGGCGCGCAGCCGGCCGTACTGCAACTCCCGCTCGACCGTGCGGGCCGCCTCGGCCAGCTTGATGTCCGCCGTGACCTCGGTCATCACCGGCACGGCCATGCCCGCGATGGTCACGAAGGCGGCGAGCGTGATCATCACGTCCGTGAGGGTGAACCCGCGTTCGAACCGGCGTGGTGAAGGCATCGACGACCGACTGAGCAATGGCGCTGCCACCCAGGCCGCGGCGGATCGATCGTGATGACTAAGTGGTTAGTTTACAAACGATTAACTTAAGCGACTGGCGGGTAATTGGAGGGCGATCACAAGCCTGAATGTTCAGATCTGTTACCGTTGGTAACGGTTCTGGCAAGCCGCCGAAGCCACGCGTTCCCGCCCCAGCTCACGCCGCCGGCCTCAGCGGAAGGGTGACGGTGACACGCGTGCCGCCGCCGTCGGCAGCGCCCACGCTCACGCGGCCGTTGTGCATGACGATGATCTTCTGGACGAGCGCGAGCCCGAGCCCTGTCCCGCGAGCCTTGGTCGTCACGAACGGCCGGAACATCCGCGCGGCGATCTTCGGATCCACGCCGGGGCCGTTGTCAGTGACCGCGAGACGCAGCACCGAGTCCTCGCGCGCTCCGTCGAGGACGATGCGGGGAGGCGTCCCTGCCTCGATGCACGCCTCGAGCGCATTCCGGCACAGGTTGCTGAACGCCTGGCGCAGCAACACCTCGTCGCCGCTCACCACCCCGAACGAGCCGGTCACCGAGACGTGGCCGCCGCGCGATCGGGCCTCCGGGGCGATTTCGTCTGCGGCGCGCTCGGCGATGGTCCGCATATCGACGGATGCGACGATGAGCTCCGCCGGCCGCGCGAAGTTGAGGAACCGCGTCACCACCTGCCCGAGCGCCTCGGTCTCCTCGCGAATGCCCTGCACGAAGGGGTGGAAATCCTCCGGCAGGCGGTCCAGTTCCAGCAGCCGGCTGTAGCCGTGAATCGTGGCGAGGCCGTTGCGGAACTCGTGCGCGATCCCGGCAGTCAGCTCGCCGAGCCTGGCGAGGCTGTCCTTGAGGCGCAGTTGCTCCTCCAGCTCGACGACATCGCTCAGGTCGCTGAACAGGCAGATCGCGCCGTGCGGCGCGCCCGTCCCGTCCCGGATCGGCGACACCGTCACGCCGAGGTGTGAGGCGGCGCCCGACGGGCCGGGCATCTGGATGGCCCGCCGGATGACGGCGCGGCCGCCCGACAGCGACTCGTCGATGGCGTCGGCGAGTGGCTGCGCACGCGCCAGCACGTCGCGGAAACTGCCGGCGACCTCCCCCTCCGGCAGATTCAGGAGCCGGCGGCAGGCGGGGTTCACGGTGCGCACCTGGCCGTCGTAGCCGACGACGAGCAACCCCGACGTCATGCTCGCCACGATCTCGTCGCTCAGTCGCTCCGACGCTTCCGCGCGCGCCTTCATTGCGCGCTCCTGCTCGCGCAGCTGGCGCATCGCGTCTTCCATCGCCGCCGCCATGAACGCCGTCTCCGCGCCGTCCCGGTGCCGATCGCGCGCCGTCGCCCGCGCCGCCGCAAACAGCTTCGCCACCGCGAACGCGAGCACGCCGGCAAGCGCGCCGAGGATGGCGGTGAGGCCGAGAAGAAGATAGCCGCTCTCTGTCATGGGGTGCTCGGGGCCGGGGTGCTCACGGCGCTAGTGGATGCTGAAGCGGCAACGGGTGCGCAAGGTGCGGCGCGTTCTCAAGGTGCGACGGGTGCTCAAGGTGCGACGGGTGCTCAACGTGCTCAGGGTGCAGCGCGCGCGAGTCATCAGGGCACCCTCAACTACGTCAGCACGTCTCGACACCGCAGCGCTCCTCGCACCTGGCGCGTTCAGTACCGCAGCACCTTTAGGCACCCGTCAGCACCCCTCGAGCACCGCCCAGCACCCCCGGCACCCCTCGAGCATCCCCCAGCACCTTCTAGAGATACAACGCCAGGTACCAGTCCACGATCGCATCGCCCCACAACGAGGCGACGAGCGCTGCAACCGCCAGGAACGTGCCGAACGGCAGCTTGCTCGCCAACGTCCCGCGCCCGCTCAGGATCAGCAGGCCGCCGGCGATTCCGCCGAAGAACGACGACAGCACGAAGGTCAGGACCACCAGCCTGAGCCCGAGGAACGCGCCGACCATCGCCAGCATCTTCACGTCGCCGAAGCCCATCGCCTCCACGCGGCGCAGCCGCGACCAGGCTTCGCCGACCAGGAACAGGACCCCGCCGCCGACGAGCGCGCCGAGCAGCGCCGAGACGAGGCCCGGCGGCAGGAACAGCGAGCCGACGAGCCCCGCCACAATCCCCGGCAGCGTGATCACATCGGGAAGGATCTGGTGCTCGAGATCGATCGCGAACAGCACCACCATGGCGCAGGCGAACATGAGCCGGACCGCCAGCAGCATCGACCAGTCGAACACCGCGTAATGCAGCAGGAACACGCCCATGGTCAGCAGCTCGACGACCGGATAGCGGATCGGGATCGGCCTGCGGCACTTGCGGCAGCGCCCGCGAAGCGACACGTAGCTGACGACCGGAATGTTGTCGACGGCACGCAGCTGGTAGCCGCATTGCGGGCACCGGGATGGCGGGCTGACGAGCGACTGCCGCCGCGGCAGCCGGTAGATGCACACGTTGAGGAAGCTGCCCACCGACAGGCCAAGGAGCGTGAGGATGACGACCGCCACCGGATCGACGATCACCGGCGCGACCACTTGTGCGCGGGCATCGGCCACAGCGGCGACCGCGGCGAGACCGAGACGTCGCCGGTCGCCGGGTCGATGTCGAAGGGCGTGCCCGTCGAGTCGACCGGGATGCCGGGAAGGACGCGTCGCCGCGCGAGATCCGGCCACGAGTAGCGCCCGCCCGGCGGAGGCGGGGCGCGACGCACGGCCGCTTCCAGCGCATCAATGCGATCCATCGCGTCCAGCTGCCGGAGCGACCGCTCGGCGTTGCGCCGTACCCATTCCTGTTCCGAGGAAAGCATCTGCTGCCACAGGAACCGCGCCGAGGTCCGGTCGCCTCCGCCGGTGAGCACGGACGCCGCGAGGGCGGGCAGCCACGCGGGCGCGCCGGGCAGCGCCGCCGCGCGCCGGAACCACTGCGCGGCCGCGGCGTAGTCGCCGAGCCGCCAGTAATGGACGAACGCGGTGTCGTAGTAATACTGCCACTTCTGCGGAGTGGCGGCGATGCCTTTGCGCAGCAGCGCGATCGCCTGGTCGGGTCGTCCCGGCCCGCCCGGATACGGCTCGCCGAGGAAGATGGCGCCGAACCGGTACACGATGGTGAAGTACGGATCGAGCGTGGTGGTCAGGTCGAGCAGCGGATAGAGGAGTTCGTAGCGCCGCCCCTCCTCGCTGCGGCCCAGCCGATCGCCGCCGTAATGCTGGATGGCGCGGATCCAGTACACGTCGGCGGCGAGCGCGTCGAACGAGAGCGCGATCCGTCGCATCGCTGCCCCGGACCGCACGTAGAGGAACCGCTCGGCGTCACGCGCGTCGCGCGGATACTGGCGATCGCGCAGCAGCTGCAGGGACACGGCGGAGGCGAACGCGGCGAAGGCGCCGGCGAGGATCCACGCGTGGCGCGGCATCGTCACCTGAAGTCGCGGCGCGAGAAGATGAACGTGGCCGCCAGCAGCAGCGCCGCGATGTACGCGGCACCGTAGAGCGCGGTGCTGGCGAAGTAACCCGGCGCGACGGCGAGGCCGTGGACGACCTCCGTCTTGATGTCGAAGGCGGACAGGTCGGGAACCACGTGGTAGACGCCGCGCGCCAGCCGCGCGGCGGTCTGCGACTCGACGATGCGATCGAAGTTCCTGAGGTCGGCGTTGAACTGGCCGGCGATGTAGAGACCGAAGGTCAACGCCGCCGAGAGGATCGGGCTGGAGAAGGTCGAGAAGAACAGCGCGATCGCGGTGATCAGCATCAGCTCGAGGAAGATCAGCGCGATCGCCTTGAGCAGCGCGGGATCCGCCGCCGGCGTCCCCCAGGCGGCCCTCACCTGCGGCGGGGTCGTCCAGTTCATGTAGGCGAGCACCGCGTAGAGCGCCACGGTCATCACCGAGACGTTGACCGCGAGGGTGAGCACGAGGCCGGCGTACTTGCCGGCGATGAACTGCGGGCGGCTCACCGGCTTGGCGAGCAGGGCGTAGATGCTGCGCTTCTCCACCTCCTTCGAGACCAGCCCGATGCCGATGAAGATGGCGATGAAGAGGCCGAAGACGGAGGTGGCGGCGAGACCGAGGTCCTTGATGATCTTCACGTCCTGGCCGGCAGTGAGCTGGCCGAGCAGGTAGGACGAGCCGATCAGCAGCGTGGCGAAGAGGACGAGGTTGTAGGGGACGCGATCGCGAACCGACTCCTTGAAGACGTTGACCGCGACGGCGGCCACGGCGCGCATCGCCGTCAGCCCTCCACCGGCGTGCGCGCGCCGGCCCCCGCTTCCCGAACGTGACGGAGGAAGTAGTCCTCCAGCGTCTCGCGCAGGGGGTTGAGCGACACGACGCGGGCGCCGGCGGCGACCAGCGAGGAGAGGACGACGTCCGGCGGCTGATCCGGCGTGAGCTCGAGGGCGAACCGTCGCGGCGCGATCTCGGTCACGCGCGACACCCGCGAGCCGAGCGCGGCCAGCACCTCGGGCGCCAGGTCGGCGACGACCAGCTCCCAGCCGCGGACCTGGAACTCCAGCAGATCCGTGAGCCTGCCCGACGCCGCCAGGCGGCCGCCGGCGAGGACGGCGACGCGGCTGCACATCGCCTCGGCGTCGGCCAGGATGTGCGAGCTGAAGAACACCGTCCGGCCCTGATCGCGCAGCTCGAGGATGAGCGAGCGCAGCTCGCGACGACCGAGCGGGTCGAGCCCGGACATCGGCTCGTCGAGGAAGATCACCTCGGGCTCGTTCAGGATCGCCTGCGCGATGCCGACGCGCTGGATCATCCCCTTGGAGAACTTGCGCAGCTGCAGTCGGCGCTCGCCGCCGATGCCGACGCGGTCGAGCAGCGACGACACGCGCCGGGTGCGCTCGGCGCCGGCGTAGCCGAAGAGCCGGGCGAAGTAGGTGAGGAGCTCTTCGGCGGTGAGATAGTCGTAGAAGTACGGGTTCTCCGGGAGGTAGCCGATGCGGTACCGGGCGGCGACGTCGCCCACCGGCCGTCCAAGGATCTCGGCTCGCCCCGACGTCGGGAAAATCAGCTGCATCAGCAGCTTCAGCGTCGTCGTCTTGCCGGCGCCGTTGGGACCGAGGAAGCCGAAGACCTCGCCGCGATCGATGTCGATGGTCAGCGCGTCGAGCGCCCGGTACGGGCGCCTGCGCCAGAAGCCAACCGCGTAGTCCTTGGTCAGTCCCTCGATGCGAATCGCGGGCGGCATGGGGTGGCGGTCACTTGGCCCTGGCCAGCTCCAGCTCGATAATGGCGTCGAAGTACTGGGGCGGCACGCCGCCTTCCACCCGCTTGCCGTTGATGAAGAAGGTCGGCGTCGACCGGATCTGCAGCTGGGTGCCGAGGTTCGCGTCGGCCTTCACTTCCTGCAGAGCGGCCTGGTAGCGGGCGTCGAAGTCGCCGATCGCGGCGACGTCCTTCGCCGCCTGCTTGACGACCGCCGGCGTCAGCCGCTCCTGGTTGGCAAACAGCCAGTCGGTCATGCGCTCCGCCTGGTTGTTCGACCGCGCCATGACCACTGCGGCTGCTGCCTCGCAGGCGGCCAAATGGTTGTTGTTGGCGCCGCATTCCGGTTCCAGCGGAAAGTGCTTCAGCACGAACTTGACCTGCGTCGGCGCGTACTTCGCGAGGATCCCGCGGTACGCATCGTGGGTCTGCTTGCACCCGGGGCACTGAAAGTCACTGAACTTCACAACGAGCACTTTCGCGCCATCGCTGGGCACCGGGACGTCCACCTTCGGCTGCGCCGCGTACCACTTCTCCAGGTCGCGCCGCTGCTCGGCGGTGAGCTTCGGCATCTCCTGCGCGGAGGCGGTGATCGACAGCGGCGTGTTCTCGGGAAACAGGCTGACGGCGGTCGCGACCGCGCCGGCAAGCAGCGCCACCACTACGAGCGCCAGCGGGCTGGTGACGAGGGCGCGAACATCGCGAACGGCGCGGCGAGGCAGGCTGCTCATGGGGAATCTCACGGCTCCACCCGAAACAATGAAGATCGCAATCACCGCCACGTAGGTGATCGCGCAGAGAATGCACACGGTCTCGAGCACGAAGTACGACGCCCACGCGAGATACATCACGAAGGCCAGGCCGACGGTCGACATCGCAAAGACGTACGCGGCCACGTTCTCGCGCGCCGCCGACGCGGGCCGCCCCGCCCAGCCGGCCAGCACGAAGACAAGGGCGAAGAAGATCACCCCGCCGAGCGCCACCGGCACGCCCCAGAAGCTGCCATAGCGGCTCAGGTACGCCTGGGAGCAATTGAGCGTCGCGCCGATGTCGCAGACGCTGGCAAAGCCGGGGACGGTGAGCAGCTGGTGATGGACGTAGGTCGAGTACGAGGCGGCGCCGAGGCCGAGGAGCGCGAACGCGAGGATCACGCGGCGGGCGGTTGGGCTCATGCCTGAACGCTCAGTTGTACCGCGGTGCTTCGGGAACCGTCAAGCCATCCCCAGTCCCTGCTCGCTGATCCTGAATCCCGGATCGCGGATCTCGCATCCGAATCAGTCATCGCCAGCCCCGGAGTCAGATTCAACATTCCGCATTCGGCGCTTGGCATCCGGCATTCGGCATTCGGCATTCGGCATTCGGAAAGGGATTATCTGAGTTCGCTGCCATGCGTCGGCGGGCCGGTCTCCGGCATGTTGCCGGCGAACGTGGCCGTGTCCTGGAAGACGACGCGGTCGCTGTTCGAGCCGTAGAAGTGAAGGCCGGTCGTCCCGGGAATGAGCGGATCGGCGGTGACGATGTATCCGGCGACCGGCGTGACACCGGTGCATGCGGTCCGGCCCTCGACCGGCTGGCTGCCGGCGAGGACGAACTGGTAGCCGCCCTTGAGCACCGGCTCGGGCGCGGTGAGGTCCGGGCTGAGAAACGCGACGCCGGTCGTCGGCATCGGCGTCCCGAGCGCGGCGAGCGTCGGCGCATAGGCGCCATTGCCGCAGACCTGGGCGAAGGCCGCCTGCGCCTGGTTGATCGCGGTCAGCGCCGCAAGCGCCTTCGTCTCGTTGCCGCGCATCTTTGCGTGGCGATAGCCGGCCATGGCGATCGCCACGATGATCGCCACGATGGCGACCACCAGCAGGAGTTCCACCAGGGTGAAGCCCGCCGTGGCTGGCAGGCGCCGGCCGGCGCTCATTGCGACGATCTCCGGGCGGGCATCGGATCAAACATGAAAGGGGTGCCCGGCAAGGCCGGGCACCCCTGATTCTAGACGACCGATGAATGTCGCCTTACTGCAGGATCGACGCGCCGCCCATGCCGGCCGCAATCGGAAGGCCGGTGAAGAGCTGGAAGATCGTGCCGCTCTCGTTGATGGCGAACGAACGCGTGCCGCTGCTGCCAACGGTCTGCGGTTCGGCGTGGCCGTGGAACTGCGACCAGGACACGGTGTTGTTGCAGTTCGCGGCCGCCGCGGCGACCTGCTGCGGGGCAGGGCCCGGATCGAGGGTGACGACGTAGCCGCTCTTGATCGTGCCGTCGGCGACGAGGTCGGCGCCGATGAACGGCTCACCGCCGGCGGTCGGCGGAGCGGCGAGGTCCTCGAGGTTGACCGCGTAACCCTGGTTGCCGCAGCTGGCGGCATAGCTCACCTCCGAGCTGCCGATGGTGCGCATCGAGCCGATGGCCGAGGCCTCGTTTCCCGACTGCCGCGCACGCAGCAGGCCGGGGACCGCGATGGCCGCGATGATGCCGATGATCGCCACGACGATCAGCAGCTCGATCAGCGTGAAGCCCTTGTCATTGCGAACCTTCATGATGTCTCTCCCTCGATATCGATGGCCGCTTGAACGGTGAACGCTGGCTGTTCTGTGCCGGCCGTACCCAGCGCAACAGCGGCCGACGCCGCCAGTTGAGCAACCGTGGTGCCACAAGCCCAGCCGCTCGCGATGCAGGTCGGAACTCGAGGTTTAGCAGGTGGTTACAGGTGGTGGCGGTCGGCGCCAACTCCTCGACCGCACCGACAATTTTTGTCCACCCGCCAATTAGTGTCAACCCGGGCTGCCACTCCGTGTCCCGCCTTCGCGCGCTGCGCCCCCGCGCGCTTCGCCGGGCAAGCCGAACCCGGAGCGCCGGAGCACCGTAGCGCCGACGGTCGAGTGCCGAGCGTCGAGCACGGAGCGTCGAGCGCCCAGCACCGAGCGCCCAGCACCGAGCGCCGAGCGCCCAGCACCGAGCACCGAGCACCGAGCGCCGACCGCACCGAGCACCAAGCACCAAGCACCAAGCACCAAGCACCAAGCGTTAGAGCCCACCGGCCTATTTCAGGTTGTATTTTTTCGTGTAGTAGCGGAACGACCGGAAGCTCATGCCGAGCAGTTCGGCGGCCTTCACCTTGACGCCGCCGGCGCGCCGCAGCGCCTCGGCGATGTACTCCCGCTCGATGTGCTGCACGTGCTGCTCGAGATCGATTCCTCCCTCCGGCAGCCGCCCCAGCCCTGCCGGCTCGGGCGCGGCCGCGGCTGCCGCTTCACCGGTACCGGCGGCCAGCGCCTCGCGCACCGGCTCGGGCAGGCTGCCCGGCCCGATCGTGGAGGACTGCTCGAGCGCCACGGCACGCTCCATCGCGTTCTCCAGCTCGCGCACGTTGCCCGGCCACGCGTAGCCGCCGATGCAGGCGATCGCCGCGCCGGACAGCCCGGCAATCTCCTTCTTCATCTGCGCCGCGTACTTCGCCACGAAGTGCTCCGCGAGCAGCGGCAGGTCCTCGGGACGCTCGCGCAGCGGCGGGAGGCGCACCGGGATGACGTTGATGCGATAGTAGAGGTCCTCGCGGAAGCCGCCCTCTGCCACCATCTTCGAGAGATCGCGGTTGGTGGCGGCGATGACGCGGATGTCGGCGTCGATCTCCTCGGTGCCGCCGAGCCGCCGGAACTTGCGCTCCTGCAGGAAGCGCAGCAGCTTGACCTGCACGATCGGGCTCATCTCGCCGATCTCGTCGAGCAGGATCGTGCCCTTGTCGGCGACCTCGATGAGCCCCTTCTTGTTGGTATCCGCCCCGGTGAAGGCGCCGCGCATGTGCCCGAACAGCTCCGAGTCGAGCAGCGTCTCCGGCAGCGCCCCGCAGTTGAGGGCGACGAACGGGCGGTCGCGCCGCGAGGACCTCGCGTGGATGGCCCGCGCCACCAGCTCCTTGCCCGTCCCCGACTCTCCGGCGATCAGCACCGTCGTGGTGGTCGGCGCGATCGTCTCGATCAGCTGGTAGAGCGCCTGCATCGGCGCGCTGGCGCCGACGAGGTCGAGGAAGTGGTTGCCGGCGCGGCGCTCGCGCTTCAGCAGCAGGTTCTCCTGCTCGGTCTCGCGGAAGCGCAGCTCCTTGCGGATGCGGAACTTCAGCTCCTCGACGTCGAACGGCTTGTCGATGTAGTCGGCCGCCTGCAGCCGCAGCGCTTCCTGGATCGACTCCTTCGCGCCGTAGGCGGTGATCATGATGCCGATGATCCCCGGGTTGATCTCCTTCGCCTTGCGCAGCACCTCGACGCCGCTCACGTCCGGCATCTTGATGTCGGAAATCAGCATGTCGAAGAACTCCCGCTGCAGCAGCTCGATCGCCGCCGTGCCGTCGCGCGCCACGGTCACGTCGTAGCCCTCGCGGCGCAGCAGGATGCTCAGCATCTCCCGCATCGACGGCTCGTCGTCGACGACCAGGATCCGCGCGGCGGAGACCGCGGCGGCGGGAGGCGATTCGATGGCGAGGTGCTCGGACATCTTCTTACTGCAGGCTGCCGGCCGCCTGCTCGACGCGATCCACGACCAGCGGCAACCGCACCGTGACGGTCGTGCCCGCGCTGCGCTGCGAAGTCACCTGCACGTCGCCGCCGGAGTCGCTGACGATGCGGTGCACGATGGACAGGCCCAGGCCGGTCCCGCGCGAGAAGCCGCCACGGAACGGTTGGAAGATGCCGTCCAGCTCCTCGGGCGCGATGCCCACTCCCTCGTCCTGGACGGCCAGTACCACCACGCCGGCGCGGTCCCCCTCGGCCGGCTGAATCGCCACCGACAGCCGCAGGCATCCGCCGTTCGGCATCGCCCTGAGCCCGTTGGTCGCCAGGTTCCATACGATCTGGCGAATCTGGTTCTCGTCGGCCTCGTACCAGACCTCCGTGTCCGGCACGCTGACCGCGATGCGGTGCGAGCCGGGCAGATCGGCGTTGTTCTCGAGCAGCCGCGCGGTGTCGGTAATGACGGTGCGGACGTCGATGCGCGCGACCGCCTGCCGCTGCGGCCTGGCGTAGGCGAGAAAGCTGCGGATCGTCTCGTTGAGGCGCTCCGACTCGCGCAGCACGATGTCCATCAGCTGCGCCTGCTCGGGCGAGAGCGGCAGCTCCTGCCTGAGGATCTGCATCGAGCCGGACATCGACGCCAGCGGGTTGCGGATCTCGTGAGCCATGCCCGCCGCCATCTCGCCGACCGCCGCCAGCCGGTGCTGGACGCGCGCCTCGCGCTCCAGCCGCCGCGTCTCGGTGACGTCCTGGAACGTGAGCAGGAATCCGGTCCGGCCGCGCGGCGTGAGGAGCGGCGCGCTGCCGACGCCGAGCTCGATCTGGCGCCGGTCCGGCCGCGTGAACACGACCTCCGAACGCCAGGCGCCGTCGGTCTCCGCCCGTCCGTCGAACAGCCGTGCGGCGTCGGCCGGCAGCTGCAGGACGTCGCCGGCGTAGGCGCCGACGGCGGACGTGGCGGACAGGCCGGTGATCGTCTCGGCCGCGCGGTTGAAGGTGATGATCCGGCCGGCCAGGTCGGTGGAGGCGACGCCGCTGGTGAGGCTGTCGATGATGTGCCGGCTGAACGCCTGCAGATCGGCGATCTGGTACGACGCTTCCTTCAGGCGGGCGTCGGCGCGGCGCAGGTTCTCGGCCAGATAGCCGCTCAGGCCGGCAACCGCGAGGAACCCTACCACGTTCATGCCGACCGCGTAGAGCGCGACCCGGTGCGGCGGGACGACCTTGTGGCCGGCAAACAGCGGGCCGAGGCCGACGTCGAGATAGGCGTACTGTGCGAGCACGACCGCGCCGAAGAGCACGCAGCTGAGCACGCCGACCATGATGCCGGCGCGGCGCGACTCGACGGCACTGGCCGCGATGATCGGCAGCGCGTAGAGGGTCGAGAAATAGCTCGCCGCGCCGCCGGTGAGCGCCACGACGGCGGAGACCAGCACCGCGTCGGCGGCGAGCTGGACGTCGACCAGCCAGCGGTGGCGCTCCGCCAGCTTCAGCGTCAGCGCATACACGGCGGTGAGCGCGTAGGTCACCCCGATGAGGAAGAAGAAGGGCGCCGCCGGGAAGGAGCCGGGAGACTTCAGCTGCACCAGGATCGCGGACCCCAGCAGCACCGTGACGATGGCGGCACGGCCGGCGATCAGCCAGAGCAGCTTCGTCCGCAGCATGGCTAGGTCAGCTTGCTGATGAGCGAGAAGATCGGCAGGTACATCGCGATGATGATGCCGCCGACGATCCCGCCGAGCACGGTGATCATCAGCGGCTCCATCAGCGTCAGCAGCCCGGCGACGGCGGTGTCGACCTCTTCCTCGTAGAAGTCCGCGATCTTGGCGAGCATGGCGTCGAGCGCGCCGGTGGTCTCGCCGACGTTGATCATCTGCACCACCATCGACGGGAACACCTTGGTCTCGCGCAGCGGCGCCGACACCGTCTCGCCGCGCTCGATGCTGCTGCGCGTGGTCTGCACGGCGTCCTCGATGACCGCGTTCCCGGCGGTCTTGGCGGTGATGTCCAGGCCGTCGAGAATCGGGACGCCGGAGGCGAGCAGCGTCGACAGCGTCCGGCAGAACCGCGCGACCGCGACCTTGCGCAGGATGTCGCCGAGGATCGGCGTCTTCAGCAGCAGCGCATCGATGACGTGGCGGCCGGACGCGGTGGCGTAGTAGCGCCTCAACCCGTAGCCCGCCGCTCCGAGCGCGATCATCAGGGCCCAGCCGTAGCTGACGATGAAGGCGCTCGCCGCCATGACCACGCGGGTGGGCAGCGGCAGCTCGGCACCGAGGCCGGCGAACAGCGCGGCGAACGTGGGGATGACCTTCCAGAGGATGCCGGCGACGATCAGCGTCGAGATGATGATGATCGAAACCGGGTAGATCATCGCCGACTTCACTTCGCCCTTCAGCTTGACGTTCTTCTCGATGTAGACCGCCAGCCGCTTGAGGATGGTGTCGAGGATGCCCCCCGCCTCGCCGGCGGCAATCATGTTGGTGAAGAGCGGATCGAAGGTCTTCGGGTGCTTCTTCATGGCGTCGGCGAGCGCGGCGCCCGCCTCCACGTCCTCGCGGACCTTCAGGATGGTGGCGGAGAACCCCTTGTGCGGCTCCTGTTTGCCGAGGATGTCGAGGCACTGCACGAGCGGCAGTCCGGCGTCGATCATGACCGAGAACTGCCGCGTGAACACCGCCAGGTTCTTCGTCGGTACCTTGCCCGACTTCGGCGCCTTCCCGGCCTTGGCCGGCGCCCGGGCGGCATCGATGCGCGTCACCATGATCTGCTCGCGCCGGAGTGCCGCGACGGCGGCGTCCACGGTGTCCGCGACGCGCTCCCCGCTCACCGTCTGGCCCGTCCTGGTGCGACCGCTGAAGGCGAAAGTCGGCATGTCGGTTCCCCTACCTCAGGCCCGGGCGCGTCACGCCCGGGCGTGGTCCCATCCCCGCGCCCTGGACGACGCCGGCGCCGCGGCCGATCATCTGCTCGAGCTCGTCCTTGAGTGACGAGGCGGCCATCGCGGTCTCGAGCGTGATCAGGCGGCGCTGCAGCAGCGTCACCAGGCTCTGGTTCATCGTCTGCATCCCGAGCTTCTCCTGCCCGGTCTGCATGGTGGAGTAGATCTGGTGCACCTTGTCGTCGCGGATCAGCGCCCGGATGGCGGGCGTCGGGATCATGATCTCGAGGGCGACAACCCGCCCGTGGCCGTCGGCGCGGCGCAACAGCGTCTGGCAGACGATGCCCTCGAGGACCAGCGACAGCTGCGTGCGGATCTGCCCCTGCTGGTGCGCCGGAAAGACGTCGATGATGCGGTTGATCGTCTGCGGCGTGGAGTTGGTGTGCAGCGTGGCCAGCGTCAGGTGCCCGGTCTCGGCGATGCGCAGCGCCGACTCGATCGTCTCCAGGTCGCGCAGCTCGCCGATGAGGACGATGTCGGGATCCTCGCGCAGCGCCGCGCGCAGCGCCTCGGCGAATCCCATGGTGTCGGAGTGCACCTCGCGCTGGTTGACGATGCAGCCCCGGTGCTGGTGCACGAACTCGATCGGGTCCTCGATAGTGAGGATGTGATCGCGCCGTTCGGTGTTGATCTTGTCGATCATCGCCGCCAGCGTCGTCGACTTGCCGCTGCCGGTGGGGCCGGTCACCAGGACCAGGCCGCGCGGCCGCTCGGCGAGCGTCGCGATGATCGGCGGCAACCCCAGCTCGGCGAAGCCGAGGATCTTCTCCGGGATCAGCCGATAGACGGCCGCCACCGCGCCGCGCTGGTTGAAGACGTTGCAGCGGAAGCGGGCACTGCCGCGGATACCGAACGAGAAATCGAGCTCGAGGGTTTCCTCGAAGCGCTTCTTCTGCGCGTCGGTGAGCACGCTGTAAACGAGCGCCTTGGTGTCCGCCGGCCCGAGCGTCGGCAGGTCGAGCGGCTGCAGGTGCCCGTGGATCCGGATCTGCGGCGGCGTGTTGGTCGTGATGTGCAGGTCCGACCCGTCGTGATCGACCAGCGCTTTGAGCAGTTCGGGCAGTGTCGCCAATGTGTCCTCGATATCTCCAGGGGCGTTCGCGAACCGCCCCTACTTGACGGTTTCTCTCGCCACTTCCTCGATGGTCGTGACGCCGTCCATGACCTTGGTCAGACCGCTGCGGCGCAGCGTGATCATCCCCTCCTCGACCGCCTTCTTGCGCAGCTCCAGCGCCGAGGCGCCGACCAGGATCAGCTCACGCATCTCGTCGGTGATCTCCATCACCTCGTAGAGCCCCACCCGCCCCTTGTAGCCGGTGCTGTTGCAGGTCGCGCACCCCTTGCCGCGCTTCGGCACCACGGTTTTCGCCTCGGCCGCGGTGAAGCCGGCATCGACCAGCGCCTGCGGCGGCGTCGGGTGGTCCTCCTTGCAGGCGGCGCAGATGCGCCGCACCAGGCGCTGCGCGCAAATCAGGTTGACCGAGCTCGCCACCAGGAACGGCTCGATGCCCATGTTCATCAGCCGGTTGATCGTGCTCGGCGCGTCGTTGGTGTGCAGCGTCGACAGCACCAGGTGGCCGGTGAGCGCCGCCTTGACCGCGATCTCCGCGGTCTCGAAGTCGCGGATCTCGCCGACCAGGATGATGTTCGGGTCCTGGCGCAGGAACGACCGCAGCGCGGCGGCGAAGTTGAGGCCGATGCTCTCGCGCACCTGGACCTGGTTGACCCCGACCAGGTTGAATTCGACGGGATCCTCCGCGGTCATGATGTTGGTCTCGGGCGTGTTGATCTTCGCGATCGACGAGTAGAGCGTGTTGGTCTTGCCGCTGCCCGTCGGCCCGGTCACCAGCACCATGCCCCAGGGCTTGCCGATCGCCACCTCGAGCCGGCGCAGCGATTCGGGCTCGAACCCGAGCTTGGTCATGTCCAGCATCAACTTGTCCTTGTCGAGCAGGCGCATGACGATCTTCTCGCCGAACAGCGTCGGGAGGCAGGACACACGGAAGTCGATCTCCTTGGAGGCGGCGTCGGCGGCGAAGCGGATCTTGATGCGCCCGTCCTGCGGCAGGCGCTTCTCGGCGATGTCCAGCTTCGCCATGATCTTGA
>JBMDXQ010000148.1:0-4897 GCA_048594975.1 Vicinamibacterales bacterium | reverse complement strand
ACGCATCTGACCCTGCCGGTGGTGCGTGCCGTGATGACCGATGTCCTCAGTGCACACTTTCTTATCACGCACCCCCATTACCTGGATTGGATGCTGAAGCTCAAAGACGTCGAACTACGAATCTGACAAAGTAGTACTAGTGCCCCTTACGACTCCTTGCGAGCGGTACGTGCAGCTGTCTTCGCCGTCCTTCCGGACGTCCCCTTGAGGAACGTGACGACGATGGAGGAGATGTTCTCGCGGCGCATGGCTCAGCGCCGGCTCAACATGCTCCTGCTCGGGCTGTTCGGGCTGCTTGGGCTCACGATCGCCGGCGTCGGCGTGTATGGATTGATGGCGTTCATCGTCGCTCAGAACACGCGTGAGATCGGCGTACGCATGGCGCTCGGCGCGAGCCGAACGCGCGTGGTCGGGATGGTTGTGGCTCACGCATTCGCGCTGGTCGCCGTCGGCGTCGCCCTCGGCAGCAGTCTCGCGTGGTATGTGAGCGAGGCTGCGCGCGCGTTCCTGTTCGGGATGGCCCCGACGGATCCACGGGCGTTCACGGCCGCCGCCATCTCGCTTCTTGCCGCGGCCTCTGCAGCCACGGTCGTGCCGGCATGGCGCGCCGCCAGCGTCGATCCGGTGTCTGCTCTCCGAGCCGAATAGCCATGAGCGATCTTCGGCGTCCCGTGATCAAAGAGGACGAGCACCGGCGGGAACGGATTCGGCGCGGAGGCTCTCAGCGACGAAATCGAGCACCGCCGTGATCTGCTCGCGCGTCACGTCGAACTGCTCCATGATCTCGTCAATGCTGAGGTCTTCAAGGTTCTCGATGATCGTCGCGACAGGCAGGCGGGTGCCCTTGAACACCCAGGCGCCGCCCACTTTACCAGGGATGCTCTCGACGGCCGGGCACTGGGACCAATCAAGGCCTGCCACTATCAGATTCCTCGGCTCCAGATTACGGCAAAACGCCATTTCCGGTCACGCCACACGCCGCAAACCCCTCAACCTTCCGCAACCACCTGTCGAGCGGGTTCCAACTCGCAACAGTGAGGGTCGCCACTCGAATCACGAATAGGCCTCGCCACGCTCCAGATGTGCTCGCCTACTCCTGGCGTATCGTCTCCGCCGGGCTGATTCGCACCGCCCGCCGCGCCGGATACAAACAGGCGAGGACGGCAACCGCTCCCGTGAGCAGCAGCGCTGACAGGTAGGCGACCGGATCGTGGGGACTCACGTTATACAGGATGGCTGACATGGCCTGACTAGCAGTCAGGGCGATCATCGATCCAAGTGACGAGCCAATCGCCCACAGGATGAACGTTCGGCCGAGCACAGCCCGCAGCACTTGGCGTGCTCCGGCGCCGAGCGCCATCCGGATCCCGATCTCCCGTGTCCGACGCGAAACCGCGTGGGCGACCAGCGCGAAAATGCCTGTAGCGGAGAGAACTATCGCAAGCACTCCGAACACTCCGAGCACAACGGCAGTTACGCGAATGGGAAACAGCGGAAACGCCAGTTGCTCCCTCAATGTGCCGACGTTGAACAGTGTCAGCGTGGGCTCGAGATCGAGGATCGCCGAGCGAACCAGCTGCAGGAGCCGCTCAGGCGGGAGTGACGTGCGCGCGACCAGCGTCGTCCAGCCATTGTAGCGCTGCGCGATCGGCGAGTACACGGCAGCCGTCGGATCCTCGCCCAGCGACTGATACTTCCCGTCTTGCACGACGCCGACGATTTCGACGGCATCGCCCGCGCGAGCATCGCCAACGCGGAAGCGCTTCCCAATCGCCGGCCGTCCACCGAGCAGCCGACGCACAAACGTCTCGTTCACGACCGCCACGCGTGGTGAGTGGGCTCGATCGTGTGAATCAATCGCTCGTCCTGACACGAGCCGCGTACCAGCGGCCGCGAAGTAGCCCGGGGATATCGAATAGAGAGCAGCCGCCACTTTCTCGTGACGCGGTGGCGTTGGTGCGTCAACAATCGACACGTTATCCACACTCCTCGCGATTCGGAGCGGCATGTAGTCGATGACCCCGGCGGCGGATATGCCGGGGAGTGCGGCCACGCGATCTTGCGCCTCCTGCTGAAAAATGCGCCCCCGCTTTTCGCTGTAACCTTCCAAGCCAAGATCAAAAGAAACGGAAACGGCGTAGTCGGGATCGAAGCCGAGGTCGAGATGCAGGACCTGCTGCAGGCTTCTAACCATCAGCAGTGACGCGATGAGCAGCATGATCGAAAGCGTGATCTGAGCCGCAACAGCAACATCACGGGTATGCCAATGGCGCACGCACTCCAGAACCGTCGCGTTCTTCAGCGCGGGCACAAGACCTGGCTTCGTCGCCTGTAGGGCGGGCACCAGACCGAAGGCGAGGGTCGCAACAACCGCACTCGTCGCAACGAAAAGCACCACGTGCGCGTCGATCACAAGAGACGTGTTGACAGGAACGTCGAATGGCAGTTGCCATGCGCTGAACCAGCCAGCAAGCCACGTGCACACGAGCAGGCCGGCAGCTCCTCCCGCCATGGGCGAGCAGGAAACTCTCCGTCAGCAACTGACGAACCAGCTGCGCCCGGCTGGCGCCGAGCGCGAGTCGGACAGCGATCTCTCGGCGACGGTCAGCCGCGCTTGCAATCAGCATCCCTGCCAGATTGAAACAGGCGAGGAGCAGCACGAGCGCGGCCACTCCCATGAGGACCGCGGACAATGCGGTGATGGGCCCACGCAGTGCCTTCCCGATCAAACCTGGCGATGAAAGTTCGACGGTCAATCCCTCTGCCGTGCTCGGATATTCATGCGAGAGCTGCTTCGCAATGCGATTCAAGGAGGCTTCCGCTTGTGCGCGCGATACGCCGTCTTTGAGGCGCCCGAGCATCCACACGTTCGTCGCGGACCGGCTGTCGAGCCAGCGTTCGCCAGGCTCGATCTGGGCGGCCATGCTCATGGGAACCCACACGTCCGGGCTGACGATCGATTCGGTCCCTCTGAAGCCGGCGGGTGTCACCCCCAGCACGGTGTACGGGAGACCGTTGATCTTCACCGTGTGCCCGACGACATTGCGATCGCCGAGAAAGCGACGCCTCCAGCAGTCGTAACTGAGGACAACGACGGGATGTGCCCCGGGCCGATCGTCGTCGTTCGCGCCGAGGAGCCTGCCGAGAAGAGGACGTACACCGAGAAGGTCGAAGTAATTGCCCGTTGCCTCATAGCCCCAGATGCGTGCGTTACCGGTGATCGGCGTGGCCAGGTTCATTGGAACGACGCGATACGCCGTCAATCCGGAGAGCACGTCGTTGCGATCTCGGAAGTCCCGGTAGTCCGGAAAAGAAAAGCTGACGGCCTCACCGTGGTCGAAAAAGACGAGGCGATCTGCGGCTTCGACTGGCAAAGGACGAAGAACGAACGTATTGACGGCAGTGAACACCGTCGTTGCGGCCCCGATTCCGAGTGTGAGCGTGAGGACGGCCGCGCTCGTCAGGCCGGGGGTCCGTCGCATTCGGCGCAAGGCAAAGGTGACGTTCCGCTGCAGCTCGTCGATGCCGCTCACGTGACGCGCATCCCGACACTCCTCCTTCCGCTGATCGATCGCGCCCATCTCCCGAAGTGCCTTGTAACGGGCGTCCGCAGGAGACATGCCGGCAGCGATGTAATAGTCAACGAGGTGTTGCAGGTGGTATTGGAGCTCCTCGTCCAGTTCCCGGTCTACCTGGCTGCTTCGGACCAGCGAACGGATACGTAGGCGAAGCGTTCTGATCCACCGCATTGGCGTCGCCTCCTCAAACCGGCTTCACAACCAGGGAGATAGCTGCTGAGAGACGTTCCCACTGTGCCGTCTCGGTCTTCAGAGCTTTACGGCCGGCCGACGTGAGCTTGTAATACTTGGCGCGGCGATTGTTCTCGCTCGGCGCCCATTCGGCCTCGATCCAGCCTTGCTGTTCGAGTTTGTGGAGCGCCGGATACAACGCACTCTGGCCTACTCGCAGCTGCTCGTTCGACATCTGACGGATGCGTTGAGCGATGGCCCACCCGTGCATCGGCTCAAGAGCGACAACCCGGAGGATCAACAGATCGAGCGTGCCCTGAACGAGATGCGTCGGCTTGCTCATCCTGCTCCTATCAGTTACTGATATGAGCTTATGAGGAAAGACCGCTGAGAGTCAATGGGCACTGGCCTGGGTGCGTTCCGCTAGGGTAGATCACCGCGTCACGCCATTTGGCGCAATGCCTCAAGACGCCTCAGCCAATCGCCAATCTGGTTCCAACTGGTGAAAGTCAGGCTCACCACCCAGCAGTCTTGCCTGGTCAGTCACTTACGAGCGCTGACAGGGCCGACCGCAAACAGCTATCGAATCGCAACTGCGCATACCTGGCTTCACCGGCCGCCCTTCTTCTGGCCGTGTTCAGTTCCGACGCGGTTTCGGCTCGAACGGAATCTCGACGTCGGCATAGCTGCCAGTCGTCGCCGCAGCAATGGCCGCCGCGATTCGATCCGCATGCTGCCGGACGCGGGACCACCTCGTGCTGCCGGTCAGAACGACGAGTGCGATGCGGCGTACTTTCAGATTCTGCTGATAGCGGATCCGTCGATCGGTCGTGAGTAACGGCCGTCATGGGGTTTCTCCAGCGTTTCCAAGAATTGCGTCGGTGAAGGCTGGCCCCTTTGAGTCAAGGGCCAGTTGAACCCGCGGCGCGGCCCAGCCCCTTCGCCGTGCCGGGTCGACCGCCTCACGCTACTCGCCGGAGTTCCTCGACCTGCCGCAGCCATCCGTCCAGCTGGTTCCAACTCGTGAACATGCCTCACCGGCCTCCGCTCTCTCATTTCTCACGGAAGCTGTCCGCCGGAGTCGTGGCCCCGCGCCCCGCCCGCCGCCCGGCCGCCCCCACACCCCGCCACCGGCGGGCCACCCCACA
>JBMDXQ010000147.1:0-29240 GCA_048594975.1 Vicinamibacterales bacterium | reverse complement strand
CATCCTCGTCGTCAGAGGCGGCTGGGAGGAGCTTCCACAACGCAAGTCGCTGTTGCGGAACAACTGTGACGGTACGTTTACCGACGTCACCATCGCCAGCGGCCTCGGCAAACCCACGCCGACCCAGACGGCGGCCTGGGCCGACATCGACAACGACGGGTTCCTGGATCTGTTCGTCGGTAACGAGAGCGAACCCGCGCAGCTCTTTCGTAACAGGCGCGACGGCACGTTCGAGGACATCGCGCCGGCAGCCGGTGTCGACGGGACCGCCTACACGAAGGGCGTGGCCGCCGTCGACTACGATAACGATCGGTATCCGGACCTGTACGCCTCGAACTACGGCGGGCCGAACTTCCTGTATCGCAACAACCGGAACGGCACGTTCAAGGAGGAGGGGATGCCGGCCGGCGTCGCCTTCAGCGAGGACGGCGTGGCGCGCGGCGCGATGGGCGTCGACGCCGGCGATTACGACCGGTCGGGCCGCCCGCACCTCATCGTCGGCAACTTCTCGAACCAGATGCTGGCGCTCTACCACAACGAGGGCAGGAGCCTGTTCGTCGACGAGGCGCCGCGTTCCACCATCGGCCGGGCCAGCCTGCTCTCGCTCGCGTTCGGCGTCTTCTTCTTCGATTACGATCTCGACGGCTTCCTCGACCTGCTCTCGGCCAACGGCCACATCGAGGAGGAGATCGAGCGCGTCCAGCCGAAGGTGACGTTCAAGCAGTCGCCGCTGCTGTTCCGCAACCTCGGGCAGCGCAGGTTCGAGAACGCGAGCCGCGCGGTCGGGGCGCGGTTCAGCCGCCCGATCGTCGCGCGCGGCGCCGCCTACGGCGACTACGATCGCGACGGCGACCTCGACGTGCTGCTCACCGAGAACCACGGCCCGGCCTACCTCTATCGCAACGACGGCGGCAACCGGAACAACTTCATCTGCATCCGCACCCGCGGCGTGAAATCCAACCGCGACGGCATCGGCGCGGTCGTGCGCGTGGAGAGCGCCGGCGGGACGCAGTGGAACATGGTGCGCAGCGGCTCCAGCTACTGCTCGCAGAGCGACCTGGCACTCACCTTCGGCCTGGGCAGGGACACGACGGTGTCGGCAATCGAGATCGAGTGGCCGAGCGGCCAGAAGGACCGCATCGGCAACACCCCGGCCAACCAGTTCCTCCTCGTCGAGGAAGGCAAAGGGATCGTCGGCAAGGCGGGTCCGTCGAAGACGACGAACCCGTAGTCGCCGTCAGTTCGCTGGCTGGATCCCGGGTCCCCGGTCACGTGCCCATCCCACCCGGCGCACTCCGGCAGCGCCGGGACTCGCGTGCTACCATCTGCCGCCCGCGATGAGACTCACCACACGGCGGCTGTTCGCGGCGGTTGCCGCCGTGCTGCTGATCGCGATCGCTTACCAGGCCTGGCAGACGGCCGCGACCCTCCATATCGGGGTGGCGTACAAAGCCAAGGTCGTTTGCTCGGGCGTGTTCGTCGCGAAGCGCGACTCCGGCGCCGTGATCGCCGAGGCCGAAATCGACGATCTCGCCCTCCTCAAGTTGGTCCGCACGAGAGTCGATCGCGACGCGCGGGCCGTGTCGGCAAGCGCGGTGGGGCTGTTCCGAAGCCGCGCGGCATACCGCGACGGCCTCGGGTGCACCTCCCTGCCGGACGGCGTCACGCTGCCCGCCATGATCGTCACCGCCGGACGGGCGGCCGCGACCCGCGACATCTTCGACAGTCCGGCGATCGCGTCGCGCGCCCGTCCCGGCGCACTCGATGTCGTCGTCGATCGCGCCTTCTCGGAGCCCGACCCCGGCCGACGCCGTCGCACGCAGGCGGTCCTCGTGGTTCGGGAGGGCCGCGTCATCGCGGAGCGGTATGCCCCCGGCATCGGATCGGACACGCCGATGATCGGCTGGTCGATGACGAAGAGCGCCTTGAACGCGCTCACCGGCATTCTCGTCGGCCGCGGCGTGCTGGCGCTCGACCGGCCCGTGCCCGTCCCCGAGTGGAAGGCAGCCGGCGACCCGCGCCGCGCGATCACGCTCGATCAGCTCCTTCGGATGAGCAGCGGGCTGCGCTTCGAGGAAGACCCGGCCGACCCGCATTCCGGCCTGTTGCACATGCTGTTCGTACCCGGCGACGCCTCCGGGTTCGCGGTCAACCAGCCGCTCCTCGCGGCGCCCGGCAGCCTCTGGAGCTATTCGAGCGGCACGAGCAACATCATCTCCCGCATCATCCGGAACGCGCTCGGCAGCGACGCCGAGTACCTCGCGTTTCCCAGGCGCGCCCTCTTCGATCGGCTGGGCATGGACGGTGCGGTCCTCGAAACCGACGCCGCGGGCACGTTCGTCGGTTCGTCGAACATGTACGCCTCCACCCGCGACTGGGCGCGGCTCGGCATCCTGTACCTGCAGGACGGGGTGTGGCGCGGCGAGCGGATCCTCCCGGAAGGCTGGGTTGGCTACAGCCGCTCCCTGGCGCCCGCAGACGACGCGAAGCGATACGGCGCGCTCTTCTGGGCGCGGGTTCCGGTCGAGTACTGCGCGAGCGGCACGCCCCTGCCCGGCGACGCATTCCACGCCGCCGGCCACGAGGCGCAGCTCGTGACGGTCGTGCCCTCGCGCGACCTGGTGATCGTGCGGCTCGGCCGGACGCGATACCCGGACGCGTGGGACCACTGCGCGTTCGTGCGGGACGTGCTGGGCGCCCTCGACGCGGATTGACGAGTCCGGGTAGCGTCGGCGGCCAGGGTTCCACCTGCCATCGCGGCCGGTCCCGGGTGTATCATGCGGTGGTCGAAGGAGGGGGCTTCTCGCGGGAGGGCCCCATGGACGCGGTCACGCTCCGGTGGCTGATCGCCGCTGAACTCGCGGTTGCCATCCTGTTCGGCGTTCTGGTGCTGAGGCCCGATGCGTGGGTCCTGTGGCGCGAGATTGCCGTCGGTGGCCTCGTGGCGGTCGTGCTGATTCCGGTTGCCGCCAGCCTCTACTTCGCGCACGCCGACCGCACGCACCGGCCTGCCGACCTGCACCACCGGTAGCACATCTGATTCGGTCGGGGCGCACTGACGCCAGTACGACAGGATGGCACGCCGCCCGCAGCGACCCGTCGCACGCCCTGGGCCGGTAGCGCTCATCACCGGCGGCGGCCGCGGCATTGGCTGGGCCGCCGCGGAGGCGTTTGCCGCGGCAGGCTACGCCGTGGTCGTCGCCGACCGGGTGACGAGGCGCGGCAGGCGCGCCGAGCGCGAGTTGCGACGACGCGGCGCGTCGGCGCTGTTCGTGCGCGCCGACGTGGGGACCCGGGCGGGCGCCGACCGGGCGATCCGGGCTGCCGTCTCGCGTTTCCGCCGGCTCGACTGCGTCGTCAACAACGCCGGCGTGCTCTCCATAGGACCGCTGCGACGCCAGGCCCCGCGTGACGTCGAGGAAACGGTCCGCGTGAACCTGCTCGGGCCGCTCCTGGTGACGCGGGCGGCGCTGCGTGTGATGCTCGCCTCGCGCGCCGGTACCCGCCGCAGCCGGCGCGCGATTGTGAACGTCTCGTCGGTGCTGGGCAAGGAAGGCGCCGCCGACTACGTGGCGTACTGCGCCACGAAGTACGGTGTCATCGGCCTCACCGAGGCGCTCGCCGACGAACTGCGCGGCACGAGTATCTCGGTCTGGGCGGTCTGTCCCGGCCGCGTCGACACGCCGATGGGACACCTCGGCGGCCTCGCCCACGGAGAGACGTTGATCCCGCCCGGGAACGTCGCACGCGTCATCCTTGCGCTGGCCACCGGACGGCGGCAACGGCCGACCGGCGCGGCGATCGACGTCGACCGCTGACGTCCAGCCCTCTCGCTGCCCGCGCCCCCTTGACCGCGCGCCGGAGCGCAGGCATCGTACACGCTCACATGGAGGACGTGATGCGGCACATCCGCTGGACCGTGGTGGGGCTGGCTGCAGCAGTTTCGTTGTCTGCGCTCGCGGCGGCGCAGCCCGGTGCGGACATCAAGGCGCAACTCGAAAAGGCGAACCAGGCGTTCGTCGCGGCGTTCGCGAAGGGCGATACCGCCGCGATCGCGAAGATGTACTCGTCCGACGGGCAGGTCTTTCCTCCGAACAGCGAGGTCGTGACCGGTGTGGAGGCGATTCAGAAGCTGTGGAAGGGCGCGATGGACATGGGCGCGAAGTCCATCACGCTGACGGTCACGGAGGCCGACCAGTACGGGCCGGGGATCGCGCACGAGGTCGGCGCCTACGCGATGCTCGGTGCAGACGGCAAGGAGATCGATCGCGGGAAGTACATCGTCATCTGGAAGCGTGAAGGGAACGCGTGGAAGATCCACCGCGACATCTGGAACACCAGCATACCGGCCGGGAAGTGATGACCGGAGCAGCCGTGCGCCGCGGATCGGACGTATAATCCGGCTCTCCCTTCAGCACACGCTGCACGCGCGCACTTCCGAGAGGAGGAGCATCGTGGCTCATGGTCCGTCTCGCCGCGTGAACTGGTTGTGGGCTCTCGCGGTTCTCGTCGTCTTGACGGTATCCGGGTTCGGCGTGATTGCCGTGTGGATTCGGTCCGATGTCCGCGCCACTACGGAAATGGCCGCCCGGGAGTATCCGGGCGACGGCGCGCTGGCGCTCATCGCGTACGTCGACTCGGACGATCACCCGCTGCGGTCACGCAACCGCGCCGTGTGGGCGCTCGGACAGATGCGAGAGCCGCGTGCCCTGCCGACCCTCGAGCGCCACTACACTGGCGAACCGTGCGATCACGCACGGATGCTGTGCCAGTACGAGTTGAAGAAGGCGATCAATCGCCTTCGGCCGCGGGCACGGCGATAACGGCGATCGCCCGATCCCGGGACCGGGATGACCACGGGTGAGGGGACAACGCGCGGGACCCGCCATCCGCGCGGGCCCCGCGCAGGCGTATACTGATCGGCAGGACAATGCGCCGCTGGCGACCGTTCGTCGCGCTTCTCTGTGTCGCGGTCATCGCGGCGGGCGTGGTTGTCTCCGCGAACGGGTCGCACGACCTCCTCGCCGTCCTGGTTCCCGTCTGGCAGGAGTTCCAGCCAGCCCCCGTCTTGGTCGCTGACGTCGTCATCGCCGCACCGGTCGAACAGCTCGTCGCACATCGTTCGCACCCGGCGTTCCGCGGTCCTCCACCCGCCCGCCCGGCGTAACCCTCTCCCAGCCAAACGAGTTCGTCCAATTCGCCGCCCACGGGTGTGTGCCGTCACTGGAGGCGTCGTGTTCTTCGCCAAGCGCCTGCGTTCCGTGTTCGTCTGCGCGTTCCTGCAGTTCGGTGCCCTCCTCGGAATCCCGATGCGTCCCGAGGAAATCCAGGAGCTGATGCGCCAGATGAGCGCGCCGAAGCTCGCACACGTGCTGCCGAGCGAGGAGCAGGCGGGCGACGATCCGCCGGACGGGCCGACGCAGGATGCCGCGTGACGCCCGGTCACGCGGAGGGGCACGCCTGTCACAAGCTGGCAGCGGTGGGCGTTATATCCGGCGGATGCTCTACCTCCTGCGTCACCTCTTCGCCATTCTCGTCCTGCCGGTGACGGTCGTGGTCGTGGTCCCGGTCTGGATCGCCCGGGAATTCCGCGTGATTCCCTCGTGGCCCCGCCATCCGGGCGGCTGGGCGACGATCGCCGCCGGCGTGGTTGCGGGCGCGATCGGACTGGCGCTGTTCGCTGCATCGCTGCGGCAGTTCTTCATCGACGGGCGCGGGACCCTCGCGCCGTGGGATCCGCCGCGCCGGCTCGTGGTTCGCGGTCCGTATCGATACGTGCGCAACCCGATGATCTCCGGCGTCATCTTCATGCTCGTTGCCGTGACGCTGTGTCTCCGGTCGGCGCCGCACGCGGTGTGGGCGGGCCTGTTCGTCGGCGCGAACGCCCTGTACATCCCGCTGCTCGAGGAACCTCTTCTCGAAAGCCGTTTCGGCGACTCGTACCGTCGCTACCGCGCAGCGGTTCGCCGCTTCACGCCGCGGCTCCGGCCGTGGACGGACGGGGGGTGACGCTGTTGGGAAGCGTGGCGCTGTATGCCGGCGCCGCGACGCGGCGGAGGTGGATCTCGCGGAACTGCCGCTCCGGCAGGAAGTAGTCCAGATGTGTCGCCGAAACGGCGCCTTGCCGCGTACTGGGCGCCCGATCTGTCCGCAGCCGCTCATCAGGCGCATGTGGCTGCGCGCGATCGATCGCCGCGCCGTCCTGATTCGCGGCTATCATCTGCCGATGCCGTTCAAGAGCCAGGCGCAGCGGCGCAAGTTCGCAGAGCTCCTCGTCAAGGGCGAGATCTCGCCGGAGACGTTCGAGGAATGGAACCGCGAGACCGGCAGCGCGAAGCTCCCCGAGCGCGTGCAGCGCAAGGCCAGGCGCGCCGTCCGAAAACCCGCACGCCGGAAAACGGGACGGGCCGCGGGGAGACGCCGGGCGCCGTTGCGCAAGCGCCGATGACCGTCATCGCTCCCGGCACCCCGGCACACGGCGGTCGATCATTCCCCCGGTGACGGACGAAACCGATCAACAGCTCATCGGCCGAGCAGCAGCGTGACCGCGCTCCCCTCGAAGCTCGCGGCAGCGACGTCAGCGCGGCCGTCGGCGTTGATGTCGCCGACGGCGACGTGATAGGCGCCTGGACCTGCCCGGAACGGGGAGCCGGCTGCCGGAGCGAACCCGCGGCCGCGGGCGAGCATGATCGTCACGCTGTCCACAGTAGGTGCCGCCAGATCGCTTCTGCCGTCGCCGTTGACGTCCGCGATCTCGAAGTAGTAGGTCTCGCCCGGCAGCCTGACCGGCGCCCCTGGCGTGAATCCGCCGCGGCCGTTGTTCAGCAGAATCGAGACGAGCGCCCCGGGATGCGCAATCGCGGCGTCCGTGCGGCGATCGCCGTCGAGATCGGCCAGCTGCACCCAGCGAGGTCCGGTAGCCACGTCCAGCGGCGCGGGCAGCGCGCGGCGAAACTCTCCGCTGCCGTCTCCCTCGAGGACGATCACGCGGCCGGGTCCCTTGTCGTCGTAGCCGGCGCGGCTGGCGTTGACGACGTCGAGATGACCGTCGCCGTTGACGTCCCCGAAGTCGAACGCGTAGCCGTCCCGGCCGGGGTCCAGTTCGACCACCGGGCCCGGCGTGAACCCGGCGCGGCCGTCGCCGAACATGACGGCGAAGGAGGTCCGCCGCCGGCCGTTGGCCGTCACGGCATCGAGGTGCCCGTCCTCGTTGATGTCCACTAGGTGCAGCGTCCGCTTGTTAAAGGGCTCGACCGCCGATGTCACCGTGTAGGGCGATGCCGGCGTGCGCGTGAAGCCACCGGCGCCCGTGCCGACGAGCACGTCGATGACGTCGCGATTGCCCGGGGTCACGACCAGATCCGCGATGCGGTCGTGGTTCAGATCGCCAAGGGCCATGTCTCCCGGCCCGTAGGAGAACGTGAGGGGGCTGCTGGCGGCCGCACGGAAGCCGCCGCGGCCGTCGCCAAGCTGCACGGTGATGCGGTTCGTGAGCAGGTGCCGTGTCACCAGATCGACGCGGCCGTCCCGGTTGACGTCGCCGAACAGCAGCGTGCCCGAACCCGGGCCGACGTCGAGCGGCGACCCCGGTGCCGGCGTCAACAGCGGCCCCTCGGACGCGTGCTGCGCCGACTGGATCAGAAGCAGGGCGACGATTGCGACCGCAATGCGCATCGGAACGCTCCTTCCGCAGGGATGACGCGCATCCCCCGGTAGCCGTTAACAAGCGCCGCCCTCCTGGCCGGGGCAGGCGTCTCAGGAGATCGGTGGCTTCACGTAGCCTCCGACGGCGGCCTCGATCTGCTCGGCCACGGCGAGCACGACCTCCTCTTCGAACGGCCGCCCGACAACCTGCACGCCGATCGGCAGCCCTTCCGGTGATCGGCCGACCGGCACGACGACCGCCGGGTTGCCGAGGATGTTGAACCACTGCGTGTAGGTCATCGCGTCGAGATACGCGACCTCGCGTCCGTCCACCGTCCACCGCCGCTCCCCGTGGCGGAACGCGGGGATGGAGGCGACCGGGCAGATCAGGACGCGATGCGTCTCCATCTGCCTGAGAAGACCTGCCCGCACCTCGTCGCGGTCGATCCACGCGTGGATCAAGCCGGTGCTCGTCAGCGGCGGCGGCGCGGCCTCACCCTCGAGAAAGGCCTCGAGAATCGGCAGGCCGCGCTCGGCGCCCTCCAGGGTTTCACCCAGCAGCAGCAACCCGACCTCGGCGAAGAAGATGCCCCAGAGCTGGTGTGCCTTGTCGAGACCGTCAGGGCGGAACGCCTCGACGTGATGCCCGGCGCGCGACGCCGCGTCGGCAGCGGCGCGGACCGCCGCGCGCGTCTCCGCCGTCACGGGGGTGTGGCCGTCGTCTTCGAAGAACCCGATGCGGATCGCGCGTGAGGGCCCGACGCCTGCGCTCCGGCCGGCGCCGTCGCGATCGTTGGGCGATCGCAGCGCCTGTTCCAGCGGAACGATCGGCAGCGGCGCGGCCAGCGGATCCCCCGGTTCCCAGCCAGCCACGACACGAAACAGTTCGTAGAGATCACGCACCGTGCGAGCCATCGGTCCGACGACGCCGATCAGGCAGAACGGTCCGAGGCAGGCAGGCTGATGGCCCGTGCCGGGGATTCGCCCTGGCGTCGGCTTCAGACCGCAGATGCCGGCGAAATGCGCGGGCACGCGGATCGAGCCGCCGCCGTCGCTGCCAATCCCTCCGGCCGAGCAGCCGGCGGCGATCGCTGCGGACTCGCCGCCGCTCGATCCGCCCGGCGTGAAGGCCAGTCCCCAGGGGCTCGAGGTCCTGCCGTGGAGCGGGTTGTCCGACTCGTAGCCCATCAGCATCTCGGCGACGTTGGTCGTCCCGAGGACAATCGCTCCGGCGGAACGCAGCCGCGCGACGACCACGGCATCGCAGGCAGCGACGATCCCCTCGCGGGACGGGCTGCCCGTTTCGCACCGCAGGCCGGCGACCTCGACAGCGCTTTTCACGGTGACCGGCAGCCCGCCCAGCGGGCCACGCGGCACGCCGCGCGCCGCGGCGTCGTCCTGCGCGCGGGCCTCGGCCATGGCTGCCACCCGCCGGACATCGACGAACGCGTGGAGCTGCGGCTCGAGCCGGTCGATCTGGTCGAGATGTGCGCCGACGACCTCGGCCGCGGAGACCTGGTGGGAAGCGACGGCGCGGAGGATTTCGGTCGCCGGCCGGTGCAGGAGCGAGTGCGCGTCGGACATCGGGTGCCGGATGATAGCAGGAGCGCCGGCGAGTGTAGACTGCGCCCGGAGTGTCGATCGATGAGGTACGGTGCGAGGAACACGTTGACCGGACGCGTGACCAGCATCAAGACAGGCGACGTGATGTCGCTGGTCAAGTTCGAGGTGCGCGGGCCGGTGCAGATGGCGTGGGTGCTCACGACCGAGTCGGTCGAGGACCTGGCGCTCGCCGTCGGCGACGAGGTGCAGCTCGTTGTCAAGGCGATTCACGTGCTGCCGGTCAAGGCGTAGTCCCCGGAGCGGCGCTCGGCGCTGTGCGGGCGGAACGTGTGCGGCTGCGCGATGAGCTCGCGCTCGGCCCGCTGCGCGTTTCTGTTACGATTACCCATCTGGAGGGGCGTTCATGCCGTTCGTGATCACGGATCCGTGCATCGGAACCAAGGACACCGCCTGCGTCGACGTCTGTCCGGTGGATTGCATCCACCCGCGAAAGGACGAGCCGGAGTTCGAGGCGGCGACGATGCTGTACATCCATCCGGAAGAGTGCATCGACTGCGGCGCGTGCGTGCCGGCGTGCCCGGTCGCCGCCATCTACGACTCGCACGACTCGACGCCGTCCTCGCAGAAGGATCTGATCCCGGCCAACGACCTCTATCGCAACGGTGACCCGGCCGCGATAGCGAAGGCCGAGGAAATCGTCAAGTCACACATCGAGGCGCACCCCGACCTCATGGCGATCGATCCGAAGGAGAGGCAGGCGGCACATACGTAATGGCGGATGGTGGATTGCGGATTGTGGATTGCAGTGACGATTGAGGAGTGCACGGCAGCGGGTGCGCAGCCGTAACCGAGAACCCGGCACGGCGACCGGGAGGTGACATTCGATGGCCAGCCACGCGGCCGCGCCTGTGGGCGCCGGCGCCTTCCCGTCCTCACGAATCCGCGTCGTCGAGTCGGCTGCGACCGCGCAGCGCCTGGCCGAGGCGCGGGCGTTCGCGGCTGCGCACGGCGGCGCGGGGCGGGAGGTGCTGATCGTCGGCGCGTCGCGCGGCGCGGCCGACGATCTCGCGCGCTCGATCGCCGCAGAGGCAGGCGCGACTCTCGGCCTCCACCGGTTCAGCCTGACGCAGCTGGCGGCACGGCTGGCGGCGCCGGCCCTGGCCGGCGGCGGCCTGGTGCCCCTGACGCCGCTGGGCACGGAAGCGCTCGCTGCACGCGCCGTCTTCGACGCCGGGCGAGCCGGCGCGCTTCGCTACGTGGCGCCCGTCGCGACGACGCCGGGGTTCCCCCGCGCGCTCGCCCGCACCATCCAGGAGCTGCGGCTCGCCGGCGTCGGGGCCGACGCGCTCGGCCCGTTGCCCCTCGGCGGGCCGGACCTCTCCGCGCTGCTCGAGCGCTTCGACGCGCAGTTTGCCGCGGCGTCGGCCACCGATCGCGCGACGCTGTTCGAAGCCGCGACCGCCGCAGTCCCCGGCCACGACGCGCTGCTATTGCTCGACGTCCCCTTCGATTCGCCGGCGGAGGCGGCATTCGTGCGCGTGCTGGTCGCGGCGGCGCGCGACGTGCTCGTCACCGTGCCCTTCGGCGATCTGCAGGTGCTCAGCCGGCTCGCCGCCTGGGGGGTGCGCGCCGAGGTGCTCGAACCGGAAGGGGAGGGCGACCTCGCGGCGCTCCGCCGGCACCTGTTCGCCAGCACGCAGCCGCCGGAGCGCGGCGCGGCGGGAGACGTGACGTTCTTCTCCGCGCCCGGGGAGGCGCGCGAGTGCGTGGAGATCGGGCGGCGGATCCTCGAAGAGGCGCGCCGTGGCGTCGCCTTCGACGAGATGGCGGTGTTCGTGCGTTCGCCGCAGCTCTACGCCGGCCTCCTCGAACACGCCTTCAACCGGGTCGCCGGCAGCATCCCCGCGTGGTTCGAGCGCGGCACGCGCCGCCCCCACCCGGCCGGTCGCGCGTTCCTGGCGATCCTGGCGTGTGCGTGCGAGAAGCTCTCGGCGCGGCGGTTTGCCGAGTACCTGTCGCTCGCGCAGGTGCCGCAGCTGGATCCGAAGACGGGTGGGCCGCGTCCGCCGGAAACGGACTACGGGTTCGACGTCGTCGTCCCGGACGAGGACGTCGGCCAGGCGTTCGCGGGATGGCGGTCGGACGCAGCTGCCGTGGTGGAGCTTCCGGCTTCAGGCGGAAGCGACAGCGATGGACAGCACAGCGACGGACAGCGCAGCGATGAACGGCAGGCGGACGACGACGACCGCGCCGTCGTCCACGGATCGCTGCGCGCGCCGTGGAAGTGGGAGACGCTCATCGTCGAATCGGCGGTCATCGGCGGCGACCCGCAGCGCTGGCATCGGCGGCTGGACGGCCTGGCGAGGGAATACCGCCTGAAGATCCGCGAGGAGGCCGCCGACGATCCCGACTCGCCGCGCGTGCGCGCCCTCGAACGCGATCTCCGCAACCTGCGCCACCTGCGCGCATTTGCCCTGCCCGTGATCGATCGCCTGGCCGCCTGGCCGAAGACGGCCACCTGGGGCCAGTGGCTGGACGCCTTCGCTGACCTCGCTCCGGTCGTGCTGCGCAGCCCCGATCGCGTGCTGCGCGTTCTCGCAGAACTGCGGCCGATGAGCGACATCGGCCCGGTGTCGCTCGAGGAAGCGCGTGACGTCCTCGCCGAGCGGTTGCTGGCGCTCGACATCGACCCGCCGCGCCACCGCTACGGGCGCGTGTTCGTCGGCGGACCGCAGCAGGCGCGCGGGCGCGCGTTCCGGGTGGTGTTCGTCCCCGGGCTCGCCGAACGGATGTTCCCGCAGCGGCCGCGCGAGGATCCGATGCTCCTCGACAAGGAAATGCGTGCCCCGCTCGCCGCCGGCCTCGCGCTCCAGGAAGATCGGACCCGGGCCGAGCGCCTACTGCTGCGGCTGGCGGCCGGCTGCGCGACCGAGCGCCTGTGGTTGTCTTATCCGCGCGTGGACATGTCAGAGTCGCGGCCGCGCGTGCCTTCCTTCTACGCCCTCGACGTCATGCGCGCGGTGACCGGCCGCATCCCCGACCACGAAGCGCTGCAGGCGGCGGCGGCCGAAGAAGGCGGCGCGAGCCTGGGGTGGCCGGCGCCCGAGCAGCCGGCGCGCGCCATCGACGACCTCGAGCACGACCTTGCCGTGCTCCGCCGGCTGCTGCGGACCGCCGATCCCCGCACGGTGCGCGGCCACGCGCATTACCTGCTGCGCCTGAACGACGCGCTGAAGCGGTCGGTGAGCGCCCGCTGGGCGCGCGGGCGCGCGTCCTGGACGCCGTTCGACGGCATCACGCGGGTGACGAGCGTCACCAGGTCGATGCTCGATTCGCAGCGGCTCGGCGCTCGCCCGTACTCGCTGTCTGCGCTGCAGAAGTTCTCGAGCTGCCCGTACCAGTTCCTGCTCTCGGCGATTTACCGGCTCGAGCCGGCAGAGGAGCCGGAGCCGCTGCAAAAGCTCGACCCCCTGACCCGGGGCGCGCTCTTCCACCAGGTGCAGGCGGAGTTCTTCCGTGCGCTGAAAGAGTCCGGGCAGCTGCCGGTCACGCAAGCGTCGCTGCCGGCGGCGCTCGCGACGATCGACGCGGCCGTCGCGCGCGTCGCGGCGGAGTACCGCGAGCAGCTCGCGCCGGCCATCGAGCGCGTGTGGCAGGACGAGATCGCCGGCATCGCCAAGGACCTCCGCGTCTGGGCCCGGAGGCTGCCGGAGGCGGCCGAGTGGATCCCCGAGTACTTCGAGTACGGCTTCGGGCTGAGCGACGAGGGCCGGGATCCCGCGAGCCGGCCCGACCCGGTGGTCCTCGACGAACGGTTCACGCTGCGCGGCTCGATCGATCTCGTCGAGCGCAAGCGCGACGGCGAGACGCTGCGCGTCACCGATCACAAGACGGGCAGGAATCGGACGACGTGGAAGACGGTCATCGGGGGCGGGGCGATCCTGCAGCCGGTGCTGTACAGCCTGGCGGTCGAGCGCGCGCTCGGCCGTCGCGTGGAGTGCGGCCGCCTCTTCTACTGCACGGCGCCGGGCGGGTTCACGGATCACCAAATCCCCATCAACGACGCCAATCGCCGGGCCGGGCTCGAGGCCCTGGAGATCATCGACCGCGCGATCGAGCTGGGGTTCCTGCCCGCGGCGCCCGACGACCGCGCGTGCACGTGGTGCGACTTCCGGCCGGTGTGCGGCCCGCACGAGGCGGACCGTGTGAAGGTGAAGCCCCGGGAGAAGCTGGGCGACTTGGAGGCCTTGCGAGGGATGCCGTGATGACGGACGACGCAGGCCTCGGCCCGGCACGAAGTGGGGGGAGCGAAGGCCGCTAGACCGATGTTGTCTTGTCTCGTGTCCTTGACTTCGTGTTCGTCGTGCCGTCGTGCCGTGGCGATCCGCCGCCGGCGGATCGTAACCGCCGCAGCAGCGCGACAGTGAAGGGCGATCCATTCATGGTGAGCGACCAGGCCGCCCGCGCCGCCATTGCCACCGATCTCGACTCGACCCTCGTCGTCGAGGCGGCGGCCGGGACCGGCAAGACCACCGAGCTGGTCAACCGAATCCTGCGCGTGCTCGCGACCGGGCGGGCGACTGTCGGCAGCATCGTCGCGGTCACGTTCACCGAGAAGGCCGCCGGCGAGCTGAAGCTGCGGCTCCGGCAGGCGCTGGAGCGCGCGCGCGCCGCGGCCTCTCCCGACCGCGACGCCGAGGTCCGCGCCAATCTGGACGACGCGTTGAAGTACCTCGAAGAGGCCAATGTCAACACCATCCACGGGTTCTGCGCGGAACTGCTGCGCGAGCGGCCGGTGGAAGCGTGCGTGGACCCGCTCTTCCGCGTTCTCACCGAGGCGCAGGCCGCGCGCCTGTTCGACGAGGCCTTCTCCGGGTGGATGCAGGCGCAGCTCGCGGACCCGGGGGACGGTGTGCGTCGGGCCCTGCGTCGATCCGTCTCCGCTGCGTTCAATCGGGGCGACCGCGACGACGGCCCCATCGATCGACTGCGCCGCGCGGCGTGGGAGCTCGCGGAGTGGCGCGATTTCACCGCCCCGTGGACGCGTCGGCCGTTCGCGCGCGAGGCGGACATGGAGCGGCTGGTCGACGAACTGCAGGAGTTCGTCGCGCTGACCGAGAAGCCGTCGTACGCGCATGACTACCTCTACCTCGACACGGCGCCGGCGCGGCACCTGAGCCAGGAGATCGCCATCTTCCGCGACACCCCGGACTATGATGGCTGGGAGGCGCGCCTCGTCGATCTGTCGCGCGACCGCCACTTCTCGAAAGCGCGCCACGGCCGCGGGCCAGCCTATCGCCAGGGCGTTCCCCGCGCACGCGTCATCGAGGCGCTCGACACCCTCCGCGCGCACCTCGACCAGTTCCGCCTGGACGCCGACGCGGACCTGGCGGCGCTGCTGCAGCAGGAACTGGCCGGCGCGATCGTCCGCTACGAGTCGCTCAAGGCACGTGCCGGGGCGCTGGACTTCCTCGACCTGCTCCTGAAAGCCCGCGACCTGCTCAGGCGCGACGAGACGGTGCGGCGCGGCTTCCAGTCGCGGTTCACGCACATCTTCGTCGACGAGTTCCAGGACACGGACCCGCTGCAGGCCGAGATCCTCGTCCTGCTCGCCGCCTCCGATCCCGCCGCGACGGACTGGCGCGCCGTCACCCCGGTCCCCGGCCGCCTGTTCATCGTCGGCGACCCCAAGCAGTCGATCTACCGCTTCCGGCGGGCCGACGTCGGCATCTACCGCGAGGTCTGCGAGCGGCTGGTGCGATGCGGCGCGAAGCCGCTGGAGCTGACAACCAGCTTCCGCAGCGTGCGGCAGATCCAGGCGTGCATCAACGCCGCTTTCGCGCCGGTGATGACCGGCGACGCGTTCACGCTGCAGGCGAGCTACGTGCCGCTCGCGCCCAACCGTTGCGACATCCGCTCGCAACCGGCCGTCGTCGCGCTGCCGGTCCCGGAACCGTACGGGCAGCGAAACGTCTCGGCCATGTCGATCGAGAAGTCGCTGCCCGACGCGGTCGGCGCGTTCGTCGAGTGGGTCCTGGAGCGGAGCGGATGGAAGGTGACCGAACGCGCCGGCCAGGACCCGGTGCCCGTGCAGTCGCGGCATCTCTGCATCCTCTTCCGGCGCTTCGTCAGCTTCGGTGAGGACATGACCGAGCCGTACGTCCGCGCGCTCGAGGCGCGGGGCGTGAACCACATCCTCGTCGGCGGCAAGACGTTCCACGATCGCGAGGAGGTCGAGACGATCCGCGCGGCGCTCGCCGCGATCGAGTGGCCCGACGACGAGCTCTCGGTGTTCGCGACGCTGCGCGGCGCGCTCTTCGCAATCGGCGACGAGGAGCTGCTCGATTGGCGGCAGCGCTGGGGGGCCTTCCACCCGTTCCGCGTCAGGGAGGGCGCGCCCGATCCGATTGCCTCCGCGCTGCGCCTGCTGCAACGGTTGCACCGCCGCCGCAACTACGTCCCCGTCGCCGACACGATCCAGCAGCTGCTCAACGAGACGCGCGCGCACGTCGGGCTGGTGCTGCGCCCGGCCGGCGAGCAGGCGCTCGCCAACGTGCTGCACGTCGCCGAGCTGGCGCGCCAGTACGAGGCGGACGGCGGCATCTCGTTCCGCGGCTTCGTCGACGAGCTGCGCGACGCGGCGGAACGCGCCGCGGCGGGCGAGGCGCCCATCCTCGAGGAGGGCAGCGACGGCGTCCGCATGATGACGGTGCACAAGGCCAAGGGGCTCGAGTTCCCGGTCGTCATCCTGGCGGACCTCACGTGCAGGTTGACCCGACCGGAGGCGGGCCGCTGGATCGACCCCGAGAACCGCCGCTGCGCGCTGAAGCTGGCGGGCTGGGCGCCGTGGGACCTGCTGCTGCACGATGCCGAGGAGGCTGCGCGCGACCGCAGCGAGGCCGAGCGGCTGGCCTACGTCGCCGCCACCCGTGCGCGCGACGTGCTGGTCGTTCCCGCCGTCGGCGACGGTCCGTACGACGGGGGCTGGCTGGACCCGCTGATGCCGGCAATCTACCCGCCGGAGCCCGCACGGCGCGATGCGAAGCGCGCGGTCGGCTGCGGCTCGTTCACATCGAAGGACTCGGTGATGAACCGGCCGGATGGCGATCCGGCCCGGACCTACACCGTCGCACCCGGCCGCCACGACTTCGCGCCGGTGCCGGGGGCTGGCCCGCGCGATGGCGGGTCGGCTTATTCGGTCGTCTGGTGGGACCCGCACGTCCTGCATCTCGGCGCTGCCTCCTCGTTCGGCCTCCGCCGCGACGATCTCATCGTCAAGGACGTCGACATGTTCGCGCTGGACGAGCGGCTGGCCGAGTACGCGCGCTGGCGCGACGGGACGGCGCGCACCGTGGAGGCGGCCGCCCGCCCGCAGATCCGCGTCGAGACCGCAACCGCCTGGGCCGCTGCGATGGCAGAGTCCGGGATCGACACGGTCGTCGCCGAGACGGCGCCAGTTCAGCTCGTCGCGCTGCCGGGATCCGAGGGCCGTCCGCGCGGTGCGCGGTTCGGCGCGCTCGTGCACGCCGTCCTCGCGACCGTGCCGCTCGATGCGGCCGACGACGTGGTCTCGCGGACCGCCGCGACACAGGGACGGATCCTCGCGGCGACGTCGCAGGAGATCGCGGCTGCCGCGGCCGCCGTCTCGGCCGTCCTCCGTCACGACCTGATGCGCCGCGTGCGTGCCGCCAGCGTCGTGCGGCGGGAGACGCCGCTCGCCTGGCGCCGCGACGACGGGACGCTGATCGAGGGCGTGCTCGACCTCGCGTTCGACGAGCCGGACGTGACCACGGTGATCGATTTCAAGACCGACCACGAGCTGTCGGCCGGCGAGGCCCGCTACCGCGCGCAGCTGCAGCACTACGTCAACGCGGTCGCGAGGGTGACGAAGCGACGAACACAGGGCGTGCTGTTTCGCGTCTGAACGCACGTTCGCAACGACGCGTCCTACGCCGCCTTGGCGGGCGCGTCGGCCGGGATCACGGTCAGCGTCAGTCTCTCCACGCCGCGGAGTACGGTGAGACCGACGGCGATGCCGATGCGCTCGTCGGTGAGCAGGCGGTGCAGCGCGTCCACGCCTTCGATCGCCAGGCCATCGAAGGCGACGATCAGGTCGCCGTCGCGCAGCCCGGCGGCCGCGGCCGGCGTGCCGCGCTCGACCGAGACGACCAGCACCGCCGAGTCCTGCGGGAGGCCGTGCGCGCGCGTCAGTCGGCGCAGCAGCGGGACGGTCTGGCCCGCCAGGCCGAGGTAGCTGCGCCGGATCCGGCCCTCCCGGATCAGCCGCGCCGCGACCCACTGCACGGTGTTGCTGGCGATGGCGAAGCAGAGGCCCTGCGCCTGCGCGATGATCGCGGTGTTCACCCCGACCACCTCGCCTCGCGCGTCCAGCAGCGGGCCGCCCGAGTTCCCCGGGTTCAGAGCGGCATCGGTCTGGACGATGTCGTCCATCAGCCGCCCGGTCCGCGATCGCAGCGATCGGCCGAGTGCGCTGACGACCCCGGTCGTGACCGTCGCGTGGAAGCCAAACGGGTTCCCCATCGCGATCACCAGCTGACCCACTTTCAACGCCGACGAGTCCCCCATCCGCAGCCACGGGAGCTGCAGCCGCATCGCGGAGTTGACGCGGATGACCGCGAGGTCGGAGTGAGGATCGTCGCCGACGACATCGGCCTGCAGCCGCTCGCCGTCGGCAAGCGTCGCCTTCAGCCGCGCCTGGTGGTCGACGACGTGACTGTTGGTGAGGATGAGGCCGTCGGGGGTGAACAGGAACCCCGAGCCGGTGGCTTCGCCGCGCGCGTGCTCGATGCGAACGACGGCGGGCGCGACCGTGTCGACGGCCTGGGTGACAACGGTTGAGTACGCGTCCAGGGGCAAAGCCATGGCGGATGAGGGTCTCCACTTCATTAGATGTAGAGGCTTCCGCAACGGTTCCCTCACCCCGGGAGAACGGTGGCCTCAGTTGGCGAGATACCCGGGTCTGGCGCGCACCGTGAGCCGTCGTCCCTTCACGCGCACCTCGAGGCGGTGCCAGCCCTCCTTCGAGACGCCCCGCGGCGTGTAGCTCACCAGATAGCGCTGCCGGAACTCCTCCAGAATCCGGACGAAGGCCGTGCCCAGGTCCCTGGTGGACGCGACCTCCAGACGCGCGCCGCCCGTCGCCGACGCAAGTGCCTCGGCGAACTGCGAGTCGAGCCGCTCGCGCGTCGACACGCAGTAGGCGACGACGTCGCTGCGCCTCGCCGTGTCGAGCACGCTGTCGGCCGGCAGCCAGCTTGCCGTGTCGAACCCGTCGCTGAAGACGACGAGCAGCGCTCGGCCGACGCCCGATTCGGCGACGACGATGCTCGTGTGGACGGCGTCGACGAGGGCCGTGCGGCCCGTGCCGGTGGCGGCGTCGAGCGCGCCGCGCACGCGGGCCCGATCCCTCGTCAGCGGCGAGCGGACCGCCACGGCGTGGCTGAACGTGACGAGCGCCGCCTCGTCCGCGTCCGTGAGCTGATCGAGCAGCGCGCCGCCCGCCGCACGCAGGTGTTCGAGTCGTTCGCCCGCCACGCTGTCGCTCATGTCGAACGCCAGAACGACGTTCAGCGGGAGCCGCTCGAAGGCCACGAGGTCGACCTGCTGGGCGACGCCGTTGTCGAACACCTCGAAGTCTCCCGGCCGGAGGCCGCGGACGAGCCGCCCACGATCGGTAACGAGGACCTCGACCCGGACCGCCTCGACGCGGCTCGAGAACACCGGTGCCTGAGTCTCGGCCGGCGCGCCCGCGAGCGCCGGCATCAGGCCGACGATGGCCGCCCGCCGCGTCAGCGATCCGCCCATGGCTCCACCGATCCGCGCCACGCGTCCAGCAGCTGATCAGCGCGATCCATCCGTGTCGAGAAGTAGAACCACCACGGGTCCTGGAAATCGTCGACGTGGCTGGCCGGCAGCCACGGCAGGAGCGCTTTCGCGGCCGCGGCCTTGTCGCCGCTCGCGCGGGCGAGGCTGCTCAGGCCCATCCGCGGCGACTGCGCACGCGGATACAGCGAGGCCGCGCGCTCGTAGAGCGCTCGTGCCTCGTCACGACGACCTGCCCGCGCGTGGATGCCGCCCAGGAGCAGCGCGGCGTAGTAGTCGAGGGTCCAGTCCCCGCCACGCGTGAGCGCACGCCGCAGCTCTCCGGCGGCCTTCGCGTCGTCGCCGAGCGCGACGAGAACGTGCCCGAGCCGCACGCGCCCTTCGAGGTGGCCGGGATCGGACGCGAGCGCACGCTCGAAGAACGCCTGAGCGTGGCGCAGGTGGATGGGGGCGTCGCTCACGCCGGCCCTGGGCGCCCCGGGTGCCCCGAGGGTGCGAACCGCTTGCTGAACCGACGGCGACGCCAGGGTCTCGTGCAGGGCACCGCCGTAGCTGAGGATGTCGGCGTCGGCGGGAAACAACTGCGACGCCCTGGCGATGTGAGGCAGCAGATCGGCGAGCCGCCCGCGGCTGTGCATGAACGCGGCGGCGGCGAGGTACCAGTGCCGCTTCTGCTCCAGTCGACGGGAATCAGGCGCCACCAGATTGAGGAGCGATCGCGCGAGGTCCCAGTGCGGGCCGCGGTCGGCGACGCCCTCGTTCCGTCCATCGGTGACGAGCAGCGCGGTGCGCGCGGACGACAGCGGGCGTGGCGGAATCAGGGGGTCGTACTCGTCCAGGCGGCAGGTGATGTCGGTGTGCAGCAGCGCCGCCCGTATCGCCAGTCGGCTCACGTCGCCACGCCCCATTTCGTCATCGGACACGCCGAGCAGCCGCTGAAGCTCGTCGAGCGAAAGCGTGCGCCCGTGATGGTGCGCAGGTGCGGAGGACTGGCCGCTCCGCTTCCGCCGGACCTGGGCGCGCAGGAGAAACGCCGCCAGCTCGCCGACGTCGTCGACGACGGCGGTGAGATGCTCGTCGGGCCACGAAGCGATCTCGATGGAGGTGGCGTCGAGCGTCCCCGGCTGGTGCTGCGCCACCGCCGCCAGCCAGCGTTCCAGCCGCTCGAAGCGGGAGAGCTGGCGCGCCTGCGACTCAGCGCGCGCCTGCCCGGCGATGGCCGCGATCGTCGGCAGAACCACGAGCAGGACGGCTGCAGCAACAGGGCGCATCAGTTCTTCGCTCGCGACGGATCGGTCGCGACGGGGCGTTCGCGACGGATCGTTCGACGTTCGTGACGCGACGGGACGGACCCGGCCCGCGATTACGGTCCCACCTGGATCGTCCCGGCGACCCACTCGAGGTTGACGCGCGCGACGCGGTAGTCGCGCTGCCCCCGGGCCAGGTTGCCGCGGGCCAGATTCAGGTTCGACTGCGCGTCCTCCACGTCGAGCCTGGTCTTGACCCCGAGTTCGTACCCCTTGTCGGCCAGGAACACCAGCCGTTCGGCCTCGCGGACCGTGCCGGCGAGCGCGGTGACGATCTCGGACGCCTCCCGCAGCGCGTCGAGCGCCGTGCGCACCTCCAGCGCGATGCCGTCGCGGAGCTTCAGCTCGTCGAGCGATGCGCGCGCCAGATCGCTCCGTGCCTGCTCGACGCGTCCCTTCGTGCGCATGCCGTCGAACAGCGGCACCGTGGCGAAGAGCGTCGCGTTCCACGCCGTCCCGCTCGACGCGAGCGACGGCAGCCCCAGCCAGCGGCGGCCTACGCCGGCGCTGAAGTCGACGCGCGGCTTGCCCTGCGACTGTGCGATCGTGACGATCTCCTTGTAGATCTCGCGCTGGAACGCCAGCTCCGACAGCTCCGGCCTGTTCTGCAGCGCGCTCGCCAGCACGACCTCGTAGGCGGGCGGCGCGTCGATGATCGGCGGCGGCACCGCCGCGGCGTCCACTTCGGCCGTCTCGGCGATGAGCCAGCGCAGCCGCTCGCGGGCGTTGCGCACGCCATTCACGGCGCGGCTGACCGCCGGCCGCGCGTTGTCGAGCGCGACCTCGGCGGCGAGGACGTCGAAGTCGGTCGCGGTCCCGAGCGGCAGCTTTCGCCGCGTCTCGTCGAGATGGCGTTGCCGCTGCGCCACGTTCTCCTGAGCGATGACGACCAGCTCCTTTGCCGCGACGACGTCGTAGTAGGCGTTGGACACGTCGCGCGCGACCGACTGCCGGAAGCGGCGTAGCTGGGAGTCGGCGTACCGGAACCCGACGCGCGCCGCGCGGATGGCGGCGCCGACCTGTCCCCACGTGAAGATCGGCTGGGTGGCGCGCAGCTCCAGGACGCGCCCGTCCTGACGCCCGCCGAAGATCTCGCCGATCTGCGCGCCCTCGCCGGAGCCGCCCAATCCCGTGAAGCCGCGGAACAGCTTGCTCTGCGTGTCGTCGAACTGCCGCAGCGCGGTGACGCCGAAGCTGATCTCGGGCAGCGCCGCCGACCGCTCCTCGACGTACTTGCCCTCGACCCACTTCTTGTACTCGATCGCCTTCTGCACGTCGAAGTTCTGCACCGCCGCCAGTGCGAGCGCCGCCTCGAGGCTGAGGACCCGTCCTCCAGCCATCGGTTGAGCGGGCGTCGCCGGGACCGATGCCCCTGCTCCCGTGGGCGGAGCGGGCTTCGCCGCGACAAGTCCGGTCGCCTCTCGTCGTCCCGGCTGCGGCACGATCGGTTCACCGTCGCCCACCCGGGGCAGTTCCGTCGGAACGCCGACTGCGCCGGTCGCTGCTGGCGGCTGGGCGGGTCCTGGCCGGGCTTGCTGCGCAGCGGCCGTCGCGGGCAGGAGCACGGCAAGGAGGAGTGCCGTGGCCGCCGGGGCGGCGCGCGCCGTGTGCCGGCGGCGCAGCAGCCACGAGCCGAGGTCGTCGAGCAGCGTGTAGACGACCGGCACGACCACGAGGGTCAGGAGTGTCGAGGTGATCAGGCCGCCGATGACCGCGCGCGCCATCGGCGCGCGCATCTCGCCGCCGGCGCCCAGGCCGAGCGCGAGCGGCAGCATGCCGAAGATCATCGCCGAGGTCGTCATCACGATGGGCCGCAGCCGCGTCCGCCCGGCCTGGATGACCGCTTGCCGGCGATCGAGGCCCCGCCGCCGCAGCACCTTGGTGAAGTCGACCAGCAGGATGGCGTTTTTCGTGACCAGGCCCATCAGCATGATGAGGCCGATGATCGCCATCACGTTGAGCGTGTCGCCGGTCAGGCGCAGCATCGCCGCCATGCCCACGATCGAGAGCGGCAGCGACAGCATGATCGCCAGCGGATCCACGAAGGACTCGAACTGCGCCGCGAGGATCAGATAGACGAAGACGATCGCGAGGATCAGCGCCTCGCCCATCGACGCGAATGACTCTTCCATCGCCTCGTTCTCGCCGCCGATCACGACGCGGTAGCCGGGAGCCATCTGCAGCCCGGCGGCGATCTCCTCGATGCGGGCGACCGCCGTCCCGAGCGGCAGACCATCGAGGTTGGCGCTGACCACGACCTCGCGCGAGAGGTCCAGCCGGTTGATTTCCGACGGCGTGGCGTTCAGCTCGTAGCGGGCGACGCTGCCCACGGGGATCAGCGCCGGCCCGTCCGGACGGAGCACTGCGAGGCGAAGCTGCTCGACGTGACGCGCGTCCTGTCGCAGCGACGCCGGCAGACGCACGCGCACGTTGCGCATCTCGCCGTCTTCGTCCTCGAACGTCGTGACCGGCCGGCCGCCGACGAGCGCCGCGACCGGCCGCGCGATGGCGGACGTGCCCAGGCCGACATCTGCGGCGCGGTCCCGATCGACGATCAGCCGGTACTCCGGCGTGTCGTGTTCCAGCGTCGCCTCCAGGTCGACCACCCCTGGCACCCCGTAGAGCGCATCCTTCAGCCGCCGTGCGTACTGCTTCAGCAGCGCCATCTCCTCACCGCGAACGCTCACCATCAGCGGCTTGCGCGAGTCCATCGACTGCGGGTTAGCCAGGTAGGAGATGATGCCGGGGATCCGGGAGAGCCGCTCGCGGACCTCGCGCTCGATCTCGCGCTGCCTGCGCACCCGCGTCGCCCGCTCGGTCAGCTTGAGGTAGATGCGCGCCTGGCGCACCGTCCCGGCGTCGCCCGCGCCGATGCTCGCGTAGGTGCGTTCGATCTCCGGGATGTCCTTCAGCGAGGCCAGGACCGACGCCAGGCGGTTGCCCGTTTCCTCGATCGAGGCGTTCGGAGCGGTCGTGAAGGCGGCGATGAACTCTCCCTCGTCGGACTGGGGGAAGAACTCGCTCTCGAGCGTCGCCATGACGCCCATGCCGCCCACGAACGCCGCGAGCGCCACCGCCGAGATCGTCGGGCGGTGGTCGACCGCCCAGCCGATCGCCCGCCGATAGCCGTCGGCGGTGCGGTCGAACCAGCGGTTGAACCGGTCGAGCGCGCGGGTGAGCCCGCGCCGGCGCCCGGTTCGCGCGATGTCGGGATCGACCCAGCGTGACGACAGCATCGGGTCGAGCGTGAACGAGACGAACAGCGAGACCGCGACGGCAAACGCCACCGTGATGCCGAACGCGAAGAAGAACCGCCCGACGATGCCCTTCATGAACGCGACCGGGACGAACACCGCGAGGATCGAGCCGGTGGTCGCCAGGACGGCGAGCCCGATCTCGCTCGTCCCCTCGCGTGCCGCCTCGAAATGATCCTCGCCGTGCTCCAGGTGGCGCACGATGTTCTCGCGCACCACGATCGCGTCGTCGATGAGCAGCCCGATGGCCAGCGACAGCGCCATCAACGTCATGACGTTCAGCGTCATCCCCGCGAAGTTCATGACGATGAACGACGAGACGACCGAGATGGGCAGCGTCAGCCCGGTAATGACCGTGGATCGCCACGAGTTGAGGAACACGAACACGATGAGCACCGTCAGGATGCCGCCGATGATCAGGGTTTCCTGCACGTCGGCGACCGCCTCGCGGATGAACACCGAGCCGTCCCGTACGATATCGATCGTCGTCCCGGCCGGCAGCTCCTCCTGCAGTACCGCGACCTCGCGCATGATCTCGTCGGCGAGGCCGACCGCGTTGGCGCCGGACTGCTTCAGCACGTCGAGCGCCACCGCCTGCTCGCCGTCCACGTACGCCGCCGACCGGACCTCCTCGACGCCGTCGGAGACCATCGCGACCTCGCCGAGCGTGACCGGCCGGCCGCCGCGCGTGGCCACGACCATGCGCCGGAAGTCCTCGACGGTCTTGGCCTTCCCCTGCACGCGCAGCGGCATCTCGGTGCCGCCGCGCTGCATCCGGCCGAGCGGCGTGTCGATGTTCTCGCCGGCCAGGCCGGCGATCACCTCGTCGACGCCCATGCCGAGCGCCTCGAGGCGGTCGGGCTGTACCTCCACGCCGATCTCGCGGACCACCGGACCGACCAGGTCGATTTTGCCGACGCCGAGCACGTTCTCGAGCCGCCGTTTCACCTTCCTGTCCACCAGCGTCGTCAGCTCGCGCGGCGCAAGCGTGGACGACCGGACCGCCAGCGAGACGATCGGGATCCCCCCGATGTTGATCTTGTCGACGATCGGGTCCTGCATGCCGGCGGGCAGGTCGCCGCGGATCGCCGCGATCTTCGTGCGCGCGTCCTGGATCGCCTCGTCGACGTTCACCTCGAGCTCGAACTCGACGAAGATCTGCGACACGCCCTCCCGCGAGGTCGAGCCGATGTGCTTGACCCCGGCGATCGGGTTGAGCGCCTCCTCGATCGGCTTCGAGATCTCGCGCTCGACGCTCTCCGGGGAGGCGCCGGGGAACAGCGTCACCACCGAGATGACGGGGATCTCCACGTCGGGCCAGAGATCGACCGCGAGGCGCCGGTACGAGGTGATGCCGAGCGTCACCAGCGAGAGCATCATGACCGTCGCGAAGACCGGCCGCTTGATCGAGAGGTTGGAGAGGAACATGACGTCAGGAACCCTGTGTGGTCGCGACGCTGACGCGGTCGCCGTCGCGCAGCGCGAAGCCGCCGCGTTCGACGACCCGCTCGCCGGCGGCCAGGCCGGACGTGATCTCCACCGCTGCGCCGGCCGTCGCGCCGGTCTGCACGGACCGCTTGTGCGCGGTGCCGTCGCGGACGACGAAGACGTCGGCCGAGCACTCGCCGACGTTCCAGTTCTGGAGCGCCGCGCGCGGTACCTGCAGTACGCCCGGCCGCATCAGGGTCAGGATGCGGCCCTGCACGAACAGCCCGCCCTTGAGCGCGCCATCGGGGTTGGCCACCTCGGCCACTATCTTGGCGGCGCGGCTGCTCTCGTCCACCGCCGGGTTGATGAACATCACCTTCCCGACGAACGTGCGGCCCGGGACGGCGGTCGTGGTGAACTCGAGCCGCTGCCCGATTCGAACCGAGGCCAGCTGCGGCGCGGGAACCGTGACCGTCAGGTTCAGCAGCCGGTTGTCGACGATGCGGAACATCGGGGCGCCGCCGCCCATGTTCTCGACGCGATCGCCGACGCTGACAAGGCGCTCGGCGACGATGCCGTCCATCGGCGAGGTGATGAAGGACTTGGCGCGGCGCGCGCTGCCCGTGCGGACCTGGGCCCCCGCCGCCTTCGTGGCCGCCTCGGCGGCCTCGAGCGCGGAGACCGCTTCGTCGAAGGCCTGCTGCGTGATGAGGCCGTACTCCCTGAGCTGCTGCGCGCGGTCGTGCTCGCGGCGCGCCCGCGACTCGGCGACGCGCGCCTGCGCCTCGATGGCCTTGAGCGCCTCGAGCGCGGCGTCCGTCTCGGTCGTGTCGAGGCGGGCGAGCGGCGTGCCCCGTCGGACCGGCACCCACTGCGTGACGGAAACCTCCTGGATGGTCCCGGAGACCTCGGACTTGACCTCCGCGAAGAACTTGGGTGCGAGCGAACCGATGACCTCGACCGCCTCGGTGAGGTCGCCGGTGCCCACCGTCATGATCGACACGGCAACGGGCGGCCGCTCGGCGGGCGTCCCGGTCGCTGGCGTGGCTCCGGGATTGGCCTGTCCAGGGTTTGGCTGTCGACCGGCGCTGCCGCCGCAGGCCGCCAGGGCACAGGCCATCGCGCCGGCGCCGAGCAGGAGACTCTCCCACGATCTAGAGATCATGGTGGACCGAAATACACGATTCGTTCCGCGGGGCGGGCGCGCGATCGGCCGCCAACAGAAGGACTTAGCGGCGTCTTCGCGGGAAGCCGCAGCCATCCGCCGGAAACCCGGCGGCGGATCCCTCATCCCTCATAATCCCTCAGCGCTCATCGTGGATCCCTGATCGTGGATCCCTCATCCCGAATCGTGCGGGTTCGACCCGCGACCCCAGATGGACGGCTGCGAACGATCCCTCGCGAACGATCCGTCGTGAACACCCCGTCGCGAACACCCCGTCGCGAACGTCCCGTCGCAATCGCCGCTGCGAACGATCCGTCGCGAACCACCCGCCGAGAACGATCCGTCGAGAACGTGCTAGATTCCGTCGTCTCGTGAGAACCCGCGGCTCCGACCTCGTCGTGCGCGCACTGGAGGATGCGGGCGCGCGGTTCGCCTTCGGCATTCCCGGCACCCACAACATCGAGCTCTACGACGCGCTCGACCGTTCCGACCGCGTCACGGCGATCCTCGTCACCGACGAGCAGAGCGCCTCGTTCATGGCCGACGGCGTCTCCCGCACCACGGACTCGATCGGCGTCGTCAATCTCGTGCCGGGCGCCGGTGTCACCCACTGCCTGTCCGGCGTGGCCGAGGCCTTCATGGACAACGTGCCGATCGTCGTCCTCGCCTGCGGCGTGCGCTGCGATTCGGGCCGCGCCTTCCAGCTGCACGACATCGATCAGCTCGCGATCCTGCGGCCGGTGACAAAGGCCGTGCTGCGCCCACAGGCCGCCGGACACATCTATTCGACCGTCCGCCGCGCTTTCGACCTGGCGCGGAGCGGGTCGCCCGGGCCCGTCGCGGTCGAGATCCCCGCGGAGTACTACCTGCTGACGCACGACGTCGGCGACGACGAGGCGGTCTATGGCGGCGCGGGACCGCCCGAACCTGCCGCGCCGGCCGAGCCCGACGTTCGCGCCGCCGCGGCGCTGCTCGAGGATTCGCGGCATCCGGTCGTCTACGTGGGCGCCGGTGCCGTGGGGGCGGGATCGCAGCTGATCGAGCTCGCCGAGAAGCTCCATGCGCCGGTCGCGACGACCATCCAGGGCAAGGGCGTGTTCCCGGAGTCGCACCCGCTGTGGCTGTGGAACGGCCTGGGCCGCTCGACGCCCGGGTTCGTCCGGACCATCGCCGGACGCGCCGACGTGATGCTGGCCATCGGCTGCCGGTTCTCGGAGGTCGGCACGGCGAGCTGGGGCTTCACTCCGCCCGCCAGCCTCGTCCACGTGGACATCAATCCGGACGTGCTCAACCGCAACTTCCCGGCCCGTCTCGCCATCGCGGCCGACGCCGCCGAGATGGTCCGTGCACTGCTGCCGGCATTGAGCGCGCGCACCGACCGTGAGGATCCGGCCCGGGCAATTGCCGAGGGTCATCGCCGCGTTCGCGAGGAGTGGCAGAGTACCCGAAGCGCCGGTCGGGTCACGCCTGATGTGCTCTTCACCGCGCTGCAACGGCTGGCGCCGCACGCCGTCTACGCGACCGACAGCGGCAACGGGACGTTCCTTGCGATGGAGCACCTGCGCCTCGGCGGCCCGCGCCGCTTCATCGCGCCGATCGACTACTCGTGCATGGGGTACGCCGTCCCTGCCGCGATCGGTGCGAAGCTCGCAAACCCCGACCGTGACGTCATCGCCCTCGCGGGCGACGGCGCGCTGCTCATGACCGGGCTCGAGATCCTCACCGCCTCCGCGCTCGGCGTCGCGCCGCTCGTCTGCGTGCTGCGCGACGGCGCGCTGGCGCAGATCGCGCAGTTCCAGCAGACGTCGCTCGACCGCGACACCTGCAGCGTGCTCCCGCCGTATCGCGTCGAGGCCTTCGCCGCCGCGGTGGAAGCCGACTACATGCTCGCGGCGACGGATGCGGATCTCGACGCGGTGCTCTCGCGAGCGTTCGCCGCCGCGCGTTCCGGCCGCGCCGTGATGGTCGAAGTGGCGATCGACTACTCGCGCAAGACCTACTTCACCCGCGGCGTGGTGCTCACCACGCTGCGCCGGCTGCCCCTCGCGGATCGCTTCCGCATGCTGGTGCGCGCGGGGGCCCGCCGTCTGCTTCCAGGAACGTAACCGCCCTGACGCACTCGGCCGTGCGGCCGGTTTCGTGAACCGCCGGAATTCACGTGTTATGTAACCGCCGCCCGCGTGACCGGCTGAATCGTCAGTGCTTTCTCGACGTGTCCATGGCACGCGGGTTGCCCCTCGTCACCTTTGCCGAGAATCCGGCAGCGATGACGAAGGAGGCCATTCTCCAGATCTTCGAGTTCTATCGGGACGCCCCCGAGCCGGACCGGCAGGCGCTGGCGCGGGCGGTCGACTACGTGTATCTGCCGGAACGGACGGTGTTCTATCGGGAGGGTGAGACGTGCACCCACTTCGGGCTCGTGGGCCAGGGAAAGATCCGCGTCTACAAGACGGGCCCCGACGGGCGCGAGATGACGCTCTACCACGTGCGCGACGGCGAACCGTGCGTCGTCAACATGTTGTGTGTGTTTCTCGAGCGCGGCGCGATGGCCTCCGCGGCGACCGAGGCGCCGACCGATGCGGTGTCGGTGCCGGCGCCGCTGTTCCGTTCGCTCATCGCGTCGAACGAACGCCTGCGCCGCTTCGTGTTCGAGACGATGGCCGTGCGTCTCGTCGACGTGATGACGCTGGTCGAGGAGATCACGCTGCGCCGGATGGACGCACGGCTCGCCTCACATCTGCTGCGCACGATCGGCGGCCGCACGCCGGAGCGCGCGTTGATCGCCACGCACGACGACCTCGCCGCGCAGCTCGGCACCGCGCGCGAGGTGGTGTGCAGAATCCTGGAAGAGCTCGAGCGCGCCGGCGCTATTCGGCGGCACCGCGGCCGGATCACGCTCGTCGACGAGCACGTCCTGGCGAAAGTGGCCGGCGCGGCACACTGGTAGCAGGATCCGGCCCGCGGATCAATGCAGCGCGCGGTACGGGTCGCGCGACGCCGGACCGGGACGGACGGATCGCTCCTGGGGCGGGGATT
>JBMDXQ010000146.1:0-44625 GCA_048594975.1 Vicinamibacterales bacterium | reverse complement strand
CGGGGGGACCCACGCGGGTCCGGGTGCCGCCGCGAATACCGCTGATTCGTCAAGGACTCGGGTGTGGGGGCCGGGGTTCCGCCCTGAAGACCCACCTGCCACCGAAAGACGCCCCGCGGCGCCGGACGAGGACGCATGGCTCGAACTGTGACGGCCGACGTGTTCACCGGGCCGGCGCTGCCGCTCTTGCTGCGGCTGGAAGCGGAGGGGTTCGACGTTCAGGTGGACGGCGACCGGCTGCGCGTCCGCCCGCCGGCCAAGCTAACCCCCGAGCTCCTGGGCGCGCTCCGCGCGCACAAGGCGGACCTGCTGATGCTCGTGCGGTGCTGCGATGCCGGCGTGCAGGCGCGTCGCGAGGTGTTCGCTCGCCAGCTCGCCGAAACCGCAGCGCCCGGCGTCCCGGCGTTCCTGTTCCGACAGGTGCCGTACGCGACGGGCTCGTGCTTCTCGTGCGGTGACGGGCTGGCCGAGGCCATCTTCGGCCGGTGCTGGCGCTGCGCGATCGCCTGGCGGATGGCCGCCGGCGTACCGATCCCGGCAGACCTGGCCGCGGCCCTCGACGCCGCCAAAGCGGTGGCATGAGGAGGAGGTTGAACACAATGGCGAAGCGGAAGCGGGACCACGCAAACGACGTGATCGGCGACGACGGCCTCCCGCTCGAACCCGAGCAGCGGCGCGGAGCGGTTGCGGCGCAGTTCGACGACTTCAAGCGGCAGTTGGCCGACCTGAACGTGAAACCGAAGAAGGCGCGGAATCAGTCGACCGCCGATGGTCAACGGCGCGTTCATTGAGGAGCCGCTCATGCTGGCCCCATGCGACCCTACGCCCCGCGCAGAGATCGTGGCTCCTGGGGTCAACCAGACGGTCCCGCGACGTGCTGCCCGGGCGACCTGGACCCCCGTGCGCAATTTCGCGTCCACTTGAGCGACGTTCCCCAGGGGTTCTGCTCGGGTCGTCCGTGGCGATGCCGAAGCCCCCCTACCCTCGGATCGTCGCCGGAGCGGCGTCAAGTCGCGCCGTGCGACCGAGTTAGCGTGGTGCCTGCGTGGACCCGACCATGAGCGAATCACCAGCTGAACCGGCGACGGACGCGAGCGACAACGTTGCAGCGCCATCATCCGACGCGAAAGTCTCAGCGGCTTCCGCGTGCCTCTGTGGGCGGGCGGTGCGGTGGCGCGGCGGGCGTCCTCCGACGCACTGCAGCGAGGCGTGCCGGCGCCGGCGGCAGCGGCTCGAGCGGAAGCTGCGCGTGCGCGAGGACGCGATTGTCGCTTGGCGCACGGTGGGCGGCGGCTACACGCGCGCTGAACGCCAGCGGGAGATCAACCAGCTGCGACGCGAACTGTTCGACCTGCTCACCGAGCTGCTCGGCGCCACACTCGGCGCGAACTGAGGCGCCTTGCTGGGGGTGTTACCGTGGAAGCGATGGACGACTTCGACCCCGCGACCCGGCTCGTCGACCAGGAGCTCGCGCGCCTGGCCGAGCGACACGGCGTGCACCTCGACGCCGACGCCCGTGCGGCGCTCGCGTCGAAGGTCCAGCAGTTCGCGCGCGCCCAGGTCTACCGCGCGGCGTACGCGGCGAAAGGAGAAACAGCCTCGACCTGACACGGACCAGGAGCGCGCCGCCAACGATGCGAGGCCCGCGGCCGCCACGTCCCAGGATCGGCTCGACGCGAACAGCAACCACGGAGCGAGTGCCCACACCCGGCAACGGGCGCGACGACACCGGCTGCAGCGATTGCCGCATGGCGACTGCCACACGGCCGACCAGCCGCAGGATCAAACGCCCAGGAGGACCAGCAGAACAACCGACAAGAGAAAGCGTAGGACCAGATGACCCTTCAACAGGCCCAGGCACGGTACGACGAGGCACGACACGAGGCGCTGACGATGAAAGCGCGCGGCGTCGACCAACAGACGATGGCGGGCGCGCTCGTGCGCGTGAGCGAGGCGAGGCGCTTGCTCGACCAGCTCCAGGGCGACGCGAACATGAGCGCGGAGATCACCCGGCTCTCGGCCGGCATGACCGGCTCCGGCGGGCGCGGCACCGGCGGCGCCTCGCTCGGCGCCCAGATCCTAGACAGCGAGATGGGCAAGTGGCTGCTGAAACACCGCGGCCAGGTCCCCTCGGGCACCTGGCAGAGCCCCAGCTCGGAGCTCATGGCCGCGACCCTGACCGAGGACGCGGCGAGCGGGGGCGCCGCCGTGCTCGTGGACTATCAGCCCGGGCTGCTGCCGCTTCCCAGCCGGCGGCTGACCGTCGCGGACCTCATCGCGCCCGGCACGACGGAGTCCAACACCGTCGGGTTCATGCGCGAGACCGCGGCGACCACGAACGCGGCGGATACCGTCGCGGAAGGCGCGGCGAAACCCGAGTCAACGATCGTGTTCGACGGCGCGACGGCGCCCGTGCGGAAGATCGCGACCTGGCTGCCGGTCACCGAGGAGATCCTCGAGGACGTGCCCGCCTTGCGCGCGTATCTCGACGTGCGCCTGCGGTTGTTCGTCCAGCTGAAGGAAGACGACCAGCTGCTCGGGGGCGACGGCATCGCCCCGAACATCCTCGGGCTGATGAACCTGCCGGGGATCACGGCGGCGCACCCGCGCGGCGCCGACACGAACGCCGATGCGATCCTGAAGCAGACCGGCATCATCGAAACCGCCACATCGCTGGAAGTGGACGGCTACGTGGTCAATCCGGTGAATTGGGAGAGCATCCTGCTGTTGAAGAACGCCGCGGGCGATTACATCGCCAGTGGCGGGCCCCTCGCAGCGCCGGGACCGAAGACGCTGTGGGGCCGGCCAGTCGCCGTCACGCCGGCGATCGCTGCCGGGACTGCGCTCGTCGGCTGCTTCAAGACGGCCGCGCAGTACTTCCGGCGCGGCGGCCTGCGCGTCGAGGCTTCGAATAGCCACTCGGATTTCTTCGTCAAGAATCTCGTGGCTATCAGGGCTGAGACGCGCGGTGCGCTCGCGGCGTACCGTGAGGCGGCCTTCGGGCAGGTGACAGGGCTGAACTAAGAGAAACGGGAGCGGTCAACGCCTGGCCGGTGCTCCCGGCCGGCCGCGGGTTTGTTCATGGCTCGTCGCCGGTGTTACAGCCGGCCAGGCTTTCGACGCGGACGACCAGGGCGTAGCATGATCCCGTGCGCCGTGGCCGCCCGCCGCTCGACGTCGACGATCCGTCGGTGCCGGTGACGGTATCCATTCCCTCGAAGCAGCTCGCGGCGGCGGAGGCGCAGGCGCGGCGCGATCGGGTGACGGTGCAGGAGTGGATTCGGCGCGTCATGCGTGAGGCGTCGACGCCGCACGACCGCGACGACGAGAGGTAAGAATCGGAAGCGCGACGCGACTGGGATCGCGATCGCGCCCCCTGAAGCTGTCAGCACGCTACCTGCCGACGGCCTCTGCCCGCGAGTATCGCACGCGGCAGTTCCCGCCGGCCTTCGTTCACGGAGGCCTCGATGGAGACACCGACACTTCCGCAGCAGATCGAGTTCTTCTTTGCGCCGCCCTTGCCCCCGCAGGCCGGGGTTGCCAGTCCGCTTCACCTGCTTCGGAGAGAGGCTCAACTGTGCCTGCTCGGCGACGTAGTGCCGGAGGAGTCTGTCGGGAGCGACCAGAGACGGAATCGGCTATTTGCCACGTGCATGGTGATCATGGCGGGCATCGACCTGTTGGCGAAGTTCCATGCGGGTGATGACGCCGACGGGAAGAGTAGAAAACGGTTCGAGACTTTCCTGTCGGAGTATGTGTCCAGCGGACCAGCCACGGCAACGATGTCCTTCGCTGAAGTCATCTACTTGGGATTTCGGAACCCCGTGGTTCATTCGTTCTCGCTGTACTCGAAGAAAGTCACGGTCAGTCTTGCGCAGGGCCTGGGTCGGGGCGCCGTGGTAAGACCCGTCGGCAGAGGGCCCGACGAACCAGAACAGTTCGTTATCAGCCTTGAAGATCTGTTTCTTGCGTTTCTTCACGCAGTCAGGGAGTACCAATCCGACCTCAAAACGAGGGACGACCTGCAAGGGAACTTCGCTCGTATGTTTCCGCTGTATGGCAGCCTGCGGATCGAGACGTTCAGCGCGTAACCCCGAGTGAGAGGGTCGGAAGTCTGGTCTCTCGTCAAACCAGAACCGCTTTCGCGCGTACCGGGGCATCGTGCGCGGTCGGATTCCGCGAAAACGCGCGCGAAATGGCGCGACGGTATAACAGGTATAACCTCGTGATACCATGACAGCCATGAGCAAAACACCCCGCAAACGCACCCCGCCACCCAAACGCACCCCGCCGAGCGCGTTCCGCCTCGGCACGGACCTCACCGACGCGATGGCCGCCCTGCAGGAACGCGACGGCATTCCCCCGAGCGAAACGGTGCGCCGCGCGTTGCGCATGTTCCTCGAAGCGAAGGGCGTCATGCCGGCGCCGGCGACGCGCCTCAAGAAGGGCGGCCGCTAATGGGCATGGTCTATCGGGGAAAGGGCCGCACGATCTGGATGCTGAAGTACTACCGGGACGGCCGTCCGATCGTCGAGAGTTCCGGCACCGCGAGCAAGGACGACGCCCGCACGCTGTTACGGAAACGCGAAGGCGCGATCGCGGACGGGCGGCCGGTCTCACCGGCGACCGGACGCCTCCGATTCGAGGAGGCGGCGGCCGACGTGCTGAACGATTACCGGATCAACGACAAGCGGTCGGTCGACGGCATCGAGCGCCGCATCCGGCTCCATCTGCTACCGTTCTTCGGCGGCCGGCGCATGGTGGCGATCACGGCGTCGGTCGTCCGCGCCTACATCGCGCACCGGCAGACGCCTGTGGTCGATGCCGATGGCCAGGTCATCACGCCGGGCGCCGCGAACGCGACGATCAACCGCGAGCTGGCGATCGTGAACCGGGCCTTCACGCTTGCGCTCGAGGCTGAGACGTTGACGACGAAGCCGCGGATCAAGAAGCTGGCGGAGCACAACGTGCGGACCGGGTTCTTCGAACGCGACCAGTTCGACGCGGTGATCCGGCACCTGCCGGCGCCCTGGCGGCCGGTGATGACGTTCGCGTTCCTCACCGGCTGGCGCGTCCGCAGCGAAGTGCTGCCGATCACCTGGGCGCAGGTCGACGAGGCCGCCGGCATCGTCCGCCTGGACGTCGGCACGACGAAGAACCGCGACGGGCGGACGTTTCCGTACGGCGTGCTGCCGGAGCTCGCGGCCGTCCTGATCGCGCAGGGGCGCGTGCGCGACGCGCTGCGGCAGACGGGGGTCTTGTGCCCGTGGGTGTTCCCCGACCCCGCTGGCGGCCGGCTCCCAGCGTTCTACAGCAAGCTGTGGCGCGACGCGTGCCGGCGCGCGGGCTGTCCGGGCCGCATCCCGCACGACTTCCGACGGACGGCGGTGCGCAATCTGGTCCGCGCCGGCGTGCCCGAGAAGACGGCGATGCAGTTGACGGGGCACAAGACGCGCTCCGTGTTCGACCGCTACGACATCGTCAACGAGGCGGATCTGACGGTCGCGGTGGCGCGCCTCGCGGACGCGCCGACTCCCAGGCGCCGTCGCAAACAGCGTTAACCGTAGCGTTAACCATTGGGGGCGGTTTCGAGCGGTTTCGGGCGGACGCTGGCGGCGAAATCCTTAAGGAAAACGCAAATTCCGGCCTGTTCTGAGGGCTGTTTCGGGACTTAAAATCCCGTGCCCGCAAGGGCGTGTGGGTTCGATCCCCACCCCCGGCATTCAAGTTCCTTAAGAAACTCGACGGGCGGGATGGGCCGAGCCGCTCGCGGCAGGGCTGTGGTCGGGCCGGGTCAGTCCTGCGACGCGAACGTCAGGGGCATGGTGATGATGATCGGCCGCGCACACCGTTGACGAGGACGGGCTCGAACCGCCACTGGCGGACCGCGTCGTGCGCCGCCTGATCGAGCAGCGAAATCGAGCGGAGGACCTTCACGTGGCCGGCGGTGGCGCGTGCGATCGTGACCGCGGCATCCGCCGGGACGAGCATAACATCGCCGTCGCGCGCCTGGATGGAACGTCCTTGCGCACCGGCGCCCGGCGGGTGCCCGGAGAGCGCAACGAGCACGAGGACAGTCGGCAGCCCTCGGCGTATCATGGCGTCAACCTCCGACTGCACGGGCGGGATGCTGAAGAATACGTATCTTACATAGCGGGTGAATCGAAGGGGCACATTACTCAGGCTGATCCTGTTCAGGTCTGGTAAGAGGCTGGCATGATCTCGCGTACGATAGCCGCCCTCGTCGTCGTGATCTCGCTCGCAGTCGTCCCTCGGCCGTTGATCGCCCAGGCGCCGAAGTCCGCCGCCGGAAGCGTGGCAGCGCTGCAGTTCACCGATCCCGCGCGGCGCTCGAAGCTCGCCGCCGCTTTCCCCGAGATCGACGCGCTGTTCCGCGACTTCGCCACGCGCGGACACGTCCCGGGCGCGGTGTGGGGCATCGTGATCGACGGCGAACTGGCGCACGTCGGCTCGACCGGGCAGCTCAATGTGGAGACCAACACGGCGCCCGACGTGGATTCCGTGTTCCGCATCGCGTCGATGACCAAGAGCTTCACCGCGATGGCGATCCTCGCCCTTCGCGACGACGGGCGGCTCTCGCTCGACGATCCGGCGGAGCGCTACGTGCCGGAACTGAAGACGCTGGTCTATCCCACGGCCGATTCACCCAGGATCACCATCCGTCACCTGTTGACCCACTCCGAAGGGTTCCCGGAGGACAACCCGTGGGGGGACCAGCAGCTGGCGGCCTCCGATGCGAAGATGACGAAGATGATGCTGGCAGGAATTCCGTTCTCGAACGCTCCGGGCGTGTCGTACGAGTATTCGAACTACGGGTTCGCGATTCTCGGCCGCATCGTCAGCCGCGCCTCCGGGGTGCCCTACAACGACTACCTCGCCTCGAAGATCCTGCGGCCGCTCGGGATGACCTCGACGACGATGGAGCCGGCGAAGGTTGCGGCGGAGCGGCTGGCGCGCGGCTACCGGTGGGAGGACGAACGCTGGAAAGAGGAGCCACAGTTGCCCGACGGCGCGTTCGGGTCGATGGGCGGCATGCTGACGTCGATCCGTGATCTCGGTAAGTACGTGGGCGCGCTGCTCTCCGCCTGGCCGCCGCGCGACGAGCGCGAAGCCAGCCCGATCCGGCGGGCCTCACTGCGAGAGATGCAGCAGTTGTGGCGGTTCAGCGCGGCGACCACGAATCGCGATTCCGGCGGTTCGACCGGGCTCGTGGCCAGCGGATACGGTTACGGCCTCCGGATCTCGCAGACCTGCGCGTTCCGCCATCTCGTCGCGCACGGCGGAGGCCTGCCCGGATTCGGCTCGATCATGCAGTGGCTGCCCGAATACGGTGTCGGAATCATCGCTTTCGGGAACCGGACGTACACCGGGTGGGGCGGCGTGACGAACCAGGCGTTCGACCGGCTGGCACGGACAGGCGCGCTGGAGCCGCGCGCCGTGCAGCCGTCGCCGGCGCTGACGGCGGCGCGCAATGCGGTCTCGCGGCTGATTGCGACCTGGGACGACGATCTTGCCGGCAGCATCGCGGCCGACAACCTGTTCCTGGACGAGTCCCGCGATCGGCGGCGCGCCCAGCTGGATGCGCTGCACGCGCAGGTCGGCGCGTGCGCCCCCGACACGGACCACTTCGATTACGTCGAGAACGCGCGGCGCGGCCAGTGGCTCGTCTCCTGCGAGCGCGGGAAGCTACTCGCCTCGATCACCCTCGCGCCGACGATGCCCCCGACGGTACAGTTCCTGTCGGTCCGCCCGTCGCCGCCTGCCGAAGTGCCACGCTGGCAGCCCTGCCGATAGATGCAGCGGCTGGTGTGTCCCTGCGATCCGTCCGCCCTGAGTAAGTCGAACCTGCGCTGGCTGGGACCATTCGACCGGACAGGTGAGAACCCGGCGCGGTCGGGCCGCGCCCGGGCCCCGGATACATCATCTACTAGCGCAGCGAAAACGTGATCTCGACTTCGACGAGCACGGGGACCGCGGCGCCGTCCTTCGTCCCCGGCGCGAAGCGCCACTGCCTGACCGTCTTGACCGCCTCGTCGTCGAGCCCGTGCTCCTTGTCGAGGGAGCGTGCCACCCGGACCTCTCCAACCCTGCCGTCCGCGCGGACGACAGCCTCGAGCACGACGCTGCCCTGGATTCCTGCCTCCTTTGCCTTGGTGGTGTAGTTCGGGCGGGTCTCCTTGATCAGTCTCGGCGGGGTGATTTCGGGAGCGAGACGGGACACCCCGGCTGGCGGCCAGGGCCGCGCCGGTTCGACCACTGCAGCGGACGCTTGCCGGAACATGGCCTCCCGCGCCGCCGACGGCAATTCGGTCCGAACGTCAGCGATGAGGGCGACGAGAGCGGCTGCTACGAGCATCGGAACCTCCCCGAAGAGTCTGGTCACGTGCGCCGACCCGCCATTTTGACGATGGTGGAGACAACTTGGCCGCGCGCACGCATCGGCCGGCGGCGTTCGTCCTGACATTTGCGCATGCGCGCGGTCGCGCGTGGCAGAGGAGGAGCGCCGTCGCGTGGGTCAGTCGCGGGAACCCAGCCTCAGGGAAGGCCGGTGAACGGCACGGTCACGGTCAGGATCACCGTGCGCGGCACGCCGTTGACGAGTACCGGCTCGTACTCCCATTGGCGGACGGCGTCGAGCGCCGCCTGGTCGAGCTGCGGCACCGACCGCAGGATCCGCGCGTGGCTGACGCGGCCCTGCTCGTTTATCGTGGCTTCCACGATGACGATGCCAATGACGCCGGTCCGCCGCGCGGCCTCGGGCATGACCGGCGCCACATCCTTGATTTTCCGCGGCTCGCGGATGTTCCCGCCGACTCGGACTGGGGCGTCCGCCCGAGGGCCCGGGGGCGCTCCGACGCCGGTGGTCGGTGCGACCGCGCTCGACCCGGGGCTCGCCTCCTGCTCGGCCGATGAGACCGCCGCCAGCGTCAGCGCCTCCCGCTCCGCCTGCTCGAAGCTCGCGCGCACGCGTCCCGAGCCGTGGCCGCTGATCTGGAAGGCGGCTACGTGCTCGGGGAAGGCGGTGGATGCCGCGGCGGGGCCGTGCCAGCGTAGCAGGATCCGGCCCTCCGGAAGCACCAGGCCGTAGCCGCGCAGGCCGCGCCGTGCTCCGAGCTGCTCGTATTCTTCGACCGTTCCCGGACCTTCCCACGCGTACCGCGCCGGAAACGGCTGCTGAATCACGCTGAACCGGTACACGAGGTCGACGGTGCCGTCGACCTGCGGCCCTTCGTCGAGGAGCACGACGAGCAGCCGGCCCTGCTCGTGCGGGATCAGCTTGAGGTGCCCGGTCAGCGGTCGTGCGACGGTCACCGTGCCCGCGCCCGGCACCATCACGACGTCTCCGTCCTTCGCCTGGATCATGCGCCCCTGCGCGTGTGCGGGCAACGACGACAGGCCCGTCGAGAGAGCCACGAAGACTGTCACGAGTAGCGGCCGCATCATGGAGTGACCTCTTGCGATTGAGGGATACGAGCCTAGCATGGGCGGACGCGTCCGCGACCAAGTGCTCCAGCCGATCCCGACCTGAACTGCACGGTTTGGACGCTTTGCCTGCCAGGCCGCCTTCGTCGCCGTTGACAGCTCAGCCGCAGTTCGTCACAATCCCAACTCATCCGGACAACCGAACTGGCTTCCCCCGGCGCTGCCGAGGGTGTGTGTCGCTGCCGCTCGCGGTGGCGACCATCGTGCGCGTGCGACGAGCCGCCAGGCTCCACAGCAACGAGGACGTGTATGACCAGGCGAACTGCAACGGCCGCACTCCTTGCGGCCACAGTGGCTGTGCTGACCCCGCAGACGATTCTGTCCGCAGCCGACTGCTTCCCCACTGGCTTCCAGGGGCTCACCGCCGCCCTCATCAACCCGGCGGGCACGCTGACCGGCACCGTCGACGCGACCGGCTGCAACATTGCCGTGTACTACGACACCGAAGGTGCCGGTGGCACGGTCCAGGCAGCTGATATTCACGGTGCGAATTACTACGGCATAGTTGTCAACGGCGACGCGGGCACGGTCAACGTCGACATCCTCAACAGCACGATTCGGGCTATTGGCGAGAATCCCCACAACGGCAGTCAGCACGGCGTCGCCGTGTACTACCGCGGGTTCTTTTCGGTCAGCTCCGTAACCGGAAAAATCGCCGGCAACATCGTCTCCGGGTATCAAAAGGGCGGCATCGTCGCGAATGGTCCCGGAACACAGGTCATGGTGAGCGACAACACGGTCACGGGCGACGGGGAAGTCACGTACATCGCCCAGAACGGCATCCAGATTGGGTACGGCGCGACCGCGTCGGTCATGCGCAACAGCGTCACCGGAAACTCGTACATCGGCAGCGGCGGCTGGTCGTCGGGTGGAATCCTCGTCGTGGGCGGCGCTGAATACGGCACTTGCCCCGACGGAAGTCCTTGCCCCCTGACGGTCAACACGAGGATTGTCGACAATCGGCTCGACAACAACGATGTGGGCGTGTATCTCTCGAACTGGGACGCCGCCGGACCGCCGAGCGACGCCACTAACGTCAAGGTCGTCGGGAATCTGATAACCGCCGGGAGCTGCTACAACACGGCCTACACGGCAGCGATTTCGGACGTAGGCAACAACGACAAGTTGATCAACAACACCGTGTCGGGCTTCACGATCTGCTCGACGCTCTACAATCCGGGCTCGGCTCTCATCGATGCCGATGCCTCGTTCACGAATCGGCCGAAGGTTCACGCGACGAAGTAGCGATCACTTGATTGCAGGCACTTCTCGAGACACTGTGGCTGCAGGCGGCAGCGGCAGGATCGTCGGCTCTTCCGGCGCCCCCGCTGCCACCACGCTCTCGCCAGGTGGCCGGCGGTGCTCGTCGGCGATTGATCCGACACGTCACAGTTCGGGCCAGTCATGCACGCCGCGAATCACCGGCAGCAGTAAGCGGAACGGTCACGAGCCGGGCGCGTCCACTTCGAAGACGTAAAGCGTCGACCGCTCATCCTCCGGCAGGAAGTATGCGCGCAGCCCGGACGCGCTCGCCTCGAACCAGGCCGGGTTGTGCGTCATGTCGAGACCGGAGTCGGTCCACAGCAGGACCGGCACCTGGTGCAGCGGCCGGCCGTCGCGGAGATCTACAAGATCGAGCCCGCCGAGCCGGAAGCGCGGCGCGCCCGGCTTACTGAACTCGGTGACGCCGGTGCAGAGCATGCGCCGCCTGCCCGCGTACTTGCAGTCCTGGTAGTCGACGTAGTGCGACGGGTTCAGGGTGCCGAGCCGTTCGGGCGGGGTCGCGGCGTTGGTCACGCGTCCAGCGCCGTCGAGCGACCAGCGATAGAACCGCCGCGATCCCCAGCTGACGCCGTGCAGGGTCCGCTCGTCGGTGTTGTGCACGATTGCGCCGATGTGGTCGGCGAAGCGGAGGACTTCGGTTGCCTTCATCGTTCCCGGATCGACGCGATACACGACGGCGCGGCTGTCCGGGCGGTACTCGGCGACGGGCACCCAGATGTGCGTGCCGTCGTAGTCGAGCCCGCCCGGGTGATACATCGCGCCCTCTCCGAGCGTGACCTGCTCGAGCAGTTTCCCGTCGAGATCCATCTTGAACAGGTGCCCGGTGCCGCGGCCGGCTTGCCGGTCGTGGACCTCGACGGACGACACGAAGAAGGAGTCCCCGACCCTGACGAGTCCCTGCGGGTGGTGGGTCGGGAAATCGACCGGCACGGACGAGACCAGTTTCCACAGGGACTGCCGGGTCAGCCTGGTCACGCGTTCAGCAACGACGGGATCCGCACGCGGCGCAAGCGCGAGGGCGGCGATCATCGGCAGGGCAAGGCTATAGAACGATCGCCCGATTCTCCTCACACCCGCGCCTTCGCCTGCATGTCCGCGGGAATGTAGTGGACGTAGGCGTTCAGCAGCGCGATCGCCTCGTCCTTGTCGTCGAGGTCCATCGCCAGCAGGTCGCGCAGCGACAGGATGCCGGCGAGGCGACCGCAGTCGAGGACGATGAGATGGCGGACGCGCGCCTGGCGCATGCGCTGCAGGCAGGCCTCGTAGGTTTCGTTGAGATCCGCCACGACCAGCCCGGTGGACATCACCTCTCGAACCGACGTCGTCGCGCAGTCGAGGCCGGCGGCCACGACCCGTGCCAGGATGTCGCGCTCGGTGAAGATGCCGGCCAGCCGGTCCCCGTCGACGACCGGGACGGCGCCGATGTCGTGGCCGGCCATGACGCGGCTGGCCTCGGTGACCGACACCGTCGGCGCCACCGTCACCGTCTTGCGTCCCTCGACGATCGCCTTGATGCACTTCATGGTCGTGGCCTCCAGGGATTGACGCTCGCGAACGCGCCGGCGGCGCCCCAGGTCCGCGTCGGTGCGGGAACCCGTGAACGCAGGAATGTACAGCACGATTCCGAGGGGACTGGCCCGCCCCGCAGATCGGACTCGAGAGAACGTGGCCGCATGGACCTCCGGGCCGGCGAACGCCGGCAGCACCTGCTCCGCCGAAGGGTCGAAGGCGCGCATTATACGCTGGTCCCGCGTTCGGCCGGACGCCCTCAACCGCAGGATCGCCGAGATCGGACCGGGCGGACGGACGGACGGCCGCTTTCTCAGCAGTAATCGCCCTCAGGCGTCGCGGCAGCGTCGTTTTGCCGCATGCACGACGCCGGCCGGGCGATATGCTGGGACTCTCTCTTCTCGGGCGGACTTGTCAGGAGGTCTTCTTGGCTGTTCAGCAATCGCGTACGAAGCTCGTGTGGCTGCCGCTCGTCGTGCTCGCGGTCACGCTCCCGGTGCGGGCGCAGGAAAAGGTCCTGACGCCGGACCTCATCATGACGATCCGGACCGTCACGGACGTGCAGATTTCGCCTGACGGATCGCGGATCGTCTATCAGCTCTCCCGGGCGCGCGCGGCCGACGAGAAGCCTGGCCCGGCCGTGCCGGAGTTGTGGACGGTGCCGGCACGCGGCGGCGGGCCATCGCGCTTCACGACCGGACCCGACGGCGACCGGTCCGCTCAATGGTCCCCCGACGGCAGGACGATCGCCTTCCTGTCGCGCCGGCCGGCCGGCGACCCCGCGCAGATCCACCTGATTGGCGCGGGCGGCGGCGAGGCCGTGCGCCTGACCTCCGCGGAAACGTCCGTGAGCGCCTTCAAATGGTCGCCCGACGGGAAGCGGATCGCCTACACGGCAACCGATCCGAAGACGAAGGAGGAGCAGGAGGCCGAGAAGAAAGGACACGACTGGACTGTCGCCGACCGCAACTACAAGCACATGCGGCTGCACGCGATCGACGTCACATCGAAGAAGACCGCCGTCGTCACCACCGACGCGATCACCGTGCACGACTTCGACTGGGCGCCGGACGGGGCGCGGCTGGTGGTGGCCGCCGCCGACACGCCGACGGTGGACGATTCGTACATGCGGACAACCGTGCGCTCGGTGTCCGCGTCGGGCGGAGCCGCGACGCCGCTGACCAAGACGGCCGGGAAGCTGACGCACCCGCGGTGGTCGCCCGACGGCAAGTGGATCGCGTGGACCGGCGCGACGGCCCTCAACGATCCGTACGCGGGCAGCATCTTCGCGGCGCCGGCCTCGGGGGGCGCCGCCGAGAACCTCACGGCCGGCTACGAGGGCACCGTGACCTGGATCGCCTGGCTCCCGGGCGCGCCGAGCACGATCGTGTTCACCGCGATCGAGCGGCAGGACACCAGGGCGTACACGCTGGCGCTGCCGGCGAAGACGCGGACCCCGCTGCCCACCGGCAACGCTGTCATCGCCGGCGGCCTGAGCTTCGGCGGCGACGGCAAAACGATGGCGTTTGCGGCGAACACGGCCGCGCACCCGTCAGAGGTCTTCGTCCTCGACGGCGCCGCGACGCGGCGCGTCACGACCACGAACCCGCAACTGAACGGCGTCGCCCTGGGTGCGCAGGAGGTCGTGCGCTGGAGGGCGGCCGACGGACTGGAGATTGAGGGCGTGATCGTGAAGCCGATCGGCTACCAGGAGGGCCGCCGCTACCCGCTGGTGATGCAGCCGCACGGCGGGCCGGAAGGCGCGGACCTGAACGGGTGGGCGGGTGGTTACAGCCGCTGGGGCCAGTTACTCGCCGCGCGCGGCTACGCCACCTTCTACCCGAACTACCGTGGCAGCATCGGCCGCGGCGTGAAGTTCTCCATGGCCGACCACCGCGATCTGATGGGGAAGGAGTTCACGGACATGCTCGCCGGCATCGATCACCTGGTGAAGATCGGGCTCGTCGACGGCAACCGGGTGGGGGTGGGCGGCGGCAGCTACGGCGGCTACACGACCGCGTGGGCGGTGACGGCCGCGAGCGAGCGCTTCAAGGCCGGCGTCATGTGGATGGGCATCTCGAACTGGTACAGCATGACCGGCACGTCCGACATCTTCTTCGAGAACTCCACGGTCCACTGGGACCTGATGATGTACGACAACTACCCGATTTACTGGGATCGCTCCCCGCTCGCGCACATCGCGAAGGCGAAGACGCCGACGCTCATCATCCACGGCGGCGCCGACCCGCGCGTGCCGATCGGCCAGTCGCAGGAGATGTACACGGCACTCAAGTGGAAGGGCGTGCCGGTGGAGTTCGTGACCTACCCGCGCGAAGGGCACGGCGTTGGAGAGGCTGCGCACCAGCTCGATTTCATGAACCGCGTCCTCGGCTGGTTCGACAAGTACCTGAAGGGGGCGACGTCGCAGCCGTAGGCGGCTCGTCGCAGTCCATCTCCTCGTTCACCATCGGTACCGCAGTGCAATCGAGCCGCGGTGCATACCGAGGTTCGCGCGCGACAGGATGACCGACGAGTAGGTCCGGAACTCGGGGCGGAGCGACAGCCGCGGCGCGATGGCGATGTCCGCGCCGCCGCCGACGCCTATCGCCATCCCCGTGTCCCTTTGCGCAAACTCGGACAGGATCGCGGTCGCGCCGGCGACGACCGTCAGCGAGTTTACCGACTCGGTCCGCAGCACGCCGACGCTGCCAATCACGTAGGGGCGCACGCGCGGCCCGCCGAAGAGGTAGCTGACGTTCGCGGAGATCATCGTGGCCTCGAGCACGCCCTGGCGCGCCGAGCCGGTGCACGTCACGTTCACCACGGCGCAGGGCACGTTTCGCGGCGTCAGGCCGATCGTGCGGTGGACCTCGCCGTCGATGCCGAGCCGCTTCCATTCGATGCCGCCGCCGCCGGCCAGGTTCAGCTCGGTCCCGAAGCTCCGATCCTCGCCGCGGTAAACGTCCGCGAAGCCGGCGGCGCCGAAGACTACCGGGTGCAGGTCCTGGGCCGCCGCCGGCGCCGCGAAGCCGGCGGCGACCGCCAGCGCGATTCGAGCGGTCCTGAGCACATGCTGCATTACGCCCTCCCGCCCGGGAAGGCGCAGTTCTTCGCGAAACAGGCTCAGGCCGGCCGGCGAGTAATAGAATGCCGCAATGAAATCACCGAGGCTCGTCCCGCTTCTGGCCGTTCTCGCCGTCACCGGTCTTTCGGCCCAATCCAAACCCCACCCGAGGCCGCAGCCGGCGACGCATGCGCCTGCCGCCACCGCCCCCAGGGCCTCCGGCTTGTCGACCGAGCGGCTCGCGCGCCTGGACGCGGCGCTGCAGCGCTACGTCGACGAGCAGCGCGTGGCCGGCATCGTCGCGCTCGTGCTGCGCGACGGCAGGCCGGTGTACCAGAAGGCGCTCGGCTGGAGCGATCAGGAGGCCGGCCGCCGCATGGAACCCGACACCATCTTCCGCATCGCCTCGCAGACGAAAGCCATCACCAGCGTCGCGATCCTGCAGCTCGCGGAGGAAGGGCGCCTCACGCTCGCCAGCCCGGCCAGCCGGTTCATCCCGGCATTCGCAAAGACGACCGTTGCGGTGCGCTCGGACTCGGGCGTGTCCACGGAGCAGGCGCAACGGCAGATCACGATCCGGGACCTGCTGACGCACACCTCCGGGATGTCGTACGGCACGGACCGCCACGTCGCGTCGCTGTACGAGGCGAAGGGGCTCGGACCGGCTGCCGGATACGGCTGGTACACGGCCGACAAGGACGAACCGGTGTGCGACACGATGGAGCGGCTCGCGTCGCTGCCGTTCGTCTCGCAGCCGGGCGAGGCGTACGTCTACGGCTACAACACCGACGTCCTCGGCTGCATCGTCGAGCGGGCGTCCGGAATGCCGCTCGATCAGTACATCGAGAGCCGCATCACCGGTCCGCTCGGGATGAAGGATACGCGCTTCTTCCTGCCGCAGGAGCAGAAGGCACGGCTCGCCGCGGTGTACACGACCGGGGCCGACGGCGGACTGGCGCGGGCGGCGGAAGGCGGCAGGGGACAGGGACACTACGTCGAAGGGCCGCGCAAGAACTTCTCCGGCGGCGCGGGGCTGCTCTCGACGGCACGCGACTACGCGCGCTTCCTCGAGATGATTCGGCTGGGGGGGACGATCGACGGCGTTCGGCTCCTCTCTTCCCGCTCGGTCAAGCTGATGACCACCGACCAGCTCGAGGACGTGTATCCGCAGCCCGGCCGCGGCTTCGGTCTGGGCTTCGAAGTGGTCGAGCGCTACGGCGCGAGCGGCATGCAATCGGTCGGAACGTTCGGTTGGGGCGGCGCCTATGGCTCGTCTTACCGCGTCGATCCGGTCGAACGGCTGGTCATGGTGACGATGGTCCAGGTGCTCGGGCGGCCATCGGACATCACGGATGTGTTCCAGACGCTGGTGTACCAGGCGCTCGAGGAAAAGCTGCCGGGATCCTAGACGCTGAACAGGTTTGCTAGATCGCGCGCGCGTATACCCGGTGCCGCTTGATGGGCCGCGCGCCGAGCTTTTCCAGGTCGGCGCGCATCTTCACCGCCGTCTCCGCCACTTGCGGCAGCTCCGCCGTCCGGAATCGCGAGGTCTTCACCGCGCGCTCGATCTGGACGTAGAGCAGCGCGTTGCCCCCTCGTCCCTGGTGCTCGGGCACGATGCCGGCGCCATTGAGCACGAGGTGCGTGGCGCGCTCGCGCTCGCGCAGCAGGCGCACCACACCCCACGGCGTCAGCCGTCCACCGATCGCGCGCAGGGCCGCCGACACGTCCGGGAAGCCGAACACGAACCCGACGATCTGGTCGCCGGCGGCAATGAAGGTCATGAAGCGCGGATCGGCGAGCGGGCGCACCTGGTCGACGACGAAGTCCACTTCGCGAGGGGTGAGCGGGTAGTACTCCCAGTTCTGCACGAACGCGCGATTGTAGGTCTCGCCGATGCGCCGCGCCGCCCGGACGAGGGCGCGGCGGGTCGGATAGCGGAGGATCCGCAGGGACGCCTCGGCGTGCGCGGCGGCGGCGCGCACGCCGTCGGGCATCGCGAACGTGTCGCGGTCGAGCTCGTAGGAGACGAAATCCACTTCCTTCACGAACCCGAACCGCTCCAGCAGCGGCGCATACCACTTCGGGTTGTAGCTGGTCATGGTCATCAACTGCGGCCGCTCGAACCCGTCCACGAGGAGGCCGTAGCCGTCGAGCGCGCCGAGGCCGCGCGGCCCGACGAGACGGTCGAGCCCGCGGCCGCGCGCCCAGTCGACGGCGGCGTCGAAGAGCGCCGCCGCGGCGTACGGATCGTCCTCGCACTCGAACAGCGTGAAGCCGGCGTGGCGCGTGTCGTGGACGCGGTTGTACGGCCGGTGCTCCAGCACGCCGAGCCGTCCGACGATCTCGGCGTCGCGCAGCGCCAGGAAGAACGCCGCCTCGGAATGCTCGTAGAACGGGTGCCGGACGGCATCGAGCAGGACGCGCGCCTCGGACCGCAGCGGCGGCACCCACCGCGGGTCGCCGCTGTACAGCAGGTAGGGAAGCTCGACGAAGCGGCGGACGTCCCGCCGCGACCGCGGATCGACCGGTTCGATCGTGAGCATGGCGCCTCGAAAGGAGGGATAGATCCTAACGCCAGCGGAACAGCTTCAATGCCAGCGTGAAGCAGACGACCAGCCAGACGGCGAGCGTCGCCAGCTGGGGTGCGAGCTGGAACAGGGACGCCCCTTCGAGCATGTGCGCGCGCACCGCGTCGATGGTCGCGGTCAGCGGCAGCGCGTCGATGAGCGGCTGGACCGCGTCGGGGAAGCGCTGCGCCGAGAAGAAGACGCCCGAGACGATCCACATCGGCACCTGGACGAGGTTCATCAGGCCGGACACGCCCTCGATCGTCTTCGCGCGCGATGCGATGAGGATGGCCAGCGCGCTGAACGCGGTGGACGACAGCAGGCAGATGAGGACGAGATCCACCAGCCGCCCGCGCACCGGCACGTCGAACGCGAGCGCGCCGAACCCCACGGGCACCGCGATCTCCACGACCAGCCCCAGCAGGCGGGCGATCAGGTACGACATCAGGTAGTAGCGACGGGGCATCGGCGTGGCCACCAGGCGTTTCATCAGCTTTCGCCGGCGCGAGTCCGCGATCGAGAAGCCGATGCCCCAGAGCGCGTTGCTCATGATGCCCAGGCCCACGAGGCCGGGCACGAAGAAATCGACATACCGCGAACCCGGCTCCCGCACGAGCTCGTCGCGCGTCGTCACCGGATCGGCGCGTCCCCTGGCGCGCTGGATCGCACGGTCGGCGAGCATCCGTGCCGTGCGGCCCTCGGGGTTCGTGTCGTCGTAGCCAAACTGGACCGACCCGTCCGGCCCCGGCGCGGCGAGCAACGCCGCCTTGCCGGTGCGCAGCGCATGGCGCGCGGCCTCCTCCTCGAGCAGTCGCACGTGGAGCCCCGGTTCCTGCCGGAGCGCCTCTGCGAGCGACGCGTCCGACGTGACGACTGCCACCGCCTCCGCCGGCGTGCTGCGGAACGCGATGCCCAGGCCCGCGGTCAGCAACACCGGGAAGAAGAACGCCCAGAAGAGCGCCTCGGGTTCACGGATGAACTCGCGGATGCGGACGAGCGTCAGCTGCACGAGCGGGTGTTCGGTCATCGGATACCGCGGCTTCGCTGCATCGTGCCTACTGCCATCTGCCAACTCCCAAGGACATCAACTCCCAACCACCCTCACCCAACCTCCAGGCGGGGAGCCACTGGGCGTTGTCGAAAGTTGGCAGTTGGTAGTTGGCCTCCGGGAGTTGACACGGCGGCACGCGTCAAAGCCTTCAGTCGTCTCGGAGATGGCGTCCGGTCAGGAACACGAAGACGTCTTCCAGCGTCGCCGAGTGGGTGCGCAGCTCGGGCAGCAGAATGCCCTGGCGGCGCACCTCTTCGAGCAGTCCGGGCAGCACGCGCTGCAGATCGGCGACCTGCACGCGCACCGTGCCGTCCTCGGCCCGGGCATCGCGGACGCCCTCGACCGCGCGCATCGCGGCCAGATCACACGCCGCGGTCCCGTCAACGGGGAACTCGACGACGTGGCCGGCGCCGATCGAGGCCACGAGCCGGGCAGGTGTGTCCATGGCGATCACTTTGCCGCGATCGACGATCGCGACGCGATCGCAGAGCCGTTCCGCCTCCTCCATGTAATGAGTGGTGAGCAGCGTGGTGCGGCCGGATTGCCGGAACTCGCCGATGAGGTCCCATAGCTGGCGCCGCGCCTGCGGGTCGAGCCCGGTGGTCGGCTCGTCGAGGAAGAGCAGCTCCGGGTCGCCGACCAGCGCGCACGCGAGTGCCAGGCGCTGCTTCTGCCCGCCCGAGAGCGTCAGGAGTCGCGCGTCGCGCTTCTCCTGGAGGGCGACGCGGGCGATCGCGTCCTCGGGCGCGATGCCGCGCCGGTAGAAGCTGCGGAACAGCCGCAGCGTCTCGAGGACGGTGAGTTTGTCCGTGAGCTGGGTCTCCTGGAGCTGGATGCCGAGCCGTTGCCGGAGCTCGCCAGCGTCTCGGTCCCACCGCATCCCGAGGACCTCGACCTCGCCCGAATCGGGTTCCGTCAGCCCCTCGCAGATCTCGACGGTCGTCGTCTTGCCCGCGCCGTTCGGGCCGACGAGGCCGAAGCACTCGCCGGTCTGCACCTCCAGGTCGACGCCGTCGACGGCGACGACGTCCTTGTAGCGCTTGTGCAGGTCGCGGACCCGCAGCGCCGCCTGTCGGTTCGCGGCCATGGCTCTTGATTCTACGACGCCACCGGCTCCCCGAGGCGCGGCCGGCGTAGACTCGAACGGCGCATGGTCCGCGTCGCGTTCCTGCTCTTCGGCGTCGCGCTGTTCGTCTACCTCGCCCTGCAGCTCGGTCCGGCCGCCGTCCTCGAGATGCTCGGCCGCGTCGGCTGGGGCGCGGTGCCGATCGCGCTGGCGTATGCGGCCTTTCAGGCCTTGCGCGCCGTCGCGCTGACGGCCTCGGTGACGAGCGCGCGGACGCTTCGCTTTCGCGACGCGCTGTGGATCCGGCTCTCGGGTGAAGCCGTGCAGTTCCTGACGTTCACCGGCCCCTTCCTTGCGGAACCGGCAAAGGCGCTGCTCCTGAAGGGCCGCGGCCTCGAGGCCGGTGAGGGTTTTGCCGCGACGCTGACGGAGTACCTCTCGTACACGTTCGTGGCTGCCGCGCTGTCGGTCGCGGCGTTCTGGTGGCTGCTCGCGCGCGACCTCGTCTCGGGTGCCGCCCGCGGCGGCGCCATCGCGATCGTGGCGGTCATGGCGGTATTCCTCGTCACCGCCGCGCTCGCGATCGCGCGCCGCGTGTACCTGCTCGGCGCCATCCTCGAGCGGGTCGCAGCGCTGCCAGGAGTCCGCAGGCGGCTGCGCCCGAACATGGCCGACGTGCACGGTGTCGAGGAGCTGCTGCTCGGCATCATGCACGACCGCCCGCGGCGCTTCGCCCGCATTCTGCTGCTGGAGTCGGCGAGCACCGCCGCGCACATCCTGGAGCTGTACCTGATCCTCGGCGCCCTGGAACTCGGCACCGGACTCGGCCTCGCGACGCTCATCGAGGGCGCCACGAAGTTCATCGGCCTCGCGTTCTTCTTCATCCCCGGCCAGGTGGGCGCATCCGAGGGTGCGCACGCGATCGTGTTCGAGGCGGTCGGTCTGCCCGCGGCGGCTGGATTCACCGTGCCCTTCCTTCGACGCATCCGCACCGCCGTTGTCGCCGCGCTCGGCCTCCTCGGCCTATCGCTGTTGACGCGCGCGAAACCGGTGTAATCGGGGCGCTGCCGGCGCGTCATTGTCCCCTCGTGCATCTGGAGCGTCAGCGTCGCGGGGCCCCGGGGTCAGCCTTCGGCTTCCAACTGCCCGGGCGGGAGCCCGAGCCGCGGACCGGCCGTAAAACATCGGGGCGGCGGGGTGGTGTCAAGCCGCATGTTGCCCCTCACACCTGGACGTCCACGTTCGTCAGGCCCGCTGCGCGCGCCCAGCGCACGGCCTGCTCGTACTCGTGGCGCTCGAGGCCGCGCGCGATCGCGGGGTAGTCGAACGCCCGGAACGCCGGACGATACTGCGACATCAGGTTGAGGTAGGTATCCTTCGGCAGGTTGGCGGCAATCCACTCGATCACCTGCCGCGTCCCGCTGACGCGGTTGGGCATGACGAGGTGGCGGATGATCAGGCCGCGGCGGATGATGCCGTCGGCGTGCGGGTGCGCGACGCCGACCTGGCGGTGCATCTCCAGCAGCGCCGCGCGCGTGTCCTCCGGGTAGCTGCGCGCCCCCGACGAGTAGCGCTCGGCCATGTCACCATTCGCGTACTTGAAGTCCGGCATGTAGACGTCCACGATCCCCTCGAGCAGCCGCAGCGTCTCGATCCGTTCCCAGCCGCTCGTGTTCCAGACCACGGGAAGCGTCAACCCGCGCGCGGCCGCGAGATCGATCGCCTCGACGATCTGCGCCGTGTAATGCGTGGGCGTGACCAGGTTGATGTTGTGGCAGCCCTGGTCCTGCAGGCGACACATCACTCCGGCCAGCGTCCCGGCGCTGACGCGCGTGCCGTGATCGCGCTGGCTGATCTCCCAGTTCTGGCAGAACACGCAGCGCAGGTTGCAGTGCGAGAGGAAGATCGTGCCCGAGCCGCCGCGCCCGACGAGCCCGTTCTCCTCGCCGAAGTGGCGGCCGTAGCTGGCGATCTCGAGCTCGCCGGCGGCGCCGCAGACGCCGGCCTCGCCGTTGGCGCGCCGCGCGCCGCATTGCCGCGGGCACGTGCGGCACTCGCGCTGCATCGCCCGCAGCGCTTCCGCACGGCGGCGGAGCTCGCCACCCTCGTGCAGCGCGAGGTAGCCAGGCACGAACGGGTCGCCGGTCCCGTGGGCTGCTGACATTCCGATCCATCCCGTAGAGGTGACGAAGAACTGCTTGCGCGTAATCGACGTCATGAGCGCGCCGTCTCGAGCCGTGCCAGCACGCCACGCACCGCGTCGGCGCCGGCCTCGACGATCGCCGGGTCGAGCGGCCGAAGGAAGTGCGCCTCAGTCACGCGGCAGGCGACGAGCGTGATGCATGGACGGCCGGGCAGCGCGGGATCGGCCGGCGGCTGCAGCCGCCGGAACAGCTTCACCGCCATGATGGCAGACAGCCCGTGCACGCCGGTCGAGCGCGTCTCCCACCTCGAGAACACGTCCTCCTCGAACACCCCGACGCCCGAGCCGTTCGCGTCCAGGACGGCATCGACCAGCACGACCTGGTCGCGGCCCTCGAAGCGGTCGAGGCTGCCGAGCAGGTCGGCGTGCGCGTCCACGAGCTCCACCCCGTGCGGGAGATCGCCGACTGCCGCGAGCTCCTCGACCACCGCCGGCCCGAAGCCGTCAGCCCCGGCCAGCCGGTTCCCCAGCCCGAGCACCAGCCATTTCGACGGCGCCATCCTCGTCGCTCTCCTCTGGCGCGACCGGCAGGTGAATGGTGAACCGCGTGCCCGACGGGCCCGTGTTCACCTCGATGCTGCCGCCGGCGCGGGTCACGATGCCGTGCACGATGGCCAAGCCGAGCCCGGTCCCTTTGCCGACCTTCTTGGTCGTGAAGAAGGGCTCGAACAGGTAGGGAAGGTTTTTCTCGGGGATGCCGCAGCCGGTGTCGGCGACGGCGATGAGCACCTCGCGCGCGTCCGCCGCGGAGGCGGTGTCGACTGTCACTGTGCCGCCGCGCTCCATCGCGTCCACCGCGTTCACCAGCAGGTTGGTCACGGCGTCCTGGAGCTGGCCCGGATTGATGAGCACGCGCGGCGCGCCGCGGTCGAACCGGCGCTCGATGCTGACGTTGTGGAACACCGCCTGCCGCTGGAGCAGCTGCACGGCGCCGTCGATGATCGCGTTGACATCGGTGCGGGTGACGCGCACGTCCCCCTGGTGCGAGAAATCGAGCAGCCCCTTGACAATCTCGCGGCAGCGGAGCGCCTGCTTCGAGATGGTCTCGAGGTCGCCGCGCAGCGCCGCATCCTTGCAGTCCTCGGCGGCCAGCATCGACAGCGAGAGGATGCCGCCGAGCGGGTTGTTGATGCTGTGCGCGACGCCCGCCGCGAGGCGGCCGATCGAGGCGAGCTTCTCCGAGCGCACCATCTGCGCCTGCATCGAGACGACCTGCTCCGTCCGCTCCGTCACCTTGTCCTCGAGCGTGTGCCCCCATTCCTCCAGCTCGCGCTTCATCGCCTCGAGGCTCGAGAGCATGTCGTTGAACGAGCGGGCGAGCACGCCGATCTCGTCCTCGGAGGCTACCGACACGCGCACGCCCAGGTCCCCGGCGGCGATCTTGCGGGTCGCCGCCGCCATCTCCTCCAGCGGCGAGATGGTGCGCCGCGTGATCAGATAGGTCAACACGAAGACGATGACCAGGCCGAGGACGCACACGACGAGGAACGTCAGCATCACGTCGGTGCGGACGGCGAGGATGGGCGCTTCGAGCATGCCGACGGACAGCATCCCGATCACCGTGCCCGAGTAGTCGCGCAGCGGCTCGTAGGCGGCGATGCCCCAGTCGTCGGCCGTGCGCGCGCGCCCCTGCCAGCGCTGACCGCCGGAACGCACCGCCGCGGCGACGTCGGGCGAGGCGCGCAGGCCGATTCCCGGCGAGGGAGCGCCGGTGCTGGCGGCCACGCGGACGTCGCCGAGGAAGACGGCTGCGGCGCCGACCTCGCGATCGCCGTACTTGGCGTCGCCGTAGACCATCCGCTTGACGCGATCGACGTAATCGGTGCGGCGGTTGAGCACCACGCCGCCGTAGGCGGTCCCGAGCACGCGGCCGTCGTCGATCACGCGCGTCGCGGCGATCAGCGCCAGCGCCGAGGTGACCGGCGGCGAGCCATGGTGCTCGTCGGCGATCTGGATGCGAACGCGCGCCGGCAACTCCGGATTGAGCGCGGCCAGGCATGGCCCGGTCAGCACCTCGGCGCTCGCCCCGTGTTTCCCCTGGGATGCGGCGGCGATCAACGCGCGGAACGACGCGCTGTCGAAGCAGGGATCGCTGCGGCTGCCGGAGCTTCCGTAGGGCACGAAGCCGAGGAAGTCGAGTCGCGCCTCAGGCGCAAGCGCCCGGAGGGCGGCGGCGCTGCCGCCGGCGCCCGCCAGACCGCGCAGCGGCGCTGCCGCCGCGGCACGCGCCACCGCGTCCGCGGTGGCCTGCAGGTCCTCGGCGTAGGTCGTGAGCGCCGCCTCGAGCCCGTGAACGGTGCGGCTCCGCGCATCGGCCAGCAGGGCGTTGGTGATGATGCGCGACCCGATGAGCGTCGAGATCGCGGTGCCGCCGACGACGACCAGCGTGAAGGCGGCCGTGATACGGGCGCGCAGCGAGATGCGGGCCCTGCGCCAGCGCCGGATCGTGTCGAGCAGCCCGGTGATCACGTTGTACCGGTCCGGATGACGTGTACCGAACAGCTGACGCACGGGTCGTACGACCGCGCGATGATCTCCAGCCTTCGCCTGAGCTCGTCGTCGGCGACGTCAGGTTGCCGGCGGACGGCGGCACGGAACTGTTCCTCGACGTGGGCGCAGTTTTGCGCCGTCGGCGTGATGACGTCCGCCGCCGCGATGAGCCCGTCGGCGTCGATCTCGTAGCTGTGGAACAGCAGTCCGCGCGGCACTTCCGTGGCCGCCGCGCCGCTGCCGGCCCGCGCCTGGTAGCGGCGGCGCGGCTCGGGCGTCAGGCCCCGTTCCAGCATCTCCTCGACGATGGCCAGCGCCTGCTCGACCGAGAACACCAGCTCGACCAGCTGCGCGATGTCGTTCATGACGACGTTGCGGCAGGGCATCGTGGGGCCGAGCAGCGTCCAGGCTTGTCGCGCGCGGCCGCCGACCAGGCCGCCGTTGAGCGTGAGCCTCGGCAGCGCCCCGACCATGTACGGCGTGCCGTCGATACGCGAATGCCTGGCGGTCGAGTGCGCGACGGCCTGCTCGTTGGTGAGCGCCCGGTACGAGGTGGCCGGGATCGTCCGGTTGTCGCTCAAGCGGATCGCGTCGCCGAAGAAATACGAGCCCTCACGCGGCACGATCGCGGCGTACAGGATCGGGTCGTCGGCGTAGGCAGGGACGGTCACGCCGGCGACCGCCTCGAGCGCCCGCGCGCAGTCGGCGAGGCCGGCGGTCAGCGCGTCGCGCAGCCGCACGAGCTCGTCGATCGAGGGCAGCCTGCTGAACCCGCCGATTGCGTAGTTCACCGGGTGCACGGCGCGGCCGCCGATCACCTCCTGGATGGTGTTCCCCAGCTTCTTCAGCCGCAGCGCCGTCGCGACCGTTTCCGGCGCGTCAGCCGACAGCTCGATCACGCTCGCCCGGTTCAGCAGATCCGGCAGCGCCAGGCAGAACACGTGCAGGGCATGGCTCTCGATCGCGGCGCCGTGAAAGGCCAGCTCCCGAAGCCGCCAGGTCTGCCCCGACGCCTCGACGCCCATGGCCCGTTCGAGCGCTTCGAGCGCCGTGATGGCGTGGCCGTGGGAGCAGATGGCGCAGATGCGGGAGACGATGCCGGCGACCTCGACGACGGGGCGGCCGCGCACCAGCCCCTCGAACAGGCGCAGCCCCTCGAAGATGTCGAAGCGGACCTGCGCCACGCGGTCGCCGTCGATCTCGACGGTGATGCCGGCGTGGCCCTCGATTCGCGCCAAGTGGTCGACGACGATTGCGCGCGTCATGTCCGGATCTCCTCGCTCCCCTTCGACGGTGCGCCGGCAAACAGCCGCTGGCGCCGCCGGAAGTCCTCGACCGTGTAGCCCGCCCTGGTGATGATGGCCTCCATCGACGCCACGTTCGCTTCGTCGGCGGGACCGCGGCAGCCGATGCACGGCGCGTTGTAGCCGGGACAGCGCGCGCCGCAGCCGCCCGCCGTCACGGGACCCGAGCAGTGGATGCCGTAGGCGAGCAGGAGACACTCCTGCTCTTTCATGCGGCACTCAGCGCACACGGGGTAGGTGACCGGCTGCGGCGGATCGCCGTTGAGCAGGCAGGCGACCGCCTGAAGGAACTCCTCCTTCTCCATCGGGCAGCCGGGAATCGCGGCATCGACGCGAACGACGTCGCGGAGCGGCCGATGCGGCATGTCGTCGTACCCGACGAAGGTCGCGCCGTAGACGTCGGCGCCGGCCGCCGCGCGCGCCGCGCCGTTCCAGGCCGCCTGGACCCCGCCGAAGCACGCGCAGCTGCCGATCGCGACCAGCAGCCGGGCGCGCTCGCGGACGCGGCGCAGCGCCGCCTCCTCGCGGGCAGTACCGACCGAACCCTCGACGAACGCGATGTCGAGCGGCCCGGCGGTATCGTTGACCGACGAGGCGGTCAGGAAGTCGGCCAGATCGATCTCGCCGAGAAGGGAGAGGAGCTGGTCCTCGCAATTGAGGATGACGATCTGCTCGCCGAAGCAGCCGCTCAGTCCGAAGATGCCGACGCGCGGTTGCCCGCTCCGCCCCTCGCTGCTCATACGACCTCCGGCAAGTTGATCGCGTCCCAGTAAGTGAACACCGGGCCGTGGATGCAGGTGTACTTGTAGCCGACCGAGCAGTGGCCGCACTTGCCGACGCCGCACTTCATCCGCCGCTCGAGGCTCATCAGGATCCGGTCCTTGGCGAAGTGGCGCGCGAGCAGCTCGCGCAGCACGAAGCGGTAGACCACGGGCGGGCCCACGACCGCGGCGTAGGTGCGCGCTGGATCCACGTCGGCGTGCTCGAACAGCGTGGGCAGCAGCCCGATGTGGTGCTTCCATCCGCCGTCCGGGTCGCGGTCCACGGTGAGCAGCGTGGTCAGCGCGTCGACCTCGGTCAGCGAGATCAGCTCTTCGCGGAACAGCATCTCTCGTGGGGTGCGCGCCCCGTACATCAGCGTCAAGGTGCCGAACCGGTCGCGGTTGTCGAGCGCGTACCACAGCAGCGAGCGCAGGGGCGCCACGCCCAGCCCGCCGGCAATGATCAGCAGGTCGTGGCCTTCCATCTCTTCGACCGGGAAGCCGTTGCCGTACGGGCCGCGCACCCCCACCAGTGAGTTCATCGGCAGGCGGAAGAGCGCGTTGGTGACCCGCCCGGTCCGACGCACCAACAGCTCGATGAGGCCGCGCCGCGTCGGCGAGGAGGAGATCGAGAACGGCGCCTCGCCGGTCCCGATGATGCTCAGCTCGATGAACTGGCCGGGTCGGTGCGTCCACCGATCGTTCAGCGCGTCTTCGACGAAGCGCAGCTGGAACAGGTGGTTATCGGGCACCATCCGCTGAATGCGCGCGATCCGCGCGAGGTGCGGGAGATATGGGTTTCCCAGTGCCGCCACGGCGCGCGGCGCGATCTGCGTTCGCATCGGTGTCCCCTCTGAGCATCCGGATCACGGTGACGATGTCGATGCCGGCCGGGCAGGCGACGATGCAGCGGCCGCATCCCACGCAGCTCGGCCGCCCGTACTCGGCGACGAAGCCGCGCTGCTTGTGGTAGAAGCGGAACTTGACGCGGCTCGCGCGGCTCTCGCGGAAGTTCTCCCCGCTGGCGACGGCGGCGTGCGTCATGAACAGGCACGAGTCCCACACGCGTACGCGCCGTCCGCTGCGCGTGCCGAGCGTCACCTCGTCCCGCACGTCGAAGCAGTAGCACGTCGGACAGACGTGGCTGCACGCCCCGCACGAGAGGCAGCGCTCGCCCAGGTCCTCCCAGACCTGGCTCTCGTACTCCATCTCCAGGATCTCGGCGAAGCCAGACATCTCGACCGACGTGACGTAGGCGGCGCGGCGCTGCGCCGTTCGCCGCTTGAACTCGGCGAAGTCGCCCGCCGCGGGCTCCTCGAGCAGACACCCGCTCATTGCCACCATGTCGTGCCCGCGGCTGGTACCGACGAGGACCAGGTAGGCGTCGCCGAGGTCGCTCAGGTAGAGATCGAAGCCGCTCTCCACCGAGTCGGCGCTGATCGAGGCGGCGAAGTGGTTCGCATCGGGCTCGACGTCGATGCCGATTATCGTGGTGTAGCGGCGGCGCGTGACGTAGTACGGATCCGGGTACGGCCCCAGCGCAAACACGCGGTCGAGGATGTTCAGCCCGACGATGTCGTAGGCGTGCACGCCGAACAGCACGCGCGGCTGCGCCGCCTCCGCCAGGAGGTCGCTGTAGCCGGTCTTCGGGTCGAACACGAAGGTCGCCTCCCGTGGCGGCAGGAACAGCTTGCGCGGCGGCAGGATGGTGCGCTTGTAGTCGAGGTCCACGTCGGACCACGCCGTTGGGCGGTCGAAGGCGTGGCCCTTGCCGCGGCGCACCGGCGCGTAGAGCTCGCCGAAGGCCGGCAGCACGCTGACGAACAGATCGAGATGCGCCTTCGGCATCTTGAGGATCTTCATGGCGCGACACTCCTAGACAGACCGGGGGACGTCGTCTCCCGCGCCCCCGTGCGCCGTCGTTCGCGGAGCCCCGTCACCCCACTCCGCTCCCGCGGGGTGCACCCGTGGCGCGCCGGCGACCGGCGGCGCCGCCGATAGCAGCCGGCTCACCTCGGTGATGAGGCGCTGGGGATCGGCGGGCTTGGCGAGGAACAGGTCCGCCGGCAGCCAGCCGGCATCCGGGTTCACCCGGAAGCTGGGGTACTCCGTGTAGATCGACGACACCACGATGACCGGCACGTGCTTGAGCGCCGGCGTCCGCCGGATCCGGTCGAGCGTGAAGAACCCTTCGGTGCGTTCGGTCATCATGACGTCGAGCAGAATCAGGTCGGGGACGATCGCCTGCGCCAGCTCGAAGCCCTTGTGGCCGTCCGGCGCCGAGCGGACCTGATGGCCGCACGTCTCGAGCAGGTGCCCGATCGCGGCCACGAAGTCCGGGTCGTCGTCGATGATGAGAATGGTCTTCGCGTCGTTCATGCCGCCCTCTGAGTGCCGGTGCGCGTGGCGAGCGGCAGCCGCACCGTGAACGTGCTGCCCGAGCCGAGTGTGCTCGCCACCTCGATTGACCCGCCGAGCTCCTCGACGATGCGCCGGCAGATCGCGAGGCCGAGCCCGCTGCCCGGGATGTCGCGCGCTGCGCCGCTGCCGACGCGGTAGAACTCCTCGAAGATCCGCGGCAGGCTCTCTTCCGGGATGCCGATGCCGGTGTCGGCCACCTCGATGCGCGCCATCTCGCCGTCGCGCGTGGCGCGCAGCGCGACCTCGCCGGACGGCCGGTTGTACTTGATGGCATTGGTCAGCAGGTTGGAGATGACCGTCGCGACGCTGCCGGCATCGCCGCAGACCGGCGGGATCTCCGGCTCGACGCGGGTCATGACGGTCACGCCCGAGCGCTCCGCGTCGGCGGCGGCCGCCCGTGCCACCTGCGCGATCACCAGCGGCAGCTCGGTCGAGGCGTCGCGGTGCGACACCGCGCCGCGCTCGACGTTGGCCAGCGTCAGCCAGTCGTTGATGAGGAGGAGCATCTCCTCCAGGCGTGTCTGCGTGCGCCCCAGCCACTCCTGCGCCTTCGGCGGCATCTCGCTCCCCGAGGTGAACGCCAGCACGTCCAGGTACTGCTTGGCGGCGGCGAGCGGCGACTTCAGCTGGTGGGTCAGGAACGTCATGATGCGTCGCTCGGCCGCCTCTTTCTCGTGCCGCAGCCGCTTCGAGTCGTGGGCGAGGCGCCAGCGCTCGCAGCCGCGGCTGACGACCAGCCGCAGTTCGTCGGGGGTGAACGGCTTCGGCAGGAAATCGTAGGCGCCCGCCTTCATCGCGTCGACGGCGGTGGCGATCGTCGCGTAGCCGGTGATGACGGCAATCACCAGGTCGGGATCGAGCGCGCGGATGCGCTGGATGACCTGCAGCCCGTCGAGCTCCGGCATCTTCAAGTCGACGAGGATGAGCTGCGGCTTCACCGCCGATAGCCGCGCCAGCCCCTCGTGGCCGTTGTCAAACGTTTCGATCTCGTAGCCGTCGCGCTCGAGGATCCGCCGGCACGACAGCAGCATCACGTCGTCGTCGTCAATCACGAAGACGCGTGCCGGCACCGCCACCGCGGCGGGTCCGGTCATCTCGGCACCCCGGGGGCGGCAAGCTCCGGCAGCTCGCCGAGCAGCGTCCCGACCTCCCGCAGGAAGCGCGGGATGTCGAGCGGCTTGGTCAGGTAGGCGTTGGGCGTGATCATCATCGCCTCGCCCGCCATGGCGAAGCGTTCGGAGGGCGCTTCCTGGATGGACGAGACCATGAGGACGGGGATGTGGCGGAGGCTCTCGAAGCCGGGCGCGTACTTCACGGCCTCGTTTACCTCGTAGCCGGCCGCTTCGTTCTCCATCATCACGTCGAGCACGATCAGGTCGGGGTGCTCGGTGCGCGCCTTCTCCAGACCGGCGCGGCCCGTCGACGCCGATGAGACCGCGTAGCCATACGCCTCGAGGAGCGCGGTCGTGGAGGCGACGAAGTCCTCGTCGTCGTCGACGATGAGGATGCGCCGCCGCTCGCGGCAGGAGCTGGCGTGCGGGCGGCGCCGGCGGAGCGACTCGAACGCGTTCTGCAGGATGCAGCGCATCTCGTCAGGCGTGACCGGCTGCAGCGCGAGGTAGAACACGCCCGCCAGGCGCACGCTGCGCGTGAGCTCCTGCGACGGGTTCGCGGCCACCGCGATGACCGGCCCGACGCCCGCCGCCCGCCGGCAGGCGGCGACGAGCGCCACGGCCCGTGACGGGTCCGGCGTCAGATCGACCACGACGACCGCTTCGGAGCGGGTGGCGCAGGCGATGTCGTCGGCGGGCGGCGTGCCGGGGCTGAGGACGTCGATCTCCATGCCGTCGAATTCGAGCGCCCGAACCATGGCGATCCAGTCCGGGGTGAGATCGGCGAGCAACACGGTACGTCTGGTCATGACGACCCCCATGGAGCGTCGCTGGGTTTCGCTGCGTGGCCTCCGCCTTCAGGCGGACATCAGCCGCCTCATCGTCTCGACGCTTCCGTCCACCGCATATGGCACGCCCCGTGCCACCCGCGAGGTTCGCCGCGCGCCGCCGTCCTGCCGGCTAAGTGTGCAGGCATCGTGCGTTTGCGACGACAGCGATTCCTGTCCGTCATCGTCGCGCGCGGACCTGTCTACTCTCCGCATACATGGCGCGGCCCCGATCGGAGTGCCAGGCTGCCGATAGCCTCCGGACCGGCTGCGTGTTCACCCGGCGCCGGCTGTAGCCGCCGCTCATACGTTGTATGCGCCGCGTATACGGTCACCCGGCGCGAACACCGTGCTTGCGCATCAGCGCGTGGAAGTTCGGCCGCAGCATGCCGGTCTCGCGCGCCGCCCTGGTGACGTTCCAGTCGTTGCGCGCCAGCGCGTCGAGCACGAAGCGGCGCTCCAGCTCCCCGCACAACCGGTCGTGCGTCGTGCGCTTCATCGCCTTCAGCTCCTCGTTCGTCTTCGGCGCCGGCAGGTCGGCGGCAGCCACGCGCAGCCGGATCTCCTCCGGGAGGTGGTGCTCGCGGATGGTGTCGTCGTCCACGGTCACGACGAGCCGCTCGACCAGGTTCTTCAGCTCGCGCACGTTTCCCGGCCAGCTGTACTCGAGCAGCTTCTGGAGGGCGGCGGGCGAGAAGCGGTCGGGGCCGCGGCGCGCCGCGGCGCGGTAGCGGGCGAGGAAGGCGTGGAGCAGGGCGCGCACGTCCGGGCCGCGGTCGCGCAGCGGCGGGAGGTGAATGGGCACGACGTTCAGGCGGTAGAACAGGTCCTCCCGGAACGTCCCGTCGCCGACCATCTTCGCGAGGTCGCGGTTGGTTGCCGCGATCAGCCGGATGTCCACGTTGCGCGCGGCGACGCCGCCAACCGGCTTGATCTCGCCCGACTCGAGCGTGCGCAGCAGCTTGCCCTGGGTCTCGAGCGTGAGGCTCGACACTTCGTCGAGGAACATCGTGCCGCGATCGGCCGTCTCGAAGAGTCCCGGCTTCGATACGATCGCCCCGGTGAACGAGCCCTTCACGTGCCCGAACAGCTCGCTCTCGAGCAGCCCGGGCGCGAGCGTCGAGCAGTCGAGCGACACCATCGGCCGGTCGCGCCGCCGGCTCGCCATGTGCACGGCCGTGGCGAGCAGCTCCTTCCCGGTACCGCTCTCGCCGGTGATGAGCACCGTCGCGTCGGTGGGCGCAACGCGCCGCACGAGCGCGTGCACCTCCATCATCACCGGCGACTCGCCGATCATGGGCGGCCCTGGTATGGGAGCGGTGGGGATCTGCTGGCGCTCGCGCAGCCGCTCCATCGCGGCGGCCGCCCGCGTCCTCAGCTCGTCGGGGGTGAAGGGCTTGGGCAGGAAGTCGAACGCCCCGAGCCTGACCGCCTTCACGGCGGTGTCGACCGTCGAGTACCCGGTGATGACGATCGTCTCGACGTCGGCGCGCTGCTCGCGGATCGCGGAGACGAGGTCGAGGCCGTCCGCGTCCGGCAGGCGCAGGTCCACCAGCACCAGCTGGTAGTCGCCGTGGACGGCGCGATCGCGTCCGCGCATTCCCTCGCGCTCGACGTCGACCCCGAAGCCAACCGTCTCCAGCGCCCGCCGGCACGACTCGAGCATGACGTCGTCATCGTCGATGACGAGCACGCGGGCGTGGGAATCCTCGCGCATGCTGGCCAGGAGCGAACCCAGGGGCAGCAGACGCAAACGGGGTGCCCGGCCGCGGCCGGGCATCCGGTCAGAAGTGGCTGTATTCGAAGGGGTTATCGCGGACGCATTGCGAAATGCCGTCGATCCAGGCGGATTACCGGCGGCCCGCCCTTACTTCCTCTGATTGAGTTTGTAGCCGGCGGGCGGCGCGAACAGGGCGTCGTCGAGCGGCCCGACCTCCACCGAGTCTACGACGCTCGTCATGGTCACGTTGCCCATCCGGGAGAGCATCCCGCCCATGGGGCCGCTGCCGCTCATCTTGATCTGGGTGTCCATCTGGTACGGGATGCCGCCGATGTCCGCAAGCTGGCGGTACATCTCCGCCATCGCCTTCGCCTGGCCGGGCTGCGCCTTGGCGCCGCGCGGATCGGAGAAGATGAAACCCTTGTCCGCCGCCGCCCTGTAAAAGCCCGCGTAGTCGGCCGATCCGGGCGCGTTCTTCACGATCCACACCGGGCCTGACAGCGTGACGGTCGTCATCATGTCCTTGCTGCCGCCCAGGGCAGCGTCCATCGAGACCTCCACGTCGTAACCCGTCGCGGCTTGCCCGGCGATGGTCTTCGTCTGACCGTTCGGCTTGATCGATGCCTTCGGACCGGAGGCGCCGATCGACTTCGAGATCTCCGCCGCGAACGCCGCCATGTCCCACACGTCCGCTTCCTTCTTCTTCGAGTCGAAGGTGTAGAGTCTCTGCGCGTCGACATCGAAGATCGACGTGACGGTTCGATCGCCCATCACCGCGTCCGACCGCATCTTGTGTCCCTTGATATAGGTGACGCCGCTCGCGGTGCCGGAGAAGCCCAGGCCCTTCCCCCCGTTCGTCTGCTTGACGGTCACGTCGGCACCGGCCGGAATCGCCAGGCCTAGTCCGAGGACGGTGGTGGCGAAGATACGCATCATAGTGGGCCTCCTCTGCTCGAATAGGTGGATTATACAGAGTCGCTGAAGGGCGACCCCTGACGAGTTGCGCTTCGGTAAGATACATGACGTCTTCCGGTGCTCCGCCCGGGACCGAGGGGGATTTATGCACACGCTTTTCATTGCCGTCGCCGTTGCCGTCGCCGTCGGCTCGATATCGCCGGTCATGCCGCAGACGACGACGAGCGACCTCTCTGGCGCGTGGGACCTGTCGGTGACGACATCGCGTGGCCTCGAATCGGCCACGCTGTCGCTCAAGAGGAACGGCGACGTCTTCTCCGGCAGCGCGTCGCGCGGGCCGGAGCAGGCCACCGTCGAGGCAAAGGTCAAGGACAAGGCGGTGACGATGACCATCACCGCGCAGGGACAGAGCGGCCCGATCGTGTTCCTCCTCAACGGCGAGATCGCCGCCGACGGGACGATGAGCGGCACCGGCGACTTCGGCACGCGCGGCACGGGGCAGTGGACGGCGAAGCGCCCGGCGGCGGCCGCGGCGGCGAAAGCGGCACCGGGCGCAGACGTCAGCGGCACGTGGGCGCTCGAGGTGGAGACGCCACAGGGGAAGGGGACGCCGACCTTCACGTTCAAGCAGGATGGGGAGAAGCTGTCAGGCCAGTACCGCGGCCAGTTCGGCGAGGCGCCGGTCAACGGCACGATCAAGGGCAGCGCGATCGAGTTCTGGGTGGACGTGACGGTCGAGGGCAACAGCCTGCGCCTGACCTACAGCGGGACGGTCGACAAGGACTCGATGAAGGGCACGGTGAAGCTGGGCGACTTCGGCGAGACGACGTTCACCGGGATGCGCAAGAACTGATCGGGCGCTCCCGCGTTCATCAGCGCTCGTCTTGCAGCTGGCGTGGCGTCCGCGCCGCGTCGAGCGCGACGTCGAGGAACACGCGCATGCGCGTGTAGTGAGAGCCGGCCCAGTAGACCCGGCCGCAGCCCGCGCATTTCGAGAACTCGTCGTAGTGCTCGCGCGTGCGCGTCGGGAGCGCCGCCTCGACGTCCTCCTTCTTCACGCGCGCCAGCACACGGTTGCAGCGCACGCAGCGCGTGAACGGGGCGGCGCAATCCGCGAGCTGGAAGCGGCGCAGCACCTCGACCAGCTGCCGGCCCGGCTGTGTTTCACGCACGAAGTACCCGCGCGCGAGCGCAGCATGCTTCAGCACGCCGACGTCTCGCGTCAGCACGGTCCGATCCTCCCGCCGCGAGATGTCGACCAGCTCGCGATCGGCGAAGTCGTTCCGGTATGCAGCGTCGAAGCCGGCGAGACGCAGGTAGGCCGCCAGCCTCCCCAGGTGAACATCGGCGACGAAGCGCGGCTCGCGCTGCGGCGCCGGTCCCAGCCGCGACTCCGCGGGCAGGTCCAGCGTGCTGAACGGCGGATACGCGGCAATGCGGTCGCCGTCGCGGACCGCCCAGCCGAAGTCCACGGGCCGGCCGTCGACCAGCAGGTACTCCACCTCGGTGTGCGGGACGCCGAGCGCCTCGACGAGGTCCTTGACGGACGTGCCGCTCGCAAACGTGAACACGAGCGTCGCCTGCTTGTGCGAGGCCGGCAGGAAGTCGTTCAGCTCACCGTAGAAGCGCACAGAGGCTGAGGGCACGAACGGGTTCCCTGGGTTCCGGGGTTCCGGGGGTTCCGGGGTTCCGGTTCCGAGCTTCCGGAACCGCGGAACCCGCTGAGAACTGCTGAACCGCGGGAACCGAGGGAACCGAGGAACCCCGGAACCACAAGCGACCTCCTATCGGGGCGGCATCGCCTCGAAAGTCTTCTCGATGTTCTCCAGCACGGCGAGGGTCGAGCGCACGCACACCTCGAGGTAGCGCTCGCCCATCTCCGGCGTGGCCTGTCGAGCGTCGCCCCACGTGCCCGACTTCGTCGCCCAGTACACCGAGCCGGGCGACGTGAAGAAGTAGGCGGTGTGGACCGCGCCGGTGTTGGCGATCGTGTAGTCGGGGAAGGGCGGGAACTCGGCGTTCGCCCGCTCCATGTCGACGAGCTTCGGATCGATGGCCAGGACTGCCGCGGTCTCGGCCGCGTTGGCATGCAGACCGTTCTTCAGACCGGAGAACGCCTCGACGTCGGCCGCCGTGAAGCCGTCCCAATAGTTGACCGGGAACGCCTTCACGTCCTTCTCCATCTTCCCGGCGGCGTTGGCACAGGCGTAGGCAATGGCGTAGGTGTTGTCGTAGTGGCCGTTCAGGAACACGATCCGCGTGAAGCCGATCGTCGAGAACGCGACGCACAGGTCCTCGATGAGCGCCATGAACGTGGGAATGCGGATGTAGGCGAGCCCCGTGAACCCGTGGTGCGGGTAAGAGAGTGCGTAGTTGACCGGCGGCGCGACGACAGCCTTGAGGCGATCCGCGATGCGCCGGCCGATCTCCTGCGGAATGATGACGTCGGTTTCCAGCGGCGCGTGCGGCCCGTGCTGCTCGACCGCCCCGACCGGCACGATGACCGTCCGCCCGGTCTTCAGGAACGCCTCGACCTCCGGGTTGGTCATCTCGCCGAGGAAAACAGTTGGTGGTTTCATGGCTGGTGCGCGATCGTAGCTGATACGGGACCCGCCCGCCAGTCCGGGGAGGTGGTCGTGCAACTGTCGTCGACCGTCAGTGCGACGCTGTAGGGCCCCACGCGCCCTGAGAAATGCTGACCTGCTGACCGAAGTACCGCGAGGATGAGGGGCGCCGTGCCTTCGCGTTCGGGTGGGCCTCCAAGGCTGCACGGCAAACCTGAAGGCCTGCCCTACACCTTCTGCAGAGCCTTCCGGACGTAGGGGATCAAGCCTCCTGCATCGACGATCGCCTGGCGCGCCGGCGGCAGCGGGACGATGGGGAAACTCTTCCCGGTTGTCGTGTTGAGCACCTCTTTGGCGCTGATGTGCAGGTCGTCGCCTTCCGCGGCTTCGATGCGCGGACAGTGGACCGTCCGCAGCCCGAGGTTGACGGCGTTCTGCAGGAAGATCCGCGCGAAGCCGCGGGCGATGACGGTCAGTTCAGGCCCCTTCAGGCAGGAGGCCGCCTGTTCGCGCGACGATCCGCACCCGAAGTTGTGCCCGCCAACAATGACGCTACCAGGCTCGATCGCGCCGGATCGCAGCCGCGCGTTGAACGCCGCCTGGTCGGCAAACGCGTGCTGGGGGGTCTCCGACGGCAGCACCGTCGCCATGAAGCGTCCCGGATAGATCGTGTCGGTCGAGACGTCGTCGCCAAGCGCGAGTACGACAGTCGGCATCGCCGTTACCTCGGGTCGGAGATGGTGCCGGTGAGCGCGCTCGCTGCCGCCACGGCGGGGGAGCACAGGTACACGGACGCGTTCGGGTTGCCCATCCGCCCCTTGAAGTTGCGGTTGGTGGTCGAGAGCGCCACCTCGCCGTCGCCGAGTGCCCCCTGGTGCACGCCGAGACAGCAGCCGCATCCCGGGTTCATCACGACCGCGCCAGCCTCGATCAGGTCGGCGAGGTAGCCGCGCTGCATCGCCTCGTGGTAGATGCGCCACGAGGCGGGGAAGACCAGGAGCCTCACGCCCTGCGCTACGCGCTTGCCGCGGACGATGGCCGCGGCCGTCTCGAGATCGTCGAGCCGCCCGTTGGTACACGACCCAATCACTATTTGGTCCACGCGCGTGTTCTTGAGCGCCGTCACCGGCTTCACCTGGTCGACGGCGTGCGGGCAGGCGACCTGTGGCACCAGCACGGCGGCGTCGATCTCGATCACGCGTTCGTATACGGCGCCGCGGTCCGAGCCGATGCGCGGAACGTCATCGGTCACGCCCGCCTCGTCGCGCAGGTAGCGGATGGTTTCGGCGTCGGCGGGGACGATCCCCGACGTCGCGCCCGCTTCCACCGCCATGTTGCACAGCACGAGGCGGCCGGACATCGTCAGGCGCTGAATCGTGTCGCCGTGGAACTCGAGAACACGGAAGTTCGCGCCCTCCGCCCCGATGCGGCCGATGAGGTGCAGCACGACGTCCTTCGGCTGGACACCCCCGGGCAGCGCGCCGCGAACGATCACCTTGATCGTCGCCGGCACTTCCACGTTCAGCACGCGGCCGATCGCCCAGACGGCGGCCATCTCGGTCGCGCCGATCCCGAAGGCGAACGCGCCGAAGGCGCCGTGGCTCGTCGTGTGGCTGTCGGTGCCGACGATGACCGCGCCGGGCCGGTCATAGCCGTACTCGGCCAAGACCTGGTGGCAGATGCCGCCCCGGTCGCCGCGCACGTCGTGGAACTTCTCGATGCCGTGGGCGCGAACGAACTCGCGGACACGGTGCTGGTTGGTCGCGGTTTTCGCGCTTTCGGCGGGGACGCGGTGGTCGAACACGATCGCGATCTTCGCCGGGTCCCACAGGCGCGGCTCGCGGCCCGTGCCTCTGAAGATCTCGGCGAACTGGTTGATCACCAGCGCAGCGTTCTCGTGCGACATGGCGAGATCCACGGCCGGCTCGACGACCTCGCCCGCGGCGATGGCGGCGCGTCCGCTCGCGCGCGCCAGGATCTTCTCCGCGATGGTCATTCCCCTGCTGGCTGCCTGCATGGCCTACACCACTCCCGCCGCGCGCAGCGCGGCGATCTCGTCGCCGGAATAGCCCGCGTCCTGCAGGACGGCGTCGCTGTCGGCGCCGAGGCGCGGCGGCGGCGCGTCCACGCGCCCCGGCGTACGCTCGAATTTCGCCGTCGTCGAGAACAGTTGCAGGTCGCCGATCCCGGGCGCCAGGACCGTCTGCAGCGTGCCGCGGTGCGCCACCTGCGCGGAGGCGAGCGCGTCCTGCAGCGAGGGGATGGCGCCGGCGGGCACGCCCGCCCGGTTCAGCGCGCACACCCACTCCGCCGTGGGCCGCTGCCGCAGCTTCGGCTCGAGCAGCCGTGTGAGTGCGGGGCGGTTGCGCTTGCGGGCGTCGCGCTGCCTGAACCGTTCGTCCGCCTTCAGCTCGGGCACGCCGACGATCTCGGCGAGCGCCTCCCACTGCTCCTGCTGGTTGGCGGCGATGTTGATGAAGCCATCCGCCGTCGGAAACGTCCCCGAAGGAGCGGCGGTGAAGTTGTCGTTGCCCATCGGCTGCGGCGGCACGCCGCCGATCAACCAGTTGGCCGCCACCCAGCCGAGCAGCGGCATGATCGAGTCGAGCAGCGCGACGTCGATGAACTGCCCCTCGCCGGTGCGCGCGCGGTGGTACAGCGCGGCCATGATGGCGAAGGCGGCGTTGAGCCCGCCGACGGTGTCGCAGACCGGGAAGCCGCAACGCAAAGGGGTGAGGCGCTCGTCGCCGTTGATCGCCATCACCCCGCTCAGCCCCTGGATGATCTGGTCGTACGCCGGCTTGAAGGCGTCGGGCCCGGTCTGCCCGAAGCCGGAGATCGCGCAGTAGACGAGGCGCGGGTTGACCTGGCGGAGCGATTCCCACGCGCAGCCGAGGCGCGCCATCACCCCGGGGCGGAAGTTCTCGACCAGGACGTCGGCCCCCCCGGCCAGGCGGAGCAGAACCTCGCGGCCGCGATCGTCCTTCAGGTTGAGCGTCAGCGATCGCTTGTTCGCGTTCTGTGCGAGGAAGCTGGTGCCCATCAACGCGGCGTTGAGGTGCGGTACCGCGCCCAGCTTGCGCGCCAGGTCGCCGCCGTCGGGATGCTCGATCTTGACGACGTCGGCGCCGAGCAGCGCGAGGTGCGCGGTCGCGAACGGGCCGGCGAGCACGTTGGTCAGGTCCAGGACGCGGATGCCGTCGAGCAGCTTCACGCCCATGGGATCGGCCCCGTACGGTGCACGACGCCGGGAAGCGTGCGGTTGAACAAGACGCCCGCCTCGCGCGCCACGTCGATGAGCGCGCTCAGGTCGATGCGCGTCCGCAGGTGCGCGCGCTGCAGCATGTGCACGAAGTCCTCCGTGCACAGGTTGCCCCCGGCCAGCGCCGTGAACGGGCAGCCGCCGAGGCCGCCGATCGCCGTCTCGAACGAGACCACGCCGGCGTCCAGCGCCGCGCACGCGTTGGCCATCGCCAGCCCGTAGGTGTCGTGAAAGTGGCAGGCGTAGTCGGCGCCGGGCGCGGCGGTCATCAGCGCCTCGAACAGCGCGGTGACGCGCGCCGGCGTCGCATGGCCGGCGGTATCCGCCAGGCTGACGGTGCGGAACCCTTCGGCCAGGAAGCCCTTTGCGATCGCGAGCACCCGCGCCGGCGGAATCGCCCCCTCGTAGCCGCAGCCGAATGCCGACTGCACCGACAGCTGCACCGTCGCGCCCGCCTGCACGGCGCGGTGCGCCATCGCCAGGATTCGCCCGGTGGCCTCCGCCGTGCTCATCCCCGTGTTCTTGCGGCTGTGCGTTTCGCTCGCCGACACGCCCATGCAGAAGTAGTCGACGCCTGCGGCCAACCCGCGCTCGAGGCCCTTCTCGTTGAGCACGAGCGCCGAGAGGCGCGCGGCCAGCGGGCGGCGCGCCGCCAGGTGACGGAACACAGCGTCCGTGTCCGCCATCTGCGGCAGGACGGCGGGGTTCACGAAGGAGCCCGCCTGGACGACGTCCACGCCCGACGCCATGAGCTTCTCGATCCACGCGATCTTGCGGTCGGTCGGCACGATCGCCTGCTCGGCCTGCAGGCCGTCGCGCATCCCGACCTCGTGGATCAGCGGCTCAGACATGAATCGCGACGGCGCCGTGCCGCACCGCCGAGGCGATGGCGGCGGCCATGTCCATGGTCGAGTGGGTTCCGCCCATGTCGTAGGTGCGCACGCTGCCCTCGGCGAGCACCGCGGCGACCGCCGCTTCGAGCCGGGCGGACTTGTCGGCCTCGCCGAGCCAGTCGAGCATCATCACCAGACTGAGCACCGTCGCAATCGGATTGACACGGTACTGGCCGGCGTACTTCGGCGCCGAGCCGTGCGTCGGCTCGAAGACGGCGAGGGCATCGCCGATGTTTGCCGAGCAGCCGAAGCCGAGCCCGCCGACCATCTGCGCGCACAGGTCCGAGATGATGTCGCCGTACAGGTTCGGCGCCACCAACACGTCGTAGTTCTTCGGGTTCTTCAGCAGCCACATCGTGATCGCGTCGACGTTCGCGTCGTCCACCACGATGTCGGGGTAGCTGCGCGCCACCTCGCGCGCGGTCTCGAGGAAGAGGCCGTCGGTGGCGCGCACGACGTTCGCCTTGTGGACGATCGTGACCTTGCGCCGACCGTGCGTCCGCGCGAAGTCGAAGGCCGCGCGGACGATGCGCTCGGACCCCCGCCGCGTGTTGACCTTGCAGGAGATGGCCAGCTCGTCGGGGGGTATCGCGGCAAACGGCGCGAACGGCCGGGAGGCGCGCTGGAGCGCCGCCGCCCCTTCGGGCGGCACGGGATGGAACTCGACCCCGGCGTAGAGGTCCTCGGTGTTCTCGCGGAACACGACGAGATCGACGTCCTCCCGGTAGTTGAGCGGATTTCCGCGATAGGCCTTGCACGGCCGCAGGCAGACGTAGAGCTCGAACAGCTGCCGCATGCGGACGATCGGGGAACGGTAGACGAGGCCGGTGCCGCGCAACGCCGGCGCGAGCTCGGCCTCGGCGGCCTTGACCGGCTTCGAGGTGATGGCGCCGAACACCGCAGTACGCACGGTGCGCAGCAGTTCGATGGTGCGGGGCGGGAGGGCGTCCCCCTCGCGGCACCAGTACTCCCAGCCGATGTCGCCGTGCACGTACTCCGCGTCGAGCTCCACCGCGTCGAGCACGAGCCGTGCCGCCTGCAGGACGTCGACGCCGATTCCGTCTCCGGGAAGCCACCCAATTCGATGCTTTGCCATGGGTTATGGGAATCCGGCAGCCGGCGTCCTTCCCGGCGGGCGGGCGTGCCGGAGTTCCGCCACCGCGCGCCGGTTTTCGGCCGTTTTCGTCCGGATCGGGGTCGGGAAGAGCAAAGAGATTGCCGGGGTCAGTCAAAGTCGACAGTCGGAGTCAGCGGCAGAGTCAGGGTTAGGATCCAGGGTCAGAGGTCAGAATCCAGGGTCCGAACCCAGAGTCAGAATCGAGCAGAATCCGAGCCAGAATCGGATGAGGGGCAGCCGATGGGCAAGGTACGGCTCGACTTCACGGACGGCGGCAGGGTGGCGCGGCTGACGATGGCGGCACCGCCGACGAACATCCTCGACCGGACGATGATCGGTGAGCTCGACGCAGGGTGCGGGACGCTCGCAGCGCGAACGGATCTCGTGGCGGTGGTGCTGGGCGCTGACGGGCCGAACTTCAGCGTCGGTGCAAGCATCCAGGAGCACCGCGCCGGTGAAATCGCGGGGGCGCTTGCGGCACTTCACGGGCTGCTTCGGCGCCTCGCCGCGCTGTCCGTACCGACGATTGCGACGGTTCGAGGGCTCTGCCTGGGCGGCGGGTGGGAGGCCGTACTCGCGTGCGACCTCGTCATCGCGGAGGAGGACGCGCAGTTCGGCCTGCCCGAGATCAAGCTGGGGGTCTTTCCGCCCGCGGGTTCGGTGCTGCTGCCCGTGCGCGTCGGGGCCGCGCGAGCGTCGGCGCTGGTGCTGACGGGGGAGTCGATTTCAGGCCGCGAGGCTGCCGCAGCGGGGCTCGCGACGAAGGTCGTGCTGACCGGCAACCTCGAAACGGCTGTCGATGCCTGGCTTCAATCGACGTTTCTCCCGCGGTCCGCTTCCGCCCTGCGGTACGCGTCGGCGACCGTCCGCGCCGACGTCCGTCGCGCCCTCGGCGCCCAGCTGCGGGACGCGGAGCGGGTTTACCTCGAGCAGCTGATGAACGAGCCCGGCGCGACCGATGGCATCGAGGCGTTCCTGGCGCGGCGAAAAACAGGCAGATGCGATTTCCGGCAGAAAGAGGGCCCCGCGCCACCGCGCAACGGGCCGCCGTTGGAGAAAGGTTGAGTGTTTCCGGCTCGGTCGGGTAGGCTTGCTCCGGCGTCACGGAAGCTGGACTCTATTGCCTGATTCTCCTACTGACGCTGATTCTGACCCTGATTCTGACCCTGACTCTGACTCTGCCTCAGACTCTGACTATCGACTATCGACTTTCGACAAACCACCGATGAACAGCTCAGCCCGCGCCGTGCTGGATGCGCCCGAATTCCACCGGCTGGTGTACCGCCGCTGGCGGATCTCGCTCGTGCTGACGGCCTGCCTGTTTGTGCTCTACTACGGCTACATCCTGCTCATCGCCACGCAGAAGGCGTTTCTCTCCCGCCGCATCGGGGAGACGGTCACGATCGGCATCCCCGTCGGCGCGGCGGTCATCGTCGGCGCCTGGGTCCTGACCGCAGCCTACGTCGTGTGGGCCAACCGGACGTACGACCGGGAGGTCGCGCGGCTGCGGGCGCGCATCCGGCACGACTGATGGAGACGTCGCTCGGCACGCCGACACTCTCGGCGATCGTCTTCTTCCTCCTCATCGTCGCGCTGACGCTGGCGGTGACCTACTGGGCGGCGCGGCGCACGCGCTCGACCCGTGAGTTCTACGCCGCCGGGCGATCGGTGAGCGCGTTCCAGAACGGCCTGGCGCTGGCCGGCGACTACATGAGCGCCGCGTCGTTCCTGGGGATTGCCGGCCTGGTCGCGCTGCGCGGCTACGACGGGATGATCTACGCGACCGGCTGGCTGGTGGGCTGGCCGGCGCTGATGTTCCTCATAGCCGAGCCGCTGCGGAACCTCGGCAAGTTCACCTTCGCCGACGTCGTGGCGTTTCGCCTGCGCCAGGTCCCGGTCCGCATCGCCGCGGCGTTGGGCGGCATCCTGACGGTGCTGTTCTACACGATCGCGCAGATGGTCGGCGCCGGGAACCTGATCGCGCTGATGTTCGGCGTCGGCTACGACTGGGCGGTCATCGCGGTCGGCGCGGTCATGCTCGCCTACGTCCTGTTCGGCGGGATGATCGCGACGACCTGGGTCCAGATCATCAAGGCGGTGCTGCTGCTCTGCGGCGTCACGCTCCTGACGGCGCTCATCATCGCGCGCTTCGACTTCTCGCTGGCGCAGGTGTACGGATCGGTGGCCGCGCGCTACGGCCAGTCGGCGCTGGAGCCGGGCGGGCTGATCACCGATCCCGTGGACGCGATCTCGCTCGGCCTCGCGCTGATGCTCGGGCTGCTCGGGCTGCCGCACATCCTGATGCGCTTCTACACCGTGCCGGACGCCCGGGCGGCGCGCGCCTCCGTGCTGTACGCGACGGGGTTCATCGGCTACTTCTACCTGATCATCCCGATCGTCGGCTTCGGCGCGGCGGCGCTCGTGGGGCGCGAGGCGCTCCGCGGGATCGACGCGGGGGGCAACATGGCCGCGCCGCTCGTCGCGGAGCTGCTCGGCGGCACGCCGTTCCTGGGCTTCATCGCGGCGGTGGCGTTTGCGACGATCCTCGCCGTGGTGGCAGGCCTGACGCTCGCCGGAGCGAGCGCGCTCTCGCACGACATCTTCACGCACGCGATCCGCAAGGGGGATGCCACCGAGTACGAGCAGGTCCGCGTCGCGAAGCTCGCGACGGTCGTCTTCGGCGCCGTCGCGGTCGGGCTCGGCATCCTCTTCAAGGGACAGAACGTCGCGTTCATGGTCGGCCTGGCGTTCGCCATCGCGTGCAGCGCCAACTTCCCGCCGCTGCTGATGTCGATCGTCTGGCGCCGCTTCAACACCACCGGCGCCGTGGCCGCGATGCTCACCGGCTCGGTCCTCTCCGTCCTGTTGATCGTCCTGAGCCCGACGGTCTGGGTGGACGTGTTCGGGAAGCCCGCGGCGATCTTCCCGCTCCGGAACCCGGCGATCGTCTCGATGACAATCGCGTTCCTGGCGGGAATCGCCGGGTCG
>JBMDXQ010000145.1:0-126196 GCA_048594975.1 Vicinamibacterales bacterium | reverse complement strand
AGGTAGTCCGGCTTGTCGACGTCGTCACAACGCGCGTACCACTGATTCAGATCGATGCAGCCCAGATTGATGACCCATAGCAGCGCCGCCAGGTCCTGGATCATCGGAAAGTCGATGACATTTCCCGAATCGTGCTCAATGCGGCACACCTCGATCCAGTCCGGCCGCGGTGAAGGCGCCCTCTTCATGAAGAAGAACTCGCCGTGCGCGCCGTGCGGTTAGCGCTTCATGACCATCGCACGATGCTCGAGGTGCGGCAACAGATACGCTGAGATGTCCGCGTAGTACTGGATCAGGTCGCCCTTGGTGATGCGTTGGTCTTTCCAGAACAGCTTGTCGAGATTGGTGAGGCGGACTTCACGGCCATCGACCTTCAGCGTGTGAGTGCCGGCTGTGGGGATGGTGATTCGCTTGGAGGCCATCTGCTGGCTCGCAATAGCGGACGTTACGTGGCCTTCGGCCGGACCACGAAGGCTCGAAGGCACGAAGCATGCGAAAGCATTCTATAGGCTTCGTGTCCTCGCGCCTGCGTGGAGAGGCGCTCGTGCACGGACAGCGCAGCGTTGAAAGTCGAATCTTTGGCGGCTTCTTCTTCAGGAACCGCGGTTGCGTGCCGACTTCCGGCCGCAGGGCGACCATCCTTCCGGATGGGTGTACGTCTCCGCGACCCCGCTCGAGGTGTTGCGCGGCCTCGTGTACCTGGACGTCGACCCTGTTGGCCAGTCTCGGCCCCGCTGGCTGGGTGACAAATGGTGCCTTCGTCCCTTCGTGCTCCGCCGGACCCGGCCGTCGGCCGTGCACGCGGGACCGTGCCTGTCGTCCGACTCAGATCTTCACGCGCGTCGACGGATCGAGCTTCGGCGGGCGCACGCCGTGCCGCACGGCGCCGGCGACTGGCACGTAGGTCAGCTCCACGCCCGCGGCGGCGCACCGCAGCATGAGGCCGCCGCGGCTCATGTCGCCGCGGCCGACGAACTCCGCCGGGAACAGCAGGCGCCGGGCGAAGATGCCCTGCAGCACGTCGACATACTTGGAGGAGGCGATGCTGCCCAGGAGGACCGCCTCGCAGGCCGGACCGATGTCGTCGGCGATGGCCCGCGCCGCCTGCTCGAGCGGCCGCCGGTATTTCGGGTTGTCGGCGGCAACGTCCACCTGCGCGAACGCCCGCAGCGCCTCGATTGTGACCACCGTCTCCGGGGAACGCAGACCGGCGGCGGGCGTGATCACGAAGACGCCGGCGCCGGACACCGGCGAGTGCGGATCGGGCGGAGCGGCGAAGCGGCGCGCGTAGGTCAGCTTGCCCCGGAAGTACAGGCCGCTGACGAAGCTGAACACCTCGCCGAGCGTCGCTCCCTGGTGCCGCAGCCGCTGCGCGAGTGGAAACGTCGCCCGCTCCGACATGATCAGGCGGCCGCGGGCGCCGGCGATGTTCGCCGGCGAGAGCAGGAAGATCCGCTCGGGCCGCCGTCGCTTCCTTGGCATAAGATCACGCGCACGCGGACCCTGCCGCGTCGACACGGAAACCGCGCCCGCTCACACGATGCCACGTCGGGACCTCGCGATCTTCGTGCTGTGCGCGATCCCGCGCATCGTTGCGCTTTCCTGGTTCCCCCCCGATACGTCCGCCTTCTTCTACTGGGACGCGTCCGAGGGCCTGCTGTCGCGAGGCGCCCCGGTCCTGGACGGTGTCCTGGACACCTCGATTGAGCCGGTGTACCCCGCGCTGCTCGCGCTCCTGCGAGGCGTGAGCGGCGACCGCCCCTGGGTCGTCTTCGCCGCGCAGATCGTCCTCGCTTCGGCGGCCGGGGTCCTTCTGCATCGTCTCACGGATGTCCTGGCCGGGCGCCACGTGGCGGGGATCACGACCCTCCTCTACGCGTTCGATCCGTACCTGGTTCGGCAGTCGGTGTCGCCCGTCGAGATCACAGTGTGCGTCGCCCTCCTGATCGGCGCCGCGCTCGCCTTCGCACAGGGGACGAGGACGAGGGGGGCAGTCGCCGTCGGGCTCCTTGTCTCGCTCGCCGTGCTGACACGCTTCTCGCTGCTACCGGTCGCCGCCGGTGCGCTCGGCCTCTACCTGTGGGACCGCCGCTGGTCGCAGGCGGTCGCGTTCGCCGTCGCCGTGACGGTCCCGACCGGCGCCTGGATGCTGCGGACCTACACGCTCAACGGCACGCTCGTGCCCGCGCGTGTGGGGATCAACCTGTTCGTCTCGACCTGCGAGTATGCGGGCCAGATCGTGCCGCTCCGCAACGCCGACCTGCTGGTGCCGTGGGCGTACGAGACCGTCGGCCACCGGCTGAAGGGCGCATCGCTCGACGAGCTCGAGTACCAGCGCGTCGAGGACGCGGCGTTGTTGGCGCAGGCGATTGCGTTCGCGCGCGAGCACCCGCTCGAGACCGTCCGCCTCAAGCTGCGCAACCTCGCCTTCACGGTAGCGCCGGTGCTGCTGCCGCTGGAGCGGAAGACGCCGCACGCCGGCGCGGGGATCGTCGGCGGGCGGGTGCGCGTCAGCGGGCTTGCACCGCGGCCGCTGCTCGACCACGTGGTGTACTCGGGCTCGCGGCTGTTGCTCGTCGCGGGGACGGTCGCCGGCCTGATCCGCCGCCGCGGCCGCTGGCAGCGCGGCGACGGCATGCTGCTCGTCGTTGCGGCGTCGGTGATCGCGGTCAACACCGTGTTCTTCCCGACCTCGCGGCTGCTCGCACCGATGGCGTTCGTGCTGATGTTCTATGCCGCCGTCGGTGTGAGATCGTGGTTCCTGCACGAATGACTCCCGAGCGGACACCGCGTCGGCGTCATCGCGGAGGACAGTCGCGCCAGAATGAAGATCGGATCCCGAGGTCAGAGGCTCCACCGGAGGAGGACCGCACCGACGGTGAAGCCGGCGCCGACCGACGCCAGCAGCACGAGGTCGCCGCGTGTGAGCCGACCGTCTCGCATCGCATCGGACAGCGCCAGCGGGATCGTCGCCGCCGTCGTGTTGCCGTACACGTCGAGGTTGATGATCACCTTCGACTCCGGCAGCCCGAGCCGATCGGCGGCGGCGGTGATGATCCGGCGGTTCGCCTGGTGCGACACGAACAGGTCGATCTCGGACGCGTCGAAACCGTTGCGCGACAGCACGCGCCGCGAGATCTCCTCGGTCTTGCGGACGGCGAACTTGAACACCGTCTGTCCGTCCTGCTTCACGTAGTGCAGCCGCTGCTCGACCGTCTCGTGCGACGCGGGCATGCGGCTGCCGCCGGCCGGCATGCACAGCGCCGGACCGCCGCTCCCGTCGATCTCGTGCGCGAAGTCGATGATCGCCGGCTCCTGGTCGTCCGCCGGGGCGAGCACGACCGCGCCGGCGCCGTCGCCGAACAGCACGCAGGTGGCGCGGTCCTGGTAGTCGATGATGCTCGACATCACGTCCGCCCCGACTGCCAGCGCGTACTGGTGGGCGCCGGTGGCGACCATCTGCGCGCCCGTGGTCAGCGCGTAGGTGAAGCCCGAGCAGGCGGCGCCGAGGTCGAATCCCCACGCGCGCGTCGCCCGGATCCTGTCCTGCAGCACGCACGCGGTCGAGGGGAAGATCGTGTCCGGCGTGGTCGTCCCGACGACGATGAAGTCCAGCTCCTGCGCGCTGATGCCCGCCTGCGCGAGTGCCCCGCGGGCCGCCTCGGCCGCCAGGTCCGACGTCGCCACCCCGCGGTCGACGATGTGGCGCTCCCGGATGCCGGTGCGCTGCAGGATCCACTCGTTGGTCGTGTCGACCATCGTCTCGAGGTCCGCGTTGCTCAACACGCGCGGCGGCACGTAGGTGGCCAGCCCGGCGATCTTGACGCGCCTCACGCTCTTCACCACAGACGATCCTTTCCAGGGGCCGGAAGGCCGAAGTACTCGTAGGCGCGCGCCGTCGCGACGCGGCCGCGCGGCGTGCGATCGAGAAACCCGACCTGAATCAGGAACGGCTCGTAGATCTCCTCGATCGCGTCGCGCTCCTCGCTGAGCGCCGCGGCCAGGCTGGCGACCCCGACCGGCCCGCCGCCGAACTTGTCGATGATGGTCCGCAGCAGCCTTCGGTCCGACTCGTCGAAGCCGTGCTCGTCGACCTCCAGCAGCTTGAGGGCGCGGCCGGCCACCTCCGCGGTGATGCGGCCGTCGGCACGCACCTGCGCGTAGTCGCGCACGCGCCGCAGCAGCCGGTTCGCCACGCGCGGCGTCCCGCGCGAGCGCCGCGCGATCTCGGCCGCCGCGTCCGTCTCCACGGGTACCCCCAGGATGCGCGCCGACCTCCGGATGATCTGCCGGATGTCGTCTTCCGTGTAGAAGTCGAGCCGGTGCTGGATGCCGAAGCGGGCGCGCAGCGGCGAGGTCAGCAGCCCGGTGCGGGTGGTCGCGCCGATCAACGTGAATCGCTGGACCGGCACCTTCACCGATCGCGCCCCCGGTCCCTGGCCGATGACGATGTCGAGCTCGTAATCCTCCATCGCCGGGTAGAGGATCTCCTCGATCGCCGGGCTCATCCGGTGCACCTCGTCGATGAAGAGCACCTCGCGCTCCTGCAGGTTGGTCAGCATCGCGGCGAGATCGCCCGGCTTCTCGATTACCGGCCCGGCGGTCGATCGGATCGCGGCGCCGAGCTCGTTGGCGATGACGTAGGCGAGCGTGGTCTTGCCCAGGCCAGGGGGCCCGTGCAGCAGCACGTGGTCGAGCGCCTCGCCGCGCTGCCTCGCCGCCGTGATGGCGACGTGCAGGTTCTCGCGCACGTTCGGCTGCCCCACGTACTCGTCCAGCGTCCGCGGCCGCAGCCCCGCGTCGTACTGGGCGTCGTCGTCGATCGGACCGGCCGCGAGGAGGCGATCGTCGGTCATGCCTTCATCATCGACTTCAGCGCGTGCCGCAGCACGTGCGCGAACGCGCCGTCGGGGACCGCCTCGAGGGCGCGATCGACGGCCTTCTCGGCGACCGCACGCTGATACCCGAGGTTGACCAGTGCCGAGACCAGGTCGCCGCGGCGCTGATCCTCCGGAGCGACCGAGGCCGGCTCGCCCGGCGCGCCGGGCACTGCCGGCAAGCGGTCCTTCAGCTCCAGCCCGACGCGCTCGGCCGTCTTCCGACCGATGCCCGGGATTCTGGTCAGCCGCGCCACGTCCTGGTTCCTGATCGCCCGGATCAGCTCCACGGGCTCGATCCCGGACAGGACCGCCAGCGCCAGCTTCGGCCCGATGCCGCTGATGGCGATGAGCCGCTCGAACAGGTCCTGCTCGAGCGAGCTGGCAAACCCGTACAGGGCGATCGCATCCTCGCGCACGTGCGTGTGCACGCGCAGCGTCACCGGCGCGCCGGCGTCGCCGAGCACGTAATAGGTCGACAGCGGGACGAGCACCTCGTAGCCCACGCCCCCGACGTCGACGATGACGCGGCTGGGCACCTTCTCGACGATCCTCCCGGCCAGCAGGGCAATCATTCCTCAGGCACACGCTCCACGCGATCGTGCGTCCGGTCGACGACCGTCTTCCGCTGAAGGCAGAAGCCACTGGACCGTCGCAACGGGCATCGCGCGAGACAAGCCGGAAGACCGTCACGCGCCCGTCCACTCACGGCCGGTAGTCCCTCCACGATCGCAACGTGCTCGCCGGCCGCACTTGGCGCGCGCGGCGGGCGATCGCCCCGGTGCTGCTGTGCAGGTGGCAGATGGCAATCGCCAGCGCGTCGGCGACGTCGTGCGGCGAGGGCGCGGCGTCCAGGCCGAGCAGCAGCTTGATCATGTGCTGGACCTGCTGTTTCTCGGCGCGGCCGTAGCCGACGACCGCACGTTTGATCTCCGCAGGCGTGTACTCGACGACCGGGACGTGCGCCTCGGAAGCGGCCAGCAGGGCGACGCCGCGCGCGTGTCCGAGCTTGAGCGCGCTCCGCACGTTGCGGGCGTGGAAGATGTTCTCGATGGCCACGCAGTCGGGGCGGTGGCGCTCGAGCAGCGCGGCCAGGCCGGCGTGAATATGATGCAGCCTGTCAGGAAACGCGCAGCGGGCGGGAGGCGAGAGCGAACCGCACGCTACGAGACGGTGGCGGCTTCCCACCGACTCGACGCAGCCGTAGCCGGTGCGCTCGGAGCCGGGATCGATCCCGAAGATCCTCATACGTTCCGGGGGGCTTCGCCCCGCCGGACCCCCCTGCACACTCGCTCGCGGGGACCCCTCGATCCCCGCTCCGCTCGTGTGGCTCGCACGCGGTGCGTGCTCGCGGGTGGCGCGGATCCCGGCTGCACGCCAGCGACGCCTCGATCTCCGGTCCCTCGAGAAACGGGCCGGGCGCTGTGGCCCCGCCGGCCCCCCCTGCACACTCGCTCGCGGGGACCCCTCGATCCCCGCCGCGCTCGTGTGGCTCGCACGCGGTGCGTGCTCTCGGGTGGCGCGGATCCCGGCTTCACGCCAGCGACGCCTCGATCTCCTTCTCCTCGATGTCGGCGTTTGACCAGACCTTCTTCGTGTCGTCGTGCTCCTCGAGGGCTTCCATCAGCTTGACCATTTGCTGCGCGGCCTTGCCTTCGAGCTTCACGTAGTTCTGGGGGAGCATGGCCACCTCGGCGGCGCCCGGCTCGATGCCGAGCGCCTTCACCGCCTCGAGCACTTTCTGGAAGGCCTCCGGCGCCGAGACGATCTCCCAGCTGTCGCCGTCGTCGCGCAGGTCGTCGGCGCCGGCGTCGATGGCGGCGGCCATCAGCGTGTCCTCGCTCGCCTTGGACTTCTCGACGACGATGTAGCCCTTCTTGTCGAACATCCAGGCGACGCTGTTTTCCGCGGCGAGGTTGCCCCCGTGTTTCGAGAAGACGTGCCGCATCTCGCCCACCGTGCGGTTCTTGTTGTCGGTGAGCGTCTCGACGATGATCGCCGCGCCGCCGGGCCCGTAGCCCTCGTAGGCGATCTCCTCGTAGGCGACGCCGGGCAGCTCGCCCGTGCCCCGCTGGATCGCGCGCTTGATGTTGTCGGCCGGCATGTTCACCGACTTCGCGTCGGCGATGACGGTGCGCAGGCGGGGGTTGGCGTCGGGGTCGCCGCCACCGGCGCGCGCCGCGACGGTCAACTCCTTGATGATGCGGGTGAAGATCTTGCCGCGCCTGGCGTCAGCCGCACCCTTCTTGTGCTTGATCGTGTGCCATTTGGAATGGCCGGACATGGTCGATCCCTCGGGAATGGCCGCGAAAAAAGACCCTTGATCCTACCATTTCCGCCGCCGCCGCGGCGGGTGGCAGCTGGAGATGGTACCTGGAAAAGCCACGGCATTCGGCCGATGCTGCATCCGGCGCTCCACCGCGCACAAGCGCGCGGCGGACCCGCGCTGCGGCATTGCCCCTCCATCGAATACTCCCGGCATTCTCGGTCGTCGCGCCTTGCACCGGAGCGCATCGCCGCCCTCGGTGCACGAGCCCATTCGCGATCGCTGCTCTAGTGCCGCACCGCGAGGATGAGCCACACGTCGGCGCGTTCATCCCACGGGCCGCCCTGATAGTCGCCGAGGACTGCCTGGACCTGGAACCCGGCAGCTTCGAGGCGCGCCGCCACCTCCCGCACCGACAGCGTCCGGAACGCGAGGGAGAAGCGGTGCGACCGGCGGCTGCGACCGCGGCGCTCCACGTATTCCTGGTCGAAGATCGTCAGCCGGCGCCGACGGTCCTGGCGTACCGATTCGACCAGCGTCAGGTGGCCGCGCCCGCGGCGCCCGGAGAGGGTGGTGCGCCGTGAGTACTCCTGCCAGCGGGGCAGGTCGGGCACCAGGTCGATCGCCAGCAGGCCGCCGCGACGCAGTACCCGGTGAATCGAATGCAGCGTCGCGCGCAGGTCGCGCTCGCTGGTCAGCGACTGCAGCATCCCGTACGGCGCCATCACCAGCGAGAAGCCGACCCGCTGCCGGAAGGGCAGCGCCCGGATGTCGCCGCGCACGAGCCGTGCGCACGCGCCCGGCACGCGGCGCAGCCGCTGCGCGGCGCGCCGCAGCATCGGCGCCGACCGATCGATGCCGACCAGCCGCGCGCCCGTCCGCGCGACCGGCACGGAGATCCGCCCCGTACCGCACCCGAGCTCGAGGACCGTGCCGTCCTGCGCCGCGGCGAGCCGCTGCCAGAACGCGACGTCGCGGCGGGCCACCGTCTGCGCATTCTCCCAGTCGTAGAACGGCGCGTACTCGTCCCAGCCGGCGGCGCCGGCGCGAGGCGCGCGACGCGCCGCGCCACCCGGGCCGCGGTGGGCCATCATTCCGGCCGCTGCCCGACGGTAGCGAAGAGCAGCGTGTTCTGGATCTCGACGAACGCCGGACCGGCGGCGTGCGCCTCCTGGGCGTAGCGATCCAGGAGCTTCAGATAATCGCGTCCGAGCCGGCCGATCGCGTCGTCGGGCGCATGCTCGGCTGCGTCCCGCACTGCGGCCCGCCGCTCCGCCCAGACGGCATCGGAGGGCGCGCCCAGCTGCGCGCGGGAGACCGGAAACAGGTGGACGCGCAGGGGATGGATGCCGCTCTGCGCGAACAGCGCGGGCAGCTTCGGCCCGACGGCGCGGTCGGTCGCGTCGCCGCGGATCTCCGCGAGCGTGGCGAAGAACTGGCCGGCGGCGTCATAGGCGCGGCGCCCCGCGTCCGACGAGCTGTAGAAGTAGCGGCCCGAGTTGTCCGGCTCGACGGCGACGACGCGGCCTCCCGGCCGCGTGACCCGGGCGAGCTCCCGGACGGCGCGCGGGACGTCGCGGATGTGCTGGAGCACGGCGACGCAGAATGCCGAGTCAAACGTGTCGTCGCCGAAGGGCAGCACGCAGGCGTCCGCCGCCGCAAAGCTGGAGCGGATGTTGTGCGCCTGCGCCGCCGTCCGCGCCTGCGCCACGCGCTCCACTACCAGGTCGACGGCGACGATGTTGATCTGCGAGATGCGCAGCCGCGACAGGCGCACCTCCGCGGTGCCGGTGCCGCAGCCGACGTCGAGGATCCGTTGGCCCGGGCGGGGCGCGACGGTGTCCCGCATGAACTCGGTGAAGTCGTCATCCCACCAACGGTCGCGGAGGTGTTTGAGCGTCGCCGAAGTCAGCACGTCGACCTGTCGTGTCATCGGGTCTGTAATCTAGCAGAAGCGCCGCGCGCGCCGGCGTGTGCCAGGACGGCGGCGGCGAGCCCCGGCAGGCTCGTGAGGTCGCGCGGCGCGTCGAGCCGCCACACGTCCAGTCCCTCGGACCAGGATACGGCGCGGTCGAGGTGGGCGACGACGCCGGCACGGCCAGCGGGCTCCGGCGTGTACGCGTGTCTGACCAGCTCCAGCGCGGTGTCCCGGCGCGTGAGCCTGGAGAACGCCGGCGCGCCCGACCCGGGATGCAGCGTGTACACCGCGGCGACCGGTAACGCCGGTGCGCAGATCACGGCGTCGCGCGGCACGAGACGATACTTCTCGATCGCGGCGGCGCGACGCGGCCGCGCCGCCATCGAGAAACCGCGCACAACCGTACCGGCCGCAGCGTCCGGCCACAGCCGCAGGCCCCGATAGGACGGGACGGCCCAGACCGCCTCGCCGCGGCGCTCGAGCAGCACGCCGTCGTCGGCGAGCACTTCCGCGCCACCAGCCGACAGCGCAGCGGCCAGCGTCGATTTCCCGGACCCCGCGCCGCCCGCGAACAGCAGCGCGGCGCCACCGGCCGCCACGGCGCTTGCGTGCAGGACCGTTTCCCCCGCGGCGGCGAGAGCCAGCGGCAAGATCTGATCGAGCAGGGCGTGGCGGACGGCCTCGGGATCCGCCGAGTGAACGGGGGCGAGGGCGATGCGCCCGCGGCCGATCGCCGCCGTCGCGAGGCCGTCGAACCGCAGGAAGCACGTGCCCGCGGCGCGTGCCACCGCGACGCCGCCGTCCGCGCGGGCCGCGGCCCACAGCGTGCGCCATCGCAGCGCGGCCGGCCAGCGGATCGAATCGTGCCAGAACACGCGCCACCGCGGCGCCGGCGAACCGGGCGCCGGCGGCAGCTCCGGAAGCGGCTCGTCGCTCTCGAGTGTGCAGCCGAAGGCGCAGTATTTCATGTCCGCGCGTACCTGGAGGTCACTTCCGCGACGAAGGCCGCCGCCTCGGCCGGCGTCTCGAACAGCTCCTGGTGCAGGTCGTATACGCCCCGCTCGACCTCGCTCAGCGTCCGCCGTCCGTCGCACAAAGCGAGCACCGTCAGTCGCGCGTTCCCGCGTCGCGTCAGCGCGGGCACGAAATCCGGCCGGGCGCGCGCCAGGTCCTCGCGCGCGATCAACAGGCCATGCAGCGTCGAGTGGGCGCTGCGCATGCGCACGGCACCATCGGCGGCACGCACCTCGACGGTCCAGCTCACGATCGACTCGGTCGGGAGGATCCGCATCCGAACCTGGACCATGTCTCCCTCGGTCACCTCCACCGGCGTTCGAACGGGAAAGAAGACGTTGCGCCGCGCGATGCGCTCGACCGCGGTGGGCGCGTTCGTCAGCGTGACGCCCGGCGCCAGCTGCGCGGCAAAGGCACCGCCCAGCCCGTGGAGGACGCCGGCGCGCCGGATGACCAGGCGCACGTCAGCGCCGAGGCTGTGCGCGGTCACGGAGGTGGTCGGCACGCGCGCGACCTCCACGGCGTCTCCGAGCAGCGCCACCGCGCCGATCGCGGCAGGATAGCCGGTGTTGAGCGCCCAGTCCTCCGCCGGCGCCACGACGACGCCCTGTCGCGGGGCCTGCCAGAACCGCACGCGCTCGTCCAGACCGGTTGATTCGACCGGAAAGATCGACAGCGTGATCTCTGACGGGATCACGACTCCGCCCGGCTTCAACAGCGCGGCCGCCGCCGCAGGATACGACTCGAAGATCCCCGACTCGAACCCGAACCGGCCGACGAAGTCGCCGACGATGACATCGACCCGCTCGGGGAGGGCCACCTCGGCGACGTCCGCCTTGATCACGTGGATGCGGCCGGCGAAGCCATTGGCGGTCGCGACGGCGCGGGCGATTTCCACCATGCCGGTCGACTCGATGGCGTACACGCGGGCGGCGCCGGCGCGGCAGGCGAGGACCGCGAGGATCCCGGTGCCCGTCCCCAGGTCGGCGACGATCGATTGCGGGGCGACGTGGTGGGCGAGCGCGCGCGCGAACACGGCCAGCCGCGTCGCGTCGGACAGGTACTCGCGGTGCTCATCGACGATCAGCGACACACGGGAACGCTCAGAGGCAATGCGATCGCTGGAAACCGGCCTTCGGGAAATCCGAGTTGACCGAGCGCTGACCGCGGGTCAGCTTGGCGACCGAGCCGTACTCGATGAGCCGCGGGGACGTGTAGGGGCGCCGCGGCGGCCGGACCTGCTGCGGCGCGGACCTTTCGTTCCGGGCGTTTTCTTCGGTCATGCAGCCCCCGCCAGCCCTCCGCGGCCGCCGGGACATGGAGGCGGCGCGCCTCGCTCCTGACATCATAGCCCGCAGCCGGACCGGCGTCACCCCGGCGACGCGCGCTCGAACACCGCGTCGAACCACAACTCGATCGCGACTGCCATCCAGAGCCAGGGCAACTCGTTCCCGTACCGCAGGTCGCCGGCGGAGAACCGCCGCCGCGCGCGCTCGTATGCCGTCGCGAGCGCGGCGCCATCGACCCAGCCCGCCTCGGCGATGCGCATCGAGGTGAGGAAGCTGGCGCCGCCGAGCGCCGCGAGCACCTCCATGATCACGTAGCCGAACGCGGCCTTGGTCCGCCGCGTGGCGACGCGCGGCGGGAGATCCGGCCCGAGGGCGTTGCGCAGCACCAACTTGTGCACCGGCCCCCGGCGGCGCTGGGTCTCTGGAATCGACAGCGCGAACTCCACCAGGCGCACGTCGAGCAGCGGGTCTCGGGCTTCGAGCGGCACCCGGGCGAGCTCGCGCTCCCCGGCCTCGAGGAAGAGACTGTGCAGTCCGCTCCCCAGCTCGCGCGTCACTTCCTCGGTCGCGAAGCTCCCGCCGCGCTGCCGCTCCGGCGTCGCCGGTCGCGCCGCCCGCGGAAGCCGCAACCACGGCGGGCGGTCGCGTATCCCGGCAACGCGGCGCGCCGCGGGACGCAGGACGCGTTTGAGCCCTCCCGGCAGGAGCGGCCAGACGCCGGCCTGGAACAGCGCCAGGCGGGACCAACCGGACGACTGGGTGTGCCGGTCGGCGAGGAACTGGCGCACGGCGGCTGCGACGCGTAACTCGCGGAGGTGGTCGGCGTACTGGAACACGCTGCCGCCGAACAGGTAGTCGCCGCCGGCGCCGGTGAGCACGACGTCGTGCCCGCGGCCGCGAATCGCGTCGTACAGGCTGCGGGCGCCGAAGTCGGACGCAAAGGCTGGGCAGTCGAGCGTTCGCGCGGCGTGCTCGCGCATGGCGCGCGCGGTCACGCGCGCGGGCTCCACGAGCACGGCCGTCAGGCCGTGGTGCGCCGCGACCTCTTCGATGAACGCGCGCTCGTCCGCCTCCGAGCGGCCGGGAAACACCATCGAGTACGGCGCGATGCCCGCGCCCGGCCCCGCCTGCAGCCGCGCAGCCGTCGCCACGATCGACGACGAATCGACGCCGCCGCTCAGCATCGCCGCCACCGGACGGCGGCTCCGCATCCGCGCGGCGACGCTGCGCGCCAGCAGCTCGCGGCATCGCTGCGCATACTCGCGATCGCCGCGCAGGCGCAGCGTCTCGCGCGGCTCGGCGCGCCAGTACCGGCGGAGAGACGCGCGGCCCCGCTCGACGACCAGCACGTGGCCGGGCGGCACGCGGTTGACGCCGCGCAGCAGCGTCGCGGCGGCGTTCTGCACGTCGAGCGCGAGGTAATCGGCGACGACATCCGGGTCGGCCTCCCGGGGCGTCGAGGCATGCGCCAGCAACTGGGCCACATCGGTCGCGCAGAGGACCACGTCGGGTCGCGCGCAGTAATGCAGGGGACGGCTGCCAAGATGATCGCGCGCCGCCACCAGCCGGCGGCGGACCGCGTCCCATGCGATCCACGCGAAGTCGCCGAGCGCACGCGGCGCGGCCCCGGGTCCCCAGGCGGCAAAGGCCTCGAGTACCAGGCGCGAATCCGACGTCCCGGCATCCACGTCCAGCGCCGTCGCCAGCTCCTCGCGATTGTCGAGGCGGCCATCGAACACGATCGCCAGGCCGCGCAACGGGTCGACGAGCGGTTGCGGTTCGCTGCCGGGAATCGTCTCGAACGACAGGTATCCGAGCGCGACGCCCTCACCCGACCATGCGGCGGTCCCGTGAGGCGCTCGGTGCGCCGAGGCGGCGAGCATGGGCCCGAGGTCCGCTTCCGCCGGTGCGTCGGCGGACGCGCGCAAGACGGCGGCAACGCCGCTCATGCGCTCACCGTCCGGACGCGGCCACGACGCGCCAGAACTCGGTGTAGCCGAGGAGCGCTTCCGGCTGGCAGGGGCGACCCGCGATCGTCACCCAGGCGTGCGCCTCCAGCCCGGCTTCGCGCCTGGCGCCGACGTGGAGCACGACGTCGTAGCCGCGCCGCGCGAGCAGCGCGAAGGCAACCAGCGACTCGAAGAGGCAGGTCGGGTGGGCGACTCGGGCCGCGGCCTCGGAAGCTGCGCCGAGACAGGTTGCGGCGGTGTCGGCGCCGCCCGCGCGGCGCCGTGGCACGCGCGCGAGCAGCGCACCCGCGCGCTTGAGCGACGTGGTGCGGAGGATGATGCGGACGAGCACGGCCAGCACGTACGCTTCGAGACGCAGCGCGAACGGCGGCCCGGCGTTCGCGCGCCCCATCACCGTACCTCGACGAGCCTGTGGCGCGCGAGCTCGGACACGAGCTGGAGCAGATCGTGTTGCAGCCGTTCCGGTTCGACATCGAACTCCTCGAGCGCCGCGTCGAATGCACGCTGCAGTCGCCCGTGCGTGTCGATCAGCTGCCACAGTCGGGTCCCGACGGGATCGAGGCCGTAGTACGTCCCGGAGTCGAGATGAACGATCACCGCCTCCCCCTCGAGCTCGCGGAAAACCGCGTCGTCGGAAATTGACACACGGGACTCCAGCGTGACGGCCATGCGCGAATTGTAACTCCCGGCCACAAAATGGTGCGGCCGGCGCGCCTCGGCTGGAGCCCGCTGCAGACAGGCGTGGCTGGCGAGATTCGCACCGGATTGCCGCGGCCGCCGCGCAGCGCCGTCCGGCCTCGTGGCAGCGTTGGGCCGGCTGATAACAGCACTGCAATATCGATCACGGTTCTGAACCGCGGGTGGATGAGCGTCGCGGGCCTCCGGGCCGCGCCCGGAACGCCTGTGAAGACGCCGTGCGTCGACCGCGCGGTACATGGTTCGACTGGCGTCCCGGGCGCCCGTGCGGCGATGGTCATTAAGTACTTTGGCTCTACGGGTTTACCGCCTTGCAGAGAAGCCCGGGGCTGCCGAGGCTTCCGCTGGCCACTCCGGTTGTCCCATGGCGTCGAGCCGGTACGATGCCGGGACACACACGGCTTCAAAATTGCGCTGGTCGTAGGGTTCCCGCCCGGGGAACCGATAAGACGGGTATCTCCATGAGGACTCGCGCATCCCGGTCGGTCGGCTGGCCGATGGTCTGCCTGCTGCTCGGCACGCTCATCGCGGCCGCCGCTCCGCGGACGGACCCGCCGGCGCGGCGCCATGCCGACGCGGCACCGCCGGCGAAGGCGGACGCCACGAGCGCCGCGGCGCGGCGTGGGACGTCGATTCTCGGCGCCGCGTGGTACGCCGACAATTCTCCCATCCCGAACGCGCGGCTTCGGCTGCGGAACCTGCAGACCGGGCGCGTCGAGGCGACCACGGTCGGCGGCGAGGACGGCCGGTTCACGTTCGCGAGCGTCGAGAGCGGATCGTATCTCGTCGAGCTGGTCTCGGAGAGCGGTGGGGTCCTGGCGCTCGGCCAGCCGTTCACGATCGCGCCCGGCGAGACGGTCGCCACGTTCGTCAGGCTCCGCGTGAAGGTGCCGTGGTACGCCGAGTTCTTCAGCAGCGCCGGCGCGGCCGCGGTTTCCGCGGCGGCCCTGGCCGGTATCACCGCGATTGCGCCGGAGGCGGTCCGTCCCGTGAGCGCACAGCGGTAGCGGCGTTCCGCCCGCAGACAGGACCACATGTTCGATACCCAGGAGATGCGAGCGGCGGTGGGTGCCACGGAAACGCCGCCCGGGGTGCCGCTGCCGGCCTCCGGCCAGCCCGTTCACCTGCTGGATCGCCTCAACGCCGTTTTCAAGCACCGCCGCATCGCCGCGACCGCATTCCTGCTCGTGTTCGGGATCATGATGGTGCAGTCGTACTCGACGATCCCGATCTACCAGACGTCGGCCCAGGTGGAGATCAGCGACGAGCGGTCGACGTCCATCGGCGCGATCGGCGTGACCGACCCGCTGAACTACCAGGCGATCGAGGCGTACTACACGACGCAGTACCAGGTGATGCGCAGCCGCGAGGTCGGGCGGCGCGTCGTCCGGCGGCTGAAGCTGGTCGATCACCCGCTGTTCAGCGGCAGCGGCCCGGTGGGGCGCGACCCGCTGTCGCTGCTGCGGCAGGCGCGCAGCGGCCTGACCGTGTGGGTACGCGGCCTGTTCTCCCGTCCGGGCGGGACGCCGGACCCGGCTGTGGCGCAGGCGCCGGCGTCGCGGGAAGAGACGGTGATCACTGCGCTCATGAGCCGCGTCACGATCGTGCCGGTCGAGGCGTCGCTGCTCGTCAACATCGTCTACCGGCATCACGATCCGCAGTTCGCGGCGCTTGCCGCCAACACCATTGCCGAGGAGTACGTCGCACAGAACCTGGAGAACCGGCTGGAAGCGACCACGAACACGCTGCGGTGGATCGAGAAGGAGCTGGCGAGCGCCGACCAGCGCGCGCGCGAGGCGGAAGACGCTCTCGCCCGCTACCGGGAGGACCGGAACGCGCAGTCGCTCGAGGATCGCACCAACGTCGTGGTCACGCGCCTGAACGAGCTCAATACCCAGTGGCTGAGCGCGCAGGCGGCGCTGCGCAGCGCGTCGAACCAGTGGAACCAGGTCGCCGGAGCGAAGCCGGGCGACGACTCGGCCGACCTCATCCCGCTCATCGGCATGGCGGAAGACGTGGTCAAGGCGCGCGGCGAGCTGAACCGCCTGCTCGCCGAGCAGTCACAGCTCGGACAGCGCTACGGCGAGAACCACGAAACCATGCGCAAGCTGAAGGTGAGCCTCGAGAACGCGCAGCAGGAGCTCGTCGCGGCGCGGTTCCGCGCGAAGGAGCGCTACCGAAGCGCCTACGAGAGCGCGCGGCACCAGGAGGGACAGCTCGCGCACACCTTCCAGGCGCAGACCGCCAGCGTCGCGGCGCTCGACAAGAAAGCGGCGGAGTACAACGGGCTCAAGCGCCAGGCCGACGCGAGCCGCGAGCTGCACAAGTCGCTGATCACCGAATACCAGAAGGTGCAGATCGCGGCCAACAGCAAGGCCAACAACGTGAAGCTGATGGATCGGGCGCAACCGCCGGCAGTGCCGATCACGCCGGACACGCGGCGCGACCTGATCACCGCGATTCTGGCAGGACTCACAATGGCACTGGGGCTCGTGTTCGGCCTCGAGTACCTGGACGACACGGTGAAGACGCCGGACGACGTCACCCGGCGGCTGGGGCTGCCGCTGCTCGGACTGCTCCCCTCGGTACGCGGCGGCCGCGTGCCGCTGCTCACCGAGACGGTCCCGCACGACTTCGGCGAGGCGTTCCGGTCGCTGCGGACGTCGCTCGTGTTCACCAGCTCGAGCGAACAGGCGCGTATCATCGGCGTGACGAGCAGCCAGCCGCTCGAAGGCAAAACGACGACCGCCTGCAACATCTCGCTCGCCCTGGCGCTGGCCGGCTCGCGCGTGCTGCTCATCGACGCCGACATGCGGCGGCCGGCGCTTCACCGGACGGTCGGCCTGCCCAACGTGCGCGGGCTCTCGCACCTGCTCGTCGGCCAGTCGCGCGTGCGCGACGTCGTGCAGCGCACCCGCGAGCCGAACCTGTTCGTCATTACGGCCGGGCCGACGCCGCCGAACCCGTCGGAGCTGCTCGGGTCCGATCGGATGAACCAGCTGCTCGCCAACCTCGCCACCGGCCCGTTCGAGTGGGTGGTCATCGACACCCCGCCGGTGCTGGCGGTCACCGACGCGGCCGTCCTCGCGCCGAGGCTCGGCGGCATGGTGTTCGTGATCGGATCGGAGATGACCCGACGGGTGCACGCGGAGCGGGCCCTCGAGACGTTGCGGGCCGGGCGCCTGCGCGGGATCGGCGCCGTCCTCAACCGGGTCGACCTGGATCGGAACAAGTACTACTACGCCCGATACTACGGGTATCAGTACAAGAGCTACTACGGTCAGAACCAGGTTTCCGCGTAGCCGCCCCGGGTCAGCGGCGGGGGCGGCCGTCGTCGCCGCGCTACTGGCCTGGACGGCGTTCGCCTTCGGCGGAACCTACCCACGCCACCTCGCCATCCCGGCGTTCGCCTGTGTCGCGCTCGTCGTGCTGTACCGGCCGGCGGTCCTGGGGCGCGGTCCGGCGCCGGCACTCGATCGCTGGCTGGCACTCGCCGCCGGTACCGCCGCGCTGCAGCTGGTGCCCTTCCCGCCGCTACTGCGCACCGCGGTTTCCCCCGCCGCCGAACGCGTGGGGACGGCGCTGAGCCTGACGCCCGCGCGCGGGTCGCTGCCCCTGACCATCGATGCCGACGCGACGGCCGCGGCCGTGCTGCTGTTCGGCGGCGCGCTGGTGCTGTTTGTCTGCGCGCGGCACATCTTCGCTGCCGGCGGCTTGCGCCTCGTGGTGCGCGTGCTGGCCTGCAGCGGCCTGACGCTGTCGATCGTCGCCGTCGCGCAGGACGCCACGGCGCGCGGCCTGATGTACTGGACGTGGCGGCCACTCGATCAGGGGCCTGCTCCGTTCGGCCCCTTCGTCAACCGCAACCACTTCGGCACGTGGGCCATCCTCGTCGCACCGCTGTGTGCCGGCTACGTGATGGCGCACGCCACGGCGCACCATGGCCCGCGAGCGGGAACGCCCTGGCAGCGCCGCCTGTTGGATGCCCTCGATCTGCGCGGCGGGCTGCTGCTTGGCGCGGCCGTTCTGCTGATGGCCGCGACGGTCGTCTCGTTGTCGAGGTCCGCCGTCATCGGGATGGTGGCCGCGGCCGCGGTGGCGGCGCTGCTGGCGCGCGGGCGGCTCGTCGCCGCGCCGCGCCGGCTGGCGCGCCCGGCGATCCTGATTGCCGGCGGCACGATGGCATCGGTCGCGATCGTCCTGTGGGGCATGGACGCATCGCTCGTGACGGGACGCCTGGCCAGCGCCGGCGCCAGCGTCGCCGGCCGGGCCGCGATCTGGCGGGATACGATGGCGGTCGTCCGGGATTTCTGGTTGACGGGCACCGGCCTCGGCACGTATCAAACGTCGATGGCCGTGTACCAGCGTGACCTGGCGGGCGTGATCTTCAACCAGGCGCACAACCACTACCTGCAGGTGCTCTCCGAAGGTGGACTGCTGGTGGCAATCCCGCTGGCCGGCGCGCTGGCGGCGCTGCTTCGCGGCGCGTCCCGGCGGCTCGCTTCGGACGACACCCCGATTTTCTGGATCCGAGCGGGCGCGGCGAGCGGCCTGTTCGGCGTCGCCGTCCAGAGCCTGCTCGAGACCGGCCTGACGACGCCAGCCAATGCCGCCACCGCCGCGGTCGCCGCCGCGATCCTGGTCCACGCCTCGTCGCGTGAGGCGGCTGCGCCGACGCCCTGATGGCGCTCAGGATCGGCGTCGACGTGGACGGCGTGCTGGCCGACTTCCGCACCGCGTTTCACGACGCCGCGCGGCAGTGCCTCGGCCGCGAGATCGGGGATGCCGATCAGCCGGCCGGTGCGCGCGCGAGCCCGCAGAGGGACGTGAAGCGAGTCTGGGAGTGGGTGGCGCAGCGGAGGAACTGGTGGGTGGACCTGGAGGCGTACGAGCCCGATCAGATTGCGCGGCTATACAGCGCGGCGCGGGCGGGCGGGTGGGAGGTCTTCTTCCTGACGAACCGGCCGGCGAGCGCCGGCGACACGGTCCAGTTCCAGACGCAATGGTGGATCGAGCGGCACGGGTTCTTCCTCCCGGCAGTGCTGACGGTGCCGGGCTCGCGCGGTGAGATCGCCAACGGCCTGCGGCTCGACATCGTTGTCGACGATCTGTCGATCAACTGCGTCGATGTCGTCACGACGTCGGCAGCCAAGGGGCTGCTGATGCAGCGCGACCCGGACACCGCCGCCACGGAGCACGCGCTCTCGCGCGGCATCGGGGTCGTGCACACGCTGGCGGACGCGATCATGGTCTTCGAGCGGCTGCAGGAGTTGCTGCCGACGCGACGCGGCCGGCTGATCCGGCTGGTGGACTGGTTCCTTCCGAAGCGCGCCGGCGAGACGCTTCCCGAAAATCCCCGGGCCGCCCGGCCGCTGCCCCGCGACTGACGTGCTGCTGAACAACGCCGGCGAAGACTCCTGCCTTCCAGCGCCCGACTGCCCGACACCGGGACATTGGACGGGATCAAGACATCAGCCCGAGGGTCCCTTGGGAGTCGGCCGTTGACGATCGGGGGTTGACGGGACGACTTCCTGATCAGTCCTGTTGGTGTGTCGCAGTCCTCCGCGCAACCACCGGCCGGCGCCGCGGGCGATGCGATGGCCGTAGAACAACGGCAGCAGCGCGGTCGTCGACACGCCGTACGCGTGGCGCATATACGCCGGCGGCGGAAACAGGTGCGCCAGCAGCAGCCGGAAGCGCGCTGCGGGAGTGCGCGTGACCGAGAGGTCAGAGGCCAGCTGCGCCAGCGGCGTGCGCGGCTCGACGAGAAACGCCGTGGGCTCGTGGCTGCCGGCGGCGGCGAGCCGCTCGAGCAGCGCCGCGCAACAATCGAAGGGGAAGAACTCGGCTGCCGCCGCGATGGCGTGCGCACACAGTCGAGCCATCTTCCGATCGAACGCCAGGCTGCAGAACTCGCCGCTGTCGGCCGGGGTGAAGCGGGAGCCGATCAGGTGGATGTCGTACATCCAGAGCAGCAGCTCGTGGCCGGAGTGGTGCGCCGCCTGGTGGATGCACGCGAGCGCCAGCGCGTGCACGGGGGCCGGCGCTCGCGCACCTTCGCCGAGGCGCGGCAGGTCGACGGCGTGGATCATCAGTTCGTCGTAGGACAGCAGCCCGGCGGCGATCCGGGGTGACGCGATTTGCCAGTGCACGTCGAGCACAACGGACACGTTCTCGGCACGCTCGAACAGTACCTGACCGTGCACGACATCGGCGGTGATGTCCGGCAGCCGTCGGTAGCCCGCGCGCGCCAAGACCGCTGTCAGCCGCGCGGCATCCGCGCGCGGCAGCAACAGGTCCGTGTCGTCGCGCGGCCTGAGGTAGCTCTCCGGGTAACACGTGTGCGCCAGGTGCGCGCCTTTCACGACGAGCGGCCGCAGGCCGGCTGCGTCGAGGAGGGCGAGCACGCGCGCCAGCTCGCGATCGCGCAGCTCGGCGACGACCAGCTCGTGGCGGGCATGCTCGACCAGACGCGCGCCCTCGTCCCGCGGCAGCCGCGACGCCACCCCGGCATGCACCAGGAGCGGCGCCATCCGGTGCCTGAGCGCCATGGCCACGAACGACGCCGGGTTCGAGGGCACGAGGGCGCCGCCGCGAACGACTGCGGCGATCTCGTGTTCGCTCACGCGATCGTGTCCCGCGCTCCCGCTCATTTCCGTCGGCACACGAACCAGACCTGGCTGTTCAGCAGCGGGCCGGCAAACGGCACCGGCGAGAACACCCGGCGCTCGACCGCCAGCCGGTCGCGAATCTCCGCCTCGAGGACCCGCCAGTCGAAGCCCTTGTGCCCGCAGTAGACCACAGGACCACCAGGGCGATCGGCGGTGTAGGTCGCGCGAGCGAGGGCGCGCCGCCCCAGGACCGCCACGGCCATCTCGCGCGGCGTGTAGGTCTCGCGGTGCTGGTAGTCGCCGTGACCCCGGCGTGCCGCGACCGCCCGGACGAACTGTTTGGCCAGCAGCGCGGGGCCGATCTCGATCGGGACGCTGATCACGATGCGGCCCTTGGCGCGTACGTACCGCGCCAGCGCATCGACGACCCGGCGGCGCTCTGCGTCGGTCGTGTGCTCGAGCACCTCCATGCAGGTCACCACGTCGTATGCCCCGGAATGCGAGGGAGCGTCGAGCATCGAGGTGAGCAGGAACTGGACGTTGCCGAGGCCGGCAAATCGCTGCCGGCAGTCGGCCATCTGCGCGGCGTCCGGATCGGCGGCGACCACTGCGGCAAACCGATCGTGCACCAGCGCCGCGAACGTGCCGTCGCCGCACCCGAAATCGAGGAGCCTCCCGGAGCTCTCTCCGGCGAGCTCTGTGGCCAGGGCGAACCGGCGGCGATGGCTCCATGCCACCACTGCGGTCGGACAGTAGATCTGTTTGCGCGCGTAGTGCCCGTCGCGAACCGGATCAGTCACGGGGCGCAGTGTGTCACGACTGGTGATGAGATGCAGAACCGCCCGGCGGCGGCCGGCGCGCGGTCAGCTCCAGAGGGAACCGAGGAGGATGCGGCGGACTTCGGCGTGACGGAGGAGGGCGAGCGCCGAGCGCCGATGCCAGTTGAAGTCGGCGGTCTGCTTGAGCAGCGGCAGCAGGCCGTCCACGCGCGCAAGTTCGACGAGCGCGTCGATCGACCGGTCCGTGAGCCGCGACGCCAGGCGGCGGAACGCGAGCCCGACGCGGATTTCCGCGCCGAGCCGCTGGCGCCACCGCTTCTCGTAGGCGCGCAGACGCGCACGCGACAGATCACCCTCGCGCAGCGCCTCGTCGGCGATGGCCGACGCGAGATCGCCGCTGATCAGGCCGTAGTAGATGCCGCCGCCGGTCGTGGGCTTGACCAGCCCGGCGGCGTCGCCGACGGCGAGGATCCGATGCGCATACGTCCGGTTGACCGGGCCGAGCGGCAGCAGCTTGACGCGCGGCGCCGGCCAGGGGTCGGCCACGTCGAAACGGGAGCGGATGGCCGCGGTGAACTCGGCGAAGCGTCCGGCGGCGCTGGACTGGCACATCAGGCCGACGCGCGTGAACGAGCGCAGGCCGCGGCGGAACGGCACCAGCCAGGCGAAGCCGCCCGGGGCGACCGAGCGGCCGAGGAACACCTCGATGCTGTCGGGTCCCTCGAGCGCCGCCTCGAGCTGCGCGCTCTGCACGAACGCGCGCGGCACGCCCAGCCCGAGCGCGCGGTTGAAGCGGTAGCTGGCGCCGCACGCGAGGACGCACAGGCGCGCGTGGACCGTCGAGTCCTCCGTGTCCCCGGAAATGACCACGCGGTCGGACCGGACGTCGATGCGGCGCACGCGCGCGCCCGCGCGCAGCTCGGCGCCGGCCTCGCGCGTCTCGCGGGCCAGCGCCTGGTCGAACGCGGCGCGATCGATGACCGCGGCGCAGACGCGCTCCGAATCGACGACGACCGACGTGCCGTCGGCGGCAACGAAGCGGGCGGCGCGGGCTGTACCGAGGATCGCCTCGCGGGGGATCGGCAGCTCGGCGAAGGCGTCAAGTCCGATGAGGCCGGTGCAGTGGACGGGGACCCCGATGTGCTCGTGCTCTTCCAGCACCACCACGTCGTGCCCGGCGGCCGCGAGGCGCCGTGCCGCGATCAGGCCGGCCGGACCGGCACCGACGACGGCTACGTCGCGCACGGCAGCCTCAGTATTTTCGGCCCCGGGCTTCCCATGTGCCGCGGAAACTAATCCAGAACGACAGGAGAATCAACCGCACGTCGAGCGTCCACGAGCGCGTCTCGATATAGAGTCGATCGTACCTGAACTTGTGGCGCCGCGGAATGTCCCGCGCGGCGTAGACCTGTGCCACGCCCGTCAACCCGGGCCTGACGGTGATGCGCCGGTGGTACCCCGGAATCTCATCGAGGCGCACGATCCGGCCGTCGGCCGCCGATTCGATCTCGCCCGGCCGGAGCGCCCGCGGGCCGACGAAGCTCATGTCGCCGCGCAGGATGTTCCACAGCTGCGGGAGTTCGTCCATGGCGGTCGCGCGCATCACACGGCCGACGCGCGTCACGCGCGGATCGTTCTCGCCCGCCTGAATCGCGCCGCTCGCCGCCTCGGCATCCGGCCGCATCGATCGAAACTTCAGCGCGTCGAACACGCGGCCGAACTGCCCGACCCGTGGCTGGCGGTAGAAGATCGGGCCGCCGTCTTCGAGCTTGATCGCGGCGCCGATGATCGGCCAGAGCGGCGACGACGCCACCAGGCCGAAGAGCGACAGCACCACGTCCAGCGCGCGCTTGGCCATCAGCCGGCCGCCACGTCCTCGAGCAGCGCCGCGGTCCGCGCCGCCATGCGCTCCAGCGTGAACTCCCAGGCTACCCGCGCCCGGCCGGCCTCCCCCATCCGCTCGCGCAGATCCGGATCGCCGCCGAGCGTCTCGATCGCGCGGCGGAGTGCGGAGGGATCGGACGGGGGGACGGTCAGACCGGTCACACCGTCGCGATTGACCCAGGGCACGCCGGATCGCACGCGCGTGCTCACCACCGGCCGTCCGCACGCCATTGCCTCGAGCTGCACGTAACCGAACGCTTCGGCGGGAGTGACCGAGGGCAACACGAACAGATCGCACGCGTGATAGAGCGCGACCAGCTCCGCATGCGGCACCTCGCCGGTGAAGGTGACGCGGCTGTCGAGGCCGAGCCGCCGGGCAAGCGCTTCCGCCTCCGCCCGAGACGGGCCGTCGCCGGCGAGCACGGCCGCCGCCTCGGTGCCCTCGAGCGCGCGAAGCAGGACGTCGAGCCCCTTGTCCGGCACCATGCGACCGGCAAACAGCACCAGCGGCCGGCCGCGCGCCGCTTCCCGGATCGCGGCGCTTCGCGTGGCGGTCGCCGGCGAGGCGCGCCAGCGGGCCGAGTCGATCCCGAACGGCACGACGGCGACGCGTTCCCGATACGGCGCCAGCGCCGCCGCGTGCTCCGCCAGGGGCGGCGAGGACACCACGATCCGGCGCGCCCGGCGGTAGACCGGCCGCGCCACCGGGGCGTAGAACAGCCGGTATTGCAGCCGAGGACGGACCACCTCGCTGTGGAACCACACGGCGAGCGGCATCTTCACCCGCGAGAGCAGCAGCGAGGTGAGCGCCCACGGGTTCGGCTCGTGCAGCACCATCACGTCGGCGCGGGCGCGCCGCAACACGCCGGCAAGACCGGGGGCAATCGGAACCGAGCCGCGCGTCGCCGCGACCCCGACACGCGTCACGTCCACCCCGTCGACAACCTCGTGCACCGTCCGCGGCGTGGTGTTGAGCGCGATGACGCTGCTCCGGGCGCGCCCGCGCGTGGCGGCGCAAAGCGATTCGACGACGCGTTCCATACCCCCGGGAACCGGCGGATAGAACTTGGCGACGTGCACGACGGAGATCACGCCGGCTCCGGCACTCCGCCGGGGACGAGCCGGCGATAAAGCGTCACGATGTCGCGGGTGTAGCGCGACCAGCTGAACACGGTGGCGCGGGCGATCACGCCCTGCCGCTTCGCCTCCCACAGCTGCGGCCGCGTCCGGCGCTCCTCGAGCAACGCGCCGACAGCTGCCGCCCACACGTCGGCGTCGCCGGCCGGGCAGTACGTGGCCGCCGATCCGCCGACCTCGCGCAACGCCTCGATGCTGCTCGCCACGACCGGCGTGCCACAGGCCATCGCCTCAAGCACCGGCAACCCGAACCCCTCGCGGTCGGACGGCAGCAGCAGCAGGGCGCTTCGACGGTAGACCGCGGCGAGCGTCGCGCGATCGAGGAACGGCAGCGAGACGACCGCACCCGCGACGCGCAGCTCGTCAGCGAGCGCGCGCTGCGCGGCAGTGAGCGGCCCGCCCACCCTGATCAGCCGCACCTCGGGATGCGTCCGGCGCACCGCCGCGACCACGCGCAGCAGCACGTCGATGCGCTTGCGCGGGATCGAGCTGCCGACGTGCAGGATCCAGGTCGCTCGCGCCGCGTCGGGACCGAGCAGCCGCCCGGCTTCGCCGTCGGCGAACGGTTCGGGCGCCGGACTGCAGGCGGGATGGGGCCCGTTGTGGACGACGCTGGTTCGCGCCACGGCAATGCCGGCCTGGGCCACGAGCGCGTCGCGGGTCGCGACGGTGTCGCAGGCGATGTGCGCCGCCCGCTTCAGGCCCTCGAGGATGTAGCGCGTCATCGCCCGGAACGGTGCGGAGCGCCGTTCGCGTTCGCCGCCGAGCAGGCAGCGGAACGCGTCGAGGTCGTGGCAGGTGACGAGCGTCCGCTCCGCCGGCAGCCGGTGGACCAGGTGCGCGTAACTGTGGTCGACAACGTGGAAGACATGGTGTCGAGCCGCAAGCCCGGCGAGGCTTCGCGGGAAATCCCAGAGGCGGTTCACGATGCGATCGGCAGTGAGCGCCGGCCGCAGCCGACGCGTGCCCGGCAGGACGCCGAGGCGGCGCCGCAGGGGGGGCCGGACCAGCGCCACCGTCACCTCTTCGGCGTGTTCGTGCTCCAGGCGATCGACGAGCATTTCCGCCACGAGGTCCATGCTCGGCCACCCCTCCTCGACGAAGTCGGCGACGACGGCCACGCGCAGGCTCACAGCAGATCCTCGAAGAAGTCGAGGTGCGCGCGGGCGATGGCCGGCCAGCCGAAGTACTGGCGCGCGCGCGCCACGCCGGCCGCGCCGAGCGCCTTCCGCCGATGGCCGTCGCAAAGCAGGCCGTCAATCGCCGCCACCCATCCGTCGACGTCGCGTTCGGCGACGATGGCGCCTGCCTCACCGACGACGTGCGGGATCTCACCGCTGTCGCTGCCGACCACCGGCACGCCGCAGGCCATCGCCTCGATCGACATGCGCCCGAACTGCTCGCGCCACCGCGCCGTCGTCTGGCTCGGGGCACAGAGCAGGTCCATGGCGTTGAGGTACGCCGGTACCTGGTCGTGCGTCACTCCGGTGACGACGGCCACGGCGCGCGGCCGGTCCGCTGCCAGTGCCTCGAGCTGCGGGCGCGCGGGACCGTCACCGACGAAGAGGGCGCGCCAGGAGGTGCGCAGCTTCGGAAGGACCGCGGCGAGCAGCGCGACGCCCTTCGCCTCGACGAAGCGGCCGGCAAACCCGAGAACGGGAACTTCCTCGTCCCAGCCGAACCGCGCGCGCACCTGAGCCCGCGCGGCACCATCCGGCGCGAAGCGCTCGGTGTCCACTCCCGGCGGGATGATCCGCGAGGGCAGCGCGGCAAAGCCGGGGCGGGGCTGCTGGGTGTCGTGCACCGTGCGGCCGAACGCAATCCATCCATCGGCACGCGCCAGGACTCGCCGTTCGAACCAGGCGAACGGCGGCGGGTAGCGTTTGGCGATGTTCTGGAACGTGGCGAACACGAAACGCGCGCCCGGCGGCGCCTGGCTCGCGACCTGGAACCCGGAGGCGACGTACGGCTCCTCCCAGCAGTGCACGACGTCCCATCGCCCGCGCAGCGTGGCACCGAGGCCCCGGCCGTAGAACATCAGGTGCGGAATCGAGTCGAGGTGAACGGGGACCGACTCCAGGCGGCAGCGCTCGTCGGGCACCGACTCGACGGCGATGCTGCGCAGGTCGCCGGCGTAGCGCTGCGGGGCGACGGCGGTCACGTCCCAGTCGCCCTGCCCCTGGATGGCCATCTCGTGCGCCAGCCGGCGGTTGAGGCCGACGACGTAGGAATGCGCGATGGTCAGGAGCCGTTTCATCGCGTGCCCGAATGCGCCGCGGGGCGGTACGGGACGACGCTGCGACTCAGGCGACGCCACGTGCGAATCGTCCGCCACGAAACCGCGCGACGGTTCGCCGTCACGCTCGGCCACCCGCGCCACAGCTCTCCGAGGAGCCAGACCACGCTGCTGGCACCACGGGAGGGCACCGCCCGCGCCATTCGCCGAAGGCGCCAGAGACGGACCGGCAGGCCCGCGGCCACCAGCAGCCAGGGTTCGTTGTAGAGGGACGACAGGCAATCGTTGCGGATGACCTGCCGCACGTAGCGCCCGTGGTCGCGCCCTGAGGGGTCCGGTACGTGCGCAACGAGCGCGTCCGGCAGGTACACGACGAGATACCCGGCATCGAGCAGCCGTAGGCAGAGGTCCTTCTCCTCTCCGTAGAACACGAGATCGGCCCGGTAGCCGCCCACGGCGGTGAACGCGCTCCGCCGGATCAGATGCGCGAAGCCGATGTAGGCGGCCACGCAGGCGGGTTCGCGGCCCCGGCCCGGCTGCATATGCTCGGGCCACGGCCGTCCGTCGGCTTCCGCCTGCGCGAACGCGACGGCGGCTACCCGACCGTCATGTTCGAGCAGGCCGACGCCGCGCGCGATTGCGCCGCCGTCGAACACGGCTGCGTCGTCGTCCAGGAGAAGGACGAACTCGTGGCGTGCCTCCGCAATGAGCCGGTTGCGCCCTTCGATCGGGCCGACACCCCGGTCGTCGCGCACCACGCGTACGAGCGTGGTGCCGGCGCAACGCGCAACCACATCGGCGGCCGGGACGGTGGACGCATCGTCGAACACCACCACGTCGTGGGCATCACCCGGAATCGACGACACGGAGGCGAGGCAGCGGCGCAGCGACTCGGGCCGGTCGCGCGTCGTGATGCCGATCGTGAGCGCAGTGCTCACGCGGCACGTCCTCGCACCTGCGCAAGCGCGCGGCGGTAGCACTCGACCGTACGAGCGGCGGTTGCACGCCAGGACATGCCGGCGACGGTGCTCGCCGCCGCGGCACCCATGCACACGCGCGCCTGCGGAGCGTCCATCATCTGACGCACGGCGGCGGCGAACGCGCCGGCGTCGCGCGCCGGCACGAGACGGCCGTTGACGCCGTCGTGCACGACCGACGCTGCGCAGCCGACGGGCGTCGCAATCACCGGCAAGCCCTGCGACATGGCCTCGACGACGACGAGGCCGAAGCCCTCGTACGTCGAAGGGGCGACGAGGACGTCGTGCCGGCGATACAGCTGGACGACGGCGTCCTCCGGCACGCGATCGAGGACCGTGAGATGCGCGCGCGCGACTTCGGGGAAGTCGCCGATGACCGACCCGGCCGGCACCCCCGGACCGAGGATGGTCAGCGGCACGGCGTGTCCCGCGGCGGCAAGCTGCGAGAAGGCGTCCACCAGATATCGGATGCCCTTTACGTGATCCCACGAGCCGCAGAACAGCGCGCCCGCCCCGCGCGGCGCTGACACGGGCGGGAGCTGCAGATATCGCTCCGAGACGCCGTGCGGGATCAGGTCAATGCGGTCGGCTGGCTGCCAGCCGCGACGGAGGGCGAACTCGCGATCGATCTCGTTGAGCAGCAGCAGCCGATCGGCGGCGCGCGCGGCGAGCGCGACCTGGCTGAGTCGAGACGCCGGGTACCAGACGCGGCGGGTCCACGGCTTCGCCGTGATGCCGGCGCGGCTGTCGTCGAGCATGCGCCGATAGTTGAGGTGCTCCAGCCCGTGCGAACGGCAGACGAGCGCGGCGACGCGATGACGTCCCGCGCGCTTCAGCACGCCGAACCAGAGGCCCTCGGCGCTGCAGGCATCCACCACGTCGTAGGCGCCGCGGGCGAAGGCTCGCGCGATTGCGGCACGTGCGGCGACCGGGGACACGAGCTGCCTGAGCTGCCGGCCGGAGGGCCACGCGCCCAGGTCGGGCGCGAACAGTGCGTCGCATTCGTGCCCGGCGGCCCGGAGCTCATCCCGCAGCTTGTGCGCGACTTTCGCCGACCCGAGGCGTGGATCGTCCGGGTAGTCGCCCACGAGCAGGATGCGAAGTTCGCTCATGCGCCGGTGAGCAGATCGACGGTCCGTTCGATCGCGAACCGCTCGGCGTACACGCACCTGCCAGCTGCGGCTTGCGCGTGGCGCCTCTCGCCTTCCGTCAACAGGCCGAGGACCGTGTCACGCATCGCGCCCACGGCGCCGGCGGGGACGAGCGCCGCGGCGCCGGTCTCGCGCCAGACACGTTCGGTGAGCCGACCGTCGGTCGTCACCGTGGCGACGCCCGCCGCGAGGCCCGCCATGACGGAGGTTCGCCGGGTCGTGACACCATCGGGAAACGGCTGGACGAGCACGGCGCACGCTTTCAGCGCCGCGACCACGTCGCGTTCGGCCAGCGCCCCGGCGGCGTGCACCCGCCCAGCGAACTCCGGTCGCACGCTCACCAGCCGATCGGCGAAGCGCTCGCTGTTCCGGCCGATCAGCAGCAGCGTCACCGGCGCCGCGGACGAGAGCAGCGCCACGACGACCGGCTCCAGGTCGCGGGCGACGTGATCACCGTAACTGCCGAAGTGCCCGACGAGCGGCCCGCCCCCGGCGGTGCGGCACCAGCGCTCGATCGCCTCGGGCGCGGCATCTCCTTCCGCCGTCGCGGGGATCGGCAGAACCGTCCACGAGGTGCCGGCCGGCGCATACGGGCACAGGTACTCGATCCAGCGGTCGGTCGACAGGTAGGCGACGCCGCCGCCGCGGAGGAGCAGCGCCGCCATCGCGCGCTGGGCTAGCGCCAGGAGATTGGCGAACGGACGGGCCGCCGTGAAGTAGAAGTACGGTTCGTGGAACATCACCCGCACGTCGGCTCCGCGGCCGCGCAGCCGCGCCACCCATCGGCAGAACGGCAGGTTCGCGCCGCGGCTGCCGAACGCGTTGGGGACGTACTGGACGACGACGCGGCCCGGTTGCGAGGCGATGCCGCCCGCGATGGCCCGCCGCGAGGCTGCGCCGAACCGATCGGGCAGCGCGTGGACGATCACGCCGCCGTCTGAACCGTCGCAGACCGCCGGCGACCAGACGTGGATCGCACAGCCGCGCCGCGCGAGCGCGGCCGCCAGTTTCGCGGTGTAGTCGCCGACGCCGCCCACTTGAGGCGGGTACTCGCCGGTGAGCAGGTGGAACGTCCGGCTCACATGGCCGCCCGGTTCGCCGCCGCCACGTCGAGGAGCACGCGCTCGACCGCCGCGACGTGGACGTCGATGGACATGTCAGCCGCCACGACAGCAGCGCCTTCGCCGTAGCGCGCCAGGCGTTCGCGATCCGCGAGCACGTCGGCGAGTGCCCCGCCGAGAGCTTCGGCGCTCCCCGGCTTGCGCACGAGCACGCCGTTGACGCCGTCGCGCAGCCACTCGCCGATTCCACCGACATCGAAGGCAACCGCCGGTACGCCGTGCACGCCCACGTCGAGGCCCACGAGACCGAACGGCTCCGGCCACAGGCTGGGCACCGCCACCACGCTGGCCGCGCGGAACAGCGACGTTCGCGCGCGGCCGCCGACCCAGCCGGCAAAAGTCGCGGCGACGCCCAGCCGTTGCGCGAGCGCGTCGAGCGCGTGCCGCTCCGGGCCGTCGCCCGCCATCATCAGCTGCACGGTCCCACCCAGCGCCCGGGAGGCCAGGGCAACGGCGCGGACGAGCACGTCGCCGCCCTTGAGTGGCGTCATTCTCCCGGCAAAGAGCACGGTCGGCGTCAGCGGAACCTCGCGCAGGGCACCGGCGGGCCGCTCCGTTGGAAAGAGCGGCGCGGCGATCACCCGTCCGGGCGCGACGCCATGACGCACGAACTCGGCGGCCATGTGACGGCTGGCGGTCAGGACTGCCGCATAGCGCGGTAGCAGCGAGTGCTGGCGCAGCTCCCCGCGGAATTGGCGCACCATCACCAGGGGGCGGTAGCGCCCGCAGTGGCGCGGGAGGTACAAGGCGAGGCAGGCGGCGCCAAACTCGCGCGTGCAAGGCACCGGCGCGGGGTACGCATGCGTCTTCTGCCCGCTGACGCAGGTCCCGAAGTAGCCGTGCATCATCTTGACGACGGGCCATTCCGCGAGCAGACGCTCCTCGACGTCGAGCTGACGCAGGTTGTGCGAGAAGCAGACGTCAGGCCGCCATGCGCGCACCCGATCGAAGGCGCCCTCCAGCGAGTCGTCGGCGACGCTGGCATTCAGCTCCGCACCCTCGAGGCGGGTGCTCCCCGCCTCGCGCCGCGTGTTTGCGTGGAGCAGCGCGACGGCGTACCCGCGCGCGCTCAGCGCCGGCATGAGCGCCGAGAGGTAGCTCTCCACGCCGCCGTTTCCGACCGCCGCCTCGTTCGCGATCAGGATGCGCATGGCCGCCGCCGGACACGAACGCAGACGCCCTCGATCGCCCATGGATCTCCGCCGTCATCAATCCGCTCGATCGTCAGACCCTGCGCGGCCAGCTCGTCTTCGAGGTCCCCCCGGGAGACACCTGACTGCCCCCATATGCGCGGATGCAGCTCGACGAAAAGCATCAATGACGATCCACGCCTGGCGATGGTGCGCCGCGCTCCGCGCAGGACGTCGAGCTCGGCCCCCTCGACATCGATCTTGAGCACGTCGGGGTCGATCCCGCCGCCCTCACAGAACTCGTCGATGCTCGTCGTCGGAACGGGCAGGCAGTCGCCGTCGGGCGCGGCGTCCGCCGACGCCAGCCGGTTGTCGCCCCGCAGCCCGCTCGCGTGAAGGGAGCGCACGCCGCTCGAGGCCGCCACCGCCTCCGGCCGCACCTCGACGCGCATGTCGACGCCGTTGAGCGCGACCTGACGGACGAGCCCGGACCGGGTGTCGGGCGCCGGCTCGAAGGCGAACACGCGGCCGCGTGGACCGACCCACTGCGCGAACAACACCGTGTAGGCGCCGAGGTTGGCGCCGACGTCGAAGACCGTTGCGCCGGAGATGACCGCGCTCTTGAATGCCGCGTACTCTTCCGCGTTCCACGCGAGTTGCCGATGCTCCGGCAACACGCGCACCCGCTCACCCCCGGGGAGTGTCGCCACGAGACGATCGCCCGCCACCCAGCCGAGCGTCCGGCGAAAGACGGTCCGCAGCACGCCGCGAAAGGGCGTCGCGGCCACGGCGGCTCGCAGCCGCGATCCCAGCCGTTCGACCCGGCCGGGGTCCCGGTACGACCGTCCGATGCCGGTGTGCCCAGTCATGCCGGCGTCACACCGCGCGCCTCGGCGCCAGGCGCCGCCGCAGCGCCGGCGGCATCCCCCAGGCGGGAAGGCGATCGAGCAGGGCCTGGATCGCCGGGTAATCGAGATACACGCTGCGCGTCAGCCACAGGTAGGCCACTCCCACCGCGGCGCCGAGCAGGACGACCGTCCAGCCGGGCGGCGGGGGCAGCCAGAAGCCGATCGCGAAGGCCGCGACGGCGAGCGGACCAGACCGCGTGAGCAGCGGCAGCGCCACCTCGCGGACGGCATCCCCGAAGCTCACCCCGCCCATCGCCGCGAATGCGCGCGCGAGCATCGGCAGCAGGATGAGCGTCTGCGCTGCAATCGATGCGACGACGACCCCGGTAACGCCGAACTGACGCGCCAGCAGATATGCCAGCGTCGCCTGCCCGACGCCGGTGGCCAGCGTAGCGACGCCCACGAGCACGCGCCGGCCGAGCACGCTGGTCACGATGATCACGGCGTGGGCGATCGAGCTGAGCATGAGGGCAACCGCGAGGAGCCCATTCACCCGGTCCCCCGCGAAGACGTTGCCGGGGATCCACCAGGCCACGAACCCCGGGTTGGCGGCGAGTACGACGCAGACAGCGGCGCCGGCAAGCGCGATGTTCACGCGCAGCAGCGCCACCACCGCGGCGCGCAGCCGCGGCGGGTGCCGCTCGCCGCTCAGGCTGGCGAGGCCGACCAGTGCGCTGTCGCCGGGCATCCACGACATCTGCATCAACATGTTCCCGAGCCGCGACGTCATCGCCAGCGCGGTGACGGCAACGGGATTGCCAAGCGCGGCGAGGATGATGCCGTCGGTCGCCGACGTCAGCCGCCAGCCCCACTGGCTGAACCAGGCGCCGATGCTCTCCTTGAACAGGCGCGAAATGACGGACCGCGTCGGAGGGTTCCACCCGGTCGTCAGGTCGGGCGCAATCAGCCGCAACCGCACGGCGGACGCCAGGGCGGCAGCCAGTCCGGGAAACGCTGCGGCCGCCGCCAGAGCGTACAGCCCGTAGCCGAGCTCCAGCAGGACGATGGTCAGCACCACGTCGGCGGCCCAGGCGCAGGCGGAGACGATGCCCTGGAACGTCACGTCCTGGAGGCCCGCGAGCGTCACGCTGAAGATGCGCAGCGGCATGGTCAGCCCGGCCGCGACGGCAACCAGCACGAACGGCCCGAGCACGACCTCGCGCTCCGCGGGACCGAGTCGAAGCAGGGACGGCAGCACGTGCCACAGGAGCAGCACGCCCGCCGCGTAGACGACCGTGAGCATCAGCGCGGCCGCGGCGCCGTTGCTCATCAGCCGCCTGATCGATTCGCGGTCGCGCCGGCCGTCGGCTTCGGCGACGAGCCACGGCATGGTGCCGAGCAGGCCGAAGTCCGCCATCGCGGCGTAACCCAGCACCTCGCCCGACGCGAGCCAGAACCCGTACACGCGCGGCCCGAGCTCGCCGACGACGAAGGGCACCACCAGCAGGCCGGCGGCAAGCGCGAGGCCGAACCGCAGGTAGCCGTAGACCGTCGCGATCGAAGCGCGGGCAACGCGCGTCATGTCGATACGCCGGGCGGATCAGCGGCGTGCATACGCCTGGAGGTTGAAGGCAACCGGGGAGCAGGCGCCGCCCGTGAGGTGCGCCGCGATGAACAGCGCGCGCCTCGCCGTCCGGGCAAACGCGTGCGCCGCTCCGCTCCCGGCGGGGAGCTCCGGCGCGCCGACCGTGATGGTCGTCCCCGCGAAGCCGGCGACGCTCAGCGCGAGCCGGAGCGACGCAGCCGAAAAGTGGTTCACGTGCACCAGGTTGTCGGCAAGCGACGGCCGGTACCGGGGAAGCAGCCAGGACTTCAGCCGCTCCTTCAGGCGCTGTGCCGGGCCGTTCGGCACTTTGATTGCCACCCACCCGCCCTCGTCGAGCAGCGCGTGGACGCGCCGGAGTACCGCTACCGGATCCGGAACGTGCTCGAGCACGTCGGTCATCGTGATCGTGTCGAAGCGCCGACCTGCGGTCTCGAGGGTGTGCACGTTCCCCTGGTGGACGACTACCCCGGCGCTGCGGGAGGCGTAGGCGCAGGTCTGCGGGTTGAGTTCGATGCCTTCGCTCGTCCATCCTCTCCGGTTGGCGATCCGGAGGAAGCGGCCAGCGTGCGCGCCGACGTCCAGCAGCCGACGGCGCCCGGGCGGCAGGCGTCGCGCCAGCGCGTCGAGCACGTGCGAGAAGATCAGGTCCTTCACCGGCGAACGGACCTCGCCCTCAACCCAGTCCTCCGACCAGCGCTGGTCGTACATGCGATCGAAGAACCGTGGCAGCACCGGGAGCGCCTCCGGCTGCGCGAAACCGCAGGCGCGACAGCGCTGCAGCGCGAGCCGCTGGCCGTGGTAGGCGGCGAGCTCTGGGTCCTGGGTGCGGTAGATCTCCAGCTCGAAGCGGAGCTCGTGCACGGGCACGAGCGCGGCGCCGCCGCAGATCCAGCAGGACGCGAGCGGCGCGAAGCCGGCAGTCACCGTCACGAGAGCAGCTCCACGATCTCGGCAGCCATGTCGTCCCACGAGCGTTCCCGCAACCGATCGGCGAACGGCTTCACGCGCGCCGCCACCCCGTCCGCGTCGGCACGCCACCGTCGCAGGCAGGCGCACAGCTCGTCGACGTTCTCCACGTCCTGCAGCAGGAGCTCGCGGAGCTCCGCAGGATAGCGCTCGGCAACGCCCGCCCCGGCGCTGACGAGGGCGGGAATGCCGCGGCAGATCGCCTCGTGGACGCCGAGTCCGTACGCCTCGTAGCGCGCCGGGTGGACGAGCAGATCGCTCGCCGCGAGCAACCGCGGCACGTCGGTCCGGAAACCCAGGAGCCGGATGCGGCCGGCGTGGTCGTCGGCCCGCCGACGCCACGCCGATAGCTCGCTGCCCTCCCCGGCGGCCATGAGATCGACGTCCCACGCGGGGTCGGCGAGCAGCCGCGTCCACGCCTCGAACAGCCGGTCGAATCCCTTCCTTCGATCGCCGAGGGCTCCGACGAAGAGCGCGGTGCGGCGCCGCTCTTGCCACCCGAGCGCAGCGCGCGCCCGCGCGCGCTCCTCGGCGTCGACCGTCGACAGTTGTGCCGCGTCGGCGCCGTAGTAGACAGTGCGCACGCGGCTGCTCATCACGCCGAGACGATCGACGACGTCGCGCGCGGTGCGCCGGCTGTTGCAGATCACGAGCCGCGCCCGCGGCAGTGCCGCCCGCTCGAGACGCGAGAAGTACCCGTGCGTGGCACGGGCGCGACAGCGCCGCAGCGCCGAATCGGCGGTCGTCGGCCGGTACGCCGCATGAACGTAGTGCACCCACGTGACCTCTCCCAGGTCGGCGTTGCCGCCGTTGGCGACCACTCGAGGGCGCTCGCGGCGCAACCGCTGCGTCCAGCGCAGCGCGGAGGCGGCCAGCAGCGGAGCGCCGGCCAGGTGCGATCCCGCCGGCCGCACGACCCGGTGCACGCGAACCGCCGCGCGCGCCTCCAGATCGGGCCAGGCGCGGTGCGTTACCAGATGCACGCAGGTGTCGGGGCGCCCGGCGAGGTACGCCGCCAGCGCGTGGTTGGCGCGGTCCATCCCGCCGAGCGGCGTGAAGTCCCCGGACACGAGCAGCCACGAGGTCATGCGTGCTGCAGCCGCGCGCGGCACGCGACGCCGTGCAGCGCGCCGGCGAGGAACCAGAACTGCACCCCGAGCTGCGTGACAAACGGCGTGAAGCTCACCGTCATCGCGATCGGTCCCAGGCCGACGGCGAATACGACCGCCGCGCAGGCGGCGATACGCGGATACTGCGTCAGCCGCGCGAGCCGGAACTGCGAGTGGGCGACGACCAGCAGGGCGCCGCTGTAGAGCACGAGCAGCGGCACGCCGCCGTCGATCAACCAGCCCGTCACCTGCAGTTCCGCCCACATCGTCGGCACGCGCGACGACCCGAAGTACGCCGCCGCCATGCCCCAGCGCGCCAGCCCCGCGCCGATCGGGTAATCGAGCATCAGCTCCGAGAGGCTGTACGAGAGCTGAATCCCGCGCGCCTCGTAGTACACCGAGACCGGATCGCCGGCCAGCACCGTCATGAACCGCTCGGAGACGCTCTGTCCGCCGAGGGTCAGCGCGAACGCGAACCCGGTGCAGAGCAGGACGCCGCCCAGCACGCCGATCGTGGTCGCCTTGCCGAAGCGTCGCTGGCGCAGCAGCGCCACCGCGTAGCCGATGAACATCAGCAGGATCATCGCGAAGCTGATGCGCACCTGCGTGAGGTAGACCGCAGCGAAGCCGGCCCCGGCGAGCACGAAGCTCCCGGCCCGTTTCCAGGCGGGCAGCGCGCTCAGGCCGAACACCACGCCGAGCAGCGCCGCGAACATCGCCGGACCGGCGACCGCGCCAGGCGTGTCGAACAGCCCGGGCGGACGGACGATGACGCGGCCGTCGGGGCCCGTGTAGGTCACCGGCCCGAGGCCTGTAGACGAGGCGGTGAGCACGCGCGAGAGCTCCTGCGGCATGAAGGTCTCGGGCGCGTAGACCTGCAAGACGCCCACGACGGCGTTGGCCCCGCTGCACACGAGAATGAGGGCGATCAGGCGAGCGAGCTGTTCGGGCGTGTGCACGAACCCCGGCGCCCAGACGAACGGCGCCGCGACCGCAACGTATAGCGCCGCGTGCGCCAGCCCGCCGTAGAGCGAGCTGGTAGTCGGATGGAAGATCATCAGCAGCAGGACGCCGAACGCGCCGACCAGCCAGGGGGACGCGCGGTGGGGAGGACAGCGGTGCCGCGGGTTCGCGAGCGACCAGCCGAGCGCCGCCAGGCTGATCACGAAGGCTGATACGCGAATCGGCAGCCGTATCGCCTGCGTGCCCGGCAGATAGAGAAGCGCCGGCAGCGCCGTCTGGCTGACGACGAACAGCTCGGCGAATCCCCACGGCAGGCGGGCCGGGACGGCGGCCTGTCGCATCGCCGATGCACCGAGCGGCTGCACCGCGGTTCCCGTCATCGTGTCCCCCGGCGGCGGGCCGCGTCCTCGTAGACGGTGGCGAACTGCTCCGACAGGCGCCGGGAATCGAACCTCGCCTGCGCAGTGGCACGTGCCCGTTCGCCGATTCGCCGGCGCAGCATATGCTCGCCGGCGAGCCGGGCGATACCGCACGCGAGATCTCCGGCGTCTCCCGCACGGTGCACGATGGCGTCCACGCCGTCGCGCACGAGCTCGGCGCTGCCGCCGGTGCCGCTCGTCACCACGGCGCGGCCGCACGCCATCGCCTCGGCGACGACGAGGCCGAAGGGCTCCGGATCGGTGCTGGCGTGCACGACGATGTCGAGCGCGCGCAGCGCGCCGGCGGGGGCGGCGACGAAACCGGTCAGGCCGAGCCGGCCGTCGAGGCCGCGCACCCGGGCCAGCGTGGCGAGCTCCGCAGTCGAGTACTGGCTGCCCGCGGTGTCGTAAACGGGCCCGCCGACGACATAGCCGCGCAGCTGCAGTTCCCGTGGCAGCCGCGCGAGCGCTTCGAGGAACACGGCGTGTCCTTTCCAGCGCGCGAAGGCAGCGACCAGGCCGACCCTGATCGTGCCCGGCGGTGCCGGCGCCAGCCCGCTCAGCGCGTCAAGATCGGTCTGCTCGCCGTCGGGCGAGAACACGTCGAGATCGACCGCGTTCGGGATCACCTGCGCGGCCCGGCCGGCGAAGACGGCCTCGGCGTCGGCGCCGACGCTGCGCGAGTTCGCCACGATGGCGTCGCACCGTGCGGCGTAGTGGCGCAGCAGCCGCCGCGTCAGCCGCCTCGGCGTGACGTACTCGTGCAGGTGCCAGACGAGGGCGGCGGCGGCCCGGCGCCGCGCCGCGAACACGTGCGCCTTGAACCCGTTGGTGTGGACGACTGCCGGCGCAATCCGATCCAGCGCGCCGTTCAAGGCCTTCTGGTAGGCGGGGACCGCCGCGACCGCCGGCACGAGCCGGAGCGGCAGCACCGCGCGCGTGCCACCGAACGCGGCCGTCTCGCCGAAGCGGGCGATCGCCGGCGGCATCGGGAGCGCGACGGTTGCCGCGCCTGCCGCCCGCGCGGCGCGGGGCAGCGCACCGTCACCGGGTGAGATCAGGTGCAGTTCCCATTCGGGGCGCGTTCGGCGAAGGCCCCGCACGGTCTCCAGGAGCACCGCCTCGGAGCCTCCCATCCGGTCGGACACGCTGATGAATGCGATGCGCATCCGCTACCCCGGAGCGGTCGTTCGAGACACTGGCGTGCGACCGATGAGCACGACGTTGTCGGATAGCCCGCGTGGCCACGCGCGTGCGAATCGCCGCGGGTAGTGACACGCCATGAGCGGTACGCGGCCCGAACAGGTGTAGCGCATGTCCACGTCTTCGAGCGCGCACTCGGCCGCGATCCGTCGCAGGTCGATCTCGAGCAACGCGGTGCGGTGCGCGGGATACGCCGAATCCTGAAATGCGGCAAACCGCTGCTTCACGAGCAGCGTCAGCAGGCTCAACACGCTCAGCTGGTTGGGCGTCGTGACGACGATCCAGCCGCCGGGACGGACGATGCGGGCGAGCTCACGGGTGAATGCCCGCGGGTTCTCGAGGTGCTCGATCGTCTCCACCGCGACGGCGGCGTCCACTTCCCTGTCGGTCAGTGGCAGCGGCTCGCGGTCGAGATCGCAGTGCCTGAAGTCGACGGTTGCGGGGAGAGCGTCGTACCGCACCAGGTCCACGCCGATGATCTGGCCCACGCTCGGGGCGAGCATTCGCGCGAGCGCGCCTGTGCCGCACCCGACGTCGGCAATCACACCCGAAACGCCGCGCTCGGCGAGGAGGGACCTGACGGTCTCGTAGATCACCGGCTCGCTGGCGCCGAAGCTCTGCCGGGCCCGCCACTCCGCGTCGGGCGTCAGCGGCATCGGGGAGGTCCTGCCGGCACTCATGCGCCGTGCACGAGGCTGCGCAGGCGGCGCAGCTGGTCGGCGGGATCGCACAGCGCCCGGGCGCGCGCCGGACCGGCCTCGCCCAGCCGCCGGCGCAGCGCCGGATCCGACACGAGACGCTCGAGCGCCACCGCCAGTGCCCCCTCGTCGTCGGCCGGCACGAGCACGCCGCATTGATCGGTGACGATCTCCTGCGCGCCGCCCATGCGGGTCGTCACGACCGGACGGGCGGCGTAGAGCGCTTCGACGAACGCGACCCCGAACGGCTCCGGTGCGGCATTGGGCTGGCAGTACACGTCGGCCGCCCGCATCAGCGCCGGCACGTCCTCGCGCGCGCCCAGGAACGTCACCCGTGCGGCTGCATTCATCGCGCGGACGGTGTCCTGCAGCTCCGCCGCGTATACTTCCTCGTGCGGACGCTGCGCGGACCCGGCAATCCACACCCGCCACTGCCCCGCGAGGTGCTGGATCGCGCGCAGCAGCAGGCGGTGCCCCTTCCATTCCTCGAGGCGGCTCGCCATGAGCACCACGACGTCGTTCTCGTCCGCACCGAGCGAGGCGCGCAGCGTCTCCCGGCTGCCGGCGGGCAGGCCGGGTCCGTCGAGCACGGGCGCGTAGAGCACGACCGCGTCAGCGCGCGGGAACATGGCCGGTACCGTCGCGGCGGTGAACCGGCTGTTGCTGATGACCAGGTCGGGCGCCGACATCGCGGCCCAGCGCTCGGTCCAGGTCCGGCCGTCCACGCGATCGTGGAGCCACAGGATCAGCTGCGCCCGGTGGCGGCGCACGATCGGTGCAGCCAGCGCGAACGCCCACGCGGAGTGACAGATCGCCGCGTCGGGCGCTTCGATGGACAGCAGACGCGCGAGCCGGCGGCGCGCGGCCCACACCGTCCATGGCCGGCTGAACCGCACCGCGCCCAGCCGCTGGCAGGGCATCCCCGCATCCTCCACCTCACGCGACAGCCGGCCATCGAAGCAGACGGCCACAAACGGCGTCATCGTCGGGCAGAGATGCCGCGCCCGCGCGCACGCGGCGACGATCCGCTCCACGCCGCCGTACAGGTTCCCGGCGCAGAGGTGCAGCACGCGCAACGGCGCACGCATCAGATGATGCGTCCCCGCACGTTGATCGTGTCGTCGGGCTGCACCAGCTCCTCCTCCGGTTTGTGGACGTCGATCGTCTGCCGCCGGCCGTCGACGACGCGGAAGATCTGGATGCGGCCCTTGGCCCCGCGCTCCGTCAGCCCGCCGGCGAGGGCGGACACCGCCTCCCACACCGTGAGCTTCGGCCGCCAGGTGTAGATTGCGGGCGACCGGACGTGCCCGGTGACCTTGAACGTCGGGGCGCGCGGGACGTGCACCCGATCGCCGTCGCGCAGCCGGATGTGGAGGGCGCGGCCCGCATCGACGTCCTCGCGCGAGATCTCGATGTCGGGCTGTCGATCGAGCGGGAGGGCCGCGGCATCGCCCGGCTGCGCGCGGTACACGTGAACGACGGCCCCGGCATCCGCCGTGAGCCCCTGCGCCTTGTAGATCGCGTCGGCGAGGCTCAGCATGCCCTCCATGACGATCACCCCGGGATTCCGCACCTGGCCCTCGACGCGTATGGTCTGGCTGCGGTAGACGATCACCCGGATCGCGACGGACGGCCGCCGGACGAAGATCTTCCGCTCGAGCAGCTGATCGGCGATCCCGTCCTGGATCTGGCGCGGCGTCCTGCCCGCTGCAGGGACGCGGCCGAGCTGCGGCACCTCGATCGTGCCGTCGGCATCGACGACCAGCCGCTCGCGGGTCATGTCGTCCTCGCCGAAGACCGTGAGCTGCAGCTCGTCGCCGACGCCGACCACGTACTCGTCCGCTCCCGTGTCCGCCGGCGGCTGCGCCGTCACCTGCACCAGGAGCACCATCAGAGCGATCAGGACTGTCGTCATTGCTGGCGTACTCCCCAGGTGAGCGATGCGAACACGCGGTTGCCGGTGTAGCCGCGCGGCGCCAGGCCCGAACTGCGTGTCGAGTGTTCTGCGTCGACGCCGACGCGGAGGCGATCGCGGACGTTGTAGCCGACCCCTCCGCCGTAGATGACGACCGAGTCGCGCGGCGCCGGCGCGGCCGCGTCGAGAACCGCGCGGTAGGCGATCACCTCGCGGCCGCCCAGGACACGCACGTCGACCCCGCCGAACAGGTCGGTGCGCAGCGTCCCCCGGCCGGCCATCCACAGGTACGTGGGTGTCGCCGCCTCGTACGAGTAGCGGACGTCCCGTGAGAAGGCGGCCTCGACGTGGTAGCGGTCGACGATGTGGACGCCGACCGTCCCGCCGGCGACCAGGCCGGAGTAATCCTCGATGCTGGCGTCGAGCGCGTCGAACCGGCGCCAGCCGATGAAGGCGGACCCGCTGAACGCCCCGAGCGGCGTGAACGTGACCGTCGGCGCCACGCGCAGCGAGTCTGCGTTGCGCAGCGGCGACAGCTCGAAACGATCTTCCTCCCTGGAGATCGCCACGCTCACACTCGTAATCGGCGTCACCTGAAAGGCGAGCGCGCCGTCGAGCCCGCGGTTCTCGGCGTTCAGCTCCACGTCGAGCTCGGCGCCGCGGAACTGCTGTCCCTGATCGAAGCGGCTCGTCTGCCGCCGCGCGGCAACGGTCGCGGACACCACCGGCCCGAGCGGCACGCGAACGCCGGCGGTGTAGGAGTGCAGCCGGCTGCGCGCGCGGAGGTCGATCTCCGCGCTCGGCCGCTCGCGGAAGCGCTGGACGGTGGCGGCGGCAAAGGGATGGAAGCGCGTGAGGTCGAACTCGACGCGCGCGCCGAGGGTGCGATTGATGTGGCGCTCGTCGGCGTAGTCACGAAAGTACGCATACTCGCTGCCGGTCACGAACGAGAGCCGGGTCCGCGGCGGCCGCAAGACGAGATCGAGCGTCGGGGCCGCCGTGAACGTGAAATCGCTCTTCGGCTCCTCGGCCTCGTTGAAGACGTTGTCGTCGACGCCGACGTTGCGGACGACCAGGACCGGCCACAGCTCCAGGGGGCCGAGCTTCAGCGGCGCCCGCTCCGGATCGGGACCCTGGGCGCCGGCCAGGCGGACCCACCCCAGGCTCCAGAGGAGCAGCAGCACCGCCGCAACCAGCCGGCTTCTTTTCGCGTGCACCATGGGTCCGTCCCTCTACGTCGGCGCGACACGCGGGGCGCGGGTAATCCCGAGCTGCCGTGTCTTGCGATACAGGTTGGCGCGCTCGATGCCGAGGGCGCGCGCAGCGTCGACCATCCGCCACTGGTGCCGCTCGAGGACGGCGGCGATGTACTCACGCTCGAAGCGCTGCCGCGCCTCGCGCAGGCTGGCGGTGAGATCCGGCCGCTTGAACGCACCGTCGATGGGCAGCTGCGTGAGCACGTCCTCCTGGCGCACCTCCGGCCCGGCCTCGCGCAGCACGCGGGCCAGCAGCGCGGCCAGCTCGTCGACGTTCTCCGTCCAGGGCAGCGCCGCGAGCACGGTCAGCGCCGGCCGCGTGAACGAGCGCGCCGGCCGGCCGTCGACCGCCGGTCCGAGCAGCGCCTCGATGACCGCCGGCAGGTCTTCGGGGCGCTGCCGCAGCGGCGGCACGTCGATGCGGTCCGCGTTCAGCCGGCGATACAGGTCGTGACGGAATCGGCCGGTTCGCACCTCCGCGGCGAGATCCGGCGAGGCCGAGGCGATCAGACGGCAGCGAATCGGCACCACGCCATGGCCGGCCCGCGCCTCGCCGTCGCGCAGCACGCGCGCCAGCCGGCGCTGCGCGGCAGCCGGAAGCTCGTCGATCGCCTCGACGAAGAGCGTGCCGCGGTCGGTCGCGAGCAGGAGCGAGCCCGGACCGAGCACCTCGAGATCGGCGGACGCGCCCCGTGCGGCCGCCTGGCCGAACAGCTGCGACGCGACCGCCGCCGCATCTGCCGCCGTGCAGTCGAGCGCCGCGAACGGGGCGCCGCCGTCGCCGCGGGCGTGAATGGACTCGGCGATCTCACGCGGGCGGCAGCCGGGTTTGCACGACAGCAGCAGCGGTGTACGGCGCGATGCCGCGCGCTCGGCGGACGCCTGCGCGCGTCGTGCTGCATCCGACGCCCCGGCGAGGGCCGGGGGCGTCCGGCGGATCAGTGACTGGTTCGACATGGCGGGTGGGACGGCTCCGCCCTCTCGGTCACAGCGGGCCGCGCGGGCGCGCTGCCGGGCAGGGGAAGTCGAATTGTGGGGAACAGAACGAATTTTCGCAGATCCAGCTCGTCTGTGTCAAATGAGATACGTGGATGCGACCGCGCTGACACACCAACCGCGGCGCGCCGGACAGGACGAGACGCGCCACCACGCGTGTGCCGTGACCCGTTCAGTAGGCGGCGAGGAGGCGGGCGGCGCGCTCGATCTCCGCCTCGCCAGGCAGGAACCGCTCCTCGAGCGGCGGCGAGTAAGGGACGGGCGTGTCGAGCGCGCCGAGGACGCGCACGGGCGCGTCGAGCCACTCGAACGCTTCTTCCTGGATGATGGCGGCGACGCTCTCGCCGATGCCGCCGGTGCGCGTGTCTTCGTGGACGACGAGCACCCGGCCGCAGTGCCGGGTGACGGCGAGGAGCGTCTCGCGATCGAGCGGCGCGATCGTCCGCAGGTCCAGCACGCTCGCCTCGATGCCGTCCGAGGCGAGCCGCCCGGCGACCCGCATGGCGGCGTGCGCGTACGCGCCGTAGGACACGAGGGCGAGGTGCGCGCCGGCACGCCGCAGCGCCGCCCGGCCAATGGGCAGCGGGGTGGGCGCCTCACTCCCGAGCACCTGCCGGACGCGCGGATCGCGGTAGAGCGCGATGTGCTCGTAGTAGAGGACCGGATCCGGATCGGCGACCGCGGCGGCCATCAACGCGCGGGCATCCGCGGGCGTCGAGGGCACCACGATCTTCAGGCCCGGCACGCGGTAGAACCACGCTTCGGTGTTCTGGCTGTGATAGGGACCGGCGTGGCGCAGGCCGCCCCACGGCATGCGCAACACCATGGGCACCGACCCGCCCCAGCGGTAGCGGATCTTCGCCGCGTTGTTGACGAGCTGATTGAAGCCGGTTGCGACGAAGTCGTTGAACTGCATCTCGCCGATGGGCCGCTCGCCGGCGAGCGCCGCACCGATGCACACGCCGATCACCGCGCTTTCCGCCAGCGGAGAGTTGACCAGCCGCTCGCCGAACTCGCCGAGCAACGGACGGAGCAGCAGGAAGGCGTTGCCGTAGCGGCCGCCCACGTCCTGGCCGTAGACGAACACGCGGCGATCGCTGCGCAGCGCGTCGCCGACGCCCAGCATGACCGCCTCCAGGAACGTCGCGCCGCCCCGGTCGAAGGGCGGCGCGGCTTCGACCGGCGGCAGGTCGGCGGCGCGCGCGCGATCGCGCACCGCCGGATCCAGCACCTCCACGCGCACCCGCGGCGGTTCGCCCTGCAGGACGCCCGCGCCGGCGCCCGCCGGATCCGGCCACGGCGCCTCGATGACGCGCCGGGCCTGTTCCTCGACGAGCGCGTCCGCCTCGCGCTTCAGGCGCTCGAGATCGCCCGCCTCGATGACGCCGTCCTTGACCAGCCGCTCGGCGTAGCGCGCGATCGGATCGCGTGCCGCCCAGAACGAGTACAGATCCCGATCGGCGTACCCTTGATCGGCGAGCGGCGGGTACTCCCACGACGGCGGTGCGTCCTTGCCGAGATACAGCATGTCGTCGTGGTGCGCATGCCCGCACATGCGCATGCAGAGCAGTTCGATCAGCGCCGGGCCGCGGCCGGCGCGGGCCCGTTCGACCGCCCACGCGAAGGCGGCGGCGATCTCGTCCGGGTCGGTGCCGTCGATGGTGAACCCCGGAATGCCGTAGCCGGCGGCCTTGTCGGCGAACGTCCGCGCCGCCGACTGCTCCGCCACGGGCGTGGAAAGCGCCGTCTGGTTGTTCTCCACGCAGAACACCGCCGGCAACCGGCGCACGGCGCACAGGTTGATCGCCTCGTGCCATTCGCCGAGCGACGTGCCGCCTTCGCCGATGAACGAGATGACCACGCGCCCGTCGGCCTGGCGGGCGAACGCCATCGCCAGCCCGGCGGCGGTGAGGACGCTGATGGCGAGCGGGGCGGCCGGTGGCAGGATGCCGTGATCGAGGTCGCCGATGTGCAGGTCCTTGCCGCCCATCGGCGGGCCCGCCTTGCCCATCTGCGCCGAGAGCACCATCCGGATCGTCTCGGGCCCGGGCCGCATGCCCAGCGCAGCGCCGGCATCGCGGATCATCGGCGCGACCACGTCGCCGTGCCAGCCGTCCTCCTTCAGGTACTCATCGCCGCGGCGCAGCCGGATCGCGGCGGCGTAGATCGCTTCCTGCCCGAGCGAACGGAACCCCTTGCCCTGGAACGGCGCGTCGCCGTAGCGGATCTCGCTGCCGCTGAAGAAGGCCTTCAGGCGGTTGTCCGTCGCACGCGTGCGCACCATGCCCGTGAGGATCTCGCGCCGTTCGGCCGCCGTCAGCGAGGCGCGGATCGCGGCGCGGCGGAGCAACGCGTCGCACGCCTCGACCAGTTCATCGACGGCACCCGCCATGCGCTGCACGATCTTCACGCCCGGAACGGCCTCGGCCGCAGGGTCGACGGCGACGCTGTCGAACGCCGCGCGCAGGCGGGCCTGGAAGGGCCGGCGCAGCGCGTCGATGCCGGCCGCGTCGCGGGCGCGGGGGCCGCCGGCGGCGGCGAAGGCCTCGCGGACGGTCGCGAGCGCAAACGGATAGCGTTCGGCGACGAACGCGGCCAGCAGCCGCGATAGGTCCGCGGCGGCGCTCGATGCGGTACCCGCCTGCATGCTCAGATGCTAGCGCATCGCGCGCGCGGAGACTTTTCGCCAGCTGGACGTCACGCCGGCGGGTGGGCGCCGCGCCGCGCTGCCTCGACAAGGAGGGCGACGAGCTTCGCCAGGTAAGCCGCGGGATCGGCGGCCCGCTCGACGAACGCGCGCGCGCAACGGCCGAGACGCTCGCGCAGCTCCGGCGAGGCGGCGAGGCGGTCCATTGCCGCGGCGAGCGCGGTGCGGTCGCCGACCGGCACGAGCAGGCCGGTGTCGCCGTCCACCACGATCTCCGGCACCGCGTTCTCGCGCGTGCCGATCGCCGGCAGTCCGGCCGCTGCGGCTTCCTGGAACACGAGACCGAACGCCTCGTTGCGCGTCGGCAGCACGAACACGTCGGCGTCCGCCCACCGGGCAGCCCACTCGGCGCTATGCGCCCGGACGCCGCGGTGCAGCGTCACCCCCTCCGGCATCGGACCGGTCAGCGGCCAGTCGGTCACGATCTCGAGGCGCGCACGCGTGTGAAAGCCGCCCTCCGTCCAGACGGTGAGCAGGTCGAAACCGCCCTTGCGCGGGAAATCGCCGCCGACGAACAGGAACCGCGGCCGGTGGCCCGCCGGAGCGCGCGCGGCTCGCCGCTCGATCCATGCCGGGTCGAAGTCATCGTTCAGAACCGGATTGGGGATCACGTGGATCGGTGCCGTCCGCTCCCCGTAGCGCCGCCGCACCGACTCGGCCGCCCACCGCGACGTCGCCACGAGGGCCGCCGCGCGGCGGAAGATGGCGCCGTCCATCCGTGCGTTGGCCTCGTAGGTGGCGCGCTCCAGCCGCGTCGTGGCCATCTGCATCACGCAGTCCTGCGTGCAGTCGATCGCGACGATGGAGGGCACGCGCCGCATCAGGTCGAGGCTGCCGTAGGCGGTGGCCTGGCGGTGGAAGTGGAGCACGTCGCAGCGGCCGGAGCGCGCGATCCGGTGCCGCGCGAGCAGCCCGGAAAAGAGCTCCAGCCTGAAGCGGGCCAGGTCCAGGTTCGAGACGCCGAACAGCCCGTCCTTCCACACCCTCGTCGCGAGCAGGCGGCGCACCGCGCGCGCCCGAAGCGAGAGCCCCTCGGTCAGCAGGATCTGCTCCCAGTCGACGGCCGACTGCGTGGGCAGCATCCGCTGGAGGTAGTGGTGGAACGTGAGCAGGCCGAGAATGCCGCCGTTGACGAACAGGACGCGCGGCTTCATCCCCGACCGTCAGTCGGAAACGGCCAGCTCCCCCGGCACGATCGGCCGCGTCCTCGGCAGCAGCCCCCGGCGCGCCATGTTCCCGACCCAGGCGAGAACGGCGAGAAACGCCGCGAGCTTGACGGCATCCGCGGTGCGGGTGTGCGGGAGCGCTTTCCAGAGCAGCCAGAGCACCGGCTGCGCGATGCACACCGCCCAGGCCGAGCCATAGAAGTACCGCCGCTCGTGCCCTTCGCCCCTGGTGGACGTCCAGACGCGCGGCAGGCGGCCCAGCGCGCCGAGCACCCAGATTGTCCCTGCGATCGGGAAGTAGAAGGCGTCGTACAGCTGCCGGAGCCGCCATTCGCCGGTAAGGAGCGCCGTGACCATCCCGGCGACGTTGAGGAGGGCGAACCCGATCATCTCGCTCCACGCCAGCGTGTAGCACACCCGCCGGTACAGCGGGTTGGGCCGGTCCTCGGTGAACCGGATGATGTAAGGCCGCGGCTCGACGCCGGGCAGCCTGCCGCGCAGGCCGGCCACACCCGTGCCGAGGATCACCACGGCGAGCCACAGCGCCATGCGGCCGTCGAAGCCGCGCTCGAACAGGTCGAAGGTGAGCGGACCGGGAGCGATGAAGAACACCCAGATCCAGATCGGCCAGTGCGCCAGCCGGTAACTGACCTTGTTCCGCGCGCGGATCGGCCGGTCCGCCGCGAACTCGATGCGGCGCGCGTGCCCGACCGCGCGCTCGTAGGAAGGCGGCAGCAGTGACCGCCGCCGGGGCGGTGATTGCGGGGAATCGGAACGCGTCTCCGAACTCGTAGTGGTCAAGTCAGGCATTCTACGTTATCGTCTTTACCCTATGCTCGGCCGCGTTCTGTGTGCCTCCGTCGCGGCGTCACTCGTGTGCGCCTCGAGCCCAGCGCTGGCCCAGGACACGCGCGCGGCGCTGCTCGAAGCGCAGCGGGCGGAGAAGGCCAGGCAGCTCCGTCCCTACGAGCCGGGGCGCCTGGAGAGACTCCTCCTGAGGTTCGACCCGCAGTACCCGCTCGCGCGCATCGCCCCGCACAACGGCTTCTTCGTCGAATGGGGGTATACGCACAAGCCGATCGGATCGGGGATTGGGCTGGGCGGCGGATTCCGCCACGACCTGTTCGATCGTACTGCACGAGTCGAACTCGAGGGCGGCTGGACCTTCCGCAACTACCAGCTCGCGCGCGTGGATTTCTCGCTGCCCTACCTCGCGAAGGAGCGCCTCGAAGTGGGCGTCGAGGCGACCTACCACCACCACCCGCAGGAAGACTTCTACGGCCTCGGCGCCGAGTCGCTCGCAGGCGATCGCGTCAGCTACCTGCTGGACAACCGGCGATTCGAGGGGCGCGCCATCGTGCGGCCGCACGACGGCCTCGAGGTGGGCACCCGCATCGGCCGGATGAGCCCCGATCTCGGGCCGGGCACCGACTCGGGATACCCCTCGCTCGAAGAGCGGTTCGATGACGCGGCGGCACCCGGGCTGGCGGCACAGCCGGCGTTCACCTACACCGACCTGTTCGCCGTCTACGACTACCGCGACGAGCCCGGGAACGCGCGAAACGGGGGCTACTACACGCTCACCTGGCGGCGGCAATCGGATACCGAGCTGGACCTCTACGGATTCGACGGCCTGGACGCCCGCCTGCAGCAGTTCTTCCCGATCTTCGACAAGAAGCGGGTGTTCGCCGTTCAGGCGCGCCTGACGACGACGAGCCCGCACGACGGGCAGCAGACCCCGTTCTACCTCAAGCCGACGATCGGCGGACCCACCTCCCTTCGAAGCGTGGCCGACTACCGCTTCCGGGACGACAGCGCCGTCTTCTTCAATCTCGAGTACCGGTGGGAGGCCTTCGGCCTGCTCGACATGGCGCTGTTCACCGATTGGGGCACGGTCGCGCCGCGCGCCGCCGACCTCGAGTTCGGCCACATGAAGCGCGCCTACGGGATCGGCTTCCGCTTCAACACCGCCCAGGCCGTCTTCTTCCGGTTCGATATCGCCACCGGCGGCGGCGAAGGCTTCCGCTATCTCACCAAGTTCAGCAAGATGTTCTGATGCGCCGCTGCGCCTGTCTGGTCCCCGCCCTTGCCGCCCTGTGGTGTCTCACCGCGCCGGGTCGCGCTGCGACGCCCCGCTTCTACCCCGACGACCCGATCGCGCGCGATCCCGAGACCCAGGACGCTTCCGGCGTGGACCGGACGCGCGTCAGCGGCACCTACGATCTCCTGGAAAGCTCGTTCCGCGACGCGGGCGACAAGGAGCCCCGCCGCGCCGTCAACATCAACACCGTGGACGAAGTTCCCGATTCGAGCTGGTTCACGAACCGCGTCGGCGCGCGGCCGATGTCGATCGACGAAATCGTGCGCGGCCCCGACCGCGGGACCGGCCCGACGGGGCGCTGGGAGATCATCAGCATCAAGAGCGAGGGCGTGACGCCCGGCTTCACGATGCGCGACGAATCGCGGGAGATCTACTGGATCAAGTTCGACCCCCGGAGCAACCCCGAGATGGCGAGCGGCGCGGAGGTCATCGCGACGAAGCTGTTCCACGCCTTCGGCTATCACGTGCCGGAAAACTACTTGGCATCATTCCGCCGCGAGCAGCTTTCGATCGGGGCGGGCGCAACGGCGAAGGACGAGGACGGGAAGGACGAGCCGTTGCAGTGGCGGCACGTCGACGCGGTGCTCGAGAAAGCGGCGCGGGGACCCGACGGATCGTACCGGGTGCTGGCCAGCCGCAACCTCCCGGGCGAGCCGCTGGGGCCGTTCCGGTACCACGGGACCCGGCCCGACGATCCCAACGACATCTTCCCGCACGAGCACCGCCGCGAGCTGCGCGGCCTGCTCGTGTTCTCTGCCTGGTTGAACCACGACGAAGTGCGGAGCTCCAACACGCTCGACACGCTCATCCGCGCGGACGGGCGGGCGATCGTCCGCCACCACCTGCTCGACTTCGGCTCCACGCTCGGCAGCGGCAGCGTGCAGGCGCAGAGCCGGCGCGCCGGCAACGAGTTCGTATGGGAGGCGCGGCCCACGCTGATCACGATGTTGACGCTCGGCCTGTACGTGCGGCCGTGGATCAAGGTCCCCTACCCCGACCTGGCAGCGGTCGGCCGTTTCGAATCGTCGTACTTCGATCCGGCCCTGTGGAAGCCGGACTACGCCAACCCCGCGTTCCGCCTGGCTGGGGCCGACGACCGCTTCTGGGCGGCCCGCATCGTCGCCGCCGTCCCGGAGGAGGCGGTGCGGGCGGTGGTGGGCGCCGCGAAGTACACCGACCAGCGCGCCACCGATTACCTGGTGGACACGCTGCTGGTACGCCGACGCAAGGTGCTCAACACGTGGCTGAACGGCACGAGCCCGATCGTCCGTCCCGCTCTGGACGGGTCGGGCCAGCTGACGTTCGAGAACGCTGCCGTGTCGGCCGGCATCGCCGCGCCGGCCGAGAAATACACCATCGAGTGGTCACGGTTCGACAACGCGTCAAACGCGCACCACCCGGTCGGCAGCGAACAGACCGTCACCGAGCCGCGCGCGCAGGCGCCGGCCGACGTCCTCGGCGCGGAGTTCGTCAGCGCCCGCATTCGCGCGTACCATGCGCAGCACACCGCGTGGGCGGATCCCATCACGGTGTACTTCCGCCGGGGCGCTGCGGGGTGGACGCTGGTGGGCCTCGATCGCATCCCGGGAGGACGATGAAGAACACGGCGGGGCTACGCGCAACTGCCGAGGCCTCGTCCAGCGGTCTGTCAACGTCCTGACCGGTGAATCGGCCCATCATTCCGGGTGCGCAGCACCCGGTCGGCCCGACGCGACGACCCGCCACCTCCCTCGTCATCGCCGCACTCCTCTCGGCGCTGCTGCTCGTCGTTCCCGCCGGCCGGATGGCCGACTTCGAGGTGTACTGGCGGGCGGCGGTACGTGCACGCGAGGCCGCCCCGCTCTATCGCGCCGATGACGGGCACTACCAGTTCAAGTACCTGCCGGCCTTTGCGGTGCTCGCGACCCCGGCGGGCATGGTGCCGCTCGCGACCGCGAAGCAGGTGTGGTTCCGCACCTCCGCCCTGCTCGTCGTCGCGCTCGTGGCGCTGAGCCTGGCCGTCCTGCCGGATCGAAGGAAGCCGGCCTGGTTCCTCGCGGTTATCGCCGTCGTGGCCATGGGCAAGTTCTACGGCCACGAGCTGGTCCTCGGGCAGGTGAACCTGCTGTTTGGCGTCGTGGTGCTTCTCGGGATTCGCGCGATGAGCGCCGGGCGTGAAGACGTTGCCGGGTTGCTGCTGGCGCTCGCGGCGGTGATCAAGCCGTACGCCCTGCTGTTTGCACCCTGGCTCATCGCACGGCGGCGCATCGGCGCCCTCGCCGGCTTTGCCGCCGGCGCGCTGGTCATCGCCGCGCTTCCCGCGGTCGTCTACGGCCTGCCCGGGAGCATCGCGCTGCACCTGAACTGGTGGCACACGGTAACCGGTTCGACGGCGCCGAACCTCACCAACCAGGACAACGTCTCGGTCGCGGGGATGTTCGCGAAGTGGTGCGGCGAGAGCCCGGCGGTGAGGCCGCTCGTGGTCGCAACCGTCGCGGCGCTGCTCGCCGCCGCCGGCTACGTCTTCGTGCGCCGTGGCGGGCTGCCGGCGCCGCACGTGCTCGAGGGCGCACTGCTCCTGACGCTCGTGCCGCTCCTCTCGCCGCAGGGATGGGACTACGTCTTGCTCGTCGCGACCCCGGCGATCGTCCTGCTCGCCAACTACGAAGCGGCTTTGCCCCGCGTCGTCCGCTACCTTGCCGCTGCCGCCGTCCTCATCATCGGCTTGAGCCTCTATGACCTGCTGGGGCGCTCGCTCTACCGGCAGTTCATGCAGCTCTCGGTCATCACCATCTGCTTCTTCGTGGTGGTCGCGGCGCTGGTGGTGCTTCGCACGCGCCGAACCGCTTGATCGCGGTCACGGGCACGAGGGAGCGCATATGATCGGCAGCATGTTCCGGCTGCTTCTCGTCTGTACGGCGGCGGCCGCGCTGGGCGCTGCCGTCCAGCGGCGCGGCGCCGACGCTGCGCCGGCGCGCGGCGTGCCGCTCTCGCTGGCGCAGGAGCGCGCGGCACGGCTGAAGAACGTCCGCTACGATCTCGAGTTCACGATTCCGTCCGTACTCTCCGAGCCGGTCAGGGGCCGGGCGGCGATCCGGTTCAGCATCGCGGACACGGCGCGGCCGCTGATTCTGGATTTCGCCGGACCGACATCGGGCCTGTCGGTCAGCGCCGGCGGAAAGCCGATCGAGTTCGTCGCGGCGAACGAGCACATCCTGGTGCCCGCCGCCGCCTTTCGTCCCGGCGACAACGCGATCGAGGTCGCATTCACGGCCGGTGACGCCGCGCTGAACCGTAATCCCGAGTTCATGTACGCGCTCTTCGTACCGGCGCGGGCGCGTCTCGCGTTTCCCTGCTTCGACCAGCCGGATCTGAAGTCCAGGTTCCGGCTGATGCTGAGCATTCCGGGCAGCTGGGAGGCGCTGTCGAACGCCGCCGAGACGTCGCGCCGGAGCGAGGGGCAGCGTCTGCAGGTCGAGTTCGCGGAAACGCCGCCGCTGCCGACGTATCTCTTTTCGTTCGCTGCCGGGCGGTTCCACGTCGAGGCCGCGGAGCGCGGAGGACGCCGCTTCCGCATGTTCCACCGCGAGACCGACAAAGAGAAGGTCGCGCGCAACCGCGACGCGATCTTCGACCTGCACGCCGTCGCGCTCGCCTGGCTCGAGGACTACACGTCGATCCCGTACCCGTGGGCGAAGTTCGATTTCCTGCTCGTCCCCGCGTTCCAGTTCGGCGGCATGGAGCACGCCGGCGCGATCTTCTACAACGCTCCGGCGCTGCTGCTCGACCCGTCCGCCACCGTGAACCAGAAGCTCGGACGCGCCAGCCTGATCGCCCACGAGACGTCGCACATGTGGTTCGGCGACCTGGTGACGATGAGGTGGTTCGACGACGTGTGGATGAAGGAGGTCTTCGCCAGCTTCCTGGCGGCGAAGATCGTCAACCCATCCTTTCCGGAGATCAATCACGACCTCCGGTTCCTGCTGGCGCACTACCCGGCGGCCTACGACGTCGACCGCACCGACGGGAGCAACGCGATCCGCCAGCGGCTCGACAACCTGAACGAAGCCGGGAGCCTGTACGGCTCGATCATCTATCAGAAAGCGCCGATCGTCATGCGCCACCTCGAGCTGATGCTCGGCGCCGAGACGCTGCGCGACGGCCTGCGTATGTACCTGCGCGATCATGCGTTCGGCAACGCGTCCTGGCCCGACCTCATCGCCCTGCTGGACGAGCGGACGCCCGAGGATCTGAAGGCCTGGAGTCACGCCTGGGTGGAGGAACGCGGCCGGCCGACCATCACGACGGAAGTCGCGGAAACCGGCAACGGGCTCCACGTCGCGTTCGCGCAACGCGACCCGGTCGGGGCTCGCGGGCTCCTCTGGGCGCAGAAGGTGGACGCGCTGGTGGCGACGGCGCAGGGCGGAACGGATCTTCCGACCCGCAAACAGGTCCAGTACACCGTCCCGCTTTCAGCCACGCGCGCCCCGGTCGTGCACGCTGAGAACACGTCGACCCTGTTGTTCGTGCTGCCCAACTCCCGCGGGATCGCGTACGGGAATTTTGTCCTCGATTCGCGCAGCCGCGCGTACCTCCTGGAACACCTCCCGGGGCTGGACGGGCTCGCGCGCGGCGCCGCCTTGATCACCCTGTGGGAGGAGATGCTCGACGGCCGGGTGCAACCGCGCCGGATGTTCGACCTCCTGCTGGACACGCTCCCGCGCGAGACCGACGATCTCAACCTGCAGCGTATGCTGGGCTACACGCAGCAGGCCTTCTGGCGGTGGCTGTCGCCGGTCGAGCGCGCCGCCGTGGCGGGTTCGCTGGAACGAACGCTTCGCGCCGGCCTCGACGCGGCGCCGGCCCAGAGCCGGAAGTCGGCGTGGTTCTCGGCGCTGCGGGATACGGCGATCACGCCTGCGACGCTGCAGTGGCTGGAGCGCGTGTGGGGAAAGGAGGAAGCCGTTCCCGGCCTCGAGCTGGCCGAGCCCGATTTCATCACGCTGGCGCAGGAGCTTGCCGTGCGCGAGGTGCCGGCGTGGGCCGCCATCCTCGAGCGGCAGCAGGAGCGGATTCAGAACCCGGACCGGAAGGCGCGGTTCGCCTTCGTGCGCCCGGCGCTGTCAGCCGACCCGGCGATCCGCGAGGCCTTCTTCGAGGGCCTCGAGGACGCCGCGAACCGCCGCCGCGAGCCGTGGGTGCTCGAAGCGGTCGGGTACCTGCATCACCCCCTGCGCGCGGCCTCGGCGGAGCAGTACATTCCGCCGAGCCTCGCGCTGCTGCGGGAGATTCAACGCACCGGCGACATCTTCTTTCCGAAGCGATGGATGGACGCGACGCTGTCCGGCCACAGCTCCGCTGCGGCCAGCCGGATGGTCTCCGGCTTCGTCGCCTCGCTTCCGCAGGACTATCCAGACCGGCTGCGGCGCGTGGTGCTGTCGTCGGCAGACGATCTGTTCCGCGCCGCCGGCACACGCTGAGCGTGCGCCGCGCCGGGCGCCAGCGTCGGCTCCCGGCGAACTCGGGCCTAGGCCGTCGCCTTCTTCCGCGCGCGCCGACGCTGAACGAACACGAACGCCACGACCGCGAACACAACGGTCACCGCCACCAATACCATGGGTACCTCCTGCGAGCCGTCAGGCAATGGCGGTGCCCGCCGACCGACGCGGCCGGCAACCCGCGCCGCGGCGGCCACTTAGGCCGTTTTCGAGGAGGCGCCTGGCGGCGGCACTAGAATGGGGGCCGCACAGAATCGGCGGCACGGCAACAGAATTGTCAGCCATGGCGATCCGGATCATCGTGACCGGCGGCACCTTCGACAAGGAGTACGACGAGCTCAACGGCCGCCTCTTTTTCCGGCAGTCCCACGTCGACGAGATGCTGCGCCGCGGCCGATGCCGCCTCGACGTCACCATCGAGACCGCGATGATGGTGGACAGCCTGGACCTGAACGACGAGGGACGGCAGCGGATCGTCCAGCGGTGCCGCGCCGCCGGCGAGCCGGCCATCGTCGTCACCCACGGCACCGACACGATGGTCGAAACCGCCCGCGCGCTGGCCACCGCCGCGCTGGCAGGCAAGACGATCGTGCTCACCGGCGCCATGGTGCCGTACGCGTTCGGCAGCTCGGACGGCCTGTTCAACCTCGGAAGCGCGCTCTCGTTCGTCCAGGTCCTTCCGCCCGGCGTCTACATCGCGATGAACGGAAAGCACTTCCCCTGGCACGCGGTGCGGAAGAACACGGTCACGGGGGTATTCGAGGAATCGGCCCGAGCGGTCGATCACCATGATTCACATTGATTCCAAGCTGCCGTCGGTCGGGACGACGATCTTCACGGTGATGTCGCGAATGGCGGCGGAGCTCGGCGCGATCAACCTGTCGCAGGGCTTTCCCGACTTCGACTGCGACCCGGACCTCGTCGAGACGGTGGCCCGGCACATGCGCGCCGGCCGCAACCAGTACGCGCCGATGCAGGGCGTCCTGCCGCTGCGCGAGGCGATCGCCGCCAAATTCGAGCACTATTACGGCCGCCGCTACGATCCGGACGCCGAGGTCACCGTCACCTCGGGCGCCACCGAGGCGCTCTTCGATGCGATCGCTGCGTCGGTCCGACCCGGCGACGAGGCGATCGTCCTTGAGCCGTGCTACGACTCCTACATACCGGCGATCGAGCTGAGCGGCGGCGTGCCCGTAGTCGTATCGATGGGGCCGCCCGAGTACGCCATCGACTGGGATGCGGTCCGTCACGCGGTGACGCCGCGAACCCGCCTGATCGTCCTCAACTCGCCGCACAATCCGACCGGCTCGGTGCTCGCGCCAGCGGACGTCGCAGAGCTCGCGCGCACCGTCGACGGGACGGGCATCCTGATCGTCAGCGACGAGGTCTACGAGCACATCGTGTTCGACGGCGCGCGCCACGAGAGCATGGCGCGGCACGACGCGCTGGCCGTACGCAGCGTCATCGTCGGATCGTTCGGCAAGACCTACCACACCACCGGGTGGAAAGTGGGCTACGCGGTCGCGCCTGCGCCGCTGACCGCGGAGTTCCGCAAGGTGCACCAGTTCGTCACGTTTGCGACCAACACGCCCGTCCAGCACGCCATCGCCGACTTCCTGGCGACACGGCGCGGCCTGGACGGGCTGGCGGCGTTCTACCAGGCCAAGCGCGATCTCTTCCTGCAGCTCATGGCGGGGTCGCGGTTCCGGCCGCTACCGTGCCGCGGCAGCTACTTCCAGCTGATGGACTACTCGGCCATCTCCGACGAAGACGACTCCGCGTTCTGCGTGCGGATGACCCGGGAGCACGGCGTCGCGTCCATCCCCACGTCGCCGTTCCTGCACAGGTCGCCGGCGCCGCGCGTCGTCCGGTTCTGCTTCGCGAAAAAGGACGAGACGCTCAGGGAGGCGGCCGCGCGGATCCGGGGGCTGTAGGCTCGCTGCCGGGCGCCCGCTCAAGCGGTGAGCCGATCCTGCGTGCCCGCACGCAATACGGGGCATGAAGGCACTCCGCGTCCTGGGTGCTGCGCTGCTGGTGATTGCCGGCTCGACGCGGGTCGACGCGCAGACGCCGGTTCCGCCCTCTCCGATCGCGCGGTGGGACGTGACCGGCACGCTCGGCTGGTTCAACGCCAACAAGAGCGACGCCAGCCGGGAGTCCTACAACGACTGGTACAACAGCAGCCTTTACGGCGGCCTGGGGGTCGGCTGGTACTGGACCGACCATCACAAGACCGAGCTCGACTTCGGGGCGACGACAGGCGGGGACATCTATGCGACGACCCGGGTCGTCGTCGACCGGCAGGTCACCTATACGACGTCACGGCTGCTCTTCGACACGCGCAGGCTGACGCTCGCGCAGCACTACCAGGCGTTCCGCAATGCGTGGTTCCACCCGCACGTCGCGGCCGGGATCGACCTGACGTGGGAGACCACGCGTGAGCAGCGGGATCCCACAATCATCTGGGACGAGGTGACGCGGACCCCGCGCGAGGTCCTTCCGGCGCGCACGATCGCACCCGATCAGGAGTCGATCGTCCGGCCGTTTGCCGCCGCAGGGTTCAAGGCGTATATGACGCAGCGCGCGTTCTTCCGCAGCGATCTGCGGCTCACCTTCAAGGGTGGGGTCGACGAGGCACTCCTGCGGTTCGGGTTCGGGATGGACTTCTGAGCGCTGGTTCCTGCGAGGGATCTATGACGAGACACGCCATCGTGCTGGTGTTGTGTACCGCGCTCAGCAGCGGCTGCGCGACCGCTCCGGGGCCCCGCGTCGCCGCGGCAACGCCGGCGCAGGCCGCCGCGCCGTCCCGATCGGCCGCGGACCAGGCCATCCTGGCGGAATACGTGCAGCGGCTGGCGGCCGGCACGAAGGTCCGTGTCGACCGCGCGGCCGGCGAGGTGGTCAAGGGCACGCTGATGAAGGCGAGCGACACCGCCATCGTGGTGCAGCGGCGCACGCGCGTGCCGGAGCTGCCGGTGGAGATCCCGCTGTCGGAAGTGCTCGCCGTGACCCCCGAGTCCCCGAACAGCGTCGGCAAGGCGATCGGGATCGGTGCGGCCGCAGGCGCGGCGGCAGCGCTCGGCACGATCCTGATTTTGATCGCCGCGTTCTCGGATTAGGGATCCGGGATTGTCCCGAACACAGCGGAACGCCGAGTGTGCCTCAATCCACCGCGACGCCGAGCAGCGTCTCGCCGCCAGCCTCGCGGAACGCCGCCGCCGCGCGGCGGCGGCCTTCCGCGGCCTTCGCCATCAGTGCCTCGAAGCGCTCGTTGCCGGCAAGCGACCGGAACCAGGGCAGGTCGCGCATCGACGGTATGAAGCCGGCGCCGATCACGCGCTCGATTGCGTCCAGCGCCTCGCCGTGCACGCCGGCACGCGCGATGATGAGTGCTCCGAGCAGCAGCCCCTCCGGATCGCGGAAACCGGCTGCGACGATTTGTCGGTAATGTTCCACCGCCGCGTCGAAGCGGCCGGCGGCGGCCGCCTGGATGGCTGACACGAACAACGCCGCGATCGGCGAAGCGCGCGGAATCGCACCCGCCTGCACTGCCGCCGCGGCCGGTTGCTCGCGCTGGAGCTCGACGAGCGCACGCACGTAGGGACTGTCTTCGAGGTCGAAGCGAATGGCGTTCTCCGGGTCGTTGAGAAAGAAATAAGAGTACTGGACGCTGGTGTGCGCCGCGGGATCGAGCTCACGGACGCGCTCGGCGGCCGCGACCGAGGCACGGAGCAGGCCGCAGTAGCGGCACGCGATCACCAGCCCGTCGAAAAGGTCCGGGGCGTTCGGAGCGTCGCGGGCGCACCGCAGCAGCCGGGTCATCGCCGCCTGCGGCCGGCCCAGTTCCTCGATCTCGAAGGGCGTGAACAGGCTGTGGGCGAGCGGCAGGTCCGGGCTGAGCGTGAACGCGCGCTCGAACGCCTCCTTCGCCTGGCCCATGGCGTCGGCGCAGTCGGCGCCGCCGAACTTCGCGAGCACGCGGTACACGCGCCCGAGCCGTGCCCACGCCGGCGCGTACGCCGGGTCCTCCTCGAGGCAGGCGCGGTACAGTTCGCGCGCTGCCAGCAGCCGCGCCGGCTGCGCGGCGTGCGCCAGGTGGTTGCCGCGCAGGTACAGCTCGTAGGCGCGGCCGCTGGTCGGCACATCGCGGCCGAGCCGCAGGCGATCGCTCGCCGACAGCGGGATGGAGAGCGACTCGAGGATCTGCCGCGCCAGGTCGTCCTGCAGCTGGAAGACGTCCTGCATCCGCACCTGCGCGGTCTTCGACCAGACGATCGCCCCGCCCGGCGTCTCAACGAGCTGGGCCACCAGCCGCACCTGGTCGCCGGCGCGCAGAATCGAGCCGGTGAGCACCGCGTCGACCTCGCCCTCGGCCGCGATGCGCTTCAGGTCGAGCCCGTCGCCGGCAAACGTCTGCGCGGCGTGGCTCGAACGCACGACGAGGGGTCCAAGGCCGGTGAGCGACACGACCAGCGCGTCGGCGAGGCTGAAGCTGAGGAAGTCGATCTCGGGGTCCGGGCGCAGTAGCCGGAGCGGCAGCACCATCAGCCGCGTGGCCGGCCGCGCCACCGGCACGCTGCCGCTGTCGCGCATCTCCACGGCGGCGCGGATGTCGCGCGCGACGGCGGCCGGATCCGGGTAGCGATCGCCAGGCTCCTTCTGCAGGCAGCGGCGAATCACGCCGTCGAGTGCCGGCATGACCCCGCCGCCGGTCAGCACCGCCGGCCGCTCGTGCAGGATCGCGTGCGAGACGTCCCACACGTTGTCTCCCGCGAACGGCGTGCGCCCGCACAGCATCTCGAAGAGGATCGTCCCGAACGCGAACTGATCGCTGGCTGCGGTCGCGACCTGGCCGCGCAGCTGCTCGGGCGCCATGTACGCGGGCGTGCCGGAGACGACGCCGGTGGCCGTAAGCCCGATGTCGGTGCGTGTGGCGTCGTGACTGAGCCCGTGCGCCAGCCCGAAGTCGAGCAGCTTGATCCCGTGTGGGGTGAGGAACACGTTGGCGGGCTTCAGGTCGCGGTGCACGATCCCGCGGCTGTGCAGCGCTTCGAGTGCCGCCAGGATGCCGAGGGCCACCGCCACCGCGTCGCGCACCGGCAGCGCCCCGCGGAGCAGCCGCGCCGACAGCGGCTCGCCCTCGAGCATCTCCATGACGATGTAGATCGCGTGGTCTTCTTCGCCGACCTCGTAGACGTGGCAGACGTTCGGATGGCTGACGGCGGCGGCGGCACGTGCCTCGCGCCACACCCGCTCGCGCCCGCCGAAGGCGGCTGCGTCGCGCAGCAGCTTGATGGCGACGTCGCGTTGCAGGCGTTCGTCGCGCGCCGCGTACACGACACCCATCCCGCCCTCGCCGAGCTTCCGGGCGACCCGATACCGGCCGATCGTCTCCTTCACCGCGGCGGCAATTGTACTATCCGCGCGCCGTCGGCGAGCGGTAGCGGGCAGGTTCGCGTTCCCTGCCTGTGCTGTGCGTGCGGGAGTCCGGCGGGAAAGGCCCGAGGTGGGATCGGCGTGACCGGGCGACGACCGGCAGCCGGGACGATCGATCGGCGCCGGCACGACGGCGTCAGTGGGTGTGCAGGTCCATCTCCCTCGCCGCTGCACGGCCCGCCTCGACGGCGCGGTTCGTCTCGAACGACCCGTCGCGCATCTGGTAGACCTCCGCCGGGTCCTCGCGGGCGAGCGTCTTGAGGTTGACGCCTTCGACGTACTCCGCGATGTGCTCGAACTCGTGCGCGAGCAGCTCGACTACCGGCGAGGCGGCCGGGATCTCGACGTCGGCGATGGTGAGGCCCGAGGAGTAGCGGCGGAACGTGGTGGTCGCGCGCGTGAAGCTGTTCTTGGCCGCGGGAACTACGCGGACCTTGACGACCAGCGTCCCCGACGCGCCGATGCGATCGCACTGCCGCTTGAACGTCGGCGACTTCTCGAGCATGCGCGCGGTGGTAGACCGCAGCAGCGACTCGACCTGGATACTCGAGGGCATCACGGCCGCGGCGTTCACCATTTCGTTGGCTTCATTGGCGGCCGGTCCGGCGCCGGACAGCAGGAGGCAGAGCATGACGAGAGGCAGATGAGGGCGGCGGTTCGCGTGCATCAGGACGGCTCACTGCCCGGGGAACAGGGTGCTGCCGGAGCAAGAGCCGATCCAGTCTCTGCAGCCGAAATCGCCCGAGAAATCGTCGCTCCGCGTGAGGCACTGCGGATCAGCGACGCCCCCTGCCGCGTTTCCGTCACGGGCTCGCGGTATACTCCGCCACCCATGGCTCCACGAACGATCACGCGCCGTTCGGCGCTCGGGACGCTCCGGGCCGCGGCAGGTGCCGTCGCCCTTGCACCATGCCGACCCGCTGCGGCTGCCGAAAACACCGCGGCCGCCTCTCGCGGGCAGACGCCGTCAGCCGGCACCGCGCAGCCCAACCCCTCACCGATCCGCATCGCCGTCTCGACGTACTCCTACTGGCACTTCCGCGAGCCGCGCTATCCGGTGGAGAAAGTCATCGACGATGCGGCGCGGCTCGGGTTCGACGGCGTCGAGATCCTCCACCGCCAGATGGGCGACGAGTCGCCGGCGTACGTCAACCTGCTGAAACAGGCGGCGTTCCGCAACGGCCTCGCCCTGCCGATGCTGTCGATCCACCAGGACTTCATCTCGGAGAAGGCGGAGGAACGCGACCAGGCGGTGATGCACACCCTCCGCTGCATCGAGCTGGCAGAGCGGCTGGGCATTCCCAGCATCCGGCTCAACTCGGGCCGCTGGAACACGATCCGCTCGTTCGACGACCTGATGAAGGTCAAAGGCGACGAGCCCCCGATCACGGGCTACACGGACGAGGACGCGTTCACGTGGTGCATCGAGGGCATCCAGGCGTGCCTGCCGGCCGCGGAGAAGGCCGGCGTCCTGCTCGCGCTCGAGAACCACTGGGGCCTGACGACGAAGACGGAGAACCTGCTGCGGATCTACAAGACGATCAACGCTCCGTGGCTCGGCATCAACCTCGACACCGGCAACTTCCCGGGCGACCCGTACCCGGAAATCGAGAAGCTCGCGCCGTACGCCTCCATCGTGCAGGCGAAGACCTATTACGGCGGCGGCGAGTGGTACACGCTGGATCTCGACTACCCGCGCATCGCCGGCATTCTCCGCAAAGCGAACTTCAAGGGATGGGTGTCGCTGGAGATGGAGGGCAAAGAGGACCCGTCGACGGCCGTACCAAGGAGCCTCAAGGTGCTGCGCGAGGCGTTCGGCTAATCACGGCAGCACTTGCGTTGACGCCGCGCGCCGCTCGTAGTGCAGGCCTTCAGGCCTGCTGTCACGGCGCGTGGGCAACCCTGAATGAAGGGCTGCGCTACACGTCAACACAAGTGTCGTTCGGTGCCCTCCGGGGCTAGTTTGGTGATCGCGAACGGCGCGTGCACCGAGGGCACCGCCGCGCCCGCGGCGTCGATGCCGAGCGGCTGCGCGAAGCGTGGTCGGTCGAGCGCGCCGTCCAGCACGTCCCAAAGCGGCCGCAGCCCGAAGATCGCGCGGGTCGAATCGAGCTCGCGCACCAGGCGCCGGAGGTCCGCGCGAACGCGGCGGCGTCTGAGGTGCGCGCGACGTAATCGGGATCCGGCCACGCGCCCGCCGCGTCGCACGTGTACACGGAGGGCGAGGGGGACGCGGTGTGGCCGTCCTCGACCAGATCGCCCACGACCCCCGTGCCCGCGTTAGACGCAGCGTTCCTTCACGGCGTTGACCGACGTCGTGGGGTTCAGGGCTTGTACTCGAACACCGCCCGCTGCGCGCGCAGCCTCGCGGCCAGCGCGGCGGTCTCCACATCCTGCAGCGCCGTGTTCCTCCTGGCGGCGATCGCTGCGGCGACACCCGCAGCGTGGCCGATGATCATGTACTGCGGTTCCATCCGCAGCGTCGAGTAGGCGACGTGCGTCGCCGAGAAGCACACCGGCACCAGCAGGTTGGTCGCCTCGGCCCGCTTCGGCAGCATCACGCGATAGGGGATCTGGTAGGGCGTGACCGGCACCTGCATGTCTCCCTCGTTCTCGACGAACCCCTCGTCGTTCACGATCCGTTGCACGTTGTGCGAGTCGCTGTTGTAGGAGCCCATCCCGATCGCATCCGGCTTCGTGAGCTCCAGCTGGATGTCCTTCTGTGACATCACGTGCTCGCCGATCAATCGGCGCGCTTCCCGCACGTACAGCTGGTGCGGCCAGTTGCGGGTGTCGGTGAACTCGTCCCGGCACAGTCCCCAGGACGCGACGTCGTCGTGCAGGCCTTGTGGCACCTGCGGGTCGTGCTGCAGGAAGTAGAGGAAGCCCTGCACGTAGTCGACGTGCGCCTGCCAGATCCGGGCGCGCGTCGCATAGCTCCCCTCCGCGTATCCGTAGTTGCCGCCGATGTAGTCGGTCGAGAAGGCGCCGTTGTTGTTGGTGTCGGTCTTGCCGTTCGGGAGCGGGTCCGGCTTCATCACGTCCACGCTGGACCACGTTTCGCCCTTCGCCTGCTTCTCCCGGTCCATCGCGGCGAGCATTCGCGCGAGCAGCGCGTAGCGCGCCGGGACGTACCCCGCCGGTCGCGGGAAGGGAACGCGGTTCGCGGTGACGCGCGTCATGCAGACGCGGAAGTTGTACGCCTGCACCTTCCGATCGGCCGAGCCGGCCGCCGCCTTTTGCTCCGGCGAGATCTCGGGGAGCAACCGGCCGGCGTCGTCGAACGGCCGGACGCGAACGGTGAACTGGTGCTTCGGCGTCCGATCGCGAACGCCGGCCAGCGATTCACCGTACTCCGGCGCGCCTTCCCGGCCCCACGAGTAGGACACGCCGGCCTGCGCCATGAGGTCGCCTTCGTAGCTCGCGTCGGCGAAGATGCGCGCGCCCAGGCGGGCGCCGTTCTCCATCGTGATCGCCGTGACCCGCGCGCCGCTCTTCTCGACGCCCACCCGCTCACGGAGCCGATGCCGGAAGAAGATTTCGACGCCGGCCTCCTTCACCAGCTCGCGGAAGACCTCCTCGGCCACGTGCGGCTCGAGGTGCCACTCGATCGGCTTGCCGTACTTCCGGCCGACGCGCTCGAAGAACTCCCGCGAGTAGCCGCCGATGACCTGCTGACGGCCGTGGTCCGTCCAGCCGAGGCCGCCGGACACCATGCCGCCCAGGTGATCACGCGGCTCGAGGAGCGCTACCCGCAGGCCCTCGCGGGCCGCCGCGACGGCGGTGATCACGCCGCCCGCGGTGCCCCCGTAGACGACGAGGTCCCAGGTGCGCGCGGGGGGTGGTTGCGTGAGCGGTTCGTCGCTGCCCGTCCATGTCGCCAACATGATCAGGGGCAGGACGACTCGGCATCTCTGCACGGCTTTCAGGCTCCCTCGTCTTCTCTCAGTGCGCGTGGGGCCCGAGCCCCACGCGTTTCACGCTGGCCGCGCTCGCGGGCGCGCTTCGCGCGTGCCGCCTCGCTCCGCTCGGAGGACGTCCGGGTGTATTCAGCGCCCGGGTAGTTTGGTCCTCCAGCCGCCCTCTCTCAGTGCGCGTGGCAGCCTTCAGCCGCCGCGGCGCGCGACGCGGCAGCGCCGGGGATGGGGCCCCGGCGCCCAGGACGATGTGGGCCCCACGCGCACCCGAACAACGCGGACGGGCCTGCCGCGAACCATCCGTGCCTCCAAGAGCTATATCGTCGGGTTTCGCCGGTGAATCGCGAACTCGCGGTGGCCGAGGCGTTCGGACGCTGTCTCCTGCCCTGATGCGACCGACAGGATCTCGGCGAACAAGCGCTCCGCGGCGGCCTCCAGCGTCTCCGCCTCCTCGAGGATCCCGCTCACGTCCACGTCGATGTTATCCGCCATGTGGCGCGCGGTGAGCGCGTTGGCGGTGATCTTGACCACCGGCGCGACCGGGTTGCCGGTCGGGGTGCCGAGCCCGGTCGTGAAGGCCACGACCTGCGCGCCGCCCGCGACCATGCCCGTCACCGCCTCGACGTCCAGGCCGGGCGTGTCCATTACGGTGAGACCGCGGCGCGCCACGGGCTCGGCGTAGCCCACCACCTCCTCCAGCGGCGCGCGCTCGCCGCCCTTGTAGGTCGCGCCGAGCGACTTCTCCTCGATCGTGGTGAGGCCCCCACGCATGTTGCCCGGCGAGGGCTGCGTGCCGCGGATATCGAGGCCGAGGGCGCGCGCGCCGGCTTCGACGCTGGTGACGATCTGGATCAGCCGCGCCGCCGTCTCGGCGCGCGTCGCGCGCGCGGCCAGCACGTGCTCGGCGCCGAGGATCTCGGCCACCTCCGCCAGCACCGCGCCGCCACCGAGATCGACGAGGCGATCGGTGACACGTCCGAGCGCGGGGTTGGAGGCGAGGCCGGAGGTGTAGTCGGAGCCGCCGCACTTGACCGACAGCGTGAGCTCGGAGACGTCGCACCACTCGCGCTCCTGTTGCGCGAGGCGGCCGGCGAACTCGCGCGCCAGCGCGGCGCCGCGTTCCGTCGCGTGCACCGTCCCCCCTTCCGCCTGGATGGCGATCACCGCCGCCGGCTTGCCGTGCTGCCGGGCGCGATCGGCAAGCCCCTGCGCCGCCACCTGCTCGCACCCCAGCGCCACCACCACTACCGCGCCGACGTTGGGATGCGCGCAGTAGGCGGCCAGCGTGTCGTGCGTGGTCCGCATGTCCGGCCCGAGCTGGCCGCACCCGGCCAGGTGCGGCAGCGCCGCGCCGAGCGGCTGCGCGGCCGTGGCGACGCGCTCGGCCACGACCGACGCGCAGATCACCGTCGGCACGACGAGCACGTGGTTGCGCGTGCCCACGCGCCCGTCCGGACGCCTGAAACCGTAGAAACCGGGGCTCATGGTGTTCTGACGCATGTCAGTGCTGAATGCCGAATGCTGAATGCTGAATGCCGAGAGCGGGAAGAACGTTCGGCATTCGGCATCGCCACCGTCATCGAAGATCTCCGCGTCCCCGTGCGCTCTCCACGTTGTGCGCGTGCACGTGCGCGCCGGGCTCGATGTCCGCGGTGGCGATGCCGATCGGGCTGCCGTACTTCACGACCGCGTCGCCGGCGGCGATGCGCCGCAGCGCGACCTTGTGGCCGGAGGGAATCGGCTCGCGGACCGCGACCTCGATCCCGTCGAGGATCAGGCGGCGTCCCGCCTCGAGCGCCTCGAGCGCGGTCGCCACGTTGTCACGGCCGCTGATGATGATCACTGGCTTCACGGTCGGAGGCTCTCCCCAGCGCGGCTCCCGACGAGCGGGCAGCCGCGCGTCCTGCTCATCTTACGCCGGCGCAGGCCTTCGCGGCGTTTTGCCGGCAGCCTCTTCCGCGATACGATCACCGCACAACCGATGACAACCGACGACTACCTGCGCGCCCTCTTCTCGCTTGCCGGTAAGGTCGCCGTCGTCATCGGCGGCACCGGGGAGCTGTGCGGCGCGATGGCCGAGGGCCTCGCCGGCGCCGGCGCGGAGGTGGTCATCGTCGGGCGCAACGCCGACAGGGCGGCGGCGCGGATCCGCGCGATCGAGGCGGCGGGCGGCCGCGCCTGGTTCCACGTCGCCGAGGCAACGAACCGGCCCGCGCTCGAGGGGCTGCTCGGCGCCGTCCTGCAGCGATGCGGCCGCGTCGACGTCGTGGTGAACGGCGCCGGCGTCAACTCGCCCACGCCGTTCTTCGAGATCACCGACGAGGAGTTCGATCGCATCGTCGCCGTGAACGTCAAGGGCGTGTTCGTCGGCTGCCAGGTCTTCGGCCAGCACCTGGTGGAGGCCGGCCACGGCGGCTCCATCATCAACGTCGGCTCCCTGTCCGGCGTCGTGCCGCTCTCGCGGGTGTTCACCTATTCGGCCACCAAGAGCGCGGTGCACAACCTGTCGCTCAACCTGGCGCGCGAGTGGGGGCGGCACCGGGTGCGCGTCAACGTGCTGGTGCCGGGGTTCTTCCCCGCGGAACAGAACCGCCGGGTGCTGGTGCCCGATCGCGTTGCCAGCATCATGGGGCATACTCCGATGCAGCGCTTCGGCGAGGCGCACGAGCTCATCGGCGCCACGCTGCTCCTGGCGAGCGAGGCCGCCGGCTCGTTCATCACCGGCACCGAACTCATCATCGACGGCGGCTTCCACGCCATGACCATTTGATGCGTCCGATCAACCGGTTCCTCCTCGATCACGGCCTGCGTATCGCCACCAACCCGTGTGTGAGCCCCGACTTCTGCCTCGACTGGCCGGCGCTCGCGGCGAGGCTCACCGCTGGCGGTCGTGCGGCCGGCGAGCGAAGCGAGCGCGACGCGCGCGGGGGTGGGGCGCCACGCGCATTGATCGGAGAATGGCCGAAGAGCGCGTTCCACACCGCCGCCGGGACCTGGAGCCTCGTCGAGGATCCCGCGACGGGCGACTGCGCGTGGCGGCTGAAGGCGATCGACACGCGCCGGGCGGCTGACGTCCTCGACGATGGGATCGTGCTCGGCGCCGACGAAGTGGCCTTCCCGGCGACCTGGGAAAACCTGCTGCGCCTGAAGAACGCCGTCCAGGAGCACGACCCGGACTCGACCATCTTCCCGACGGCCAGCGCCGATCTCGGTCGCCGCACGCTCGGCATCGGCGCGCGCTTCACGACGCTGCACTGGCCGGCGGTCGACTGGGCGATGAGCGCGCTCGAGCTCGGGATGACCGCCAACCAGAACAGCATCCCGCGCGAGCTGGTCTACGACGTCGACGCCATGCTCTCCGGGGAGCTCGACTCGGTGCCGTTCCCCTTCATCGGGAGCAGCGTGCCCGAGGGGCACCAGGGGCAGAGCGTCGAAGGCATGAGTCACGGCTGCGTGCTCTGGAAGCTCAGGACCGGCTTCCACCGCCGCCGGATCCCCTGGAGCTTCAACGCGGACCACCAGCCGATCGGCGGCAAGTTCGACGCGCGCGAGGAGGCGCTCGTGCGCGGCTGCCTGCTCGCCAGCTACATCACGTTCGATCTCTCCCCGGAGCTGGCGCGGACCCCCCTGCCGGCCGATCCGTCGGCCTGGGTCGCCTCCGCAGTGCCCGCCGCGGTGGTGGACCGCGTGCGCCGCGAGGTCGCGGCAAGCGGTGTCGCGATCGACGAGACCGGGCTGGTCCGGCTGCTCGCGACCGTGTGGCCGGCGATGTGCAAGATGAAGCGTCGCGACGACAGGTACCGGGGCGCGCGCGAGGCCGCCTTCACGACGGCGGCGGGCCGCCGGTACCTGCGCGAGCTGTCGATCGACGAGCTGCCCGGCCGGACGACCGCCGAGACCAGCGCGGTGATGCTGTCACTCTGCCGCGCGCTCGATCTGCGCATCGATTTCGTCGCGCCGGCGTTCGGCTTCCAGAAGAACACGCCCTATCCGGACAACGACGCGCTGCGCGCGCTCGTCGCACGGCAGTGGGCGGTCTGCCGCGCCTTCGACGCGAGCATCGGCTTCCATTCCGGCTCGGGGAAGTCCGCGGAGAACTACCGGGTCATGGGCGAGGTCACCGGCGGCCGGCTCGAGATCAAGACCAGCGGCCGCTACACCTATGAGATGGGCGTCGCGCTCTCGCAATCGCGCGACGAGCGGGACGCGGCGCTGTGGCGCGACTGGTACCGCTTCACGCTCGAACTCGCGCTGACCGGCGCGTTCGACAACGACCCGACCGGGCGCGAGATGGCGCGCTCGTTCATCACCGCGTCGCTGGCGCACGCCGGGCTGGCAGCCGGCGACGGGCTCTTCGCCTCGCCGGCGGCGTGCCGCGCGGCGCTCGAGGCACTGCCGCCCAGCCCGGATTACATGTTCTTCTTCGAGTACAACTTCCTGTTCGTGCTGGCGGCCGGAGGCAGGCCCGAGAAGTCGGCGCTGGGCGACCACTCGCCCGCCGGCTACGCCCAGCGGGCGCGGTTCTACGCCATCACCCCCGAGGCGCGGCTCCGGTTCATGACGCGCGTCGCCGGCTACATCCTCTTCCTGGCGGAAAGCACCGGCCTGACGACGCCGGCGCGCGCCGCGGCGGCGCGCCAGCGGCTGGAGCGCTACTCAACCCCGGATCAGATGCTTGCCGAGATCGCCGGCTAGCCGCCCCTGGCCGGCGCCGTGTCCGTCGCCGGCAGGTTCGTGCTTCTGGTAGTCGAGCGACGCGCTGAGGTGCTCGTGCATCGCGCGTCGTGCGCCTTCCGCGTCGCGTACCCGGATCGCCTGGTAGATGCGGCGGTGCGCCTCGGCCGCGTCCCGCAGGTTGTCCTCGGTCGCGCGTTCCGCGGTCTCGCGCCGCTGTTCGTAGTAGAGCGCCGACACCATCTCGGTGAGCGAGGCGACGATGGGATTGCCTGAGGCGGCGCCCACGCCGCGGTGGAAGTTGATGTCGTGGACGAGAAAGGCGTGCGGCTGGTGAAGCGACGCGAACAGGTTGGCCACTTCCTCCGACAGCGTGGCGAGATGCTCGGGCGTGGCGCGCTCGGCGGCAAGGCCGCTGGCCCCGACCTCGAGGATGCGCCGCGCCTCGTACATCTCCTCGCGGGTAAACCCGTGCAGCGCGGCGAGAAAGCTCAGGGCGTCGGTGCCGAGCGCCGGCGGGCCGGCGGGGATGTAGGTCCCGGACCCGTGACGGCTCTGGACCACGCCGATGGCCGCGAGCGCCTGCAGCCCCGCGCGAACGGTGGGCCGGCTGACGCCGATCTGCATCGCCAGCTCGCGCTCGGCCGGCAGTCGATCGCCGGGCCGCAGGCGGCCGCTCTCGATCAGGTTGCGGACGTGCGACACCACCTGCTCCGCACTGCCCTCGAGCGAACGCGCGCGGCGAGTCATGGATGATCCGAACTATATCCGAGATGCTGGGCGTTCCGCATCACGAGCGGCGGGCGTCACGTGCTGGCGTGCCACGTGGCGACGGGCGTCACGTCAGCACGTGGCCCGTCGCTCGTGATCCGTCCTGTCAGAACGTCAACCGCAGCCCGAGCTGGAGGTCGCGCGGGTTGTTGCGTTCCTGATTGATGTAGCCGAAGTTCGCGTTGCTCGGCGTGACATTCGGGTTCCACAGGACCGTGTAGTTCAGGCCGTTGATGGCCTCCATCCGGACCTGCAGCCGCATGCCGCGTGGCAGCGCGAAGTTCTTGGTCAGCCCGAAGTCGAGCAGATGCAGCTGGTGCGTCCGCACGCCGGGCAGCGTCGACGGGAAATAGCGGTACGTGTTGCCCATCGAGATCCGCTGATCCGCCCGCTGCTTCGCCGGGTCGTCCACGCCGTTGGTCTGCACCGCCGCGTCGTGGAAGTAAAAGCAGCTCAGGTCCCAGGCCGGCGCGTCGCCGATGAGACCGGCCGTACCACCGGAGACCTTCCTGCCGATGTACGACTCGAGATCCTTCGGATCCCCGCACGCCGAGTCGTAGTACACGTTGCCCCACGTCAGCGGCGATCCCGACTGGTACTGGTAGGTCGAGCTGAGCTGCCACCCGCCGAGGAAGGCGTCAACGACGCCGTTCCAGTCGTGGCCCCACGTCTGCTGGCGACCGAACGGCAGCTGCATCACCGCGCCGATCGAGAAGCGGTGCGGCCGATCGTTCGGCGCGACCCGGTCCTCGAGGACTCCATCGGACGGGTTCAGGAAATTCAGCTCGTCGCGCGACCTGGAGTACGTGTACTGGGACGTGATCGAGTTGCCGTTCGCGAACCGCTTCTGCAGCTGGACGGTCCCGCCGTGGTAGCTGTCCGATCCGTTGTACTCCTCGACGGCGAACGTGCCGCCGAAGTGCGGGTACGGCCGCAGCAGCTGCTGGCGCTGCACCGTGGAGCCGTTGATCGTGCTGCCCGGAAGCAGGCCGGCGAGCGGGTTGCGCACGGTCGTGCTCAGGAACGACTCGTTGGCCGCGTCGCGGCTGCGCGTCGTCGAGAGGTACTGCGTCGGAATGCCGTTGATCGTGTGTGCGACCGGCAGGTTGTGGCCGAGCGACCCGACGTAGGTGAACGCCAGGACCCAGCCGCGCACGAAGTCGCGCTGGAGGCTCGCCTCCCACCGCGTGTAGTACGGCGCCTCGCGGTCCTGCTGGTAGATCGTGCCGAGGTTCTGTCCGAGCTGGCTCGCCAGCCCGTTCGCCGAGCCGACCGGCTGGATCAACTGCCCGCTCGGCAGCGGGTTCGTGAGATTCGCCCCGGTGAAGGTCAGCCCGTTGTCGGTCGTGACCAGGACCGGCGTCGCCTGCGCGAAGCCCGCCTGGTTGATGTTCTCGAACAGATAGTCGTAGGAGAACAACCCGGCGCCGGCGCGCAGCACGGTGCGATCCGACAGCAGGTACGACGCGGCCGCGCGCGGGAGGAACTTCGTCACGGTCTTGTTCGTCGGCCCGTCGGCGAACAGCAGCCCGCCGAGCACGCGGAAGTCGCTCACCGGGATCTCCGGGATCGGATTGAGCGCATACGCGGCGCGCGCCGCCTCCTCGATCGGGTTCGGCGTCTCGAAGTCGAATCCCGCCAGGTTGCGGTTCTCGGCCTCCGACATGCCGGTGTTGATTTCGAGCCGCAGACCGACGTTGAGCGTCAGCTTCTGGTTGACCCGCCAGTCGTCCTGGACGAACAGCCCGTGCAGCGTCTGGCTGAACTCACCGGCCGAGGCGATCTCGAACTGGCTCGACTGCGTCCCCGGCGTCGCCACCGCGCCGGTCGCCGCCGTCGGCAGCCCGAGCAGGAACTGCGCCCACGACTGGGCGCGATCGTTCTGCGCGGCGGAGTTGCTCGCCCGGGTGTACGCGCCGTTGAACTGGTAGCGGCCGCCCGGATAGCCCGCGGAGGTCACGTTCCAGATCTGGTGGCGGAAGTCGTACCCGGCGCGCGCCGTGTGCGCGCCCCAGATCTTCGTGACCGTGGGCTGCACCGACCAGGTGTCGATCGGCCGGTCGAACCCGCTGCCCCAGTCGGACCGCTGCGCCCCGAGCGACGCGATCGTCGAGTTGGAGTTGGTCGCGCTGAAGGTCCCGAACGTGAACATCGGCAGGTAGCGGTATCCGCCCATCGCCTGCAGCGCCACGGCCGAAAACCCCAGCGACGCGGGATCGAATTCCGCGGCCGGATCGCGCCACTCGCCGAACCGCGCCCAGCTGCCCTTCACGTCGAGAAGCAGCGTGGACGAGAGCGTCGAGGTGTAGCCGGTGGTGAAGCCCGTGTTGGTCCGGTAGTCGAAACCCTGGGTGACCGCGAACCCGTTGATGACCCCGTCGCCGGTCGCGTTCGGGGCGTCCTGCGCCCAGTTGTAGCGGTCCTCGCGCCGCTTGTTCCAGTAGGCGCTCACGTACAGGCGATCGTTCAGCCGCAGGTTGTGATCGACGCGACCGAGCACGGCGTTGTAGTCGTACGGGCGCAGCTGGTTGGTGAAGTAATTGCCGACCGTCCCGTTGCCGGAGCCCGCCTGGTTGGGCAGCGGGTAGTATGCGGTGTACGCCTTCGCCACCGGGTTGATGCGGTGCGCCGGGATGATGTTGCCGGAGAACGGCGAACGCGTGCCCGACGGCGTCACCGTGAACGGATCGTAGACGAGGTTCGAGAACTCCGTGAAATCGCCGTTCCGCATCTTCTCGGTCGGGACCGTGTAGGTGGACGGCTCCGGCTGCACGTCGCGGAGGTGCTCGAACGATCCCATGAAGAAGGTCCGGTTCCGGATGACCGGACCGCCGACCGTGGCGGTCTGCCGGTTGTAGTTTCGCGTCGGCTTCGTGCCGCCGGCGCGCTCGGTCAGCAGCGGCGTGTTCGTCCGGCTGTCGTCGCGGTTGAAGATCGCACCTTCGCCCTTGAACGCATTGGTCCCGCTCTTGAGCGCCAGGTTGACGACGGCGCCGGCGGTGTGCCCGGTCTGCGCGTCGAACGCGTTGGTCTGGACCTTGAACTCGGAGATCGCCCCGGAGGGCGGCGAGAACCCGACGCCGCGCGCGTTGCTCATGTTCGGCGCGCCGTCGATCGTGAACTGGTTGCCGCCGGTCGCGCCGTTGGCGACGATGCCGGCGAGGTTGCCGTTGTCCATCGGGCGGGCGAAGTGCAGGTCGGACGAGTCCATGACGCCCGGCGCGAGCCGCGACAGCATGTAGGCCGTCCCGTCGCCGAGCGGGAGCTCGCCGATCTGCTTGGCGTTCACCGTCGTCCCGCTGATCCCGCTGCTGGTGTTGAGCAGCGGCGCCTCGGCCACGACCGACACCACTTCCTCGATGCCACCGGCTTCGAGCACCACGTCGACGCGGACCACGTCGCCGACGCCGACCTCGGTGTTGGTGCGGACGAACTTCTTGAAGCCCTGCAGCTCCGCAGCCACTTCGTAGCGGCCCGGGTTCAGGTACAGCACCTGGTAGAGCCCGTTCATGTCGGTGACCACGGTCTGCGTGACCCCGGTCTCGACGTTCTTGATCGTGACGGTGACGCCGGGCAGCACGCCGCCGGACTGATCGGCGACGGTCCCGGTGACGGAGCCGCGGAATTCCTGCGCGCCGGCGACGCCCGCAAGCGTCAGCACGAGCGCAAGGGCGACGGCGGGCGCGCAGAGCGCCTTACGCGAGCACATGCAGATGCCTCCTTTGGGTCGCCACGCGCCTCCATCGCGGCGGCCATTGAGGTCATACCACTTGCAAGAAGCGTGGTCAACAGGAAAGACCAATTTCCACGCCGCCATTCACTGAATCGCCGAATGATTGGCATTTTGCCGGATTTCCGTCAGCATTGAGATCCGCTGAAGTGAATTGGTAAATCCACTTCTGTGGATCGACCGCGTTGAACACCCTGCGCGGCGTCGTCCCGCACTGGAGATCGCGCGGCTCCCGGCCGCGGACAGCTGGCGTGACGGCGCACGCGGCGGCAGGCGGTGCTGCCGGGGCCCCGCCCCTGCGGCGTACACCCGGCGCCACCCGCGGCGCGACGCGCGCCGATCAGCTACGATGGCCGCATGGCTCGAGGGGACGAGGTTGACCGCAAGGTCGAGCGCGTCGCGCGTGTCGCGCGCGACGCGGGCTTCGACGGCGTCGTGCTGGCGGCGCAGCACAACTTCGCGTGGTTGACGGCCGGGCGCAGCAATCGCATCGACGTCACCCGCGAGACCGGCAGCGGCGCGCTGCTCGTAACCGCCGCGGGCCGGCGGTTCGCGCTCGCCAGCACCATCGAGAGCCCGCGGATGCGCGACGAAGCGGTCGGCGATCTCGGGTTCGAGGTGATCGAGTCCCCCTGGACCGACGACCGCGCCGACGCCACCCTGCTGTACCGCGTCGCCGCGCGGCTCGCCGGCGGCAGCCGGCTGGCGGCCGACGTGGCGACCGGCGCGGCGCAGAACGTCGAGACACGTATCTCGCGGCTGCGCGCAACGCTGGTGGCCGAGGAGATCCCGCGATACCGTGCGCTGGCAGCGGACGTCGGCGCGACGCTCGGCACGGTGATGCGATCGCTGACCCCCGGCACGACCGAGCTCGATGTCGCGCGCACCGTCACGGCCGCGCTGCTCGGGGTCGGCGCCTACCCGAACGTGCTCCTCGTGGCCGCCGATCGGCGTATCGCCAGCTACCGCCACCCGGTGCCGACGTCGCTCTCGTGGCGGGACCGCCTGCTCGTCGCGTGCTGTCCCGAGCGGGAGGGCCAGGTCGTCGCCGCCTCGCGTCTCATCTCTGCCGGCCGCGTCGCCGACGACTTCCGCGAGCGCACGCATGCGACCGGCCGCGTATTCGGCGCGCTGCTCGCCGCGTCGGTGGCCGGCGCGACCGGCGCGCAGCTGTTCGCCGCGGCGGCGAAGGCGTATGCCGACAACGGATACCCGAACGAGGAGCAGCTGCACCACCAGGGCGGTGTGACCGCATGCCGTTCCCGCGAGTGGATCGCCCACCCGGCGTCGGACATGGTCCTCGAACCACCGCAGGCGCTGGCGTGGAACCCGACGATCACCGGATCGAAGGTCGAGGAGACGGTGCTGCTTCACGAGGACGACCGCCTCGAGCTCGTGACCGCGTCGCCCGGCTGGCCGTCGTTCGACGTCGAGGTAAGGGGACAGATGATCGCCGTGCCGGATGTCCTGGCGGTTGATGGGTAGTTCCATCGTCCTGTCAGCATTTCTCAGGGCGCGTGGGGCCCCACCCCCACGCGCTTCACGCTACTCCGCTCGCGGGCGCGCTTCGCGCTTGCCGCCTCGCTGCGCTCGGCGGACGCCCGGTGCTTTCAACGCATGACTCCCTTTGTTCTGATCATCACAATCGCAGCTGTCTGCGCGCCGCTGCCGGCGGCAGCTCAGCCTGCTCCCGTCCGCTGGGCGGACATCCTCAACCAGCCGGACCCGTGGTACGGATCGGCAGCAGCGCAGGCGATCGCCGACAGCGTCCTTACGTGGCAACTCGAGACCGGCGCCTGGCCGAAGAACATCGACATGACCAGGCCGCCGCGCCCGGGCGAGCGCCCTCCCCCCTCCGAATCGACGATCGACAACGGGGCGACCATCACTCAGATCCGGTTCCTCGGACGAGTCAGCGTGCGCACGGCCGAAGAGCGGTACCGGGCGGCCGCCATTCGCGGCATCGAGTACCTGCTCGGCGCGCAGTACCGGAACGGAGGCTGGCCGCAGTATTTCCCGCCGCGCCCGGGCTACTACACGCACATCACCTACAACGACGACGCCATGGCCGGCACGATGATGCTGCTGTGGGACGCCGCCGACGGCGCGGCGGATCTTCCGCCCTTCGAGGACCAGCTGCGAAGGCGGGCGGCCATCGCCGTGGAACGGGGAATCGGCGTGATTCTCAAAACCCAGGTGCGCGTCGGCGGGAAGCTGACGGCCTGGGCCGCACAACACGACGAGACAACGTTCGAGCCGAGGCCGGCGCGGGCGTTCGAGCCGCGCGCGCTGGTGTCGCGCGAGTCGGTCGGGGTCGTTCGCGTGCTGATGCGGAGCGACGCCCCGGAGCCGCGCGTCGTCGAGGCCGTCGAGTCGGCGATCGCGTGGCTGCGGGCGGTCCGCGTGGACGGGAAGGACAGGTGGGCGCGCTTTTACGAGATCGGCACCAATCGCCCCGTCTTTGCCGGACGCGACGGCGTCGTCCGCTACCGCCTGGAGGAGATCGAGCAGGAGCGCCGGGACGGTTACAGCTGGTACGGCGACTACGCGGCCGAACTCTTGAACCGCGAGTACCCGGAATGGAGGAAACGGGTCAGCGCGGCGCACCGCCCGGTGGGGTGAACCATTCCGGCTCGACGATGATGTGGCAGGCGTTGTGCTGCAGGCCGACGAGGTTCTTGTAGGAGAGGCGCTCGCCCGCGAGAAAACGCCGGTTGAATTCCTCGGCGGTGTGACCACCGAACGGGTACTGCGAGTGCGGGTCCACGCGGTTCATCGCGAGGTTGATCAACCTCGATTCCGGGTAGCACACGAGATGGGGCTGCGGCAGCGGGTTCTGCAGGAACACGGTCTCCAGGTGATTGAGGTTCCTGATCTCGGGGAGCGCGCGGAAATTGGAGCGTAGCTCCGGGTACCGCAGCACGTTGCCGTCGACGTTGATTTGCAGGCGCCAGTCGCCGCGCGCCGAGTGGATCCCTGCCAGTCGGGTGAAGCGTTCGAGCCAGCGCGGCCGCTCGGTCACCGACCACACGTTGTCGCGCAGCGGCGGCGGGGGCGTAACCAGGTTGATCGGCTGCGCAAAATTGACGCGCGGGCTCATCCTGAGCGCCACGGCGGCGATGTCGGGGCGCCGCCGCAGCAGCTGAAACGGTTCGTCGGTGGTGTGGTAGGCGCGGATGAAGACGAGCTCGTCGGCGAGGAAGTGAAAGAGCTCCCGCTCCTCCCGCTCGATGAGCGCCAGCACGTGCGCCTTGAAGGATCGGCACGCGTCCTCGGGCTGGAAGAAGACGGAGGGATACGCTCGCTTCACGAGGTCGTACCCGCGGTCGTATTCGCCGGCCGTCGATTTGTAGAGGACCGATACCGCGAACTGCGGCCACTCCGGCGCCTGCTCCGACCAGCTGCGGAGGAGCAGCTCGAGCTGGGCGGGACGGTCTTTCGAGAAGATCACGACGGCGCAGGACATGTGTGAGGCGGATCGCGTTTCTCAGTGCGCGTGGGGCCACACCCCCACGGGCTTACGCTCGCGTCGCTCGCGGACGCCCTTCGGGCTGCCTCCTCGCTGCGCTCGGCGGAGCTACCGGCCTACCTGACCGGCTGGCCGTTGATGCTGACGTTGTCGAAGCGGATGTCCTTCACCGCCTCGAGCACGCTCGGCTTCGCGACCCCGTCGAAGCGGCAGTCGGTCAGCCGCACGCCGGTGATCGGCGCGCGCTCGTAGCCGCGAAGCAGCAGCGCGTACTCGCTCTTCTTGCTGGTGACGTTGCGCACGTCGATGTCCCGCACGACCGGCGGGTGCTTTCCGGCGTCTCCCTCCTCGTAGTAGAAGTTGATCGTCACCACCGCCTCGGCGACCTGGCCGATGGCCACGTCGCGCACGTAGATGCCCTCGATCGTGCCGCCGCGGACCGAGTTGGTCTTGAGGCGGAGCGCCCGATCCAGCTGCGGGCTGTCCATCCGGCACTTCTCGGCGAACACGTTCCGCGCGCCCCCGGAAATCTCGCTGCCGATGACGACGCCGCCGTGGCCGTCCTTCATCGTGCAGTTCCGGATGACCACGTTCTCGATCGGCACGTTCAGGCGCCGCCCGTCGTCGTTGCGTCCAGACTTGAGGGCGATGCAGTCGTCTCCCGTGTCGAACGTGCAGCCCTCGATGAGGACGTCGCGGCACGACTCGGGGTCACAGCCGTCGTTGTTCGGCCCGTGCGAGCTGATCGTAACGTTCCGCATGGTGACGCTGCGGCACAGCACCGGATGGATCTCCCACATCGGAGAGTTGCGGATGGTCACTCCCTCGATGAGCACGTTGCGGCTGCGGTACGGCTGGATGAAGTTGGGCCGCAGGAAGTGGCCGTCGCCGAACACCCGCTGCCCGACCGGCACGCCGGCCGCCTGCATCTGCATCAGCTTCTCGCGCGCGGGGAACTGCCGCGCCTTGCCGGCCGGGCCGCGCGCCCGCCAGTCCCACCAGTGCGAGTCGTCGGCCTGCCCGTCCAGCGTGCCGCGGCCGGTGATGGCGATGTTCTCCGCCTCGAACGCATAGATGAACGGCGAGTAGTTCATCAGCTCGACGCCTTCCCAGCGCGTGAACACAACCGGCAGGTACTCCCGGTGATCGCCGGTGAAGGCGAGCGTCGCCTTGTCCGCGAGGTGCAGGTCCACGCCGCTCTCGAGCCGCACGGGGCCGGTGAGGAAGCGCCCGTCCGGCACCACGACGCGGCCACCTCCGGCGGTGCGGCAGGCGGCAACCGCTTTGCGGATGGCTTCGGTGCAGGACTTCGAGCCGTCGCCGACGGCCCCGTACTTCGTGATGTCGAAGTCGCGCGACGAGAAACTCGGGACGGTGATCCCCTTGACGATCGCCGCAGCGCGATCCCAGGGGTCGCCCGAGCGGACGGGGAGGCCCTGCGGGATGAGCACAGCGGGCGCCGCCGCGGCGGTCCGCTGCAGAAACCGGCGTCGGGTGAGGATCGACATGGCGGGTGGACCACTGTGGTTATAATCCTCTGAACGCCTCAGGTAAAGCCATGCTCACCGATACGCTCTTCCGTCATCCTCGTACACCAGGGATCCAGACGCTGCAGCAGCGCGGCCAGGCCGGCGCGCGCGAGCTCACCACCCGGCGGCTCAGGCTCGAGGCCGGAACGACCGGCACGTTCACCTCCGCCGACGAAGAAACGGTCGTCGTCCTGCAGGAGGGCCGCGGCCGCTTCCGCGCCGGCGGCGGGACGTGGGACGTCAGCCGCAAGGACGTGTTCACCGAGCGTGCGACCGCGCTGTATCTCCCGCGCGGCGTCGAGCTCGTCGCCGAAGCCGAGACGACGCTCGAGGCGGTGCTCTTCTCGACGCCGGCCCCCGGCGGCGGCGAGCCCGTGCTCGTGAGCCCCGGCGACGTGCAGGTCGCCGAGCGCGGGCGCGGCGCCTACACGCGGCACGTGCACAACATCTTCGTCGACGATCCGCACGTCCGGCGGCTGATGGTCGGCGAGACCGTCAATCCCCCAGGCCACTGGAGCAGCTACCCTCCGCACAAGCACGACGGCCGCGACGGCGAGCCGACGCTCGAGGAGGTGTATTACTACCGCGTCGATCCGCCGCAGGGTTTCGGCCAGCAGATGCTCTACACCAACGACGGCGAATCGGTGACGCACGCGGTGCGCGACGGCGACACCGTGCTGCTGCCGTACGGCTATCACCCCGTCTCCGCGCCGCCGGGGTACCGGCTGTATTATCTGTGGGGCATGGCCGGCGAGCAGCGCAGGCTCGCGCTGCACGAGGATCCAACGCACAAGTGGATTCACAACGCGACGGAATGATCCTGGGTGCTGAAAGGTGCTGAAGGGGTGCTGGGAGGTGCTTAATGGTGCTGAGAGGTGCTTCATGGGTGCTGAGAGGTGCTGAAGGGTGCTCGGTGCTGGGACGCCGCGCACCTTGCAGCACCAGCACTCTTCAGCACCAGCACTCTTCAGCACCAGCACCCTTCAGCACCAGTACTCCTCAGCACCAACACCCTTCAGCCCCAGCACCCTTCAGCCCCAGCACCCTTCAGCACCTCTCAGCACCCATTAGCACCTCTCAGCACCCATTAGTACCTCTCAGCACCCCTTTCGGCACCATTGACCACCGTGAGCACCCCTGAGCATCCCGAGCACTCCGAGCGCGAAGCCATTGTTGCCGCGATCGAACGCGAAGGCATCGTCGCCGTCATCCGCATCAAAGAGCCGCAGCGGCTGCGCGCGGTGGTCGATGCCATCGCCGCAGGCGGCGTCCGCGCGCTGGAGGTGACGATGACGGTGCCGGGCGCGGTCGATCTGATCCGCGACCTGGCGCCGGGGCTGCCGGACGGGTTCGTGCTCGGCGCCGGCACTGTCCTCGACGCGGGCACCGCCGTGCGCGTGATCGACGCCGGCGCCCGTTTCGTGGTCAGCCCCGTGCTGCGCCGCAGCGTCATCGAGACGTGCCACGCCCGCGGCGCCGCCGTGATGCCGGGCTGCTTCTCACCGACCGAGATCCTCGACGCCTGGGAAGCTGGCGCGGACGTCGTCAAAGTCTTCCCCGCGACCGCGTTGGGCCCCGGCTACGTCCGGGACGTGCGCGGGCCGATGCCGCAGGTCAAGCTGATGCCGACCGGCGGCGTCACGCTCGACAACGCCGGCGACTGGATTCGCGCCGGCGCGGTGGCGGTCGGCGTCGGCACGGCGCTGCTCGACGCGAAGGCGATCGCGGCGGGCGACTACGCCGTCCTGCGCGCGAATGCCGAGCGGATCGTCGGCAACGTCCGCGCGGCGAAGGGGCGATGATGGCCAGGGTCGTGACCTTCGGCGAGATCATGCTGCGCCTCAGCCCGCCCGGCTACGAGCGGTTCTTCCAGTCGCCGACGCTCGTCGCCACCTTCGGCGGCGGCGAGGCGAACGTCGCGGTCAGCCTGGCGCACTTCGGCCTCGAAAGCGTGTACGTGACGGCCTTGCCGACACACGCGATCGGCGAGGCTGCCGTCCGTGCCCTGCGCGCCGAGGGCGTGCGCACCGATGCCATCGTGCGCAGTGGCACCCGCGTCGGCATCTACTACGCCGAAACCGGCGCGAGCCAGCGCGCCTCGGGCGTCATCTACGATCGCGCGCACTCGGCAATCAGCGAGATGAAGCCGGACGCCGTCGACTGGCCCGGCGTCTTCCGCGGCGCCGCATGGTTTCATGTGACCGGGATCACGCCGGCGCTGGGCGCACACGCCACCGAAGCCACTCGCCTGGCCATCGCCGCGGCGAGCTCCGCGGGCGCCCGCGTCAGCGTCGACCTGAATTACCGCAAGAAGCTCTGGACCGAGGCGCAGGCCCAGCAGGTCATGCGCCCGCTCATGCGCCAGGTCGATCTCGTCATCGCCAACGAAGAGGACCTGCAGTCCGTGCTCGGCGTGCACGTGCCCGGGACCGACGTCGCCCGCGCGCAGCTCGACGTCGAGGGGTTCCGCGAGGCGGCCGCCCGCGTCACGCGTGAATTCGGCCCGAAGATGGTCGCCATTACGCTGCGCGAGAGCGTCTCGGCGAGCGACAACGGCTGGAGTGCGGTGCTGTGGGATGCGGACGCCGGGACGATGCTGCGCAGCCAGCGCTACGAGGTGAGGCTGGTGGATCGCATCGGGGGCGGCGACAGCTTCGCCGCCGGCCTGATCTACGGGCTCGTCACCGGCCGCTCTCCCCAGGACGCGCTGCGCTTCGCGGTCGCGGCAAGCGCGCTCAAGCAGACCATCCCCGGCGACTTCAACCGCATGACCGTCGACGAGGTCGATCGTCTCGCCGGCGGCGACGCGTCGGCCCGCGTGCAGCGATAGCGGCGACAGCCACCGATCCGGCTCGCCTGCGGCGCCGGCACGCAGACCCGAAGCAACGAAGGCACGAACTGTACGAAGACAACTCTCCGTGGCGATGTGACAGCCGGAGGTCCGCTCTTGAGAGCGGACAATCGTCGTGTCGCGATGATGTCGTCGGTGTGGAGCAATCGGGCCGTTGACGGGGCGACAAACTGATGCAACGCGATCTAGGCCGGTATCGAATCGATCTGGGGTGTCCTGCGAACGGGATCGTCGGTTTCAATACAACCTTATCTACGTGTCTCGCGGTAACTACGGCGACTATTCGCAGGTCGTCGGTCGCGGCGCCTCTGGCACGCGCAGGCTCGACTCGTTGCTGCAGCCCGCATCGGCGCAGTCGCCCGGTAGTGGTGCCCGGCGCGGAGCGGAGACGGTCTCCGCCGCGATGTCGGTGGCTCCCTATTGCACGTCGATCTGGAGCCCGCCGCCGAGTCGCGCGCCCAAGTTGAAGAGCGCGGCGCCAATGGCTCCTCCGATCAACCCCATCACGCCATACAGTATCGGGAACACGACGATCGATCCAACGCCAAAGATCGGCATCGCCCACGACGGCATATCGCTGTTCGCTGCCGCCAGCGCGCCGCCGATGAGCGACACGAGCGCCACGCCGACACCGATGACCAACCCGATGCCGGCCGAGATGATCGCGTAGATGCGCGCCGCCGACCACACACCGACGTGCCTGACGACCATTGAGCCTCCTCTTGAACGTACGGCTCGACAGTTTAACCGAAGCGACCCGGTACGACGTCCGCCTCGAGCGGCCGGACGGCACGCCTATCCGGCGGCTGTAAGAGATCGGTGACGGTGATCCGTGCAGCGATTCCAACGCTGCGACCCGCCTGGAACGCGGGGCAACGCGACGACGCGCGCGCACGATCTGGCCGCGATCGAGAAGCTGCACGACCTCGACGCCGCGGCGACGCGGTCCGGCGATCTGCACGGAACTTGCTTCGGAACGACGGGAAGCAGCACGGCCGCATGTGGAAAGCCGCTCGCGCGATGTGGAACACGTCCGAGTGATACGAACGCATCGTCACCTGAGGAACGCCTCGGGCAGGCCGCCGTCGACCGGAATGACGTGGCCGGTGGTCTTCGCGCTCTGCTCGCCGGCCAGCCAGCAGATTGCGTTCGCGTTGTCGATCGGCAGGATCGGCCGGCGCGTAATCGTGCGTCTGGCGTAGAACTCGGCCAGCTTGTCGCGCAGCGCCTCGGTCGATTCCGACTCGTCGAACCCGATCCCGTACTTGCGCAGCGACACTATCACCCGCTCGCGCGGGAACATCGTCGATCCGGCGACGACGGTTGCCGGGGCGATGCCGTTGACCCGCACCAGCGGGCCGAGCCCGATCGCCAGTTCCCGAATCAGGTGGTTGATCGCCGCCTTGCTGACGTCGTAGGGCTCGCTCCCCGACTTCGGCACGACGGCGTTGGCCGACCCGGTGAGCACGATCGAGGCAGGCAGGTTCTGCGCCCGGAACACCGCGTCCGCTTCCTGCGCGAGGACGTAGTTCGAGGTCACGTTGATGCTCAGCGTGCGGCTCCACACCGTTTCGAGCGGCGCTGACGGATCCGGCGCCGGGTAGATCGCCGCCGTGTTTATCAGGGAATCGAATCCTCCGAACTGCAGCACCGCCCGCCGCAGGGCCGCCGCGATCGTGTCGCGCGACGACAGGTCGAGCGCAGACGGCTGCACCATCTCCCTGGACGACAGCGCGGCCGCCGCCACCACGGTCTCCTGTGCCGCCCCGGCGTTGGCATCGGCGACCACGACGTGGCCGCCGCGCCTGGCGATCTGCAGCGCCGTCTCGCGCCCGATGCCGCTGCCGCCGCCCACGACCAGGACGACCTTGCGGCTGAACTCCTTTTCCGGCGGCAGCCGCTGCAGCTTGGCTTCCTCGAGCGCCCAGTACTCGATCCGGAACGCTTCCCGGCGCGGCAGCGCGACGTAGTTGTGGAACGTCCGGAACTCCGTCGCCTGCTCGGGCCGCCGCACCTGCGGCAGCGCCCCCGGCCCGCCGGCGCCCGCGTCCTCGAGCGCGTTCGCGCCCGCCATCACGTGAATGGCGTTGAGGAAGAACTCGGTCGTGATGCGCGCCTCGCGCTTGTCCTTGCCGAACCCGAACAGGCCGATGCCGGGGACGACCACTACCGACGGGTTCGTGTCGCGGAGCGCCGGCGATCCCGGCTCGGCAAAGCTGGTGTAATAGGCCGCGTAGTCCTCGCGGTATTTCGCGATGCGCGAGTCGATCCGGCCTCGGAGCGCGGCGACGTCCTCGGCCGCCGGGTCCCAGGGAATGAACATCGGCGAAATGCGGGTCCGGAGGAAGTGATCCGGACAGCTCGTCCCGAGATCGCACAGGTCCTCCGCCCACTTCGAGTTGGCGAACACCAGCGCGTCCTCCGACCAGTCGACGTGGCCGATCACGCGGCGGTTGGACGAGACGGCGCCGCGCAGGGCGGGGAAGATGGCCGCGATCGCCGGCTCGCGGTCCGAGGGAGCGCCGGTGACCGCCGGGCCGCCGAACCGCGGCCGGCCCGCCCGCTCCTCGTGCTCGCGGATGAACGCGCCCATCTGGTCGATCGTCCTGAGGCTGATCTCGTAGCACTCGCGACCGGTGCCGCCCCACGTGAACAGGCCGTGCCCCCCGAGGATGATTCCGTCGCAGCCCGGCGTCCGCTCGACCGCCTTGCGCAGCATCAGTGCCAGCTCGAAGCCGGGACGCTGCCACGGCACCCAGACGATGCGGCGTCCGTAGCGGCTGTTGAACTCTTCCAGCTTGCGCGCGCCGTTGGCGCTCGCCGCCAGCGCAATCGCCCAGTCGGGATGCAGGTGATCGACGTGCGGGAAGGGCAGGAACGCGTGCAGCGGCGTGTCGATCGAGGCGGCCACACGGTTCTCGCCGAAGGCGCAGAGCGGGTAGAAGGCGACCATCTCGTCCTCGTGCGTCTCGCCACGATACCGCCCGATCAGCGCCTCCAGCTTGTCCAGGTAGAGGATGGCGAAGCCGGCCGCCGTGATCGATCGCAGGTCGCCGCCGCTGCCCTTCACCGCCATGACCCGCCGCGGCTCGCCGGTCAGCGGGTCCGGCAGCTGGAACTTGGCGCTGGTGTTGCCGCCGCCGAAATTGGTGATGCGCAGGTCCTCCCCGAGCAGGTTCGACCGGTAGCGCAGCAGCTCGAGCGGGTCGCCGCCCAGCTTCGCCACTTCGCCGTCATCCCACAGGTTCTGAAGGAAGCTCGTCTCGTTCGTCGTTGTCTCAGCCATGAGGGCGCCCCACGTAGGTTTGAAAACGCGAATACTGCGCGGCCCACCAGTCGGCAGCGACCGGCTCGTAGCGCTCGACCGGGAACGATCGCTCGATGACGGCGCGCGCATCCGCGATCGATCCGACCGCGCCGGTCGCGGTCATCTGCATGGCGACGCTGCCGAGCGCTGTCGCCTCGACCGGGCCGGCCACGACCGTCCGCCCGGTGGCATCCGCGGTCAACTGGTTCAGCAGGCGGTTGCGCGAACCGCCGCCGACGATCTGGATCTCGCGCATCGGCGTGCCGACCAGATCCTCGAGCGTGTCGAGGACGACCCGGTACTTGAAGGCGAGGCTCTCGAGGATCGCCCGCGTGAAGGCGGGCGGATCGCCGGGGTGCTGCTGCCCGGTCCGCCGGCAGAAGGACGCAATCGCGCGCGCCATGTCGTCGGGGTGCAGGAACGCCGGGTCGTCCGGATCGAACAACGACTGGAAGGCGTAGCGATCGTCGGAAGCCTCCTCGATCAATTCCTCGTAGCTGAAGTCGCGGCCGTCACGCGCCCAGCCGCGGCGGCACGATTGCAGCAGCCACAGGCCGGCGATGTTCTTCAGCAGGCGCGTCGTCCCCGCCACGCCCCCTTCGTTCGTGAAGTTCGCCTCGAGCGCGCGCGGCGTGATCACCGGCGCCGGCACCTCGGTGCCGAGCAGGGACCACGTCCCCGAGCTGAGGAAGGCGCGGCCGTCGCGCGCCGGCACCGCCGCCACCGCCGACCCGGTGTCGTGGCATGCCGGCGCGACGACGCTGGTGCCGCCCAGCGCCGGAGACACCGCCGGCCGCAGCCAGCCGAGCACCGAGCCCGGCTCGATCAGCGGCGGCAGCAGGCGCACCGGCACGCCCACCTCCTCCAGCAGGCGGATCGCCCAGGTCCTCGCCCGCGCATCGATCATCTGCGTCGTCGTCGCGTTGGTGAACTCGGCGCGGAGCACGCCGGTGAGCCAGTGGTTCAACACGTCGGGAATGGTGCCGAGCGACCTGGCCGCCGCGAGTGTCCCGGGGGTCTGCTCGGCGGCCGCGGCCAGCTGGTACAGGGTGTTGAACGGCAGGAACTGGATGCCGGTCACTTCATAGATGCGCGCCCGCGGCACGCGCGCGAACACCGCCTCCATCACGCCGTCGGTGCGCTCGTCGCGGTAGTGGTAGGGGTTGCCGATCAGCTCGCCGCGCTCGTCGAGCAGCCCGTAGTCGCAGCCCCAGGTGTCGACGCCGATGCTCTCGAGGTGCCGCTCGCCGCCCGCGGCGAGCTCGAGGCCGCGCTGCATCGCCGCCTTGAGCGCCGGCAGGTTCCAGCGCAGCGACCGCCCCTCGCGGATCGGCTCGTTCGGAAACCGGCAGATCTCGGCCAGGTCGAGCACGCCCGCGCGCAGGCGCGCGGCCATCAGCCGGCCGCTTTCCGCGCCGAGATCGAAGGCGAGGTAGTCCGCGTCCATGGGAGGATCCCAGCATACCCGCGACGCCCGCCGGTCGACGAACCGCGCCCCCGTCGCGCAGCGCGTTACGGGATCAGAAACGCACCAGGCGATCCGCGGCCTTCGCGTCTTCGCTGCGCCGTGCTCCGGGCCCCAGCCGTCGCGGCCGCTCGTTGCAGCGCGACACGCCGGTACAGGGCTACGGGGGCCCGAAGTGCTTCAACATCACCAGCGGCTCGGTCTCGCTGCGGTTCTCGACCCGCACGCCGGTCGTCGCGGCGTCCTTCGTCACGAACAGTTCGTCCTCCGTCATCTCGCCGAACCGGATCATCGCGGGCGTGGAGACCGTCAGCCGCCCGAACGTGCCGTGGCCCTGTGTCAGGATCAGCCCGTACGCCTCATCGTCCCTGATCGCCACGGTGCGCCTGGGCAGCACGGTCAGTTCCTTCGCCGAGTACCACCTCGTGCCGTAACACACCCATTGCTCGCGGTACCCCTCGGGCTCGGTCTGCTCGAACGGCGTCACCGGTTTGGGGACGCAGCGGTTGCTCTCGGCGAAGCGCGGGTTGACGTTCGCGTCCCAGTCGAGGAGGTCGACGAGGTAGTCGAGGTCGCAGCGCTTCTCGGGCGGCACATCCTTGACGAGCAGGTCCCACGGGATTGCCCGACCTTCGACCTCCGACTGGAACATCGCGAAGACGTCGCTGTTCACCTGCGGCTCGTAAGTCAGCAGCGATCCCGGCGCGTGCAGGATCCCGGGGTTCACCTGCCAGCCGGTTCCGCGCTCCAGCCGGTAGGCGCGCGACAGGTAGGTAATGCCGTTGTCCCCTTCGTTCCACCGTTCGAGGCAGCGGCGCACGTCGTCGCGGGTCGTGCCCGGCTCGAGCCCCATGAAGGTGTGCGGGAAGTTGTTGTCGGTCGGGTTGTACTGCGGCGGAAAGTAGTAGGCCTCGGGCTTCCCGCGGCGGCCGACCAGTCGCGCGTGCTCGTCCCGCTGGTGCAGGTGATGCGGAATCGGGCCCATGTTGTCGAAGAACTTGCAGAGCAGGTTCCAGCCCTTCTCCCGCGCCATCGTGTCGACGCCGAGCAGCAGGTCGCCGGCCGCGTCGACCGCGTCTTTCAGCAGGAAGCGGTTGCCGTTGCCCCGCCGCACGTAGCTGAGCCCCTCGTCCGGCGGCGTGCCCGGCCCGTTGTCCGCGTTGGTGGTCGACGAGAACCAGCGCTCGCTGATTCCGCCACGATGCGCGCCGTACGCGTAGAGGGCCCGCGGGTGCAGCCGCAGCCGGCGGCCGGGATGCATGAACGCCCGCGGCACCCAACAGGGCTCGAGACGCAGGACACCCCCATTCGCCTCGACGGCTTCCCGGACCCCGGCTCTATCGACCATGGTCAACGTTAATGTCAATGCAGTCGGCATTCAGCATTCGGCATTCGGCATTCTCAGCTGCGGTACGCCTCCCGTCCGATGCCCTGCACCGGGATTCCCTGCGACGCGAGCACCTCGTGCTGCAGCGCGTACATGCACGCCGCGGCCTCGTCCACGTGCCGCACGAACGCGATCGATCCCTGCAGGATCGGCTTCAGCCGCTGCTTGTCCTGGATGCGCGCCTTCGGGTACTCGTGTTCCACGACCAGGTGGGTGTTGGCGACGTCGAGCGCGAGCAGCTCGCGCGCCGCGAGCTGGTGATCGAGCCAATCGACGGTGCGGTTCTGCAGAGCGGCGAGCGGATCGTGCCGCGCCGTGCCCGGCAGCTCGTGCTCGCAGAGCACGATCTGCTTCTTCCAGGCGTTGAGCTGGTCGACCGGGTTCGCCGAGGGCTTGCCGTCCTTCCAGTCGCCGCGCTCGACGGTCTGGCCGCCGTAGCCCCACGCGGCGACGCCCTTCGCGTCGATCACCTGGCCCTTCACGTGGAACCCGCCGACCAGGAAGTTGTAGCCGGCGTCCTTGAGGTACTGGAAGATCGACCGCGTGTCCTGCCCCATCAGGATCGCATGAGAGGGATCGTAGTGGATGCGGAACTGGTCGCCGACGCCGTGCTTCTCGCAGATGCGGTGCAGCGCGATCCAGGTACCGGGCGTGTAGGCGATGTTGTTGTGGAAGATGTCGCCGGTGGTCCACCCCGGCATCGGGCACTGCTCGACGCGGTAGGTCAGGCCGCGCGCCTTCGCCTCCTTCAGCAGCGGGACGAAGTGGCGCTCGAAGTCGAGCAGGTTCTCGTCCATGGTGTGCTGGGCGTTGCGGCCGACGAAGCCGCAGACCGCGTTGACACCGAGCAGCGCCGCCGCGTCGAACACGCGCATCATGAACTCGTGCTTCTTCTGACGGATCGCATCGTCATGGTGAAGCATGTTGTCGAAGTAGCCGAGATCGGACAGGCCGACGCCGGTGGCTGTCAATGCCGCCTCGACGCGGCGCGCGCGCGCCGCGTCGAAGCGGGCGCGCAGGTCGAGCGTGTTGGCGACCGGGTCGAGCATCGCCTCGGGCGGCACGTCGGTCTCGGTCGGGTGCAGCGCGGCGCTGAGCTGAATGTAGCCGGCGCCGAGCTCTTTTGCGAACTCCAGCCACTCCTCGATCGCGCGATCGGGATCGGGATCGCGCACCTCGCGCGGCGTCAGTTCCTGGAGGGCGGCGGTGAGCACGCCCACGTTCATGAATTTGGGTGCAAACGGTGTAATGGCCATCGGAATCTCCGGCCCGAGAGTGTAGCTTCGGCGGCCGGCCACTGTCACGCTGCGCCGCGCGACGGCTGACGCCCCGCACGGCGACACGACGAACACGACACACCGCAGAAGCTGCTCGACCTGGCTGCGTGACCGGATGAGTACCACGGCGGTACAGGGTCATCACCGCGGGCGCACCGCTGGATCGCGGAGGGATCGAGGCGAACCCGACCGTCCGGAGCGGGCGCGCCGGGCTGTCGTGTCGTTGGCGCCCTCGTGATTGAGCCAGCGCAGCGCGGTGACGGGATAGCAGCGTGACCGCGAGAACCGGGACGCTACGCGCGCACGACGGGGGCCTGCGCGCCGCGCTTCGGCAGAAAGCTGACCGCCACCGCGCCGCCGGCCGCCAGCACCAGCAGCAGCAGGAACCCGTTCGCGTAGCTGCCGGAGACGTCGCGCATGGCCGCGACGACCATCGGGACGAGCGACTCGGAGACGCTGTCGGCGGTCAGGACGACGCCCATGACCCGTCCCAGCACGGCCACGCCGTACATCTCCGCCGCCATGAGCGGGATGATCATGTAGTCTCCGCCCAGGCCGATGCCGAAGATGAACGCGCACACCTTGGTCCAGCCCGGCGTCGGCGCGTAAACCAGCATCGGGATGGACACCGCCACGATCGAGTAGATGAGCAGCATCACGTACTTCTTCGCCCACCGGTCCGCCAACCAGCCCATGGTCAGGCGCCCGACCAGGCTGCCGAGCAGGATCGCGGAGAGCGTCGTGTCGATGTCCACCTGCGCGAAGCTGCGATCCAGGCTCAGGTACAGCGCGAGGTTCTGGATCGTCCCGCCCACCGCCCCGATCGATGCCATGCTGCCGAGCATCAGGAAATAGAACGCCGGCCGCGCGAGAATCGTGCGCAGCGACTGCATCGCCTTCGCCGCCGCCGCCGCCGCCCGCGCCGGTTCCTGCACGAACCACGCGCACGGCAGCGACACCGCAATCATCAGGGAGCCGAGGATGCGCAGCGCGCCGCGCCAGCCGTACGCCTGCGTCAGCCAGAAGGCCAGCAGCGGCACCAGCGCCCCGCCCACGCCGATCCCGAGATAGGCGACGCCCATCGCCCGCCCGCGCGCCCTGTCGAACCAGCGCGAGAGCAGCACCTGGTTGGGCAGCGGGCCGCCGAACACGTAGCCGAGCGCGTTGAACACGTAGAAGAAGTAGAACGCGCTCATCGACGTGACGTAGGACAGCCCGACCAGCGCCCCGCCCGCCATGACGATGCCCGCCAGCATCGAGCGGCGGGGGCCGAAGCGATCGACCAGCTTGCCGGCGATGAACCCGAACGCCAGCGCCACGGCGATCTTGCTGTAGGCGTTACCCGAGGTGACTTGCGCGCGCGTCCAGCCGAGCTCCTGCACGAAGTACGGATAGAAGCGCGGCAGCCCGTAGAGCGCGAACCCGACGATCGCGAAGAGCGCCAGGAACGCGGTCAGGAGCGCGATGAACTGCTGCGTGCGGTCGGACTGTTCGGTCATGTTCGCGCCGGCGCCTTCCCTTCCTTCAGCCGGGCTGCGTCCGGATGCTGGGAGTAGAGCGGATCCAGCGGATAGCAGCCGGACACCAGGCCGAGCCGCGGCCCGGTGGTGCAGTCGGAGAACGTGCGGCAGAACAGCTTCCGCTGCAGCGGACGGCCGGCAAGCACGTCGGCGGGCAGCCCCGGATACGAGAGCACCAGACGGCCGATCCCGACGAAGTCCGCCAGGCCGCAGCGCAGCGCGTGCTGGCCGACGTTCGCCAGCCACTCCTGCAGGTAGGTGTAGCCGGACCCCACGAACACCATCCCCGGGAAGTCAGCCTTCAGGCGGGCGGTCGCCTCGACGTGCCGTGCGACGCCGGCCAGCGGTTCTTCCGGCGGCAGGTAGCCGTCGAGCGGCGGAAAGAGCGCCGGGCGAATCAGGTGGGGGCAGTAGTACGGACTGCCGGCGCTCACGCACACCCAGCGGACGCCGCGCGCCTCCATCAGCCGCAGCAGCGCACGGCTGTCGTCGAGCGCGCGATCGAGGCTGCCACGCCCGATCACGCCGAACCCGTGGCGGTAGCCGTCGGGAGCCACCTCGGGCACGCCGCGTCCGTCGGGCCCTTTCTTGTAGGGAACGCTGTCGACCACTGAGAGGCGGACGCCGATGCCCAGCTGCGGCGCCACGGCGCGGATGCCGTCGACCACCGAGAAGAGAAACCGCGCGCGGTTCTCCAGGCTGCCGCCATACTTCCCCGGACGGTCGACGGCACTGAGCAGCTCGTGGGCGAAGTAGCCGTGGCAGTGCTTGATGTCCACGAACTGGAAGCCGATCTCCCACGCGCGCCGTGCCGCGGCGACGAACTGCTCGACCAGCCGATCGATCTCGTCGTCGGTGAAGATGGTCACGCCGGCGGCAAACCGCCTGTCGAGGACGGGGTGCGCGTAGGCGGCCAGCGGTTCGGGACGATTCCAGACGTTGGGACGCGCAAACCGCCCGGAATGCGTCAGCTGCAGGCCGATGTAGAGGTCCCGGTCGGCATGGGCGCCGTGGTGCTCGCGATGCGCGGCGACGAGATCTTCGCGCAGGGACGCGAGCGCCGCCTGCGTGCGCGCCGTGAGCAGCAGCTGGTTCGGGTTCGCCCGGCCGTCGTGCCGGACCGCCACCGCTTCGCCGCCCCAGATCAACTTGGCGCCGCTCTCGCCGAAGTGCCGCCAGCGGCGGCGCGTCAGGTCGCTGGGCTCCCCCTCGAGGGTGGCGTCCCACCCCTCCATCGGGAGGACGCAGAACCGATTGCCGACGTGCACGCCTTCGAAGTCGAACGGCCTGGCGAACGGCGAATCGGCCGGCGGCAGCAGCGTGTCGTCGAACCCCAGGTCGATGCCGTTCGCCGCGAGATGCGCGCGAAAGGCCTCGGCCGTCCTCAGCGTCGCGATGCGGGTGTAGTGAGTATCGCTCAGCGCCGGCTCTCCCGCGTGCGCGGCTCGCCGGGCGCGGCGAGATAGGCGAGGTAGGACGCGAGCGCGCCCTGGTTGTGCTGCCGGATCGTCTGCTCCAGCCGCGTGAGGTCGCGCGCCTGCATCTGCGCGAGCAGGGCGTGGTGCTCCGCCTGGGCGACGCGCGTGCGGCGGATCAGGACATCGCTGAAGTAGTAGCGGCGGACGCGCTCCCAGCGGTCGAACGCGCGCTGCAGCATCTCGAGCAGCATCGGCATCGCCGCCACCTGCGCGATGGCCAGGTGGAAGCGCGTGTTCAGCTCCGCCCACAGTCCCGGCGAGCCGTCGTCGATGGCCCGGTCCATCGCCGCGACGAGGTCGGTGAGCAGCGTCACGTCGGCCGGCGTCATCCGCTCGGCGGCGGCGCGCGTGGCGACCGCCTCCAGCCCCTCGAGCACGGTGAAGACCTCGACGACCGACGCATGCGAGATCGGGGCGACCGTTCCGCCCACGTGGGCGACGCTGAGCACCAGGCCTTCCGCCTGCAGCTGGCGGAGCGCCTCGCGCACCGGGATGATGCTGACCTGGAGCTGGCGGGCGAGCTCGTCGATGACCAGGCGGGCGCCCGGGGCCAGCTCGCAGCGAAGGATCGCGTCGCGCAGCGTGCGGTAGACCGCCTGCTGCTTGGTGACGTGCGGCGCCGACGCCGGCGCCGTGCGAAGGACGTGGAGCGCCATCAGATCGCCAGCCGGGTCTTCTGCTTGATGGCCTCGTTCGCGGTGATGCACGCGCGCGCCGACGCCATGGCCCGCTCGGGACCGCAGGCAACCGGCGTCCCGACGCGGATCGCGGAGCAGAAGCGCTGGATCTGGACGCGCGTGGACAGCGGGCGCACCGAAGGGCGCGCCCCCGGATCGCCGGTCGACACCGGCGCCGCCCCGACGTTGTAATTCGACGCCATCGTCTCGCCCGATTCGATCGCCGGGCCGGAAGGCGTGCGCCGCGCCACGTCGACAGTCGTCGGCTGACTGCCGGCGGCGCCTTCCTGGAACAGCAGCGCGTCGTTCTCGCGGAGAATGATGAGCGTCCCCTTGGTGCCCATGTACATCTCGTAGTAGTCGTCGAAGGCGTTCGACTCGACCGACGAGAAGACGGCGGTGCGGCCGCCCGGATAGTCGAAGGTCGCGTACACGTGGTCGTAGACCTCGCGCTTGCCATCGGCGAAGCGATAAAGGCCGCCGCTGCCGACCACCGCCTCCGGGTGCGAGTCGAGGAACCAGTTGACCGCGTTGACCTGGTGGCTGGCGAGCTCCGCCATCAGGCCCTGAGAGTACTTCCACCACAGGCGCCAGTTCAGAAGGTGGTCGAAGGTCGGATAGCCCCAGGGCGACGGATCGTAGTCGGGCGACGGCGGGTTGCCCTGCCGGCGCCAGTTGCCGTTGCGGTGCCAGGCGATGCGGACGTGGTACACGTCGCCGAGGGTCCCCTGCTTGATGATGCCGTCGTAGGTGGCCTGGTAGAGCGGGTTGTAGTTGCGCTGGTAGCCGATCTCGAGGACCTTGTTGTTTTTCGTCGCGGCGTCGCGCATGCGCTCGCAGCCGGCGGCGTCCCAGGCCATCATCTTCTCGCAGAGCACGTGCTTGCCGGCCTCGAGGCAGGTGGCGGCGAGCTCGGCGTGCATCCAGAGCGGCGGCGCCATGATGACCGCCTCGATGTCCTCCTTCTGCAGCATCTCCTTGTACTCGGCGTAGTGCGTCGCCGGCGGCTGCGAGTTCTTCTTCAGCACCTCGTCGGCGCGGGTGAGCGAGGCGGGATTGACGTCGGCAAGCGCGACGACCTGCGCGAAGGCCGGGTCGACGTTGGTGAGCAGCGTCCGCCCCTGGCTGCCGACGCCGACGAACCCGACGCGGACCGGCCCGCCGCGCACCGGTCCCTTGAGCGCGGTCGCGGCTCCGAGCGCAGCCAGCGCGGGCGTCCCCGCCAGCGCCTTGAGGAAGTTCCGCCGACCGGAGGCCATCTGTTCTGGAGTGAGATTCATGAGTGCTCTTCGCTTCATAGGGGACTGCCTCCTTTCCGCGAAAGGGCAGTCCCCTGTTCTTGATGGGGGATCAACTCCCCCGATTCTGCGGGGATCGATCATATATGATATGCGCCCGGGTGGCCGAATGATTTCCATCGATCGGGTCCGAACCCCCGCCGACCTCCTCGACAAGACCGATCGCCTTTTCGAGCTCTCGGCCGGCAAGATCCGGGCGCTCGACGCGTCCTGGCCGCCCGCCCACGGCGCACCCGTGTTCACCGTCAACGGCCGCTATGCCCAGCGCGGGTGGACCGAGTGGACCGAGGGGTTTGTTTACGGCGCCGCCCTCCTCCAGTTTGATGCCACCGGCGACGGTGCCTTCCTCGATCTGGGCCGGGAGCGGACGGTCGCGCGCATGGCGCCCCACCTGACGCACATCGGGGTGCACGACCACGGGTTCAACAACGTCAGCACCTACGGCGCGCTCTGGCGCATGGCGCGCGAGGGCCGGTACGACGCGGCGCCGTGGGAGGCCGCGTTCTACGAGCTGGCGCTGAAGGTGAGCGGCGCGGTGCAGGCGCGCCGGTGGACGACGATACCCGGCGGTGGCTACATCCACTCCTTCAACGGCGCGCACTCCCTCTTCGTGGACACGCTCCGCTCCCTGCGCGCGCTCGCGCTGTCGCACGCGCTGGGTCATCGCCTGGTCGAGGAGCAGGATCGGCAGGTGAGCCTGCTCGCGCGGCTGCTGCAGCACGCGCGCGCCACCGCGACGTACAGCATCTTCTATGGCAGGACCGGCGCGCCGTATGACGTCCGCGGGCGCACCGCCCACGAGAGCCTGTTCAATCCCGCCAACGGCACGTACCGCGGGCCGGGCACGCAGCAGGGCTACTCGCCCTTCAGCACGTGGACACGCGGGCTCGCGTGGGCGCTGCTCGGCTTCGCCGAGCAGCTCGAGTGGGTGGCCACGCTGCCGCCCGACGACGTGCGCGAGGCCGGCGGCGCCGACATCGTCGAGGTGATGCTCGAGGCCGCGCGAGCGACGTGCGACTTCTACATCGAGCGGGCCGCGTGCGCCGACGGCATCCCGTACTGGGACACGGCCGCGCCCGGCCTGGCGGCGCTCGGCGACTGGGAGAACCGGCCCGCCGATCCGTTCAACGATCTCGAACCGGTCGACAGCTCCGCCGCCGCGATCGCCGCGCAGGGCCTCCTGCGGTTCTCGCGCCTCGTTCGCCTCCGTGGCGAGGCGGGCGATCGCTACGAGCAGGCAGGGCTGCGCGTGCTCGACACGCTCCTGGACGACGCCGGCCCGTACCTGAGCACGGACCCGGCGCACCAGGGATTGATCCTCCACTCCGTGTATCACCGCCCGAACGGGTGGGACCACGTTCCGCCCGGCGCGCGGACGCCGCGCGGCGAGTCGAGCCAGTGGGGCGACTACCACGCGCGCGAGGCGGCAGTGTACGTCCGCCGGATCGCGCTCGGTCAGCCCTACCTGGCGTTCTTTGGATCGAGCACGTCGGCGCCGCTCGGCTCCGCAACGCCGGCTGGACACGACCCGAACGTCGAGAGCGGCGTCAGCCAGGCCGCGGCGGCAGGCGGCATCACCGGCCCATCCTCGAAGACCCGCGCCGCCTCAGGCGATGCCTGACCGCCTCGCGCTCGTCACCGGCGGCACGCGCGGCATCGGCCTCGGCATCGCCCGCGCGCTCGCGCGGGAAGGCTGGCAGCTCATGCTCACGGGCCTGCGCGAGCCGGCGCAGGTCGAAGGCGTCCTCGCCGAACTGCGGCACTCGGGACACGACGTGCAGTACCGCGTCGCCGACGTGTCGGATGCCGCGGCGCGCGCCGAGCTCCTCGAGGTCGTGCGGGCTCGCTACGGCACGGTCGACGCCCTGGTCAACAACGCCGGCCGCGCGCCCCGCGTCCGCGCCGATCTCATCGACGCGACCGAAGACAGCTTCGAAGAGGTGCTGCGCACCAACCTGCAGGGGCCGTACTTCCTGACGCAGGCCATCGCCCGGACGATGCTCGACCGGCGCGCCCGGGTCCCGGCGTTCCAGCCGCGCATCGTATTCGTGACGTCGGTCTCGGCGGAGATGGCGTCGATCAACCGCGGCGAGTACTGCGTCAGCAAGGCTGGTCTGGCAATGGCGGTGCAGCTGTTCGCGGTGCGGCTGGCGCCGCACGGTATCCCCGTCTACGAGGTCCGCCCGGGCGTGATCGCCACCGACATGACGGCGGGCGTCCGCGAGATGTACGACCGGCGGATCGGCGAGGGCCTGATCCCGGAAGGCCGATGGGGACAGCCGGAGGACGTGGGCGCGGCGGTGGCGTCGCTGCTGCGCGGCGACCTGCCCTACGCTACCGGGACGATCGTGCGCGTGGACGGCGGCATGTCGGTTCCGCGCCTGTAAGGGTGCGACCCATGGGCGTTCGTGTCGCCAAACAGTAGACAGGAGCAGGGAAGCAGGGAACCCCTGTGGGGGGCGTCGCTGCCGGCGAGGCGCGCTGACTGTTGACCCCTTACGCCTTCCCCCTGACTCCTCAGTTGTCACCGGGTGCTGCCGTGATTCGACGTCTCTCGACAATCCGAATTCCGCTGGTCGTGCTCATCGCAGTCGCCGCCGGTTTGCTGTCCAGGCCGTCGGCCCAGCAACCGGCGCCGCGCCACTGGCCGCCGGTGACGCGCGAGGCAAAGCCCTGGACGCGCTGGTGGTGGCACGGCAGCGCGGTCGATCGCCGCGAGCTCACCCGCGAGCTCGAGGCGCTCGGCGCTGCCGGCATCGGCGGAGTGGAAATCACGCCCATCTACGGGGTCCGCGGCGAGGAACGCCGCTTCATTCCCTACCTCTCCAGCGAGTGGCTCGCGATGCTCGAGCACACCCTGCGCGAGGCGCGGCGGCTCGACCTCGGCGTCGACATGGCCACCGGCACCGGGTGGCCCTTCGGGGGGCCGTGGGTCGGCGACGACATCGCGCCGCGGTCGCTCGTGCACAGGTCGTGGACCGTGGAAGCCGGCCAGCAGATTGGCGAGCCAATCCGCCTGCAGCAGGCGCCGCTGGTCCGCGCGCCCGGCAACCAGATCTACGAGTTCGGCGAGACGAAGCCCGGGGAGCCGCCAGTCGCCGGCACCTCGAAGCAGCCGCTGCTGCGCAAGGACGTGAAGCCGCTGCAGATCTCGGACATCGTCGAACCGGTCACGGCGAACAGCAACCTGCAGGCGCTGGCGCTCGAGCAGGTGAAATACCCGCGCGACCTGCCGCTGGCCGCCGTGGTGGCGTACGGCGAGTCGGGCGCGGTGACGGAGTTGACCGGACGCGTCGGGTCCGATCGCACGCTCGACTGGAAGGCGCCGGAGCGGTCCACCGTCTACGCGCTGTTCGCCGGCTGGCACGGCAAGCTCGTCGAGCGCGCGGCCCCCGGCGGCGAGGGCAACGTCATCGATCACTTCTCGACCGAGGCGATCCGTTCCTATCTGGCGCGGTTCGACCGCGCGTTCGCGCGGCAGCCGCCCGCCGGTCTGCGCGCGTTCTTCAACGACTCGTACGAGGTGGACGACGCGTCGGGGCAGGGCGACTGGACGCCGCGGTTCTTCGACGAGTTCCAGAAACGGCGCGGATACGACCTGCGCCGGCACCTGCCCGCCCTGTTCGGCCGTGATACGGAGGACCGCAACGTCCGGGTCGTCACCGACTACCGCGAGACGGTCTCAGACCTGCTGCTCGAGACGTTCACCGCCGAGTGGGCGGCGTGGGCGCGCGGCCGCGGCAGTTTGACGAGGAACCAGGCGCACGGCTCGCCGGCCAACCTCCTCGACCTCTACGCCGCAACCGACATCCCCGAAACGGAAGGCACCGACGTCCCGCGGTTCAAGTGGGCGACCTCGGCGGCCACCGTCGCCGGCAGGCGGCTTGTGTCCGCGGAAGCCGCCACGTGGCTTGGCGAGCACTTCCGCACCACGCTTGCGGAGGTGCGACGCGCGGTCGATCACTTCTTCGCGGCCGGCGTCAACCACATCGTCTATCACGGGACCGCGTACTCGCCCGACGACGACCCGTGGCCGGGCTGGCAGTTCTACGCCGCCGTCGAGTTCACGCCTCAGACCTCGTGGTGGGACGAGTTCGCGGCGCTGAACGCGTACATCGCGCGGACGCAGTCGTTCCTGCAGTCGGGCCGCGCCGACCACGACGTGCTGCTCTATTTCCCGTTCCACGACGCCATCGCGGCGCCTGGCAAGGCCCTGCTGACGCACTTCGGCGGGGCGAACCGGCCGTCGGGTGCTGCGGGGTTCGACGAGACGGCAAAACGGCTGCAGGCGCGCGGCTACACCTACGACTACATTTCGGACCGCCAGCTGCAGAGCGTCCGCGTGCAGGACGGGCGGCTGATCACGGGTGGCGGAGGCCGATACAAGGTGCTCCTGCTTCCCGCGCTTCGCTTCATTCCCGAGCAGACCGGACAGCGTGTGATCACCCTGGTGCGCGAGGGCGCCACGATGGTGATGTCCTCCGGACCCGAGGACGTCCCCGGACTCGGTGACCTCGAGGCCCGCAGGCAACGCGCCCGCGCACTGGCCGAGACGGTCCGATTCGCGGCGGCGGACAGCGAGGGCGTGAGCGAGGCGCGGGTGGGCGGCGGCCGGGTGCTGCGCGCCGATGATCTCGAACCCGCCCTGGCGCGCGCGGGCATCGTTCGCGAGTCGATGGTCGACCAGGGGCTGTCGTTCGCGCGGCGCGTCGACTACGACGGCCGCTTCTACTTCATCAGCAACCGGAGCGACCGCCCCGTGGTGGGCGAGGTGCCGGTCCAGCTCGGTGGCTCCGGCGTGATCATCTTCGACCCGTGGCACGCGCGGCACGGCAACGCGCGCGTGACGCGGTCGACCGACGGCGTGCCGCAGGTGTACATGCAGCTCGCCTCGGGCGAGTCGCTCATCGTCGCGGAATCCCGTCGGCCGGCGCGCGATCCCTTTGTGTTCCGGGTGCGAACCGCGGAGGGCGAAACGCTGGCGGGACCGTGGTCGATTCGGTTCGTCAAGGGCGGCCCGACGCTCCCCGCGCAGCGCACGCTCGACCGGCTTCAGTCGTGGACGGCCTTCGCGGGTGAAGACGTGAAGGCGTTCTCGGGTACGGCTGTCTACGCGACGACGTTCCCGCGTCCCACGAGCGCGGCGCTCGCGACCGCCTGGGAGCTCGATCTCGGCCGTGTTCACGAGAGCGCTCGGGTTCGCCTGAACGGCCAGGACCTCGGCACGCTCATCGGGCCCGCCTACCGGCTCGTCCTCGAGCCGTGGCAGCTCCGCGCGACCAACGTCCTGGAGGTGAGCGTCACCAACCTGTCCGCCAACCGCATCGCTGACCTCGATCGTCGCGGCGTGCGATGGAAGAAGTTCTACAACGTGAACATGCCCTCGCGGTTCCCGGAGAACCGCGGAGCGGACGGCCTCTTCACCGCGGCGACGTGGGAGCCGCTCGAGTCGGGGCTCATTGGACCGGTCATGCTGAAGCCGATGGCTGTTCGGTGATGCTGTTCGGTGATCCGTGTCAATGCTGAAGGCCGACCGCTGAATGCCGAATGCCGTCAGGACGGGTCGATCAGGTACTTCGTGAGGGGACTCTTGATTCTGCGAAGGCCTTCGACCGCGGCGCCGGCGTTGACGTAGGCACCGGCCTGGTTCGTGTGCGTGTGCTCGTCGGCGAAGAGCTTCAGGACCTCGTCGGGGCCAGCTTCTTCGTAGCGGCGGGCGACGATGTCGTTCAGGTCGACGAAAGCGGCGCCCGCCGCCAGCGCCGCCTCGCGTGCCCAGGGAGCATGCTGGGCGCGAACGATCTTGCCGTCCTTCCAGACCTGCCGCGGCACCGGCGAGAGGACGATGGGCGTGGCGCCGCGCTCGCGCGTGTCTGCCGCGAACTTCTTGAGGTACCATCCGTAGGTCCGGACAACCTCGAACTCACCGGTCATGTCGACGACCCCTTCGCGCGTCTCGTCGCCGGTCCCGGGGAGTGAGCCGCGCGGCCGCGTGGTCGCGAACAGCTCGCCGGCGTCGTTGTGGCCGAACTGGATCAGGACGAAGTCCCCGGGACGCATCGCGCTGAGCACGCGGCTCCACAATCCCTCGGTCAGGAACGTGCGGCTGCTCCGTCCGCCGCGCGCGTAGTTCACGACGTTGATGCGAGAGCGATCGAAGAACGCCCCGATCGCGTCGCCCCATCCCATCTGCCCCGCCGTTCCGACCTTCATCGTCGAGTCGCCGATCAGGAACAGCGACGGCAGCGCCGGGTCGATCGACGGCAGCCGCGGGATCTCCGTCGAGAGCGGCGGCGGCCCGGAGACGACCTGCCCCAGGGCGACGACCGCGAGCGCCAGCGTGAACGCTGCAGCAGCGATCCCGCGCGTCATGGCCGGTCTGCCTCCCGTTCCATCCACAGCGGAGCGGTCGCGAACCAGACGACGGTAGCCGCGAGCATCCACAGCTTGGCTCGATCGAGCGTGATGCGATCGTTGACGAACAGCAACGCCGGGACGATGGAGCCGGCCAGCGCCAGCCACGAGAGGAGGCGGGCGAGCGCGATCATCGGAACGCTCCTGCCGGTTTCACCGCCGCCGCTTGCCGCTGCATCAGCCGGCTCAAGGTGGTATAGAGGATGGCTGCCAGGAACCAGCCGGGCAGGCTGACGAAGTACAGTCCCACGCCGCCGCGCAGCACCAGCCACGCGCACGCCGCCAGCGTGGCGAACCAGGTCAGGCCGGCGGCCCAGTTGAAACCGATCCCCGTGCGCTCGGCGTAGTTCGGCAGGAAACCGAGCCGCCTGCTCAGCCAGAAGTCCACGAAGATCACCGCGCCCATGGGCATCAGCAGCATGCCGTAAAGGGCGACGAAGTCGAGCAGCTGCATCGCGACGGCCGGGAACAGGCCGACGATCGTGGTGATCACGCCGGTCGCGAGCGTCACGCGGTAGCGCGAGGCGCGCGGCACGATCGCCTGGAACGCCAGGCCAGCCCGGTAGATGGTCGGATTGGCCGTCGTCCAGCCCGCCACGATGACACAGATCAGGCCGGCGATGCCGCAGGCGCGGTACGCCAGCGGACCGGGCAGCACCGCTGTGTTCCCGGGGTCGGTGCGGAGCTGGACGACGTAGAGGATAGACGCTGCAATCCAGGCGATGTAGTGGCCGAGGTACATCCCGGAGGCGGTCGCGATGCCGTACCACGAGTGGCGGGCGAAGCGGAACACGCTCAGATCCGCCATGCCGATGTGCATCGCCATGTTGCAGAACCAGGCGAAGAACATCGTGTGCCAGACGGTGAACTTCACCTGGCCGGGCAGCGGATCGCCTCCCACCCAGATCACGTCGCTCGCCCGGGCCCAGAACTCGCCGAACGAGGACACGCCGAGCTGCCGCAGGCCGACGAGGCCGAACGCGATGAAGACCAGCACCATCCACGGCGCCGCGATGTTGGCGACGCGTGCGACGAAGGCGTAGCCGTAGGCGGCCACGATGCTGACCGCGGCGCCGACCGCGAGGACGGCGAGGACCCAGCCGGTGCCGGTGGGATAGACGTCGTTCAGCCCCGGCATCGCGAACCCGAACCACACCCCGAGCGCGGTCGCCGAGACGGTGATCATCGAGCCGGCCAGTAGGCAGAACATCAGCCCGTTCGCCAGGTTGTAGAGGGTGACGAGCTGGCGCCCGCAGATTTTCTCGAGCTGGAAATACAGCGTCAGCCGGGCGCGCGTGGCGATCGGCGCGGTCAGGAACGTCCAGCTCAGGACCGCCAGCAGGTTGCCGAGGAAGAGGCCGCCCAGCAGGTCGAAGGCGCCCACGCCGGCGGCCACGAACAGCGGACCAATCATCAGCTCGGTCCCGGCGGTGTGCTCGCCGGCGTACTGCCCGATGAAGCTTTTGAACCCGAGCCGCGCGCGCTCAGGGACCGATTCGCGTTCGAATTCCGCGGCGGGCGCTGCTGGTGACTGGCTATCGCTCATGATGATGAACGGGTCAATGCCGAATACTGAATGCCCGAATGCTGAACGCGGAATGATACCCGACCTGAGCCGGTGCGCTCGCCGCACCGTCGTCATTTGTCATTTGGCATTTGACACTCAGCATTCGGCATTCGGCATTCGGCATTCGGCATTCGGCATTGACAAGGATCATCAGAAACGAGCGTACGTCTCCACGCCCATCAGCGCGTCGTTGGGATACAGGTGGTCGACGTTCTCGCGCGTGACGATCTGGTGCTTGACGAACATCGCGGGCGCGACCGGACGCCTCGCCAGGATCTCGAGGGCGAGACGGATCAGGCCGTCGCCGTAGCGCTCCGGGAAGTACCCCACTGAGGCGACGAGCGGCGTGCGCGGCTCGCGCAGCTCGGCGCGCGCGTCGGGCTCGGCGTTCTGCCCGACGATCGCGCAGCTGTCGGCGCGGCCGCACTCCTGAAAGGCGCGCGCAGCGCCGAGCGCGCTCGGGTCGTTGGCGGCGCCGACCAGGATGCGCCCCGCCCGAGTCTCCCTCAGGTGCTTGCGCACGCGGTCGAGCGTGGTCTTGAACTGCCCGTCGCCGTCGATGGACACCACCGGCCAGCTCGCCGCCTCGTGCAGCACCTCGCGCATCCCGGCGACGACGCCGCGGGCGCGCGCGGCGGGCAGCGATCCGGCACGCGCGATCTCGAGCAGCAGCACCTCGTCGGCGCGGCCGCCCCAGTGCTGCTTGGCCCAGCGCGCCAGGTGGCGACCGGCGATCAACCCCGCCTCGTAGTTGTTGGCGCCAAAGTAGGTGGCGCCCGGGTGCGGGATGTCGATGGCGATCATCGGGATGCCCGCCTGGTGGTACGCCGACGCGATCGCCGGCGCCACCGCCTCGTCGGTCTGGAACTCGATCACCAGGTCCACACCCTCGCGGATCAGCAGTTCGGCGTTCTTCAGCGCGATCTTCGGCTGGTAACGGTTGTCGACGACGATCAGCTCCACCTGGCTGCGTTCGGCGGCGCGCACCAGGCCGTTGTGCACTTCACGGGCGAACGAGCTGTCCTGCCCTTGCGCCGCATAGCCGATCCGGTATTTCTTGCGGCGGCGGATCTCCGCGGTGAGCCGGTAGCGGTTGTTCTCCACTTTTTCAATGAAACCGCAGTGCCGGAGCGTATAAAGTAGGCGAAAGCACATTCCCTTGCCGAAGCCGGTCCGCGTCATCACGTCGCGCAGGCGGAGCGTCTCCCCCGGGTGCTGAAACGCCCAGAGGATCTCCGACGCGTGCACGAGTGACTTGACCAGGTACAGGTCGTGGACGGCGGCCGGCGACGTGGACTCGGGCGGTTCGTGGGGCATGGCGGGTTTTGTATAGCACAACATCCGCCGGTCGCAAAACGCTTCCCGCGTGCCGGGCCTGCCGCCGGAAACTGCCCGAAAAACCGTCGCGCACCCGTGCCGGCTGCCTGGCCGGACGCGGACGCGAACGTTCACAGATGCAAACCGCACGGACCGGGCCCGAGCCCGCTCCGCGCGGGTTCGCCGTGGAGCAACACTAAGCGCCTGCCGGGATGGACCGCATGCTGAACGATGAACGGATTGCCGACCACAACCGCCCCCGGGTGCCCGCCCTGGAGGACGACTATGCCCATCTCGGCGCCCAGCTGGCGCGCCGCGGCGTCGACATCGAGCGCCTCACCGCCGCCGCCGGCCGGTTTCGCGTGGCGCTGCCCTCGTGGGCGCTGGCGACGGGGGGCACGCGCTTCGCGCGCTTCCCCGAGCCGGGCGAGCCGCAGACCATCTACGAGAAGATCGACGACTGCTCGGTGATCCAGGCACTGGTGCGCGTGACACCGGCCATCTCGCTGCACATCCCCTGGGACCGCCCGGAGTCGCCGGGCGAGCTGAAGGCCTACGCGAAGGCGCGCGGGCTGTCCATCGACTCGACCAACTCGAACACCTTCCAGGATCAGCCGGGGCAGCCGCTCTCGTACAAGTTCGGCAGCCTCACCCACACGAGCGCCGCGGTGCGGCGGCAGGCGATCGATCACAACATCGAGTGCCTGGCGCTCGGCGAGCAGCTCGGGGCGGCGGCGCACACCGTCTGGATCGGCGACGGCGGCAACTACCCGGGTCAGGTGCACGCGCGGCGCGCGCTCGACCGCTACCTCGACAGTCTCGGGCACATCTACGAGGCGCTTCCCGGCACCTGCCGGCTGTTCCTCGAGCACAAGCTGTACGAGCCGGCCTTCTACTCCACGGTCATCAACGACTGGGGCACCAGCTACGTGTGCGCGAAGGCGCTCGGCGATCGCGCCTTCGCGCTGGTCGATCTCGGCCACCACGCGCCCAACGTGAACGTCGAGATGATCGTCGCGCGGCTGATCCAGCTCGGGAAGCTGGGCGGGTTCCACTTCAACGACAGCAAGTACGGCGACGACGATCTCGACGCGGGGTCGATCAAGCCGTTCCAGCTGTTCCTGATCTTCAACGAGCTGGTCGACGCGGAAGAGGACCGGTCGGTGACGGGCTTCGATCCGGCCTACATGCTCGACCAGTCCCACGGCGTCACCGACCCGATCGAATCGCTGGTGACGAGCGCGACCGAGCTCGTCCGCGCGTACGTGCAGGCCCACCTGGTGGATCGCGAGGGGCTCGCGCGCTGCCAGGAGCGGAACGACGCGCTGATGGCGCTGCAGACCCTCAAACAGGCATTCACCTGCGACGTCTCGCCGATCGTGGCGACGGCGCGCAGGCGCGCGGGCGGCGCCATCGATCCGCTGGCGGCGTTCCGCGAGTCGGGCTATCGCGAGGCAAAGAAGAACGAACGGCAGGCCCCGGCCCGGCAACCCGCGCGCGCCATCTGACGTGGCGCACGGGCGGCGTTCGAACCCGTCAGGGTGAAGCGGTTTTCATCAGGAGGACTGAATGACAGCGGCACTTCGGGTTCTGACCCTCGCGCTCCTGTGCGTCGTCGCCGCGACGAACGCGCTGGCGCAGGAGTCGCGCGGCACCATCACGGGCACGGTCGTCGACTCGAGCGGCGCGGTCGTGCCCGGCGCCTCCGTCACGATCACCAACGTGGCGAGGGGCACCAGCGTGACGCTCGTCACCAACGACGTCGGCTTCTTCCAGGCGCCGTACCTCGTCTCGGGGACGTACACCGTCACCGTCGAGCTCGCCGGATTCAAGAAGCTCGTCCGGGAGGGGATCGAGGTGCGCGTCGACGACCGCCTGCAGCTGGAGCTGCCGCTGGAGCTCGGCGGCGCCGAGGAGCAGATCACGGTCCGCGCCGAGTCGCCGCTGCTCGACGTGGCGACGGCGTCGCTCGGCCAGGTGGTCGACGCCAAGCGCGTCGCCGAGCTGCCGATCCCGCACGGTGACCCGTACGCGCTCATCGGACTGGCGGCGGGCGCCTCGTTCATGCGCTCGGCGCGCCTCGACCGCCCCTTCGAGCCCACGCACATCGTCGGCTACTCGATGAACGGCGTGCGCTCGAACCGCAGCGACATCACCATCGACGGCCTGCCGAGCACGTCGGTGGCCAACGCCGGTGAGATCACGGCGTCGTTCGTGCCGCCCCAGGGGCTGGTGCAGGAGTTCAAGGTGCAGACCGCGATCTTCGACGCCAGCTTCGGCAACACCGAGGGCGGGGTGACCAACCTGGTGCTGAAGTCGGGCACCAACCGGCTGAGCGGCGAGCTGTACTTCGTCAAGACGCCGAAGGGTCTCTGGGCGAACGACCTCTTCGCCAACATGAACGACATCCCGCTGCCCGAGTTCCGGTACACGAGAGGCGCGGCGGTCGCGGGCGGCCCGGTGCTGATTCCGGGGTTGTACGACGGCCGCAGCAAGACGTTCTTCATCTACGGCTACGAGACGCTGCCCGAGGCCCGGCCGCGGAACAACGGCACGCCCACCGTGCCGACCGAGCGGATGCGCACCGGCGACTTCTCGGAGCTGCTGGCGCTCGGGCCGCAGTACCAGATATACAACCCGTTCACGCGGCGCGCGATCGGCGGCGGGCGGTACCAGCAGGATCCGTTCCCCGGCAACATCATCCCGCGGCACCTGATGGACCCGGTGGCGCTGCAGGTGCTCGAGTACTTCGGGCATCCGCGCACGCCGGGCAATCCCGACGGCACGAACAACTATCAGCGGCCGGAGATGAAGGAGGAGACGGATTACGGATCGCACAGCGTGCGCCTCGACCACAACATCAGCATGAACCAGCGCGTCTATGGCCGCGTGAGCTGGTATGATCGCGACAGTAACTACAACAACTACTTCGACAACATCTCTACCGGTCAGTGGTTCCGGTTCGTGTCCCGCCAGGCGGTCTTCGATCACGTCTGGACGATGAGCCAGACGACGGTCCTGAACCTGCGCTACGGCTACGATCGGTTCCTGCGCGGCGACCAGGGCAACCCCGGCAACCACGGCATGGACATCACGTCGCTGGGCTTCCCGTCGCGATACAACGACCTCATCCCGTCGAGCATCCGCAAGTTCCCGCGCTTCGACATCACCGGCTATCAGGGCACCGGCGTTGCCGGCGAGGACCGGTTCAGCGAGAACCAGACGGCCATGGGCGTGTTGACGAAAACCCTGGGCGCGCACTCCATCAGGACGGGTGCCGAGTGGCGGCAGTATCGCGAGAAGAGCGTCTTCTCGGCGAACCAGCAGACCGGCCGGTTCAATTTCGGCACGACCTGGACGCGCGGCCCGCTCGACAACTCCGCCGGCTCGCCCGGTTCCCTGGGCCAGTCGTTCGCCGCGTTCCTGCTCGGACTGCCGGACACCAGCAGCATCGTCACCCGCGACGACGGCTACGACGAGAAGTCGTCGACGACCGGCATCTTCGTGCAGGACGACTGGCGCATCGGCTCGAAGCTGACGCTCAATTTCGGCGTGCGCTACGAGTTCGAGACACCGATGACCGAGACGGCGAACCGCAGCGTGCGCGGCTTCGACTTCGCCGCCTCGCAAGCGTTCGAGGCGGCGGCGCGGGCCGCCCTCAACGAGTCCGCCACCGGCATCTCTCGCGCGGCCTTCGACGTCAAGGGCGGGGTCACCTTCCCGGGCGTGGGCGGGCTGCCGCGCGGCCTCTACGACACGCCCAAGGACAACATCATGCCGCGCGTCGGCTTCGCCTACACGCTCGACAGCAAGACCGTCGTGCGCGGCGGCTACGGCATGTTCTACGGCTTCCTCGGCCAGCGCCGCGGCGACGTCATCCGCGCCGGGTTCAGCCAGGACACCCCGCTCAACGTGACGCTCGACAACGGCCTCACTTTCATCGAGACGCTGTCCAACCCGTTCCAGGGCGGCATCCTCGAGCCGGTCGGAGCCGCCAACGGCATCGCAACCTCGCTCGGCCAGACCGTGACGTTCTTCAACTCGGATCCCACGTCACCGCGCATGCAGCGCTGGCAGATCGGCGTGCAGCGCGACCTGGGCAGGAACTGGGTGGCCGAGGTGCGCTACGTCGGCAACTACGGATCGCAGATCCAGACGTCGCGGAACCTGAACGCCACGCCGAACGAGTTCCTGAGCACCAGCCCGACGCGCGACCAGGCGACCATCAACTACCTGGGTGCGTCGGTGCCGAACCCGTTCGTGGGGCTGATGCCGCCCACGGCGGGCGCCACCTGGCGCTCGACCACCATCGCCCGCGAGCGGCTGCTGCGCCCGTATCCGCATTTCGACGCGGTCAACACCACGACCAACGAGGGGGAGTCGTGGTACAACGGCGTGCAGCTCCAGGTCGATCGCCGTTTCGCCAACGGCTACACGATCGGCGCGAGCTACGCCTGGTCGAAGTTCGAGGAGGCGGTGGACTTCCTGAACGGGGCGGATCCCGACCCGTGGAAAGGGCCGTCGGTCGAGGACGTGCCGCACCGGCTGACGATCAACGGCATCCTGGAGCTGCCGTTCGGGAGGGGCCGGCGGTTCGGCAGCGACGTGCACCCGGTCGCCGACATCTTCATCGGCGGGTGGCAGATTGCCGGCGTGTACCAGTTCCAGAGCGGCGTCCCGATCACCTGGGGCAACATCCTCTTCACCGGCAACACGGACGACATCGACCTGCCGCGCAGCGAGCGTACGCCGCAGCGGTGGTTCAACACCGATGCGGGGTTCAACAAGCTCGCTGCACAGCAGCTGGCGTCCAACGTCCGGACGTTCCCGCTGCGCCTGAGCAACGTGCGCACGCATGAAGTCAACAACATCGACGCGTCGATCATCAAGAACGTGTCGGTCGGCAGCGGGCGCATGCTGCAGTTCCGGTTCGAGGCACTGAACGCCTTGAACCACGTGCTGCTGCCCGGACCGAACAACAACCAGACGAACCCGACCAACAACTCGTTCGGGCAGGTCATCGCCTCGACGCAGGCCAACTATCCGCGCCGCGTGCAGTTGATGGCGAAGTTCATCTTCTAGGAGCTGGGAGCTCGGAACCCAGAAGCTGGAACCTGGCAGTTTGAAAGTGGAAGCCGGGGGTGGGACACGGTCCCACCCCCGGCCTCTTTTCGTGGGAGCGCTCCCTGCGCGACCGGCTGCTGTCACTCCTGATCGCCCGACCGGATTCCGTCCGGCCGGCAAACCTCGCATTCTACCGGCTCTAGCGATCCACCGGTAACACCAGACAAGCACGAGAGGATCACCGACGCCCATGCTGTCATTCTCGAGACGCGAATTCGTGCGCATCGGCGCGGCCGCCGCGGCCAGCGTGGTGCTCGCGCCGCGGACGTCGCGCGCCGCCGCGGCGCGCGTGGACATCCTGCTCGACGAGCGCATCGGCCCGATCACGGCCGACGTCTACGGGCACTTCGTCGAGCACCTCGGCGGCGTCGTCTACGACGGTGTCTGGGTCGGAGAGAAGTCGAAGGTGCCCAACAAGGGCGGCGTGCGCCAGGCGCTGGTCGATCACATGCGCCGGCTGCCGCGGGGCGCGATCCGCTGGCCCGGCGGCTGCTTCGCCGACAGTTACGACTGGCGCGACGGCGTCGGCCCCGCCGCGCAGCGGCCGACGCGCACCAACTTCTGGGTCGACGAGCAGACGATGGTGAAGCGGCCGGACGGCCCGTGGAAGCAGGATCCGAACACGTTCGGCACGACCGAGTTCATGCGCTTCTGCCGCCTGGCGGGCGGACCGCCATACTTCGCGGCGAACCTGCGCAGCCTGCCGGCGCGGGATTTCTACCAGTGGATCGAGTTCTGCAACGCGCCCGCCGGCGCGAACTCGCTCGCCAGCCAGCGTGCCGCCGCGGGTGACCGCGAGCCCTACCGGGTGCGCTTCTGGGGCGTCGGCAACGAGTCATGGGGATGCGGCGGCGAGTTCACCCCGGAGGAGTACGCGACCGAGTACCGCCGCTTCACCGCCTGGGTGCCGCGCTACGGCGTCGACCTGGCGTTTGTCGGCTCCGGCCCGAACGCCGGCGACCTCGCCTGGACGCGGCGCTTCTTCACCAAGCTGCTCGAGAAGGGCGACGGCCAGCTGGGCCGCATCTGGGGCTGGGGCCTGCACCACTACTCGTGGAACGTCAGCCGTGGGGCGACGACCGACTGGTTCAAGGGCAAGGGGGACGCGCTCACGTTCAGCACCGACGAGTGGTACGAGCTGCTCAACGAGGGCGACCGCATGGACGGCCTGATCAGCGGCCACTGGGGGGTGATGGGCGAGCTGGACCGCCGCCACCGCGTCAAGCTCGTGGTCGACGAGTGGGGCGCGTGGCACCGCGAAGGCTCGGAGGTGCACCCCAGCCACCTGCTCGGCCAGCAGTCGACGATGCGCGACGCACTGCTCGCCGGGCTGACCTTCGACATCTTCCATCGCCACGCCGACAAGGTGGCGATGGCCAACGTGGCGCAGCTGGTGAACTGCCTGCAGTCACTCTTCCTCGCGCAGGAGGACCGGTTCGTCACCACGCCGACCTTCGACGTCTTCGAGATGTACGGCGCGCACGTCGGCGGGGAGTCGGTGCGCACGGTCTGCTCGGCGCCACGCATCCAGTACCAGCGGGTCAAGGATACGGGGTCGATCTGGGGGCTGGCCGGGTCGGCGTCGATCAAGGACCGGGCGCTGACCGTGACGATGGTCAATCCGCACGTCAGCGAGCCGAAGGCGGTCGAGATCTTCGTGCGGGGCGCGACGCCGGCCTCCGCGCAGGCTACGGTGCTGGCGGCGCCCGACATCCACGCGCACAACACCTTCGAGCAGCCGCACGCCGTGCAGCCGCGGCCGGCACAGGTGGGTGCGCCGCGCGACGGGGTCATCGTCCACCAGCTGCCGCCCGCGTCGGTGACGCGGCTGACGATTCAGCTGTAGCGCCCCGTCAAACGGCAATCGTCAATCGCCAATTCCGTCGATCGACCAGCGGCCATCGTTCCACGTCCCTTCCTGCGCGCACACGTCCGCGGCGCGATCGCGGTTGCGCCAGGAACCGCGTGCCGGCTAGGGGCGGGTCTCGCCGCGCGGCGGCGCGCCGCCGCGAACGGCCCGGACCGGCTGGACGTCCGGCGCGCACAGGTGGAACACCTCGCGCAGGTTGCGCGACACCGGGCTGCCGTCCGGGTTGGTCGGCATCAGGTCCCGCATGTGGCGCCACCATCGGCGGCAGACCTCGGTGGACGCAATCGCGTGCCACTGCTCCTCGCACTCGACCTCGACGTACGCGAACAGGTCGTTCGTGTCCGGATCCAGGAAGATCGAGTAGGTGCGGACGCCGTGCTCGACCAGCGCCGCCTGGAGCTCCGGCCACACCGGGCCGTGCCGCCGCTCGTACTCCCGTTCTTCCCCCGGGTCCACCGCCATGCGAAAGGCTTTGCGAATCACGGCGCTATCTTGCGCGAAGCGCCGGCAGCGCGGCCAGCAAACTCTCCCCGCCGGCAGCGGTTTCGAATGCTGAAACCGGGCGTCGCCGGGGGGCAACTCGCCGGTCCGGCGGGCAGCCGGCGCGTTTCGTGATGTGGAATACGCGGCCTGCTTTTCAGGGCAGCGCGGCAGCCGCTGACGGTATCGTAAGTTCTCAAGTTTCAGTGGGTTAGGCTAGCGCCCCTGGCTGCCGCGATGTCCGTGGGGGGAAACCGCCATGGCCTCCTCCCCCACGGTTCGCACCGGCCGCCGCACGGGCGCAAGGTGTCACGCGGAGGCGCCACGCATGAAGAGCACTGCGATCCTCACGTCGCTTCTTCTGCTGCTGGCCGCACCGGCCAGCGCCCAGTCCAATCGCGGCGGTATCCAGGGGACGGTCTTCGACGAGACCGGGTCCGTCGTCGCTGCCGCCACGGTGACCATCACCAACCTCGGCACGGGAGAGCAGCTGCAGCTCACCACCTCGACGAGCGGCACCTTCTCCGCGCCGCAGCTCGAACCGGTCGAATACCGCGTCGCGGCCGAAGCGCCTGGGTTCAAGACGTCGGTGATTCCGAAGGTGAAAGTGGACACCGCGACGACGGCGTCGCTGACGATCACGCTGCGGCTCGGCGAGATCGCGACCGAGGTCGCGGTGACGGCCGAGGCGCCCGCGCTCACGCGCGCCTCGGGGACGCCCGGCCAGACCATCACTGAGAAGCAGATCGTCGAGATGCCGCTGAACAACCGCTCGGTGCTCGATCTCGCGCTGACGGTGGGCAACGTCACCGGCGCCACCGGCACCGAGGACCCCGAACTCAGCTCCGAGCTGCCGACGCCCGGCTTCAACCTGTTCGTCAACGGCGGACGGGCCGGCTCGTCGTCGATCCTCGCCGACGGCGCGCGCAACACCGGCGTCGGCCTGGGCCGCGCGGTGGTGACCTTCTCGCCCGACGTGGTCAAGGAGTTCACGGTGCAGACGTCGAACTTCTCGGCGGAGTTCGGCCAGACCGGCGGCGGCGTGATCAACATGAGCACCAAGTCGGGCACGAACCGCTACGAAGGACTGCCTACTGGTACCATCGCAACCCGGCGCTGAACGCGACGCCGTTCACCACCGCGACCGTGAACCGGCCGGACGCCAACCGGCGGCAGCACCAGTTCGGCGCGACCTACGGCGGTCCGATCCGCCGCAACCAGACGTTCTTCTTCGCCTCGTACGAGCCGCGCTACTACTACGACAGCACGCCAACCAACGGCCTGCTGCCCAGCGAGGCGATGCGGCGCGGCGACTTCCGCAACCTGGTCAGCGTGCGCGGCGGCCTCACGACCCGCGACGTGGCCGAGCGGTTCGGGCTGCAGTGGCAGCCGGTGACCATCTACAACCAGTTCGAGGTGATCGGCGACCAGTTCCGCCGGCGCACGCTGGCGGCAGGCGAGACCTTCCCCGAGTTCCCGAACAACAGCATCCCGCCCGGCATGCTCGACACGCTGTCGCTGGACCTGCTCAAGTACCTGCCCCCGGCCGGCGACTACTTCCTGGACACCGACGGCAGCCTGCGCAACTACGCGGACGCGAACTTCATCCGCAACCTGGAGCAGCGCGGTCGATCCGCATCGACCACCACCTGACGGCGAACAACCGGCTGGGGGGGCGCTACACGCAGGTGCCGATCCGCGGCGACCGCGGGCGGGCCAACTTCGAGGTGGGCCGCGACGAGGTCAACACCGGCGGCACCGACTACAGCTGGTCCCGGCAGATCCTGCTCACCGACTCGCACATCTTCTCGTCGTCGCTGTTCAACGAGCTGCGGCTGAACTACACCTACGGCCGGTTCACCCGCAACTTCCCGCCCGGCTTCGACGCGATGAGCGGGCGCAACCTTTCGACCGAGCTGGGGCTCCCGAGCCTCACCCCGGGCGGGCTGCCGGAGTTCATCACCGGCGGTGGCACCATCGGCTGGAGCCAGTCGCAGCAGAACGAGAACGCGGAGCACTCCTACAACATCGCCAGCACGCTCTCGTGGGTGCGCGGCAGGCAGACCTGGAAGTTCGGCGTCGACCTGCTCCAGCAGCGGCTCAAGACCATCCCGATGTTCGGCGCCTCGGGCGGCCGCTACGAGTTCGCGCGCAACACGACGCTCACCAACAGCGCGCTCGCCAACGGCACCGGCGGCTACGGCTTCGCGCAGTTCCTGCTGGGCGTGTACAACCTGACGACGCTGCGCGACTCGCTGATCCCCACTACTACCAGTGGAACTCGGCGGCCGGGTTCGTCCAGAACGACTGGCAGCTGCGCCGCGACCTCACGATCAACCTGGGCCTGCGCTACTCGCTGCAGCTGCCACGCACGGAGAAGTACGACCGGCAGGGGGCGTTCCGCCCCGACCTCGCGCAGGAGTTCCCGCTGGCCACGCCGGTCACGCTCCCGACCGGCGAGGTGATCACCAGCGCGCTGGTGCCGCCCTTCGCGTATTCCGGGCGCGGCGGCCGGTCGCGCTATATCACGCCGATCGACTGGAACGGGTGGGAGCCGCGGGTCGGCTTCGCCTGGGTCCCGAGCGCGGACTGGAACGCGGCAGGAAAGCTGGTGGTGCGCGGCGGGTACGGCCTGTCGCACGCGGCGCTCACCGGCGGCGGGCGCAACCCGTCTCCCGACTTTGCCTCCGGCACGACCGCCTTCACCTTCGACACGCGGGTCACCAACCCGGCTTACGTGGCGCGGATCTGCTGCAACAAGCCGCTGTGGATCCCGCGCACGCCCGAGGAGGTCCTGAACATCCCCGATGACGGGCTGCTCTACCTGGACGGCATCAACGTGGCGGCCTCGGCGGTGTCCGACAACGTCCGCGTGCCGACGCTGCACAGCTGGAGCGCGACGGTGGGCTACGAGCTGCCGTGGCAGACGGTCGTCGAGTTCACCTATGTGGGCAGCCGCGGCGTGCACCTCTTCCTGCCGCCGATCAACATCAACCCGGTCCCCTTCGAGCTGTCCGAGGCGTACCTCGCGCGCGGGCTCGATCCGCTCACGAACGTCCCCGATCCGCTCGGCCGGCTCGATCCGAACGGGAACGTCCGCCAGGTCTCCCAGGGTTCCCTCGGCGCCACGTACCTGGGGTTCGACGGACTCACGGCGATGCTCGACTCGCGCGCGAGGAGTCAGTACCACGGCGGCACGGTCACCGTGAGACGCCGCGGCGGCGGCCTGACCTACACGGCGAACTACACCTACGGCAGGAGCATGGACAACGCCTCGGATTCTGGCGGCGTGCGGTTCACGGACTTCAACCCGGTTCGCACGAACGGTCACGTCATCTTCGGCGCGCCGCTCGAAGACGACTGGGCGGTGTCGACCTACGACGTGAAGCACGCCTTCAGCGCCTCGCTGCTCTACGAGCTGCACTTCGGGCGCAACCGCCGCTTCCTGTCCGACGCCGGCCGATTCGTCAACGGGCTGGTCGGCGGCTGGAGCATCAGCGGCGTCGGCCGCATCCAGGGCGGCGTGCCGCTGGTCATCGTCTTGCGCGACGACAACCGGCTGGGCCAGGCGGGCAACGTGCGCGCCATCCGGCCGGACCTGGTGCCGGGCGTGCCGGTGTACAACCCGCGCTGGTCGCGCGACTGCCCGGTGGGCCAGCAGTGCGAGCCGTGGTTCAACCCGGCCGCGTTCATGCGCCCGGCCAAGGGCACGCTCGGCAACGCGTCCCGGACGATCGACGAGGCACGCTGGCCGACGATGGAGTTCCTGGACCTCTCGATCCAGAAGAACTTCAACATCGGCGGGCAGCGGCGGTTCCAGCTCCGCGTGGACGCCATCAACGCCCTGAACCACCCGGTCTTCAAGTTCGGGCGCGACAGCGACAACGGCGAGATCTTCGCCCTGCCCGCCGAAGGGCTGCTGACGGTCGCGCAGTACAACGCGTGGGCGGACTTCAACGGCAAGCCGCGCACCGGCACGCCGGAGGGGAACGCGCTGAAGGCCACGGTGGATCAGATCGTGATCAGCAACCGCGTGCCGGGCACGCAGGTGCTGCCGCCGGACTTCTTCCGCGTGCCTCTGCCGGAAGGGTTCCACTCGATGGACCCGAACCAGTTCGACATCACCACCGCGGAAGGGCTGAAGCTGTATCGGATGCGGCAGGCGTACACGCCGGATCGCTGCGGCTTCCTCGGGGCGCGGTCGCCCTACACGCCGCGTTTCATCCAGGTGGCGGTGAAGATCTACTTCTGACGGGGGCTCATTCGCTCCGCAACGCGGTCGCCGGATCGATACGGGTCGCGCGGTGCGCCGGCAGCAGGCCGGCGTACGTCGCGACGAGCACGAGCACGAGCGCCGCCGCCGCCAGAGTCGCGGGGTCGGTCGGCGTGAGCTGGAAGACCAGACCGTCGAGCTGAGCCGACAGCAGGCGCGCGGAGATCCAGGCGGCGGGCACGCCCAGGGCGAGTCCTGCGAGCACGACGCCCAGCGCCTGGCGCGCGATCATCCACCGCACGGCCGGCGGGGTTGCGCCGAGGGCCACGCGGATGCCGATTTCCGGGCTCCGGCGCGTCACCGAGAACGCCAGCAGGCCGTAGAGCCCGACGCAGACGAGCACGAGCGCCACGCCGGCGAAGACGCCGGACAGCGTCGCGACGAGCCGCTCTCGAACGAGCGCGGCGTCGATCTCGTCGGCGAGCGTGCCGACCTCGTGCAGCGGCACGATCGGGTCGACCGCCTGCACGACCGCCCGCACCGCCGGCATCACGTTCGCGGCGCGCCCCGCGGTTCGTACGTGCAGCACCATCTGGGCGAACCCGGTGTTCGCCTGCAGGAATGTCTGGAACACGATCGGCGGGGTCGCCTCCCGCAGCGCCGGAAAGCGGGAGTCCTTCACCACGCCGACGATGTTCACGGCGTCGCCCGGCTCGAACCGCGGCGGCCCGGTCCTGCGGTCGCGCGCCCCCGGCCGCGCAGTCCTCACGCCGTGCGCTGAACCGAGCGGCTCCCGGCCGGCGAGGAACGCTCGCACGAAGGCTTCGTTGACGAGCACCGCTGTCGGCGCGCCGGGACGCAAGTCATCCACGGTGAAGTCGCGTCCCTTCACGACGTCGATTCCCATCGTGGCGAAGTACTTCGGGTAGACGATCGTGGACGCGACCATCTGCGCCGGCGCCCCGCCGGCCGGGACGACCGGGTACCCGAGGGTCGTCGGCGAGAGCGGCGTCGTCCGCGCCAGGCTCGCCACCTGCACGCCGGATATCCGCCCGGTTTTCTCGAGCAGGTCTCGATACACCCGGTCGAAGCCTTCGGCGGCGCCCGGCCTGTTGCGATCGCCGCTGCCGCGGGGCACAACGGGCACGATCAGGACGTTCGCGCCGTCGATGCCTCGGTCGTCCGGACTGAGGTTCTGCAGGCTGCGCGCGAACACGCCGGCCGCGACCAGCAGCACGAGCGACAGCGCGACCTGCGCGACGACGAGCACGCGGCCCGGCCCGCCCCCGGGCTGATGCAGGGAGGAGACGTCGCGCTTCAAGTGCGGCGGCACGCGCGCGCGCGATGCCCGAAACGCCGGCACGCTCCCGAAGATCAATCCGGCGAGCGCGCACGTTGCGGTAGCAAAGGCCAGCACGCGGAGGTCGGGCGAGAGATCGAGCACGACCGCGCCATGACCCGACGACGCGTAGACGACGAGCGCCCGCGTAGCCCAGAACGCCAGCAACGTGCCCGCCGCGCCGGCCAGGCCGGCGAGCAGGAGTCCCTCGACGAGCACCTGGCGCGTGAGGCGGCCGCCGCTGGCGCCCAGCGCGAGCCGGAGCGCGAACTCCGCCCGCCGCGCAGCCGCGCGCGCCAGCAGCAGGTTGGCGACGTTCGCGCAGGCCACCAGCAGCACGACGCCCGCGGCCGCCAGCAGGATGAAGAGGGGCTGCGAGAACCGGCGGCGCAGATCCGACAGACCCGTCGCGGCCGATGTCAGCACGAGCCGGGCGTCGGCCGGACGGCCGGTGAACTTGTCGCGCGGCCGCCAGTCGGTCTCGGGACTGCTCGCCAGCGCATCGAGCCGCGCAGCCGGGTCCGCCAGCGATGCGCCTGGCGTCAGCCTGCCGACAATTCGCAGCCAGGTGGAGTACACGGTCGGGCGGTCCAGCAGGTTCACGGTCGTCGGCATGACCGCCGGCTGCATCATCACGGGCGCGAACAACTGCGGGGCCGAGCCGACGTCCAGGCCGAAGAAGTCGCGCGGCGCGACGCCGACGATCGTGAACGGCACACCGCTCAAGCGGATCTGACGGCCGGGCACCGTCGGATCGGCGTCGAACCGGCGCCTCCAGTACTCGTGGCTGAGCACGACGACCGGATGGCCCAACGGCACGCGGTCGTCCTCGGGCCCGAGCAGCCGACCCACCGCGGCGCGCACGCCGAGCAGCGGGAAGTACTCGCCGGTGACGAGCTGGCCGTCCGCCGTCGGCTCGCTGCCGGCGTCCACGCTGACGTTCAGCCGGACGGGCGCGTACGCCGCGAGGCGCAGCGTCGAAACGTGATCGCGGAACAACTGGTAGTGCTGATACGTGAAGCCGTTGGTGACTGACCTCGCGGTCTGCTGCCCGAGGACGAGCAGGTGCTCGGGATCGCGAACGGGCAGCAGCTTCCAGAGCAGGGTGTTGATGAGGGTGAAGAGCGCCGTGTTGGCGCCAATGCCGATGGCCAGCGATAGCACCGCGGCCGCGGCAAATGCCGGCTGCCTCCGAAGTCCCCTGGCGGCGTAGCGCAGATCCTGCGCGAGCTGCTCGAGCCGCGTCCAGCCCCACTGCGCGCGGGCGTCTTCGGCCGCGAGCGTCAAATTTCCCAGCTCGCCGGGCTCCGCCATCTCGGCGATCGACCGCAGCTCCTCCTGCATGTCCCGCTCGGCCGCGCGCCGCCGCCACGGCAGCAAGTACGGCAGCCGTCTCCACCACATCATGGGCCTTCCTTTCCGGCAGACGGCTTCATGACCAGAGCGACGGCGCGCACGAACGCCGCCCAGTCGGAGGACTCGTCGTGGAGGCGCCTGCGTCCCGAGGACGTGAGCCGGTACACCTTGACGCGGCGGTTGTGCTCGGACGTCTCCCACTTTGCGGCAATCCACCCTTTGAGCTCGAGCCGCTTCAGCGCCGGGTAGAGCGAACCGAACTCGATCTTCAGCGCCTCGTCGGAGCTGTCGCGGATCGCCGCGGCGATGCCGTAGCCGTGTCGCGGGCCGAAGAGCAGGGTCCGGAGGATGAGCATGTCGAGGACGCCGTAGAGCGCTTCCATGTAAAGACAGACTATATATATCGAAAGTCTTCACGTTGGCAAGCGACGTCCTGGCAGCCGCTCGAGGCGCCGGCGGCAGCGGGCGCCGCCCCTCAGCGCACCTGGGTACTGCCCGCGTCGTCGGGCGTCGCCGCCGCCGCTGACGGATCGCCCCGCGTCTCGGCGGACGACGCGGCGCAGTGCAGCGTCAACGCGATCGGGCTGCTTCGAGCTGGCAGGCGAGTTCCTCCCGAGGGCGAAGAGACGCCCGGTCGTTCGTCCCCGATCAGAGGCAGTTCGTCACAGGCAACGTACGATTCGCGCGAGGCGGCCGGTCGCCGCGTCCTGTCCTACGGTATACGGCGCTGTCATGCGGAAGGAGTCACACGTGCGAAGAACAGGATCGTCGAAGCCAGCGGCGAGCGCCGCCTCGACGTCGGCGTCCTGCCCGTAGCCGCTCAGCGCGACCAAACGGAACCTGCGCACCAGCGCGATTCGTCACTTCGTCGGCGTGATTCGCAGGTTCGCGAAATCGCCGTCGCTGCCGTTGCCGACCCAGAGCCCGACCGCGCCGCCATCGACCGACCCGAGCTTGCGGACCTCGAGCGTCGGCGAGGTGACGGACCCCACGTAGATCTGAATCGTCGGGCCTTTCACGACGACGCGCACGGGTACCCAGTCGGTCGGCGACACCGAGGGATCGACGGGGTTCTCGAACTCTTCCGGGAACTCCTTCCGCAGGCGCGGCCAGTCGTAGTCCGGGACGCTGATGTACTGGACCGCGTGCTGATGGCGGACCGGATCGGTGGCCCGGAAGTTGAACGGGCGCACGTAGACGGCGTCATACGTGTTGTCGTCCTTGCGATGGAAGGCGATACCGACGAAGCTTCGCTGCATGACGTCGCGGCCGCGAACGTCGATCTCGATCGTGCCCTGCGCGAAGTCGCTGCCTTCGACCCAGGCGACGCCGTTGCCCTCGCTCTCGGAGAGGTGCACGCCCCGACGGTCGCCCTGGAGCGGCGTCGCCTCGCGATTCACGACCCGGAGTTTGCCGGCAGCCAGCCGCTCGGCGAGATCGATACGCTGCACCTCGCCCGCCTGCCATCCGGCGGTCGCCGGCAGCACCACGGCGAGCGCACCGATCACCAGCATAGTTGTGCCCACGGTCAGCCCCATGTCCTGACCTCCTGATGAAAAGAAGACCACCCGGTTCAGGTTTCGCCCGCGATCACGCCGCCGCTATTCGGCCCTCAGGGCGCTCGTCGGCTCGACCCGCGCGGCGCCACGCCGGGAGCGCGCACGCCGCCAACGCCGCCGGACCGAGCGCCGCCGGAATGAGCGCGAGCGCCGTCGGATCGTAGGGCGTGACCTGGTACAGCAGTGCCGCTACGACACGCGTGACCAGGGCGGCAAGCAGGCCCGCGACGAGCCCAATCGCCACCCGCCTCGCGCCCTGCCCGACGACCATGCCGATGACCGCGGAGCGCTCGGCTCCGAGCGCGATGCGCACCGCGATCTCCCGCCGCCGCTGCCCGGTCGTGAACACCAGCAGGCCGTACAAGCCCACGGCGGCGAGCAGCACCGCGACCACGGCGAACGCACTGACGAGCAGCGTTCCGAACCGCCGCGGCGCGAGGACGGCACCGACCTCCTCGTCCATCGTGCTGATACGTTCGATCGCGAGATCCGGATCGAGCTTCGCGATCTCACGGCGGAGGGTCCCCGACAGCGCCCGCGGATCGCCGTCGGCGAGGAGCGCTGCCGTCAGATCGCGACCGAACTGGTTGGGCGCGCGGTTCAGGAAGAAATCCGGAAGCTGCCGGAACCGCTCGTACGCGTGCACCGCGGGCTCGGCGCCGATCGCGCCGTCGGCCACGTTGCCGATGACACCGACGACGGTCAGCCAGGGCGCCACGCTCGCGGCCGCGCCCCACTTCAGCCGCCTGCCGACCGGGTCCTCCCGCGGCCACACCAGCGACGCGAGCTTCTCGTTCACGACTACCACCCGCCGGTCCTGCTGGGACTCGTCGGGAGCGAAGAACCGGCCGCGCGCGAGCCTCACGCCGAGCGTCTCGAAGTAGGGGCCGTGGACCCACGTGAGGGCCGTCGGCGGCGCGCCGTCGGGCCCTGCGCCCGCGCCTTCCGGGGTGAACGCGCGATGTTCGTAGCTCGTCAGCGGCAGATCGGTCGCGAGCGCGACCGAGCGCACACCGGGGATGGCCGCGAGTTCTCGAGCCGCGACCCCCGCCGCGCGCAGCTGCTCCTCGCGCATCGCCAGGTGTAACGACATTTCGTCGGCGAGGTCGCGTGCCATCTGCCGGCGCCGCGCGACCGCCTTCAGCCGCAGCCACACGCTGTTCAGCCACTCGGCCATGACCCTCCACCCGATCAACCGGCTGCCAGGACGCGCTCGATCGCCGTGCTGGTGCGCCGCCAGGAGTCGGTCGCCTGCTTCAGGCGCTTCCGCCCGCTTGCCGTGAGCCGGTAGTACTTCGCGCGGCGGTTGTTGGCCGACACGTCCCACGACGAAGCGAGCAGCCCGCGCAGCTCGAGCCGGTGCAACGCCGGGTAGAGCGCTCCCTCTTCGACCGAGAGCGCCTCGGCCGACGCGGCGTGGATCCACTCGGCGATTTCGTAACCGTGCTTCTCCCCGCTGGCGAGCGTCCTGAGTATCAACAGCTCCAGGGTGCCCTGCAGCAGGTCCGCCGGCCCGTCGCTGCCTGTTCCCATAAACGCCTTATGGGGAAGGAGTGTCCCTAGATGGCTTATGGGAGTCAAGCTCATGTTGAGTGCGGTCGTGCCGAGCCGCGGGCAGACCGGATCGACGGGCACGTGGGACCGAGGGAGGCGAAGGCGGGCAGGGCGGCGGTGTGTCCGCTTCAGCGCGCGGCAGGCTCCTCCGGATACTTGCAGCGCGACGCGAGCAGGCCGGTGGCTTCAGACAGATCGATGTCGACCACGAGCAACCCGCGCCGGCCGTACGGCTGGTACGCCAGCAACGTGCCATCGGGGCGGGCCACCGCGGAGGTGGTGGGCGACCCCTCGCTCGCGCAGTTGACGCTCGCCACGAAGCACGTATTCTCCGCCGCGCGGCACAGCACCGCCTTCTCGTGGAACGTGTTGGCGGGATCGGCGAACGTCGACGGACGGTAGCTCCCGGGCTCCGCCTCGTGGAAGTGCGGGTGGAAGACGACCTGCGCGCCGCGGCGCGCCGCCCAGCGCACCGTCTCCGGATAACGCCAGCCCTCGTGGCAGATCGACACCCCGAAGGTCATCGATCCGCTGCGGAACAGGCGACGCCCGGAGCCGGCCGTGTAGGTGCCCTCCTCGGAGGGATCGATCTGTACCTTGTCCTGGAAGCCGACGCTCGTCCCGTCGCGATCGACCACGAGTGCCGTGGCGATCACCGCGTCTCCGTCCAGGCGCTCGGTGCCGAGGACGACCGCCACGCGACGCTCGGCGGCCGCGGCGACGACCTGGGCCCTGGCGCTCTCGAGGAAGGCGCGGTCGGGCGGCGGCACCGGCTTGCCCGACGCGCGGTAGCCGGGCACGTAGCATTCCGGAAAACAGACCACCTCGGCGCCCGCCGCGGACGCCTCCCGGACGGCTCCGAGGGCCAGCGCCACGGAGGCCTCCGGCGTCGGCGGGAACTCGAGGTTCGCCAGCGCGATGCGAACGATGCTGATGCCCGCACGACGCGTCGCGAACGCTTCGTCAGACGTGGTGGTACACCTCCCACCCCTGGTAGGTCGACAGCGCCTCGGAAACCGCGGCCGCTACCGTCGCGCGCGTCGCCGCCACGTGGTGCTCGAAGCCCTCGCGGCAGATGAACTGCAGCAGCTGCTGGAAGTGCGGGACCTCGATCACGCCGTAGCCGCCGAACGTCTCCAGCCTGTCCGCCGTGAACTGCCCTTCGCCAACGTAGCTCCGGATCCCGCCGCGCTGGTCGTCGGTCGAGGCGCGGCAGTAGGTGAACGGCCCGGGCGCCACGCGGCCGACGATCGTCCCGTAGGTGTTCTCCTTGCCCACCGTGCCGGCGATGATCTCCTGGTAGTCCATCTTGTGCTCGGAGAAGAACGCCTTGGGCAGGTTCGAGCAGTGGAACACCACGCCCTTGTTCGGATCGTCGCCGAAGTTGTTGTTCCAGTCGAGCAGCGCCGCCGGCTGCTCCGACGCCGCCTGCAGGACGTACATCCCGACCACGCCGGCGATGTCGGTTTCGCACGCGCTCGGCAGCAGCGAGTTGGACATCATGCTCATCATCGTGCACGGCACCACGCCGTAGAACTCCTCGAGCGCCGTCCAGCACTGGATGGCGGTGGCGCCAAGCTCCCGCTCGCGCATCCAGCGATCGATCGCGACCCCCAGCTTGGCCATCTTCATCACGCTGACCGTGGGAATCGTCTTCACGTTCGTGTAGCTGCCGATGGTCGCGAGCTTCTCCTGCACCGCCGGCTCGGCGTCGGTCATCCGGTTGACCCAGCCGAGCAGCTCCGACAGGTCGAGCGTCTCCACCGTGATGCCCGCCGCTTCCAGCAGCTTCTCGCTGTAGCGGACGGTGTTGAACGCCGCCGGCCGCGCGCCGATCGCGCCGAGCCGCGCGTGCTTCAGCCGCCGCACGACGCGGCAGGTCGCCGCAAAGCGGCGCAGGTCGGCGCGGAACGAGGGGCTCGACGGCGGAACCGTGTGCAGCGTCGTCAGCGAGAAGGGAATGCCGTACTGCCGCAGGTTGTTGCACACCGACATCTTTCCGCAGAAGCTGTCGCGGCGGTTCTGCACGGTCATCTTCGCGTCGTCGTCGGCAAACGCGTGAATGAGGACCGGCACGCCGAGCTCCGACCAGCGCAGCGTGTTGGCGACCGCGCGCTCGTCCCCGAAGTTGGGCAGCGTCACGACGACGCCGTCGATCTCGTCGCGCAGGCCGCGGAACAGATTGGCGCACTTGCGCGCGTCCTCCAGGCTCTCGACCGCGCCGTGCTTGGTGGCATGGTCGGGCAGCGCGACAGGGCGCAGGCCCTCCTGTTCGAGCGTCGCGAGTATCTCGGTGCGCCCGGTCGCGCACAGGTGATCGGGAAAGAAGCCACGGTTGCCGACGATGACGCCCAGGGTGACGGCCATTATGAAAACCTCGCTGTTCGGTATGAGAGGGTCTGCATCACGTCAGGCGGCCGGCGCGCCCGAGGCGGTCACCGCCCGCCGCGGCTCCGGTCGCGTGTCAATTCGCGGGACGATCGTGCCCCGCTTCGTCCGGCCGCCGCGGCGGACGTCCCCCCGATCCAGCCGTGCGCGCGCATCCATGTGTCGAGGGCTGCCGGCCAGCCGGCCGCGGGCCCGAGGCCGGCGCCGAGGCCGAACCCGTGCGGCCCCTTCTCGTAGAAATGCAGCTCCGCGGAGCCGCCCGCCGCGCGAATCGCCTGGAACAGCTGCAGACTGTTCTCGAGCGGCACGCCGCGATCCTCTGCCGTGTGGACGAGGAACACCGGCGGGGTGTTCTTCGACACCTGCAGCTCCGGAGACAAGCGATCGATTCGCTCGGCCGGCGGGTTGTCGCCGAGCAGGTTACGGCGCGATCCGGCATGCGCGAACGGCCCCTTCATGGTGATCACCGGGTAGATGAGCACCGCGAAGTCGGGTCGCGCGCTGACCGCGTCGAGGGCTGCGCCGGTACGCCCGTCAGGCGCGTCGAAAAGCGTCGCGGCAGTCGCCGCGAGGTGGCCGCCGGCCGAGAAACCCAGCACGCCGATCCGATCGGGCGCGACGCCGAACTCGGCGGCGCGGGATCGCACGGTCCGGATTGCCCGCAGCACGTCCTGCAGCGGCGCCGGATGGCCGTACTCCACGAGGCGGTACTTGAGAACGAATGCCGACACGCCCATGGCGTTGAGGCGCTTCGCGACCTCGACGCCCTCGTGGTTGAACGCCAGCACCTGATAGCCTCCGCCCGGGCAGATGACGATGGCGGGCGCGTTCCCGCGGTCCGAGGCCGGGAAAAACGTCAGCGTCGGCGCGTGCACGTTCGAGATCCGGTCCTTGACGACCCGCTCGTCGCGGCTGCCCGGTTTCGCGCCGGAAACGCCTTCGGGCCACAGCGTGATGACGGATCCCGGACCCTGGACCAGCCCCAGGACGAGGGCAATCACCGGCAGTGCTGGCATACGGTCACGATATTATCGTCCACAATGCCCGCATGCAGGGTGTTGGCGGCTGGCGCCGCGGTTCTCGCCTCGATAACGGTCGCGGCGGTACCCCAGGGCCCGTGGGTACCGGACCTCGGCAATGGCCGCTACCGCAACCCGGTCCTGTACACCGACTACTCCGATCCGGATGCCGTGCGCGTTGGCGACGACTACTTTCTGATCTCTTCCAGTTTTGCCGCTGTGCCCGGTATCCCCATCCTCCACTCGAAGGACCTGGTGAACTGGCGCCTGATCAACCATGCGCTGCCGCGGCTGGTGCCCGAAGAGGCCTTCCGCGAGCCGCAGCACGGCGGGGGCGTGTGGGCACCGTCGCTCAGGCACCATGACGGCCGCTTCCGGATCTACTATCCGGACCCCGACCGCGGCATCTTCGTCACGACCGCTGCCGATCCTCGCGATCGATGGTCCACGCCAACCCTCGTCAAGGCCGGCAAGGGACGCATCGATCCCTGTCCGCTCTGGGACGATGACGGCCGCGTCTACCTGATTCACGCCTGGGCGCGCAGCCGCGCCGGATTCAACAACGTCCTGACGCTGCACGAGCTCGACGCCACGGGCACCAGGGTCGTCGACGAGGGGCGCGTGGTGGTCGACGGCAACAAGCTCGAAGGGTATCGCACGCTCGAGGGACCGAAGCTGTACAAGCGCGACGCCTGGTACTACATCTTCGCGCCGGCCGGCGGCGTGAAGGAAGGCTGGCAGTCGGTGTTCCGATCGCGCGCGATCGGAGGCCCGTACGAGTCGCGCATCGTGCTCGCGCAGGGGAGCACCGACGTCAACGGGCCGCACCAGGGCGCGCTCGTCGACACCGCGGCCGGCGCCTCCTGGTTCCTGCACTTCCAGGACCTCGAGGCCTACGGCCGCGTCGTCCACCTGCAGCCCGTCGAGTGGCGCGACGGCTGGCCGGTGATGGGACGCGACGACGACGGCGACGGTACTGGCGAGCCGTTGTCCAGCGCGCGAAAGCCGACCGTCGCGGCGACGCAGGGCCTCGGGGTGCCGCAGACGTCCGACGAGTTCGACGATCCGGCGCCGGGCCTCCAGTGGCAGTGGCAGGCCAACCCGGATGCGCGGTGGGCGTCGACGACGGCCCGCCGCGGCTGGCTGCGCCTGGCGGCGGTGCCGGCCCCGCGCGAGGGTAACCTGTGGAGGGCGCCGAACCTCCTGCTCCAGAAGCTTCCCGCACCTGCGTTCGAAGCGACCGCCGCGATCGAGTTCGCGCCGGCGCTTGCCGGCGAACAAGCGGGCCTGATCGTGTTCGGCGCCGACTACGCGTGGATCGGGCTGCGCAACCGCGAGACCGGCACGGGTCTGGTCGTGATGGAGGCCCGCGCCGCGGCGGAGGGCCGGCCCGAGGCGGAGATCGCGAACGTCGCGATTGGATCGGCGACGGTTCACCTGCGCGTGACGTTTCGCCACGGCGCGCGCTATGCGTTCAGTTACAGCCTAGACGGCCGCAGCTTCCGGCCTGCCGGCGGTGAGTTCATGGCGAAGCCGGGCCGCTGGGTGGGCGCGAAGATCGGCCTGTTCTCGACCGCCCCGGCGCAGGCCTCCTCCGGGGGACACGTGGACGTCGGGCGCTTCGGTGTCGCACCGGCCGATGTACGTTAGCCGCACGCCGTACCGCCAGGAACGCATCTACGCGGCGGCGATCTATTGCTCCGACGGGCGAATCGGCGACCACGTGGACGAGTTCCTGCACCAGGGCATGGGCTTCCCGCGCTATGACCGCCTGGTCTGCCCCGGAGGACCGGTGGCGCTGTCGGGCCGACTCCTCGCGTTATGGGACGCGCGCGGCGTCGAGGACCAGATTCGCTTCCTCGTCGAGGTCCACGACATCAAGACGGTCGTCCTGGTGGCGCACGAAGGCTGCGCCTACTACTCGCACCGGCTCGGCCTGCCGGCGGAGCGCGCCGAGTCCGAGCAGCGGGCCGACCTGCAGAAGGCCACCGATGCCATCGCCCGGCTGGCGCCCGGCGTCGCGGTGTCCCGGTACTTCGCCCGCATCACCGCTGGCAGCCTCGGGTTCGAGCCGGCGTAACGACCCGGGCACGTGGCCCGCGCATGCCCCGCGCGATGGATAGGTGAGACTAATGAAACAATTTCGAGTATGTATTTGACTTATGAGCGTGCTCGCCCGTACAGTAGCGAATGGACCTGCGACAACTGGAGATCCTGCGGGCGGTTGCCGATTCCGGGTCCTTCACCAGTGCGGGTCGACAGCTGCACCTCTCGCAATCCGCGGTCAGCCGGCAGATCCTCCTCCTCGAAGACGAGCTGAACGAGCAGCTGTTCCTGCGGATCGGCCGCAAGATCCGGATCACGCCGGCCGGCGCCACGCTGCTGCGACTCAGCCAGCGCGTCATCGACGACATCGAGGAGACGCGGGCAGGCATCCTCGAGAGCCAGCAGACGCTCAACGGCTCGCTGCGCATCGTCGGCGGCATGACGGTGTGCCTCTACGTCTTTCCGCCGCTCCTGAAGCACGTCAAGCGCATGCACCCGGACCTCGACATCCGCGTGACGGTGGCGTCGGCCGCGCGTTCGCTCGACGAGATTCGTGCAGGGCGCTACGATGCCGGGCTGCTCACGCTGCCGGTGGAGGAGTCGGATCTCGAAACCGTGCCGGTCATGCGCGAAGAGCTGTTGCTGCTGACGATGCCGACGCATCGGCTCGCGCGCAAG
>JBMDXQ010000144.1:0-72175 GCA_048594975.1 Vicinamibacterales bacterium | reverse complement strand
CGCGGCCGTCGTCGCCGCGTCGGTCAGCGGGAACTCGTAGTAGACGCGGAGAAACGCTTCCGCGGCCTTCGCGCGATCGCCCGCGGCGAGCGCCGCACGTCCGAGTCGTGACAGGACGTCCTCGATCACGGACGCCTTCTCACGGGCGACCTCCTCGTAGATGCGAATCGCGGTCGCATGATCGCCGGCGGCTTCCGCCGCTTCGCCGGCAGCGACCCTCGACGCGACAGAGAGATGGCCTTCGGGCTTGCTGCCGGCAAGCGCATCGAGCGTCGCGCGCGCGTCCGATACGCGCGACGAGCGCAATTGCGAGAGGCCCTGGTAGTAACGCGCGTACGGCGCGAGGGGCGTGCTTGCGAGCGACGGATTCGAGACGAGCGGCAGCGCAGCCTCGTAGTTCCCCTGCTGGTATTGCCGGACGCCTTCGACGAGCGGTTTGTAGAGCGCGATCGTCTTCGCTTCGGGATCGCCGCCCGAGGGCACGAGCCACAAATCGCTGGCGCGCTCGGAGACCGGCGCATGCGCCGTGGGCGCGAGCTGTCCGGGCGCGATCGGATCGCGAACCGTGGAAGGCCCCTGCGCCAGGAGCAGCAGCAGGCCAATGGGTGCAAGCAGAGAGTGCGGAATGACCAACGTTCTCGGTTCCGTGCCGTGTCAGAAAGCGAAGAGGATGCCAGATTACAGCAGCGTCGCGTCGCCACCGGCCAGCGTGTGGACGAGCTCTTGCTGGAAGTAGGACGCACGGCCGGCCACCGAAGATGGGACACGCTCCTCATAAAGACGGCGCGCCCGTTCGATCTCCGGCCCGAGGCGCTGGAGCAGATCGCGGTGCTCGCGTCCCGCACGAACAGCCCCTTCGTTGTACAGCTTTATCTCGGAAACCAGAAGCCGCGCATAGCGTTTCGCGCTCTGGTCACTATCCTCGGACGTTCCCGGCTCGGTCGCGGTCGGGCGGCCGTTGCCGCCCGGTGCCTGGAACAACTGGAGCGCGCGAACGGCGGTCAGCTCGGCAAGACGCGAGGCGGCGTGCCGCGCGAGGAGCTCGACTGCGGCGGCCCAGCCGTCCGTCTGTTGGGATCCTGTTCCGCCGGCGTCCGCATACAGAACAGCAACGGGCTGCCCGTCCATCATCAGCGGCACGGCGAGCGCGGCAGCGCCGGCCGGCAGTTCGGCGAACGCGGGCGCGGGCGCATCATCCGTCGAGATCCGTTCGCCGCGGCGCACAGCGATGCCCGCAAGACCCGCCGCGTTGCCCTCGACGCCGATCGGCAGCTGAGACATCCGTGACACACCGGCGACGGACCACTCGTCGAGCTGCGTGCCATGGACGATGAAGAGCGCGGTGCGCGGGGCGTGCGCGGCGGCGGCTCGAACGAGTGCGGCAAGCGCATCGGAGAGCGACCGCGCGTGTTCGATATCGACGATTGAGCCGAGGAGCGCAGACGAGTCGCTGAAGCGACGCTCCGCGTGCGCCGGTTCCCCCTCCTGCTGACGGCGCTCGGCGTCGAGGGCCGCGATCGCGTGTTCGAGCTCGAGCTCAGCGCGTTTGCGTTCCTCGTCGAGCTGCGCGACGGTGCGCTGGCGTTCGGCGGCGACTGCCAGCTCGAGCTCGCGTTCCGCCTCCGCTTTGGCGCGCATCGACTCGCCCACGAACCGTCTCTCTGCTTCGGCACGCGCCGCGGTGATTTCGGACTCCAGCCGCGCGCTCCACTCGTTGCGGATGGCGTCCACTTTCGACGTCCACCGCCGCTCGGCCTCGGCCTCGGCTTCGACGCGCACGCGCGCCAGTGCCTGCTCGTGCTGCGCATTGAGCGCCTGACGCTGCGCATCCAGTTGGGCCTGGATCCGCGCCCGCATCGCGTCGAGAATCTCGCTCAGCTGATCGTCGGGCATTCCCGCGATTATCGGGAACTACGATCGACCCGTCAAGCTCGCAGGCGTTCCAAATGCGGTGCGTACAATAAGTTGCGCCGACGTTCGCGTGTTACTTCCAGCCTGTCCGTCGATTGCGCATGCTCGTACTTCTCACCCATGGCGCAGCGCATGCTGCGGATCGATCCGGGTGACGCGGTGCACCGGCACCCACGCCGCGACGAGCGCGACCGCGAGCATCAGTGCGGCGATGCCACCGAGCACGAGGGGATCGGCCGACGTCATGCGCCAGAGCATGCTGTTGAGCACGCGGCTCAGGCCGAATCCCCCGGCGAGGCCGAGCGCAACGCCGATCGCGATAGGCCGCAGCGACTGCAGCAAGAGCATGGCAACGACGTCGCCCGCGCTGGCGCCGAGCGCCATCCGAATGCCGAACTCGGTCGTCCGCTGTCCCACGACCCACGACATCACGCCGTAGACGCCGACCACCGCGAGCAGGATCGCCAGCGATCCGAACACGCTGAACAGCGAGGCGATGAACCGGCTGTTGGTGACCGACGGCGACGCCGCGACGCGTTGCTCCATGGTCAGGAAGCCGTTCGCCGCCTGATCGCGATCGACGCGCGCCACCGCCTCCTGGACGGCGCGCACCAGCGTCAACGGATCGACCGAGGCGCGGATAGCGAGGACCTTCTGCGTATGGAGCCACTCGTCTTCGCCGGGTGCGTACTCCGCCAGATGCTGCCGGAACGGCACGTAGACCACGGCCGGCGCCTGGCTGAAAAAACTCGGATACGCAACGTCGGCGACGACGCCGACGATCTGCCGCGGCTGCGGCTCGGTCCTCGCGCCCTGGCCCGCGCGACCGATTGAAACGCGGATCGCCTGCCCAAGCGGATCCTGGCCGGCGAAGTGCCGATCGGCGAACGTCTTGTTAATCACCGCGACCCACGGCGTCGACGCGGTGTCGCGCTCCTGAATCATGCGGCCGCGCAGCAGCCGGATCCCCAGCGTGTCGAGCGCCTGTGCGTCCACCTCATTGAAGTCCGCCTGTGGCTCTTTGCCAGGCTCCGGGAGCGGTTGGCCGACGATGGTAAACGGGTGCGTCCAGACGTCCGCCGGCAGCCGGCTGATGATGCCCGCGCGTGCGATTCCGGGCAGCGCGCGCACCCGCTCCAGCAGCTGATCATAGAAGACCTCCACCTGCGGCGTCACGACGTTGGTATCCTGCGGCGTCTTGCTCATGTACTTCGCGCCGCCGAGCGCGATGTCCGCCGTCAACAGACGCGTCGTGTCGAAGCCGGGCAGCATCCGCTGCTCGCGCAGAAAGCTGCGCATCATCAAACCGGCGCCGACCAGCAGCACCATCGACAGCGCCACTTCGGCCACCAGCAGCAGGCTGCGGCCGCGGCGGCGTTCGCCGCTCGACCCGCGCGCGCCTTCCTTGAGCACGTCGTTGAGGTCCACGCGCGACGCGCGCAGCGCCGGTATCAGCCCGAACAGCAGGCTGGAGCCGATCGAGATGGCGAGCGCAAAGGCGAGCACGCGTGCGTCGACCGAGATGTGACGCAGCAGCGCCGGGAACCCGGTCGGCACGATCAGCGCGAACAACCGCGTCCCCCACAATGCGAGGACGAGCCCGAAGCCGCATCCAACCAGAGCGAGCAGCAGGTTCTCGGTGAGCAGCTGCTGCATCAGCCGGCTGCGCCGGGCCCCGGCCGCGGCGCGTAGCGCCAGTTCCTTCTGCCGCGCCGTTCCTGCGGCCAGCAGCAGATTGGCGACGTTGGCGCAGGCGATGAGCAGGACGAAGCTGACGGCGCCAAGGAGGAACGACAAGGCCCTGGTCGCGTCGCCGAAGAACGCCTCCCGAATCGGGATGACACGCGCGGTGTTGCCGCCGGGCTTTTCGCCGCGCGACTCGATGACCTGACGCGTAATGGCCGCAGCCTCCGCCTGCGCCGTTTCCGGCGACACTCCCCGCTTGAGCCGGCCGACGGCGATCATCCACGCAGCTTCCGGAATTTTGCGGAGATCGTTGGCCGTCCAGAACGCGACGTCGTCTGCCCACGGCAGCAACTGGAATCCGCGCGGCATGACGCCGATGATCGTGCGCGGCTCGCCGTCGACGTGGATCGACATGCCAACCACTCCGGCCGCACCGCCGAGGCGCCGCTGCCATGTGTCGTGGCTGATCACGATAGCGCGCGCTTCCTTCTGCTTGACGACGTCGTCGAAATCCTCGAGACGGAAGGTACGGCCGAGGAGCGGCGGCACGCCGACGACCGACAGCCCGTCGACGTCCACCGGCACCTGCGACACACGACTGGTTTCAGCCGTTCCTGTCAGCGTCACCGGCATGCCGCCGCCCTGAAAGAACCCCACTGATTCGAACGACTGGCCATGTTCGAGCAGCGCGCGCTGAATCAGCCAGTTCAACGACTGCTCGCGGATGCCGCGCTCGGGGTCTGCCCTCCACACGACGACGAGCCGTCCTTCGTCGGCAAAGCCCAGGTCGTAATGCGCGACGCGATTCACGACGCTGTACATCGTCGTCGTCGCGCCGACGCCCAGCCCGAGCGACAGGCCGGCGACCGCGATCATCGTCGGATGGCGGCGCCAGAGACGTAAGGCATAGCGCGCGTCTGAGAATCGAATCACGAGGCCTCCGAGCGGGATGCTTCTCAACGGTAAACGCCGGGGCCCGCCGCGGGTTCCGGCGGAGGCCGGTTCTTCGCCCTGTCGCGGTATCTTATATCGGGCTACAAGTTCAACCCGGACAATAATTTGACGGCACTCCGAGTACCGCGTAGAATGGGTAGCTGCAACCGGTTTTGGGGGCGACCTAGATTCGACGGAGGTACGGTTTCGCAGGATGCGTGCCGAGGACCATCACCCTCGTTAAACAGATGGAAACCAACATAACTGCGGACACGCAGCTCGCTCTCGCAGCCTAAGAACCTGTGAGCGTCCACTCCGGTCAGCCTGCGGGCCGGAACTGGATGTCATTTCAGCAGGCTGGTTGCTGATGGCCCGTCCCGGACGTCAGCGGCGAGATTTTTCGGGGCTGGCTCTCGGCGGTTTTTCCGCGCCTTCACGCCGGGAGCGACTATACAGACGCGGATACGCATCGTAGATTCCTGCGGGGATGTATTTTCGGACGCGGGTGCGAATCCCGCCGCCTCCACCAATGCAAAGTATTCGCACCAGGTTCCGAACCACCGGAACCTGGTTCTCCCTCCACTATCGCCAACACATCCAGATTCGTCACCGCCCGGTAGTAAGGCTTTCCAACCTCCGGCACCACCGGCTCCAGCCGGATCTTGCCGAGTAACTTTCGTAGGAGCACCGCCGATGGTGCCGTTCGCCGCTCCAGCAGTTCCTGGAGGCGCACGATGCGCTCTTCGAGCCATACGAGCGGCGGGGGCTCGAGGACTGCCGTCTGGCTACGCCGCAGGACCTCGAGTTCCGCCCACAGTTCATCGACCTTGCGCTCACTGGCAAGGAGAGCCTCTCCCACCGTTTTGCTGCCCCGCCCGTCGGCCACGAACTCGACGAAGTTCCTAAGTCGGCGTTCTTCCTGCTCAAACTCGGCCTGTTTGAGCCTCAAGGTCTCCGGCGCGGTCGATGTCGTCCGGGCCAACTCTTCTTCCATGCGCTCGAGAACGTAGAAAAGGTTCTCGCGTGAGGCCAGTTGGTCCCGAACAGCGGCGAGGATCACGCGCTCCGCGAGCGAGCGGCGGACCCAAAGGCGGTTGTCGCACGCGCTCTTCGCGGCGCGGACGCACCCGTAGTAGCCGCCCCCCTTTCCACTCACTTTGCCGATGCTGCTGCCGCAGAGAGAGCAGACCATGCTGCCCGACAGCAGGTCCGTCGGGTAGTGACGGACCCGTCCTCCCTGCTGCCCTTGGAAGCCGCGCCTCCCAGTCCCACCCGGCCACGTCTTTCGAACCGCCAACAGCCGTTCCTGGACTCGCCGCCAGAGGTCGTCCGGCACGATACGCAGCGTTTCGTCGTCGGTGACAATCCAATCCGATTCGGGCTTTGGAAACTGCCGGCGTCGGCCGGTGCTAGGGTCGCGGCGGGTCTCGGTCTTGTTCCAGACCCAGCGGCAGACATACTTCTCATTGCGGAGCATCCGGTGGACGGTCGCTGGCGACCATCCCCGGCGCATCTTTCGTCGGCCCGGAACCCCGTCCGCATTCAGCTCGCGCACGATGCTCGACTCCGACCGCCCGCCAGCGAAGGCCTTGAAAATGCGGAGGACGGTCGCGGCCTCGCCCGGATCGATCGTCATGCGGTAGCCGTCCGGTCGCGGCCGGCCCTTCTTGTCCATTCGGATCGTGCCGATGGGGACCGACCGATATCCGAAGGTCGCCTCGCCTACCGCAAATCCGCGCGCCTTCTGACCGATCTGACCGCGGAGCGTCTTCTTTCGCAGATCCTGCAGCTGTAGCTCATTGAACACGCCGCGCACCTGGATGCCGATGGTCGCCTCGCGGTCATCGCTGTCGAGGCCATCGGCGACGGAAACGACGCGTACGCCGTGGAAACGCAGTTCCTCCAAGGTGGACAGAAGCAGGAGTGTGTTTCGGGCGAGTCGGGAAAGATCGTCCACGAGGACTGCGTCAAAGGCATTGAGACGAGCCGCGCGTCGGAGGGCGTTGAGACCCGGCCGGTCCTCTCTCGCGCCGGACGAGGCCCGGTCGGCGTAGATGTGGTCTGCGTCGATGACATAGCCGCGTTCGGCAGCTAGTTTCCGGCAGGATGCGATCTGATCTTCGATGCTTTCAGGTCGCTGGTTCTCCGACGAGTACCGCGCGTAGATCGCGGCGCGCATGTTAGCCTCCCTCTTTCTTCCGGAGTCCCTTGCGTGGCGACATCAGCCGCAGATACTCCACAGCGAGTTCTTCGGCGATCAGATCCAGCAGTTCGCGCACCTCTGGTTGGATCTGCTGCGCCAGATGCTCATCAGTCTTCTTTTGGGGTCGTCGATCGAGTGCCCTACGGGCGCTCATCAAGTTTGCCACAATGATAGACAATGTCTATCATTTACACAACACCTCCGCTCCTGCGAGAACCCGGTTATTCGTCGAGTTTCAGGTCCCTGGCAATTCGGCCGATGTTGATGTCCAGACGAACGTACAGGCTACCTTCCGGGCCCGCGAATCCCGCGGAGTCGCGGGGAATCGCTCCGGGCGCGGCGCCAAGGCGGCTGCCCAAGGCGGAAGCACTCATGGATCCGACGCGTCCGAGGGAAACGCCGCCGAAAAGCTGGGCGTCCTGACCGGCGGGTCGGAGCAGGAAATACAGCCGCTCTCCATCGCGAATCAGCGCTCGCAGTTCAATACGGTTACGATCACGAAGCGCCTCGACTATCTGAAAACGCGGAATTTTGGCCGAGACCCGTTTCTCGAAGGCGCGCAGCGTGTAGAGGATGGCCGCGATAGATCTCGCGGGGAGGCCCAACGTCCTCAGGCGGAGGGCGACGGAAAACTCCAACAGGTTTCGTAGCGAGAAGCGGCGACTACTGCCCCGGCCTTTTGCGTCCGCAAAGTCCGGAATCACCACGCTCTTTTCGCACAGGTAGATCAGCCGATGCTGCGGTTCATCCAGCAGTCGCGCAGCCTGCGCCAAGGTCCACACCGCAGGATTCGGCATCGCAGGTAGTATGGGCCATCGTCGCTGGTGCATCAAGGCGCCCGACGACCGCGGGGTGTCGTTCGCTCACACGCCGGCTGCGGCCCGACGCTGCGTCCACCGTTTCCTTTGGACGCGGGCGATGAGCAATCGCCGCAGACTCCCGAATGAAAAACCCGTGTACCATTTACAGCTGACGCCTATAACCCGGAGTCCTCGCGATTCCGACATAGGAACTCTATGCCGCGAATGCTTCCAGCAGCGCCGGACGCCGACACGCCGGATTCCGAGCGGAAGGTCTTCGCGGCGTTCGAGCGACAGCTCCCGCGAGACTGGACCGTCTTCCATTCCCGCCGCCTCGTCTTGCCACGGCACAGTGCCGGCCCCGTCGTCGAGCGCGAACTCGATTTCCTCGTGATCGATCCTGCCCGCGGGCTGCTCGGCCTCGAGGTCAAGGGTGGAGTCGAGATCGGGCGGGACGAGGAGGGCTGGTACTCCGGCAACCAGCCGCGCCATCGCATCAAGGCGCCCGGTGCGCAGGCGCAGAGCGCGATGCACGCGCTGCAGGAGTATCTGAGGCAACGCGCGGCCATCGCGTCGTTCGGGTGGGGCGTGGTGTTCCCGGATGCGGAGTCGCCCGACACGCTCGGCCCGGAGCTGCCGCGGCGGCTGGTGATCGACCGCAGCGGCCTGCAGTGGGCCGACAAGGCGGTGGACGCGGTATTCGGAGCAGCGCTCGGCGCGGGCACGGCGCTTCCGCCGGCAGCCGTGAACCAGCTTGTACAGTTGCTCGCCCCGCGAGTGTCGCTGGCACCCTCGCTCGCCGCAACCGTCACCGACGAGGGTGCGGCGCTCGTGCGGCTCACCGAGGAACAGTTCAGCATCCTCGAGGTCCTCGGCGGGTTTCCGCGGGTCGGTGTGTCAGGTGGCGCCGGCACGGGCAAGACGCTCGTGGCGATGGAACGCGCGCGGCGCCTCGCGGCCGAAGGCCGTCGCGTGTTGTTGCTCTGTTACAACCGCGGCCTGGCCGCATACCTGAAGTTGCGTGCCGACGGATTCAAGGTCTCCACGTTCCACGCGCTCTGCGACGAATTGTGTCAATCCGCCGGAATCGCATGGCCGGAGGCACTGCGCGGCCCAGAGGCGCAGACTTTCTGGCTGGAGGAGGCACCGTCCCTTCTGCTTCGAGCGCTGGACCAGCTGCCCGACCAACGATTCGACGCGGTCATCGTGGACGAGGCGCAGGACTTCCACGAATACTGGTGGCTTGCCGTCGAGCGGTTGCTGCGCCGGCCGAAGGACGATGTGTTGTGGGTGTTCTTCGATCCGCGGCAGAACATCTACGGCGGGTCCGCCTGGGACGCGCTCGGACTCCACACGGCGCCGCTGGCGTATAACTGTCGCAACACGCAGCGCATCGCCCGCTACGCCTGCGGCATGGTCGGCGCCGATCCGCGCGTCCGACCGGGCACGCCCGAAGGCGCGGACGTGATCGTCGAGTCGTGCAGCAGCGAGCGCGAGATGGTGGATGCCGTTCGGCGGGCCCTGCACCGGATCGTCCTCGAAGGGCGACTGTCGCCCGACCGCGTCGTCGTGCTCTCGCCTCACAGCACGAGAACCAGTGCCGTCTGGCGGGCGCAGACGTTCGGTGCTCTGCGTCTCGTCCAGTACCCTTCAGCTCCCGGCCCGGCGCAGGTCGCGTTCGCGACGCTGCAGGGGTTCAAGGGGCTCGAGGCTGACGCCGTCGTGCTGTGCGAGGTGCGCCGGGGCGACCCGAACTCGACGGATCAGCACCTCTACGTCGCCGCGTCGAGGGCGAGGCACGTGCTCGCGGTCGCCAAGTACCAGACCGCTCAATGAACGGTGACGGCCGGCGTCTCCTGGCCAGCGGTCGCCGATGTCGTAGGAAGGAAGTCCGGCTTTCGGCGGATCCTGTCCACGTCGTCGTGCCACATGTCCATCACGATCGCGAAGGTCCGTCGGCTGTAGGAGCCGCTGGCGAACGCGGACATCCTGACGCCGTACATTCCATAGCGATCTTCGAACAGCGAGAAGTGCGTGATCCGGCTCCGCGCGTTTGATGTGTTCAGGTAGTCGAGCCACTCCGCCCGCGACTTCCCCTCCGCGACATCCGTCTGCACGGCGCAGTGCAGCCGAATGCCCGACGGGACGGTGCGCAGGTGGAAGTCGTAGCGCAGCGGGTGGCGCGCGAAGCTCCAGCCGTCCGGCTCAGGCGGGTCCACTTCGTAGCCGAGGTACTCGAGGTGAGCGATGACCTGCGCGAGCGAGTCCTTCTCGTCCTGCGAACTCTCGCTCTGCGCCGGCGCCGTGCAGGTGTGCGTCGAGCGCCCGCCAGCGTCGCCGCGGCTGCGCATCACTCGCAAAGCCAGCCGCGAGAACCACCCGGCGATCGTGTCGCCGAGCCATGCGAACGGGATCAACTGCTTCCAGGTGAACGTCGTGGATGTCATCTTCACTCCTGTAGCCGCCTGCCCGGAGGCCGCCGGCGGACGATGACACCCAGAGTGCGCAGCGCCGGCTGCGCCGGACACTTCTTTGCCTCACCAGCGGTGAGGCCGCATCGCTTCCGGGAGGAAGCAGGCACCTTGGGTTGTCCGTCCCAGGTTGCCGGACCCACCGGTGATCGGCGGGTCGCTCCGGATGTCGTCGTGTCTCCAGCAGAAGCCGTGCCACGGGGCGGACACGATTTCTCCTGCGAATCTGCGGACGGCACGACGGATCGTCCTCGGGCTCGGAGGACGGCCGTCCCTCCGTGAGACGGTGGCGCCGGCTTCGACATTCACCGGACCGGCACGGGGATGCCCTCATCGATCTGCGACGGGGCGGCGGCCGTCAGGCGCCGAGCCGGTCGCGCGCGAATGCGCGCTCGAACGGACCGATGAAGCGGCGCTCTTCCGACCAGTCGGTGATCGCGAACACGATCTCGTCGAAGACGCCGCGGAAAGGCCCCTGAAGCGCGTCGCGAAAGACGGCGGCCATCATCTCCGGGTCGAGGCCGAAGGCACCGCAGCCCCACGCGCCGAGGATGAATCGCTTCCCCCCGTGGAGCGCTGCGACGGTCAGTACCCGCGCGGTCCTGCGTGCCATGACGGCCGGAATCTCCCTGAGCCGTTCCGGCGCTTCGCTCCTTAACATCGCGCCGTTTGCCGCGGCACACGTCACGACCGACAGCGGCCACGGCTCGTCGAGCAGCTCCCCGTCGTCGAGCCGGAACACCGGGACGTCCGGCGAGTAGATCGCGTAGTCGGAGTACAACGCGTCGGACCGCTCGTGGTGGAAGTCATACATGGCGCGGCCCTCGAGCGTGTAGACCAGGCCCGAGGACCGTGCGATCGACTCCTCTTGTGCGCGGGCGCCGACCAGGAAGCCGCCGCCCGGGACCATTGGGGAGACGAAGTTCAATGCCGCCACGGGACCATCCGCGGCCATGCGCCGAGCGGCGACGAGTACGGTCCCGTTCACGACGGTGATCCGAGTCGTGGTGCCGCTCGATGCCGGCGCCGGAAGCACGAGATCCGGCGGGTACTCTGTTGTGCTGTCCCGGGAAGCGCAGAGCGCTGCCAGCACGTCGACCTGACGGCCGGACGGCGCACGGTACCGGCCAGTGCGGAGGATGCCCAGCGTCTCGTGGCCCAGCCGCGACGCCACGTCGCGCGGCACGTGCCGGGTGGCCGCAGTCTGCGTCGACTTTCCCGTTGCTCGGTCCGACCAGGCCAGCTCGAAGAGCCTCGTGGCGAATCGGAGGATTTCGTCCCGTCTGACGATCCGCTCTCGCCATTCCGTTGGGATGGCATCCACGCCGTAGTAGGCGCCGGCCAGCTGGCCGTACACCGCGCCCGTCGTGTCAGCGTCCTCGCCGAGGTTGACCGCGAGGAGCGCGCCTTCGCGGAAGTCGCTCGAGCGGAAGAAGGCCCACAACGCGGCTTCGAGCGTGTGGACGACGGTACCCGGTGGCGCGGATCTGGCTTCACTCTTCGTCTTGAAGCCGCCTGCGGCGACCGCCGCGATGGCCGGCGCGAGCGGTTCGGCGGACCAGTCAACCCCCTCGGGCGCGTACGCCGGCGAGAGGAGCTTACGCTTGTCGCGGCCCTCCAACGCGCCGACGAGCAGCGCCGCGAAGTACCGGCACGCATCGACCGCCTCGCGGGCGCCGTGCGTCGTCTTCGAGCTCTCAGCGGCGAGCCGCACGGCTTCGGCCGGCTTCGCGGCGTACCGCAGTGGCACAGGGGCAAGGCGCATCAGCGAGCCGTTCGGGGCATTCCTCGTATCGGTAATCCCCGCCATCGGGTCGCCGGTTGCCTGGAATCGATGAAGCGCCACGGCGACCGTTCCTCCGATGTCGAAACAGCGCCCGTTGCTGCTCCAGTAGCCATCCTTCGACCATCGGACGTACCGTCGCATCTGATCGAGCGGATCGAATCCGCGCTCGATGAGGCTTTCCGCCAAGCACATGGCCATCGACGTGTCGTCGGTCCACTCGCCGGCCTCGAGGTCGAATGGTCCATCGCCGATCATGTCTGCGATGGGCGTGAAGGTGCCCCGGTCTCGGAATTCGAGCGTGGTCCCGAGCGCGTCGCCACAGGCAAGCCCCAGCAACGCGCCGTGGTAGCGGTTCAACGTCGTGGCCGTGTGCATTCGTCGATCATCCGCGCCGGTACGGCACATTCCGGCTCGATCGTCCAGGCAGCGTGCCCGCCGCGAGCCTCGCCTCGTAGGTCTGGTCTTTGTTGCACCGGTTGACGAGCGTCGTGGACTCGGCCGAGTCGTCCATCGTCCAGTACACCTTCCCGTGCTCGTGATGGTACTTGCGGACCTGCGAGTAGAAGCGGCCTTCGACGCCGTGCTCGAAGATGTGCTGCGCCAGCGCGAGGAGCATCGCCGCATTCTCGGGCATCTTGACCATATACTCGTGCGGCCACGTGGCGGCGTACGTTCTTGCGAACGTCCAGCAGGTCGAGTCCACAAAGTGGCGGAGGTCGTCGTTGAATGGGACCGATGGCGTCGTGTGCCTCCAGCACCTCGGAGCTTACCGCCACGCTGTGACAGGTCTGCTCATGGACTTTCGTCCCATGACTTCGCGTCATACCTGCGCCCTGTCGAGTCGAACGAGAACCCCTCGATGCCGTCCTGCGTTGACGCCAGCTCCATAATCCGCTGCGAGTCCAACAGGTCGCCACGATTCGCGATCGCCGCCGCTGCTATGGCGACTCGATGGAGCCGTGACACAGCCTCCTCCTCAAGATCCGTGCTACGGTAGCCGCCGAGCAAGCAGAACGCGACAGGGACGCGGCGCGCCGCCGCCCAGGAGAAGATCGTCGCCTCGCGGTGCGCGAGGAACTCGAACGTGATTCCCCAAGGACCACCGTTGCCCTCGTGGCAATCAACGCCAGCCCCGAGAAGCACGAGATCGAACGCCTCGCCATCGAGCGGGGCCAGCCGAGCCGCGACGAGCGTCGGCAGGTAAGTACTTGCATCGGTCACGATGTCGAGCGTAGCGTTCGTGCCGTTCGGCTCGTAGCGGTCGAAATCGCTGGTCGCGATGTCGAGGTGATGCACCTCGGGCCAGTCGCGTACGAGGCTGTAGGTGCCGCCTCCGCAGTGTGCGTCAAAGTCTGCGATCAGTATCCGCCTCGCGCCTGCCTGAAGAGCCGCTCGGGCCGCCAGCGCCAGACCGTTTAGGGAGCAGAAGGCCATCCCCCTGTCGCGGCGGGCGTGGTGAATGCCTGCGGAGAACGATCCCGAGTTCCTTCCTGTTGCCAGCGCGTGCAACGCGGCTGCGACGATACCGCCATTCGATGCCGCTACAGAAGTCCACAGCCCCGAGTCCCACTCCAACCCCGAAGATTCGGCGAGCACACGCGGTTCCCCGGTGCGTAGGGCATTCGCGTACACCGAATCGTGAATCTCGCTGAGATCCTCCACAGTCAACGGCGCCGGCGGTTCGAGACACACACCTGGGATCGGTCGCTGCTGCAGCGACTCGGCGATCCAGCCCGCTTTGCGTACGGTGTCGAAGTTGCATGGTGCGGCGACGTACGCCGGCGAGAAGAACAGCTTCAGAGACCTTTCGCTCAACGGTCATCCCCTTCCTCTGTCATTTCCCCGCGATGACTTCGACGTCCTACTCTAGCCTTTGCGCTGGGAGTCCCTTCAACAACGCCTCCGCCAGCAGTCGCCCTCGGTCCGACGGCCGAATGGACGGCGTTTAACAGTTTCGAAGCGTCCTGACCGGCGACGAACCGGAACGCTTCCTGCCGCACGACGCTGGTGTTCGCGGCCGCGGTTGACGACACGCCTGAATCGATGCGCCTGCGGCTACTGGAGACGCCTGCCCGCGCCCTCCAAGCAACGCGTTCTGCGAGCGACTGAGAGGAAGGGATGCGCGTACTCGTTGCGCTACTAAGCTGATGCGAACTCGAATGAGAATGGTCATGCCGCTGATGGTGAAGGGCACGGGCGCTCGAGAGCCGGCGCGCATGTCGGATGGTTGCGAGCGATCGCCGAAGTTACTCACCACAAAACACGGTGGCCACGCATGACCGGGGAATTGCATGGGAGTTGCAGCGAGAGACCTGCGGACGGCGCTTCAGATCGCATCTGGCATTGACCGAGCGGTTCGTTCATCATATGTGCTGAGGCCGTTATGCGGAAGCCTTCCTCCCCGGAATCGACGTTCAATACGTTGCAAGATGAGATCAGAGGTAGCCAACACGCCCGGGCTCTGCTGAGCGCCTTGCGTGAGATCGAACTGTTTGCGGAGCCATACCGTACGCGTCTCGCGCGGTTATGGCTAGCTCAGTGGCGTCGGTGCGCCGAGGGTGCCGCCAGTCTACGGGCAGCGCTCAGGCGGAACCTCCCCGATCGCTGCCCTCGATGTGGTGAGGCCTCGGATGCACTCGTTCCGATCGCGTACGGGTACCCGCCGCCTTGGGCGGACGCAGCCCAGGACCGGGGCGAAGTTAGTCACCGCGGGTGCGTGTGTTCTCAAGACTCGTCCCGGTGGAAGTGCCGCGCCTGTGGCGCCGTTGACCGTCAGACTCCGTTAGATGCTCCCGTAACGTCACATCGCCGGCGCTGGCGAGAATTTGCGAGGCTTCCAGACATGTTCGTTCGTCGATGTGAGGCAGAATGGGAGGGTGTCGAGCCGATGCCGTTTAGCGGTTTCTGGCTGGTACGTGGTCATCCGACCTTTGTTCGAATCGTTGATCGGATCGCTCTGTGCGGGACCCGCGAGCAACTATCAAATGTCGTTCCTGAACTCCTCGCATATGACGAAGAGTTCCTATTCCCACCCGCAGAGCCCGGGTGGGACACGACTCCCGTCTGGAGCATCGAACCGAAAGCCGGAGAAGAACCGAACGGGCGATGCCTAGGAGAGGCGATCGAGCTCCTGCGAGGCATTTGGTGGCTGGCGTTGCGAACGCACGCAGACTATGGTCAGTCCTCAAGTGAAACCACGAGGACTTCGGCAGGCAACCGCACGTCAATTGCAGGGGCTATTGACCACCTGAATCAGGCTCGAACTCAAATCCACAATGAATGGGCGGCCTTGGCGCAGCTCATTGACGATGCGACGCAAAGTCGAGACCGCGGACGCCTGTATGTCGCCGTCGAGGCCGCGAACCAATGGCGGTACGAACGCGATCGCAGCAAGGAAATCCATGCTCAAAAGGCACAATGGTCAGATTCGCTCGTGCGCCTCCAAGATAACGCGGATCACCTGGCTCGGAACAGACTGCGCAATGAGCTCACTGCTTCACGTCAAAAGGTGGAGTGGGATACCTTCGGGCGCCTGATTGACGATGCCCTCAAGAATGGGGACGTGGCCCAACTCCGGGTGGCTTCACTCGCTGAAACGATTCTCGAGGGAAAATGGTGGGAATGGTGGGAGGACTGTCTATTGAAGACTTCGGGACTTGCTTGGCCCGACCTTGCCCGTCCGAATGTCTCGTCATCGATCCCCAGCCGGCCTACTACCTTCAACTCAAGTAGTTCTCACAAGCATGGCTGAAGGGTGAAGCCAGCATCAGATGCCTCGTGGTGACGTTGAAGGTGTCTACACTCCCCTTCGATGCAACGGAGCTCTTCGTCAGGATCCTCAGCGAGAAGAACCAGCGACGGACCGGGAGGTCTGCCGGTCAATTTGTTTTCGGTCACTCTGGCTCCGCTCGGTTCCCGCCACACCGCTTGCTACCATCTCTGCGTCACCGGCTGGCGGTTCGGACAGTTGCTTCTGCAAAAATGCGGGCGTAACCACGACCGTCGGGTGCTTCGGTCCCCGCGGCGGCAACACCTTCAGGAGTTCGTCGATCAGAGTGCCGCCGAGTATTCCCCCAGCTCCGAACACCAGCCACAAAGGGACTCCGATCGCTCCACCGAGAGCCGCAATTCCTGCGCCTGCGCTTCCGACAGACGCCAAAGTTGCGGCGACTGCGCCCACACTGAGACGCGCCTTCCACGAACGATCCGTCCAACCGTGCTTCCTCAGGGTGCGAGCAGTCATCTTCACCAGGGGCCACACCCCGCGCCGATCGTGGGTCAGACGCGCAACCGCGATAGCCTTCTCGCGGAACGAGAGGTCGCGGTCGCGAAGCGCCTTCAGTTCCTCCAGCCAGCAGAGAAACATTTCGCGATCTGCCGGTAGCGTCTGCGCTACGATTTCTCTGGCGAGCGTTCGGGCACCCGAGAGCTTGTCGACCATACGGATACTCCACAGCCACGGTCTTCTCCCCGGATGATCGCACCACTCGTCGTGGGCTGCAACAACGGAACGTATTGCCCGCACCCTCAGTTCCATCACGGATGTCGAAAATCCAGGTCCGGCGGGCGGGCAACCCCGCACGGGCACGTCGTTGTTACGCCTCCATTTCTCGCAGGCGGACAGGGATTCTCCGCCGAGCGCGATCAGGCTCCTGGGACCTTCGCTGACTCTAGAACTTGGATTGTCAATGTCAGTGATCTTGATCGGAGAGGCATGCGGACGAGGCGAGCGCAGCCGCCGCCGGAATGAAAGTGGCGGAAAGACGGAGGGCACGGTAAGAGCTCTGACGTGAGCTTGATCCGATGGGTCGGAGATCGGCGCGTGAGGGAGACTCCGTAATCCAGATATGGAAAGAACGCGGTGAGAAAGTCCGAATACGTTCATGCACACAGCTCGATTCTCCTGCGCCAGGAGGAACCTCGGTGTACACGTTTCGACATTGAACCACGCGAGGGAACCGAGATCACGTGGCCAGCCTTCCTGCGCTCAGCCAAGCGAGTCGGCCTCCCCGGTTGACAGTCCTTTCTCGTCACGCCCGATTTCCGATGACCATTCGGACGCTTTCGGCACTCTCTGGGGCATGAAGTAGATCCGCCGCCGAGCGCACTTTCTGCTCGCTCGGCCGCTTTCCATCAAGGGCTGGGACTCTTCCCTCCCGGTGGATCACTTCCCGAGCGAAGAGCGGATCACTTTCCAACCGGTGCGTCCAACCGCTCCGTCGCTACTTGCCTCTGAGCCGATTCTGCGTCACACTAGTAGAGACATCCGGAGTTCACCGCGTCGCGAAGCGAGGTGACGGCAACCGGCCCTTGGACAGGCACGGTGCCAGGCGCAACCCGCGCCAGATGTGATCCCTGGCCCATTTTGGCCACGGGTAAACGAATGTCCAAACCAGTCGGCGTAAGCCTTGGTCCTTCCGGTGTCGCAGACGACGCCAATGATTCTCAGGTTCGTCTCACGAGAAGAACTCCTGGCACAGCGAGGCAGGCGCAATTACGGGCGCTGGTGGCAGATGTCACACAGGCGCGAGTGCACCGAATGGGAAAAATGGAAAATTGAGCACGCGGCCGAGTGCTCTGCTGACAAGGAGTGGGAGCGTCGGCACCCGAAGGCGACCAAACCGGCACGTGTGCTGTTCTTCCAGCCGCCAGATTGCTACGATTTCGGATTTGAAGCCGCAAAACGTGCGGGATTCCTCGACCCGGTCGAGAAGACGTAGTCGCCGGCAGTGAAGGCTCACATCCGGCATTCGGGAAATCGGAGGAGGGATTTCGAGGCGCAACTTTCAGCCCAGCCCTTTCACGGAGTCATCGCTCGATCAACTCCTCATGTCCTTGAGCGCCAGCTTCGCCCGACGACAGCTGCTGACCCAGTCATCGATCCGATCGCGGATTGCAGCGTGACTCATTCCCCCAGTGACACATATTCTATGTCGTAGCGAGGCCCCGTGCTCCTCCTTGGCCGCCGTGCCGAAGTGCAGATCTCGGTTAACCTCATTCACAGATTCGAGAGAAAAGTTGCCAGAAAACTCAGCTTCCAGGTGGATCGTCAGGTAGCCGCCGCCGCGAGGCTCCAGGAACCGTATGGTAAATGGTGCTGCATCTGCGACCTCGATGACGGGCTCTCCGGAGTTCTCCGTCCAGCGCGCGTCGAATTCGGCCGCCTTGATCAACTCCATCAGTTCATGGGGTCTGATGTCTTCGAAGACTGGCATCTCTCCGAGGCGAGAGCCTTCAATAATTCGATATCTGATAACGGCGCCGCGAGGCATTTTGAACGCGTCCGACATAGCGGATAGGATTCGGTCGACCAAACCCTCGGGATCGTTTAAGCGAGCCTGGTATAGAAGTTCCGCTCCCCCTTCGGAAGACGCGCCGAACCCGGCACCGGCAAGCGCAGCATGCTCCGACGCGGTCAGCGCACGGGTCCTTCCCTTGGATCTGACCCTCGCAACCACAGCAATGTCGATGAACTCCGCGCCTGGAGTGGAGTGGCACGTGACGATACCGTCTTCGTCCGCCGTCAGTCTGAATGTCAGTTCGAGCAATCGATAGTCGCCCGACCACCACGACGTGGCAAACTCGCCAACCGGCCACATCGCGAGATTGCGTAGTAGCGTGGCGAGTTGCTCAACGGCAGCTCGCCGCTTGGACGGGTCGGCGGTGGTCCACCTGATGGTGCCCTCTCGCTTGTCCGTGTCTGAGCTGCTCGTGTGCAGGCTCATTTGCGCCTCTTGCTGGTCGCGGCTCTGGACTTTCGAGCGGCGAGCACGTCAGGGATTTCAAGGATGTCGACCGCGATACTCTCCCGGTCCCACATGGCCACGGCCACGCCGAGCCGCACCGCCTGCAGAGCGCCCATTAGGCGTGTTCGCTCGATGGGTCTAAAGCCAGCCCCGCCGCCCTTCAATTGAACGAGGAGCACTTCGAGTACGTCTGCTTGGCCTTTCGGGTGGCGCATCAGTACCGCGTCCACGATGCCAGTGCGCGGATTACCTGACGGCGCGTCCAGAAACACGCAGTGATACGCGTTTTCAGACGCCCAAGCCAGTAGTGCCTTCTGGCTCATACGGGCGGTTTTGTTCGCCAGGTACGGGGGCGATCTCATCGTGTCCCAAGCGTGTTTCGCGGCCTGACTCGCCTTTGCGGAACGCGCGGCAGCGTCGGCTAATGCCTTCTTCTCACTTCCTGCCATATTGCTCACCACGATTCGTTCAAGCGTTGCGACGCGACCTGTCGTCAGCCGCCCTCACGCGCGCCGTTCAGCATGTCACGACTTAATGGCTGTCCGACGCAGAACCTCAGCTCGAATCGGGCGAGGCTCTTGAGACCACCTGGTCCATCGACGTGAGACTGTCGGCCGTCGACGTTCACTTGGATCTTCATCGTAGCTGATTGACGATCGACAAGACCAGCGGCAAGGTGCGCGCTGCCTAAACTTGTTGCTCGAACCTGCCGATGAGCGCGTTTACCGGCGCTCTGACAGGGGCATGCCTGCCATACACGAAGCGAGGGCCGCCAGCACCATCGACCTACCCAGATTGGCACGCGTACGCGATTAACAGCAAACGATCGTACAAGTGTCCGCGCGGGACACCCCGGTGGCGCGCGCGATAGCCTTCGCGATCTGCAGCCCGCCCGGGCCCGAGGGTTCGATAGGGTTCGCGAAATCCGTAGCCTCAGTACACACCAGACGCAGGTCGATGGCCGATACGTGATGCTCGAAGGCGACACGCAGAATGACGTCGTTGAACATCATCAGCGCAACGCGAGCGCGGTGGCCAAAGTCCGGCTGGTCGAATGCTTCGAATGCTCCATTGTAGATCGTGCACACAGCTACTTCGAGTCCGGTCTGCAGGAGAGGCCGTATCGCAGAACGGTAATCGTTCTCAAAGGCAGCCACCTGCTCGCCGAACAGGCGCAGGGCTTCGGCCGTCGACGTGACGGGCATTTCGAGCATACTGAGATTGCCCATCGCGTCGTTTCCGCCGATCGACACCACCAGATGCGTCGCGTCTCTAGGAATCGTGGAGACCTGTGCAGCCAACGAGTGCGTCACGGACCCATCGACTGCGCACAACGTCGCGCGGTCGCCCGGGGGCAACAATCCGCGCAGATGTGTCACGACGTCGGGTTCACCGTTTGTATATGTCTTATTGTCGAAGATGGAGTCGCCGAGCAGGACGATGTGACGGCCGGTCGTTGTCATCTGTGGTGTCTCCGGATCCTCATGGCCACCCTTTTCCTCGCGGGCGTCCATCGCGCGATAACCTGTTCCATCATGGCGTGGTCCCCTTGAACGTCAACATCGAGATTGCCCTCATCTTCGGGCGCCAGACCTGCCCCGTCCCAGACCCGGCAGCGAATCGCCTCTCGCTGGCGTGCGGGCATCTTCCAATTCCTGCCGCGTCCGCCGCGAAAGTACCAACAATTCGCCTCATCGATCGCAGGTGCAACCGCGCCGAGCAGGAAGTCGAGCCGAACGAACTGCCGGGAGACGTGCCGAATGAGACGATACGGTTCGCTCATTGTGGTAAGAAATCCGTAGTGGATCGACGCCCGCCCTGCTGTATCGCGGCTTAGCGCATCGCGCCAGCAGTCGTCTGGTCCCCGTGACGGTGTGCCGTACACGTCGACTGGATCGTCCTCCTCACGAAGCGGAAGGAGCTCCCGAAAGGATAAGGGGCCTTCGTCGTCTCGCGAGCCACGTGCTGACACCGATCGCTCCGCCGGTGCGGCGGCCTGGACAAAGCGCATCACATCGAACGTTGGACCTGAAACCACGAGCCTGCATAAGCACATGTCGGGCATGACTGTCTGACGCTCCCAAGTCCTTCGCCAGCGAGTTCGACCGACAGCAGAATTGATGCTCCGACAGGAGCCTCCGTCACTCACGGGCGCGACGGGCCTTGCCGCTCGGGTCGCGCATCGATTGGATGTTGAAGCTGGCGAAGTGCGCCTTTTTCAATTCGATCGCGCTCATCTGCTGTGAATACATCCTGTTCTTGTCACGGAGCTCGCGGACAATGGCACGCAAGTCGGGGTCCGCACCCGCATAGTGTTCGATGCGACGGGCCGTGGCCTCCAACCGCACACGTGCCTCGTCGAACCGGCCGGCGCGATTGAGCTCCAGCGCCTCGGCTTCAGCCTGCGCCGCGTACAGCCGAGCGACGTGGCGATCGACCGCCACGTTGCGGCGCTGGTTGTCATTCGATGCGTGGTCCGCGAACGTCCACGTGACCTCGCTGTCCGGCGGGTCGAGCACGCTCCGAGCATCCCTGACCCCGCACGTCGTGCTAATGGTCTGGCCTTCCAGTCCCCCAGGCATCCTCAGCCGGAGCACCACGGAGACGTCCTGGCGTGACACAAGGTCGCCCAACCGCACGACCGTGTGACCACGCTCGTCGGTGTGGACGGGAAGCTGGTTCAAGGTCGTGACCTGCACATTGGAAGCGGTCGTCACCTGCAACACGACATCACGGGCGACGATGTCCAGCGCCTCGCCGAGCTCTCCCGTGAGACAGTCGGCGATCTGCACGGCCCGTTCGACGAAGTAAAAGTGCCCCCCACCCGCCGTCGCCATCGGCTCGAGCAGGCGTTCTTCGTAATCCGCGCCGAGACCGATGGTGGATGTGGTGACCCCATGCTCTCGGAGAGCCTCAGCATGGCCGATGATGTCGGCGTGGTCGGTCACACCCCGATTCGCCTGTCCGTCGGTCAGCAGGATGCAGCGGGTGGTCTGCCCGTCACGTTGATGTTCGGCCAGCTGCTCACAGCCCTTGAGCCACCCCCCATTCAGATCGGTACTGCCGCGGGCCTGCAGCCGCTGGACTTGAGTGATGGCATTGTTGACCGCCTCACGCGTCGCTAGTGTCGACGGCACGAACACGTCGACTTCGTCGTCGAAGCCGACGACCGAAAACCGGTCCGTGGACCGTAGCATCTGCAGCCCTCGCTTGACCGCAGCACGGGCCAGCTCGATCTTGGAACCCCCCATCGAACCCGAACGGTCGATGACAAATGCGACGTTGACGGACTCACGCTGGGATGCCTGCGGCGACTCCGGTGCGGTGAACTCGACGAGCACGTACCGGGAACTTCCGCCAGCGGCGCGAATCAACGCGCGATCGGTTTGAATCCTGAAGGTCATGACTGTTCCTTGCCCTCCGCGTCGTCAAAGACGGTCCTTGCCGCCGCCAGGAGTTTGTCGAGGCGTCGCTGATCCAACCGCGAAACCGGGCGGCGCACGTGCAGCTCGACGCCGTCGGCCAGCGTGAACCGGTCCCACTGCGACCGCGCGCGTGCCGTTCCAGACGACAAGGTGGCCTCTGCCGGTCGCGCGCGGAGCTGGGATGCCTTCGCCTGTACGGGCGGCGTTCCGCCGGGCTGTAGCCGGCCGGACTCAGTCAGCACGCCCCGGATGTACTCAAGTGCTGACCGACTCTCCGGGGCCCGCCGCGGGCTCGTTTCCGCCAGGATTTGCTCGACTTGCTTGTCTGCAAGGCCGGTGAGTCGCTTGGCAATTTCCGCAAGCGGCAGATGTTGCTGTTGCAGGAGCCGAATGAGTCTGAGCCGCGACAAATGGCCCCGAGTGTAACGGGCGCCCGGACCCGGGGAACTCGCCGCCGGTATGAGGCCCTGCTGGATGTAAAAGTGAACCGTTCGAGGCGACACATTCGCCATCTCGCACAGCTGCTTGATGTCGAACTCCGGCATGTGTCCATTATGACAGTCACACGTTCAACTGTCAAATAACGGCCCGGTCCGGCCGTCGAGCCGGAACCTGCCCCCGCATTGGCACCCGCCAGCGACCGAATATCCGTGATTTACTCAGCCTCCGAAATCGGCTGAATGGCAGGCTCCGCGCGGACCTGTGCATCGTGTTCCGCGCGCGCGATGCAGTACGGTTCAGACGTCCCTTCAAGTGGCGCACATGCAACTCACCCAGCCCGTCGAACCCCATACTCTTCGCCTGGCCGCAGGTATCGCATCGAAGAAGATGGAAGCTGAATCCCCCACCGTGATCGAACGCAAACCGTTTGGCGCAGTCCGGGCATCTGGCCCGTATTGTGGCTCTCCCAATCACCTCGTTTGGCGGAACAGACGTGCTCACGGCCGCCCGTACTGCCAAAAGACGCCGAGCTCCGTCGCTACGACGGCCGGCCTCCTCGGCACCATGGTGGCCTGCGGCCGATAGACTTCGCTGGTTCTCCCGTCGAGGAACACCCCGAGGCCGCGTTCCCAGTACGACAAATAGGAAGAGCCCGCCGCGTACACGTTCCCCATTCCAGCAGAACTGTCCAACGCGTACCCCCAATTATCGCGGCCCATGCTGCCCCCGATGCTTGAAAGGCCTGTGAGATATCCAGCACTTTTCGCGTCGATCGGACGGTAGACTGCCGCTCTCAGCCGGCCGTCCTCGCGCGACGAGAAGGCGGCGATGACGTGATCCTGGCGTTGAATCGTGACGATTTCTTTATCCAAGTCCACGATGCCCAACTCGAGCCACCATGATTCCGCCGTAACCGTGATCGTTTCCCGATTGTCCTCCGGTGCGATCAGCGCGGCCAAGCGCGCCATCGCGGCTTCATCGGCCTGCCACTGGTTGGGCCGTTCAGCACTGTGGCGCTGCAAGCCGGCCAGAAGGAGTTCAAAACGAAGGTCAGCTCCAGCAGTGAGCGCCTCGGCGAACCAATCTACCGGCACCGGGTACAGGCGGTCGGGCAGGTCGAATCGTCGAAGCACGCCGGGTTTGAAACTGAGTTCGCCGAATTCAGTCATGTTGAGAAATCTGAATTGGCCATTCGGCATCTCTTAGGAAACAGGTAGCAGACATGCTCAAATTCGTTTCGCGTTGTCGGGGTGCTTGCCCGCTACGACGATGACGCCCGCGGACGAACGCCACAGTGAGCATTCATTCAGCGTCGGCGGCCATCTGATCGAGGGTTTGAACAAGCCGGTGCAACGCCAGAGTGTCCTGGCCGCAGTACGCCAAAAGCGCCTTCTTCAGATCTTCCTTCTCGCGATCTCCGCACGTCGGCTCGAGCAGCCTGCTCCACGCAACCCCCGCGTCAGTCCCGTCTGCCACGTCGAGATTCTCGTACGACAAATCAGGAACGAGTGCCGGGAGGACGGACTTCAACGAATACGAAGCCCCGAACGCCGGAGCGTAGACGCAGCGCCTCACGACCGGCAGCAGATCCCACAGCCTGTCGCGCATCTCGTCGACCGCAGGTTGATGTTCCGGCATGCACGCGGCGAGTCTATTCAGAATCTGTGACTCAAAGCCCGCGTTGTACACCACGATCGTTCGGGCCCCGCGAACGGCGCTGATCAGCTGCTCGATGAATTGGCGCCGAGGATCCGAGCTGGTCTCAGCAAGGAATCCGCGGTGCGTGAGTGTCGTGGTGGCGTGCTCCTGTCTGTGCACGGACCACTGAAAGGGGATGTGTTCGTACGGTCTCATCCCCTTGAATTTCGGCAATGCCGGATAGACCGTTTCGAAATCCATAAAGCAAATCGGATACTGCAACGTCGCCGTGCTACGGCCCCACGCCTCGCGATTGAACCAGGTTTCGCCGCTGCGCACCGCATGGACCTTCGTCCGTTGCGCGGCGGTGAGCCGGGCCAGTGACCGGTCAGGAATGTCTCGCACATTGACGATTCCCTCGCAGACGAACGGCTCGGCGGCCGCATACCCGAGGACGGACCGAATATCGTCGGGCGGTAGCTCTGGATGGCAATGACAATAGAACTCGCACTCCGTGGGATTGCTGCACTGGCCGTTGACTGTGACCTCTGGTGGCTCCTGCCGCGACAGCGCTGTAAATTGATCACTCAGATGTCGAGTCAGCTCTCGGGCGCCAATCGGCGTTACCGGATGACTGACGAATAGACGCGATGGGTCGTGCTTCTCTCCGTCGTACTCGTACTCCGGATTCAGCGTCAGTACGCGGGTCTCCGCCGTGGACAGGCCCGCGCCCGCCAGAACATACCGCTGGATGCCAACGTCGTACGCAAAATGGTCTTTGAGCCTCGTCGCTGATTTGACCTCAGTCAGACGAAACCGCTGTCGCAGGCGTTCAAGAATGTCCACACGAACCAGAACGCCCGAATGCTGAAACGTGGCTTCGAAAATCGCTGACGCGCCATCGGCAATGGCTCGTTGGGTTTCCAGCAGCGCCTCGGCCAAGTGACTTCGGTCGGCCTCGATGAGTTTTCCATTCGGGTAGAGCTCCCGGGCTAGGATGCCAACGGCCGTGCCCTGGTTCATGCGCTGTTGCTGGGCGTCGGAGACGAAGCCGAGGTGCGGTTGGTGCTTTCGTAGCCAGAGGCGCTTCAGGCACTGCACACCCGCGACGAATCGAGACTTGCTCAGAAGATGGCCGCCGGGATTGTGGACGGGTTGCGGTGCGTTCAGGATTTCGGCGAGCTGCCGGGCAGATGCGGCTTCGTCGTCGACAGGAGGCTTCATGCCGTTCTCCATCCTCTGGGCACGCTAGCCGCCGGCAGGAGAGAGGGCCCACGGTCCTCGCTCATTCGAGACCCTGAGCCAGTCCTCCCCGAAGGGAAGCGTCACCAATCGCTTTGACAAAGGGGGGAACGCGGATAACGTAACCGTCGGGCGCCGGATCCGCAAGAGATTTCGTCACACCGCGATCAACTACTACAGGCCTCCCCTTTGCTCGCCTCAGTTCAATATCGGGCCGAGGAGGGACAGGTGTGGTCCTGAATACGGCTGAAACGGGAAACGTTGACCGGAAGGCCGTACCTCCGCGTGCCCCTCAGAGTCGGTCCGAGTCGATCAGTACCCGACCGAGACCGTGCTGCTCCAGCCACCAGTAGGTGAAGTGCTTTGAGAGCCAGCTCGCGGCTCGCTCAGTCGCCAGAGCTTGCACCGACGAGGAGTAGATGGCGGGAATGCCGAACTTCGCTTCGATAGCGTCCAACATGCCACATACGGCATTGGGGTGGACTTCGGAAGGAATGTCGAACGACGCGAATCCCCCCTTGATGTCCTCGTACGTCGCCTCGATGAGGATCGCCCTCCACCGGTACTGAGCGAGCCGACCGCAGGCAGCCAGGAACTGCCGGCGGTACGTGACGGTACAGGCCACGAGGTCTGCCAGGCTCTTACGCTCCAGCGCGAGGAGGCTCTCCATCCCCATCACCGTGTAGTCGCCGGTCTTCAGCGCGACCCTCCGCTCCCCGCCAATCCAGTTCGGGTGATTCCCATGGAGGGCAAATGGTTGACGCTCTCGTGAGTCCACCAACACGATGGGCTTGGGGATGCGCGCACTCCGGATGATGTTGTGTCCATCGCGCACCACTCGCAATCGGCTGGGACTCGGGGTTACGAAGCGTAAACCCTGATGGCTCATACCCACCTCGGGCCCTCAAATACGCACAGCGTCGGAGCCGACTCGTGAGTCGGCTGTTCCGCCGCATCGTGTACGTCCTTGATGCCTGCCACTTCGAACCAGTATCTTTCGCCGCGTCGCGAGCGCGGCACCTGCTCGTTGTGGCGAAATGCGCGAACGCGTTGAGTAAAGCACACGTTCGGCCCCCCGCTGCGTCCGCGTAAGGCCACTGCCCAACCCGAAGCGCGAATCCTGGATCGACCGTCCCGTTCAATTCAATTGCGCCATCAACTCCGGGATGTCGCGTCTCCACTGGAGGCGCTCGGCCACTTCACTTCGCCGCGCCGCGACCCATGCGAGCGCTTGCGCGATCCCGTACGCGTGGTCGCATGGCGCGACCGCGCCCGGCACGTCCCTCGGATGCGGGATGTCGCGCACGCTGGCCGGGCCGCCCCTCGGAGTGCGGCTCGGCTCTCCGTCTTTCCCTCTCGTCACGATGGAAAGCACCCGTGCGGCGGCCATCAGTCCCCACCTGTACGACACTGGACCGTCCACCCACCGGCACAGCGCGTTCGCGGACACGCGCCTCTGGGCAGAGGCCCGCATCGCCTTTTTGTCAAAGGTGGAATCAACCAGACCGACGGTGATCACCCGCGGTAGGTCAAGAATCTGCAGGGACGGACGATGCAGTTTGCGGAACAACTCCTCGGTCGTGCCCAGCATCAGGCCGTTGCTGCAGACCAGGCGAAACCAACCGAGGGTTGCCGAGAACGGCACGGTCCGATCGACCGAATTGAAGCACTCGAACGTCAGAATCATCCGGTGTCCGTCCGGTGGCTCGAACGCGAAGTCCTTCGGCAGTTCGACGCGCAACGCCATGCGCGAGCCGTGGCTGCTCAGCGTGAGCGTCGCCTGCATCGCCAAGGGCTCGTCGTGGACCTGCTCGAGCGCCTCGCGTACCGCATCCACAACCGCGGTGTGCTGCACGAGCGCGTAGGTCTTGGAAACGACGCCCGTCGGCATCGCTTCCTCACCGGCTCCCATCGAGCGCGGTCGTCGGACGATGACGTCGAGGTGAGGATTTGCTCCGAACGGCTGTCGGTCGAACGTGGGGATCAGCGGAATCAGAGCCTCGAGCGGTCCGCTGACTTCCGTCGTCGGCTCGCCGAGCCAGTGCCCCTGGCGGACGTGCTGAGCAGGCGCGAAATGCCGTTGAAGGACTGCCATGGCTAGACAGTAACGCGCCGGCGTGACAGGTCAGGTCACAGAAGAAATGTGAGGCTCACCGGAAAGTCGATTCTTGGTTGGACCAGTCCTGTCATGGCTCCGTGCGATGGTGGACGTATGACGACGCCAACCCCGGTCAATGACACTGACCGCGAACAGCGCATGGAGTGGCTGCGAGGCTTCGTGTCCGGCTCACGCTGGCGGTTTGCGAAGACCTACGTCCAGTCGTATCCACACGAGTACACGCTCGCGCGCTCATCCGATGCGGGCGATTTCTCGAGGGCCATTTCGTGTATCGAGCACTGGGGTGTCCTGGAGTCGTTCTGGGGCGCGCACCGGAAGTACCTGTATCTCGACGGTCGCAAGTACTGGCACATGGGCGATGCGTCCTCCGCCGACGACGAGAAGCGCCCGACGCTCATCAACCGCACATGGGTTGACGTCGTGAACTATCGCGGCGCCGCGAAGGCGCTCGGGTATGACGACGAGCATCTCGACCGGCTGGTGGCGCGCTGGAAGATCCTGCTGGAGAAGGCGCGCGGGGCATGACGACTTGCGTTCTCTTCGACGCGGGCCCCGATGCCTATCGTGTGGGCTGCTGCAGCTCCCGTAGTGGTGACTCTGGCATTGTGCCCGCGGCGATCCGGAGCGAAACAGTCCTGTACTCTCACCAGTCATAACCGTCGGCTGCTGCTGCCGCTCGCGGTCGCCCGTTGGAGGCCCTCGTCCCAGCCAAGCCGCCGATCCCGATCGAAAGCAAGGCGGCACATTCGCGCACTCTCGCGCGCGAACTAACGTAAAATATGATCATAACTGAAACAGTTTGGAGGGTGCCATGAACGTCTCGGACGTGAAGGCCGAAGTCGGAGCGCTTACCACTCGCTTGCGTTGGGAACGAGAGGAGGACGCGTTTCCGATCTGGTACTTGCGCAGGCGCTTTCCGTTTTTGTCGGAACTGGACGCACAAAGGCAGTGCGCCGATCCGGCTATCCTCGGCGAGGGAAGGAACAACGATTTTGGCATCGATGGCTACCACATCGCCGTCGACGCAGAGACTCCTTATCTCTTGGTTTTGCAGGCGAAGTACTCAGCCGATCAGCAGCAGATCAATAAGGGTTTCCGTGATCTGGCTAGAGCCGTTGCGTGTGTTGCACGCGCCCTGACGGCACCCATTGACGCCGAGCAGGGCCCGGCAAACAAAGTCGTTTCAAATCTCCGGGCTGAGGTTGGCTTGCTCGATGAACGTCTCCGACGGCGCTTGATGATCGAATGGGTCGTTCTGCACCTGGGTGCAGATGATCGGGAAAGCCGAAAACGGCGGTCGGCAAATGCGCGCGAGGAGCTGAACGAGAAGCTACAGCTTTGTTTCGAAGATGCCAGACTCAGCGTCGTCCAGGACATCGGGCCCACCGAAATCATCACGCCATGGCACGAGCCGCCGCCGCCGCCGCCGGATCCTTGGTATTCACTCACGATGAGCTCTGTCGGCCTGACGTCCAGTCATGACGGGTCCGAGGTGCGGATGTTGTTCGGCGTCGGCAGGCTGAGTGAGCTCGTGGACTTATACGAGAGCCGGCGGCAGGGTCTATTCGAGAAGAACGTGCGCTCCTTTCAGGACACCAAAAAGAACAAAACCCACGGACCTTATGGAGAAATGAGGAAGACTCTACGCTCGATGTGCATCGAATCCCGAAACGAACCGGAGCTCTTTGGATTTCTGCATAATGGTGTCACATTGTCATGTCGCTCCGCGAAGCAGACGGGCACAGGAGTCGAAGTACAAGGTCCGTACGTGTTGAATGGCTGCCAGACAATCACGGCTGCCTACGATTTCCACAGCGATCCGTTGGTTCAACGGCGCCTGGCCGAGGACCGATGGATGCGAGTAACACTCCCTGTTAGGGTGGTCGTCACGTCCGACGATGATTTCATTCGGAACGTCACGATCTGTAACAACCGCCAGAATGAAATACGTCCTGCCGCACTGAAGGCGAATGATCTACTTCAGCTGGATTTACAGCGTCGTTTTCGTGAAGTGCGCATCTACTATGAGCGTCAACTGGGGGCGTTCAAGGCCATGAATGACGCCGATCAACAACGCTTTTACCCAAATGGCCAGGGACACTGCGTTACGATTACGTCACTCGCCCGGGCAATCGCTGCAGGATCCGGAGATATGGATGGAGCGTACCATCCCGACCACCTGTTTCAGAGTGACGCTAGTTATACACGGTGCTTCTCGAAAGACCATCTCAGGTCTCTTCCGCTGTTGGTGTTTCTGCAGAATCTGAACGACGTCCTGGCGGTCGTGCTGACGAACGAACTCGATCTACGTCGGTCCGGCGATGGGCCAAGACCGAAGCGGCTGGTGTACTACGCTCTGAACCTGTTCGTGCGCCTCTTGGCCAAGGAAAAGAATGAGAGTCTCGTGCGCGAGTGGGGACGGAAACTGTGGTGGCGCCACCAGGACCTCCGCCAGCAGGTCGGATCGGCCATGGGAAATCATCGATTGCGGGTAAAGGCGGCCCTCCGCGATCGGTTCATCGCCTTGGAAGACCAGAAAGCCGAAAACCTAAAGCTCGCGATGCGACGGGCGGAATCGGACCTTGGCCTCAGAGATTCTCACGATCCATTTGTTGTGTTTGCGGACCTTGAGACTGAGGATGAGGAAGTAGTCTGAAGTCGTCTGATTGAACGAATAATACCGCGGCCTCCGCGAGATCGAGGTACTTGACCATGGTTCATCACCTCGAAGAAGCCACGCGATTCGAAGGTCAACAGGCGTATTCCGCCGCTGAAGCAGATCGACGCACGAGGTGTCGGTTTGGTCCTCGCGGCGTACGAGGGGGCCCTCGAAGGGGCAGAAAGGGGCGGAGGGAACAACTCGACGATGGCGGACGACGTCTTGGGTGTAACTCAAGAACCCCGCATATTGAAGTTGGCAGGGAGGACGCGGCGTTCGAGAAACACCCGTCACAGATGGGCGCATTAAAGCACCTGTAATGGAAATGCGGCAGGCACGGCCCAGTTGCCCTCCCGCAGATCGCTCGCCATCGGATTCGGGCAGTTCCGTACGCGCCGCAACGGAATTCATAGGCCCGTTGCTCTGTGAATCGTTCCCATTCGCGTGAGCACCGACCGGAGAAGCAGATTAATGCACTCTAGCAGCGTGCCGGCAAGCGCGCCGCAGTGTTCTCACTGAAATACTCATTCAGGCGCCGGGCAAACGGCAGTAACACGTCATTGGCACCTTTACCCAGGTCACCATGGACAGAGCCGATGGCTTCCTCCGGTGACGACCAGTTGTGTTGGTGCCCCGGAGCGATCTTGAACACCGTAGTATTTCTGGAGTCCCGTATTGCCAGATCTGTTCTTCTCAGATATCTTTCGTCGCAGGCGTAGCCTTTGGCCAGAATGAGCCTGTTGAAGTCCGACTTCATGAACGCCCGAACTATTTCGCCTTTCAGGGCGTTCAGGGTTGCGTTGAAATCGTGACGTGGGGATTCGACGCCGAGACGGACCACGAAGTCGGATTCGGTGGTGACGGCGAGCGGATGCTTCGGGAATATAACGAGCCAGCCGACTCCGAAGAAGCAATCGGGTTGCCTAGGGTACCCCTTCTCGTCGTAGACCGAGGATACAGCAGACCCCTTCATCGACCAGAGCCACTCGGGGGGTTGACCAAAGATTCCGTTGTTCCCCTTCATGTCGGTGGTTCCGAACTCTAGTGGCATCATTGTGACAGTCCTCTCGTTTGCGGAAGCCATACAGTCTGCAGATCCCGTCGGCAATATTACTTGACGGTATAAGACCGTGGCCTGCCTTTCGGAGCGGCCTTTCGCGGCCAGATGCGGCGTCTCACTCAAGACCCCGCGGCGTCGTCACCACCGTGGTTCGTGATCGCCGGCGTCGTCCTGGGCAGCCTGTTCGGCTGCCTCACGCGCCTCTATGGACGGGATGCCACGGCAGGCTTTGTCATGTCGGCCCGCATCGCGCTCCTGTCTGCCTACAGGACTACACGTCACTCAGCCAGTCAACCAGGTCTCCGAAGATGACGAACCTCGCCCGGGCGAGCCAGGCGAACCTGAAAATGGTCCGCCCGCACCCAACTTAACACCCGGCATGATGAGCTTGGCGATGATTCCGGCGATCGATCGAGAGACGAACCAGCCCAAGCGACGAATACGGTCTCAGCGCCTGTTGCGACGTGCTAAGTAGAACTTCGTGGCAACGCCTGCGTGTGGAGTTCACCTGTGCGCTGGGTCGCGACCTGCACTTCGACGTACGCACCATCTTCTCGCTCCATGAGACGCCCGCCACGTTCAGACTCTCAGTAGCCGCGACGACGGTTGCCAAGATGGTGTCCGCACATTGTAGTACAAGGCGATACGGCCACGGCTATCTGAGAGTTTGTCGGCAACGGAGACGACTTTGGCAATTCCTTCCTCCCTTTGAACGTAGTCTTGGAAGACTCCCTGTCCCGCTCCCGCGGGGTAAGGCGAAATGTCGTCTATCGCGCCGCCGACCTGCATAGCGGCGAGCAGATCATCGAGCGATTCTTGCGCTTGCTCGGTCGGCTACCCGGAAGACGTGATCGGCGCTGACAATCTTCGCCACCGGCCACTCGTGTGCCGAAAGTGTTCTCGCCATGCTGAGTCCCTTGGTGTCGCGGCCAAGCGTCGTGTCGCTGTTTCGGATCCCCGCCGACATGCGGCATCGGCTGGACCGCGAAGTGTCGGCCGTGCAGTCCACGGCCATCTCCGGCGAGCTACCTAGTGCAATCTTATCGGCGGCGTGGTCGTTTCCAAGGCCTGGAGCGGCCTCTCAGACGTTCCCTGAGCGGATTGAACTTGAGAAGGATGTCAGCGGCGGCAGTGGGTGACATGCCATCCGCCTCGCTCGGACTGAGATCACGCGTAAACGTCAGGACGACCCAGGTGTCGTCCTTGCCATCTAGATGGCGGATGCGCTCAGCGATTACGTCAACATGATCGTCTTTCACCTCGCCGACATGGCGTTCGAACCACTTTTCATCGACAAAGGAGAACCCCTCTGTCTTCCAGCCCACGGTATCTGGCGTGTTGGCCGGCTTGCTGTTGATCCGGAGGTTCACAGGGTTGCCCAGATCCTCGCCTATCCGAGCGACGTCTGTCGTAAGTACCTGTGGCAGATGCCTTAGCAGGTTGTGCCAGTCCCATGTTCTATCCAGAGCGGGCCTATTCTTCGTCGCCGTGGCCCGTCCTTTCTCAACAGAAATCCCGAGAGAAAGCACCGGATATTGGTTCGAGATGGCAGCGACAAACTGAGCTTCGGCAAAGACAGCCTGCGTCACACGCCACCAGAACACATGCTTCCAGTCCGGACCAACGGGGAAGAACGCCACCTCCATCTCCGGCAGCCCGAGCGCCCGACAGAGGTGTCGTCGAATCTCCTGTGTCGTTCGATGATTCCTGTCTTGCTTGCGAAGGTCGAAATATCCTTTGAGCAACCACGATGCAGAGATGGAAGTGTTCATTGTGTTCTCTTGATCTGTCAAGCTACGTAAGCCGCCTCGCGTTCAGGCCGCGACATAAGCCTCGCGGCGTTCACTTCTTCGTCGGCGCCATTCCGTTGTAGCGGTTTCTCAACGCCAGTTCGCCAGCAGCGCCACCGGCGTGTCAGCTCCGTTGCTCGACCAACTGCGCCTTTTGCACCTCGCTGACGAAACCAAGTCCGCGTCGACCCTCTGAACGAAAGATAGACGTAGGCTTTTGTCAGCCGCGCCGGTGGATCTCCTCGTCTAGTCGGTCGCCGGCCTTACGCGCCAACTTCGATCACCCGATCTTGACTCAGCAAGGTCCTCCAAAAGACGGTGTTCTGAAGGTGCCCCCGCCCCGACACGTCCGGCCGACCGATGGGCTGCCCCGCCGAGGGCATGTGTGAGTCCAGCGTGTCGGCCAGGTGGTTGCGCGTTACCACCACTAGCGAGACCTGATGCCGCGACGCCATGACGCACAGCCGCCCGGTCTCCAGATCGAACTCGCTCGGCAGGACCACGCCCGACAGGGGATGGACCACCACCATCACCCGACGTTCGAGACCCTGCCAGCGTTCGGGGGTATCGATGGAGACGCCTTTCAACCTGCCGTCCAGCCGAAGCCTCATCGCCGCGTTCATGACATGGTGCGTCGCGCAGAGGCCGATGTCGTTGACTTCCAGGGCCCCGAGCCGGCCGTCCATCATGTACTCGGGCTGGCTGCGGAGGATCGCACGCACGACGTCAACGGCGAGCTCGGCCGCATCGTCGTCGCACTCGAGCGGCGGACCGCCGTCAGGCGTGGGCAGGGTGACCCCGACGACCGACCCGGTTCTCAGACGTTCCACAACTGCCCCGAGCGGACCGCGCTGTTGTCGACCGGGAACCAGAACGCGTTCACCGGGCGCGGCCCAGGACCCAAACGGGAAATCGTAAAAGGGACGGATCAAGTCGGCCGTGGATGCAGGGAGCCGACGGGTCGCCGGCAGCTGCAGATCCAACGCAGCTGGTCGGTGTTCGTCCAGAATGAGCTCGGGCGCGGGCCGGTGTGGCGGACGTGGCGCCGTCTCCCATCGTGACGCGTCGATCGACACGACCGGAGGAATCTGTCCCGGATCACCGATCAGGACGAATCTCGGCGCCACCTGGCCGAGAAGCATGAAGTCAGCCCACCCCATTTGCCAAGCTTCCTCGACAAACAGCACGTCGAAATGGTGCGCAAGCTGAATCAGACCCCATTTCGCGGTCGTGCCCACCACGATGCAGCGGCCTGTCGGCAACTCCTTGTGGTTCGCGATCGCGGCGACACCGGGCGGCTGGCTGGTGCCGACACCGTCTTGCGCGACAAACCGGATGCACGGCACGCGCCCGAGCGACAGGCGACGACAGATATCGTCGGCCTGCGATCGGGTCTGCGTGGCTATTGCGACGCGTTGTTTGCCGTCGTAGGCTGCCTTCACGCCCTGCAAGAGCAGATGGGTCTTCCCGGAACCAGGAGGGGCCTGCACAACGGCGAGCCGCTCCTCGGCTCGAACGTGATTCACGAGCTTCTCGGTCGCCTCGTCAACCTGCGCCTTGATTTCGAGCTGGTGTCTTCCGAGCTTGCTCATCTTTCTTTGACGTCGAGAACGGTCAGGTCTTCACCCACCTCCGCCGGCAGATCGGCCGCGGGTACCTTCGGCACGCGATGCGTCAGCCAAGCCCCGGGAACATCCCGTTTCCAGACGAGGAAGCTGCGTCGCCGCGCAATCTGGTCCATTGACGGCTTGACGAGCACAACGCGCTTGCGTTTCAGTCTCTGGCTGTTCGCGGGTAAAACGGAACCCTCATCGTTGCGGGGGACGGTCACCAGTTTCGTGACGACCAGTTCGAATCGGTAACGCATGTCCCCCGCCCGCTCAATGCTGCGAATGCGCACGTGGCGATCGCGCAGGCCGACGACGCAGAGGGTCGAATCGTCGTGCAGACGCAGCGGCAGTTCACCGTTGCTTTCGACAATCCATACTGGAATCGTCTTCTTCCCGTCCCCCTCATCCCGTACGTCAATGATCGTCCCCGCAATCGCCTCGCCTGCGGCTACGAGTTCGGCCTGAAGTTCCCGGTCGTCGTGAACAAGGAGTTGATCTCGCAGCTCCTGTGACGCTTCATGCACGTAGAAGCGCGAAGCGGCAGCCGGCGGGTACCTATCTGTTTCCGCTGATGGACGAAAGGCGGGTCCGTCCTCTTTATCGTCTATCTCCCGCTCGATGCGTCTGTACTGAAGGCGGTGCTCGTCGAGAGAAGCCCTCACGAGAACCTGGAGACCGAGGTTCTCCCGTCTGCGGTCTCCCTTCAACGCCGCTATCGCCTGCTCGGTCAATCGATAACGGCGTTCGAGCTCCTCGGTGAGCACCTTGCGAATGCGCCGTGCTGCGAGCCCGAGCCGGTCGGAGTTACCCGAGCTTCGTGCCTCGTTGTACATCTCGACGTCCGACGACAACTCGTCGCGCTCCACCACGGGATCGAGGTGCGTGGACATCGACTGCTGTTCAGCCCTGGCCGCGGCGCTTGCCCTCGCGCGGCGGTCACCCTTCGTTTGCAGCCACGCGAGCAAGAACCCGAGGTGGCCCTGGCGCATTGTCTCGGCCGGGAACGTGTACGACTCGGTTAACGCTTCGGTGGCCACCATGGTAATCGTCTGTCCCGGCCGCTGTGCCTCGCGGAACAGCCAACCGCACGCGTGCCCGATCTGGTTCAAGCGCGTGAATCGGGCAGCCGCACCGAACTTCGTAAAGGTGTACGCATACGCGAGGTGATGCAGCATCTCGAGGTGCGAGGCGTTCGGAAGCCAGACCTGAAATGCCGGAACCTGCACGTCCGGCGACGGCCCCCATGGCGAATACTTGGGGTGATTGAGGTGTGTGAGCAGCGCCGGGCCGAATCTGGCGACCATCTCGGCCACATCGTCGCGTGTGCGCGGCTCCGATGTCGTCAAGATCTCTGGCTGTTGGCCCGGGCGCCCGAAGGCGATCCCCCAGGGCGACGATTCCCCACCCATCTTGACGAACGCGAGGATCATCATCTGCGCGTCAGGCAGCCGCGCCACACGTAAAGTCTCGCCCCGAGGAAGGGGCTTCCCGCATTCGAAAGCCCGGAGACGGCGGACTACTTCATCGGCGGTCATGCGAGTGTCCGCAGGTTCTCGATGTCCTTGATTCGCCGCGCCAGATCCTGTTCCGCCGGGCTCACGGGCGTGGCACCGTTCATCAACTCGAGCGCTCGTTGGAGCGGCACCGACCCGAGGAACCGCGCGACGTCGTCGCCGAGAACCGCACCATCTCCACGTTCGAGCGCCTTGTCGCGGCACGTGTCAGCGCGATCGCAGAAGCTGACGCAGGTCTCGGAGTAATCCATGTCCGCTTCGCAGACGGCGTCCAGCCTCCGTTCGCCATCCGGCGGCGGCAGCCTCTCAGCCGCAACCCTGAGCAACTCGAATCCACGCTTTGCTCGCTCCGCCTGGTAGCGGAGATCCTCACCCGCTCTTACAGAAGGCTGGTTGAATCCTGGGCGCGTCAGGATCAGGAAACCGTTCCTGAAGACCGTGAACGATTCCGCGATGCCGAGATCGATCAGCACGAGGTCGAGGCCGTGCACGTACACTCCTGCCTGCGCCCTCGCAGTTGCCAGTTCCCTGGCATCGGTGTACCCGCCCCTGTCCGGGTATGTTTTGATCTCCCCGACGATTAATCCGCGCGGCGCCTCGTCGTGACGAATCACAAGAGCATCGAGGACGAGTAGCGCCTCCGGCAGCATCACGCCGCCCGGAATTCGGACGGTTGCGCCCGCGACGAGCCATGCGGCGTTCCTGGGCGGACGGTTGCCGGCCAGGGCCCGCAACAGATCGGCAGTCCTGGCGAGAGACTCGTCGAGACTGTGGCACGGCCCACCATTGAGCCGCAAACGGAGATCGACGAGACCTTGTCCTGCCGTCGGGAGAACGCCCGCCCGCTTGAGCGCCTCGATGAGAGATTGGCCATCGTTTCGGAACAGGGCCCTCTCGAACCGCTGCCCGCGCATGATCGCGAATGGCGACTGGCCCATCGTCACCCGCCCACCCTCGTGCTTTACTACGTCCGCCATCGAGATGTTGTGCACGGCGGACAGGGTGTTCGCCTGGCAGCCAGGGTTCCTTGCCCATTGTTCGAACCGGCGCCGGGTGTCGCGATGGGAGTCGCCCGCCCTGTTTCGGTTCATGGATGCCCGCTTATGTGCAACGACACTCAGGTACGAGATCGCGTGTCGGACCCGAGCTGGTCCGGCGGCCGCCTTGTTTTCTGGGGATACCACAATAAATAGCACAAGTTGGACGTGGAGAGCATAGCTTTCTGACAGTCTGGCGAAGTTGAAGGAAAACCCCTATCATCCGGACGGGCCCCACCACCATGCCGGAACCGCTGATTCTCTCGCCCCAGCAGCAGCAGGTCGTGGACCATCGGGGCGGCGACCTTCAGGTAATTGCCTGCGCCGGTTCAGGAAAGACTGAGTCGGTATCGCGGCGCCTCGCGGCTCTTGTGGCGGAGGGCGCCGAGCCGGCCTCGATTGTCGCCTTCACGTTTACCGAAAGAGCCGCGATTGAGCTGAAGGAGCGCGTCACCCGTCGGGTGGCGGAGCGCATGGGCCCGGCGTTTCGTGACCGTCTCGGCCCGATGTTCGTCGGTACCATCCACTCTTACTGCTTCCGAGTACTGCTGGACCACGTGCCTCGGTACGGCAACTACGACGTGCTCGACGACCATCGCCACGCAGGATTCCTCTCGCGGGAGTATCACCGTCTGGGGCTAGAAAACCTGAAGGCGAGGCATTGGGCGCCGATTCGAGACTTCATGCGAACGGTAGACGTCATCGGCAACGAGGTGATCCCCGCGTCCGCGCTCGCGGGAACACCGATTGGCGACTGTTACACGGCGTACCGTCAGGCTCTCGATCGTTTTCACTTTCTGACGTTCGGTCTGCTCATTACCTGCGCGCTCGAGAGTCTCGAAGATCCGGCAATCTACGCTCGCGTTCACGCCCCGCTGCGCTACCTGTTCGTGGACGAATACCAGGACATCAACCCGGCGCAAGAACGTCTCATCGAGCTGCTCGCCCGACCTCCTGTGGAGCTCACAGTCGTTGGAGACGATGACCAGTCGATCTACCAGTGGCGCGGGTCCGACGTGCGCAACATTCTGACGTTCCGGCAGCGTCGGCCCGCTTCGGCCACCGTTCAACTGGACGACAACCGCCGCTCGCGCCCAGCGATCATTTCCGCCGCTAACAGATTCGCGCGATCGATTCCTGAACGTTTGCCCAAAGAAATGCGGCCCGTCCGCGAGCCTGGGAAGAACGAGGTGGTGCCATGGTCGGCAGAAACCGATGACGAAGAAGCAACGCGCATCGCGGAGACCGTTGGGTACCTGAAGGGGCTGGGGTACCGATATCGCGATATGGCGGTGCTCTACCGGTCGGTTCGTACGTCGGCGCCGCCTCTCATCGAGGCGCTCCGCGCGCGCGACGTTCCGTACACCGCGGCCGGGCGCACAGGGCTATTCCTGCAACCTGAGGTGGCATTCATCGCAGAAATCTACGCGTGGTTCGTGGACGGTGACTGGCGCGACGATCGCTTCGGCGAGTTCCGGCCAGCCGACCTCGATCGCATCGTCGCCGGCCTGAATCGCGTGTTCGGCAATGATGGACCAGTTTCCGAGCTGAGCGCGTACCTCAAGGACTGGCGTGCCTTCGTGCTCAGGGGTCACAGGCCAGTGAATCTCGTCGGCGACTACTACCGATTGCTGCGAGTGCTTGGCGTCCATACTACCGACCTGTCATCGCCGTCGGGTTCGGCGCGCATGGGAGCGCTCGCCCGCTTCTCGGAGGTGCTCGGCGATTTCGAGCATGTGCAACGCCGTGGCCGGCACGTGGAGAAGGCCGGTGCGAAGGGCTTCGAGGCGGGGCACGATCGTGGCCGGGGCTATTTCCGGGCGCTCCACAACTACCTGCTCCACTACGCGCGCGATGCGTACGAAGAGTTCGAGGGCGAACCTGCGATTGACCTCGACGCAGTCGATGTCCTCACCGTACACCAGGCCAAGGGCCTCGAGTGGCCGATCGTCTTTCTCCCGTCGCTCGTTCGAGGCCGTTTTCCTTCGCGACGTGCGGGAGAAGCACAGGACTGGCTGCTGCCGGACAGCGTGTTCTCCACCGAGGCCAGGCGTCGTTATGAGGGAGGCGATCCGGAGGAGCGTCGGCTCTTCTACGTCGCGCTGACGCGGGCGCGCGACATCGTGTACCTCTCCGCATTCGAGCGAAAGGTCCACCGCTTTCAGCCCTCCGACTACTTGATGGAAGTGGCCGGCGATCAGCCTCACCGTGTCGCATCGCTTCCCCTGCCGGCCGCGCCCGAATCACACAAACCACTGGAGCTGGAATCACTCGAAGTCTCTTTCTCCGACCTCGCCGTGTTCGAGGAGTGCGGCCATCGCTACCGGCTCGGCAACGCGCTCGGTTTCCAGACACAGATCGCTCCGGAACTGGGCTACGGGCGGGCCATCCATCACGTAATGCGGCACCTGGCCGACACCGTGCGGACGTCCGGCCGTCTCCCCGATACGGATGAGCTCGACCGGCTGGTGGTGCGGGAATTTTTCGTCCCGTTTGCCTCGGCCCAGGCCTGGGAGACGATGAGGCGGGCGGCGCGCAGGCTGGTTGCGCGGTATGCGCGCGAGTACAGCCAGGACCTTCAGCGCGTGTGGGCGGCGGAACGTCCTTTCGCCCTTCACCTCGACGAGGGCACCGTCGCCGGCCGCGCGGACGTCATCCTGGATCAGGAGGGCGGACGCCTGGGCGCGCTGGCGATAGCCGACTACAAGATTGCGGCTGACGAGGGACGTGAAGATCGGTACCAAGAGCAGTTGCGGGTGTACACGGTGGCCGGCCGCGGTGAAGGCTTAGAAGTTCAAGCCGCCTATCTCCACGAACTTCGCGACGGGACGCGGAGAGCCGTCGACATTTCAGAGAGCGCCTGCCGCGCCGCGTCCGAGCGAGTGAGCGACCGACTCATGAGGCTCCGGCAGGGACAGTTTTTGGCCCTGCCAGAGGCGGCACGATGCCGAAACTGCGAGTACCGCGCGATTTGTGCAGCCAGCGCCAGCGAGACGGCCTAGCGCGGACTTCACGGCCGAGCGCCGGGTGAAGCGCATTCGTCGTCGTTTCGACCCTCTCTGGGAGTATCATTTCACTAAAGCGCGGTGGGGCGGCGACTTGTCGCCGATCGCTGCGATCTCCCCAGTAACAATTTGCGTTGGTAACCGGCCGTGACCGGGAGGACACGATGTACGTCCTGATCGGCGAGAAGCTCGCTCAGACGGTCAGAGCGGCAATGGACAAAGCCACGCATCGAGCGTGGGTCGCGGCGCCCTTCGTCGGACCGTGGGGATCGGGCATTCGCAGGGTGCTCGGGGTGAGCTGGCGAACAGCGGCCCGGGACGTGAGGCTGCTCACGGACGTCACGGCAGGCCGAGCGTCCCGCAAGACTTTGGAGCTGTTTTCGAGTCTCGGCGCGGTCCGGTCGCTGACCGGCCTTCACGCCAAGCTTTACATCGCCGACGACACCGTCATCCTCACCTCCGCGAACCTGTCGCAGATGGCGTTCGAACGCCGCTATGAGGTAGGAGTCCGGCTTCGCAGTGCCGATCGCCAGGCTGCTGTGGTAGTGTTCGAACAGTGGTGGAAGAAAGCCAAACCTGTGGATCCTGCCAAGGTGAAGTTCACAGCACCTACGTGGGATCCGGAGGCCGACGGCCACGGGCCCAGCCTTGAAGTGCTGTGGGACCCGAACCAGGATCCCGGAGACAGCCAGCCGGATGGGGAGACGAGATTTCGCGACTGGGAGTATTTCGTCGAACAGTTCGATGACCTGGCTCACAGATACGTCGCGATTCAGCGCCTCTGGCCCAACCAGCCTCTGTACTTCGAGGTGGACGCCCTGCTCGACTTCCTGTATCACCACCAGGCGAAGCGGATTTCCAGAAAGTACACCACGCGCAAGCCGAGGCGCCTCTCGACCTCGGAACGGAACCAGGAGATTCGAAAGTACGCGCGGCAGTTCAGGACATGGTACGAGAGCGAGGATAACGACGTTGAGGGCCCAACTTGGCGCCGAGAGCACTCTCGTACTGTTCAACGTCTCCTCACGATCGCGAGCCGTCGCAACCTGACGAAAACGGAGACTCGAACGCTGCTGCGGCAGACCAACGCGCTGCACTCGTATCCGATCAACATCAGAAAAGTGCTCAACTCCAGAAACAACTCGAAGGGTGCAATCCGGAACGCGCTGATCACCCTCGCGGATCCTGCCATTCCCATTCAGCGCAGGCTCCGAGATGCGAGCACCACCGTTTTTGGCTTGGGAAGAGCGGCGGTTCAGGAGTTGGTGGCGTTCAATGAACCCGGCAAGTATCCATTTCGAAATGGGAACTCCAATGCGGGATTGAGGTTCTTCGGGTACGACGTGAAGCCCAGTTGATATCAGGCATTCGATCACATGGATCGAGATCGCTTTGACGCGCCGATAGAGAGACTGCAGGCAATGGCGAAGAAGACCAAGAACAACGGAGTGAAGACGACCGACTATCGGCACAAGGACCAAAAGCGCACGAACATCCCGCCGGCGAAGATCGCGGCCGAGGGCATAGTGCCGAAGGTCGGAAAGGTGCGGTACCGATACAGTCCTCACCTAGTGCCCGAGCTGCGCTTCGACCCGACCGGTCAGGCCGACAGGCTGCCGGAGTTGATCGCTGAAGCCGGGCGACGGCCATTGACGGCAAAGGAGCAGAAATTGGTCGCCGAGGCGCTGCGCAACCAACAGCCCTGGCTTGAGTGGGCCGGCAAGCAGGAACAGCACGAGCGAGGGTTCTTCGAAGTAGACCCGGTTGCGCTGCATATCCACGAGCGCGTCTCCACGCAAGCCATACTGCGCGTGCTGGCGCGGGAGGATGTCAATCGGGATCTCTTCGCCGACCCGCAGCAGGCGTACGCGCAGGCGGTGCAGTTCTACAAGCATCCGGTGGATTGGGCCAACAGGCTGATTCTCGGTGACTCGCTGCAAGTGATGACCAGCCTCGCAAGGCGAGAGAACCTCGCCGGCAAGGTCCAGATGGTTTACATCGACCCCCCGTACGGTATCAAGTTCTCGTCGAACTTCCAGCCCCAAATCGGCCAGCGCGACGTCAAAGACCGAGACCAAGATTTAACCCGCGAACCCGAAATGGTTCGAGCCTACCGGGACACATGGCTCCTTGGTGTGCATTCATATGGCAGGTACCTAACCGATCGGCTCATAGCAGCACGTGAACTTCTTTGTGATAGCGGCAGTGTCTTTCTCCAGATCAATGATCGGCATGTCGGCCTCGTCCGCGCAATCATGGATTCGGTCTTCGGGCCGGACAACTGGGTTGCGCTTATCCCCTTCAAGAAGACCGGAGGCTTTGAGTCCGAGGAACTTCCGAGTATCTGTGATTATGTCGTGTGGTATGCGAAAGACAAGGCCGAATTCCGCTACTACCCTCTTTTCGATGAGAAGGTGCTCGGCGAAGGCAGCGGCGACCGCTACACCTCCGTACTACTTCCAGACGGCCAGGTGAGGCCACTGAGTCAGGTGGTCACGCCGGCAGCAAATGGTGCGGCGCTGCCGCACGGGGCGCGACCGTTCCTCGGGGCGCCATTGACGTCGGCCGGTGCATCTTCCGAACCGGTCCCCCTCGATCTCTATGGCAAGCGACTGTTTACAAAGCCAAATCAACATTGGAAGACGAATCCCGAAGGCATGGCACGGTTAATCGGCGCCGAGCGTCTCTTCCTTACTCGGGAATTTGTCAATTATCGGTTGATGCTCGATGACTTTGCCGCTGTTCCGGTCAGCAACATGTGGACTGACACGATGGGCACAGCAGATCAGGACAACCTCTACGTAGTTCCAACACCTCCAAAAGTGATTGAACGTTGTCTGCTGATGACAACACGTCCTGGAGATCTTGTTCTGGACCCGACGTGCGGAGGAGGAACTACGGCCTTCGTTGCGGAACAGTGGGGCAGACGCTGGATCACTTGCGATACCAGCCGTGTCGCACTGTCTCTCGCCAGGCAGCGTCTTATGACGGCCCGGTTCCCGTACTATCGGCTCCGCCCATTGACGGTTGAGGACACTCAGCGCCACCCTAACGGAGTATGGCTGACTGACTTGTCTGGGCAGGTGCCCGGCAAGACCACTTTCAAGTGCAAAACGGTTCCTCACATCACGCTCAAGAGCATCGCACGCAATACGGGGCTCGATCCGGTCTTTAAGAAGTACGAACCGATCCTGACTGCGAGGCTAAAGGACATCAACGCGGCGATCCGGCAAGTGACGACTGAAGTGCGCCACAGGCTGGCGGGCAAGCTTGCTGAGAAACAGCGACGTGACGGGAAGAGGTCAATAACGGACGCCGACCGACGACGTTGGCATTTGCCGAAGGCTGCCTGGGAAGAATGGGAAGTGCCGTTCGATACGGATCCCGACTGGCCGAAGTCTCTTCAGCAGGCGGTCACCGCTTACAGGTTGGCCTGGCGCGAGAAGATGGATGACGTGTGCGCCTGCATCTCCGCAAACGCTGAGAACGAAGAACTTGCCGACAAACCTGAGGCTGTATCAGGAATCGTGCGTGTCACCGGTCCGTTCACCGTTGAAGGCGTGCGGCCTGAGGAACTGTCGTTCGGCGAGGAGGGCCTGTTCGACCCGACCCCGGACAGGTTTGAACCCGATAACCCTGCACCGGTTATCGACGGCAACGCGGAGCCTTACCTGACGCAGATGGTGCAGCACCTCCGCAGGGACGGCATAACGTTCCTCGGCAACAAGCAGCGACGGTTTGCACGCGTTGAGCCGCTGTTTGAAGACGCTTCAGCGTCGTTGATCCACGCGGAGGCGGCCTGGGAAGGGGGGGATGGCGACAAAGGCGCCCCCGTGGCCATAAGCTTCGGTCCGCAGCATGGCCCTGTGACGGCCTTGCAGGTCGAGGAGGCGATCCGAAGCGCGAAGCAATACGACGACCTGGTCATTGCGGGCTTTAGTTTCGATGCTGAGGCGTACGCGGTTGTAGAGGAGGCCGGACATCCGAAGCTGCGGGTCCACCTCGCACAGATCCGGCCCGACCTGAACGAAGCCATGCAAGGGCTGCTCAAGGACACGCCCAACAGCCAACTCTTCACCGTCTTCGGCCAACCCGAGGTCGCCGTTAACCAAACGAAGGAGGGCTGGATCTGCACGTTAAAAGGTGTGGACATCTACAACCCACTGGACAATACAGTCCGCTCGTCGGGCGCCGAGAAGGTAGCCGCCTGGTTCCTAGACGGCGACTTCGACGGCCGTTGCTTCTGCATCACGCAGGCCTTCTTCCCAGACCAGAACGCATGGGACAAGATCGCGAAGGCGCTTGGCAGTAGCGCAGATGCCGAGGCATTCGAGCGCTTGAAAGGCACGAAGTCGCTCCCGTTCCCTAAGGGCAAGTACGGACGGATTGCCGTCAAGGTTATCGACCCGCGTGGCAACGAGGTGATGGCAATCCGGAAATTGGAATAGGACGATGGCCAAACGACCGCGGACACAGGAAGCCCCCGCAGACTGGCGACCGACACAGGCCGTTCCAGAGCCGATCCTGAACTCACCGTATACGGAGCCCACGCGGCATTGGATTTACCGCGGAGGCGTGCCCGAGCCCGCAAACGGCCGTCGCCAGGCCAGCTACTGGTACACCACGAAGAAGGTGGGCTCCGGGCAGCAGGACCTGCTGGCCGAGGAGGAGCGCGACGACATCGAGCTGGTCAACCGGTTGCGCGCGGACGTGACCAGGTGGCGGTCGGTCGGCTATCGAGGTGCATCGGGCGTTACGCGCGACCTGCTCACCTACTGGACGCGCTCGGACCGTGTGGCGCCCCGCCGGCTGTTCTTCTGTCAGATCGAAGCAGTTGAAACGCTGATCTACCTCTTGGAACTGGGCCTCACCGGTCGCCTCGCAGCGAGCGGCTACAAGACGTTCGAGGTCGATCCGGTGCTTCTCGCGACTCTCCTCGCCGGCGATCGCCCGCCGTTTGCGGCCGTGGACGACGCGAACTGGCCGCGCCTGGTTGACCGTAACGGAAATGCGGAGGATCTGCCGTTGCGGCGACTCGGCTGCAAGATGGCTACCGGCGCGGGCAAGACGGCCGTGATGGCGATGCTCATCACGTGGGCCTTCGTGAACCGGGCGCGCAACCCGGCGAGCGCGCAATTCCCCAATGCGGTGCTCGTCTGCGCGCCGAACCTCACTGTAAAAGAGCGCCTCCAAGTGTTGCGGCCGGACCATCCCTGGAACTCCTACAACTACTTCGACTTGATCCCGACCAAGTACCGCGACCACCTCGGCACGGGGAAGATCCTGATCACCAACTGGCACGCGCTGGCCCTCAAGAGCGAGAACCGCGAGGGCGACGCGAGCTACCGAGTCGTGCAGAAAGGCGAGGAGACACCTGACGCGTTTACGAAGGATCGTTTAGGGGAGCTGGCAGCGCGGCTTCCCATCCTCGTGCTGAACGACGAGGGGCATCACTGCTGGCGCCCTAATCCAGCCGGCTCAGGCGACGAAGCACTGAAGGACCTGACGAAAGAAGAACGCGACCGTCTCAAAGACGAACAGGAGGAGGCCCGCGTCTGGCTGGCCGGTCTCGACCGGATCAACAACAGCGGTCTCCTCGGCAAGGACGACGCGGGACGGCTCCGGGCGGGAATTCTCGCGTGCGTGGACCTCTCCGCCACGCCGTTCTACCTGTCGAACAGCGGCTACCCGCAAGGAAGCCCCTTCCCCTGGCTCGTCACCGATTTCGGTCTGGTCGATGCCATCGAGTGCGGCATCGTCAAGATTCCACGTCTTCCCGTCGCCGACGACACGGCGAAGAAGGACGAGGCGGGCCTGCCGCTGCCGAAGTACTTCCGGCTGTGGCGGAACGTTTCGGAGGAGCTGAAACCGCACGAGCGCGTGGGAAAGCGCCCGAAGGCGGACGCAGTCTACAGGCACGCGCAAGGTGCGCTGCTGACGCTGGCCAGCCAGTGGAGGGAGCGGTTCGAGCGAATCAGGAGCGACAGCGGCGACAATCACTTCGTGCCGCCTGTCATGATCGTCGTCTGCGACAGCACGGATATCGCTGATGTGTTCTACCAGAAGATCAGCGGCGAGCAAACGATCGACAGCGCCGACGACTCGGACGACAAGATTCAGGTGGAGAAGGTCGTGTACGGCGACAGCGAGGTGCTGGAGGAGTTCCGCAACGAGCCGGGCGTCAAGCGGACCGTCCGAATCGATACTAAACTCCTCGCGAAGATCGAGACTGAGCAAGGGGAAACCAAGGACGAGGCCGCCAAAGCGTTGCGAGAGTTAATCGCCACCGTGGGCAAACGCGGCGGCCCCGGGGAGCAGGTGCGCTGCGTTGTCTCAGTCTCGATGCTCACAGAAGGGTGGGACGCCAACAGCGTCACGCACATCCTCGGCGTCCGTGCGTTTGACAGCCAGTTGCTGTGCGAGCAGGTGGTCGGACGCGGGCTCCGGCGGATGAACTACAACGTGGACCCGGAGACCGGTCTGCTGCCGCCAGAGTACGTCGACGTATACGGCATCCCGTTCTCGCTGATTCCCTTCAAAGGGCGTCCCAAGGACCAGAAGACGACTGACCCCGTCTACCACCGCATCTTCACGGTCAAAGAACGCGCAGCGTTTGAGATCCGCTTCCCGGTGGTCGAGAGCTACACCTACGATGTTCGGGAGAGCGGGATCCAGTGCGACGTGGACGCATTGCCGGACGTCGACGTCAAAGAAGAGCCGACTACGGTATTCCTGACGCCGACGCGCGGGTATCACGACGACCCTACCCCGCTGGTGACCGGGGATTTCGTGCCTCAGACGCGCGAGGAGTACTACAGCACCGTCCGTCCGCAGCAGGTGATCTTCCGTATTGCGCAGCTCATCGTTGAAGACCTTGTTTCCGGCGCAACCGGCCCGAACGCCGAGGCAGCAAAGGCGAAGGGCCTGGCGCGGCATCAGATCTTCCCGGACGTCGTGAGAATCCTGCAGCAGTACGTACGGCAGAAGGTCCACTTCGCGCCAGGCGTCGATTTCCGTGAGTTAGCGCTGGAAGTGTATGCCCAACGCGTACGCGAGATCGTGCGCGAGGGCATCACTGCCGCCGTAGCCACGAAGAACCATCCCCTGGTGCCGGTCCTCAACCGATACGAGCCGTTCGTCACGACTGACGGCGTGGAGGACCAAACAACGAGGCCGATCGTTCGGCTGACAAGAAGCCACCTCAACGCCGCCATTACGCGTAGCGAGGATGAAACGAGAGCCATCGAGGTGCTCGAGGACCTCGATTGTGTGGATTGCTTCGTGCCGAACAGCCGCAAGATCGGAATGACCATCCCCTACCGGTACCAGGATGCGCCGATGCGCTACGAGCCGGACTTCGTGGTTCGACTCCGCGGCGGCAAGATGCTCGTCCTCGAGATCAAGGGCCTCGCCGGCCTGATCCACGATCCCAATCAGGTCTCGGCCAAGAATGCCGGTGCGGCCAAATGGGTGGAGGCCATCAACAACACTGGGCGTCATGGCACATGGGCGTTCGTCTACTGCGACCAGGTGGCGGCCCTGCGCTCAATGATCCTCGCCCATGCGGAAGCCTCCGGCAGCAGCGCCCTGCCCTTTCGCGAGGTGACACCCAAGGCATCAGAGCGCTTCCTGACATGCGTGCCCCTCACCAGCCTGCGCGCGGCAGCCGGCCGGTTCAGCGAAGAGCAGGGGGGCTTCGACGAGCTCGCCGAGTGGGCATCGGAGTGGATCACGTGGGATAACCATCCGGCCTTCGACGCGGGCATGTTCGTCGCCAGGGTGCACGGTAAGTCGATGGAACCCGAGATCCCCGACGGTGCCTACTGCCTCTTCCGGCCGCCGCGTGCCGGTTCGCGCCAGGGCCGGCGCCTGCTCGTGTGGCACTCGGGGATCGACGACCCGATGACGAGCGGGCACTACACGCTGAAAGTGTATACGAGCGAGAAGGAACTCGATGCCAACGACTCCTGGCGGCACATGAAGGTGGTACTGAAGCCGCTGAACCCCGACTTCGACTCGATTGTGCTGACGCCGAAGGACGAGGGTGAGGTTCGCGTCATTGCGGAACTCGCTCATGTACTGTTAGTGGGAGACACCACTAGACGAATCTGATCGAGGCCAACCGGCTTCCTGACTGAGGGATTCCTTGATGACCCCTGTGGAGTTCGTCGAACGACTACGCACTGACAACGAGGAGTTCTATCGCGATGACCGAGGGCGCGGCGCCCTCAAAGACCTCCAGGTCGTTTTCCCTCTGCCGTGGATCTACCTCGCCGAGCTCGTCCAGAACGCCATCGATACCAAGGCTACCCGGCTTAGGTTCGCCACGGGACCTGAGGAGGGCCTCCGGTTCGAGCACAACGGCAACCGATTCACGCCGGCGGACGTTCGTGCGCTGTGCACGCGAGGGGTTTCAACTAAAAGCACCAACACAGTCGGCTTTATGGGAGTCGGATTCAAGTCGGTTTTCAAGGCCTACGAGAAGGTGGTCGTCTCGTCAGGTGAGTGGAAGTTCCAGCTAAGTGTTCCGTCTGATGAGATGTTCGGCGTCCGGCAGTGGATAGGAGCCGTTCTCCCAACCTGGGTTGCGGATGCGGGACCCCCAAGCGAGGGCTTTACGTGCCGTTTTGACATGAGCCACCGGGTGAGCGACGGAACGTCTTGCGATGATCTGACACAGCTTCTCCGCGAGGGTCAGGCCCTGCTTCCGCTCCTGGCCTGGAATCAGGTGTCGGAGATCGAGGTGGAGGGGCAGGCCTGGAGGCTGTGCACTCGCGAGGTGCCCATCAAAGATGGAGACGCGAGTAGGGTACACGTCGAGGCAGAGGCTCGAGACGAGAGCCGTCGCTCGTGGTTGTTGTTCGTAAAGAGCTACCAGCCCTCCGAGATGGCCGTGCTTCGATTCCTCCAGCACCGGCAGATCCAGCCGGCTCAAGAAGAGAGAGAGTCCGTTCTCCTCAAGGCTCGGCGTGCTCGAAACGTCATCCTCTTCTGCGAACTGTCGTCGGACGGGTCGCCCCTCACCGTGAATCGCGGTCAGTGCTTCAGCCTGGTGCCCACTGGTCAGACGACGTGCCTCGGACTGCACATGCAGGCAGAGTGGCTTCTCGACATCTCCCGGCGAGAGCCGATGCGAATATCAGGAGATCCGTGGCAGCAAGAGATCCTCGCGCAGGTGCCGTGTCTTCTAAAGGCGTATCTTGACTGGCTCACATCTGATGAGACAGATGAGGCGCAATCCTGGTCAGCGGGGTACGGGGCACTGCCTGGATCCAGCGAGAATACGGAAATCGATTCCGCCCTCCGGGCGGGCGAGGTCGCTGAGGAGCTACGTTCGCTGCTCCGCGATTGCAGGTTCGTACCGTGTGAGCTGCCTGATAACACAATCGACTTCGCAAAGCCAACGGAAGCGAGGAGGCTACCGACTGCGCTGCAGCGTTGCACCGAGGGGGAGAATGGACCGTCCGCAAGCCTATTCGGTCCGAGGATCGTCGCTCCTGGAACACTCGGACCACGGGCCACTACCTTTCTTGACGATATGGGACTCCTCCCTCGCCTGACTCCGGGCGAGCTCCAGGCGGAGTGGGCACCAGGCAAAGTCGGACAGTGGTATGCCAGCTCTGGACAGGCGGCCGGTGCGGCCTATACTCGACTCGTCGGCGCACTTGGCGACCTCGATGCAGATGCGGCTTGGGCCACAACCGGCCTTCGCTGCCTACCCGTCGCAGATGGTGATTGGCGCACGCGAAATGAGGTGCGCCGGTACCCCCCCAACTGGGGTATCCTCAGCCCCGTTCCGAACGTATCAGGAGCCCTAGAACCGTTCGCCGGTACAGGCGACCAACTACTCGATTGGAAGACCGACCAGGTCCTGCGGCGCGACCCGGCAGCAAGCCGTTATCTGGAGCCCCTCGAGAGTCCTAGCCTTGAAAGCGTCGCCTCGCGCTGGTGGGCAAGCATACCTGTGGCGCTCACGCCATCCGAGCGCGATCTCGTGGTCGAATTCACGGATCTCGTTCGTCGTCAGAAGACGCTCACTCGAATGATTCCAAAAGTGCTCGCAATTGCGAATGAGTGCGAACAGCTACTGCCGATTGACGGAACACTGCTTGCGGACCCTTATAGCGGCAGCTACAGGCGTGCCCTTTTCCCAGACGTACCGGTAGTGTCGGCCACCTACTTGACCGCCATTTCAGATGCGACCGATGCTGAATGGCGCGCTTTCTTCGAGAGTCAGAGCCCGAGTCCCCGTGGAAGGCCGGTCGTGCTCCTCGTCAAGACTACAGCCGGAAGAGACGATCTCGCGTCAGCGGGCCAGTTGCCCTCGCTGCGTGTCACTTACGGAGTAGCGCCGTGGGGCGGCTTGCAGATTGACTCCAATACCTTTTACACGGTCGATACCAGATGGCCGGAACTGGTTGAGAACGTCATCAGCCAGCCGAGTCAGGCCGGCGCTTACGCATTGCAGCAATGGATGGTTGAGCAACCTGCTTACTTTGAAAAGTGGTGCCACCCATCGATCGTGTACATTCGCTACGGTTCCGGCAGTACATCTTCGTGCACCCTGCCCAGAGGTGCACTCTGGCTGACCGCATTAAGGGACCGGCCGTGGCTGTTTGACCAGACTGGGAAGGGCCCGTACCTGCCGCGGAACATCCTTGTCGCTGCCGACGTTTGCCGTCCGGATGCACCCGTTGCGCACTTGGTGGAAAGATTCGCCACGCTTGCCGCGCAACTCGGCATCGAGTTCGGTAAGGGTATTCCTAGCGCGCCTGCCATCGACCGGCTCAGAGGTCTTGGACCGACTGCGTCGTGGGCGGCTTTGAGCGGATTGACTCGCGACGCCATCCGCGAGGCGCGGGACGACCGCACCAGAACTGACCTTCTTCGCTCGGTTCTGAACGACGCACCTCTGTTCGCGCTCCCCGGTGAGCATCAGACACCCGATGGATGTCGGCGGGTGGGAGCGCGCCGCCTTGTGCGCAAGAGCCGGCGCAGCACCCTCGGCGACTGGGTATGCCCGTGTGATGACTACCCCGAAGCGGGCCCTGAACAGGCTGTTCTGCAGGAGGTGCTTTCTGTAGTGACCGTGCCGGAAGCTACAACCCCTGATCAAGCAGCAGATTTCCTGTCCTGGGTATGGGCGCACGAGCCGGATGCGGACACTGTGCGGCTGGTCTTGCCGCGCGCGTACCAGTACGCCCGAGAATCGGAGACCCTGAGAGCGTCTCTTCGAGGGCAGGCGAAGGTCTTCGTCACAGCCAGACGCTGGGTGCGGGTAACGGAGGACGTCTTCTTAAACGATCTCGGCATTGCCGAGCGTGATCTGTTAGCCGCAGATGCTCACGTGCTCCTGGCGACGCCAGGTCATCTGGGCGAGGACGATGAGAACCGCCGCCAGACGTGTGCTCTCATTGGGCTGCAACTGGCGTCACATCGATACCGGCTTGAAGTCCAGAAGTTTATCGATGGTGTCACCACCCCGGAGACATGGCGGCTGGGTTTTGCACTTGCTCAAGATCGATTTTGGGAACAGTTCATTGGAGCAGATGACGGCGATGGACACAAGGACCGGCCTCCGGCGCTGGAACTTACCAGCGTTGGCACGATCAAGCGGCGTTTGCTGAAGGACGACGAAGAAATTGACGTTGTGGACTCGCCCGTCGCGATAACCGCAGTTCAGGCATACGTCGTTGGTGAGCCACTGGACTTTGCGCCGGATCTAGCCCAAGCGCTCATCGAGCATTGGGGCATCGCTCTTCGGCGCGACGGGTACGCTCTTGGCTCCCGTCTCACCGGTCTCCTGGCTCGAATCGACAGAATGCCCGAGGCCCCAGAGGGACCCGAGCCCCCCAAGCCGCCGGAGGCAGATTCCGAAGAAGTCACAGAACCACCGGAAACCGCACCGACCGACACGACTGTGCCTAAGGATGGTCCGCCAGCCAATCCGGAGGCCCAAGCCGGCCAAAAGCAACCCGCAGCAAAGCATGCGAGTCCGAGCCACACACACAAGCAGAAGGACGCACAACACAACTGGCTCCAGGAGAAGCGAAAGGAACTGAGGCAGCAGCTAAGGAACGTTGAGCGGCAGATAGCCGAGGGATTGAGTGCGGAGGCGGAACCCGAAGAAGAGGACGACAAGGAAGACGATCGGCCGAAAAGGACCTTCGCAGACGACGAGAGGTACCGGCAGGCGGTTCTCGATTACGAGAAGGCACGGGGAAGATTTCCCGAGGCCGCCGCAAAGGGGCAGGCAGGCTTCGACGTCGACAGCTACTCGCACCCCCTTGGGCATCCAGATCGGACTCTCGTACGCCGGATTGAGGTGAAAGGAAAAGGAACGCTGTGGACCGGTGACGAGATCGTGGAACTGTCGGATCGGCAGATGAAGGACGCTTTAGCCCAGCGGGTTGACGAGGGCGAGCGCAAAGCGGCGACTTTTGACTACTGGCTCTACGTCGTCGAGACGTGCGGAGGCGAGCTCCAGGTGATCCCTCTTCGGAACCCGGTACGTGCAGCGGCTAGGTTTGCGTTCCGTGGGGGATTGTGGCGGTCTGAGGAAGAAGCCGAGGACCCCGTAAGAGAAGCAACCGCTTCAGGCTACCTGAGTGAGGTCGAGATGACATGACCATCGACCTGCGCAACGTTCGTTCGTGACCCGTTGGGTGTCGATCGGCGAAGGCGGATAGACCAGCGCAGGAGAGGCCGACGGTAGGAGTCCAAATGTTGATGAATCTGCGCGTAAGAAACCTCAAGACCTGGGGCGAGCAGTTATGGGAAGCAGGTGTTGAGCTGGCGCCCGTGACCCTCTTCCTCGGCCCAAATTCCGCCGGGAAGACGTCGCTGCTCCAATTACCACTTTTGCTGAAGCAGACGTTCGAGAGTGACGCCCGACTCGACCTGAACCTTGGTGGACGTCCGGACGATCTCGTTGACCTCGGCACGTATGAATCGCTGATTCACCGCCATGATCCGAAGCTTCAATTGGGCCTGGGTCTCTCGTTGAAGACGTGTGGCGAGGCTGCGGATTCGTCTCTCGAGTATGAGGTCACATACTCTCGCGTCCACGGCAGTCCGGCGGTAAAGCAGATGCTGCTGCGGTGCGGCGATAGGGAGTACGCGGCTGTTCGTCAGACGCGAGGTGGATATCGCCTCCGAGCACCGGGGTACTCCGGGAAGTCGTCTCAAGGCAGGGCGGATTCACGCCGCAACTTCCAACCGATCCGTTCCCTCTCATTCTCGCCGGAGGCCGTCTCCGCGCTCGGTTCGGTCGGCCCCGAGGTGCAGGACCTTTCCCTCCGTTTGAGGCAGTTCGTGGAGCATATCGCATACCTTGGACCCCTGCGCGAACGCCCGGAGCGAACGTATTTGTGGAGCGGGGTTGAGCCCGTAAACCTGGGAAAACGTGGTGAATTCGCTGCCCAGGCTCTTCTGGCCAGCGACAACTCCTGGCAGCGGAGAAGAACGGGACGGGAAGGGGGCCGAGGCTGGTTGGTGGACCGTGTCTCGGACTGGCTCGGGCGGTTAGGCGTTGCTAAGAGCCTTCGCCTTCAACGCCAAGGAAAATCCCGACACTACGAGGTAGTCGTTGAGCGAGGTGGCGTTACCGTAAACGTGATGGACGTCGGGTTTGGCGTATCTCAGGTGCTGCCTATTCTGGTTCTTGCCTATTTTGTCCCACGTGGATCGGTCATCATTGCCGAAGAGCCGGAAATCCATCTTCACCCACGCGCGCAGGGGTGTCTCGCTGAGCTGTTGGTTGAAGTTTCAAAGGAGCGAGACGTTCAGTTTCTCGTCGAAACCCATTCGGAGCATTTGTTCCGCCGTCTGCAGACGTTGATCGCCGACCAACGCCTGAGGGAGAGCGATTGCCGATTGTACTTCGTGGATCAGGATCAGGCCGGAGACGCTAGACTTCAGCAGCTGGAGGTTGACGAGTTCGGTCGTGTCAGTAACTGGCCTAAGCACTTTTTCGGGGATGCAGTGGGCGAGACCGAACGACAGGCGCGCAAAATGTTGCAGCGTTTGTCGGAGCGACGCGAAGAGGTGCTGCCATGAACTCTCACGTAATCGATACCAACGTCTTGTTGGTGGCAAGCGCAGCGCATGACGTTTCGCCTTTTCGAGACACTCACGTTCCGGCACCACAACGAAAGGCAGTTCTCAACTGGCTTTCGGACTTCAATGCTGATGAGTCCCGCTCGCTTGTGCTGGACAACCTGTTTGCGATCTATAAGGAGTACACGAACAAACTGACAGATCAGGACTACGGTCTGCAAGTCGTGTTGCACAAGATGCAAACAGCACGGTATGTGTCCATCGACTGGAGAGAGGATGCCGCCATTGTGCCTTCAACCTTCGATTGTTGTGATAGGTCCGACCGTATGTTCGTGGCTGCGGCTTTGACGGATCCGGACGACATCTCGATCGTGAACGCTGCCGATTCCGACTGGCTGAAGATTGAAGAACAGCTCCGCCTCTCCGGCATCGAGGTTATTAATATCATCGAAGCGTGGTTGCGCGAATGCAGTGCGGTGCGTGTGTGACGGCCCTCTTCCGGTTTCCCCACACTCCGCACCTGGAGTGGCTCGGACCAGGCGCGCCCCGCGATGACAAAGTGTTATCGCGAGCCGAGGCACATGAACTACTACAAAACGAGGTCGTCGTCGAGGAAAAGGTGGACGGTGCGAACCTCGGACTGTCGGTTGACGAGAATGGGAACATCCTGCCGTATAATCGCGGCTCGTACATCTCCCTGGAAAATAGCCATCCGCAGTTCAGGCCGCTTTTTCGTTGGATCGAACCAAGGCGCGAACTTATAGCCAACGCCATCTTTCCTGACCTGGTGCTTTTCGGCGAATGGTGTTATGCCGTGCACAGCATCCGGTACGACGAGCTGCCCGATTGGTTCCTCGTGTTCGATGTCTACGACCTCGAGCAGCGCGAGTTCTGGAGCACGTCCAGACGCAACGAACTCGCCGGGCAGATCGGCCTTGCAAAGGTGCCAGAGCTGGGAAGGGGCCGCTTCGACGTCCATGGCATCAGGCAATGCCTGGGAACATCGAAGCTAGGTTCAGGTCCCGCTGAGGGCCTCTATGTGCGGCGCGACGAAGGCGGACGACTCGTAAGCCGGGCGAAATTGGTGCGGCCGGAGTTCACGCAGTCGATCGGCGAGCATTGGTCACGAGCACCGTTACGCACAAATCAATTGGCGGCGCGGTATGGTTCACGTAGCGGCCGAGCGGGTCCGCAGAGCCCGCGACGCACCCACAGCTAGCAGCCTCCTCTCAAGTTGTAGAGGACCTCATGCCGAGGGTCGTCAACTTAACCAACAGCGGGTCTTGCCGACGCCAGCATTTCCTGGAGCGGCTCATATGGGTGTATGTTCAACGTGAGGAGTATCGAAGTGGAGACTGACGAAGTCAGAGGATGGGCCCTGAAAGGTGCCGAGCAACGGCTATTGGAAATCGCTGAAGAAGCCAAGGCTATCTTTCGCCACTTCCCCGAGCTTCGGGGGAAAGGGCGGGGATTCGACTCGACCGACGGTGCCGCCGCTGGTCAAACGGCTAAGCGCGCTCGTCGCCGCTGGAAGATGTCGGCGAAAGCCCGCAAGGCGGTCGGTGCGCGCATGAGGAAGTATTGGGCGGCGAGACGACGGGAAGGTCAGGCCACAGCCGCAGTAGCCGCGACCGAAGCACCGGACGTCGGCCCCTTCCGTGCCGGCGACAAGAAACCTGGCCGCCGGGCTCGTGGCCCTCGCAAAATGTCAACGGCTGCGCGGAAGCGAATCTCCCAGGCGCAGAAGGCTCGTTGGGTCAGGCAGAAGGGCGGGGGATCAGTGCAGTCCCGGGCCGTTGCCGCATCGCGGCGTCCTGCAACGAATGCTGGCGGTCGCTCACGCAAAAAGAAGTGACGGAGGACGGCAGGAATCCACCACATCCTACCGTTTGTCGACCTCAGAACGTCGAGGTAAACGCTCCAGACCCGCTGCACGCCAGGCCAGCCGTGCCCCTCGCGTTACCGGCGGCTCGCTTATGAGGTCATGATGCAGATCCAATCACCAGACGAAATGGCGCACGCGGTGCGAACACACATCTACAGCAAACGTGATCTCTCGTTACTGCCATGGAACCGACACGAGCCGAGGACCACGCTATGGTGGCTCACACCCTCTGGCCGGAACCCAGCTTATGCCGACGGTAAATTCGTGTTCTCGCTGGATAAAGACGACCCCCGGAAACTCCTGGTGGGCCGAAACGACGACTTGATTGAATTGGGGTCGCTATTCGTAGGCGTGAACTTCGAAAAGGGGTTCGGCCCCGCGGCGTTCCAGATTGGCAATCCTAAGCCACACGCGGATGAACGGCTCGGACCGGCATGGGTCTGGCACCAACTCATCGACGGGCACGGCCCAGAGCAGTTCGCCAACACCTTGGCGCGGCTGACCGGGGAGATTGCCAAAGTGCACTTGTACGTGTCCTCCGGCACCGCACGAGACTCCGCTGACACGAGGCCGGTGCGCCCGCTGGATTGCGCCCTCTTCCAGTGCGTGGAAAATCGTCTTGAGTGTCGTTTACACAATCGGTTTCCAGACGGCACGCTCAGCGCGTTGTCGATCGAAGCGTCAACGACGTTCTCGGAACTAGCGGCCAAGCTGAGGAAGGTGGACGACTTCCATTGGGTGGACATCTATGCCGGCTCATACGTCCCCAAGGGCGAGGTGGATCTCGGTAAGTTGCACGCCACGCTGCTGTCATATCTCGAGCCGTGGATCAGACCTGGCTACGCACCTTAGGTCCGTCGTTGCGACCAATGCTGGGCGCTGGCCAGGTCGGAATCCTTTTCTGTGCCAGCGGATCAGCGTCTCCGGCGTCACAACGAAAGGGATAATCTACAGATTCGCAGGCACTGTTGCTCGCGGAACCTCGTCGGCCGCCTCGGCAACGGCACGGAAGCGAGTGACCTGGCGGTCCACCTTGTCCCGCATCTCGCCCCAGTCCAGCTCAGGACGCGTTTGAATCGAGATCTCGATGCCGCCGTCCACATCGGCCAGCTCGAACTCACCTGCGTCAACCAAGCGCTTACGGATGGTCGCGAACCCAGGGCTATCCGCTTTCACCCGAACCCGGAACGGGCTGCGCCCGTCACCGGTGCCGAGTCCGGTCACGATGAGCCTGAAGTGGTCCCTGCTTTCGAGTGGAAGAAGCGGAACCGACCTCGCCAGCGTCTGACGTTCTGGGTTACGCTCCACCCACCATCCAAACCCTTCACCGCTAATCCTCGCATGCCGCTTGGTGACCTCCCTGAGCACCCAGTCAAGCTTCGCTGCCTGTCCCGCCCATGGCGACGCCATGCCGAGGAGGACTTCGACGTCGGCCTTGGCCTTATCAACCTGCGCACGAACCTTCGCTCGGGACTCGGCAAGGGCCGCCCTGATGTCGTCGACGCCGAGGATAAGTGACACAGTATCCGGGATGCGCGGCACATCCTCAGGAGGGACTGCCCTGTCGGACGCGAACAAGGTGATGGGCGGCGAGCTCGGCCAGTTCACGAGCCGCTCGGCGAGCCACTTGTTCCGGCTCTGTACCAAGGCGGCAAAGCGCGGAGCCGCCTCCTCGACCTTGTCTGCCTCAAGGAGGTTGCCGATCGTCTTGAACTCCTCAAGTTGCTCCGGCTGCTCGATACCGGAGTAGCGCGACGGTGCGACGCGGCCCAAGCCGTCCGCAGGCCACGCCTCCAGCGTCGCGAACTTCTTGGCGGGGAACGCCTCCTGCAACGTGCGATTGGCCACGAGGTCAATCTGCCAGAAGTTTCCGGGGTCGTTGAAGTGGGCCGCCTCTTCTCGGTATCGACGCCCTGAGCCGCGCGGCAGTCGGAACTTCCTGCCCTTCCAGTCGGCGGCGAGGATGTGGTCCCAGTCGAGGCCCGCGACTTCGTCATCGAGGCCTTGGGCTACAGCGATCACCAGATTGCTATTGCGCTTCGCGATCTCCACCAGCGCAGTTGACGGCAGCACAACGCTCCGTCCACGGCGAAGGTCTTCGCCCCGGTTCCTGGCAACCGCCAATAGCCTGGATGTCGGGAACGCCTCGTGATCAGCCCCGGCCGCGAGCGCAACAGCAAAGGCATCGCGGCGGTATGGGTCGCCGAGAATCTGGGGATATGAGAAGAGCGACGCACCCAAGAGGTAGGTCTCCACGGGGGGCACATCTTCCGCCGACCACTTCTCCGAATCGGACCTGTTGGAGGCGACCACCCACGCGAACACATCCTCCCACAGCAGCCGGTGGACATACCGCAAGCCCTGCTTGAGCGTGGAGTTCTTTCGCAGCACGTCAGTGAACAGCTCGATCCGCTTCGCCACGATGGGGGCGACGACCCTCAGGGCTCTTATGATATGAACCTTGTTCGCTCGCGAGAGTCGGTCGATCTTCAGCGGCACCATGTCGCCCTCGCGCAAGCCCACCAAAGCGAGCCGCGAGACGAGGCTGAGCGCACCCCACGTGTCGAGAAACCGGCGAGACGCCGTCACCACTTTGCTGAGCGCCCCCTTGGCGGTGATGGAGGTGTCTTCATTCACGGACGTGTCGTGCCAGAACGTCTTCACTACGGCGAAGTACAGGTCGTTGCCACTCACCTGGGCGCCACCGCGATTGACGCGGGTGAAGACCTCGAGGATGTCTTCCGGGCCCTCAACGGTCGCGGTGATGACCGGGATGCGCTTCTCGCGCCACGCTTGGCAGAGGCGCAGCAATCGACGGAGGATGGCTGTTCGCGCGTCGGTTTCGGATGGAAGTGCGAGCCCATTCGTCAAGATGGCGACGAACTTGGCCAGAGTCGTTTCCGAGAGGGTGTCGCACACCTCGTCTGCGACGCTAGCCCACTTCGAAAGGTCGACGTAGTCCGGCGGGATTGGCTCCTCGTCGTCGTCGTCGGCGCGTGGCTCGTCGTCAGCGTCAGCCTCTTCGACTCGTGGCCGCCACTCGATGTAGTTGAGGCTTCGATCCCAGTCCTTAGTGAGGCTGAGATAAAAGCGCCCGTGGCCTTTTCCGGTGAAAATGGAGAACAGCGCGTAGACGCGCTGCTGGCCATCGACCAACTGCGGGGTCCCCGCTTGTACGCGCCGCTCCTGCCCCTGGGCAGTACCAAGCTGGCGCACATCGATCTCCTGCTCGACACGGCAGAGGAGTAGTGAGCCGATCGGGTAGCCGGCAAGCAGTGAGTCGAGGAGTCCGACCATCCGGTCCTGCTTCCAGACGAGGTCGCGCTGCACCAGCGCGAGTTCCCAGGGGTCGTCATCAAGTCCGAGTTGGGCACGCACCAAGTCGCGGACTGAGATGGGAGCAACCACCTCGTCAATCGTGTCTTCTGTCATGTCCATCACCTTCCCAGGCGGATGCCCTTGGTCATCCCAACGTCAACACGACCATGGTGATCAGCATACGATAGGGGGCATTGGTCGCGCTCGGGTCAGCCGTACCCTTCGGACGGACAGAGTCCTGAGACAAATTCGACGGACAGAGTCCTGAGACAAATCTGTTCTTCGCGATTCGAGAGTCTATCTCGGATTAGAAGTCATCTCATAAACACCCGCAGCAAGATCAACCAATAAGCAAGGTGCAACATGCCCAGGAAATTCTCCGGGTAGCGTTCGTACCGCACGACGATCCGTCGATAGTTCTGCAGCCACGCAAACAGCCGTTCCATCTTCCATCGACGTCGATACCGGCGGAGCGGGCGGCCCATCCTGCGTCCGGCGCGTGCGGTTGCGGCGGTGAGGCGCGATGAGTTCGATGCCGCGCTGCGCGAGCTCCGCATCGAGCTGGTCGGATTCGTACGCGTTGTCCCCAATGAGCCGTTCGGGGGTTTTCTGCACCAGCCGGTGTGCCAGCGTGGCCTCGACGAGCGTGACTTCATGCGGTGTGGCGCTGTCAATGTGAATAGCGACGGGCCGCCCATGGCGATCGGCGATCGCCATGATCTTCGAACCCTTGCCGCGCTTCGTCGTTCCCACACCGGCCCCGCCTTTCTTGGCGGGCGCGAAACTGCCGTCGATGAAGGCCTCCTGCAAGTCCAGGTAGCCCTCCTCGTGGAGCGCCTCGGCAAGCACGGAGAGGATGCCCCTCAACACGCCGCACCGCACCCAGTGCTGGAACCGCCGATGGCAGGTCTGGTACGACGGATACCGGCCCGGCAAGTCCGCCCACGGGGCGCCGGTCCGTAAGATCCACAGGATGCCATTGAGCACGGCGCGGTTCTCCCGCCACGGGCGTCCCCGACCGTCTTTGCGGCGCGTCAGCTTGGGCAAGAAGGGCCCGATCAGAACCCATTGCTCGTCGGTGAGGTCACGGGAATGACACGCGGCAGGAAGGGCCATCCGACCAGAATGGCCCTGTCGCCATTCGGCTATTGGCACCGACCCGGAAAAATCGGTCGCCACATCGGCGTTTTCCAGGACCTATCGGTCGGAACGCTGAAAACAGCACTCGGAGTAACGGCCAGGTTTCAGCCGCGGTGGCTAATGATCCCACCGGCCGCCGTCGGCTGCAAGCCGTGTCCGTCGGCGCCACGCCCGTCGTTGAACTCCCGCACGTCACTCCTCCACCTCTGGCTCATCCTCCTCTGGTGGCAGGCAGACGACCTCCTCGAGATGTGGATCTCCGTGGCCACCACGCTGGAACTCGCGCTCCAACCATTCGACAAACGCAATGAACTGTGGATGGTCCTTCGAGCCCGGCCGAATCCTCCGATGGCCCTGCGTCGTGGCCAGCAGGCAATGGAACTGGGGCGGCAAGAGAGGAGCGGCGTGACCGAAATAGTAGAAGTGAGTTGAGATGAGAACTCGGTTGGCGCTCAGGTCCCGCTTGACGCTTCGCTCGTCATGGGAAGGGTTGGGAACCTGGACAAGCCTGCGGTTTGAGTCGTGCCGATAGATGTTGTCGCCGCGCCGATCCTCAGACGGTCTCTTCTCCGGAAAGGCCTCCCAGTAGAGATCGAAGGTGAGAGCCTGCGTGATCCGCATCGCATAGGTGAGGCGACTGGGATTAGGGGCGGGGGTGGTACCAATCACCCAGTCGTCCGGGCTCGCCGTGCGCCGGATGACAGGCTTGCAGCACGCCAGGGTGCAGGCCCGGCCAAAGGGGTTGGGCGCGAAGCCGCTATCGTACGGGAGGATGTACGAGAAGAGATGGGCCTCAGCTACGGGACGCATCGGCAGCCTCCGAGGGTGCGACACCAGCCATGCCGGTTGCCACTCGTTTGCAGCCTCTCTCCTTTCACGCTGGAGCTCCCCTCTCTAGGTTAGCCCAACGTTTCAGCTTCAGCCGCGGCGCCTCATGATCTCGCCGGGCGCCGTCGGCTGCAAGCTGAGGTTGGGCGGCGCGTCGCCGCTCTAGGAGCCGATCGTTTGGAGCTGCTTCCAAATCTGCTCGCCCTTGTCTTCGACCTGTTTTCCGTAAGCCGCGATGTCCAGTTGCCTGGCAAGCGTGCGGGTTGAGCCCTCTCCTCTGAACACACGAAGGCAAACTCGTGAAAGGTGCGCCGCGGCCTCCTCCGGTGATTCAAGCAACTGCGAAACCTTCACGGCGCCCACGTCAGGCACATCGAGCGCCGAAGCACCCGTCGAGCGCATTGCCAGAAGGCGACGGTCGCTGACTGTTCGACCAACGATCTTCTTGAATGTCCAATAGAACTCGGGCTTTTGCGTCAAACGTTTGTACCGCTTGTCCAGAAGGCCATCCAGCCAGCTCGTGGCGTCAGCGCCGAGCAAGATGACGGCCTTGAATGCGCCCAACACCATCGGATCCTTCGGCGTGTTGAGCGAGCGAGTTCCTGGGCCGCGATGTCCGGCGACAAGATTGTCAGCCAGAACATGAATGGGGCATAGATCTTTCGACAAGCCGTCCTCAACATGAGATCAGCGTGGCCGCTCGCCGCGAGCACATGGTGGCGCTCGGCGTAAATCCGGTAGTAGATTTCGTCCCCAAAGACGAAGTGATTGACTGACCCGGCCAATAGTTGTTCGCGTCGAGGACATTGTTGATTTCCTCGAAAAGCCCGTCGGACAGTTCTTCGTGTAGCAACACACCGCTGCTTTGCCCAGGCGCGCGCGTAAGCCGCACTGCGGGCGCTGATGGGTCATCCGTCAGCCGTGCCACCGTGACCGTGGTGCCCACAGATGCGGCCGAGGCGTGCCCTTGGCCCACGACCGGAATGGGTACTTCCCGGACCCGTCGCACGAGCTCATCGCGGACGTGCAGCGTCCTCTTCTCGACGATTCTCTGAAGCTGTAGCGGTGTGGCAGTGTCGGATTTGCCGCCGTGCCGATAGTACACCGTATGCTTCGCCAGTACGACCTTGCGGATGCCCTTCGTATCAATCTCGGAAATGTCCTTGGTCGTCGCGTGAGGAACGAACGGGCTCGGTGGAATGTGAATAACGGCAAAGGTCTTTCCCTCCTCGGAGAACTGAGCGAAGTTGATGACCGGGAGGTCGGGGTAGACAACGCCGTTGATCAGTTCGGTGACCTTCGCCGGGTCCAGTTCAGCGAGTTCAGCGGCGCTCAGGCCGACCCACACTCCGTTTGGGCCAACACCAAACACCAGAAAGCCCCCGTCCGCGTTTGCGAAGGAGATGGCGGCCTTCACAGCACGGTACTTTGTCCGGACACTGATGCCAGAACCGAACAGGCCGCTCGCCTTCCACTCAAGACAGCGCGACTCAGCAGTCGCCGCCCGCAACCGGTCGACAACCACGGCGAGGTTGCTCAGCGGGTCGGGTTCAGCCGCGAGAGAAAGAAGGGACTTGGCGATCTGGCATCCTCAATTCTACGAAGGGGTCCAGGAGCGCTGGGCTTCACGATTAGTCTGCCCAACGGCCGCGGCTCACCCGCGGGGGCCGCGACCCACGCTCTGATTACATTAGATCCCGCACGGCCGCCGACGGGTGCAGCTGCGTGTTAGACCGAACCATGATGTCACTGCGTTTTCCCAAAGTCGCAGGTGGCGTTCGGGGCACCGCCGGGCCAGTGACCGACCGCTGAAACTATTGAGCTACCTCGACGATCACCCACTGGCCGGAGAACGATGACCGTCCAATTGTCTTCAATTGTCGGAATCGCGCCCTTGGCGGACTGGAGGCCGGGTGCCACAACGCGGACCTCATAATTGTACCGACCTGGCGCTACTACGTGCCCCACTCTAAAACAACCATCGTTCGCGATGTGATCTTCAAAGCTGCGACCTTGCGACCCATGTTCAAAGTGGACTATGGCGTTTGGCACCGCTCGTCCGGACTCGTCGAGGACCTGCCCCTGCAAGCGGATTATGCCGTCACAACCTGCGCTCGCGATCGCAGAGGCTATCAGAATTAGTAGTAGAAGCCTGTTGCTATTCATCAACGCGACCTTCGGTTGCAGGTGTCGGTCTAAACGGCCGCGGCTCACCCGCGGCGGCCGCGACAAAGTTTCCGATTATCTCGTCCTCCCAACGGCCGCCGACGGGTGCAGTCGCGTGTTAGACCGCAGCGGTCTCAACGTTACCTTGTACTCGCGCTAATGGCAGCTGCAATATGCCAAGTCACCAAAGGCGTAGGCAGGAACAGCCACCATCCGAGAAGCATCGAACGCTGCGACGCTGCCAACGCCGCTCCGAAATGACACGGAGCTGCAATTGCCGCAAGCCACCAAAACCGAGGCGTCAAAAACATGTAGAACATGAAGGGGAGCCCCATACAAGCGCCGACCCACACCAAGAAGCCACGTCGGATCAGAAGCCCCACCGCGCTCACCACGATTGAAGTGAGGGCGCCTGGCCACCCGAATACTATTGCTGCCCAGTGCATCGATGATCCGATGTTGGTCTAACGTTGCAAATGAGCCGCGCGCCGTCGCCCTTCAGCGGCGCGTCGGCTCCATTTGCGGGTTAGCCGGTTCACTTATCGCCACGGCTCGCTATTCGACCAAACAGATCCTTCGCCTCCACTTGCCTCTGTCGGGTCACCACGTCCAGCTTGGCCTCAAGCACGACTGGCTCAGGCAGGCTGTCGGCGTAGACCTTCGCATTGAAGGTGACGTTGCCGTTCGCTCCAGCCTTCACGAACAGAGCCGGAGACACGAGTCGCTTTCGGTTCGGCTGCAGAGCTGGCCACTCGAACGTCAGCCTCCAACCCGCGTCTGTCTTCCTGAAACCCTCGCGTAGGTCAGGCCCCCTGTTCCCTTCAACAGCGGGTCCCTTCCATTCGAATTCTGGCGCCGTATCTTCGAAAGCGTGAGTCCAGACGACGTACTCGGACAGAAGCGATCCTGGCTGCCGGGGTTCGCGGTGGGTGACGGTTATCCCCGGTGACGCCGTGATGTCCATTTCAACGTACAGATTTCTAACGCCTAATGATCCGCCGTTTGTGACGGCGAGTACAACCGGAGTTGTTGCGGCTTGTTCGACGTATGCTTCGATGGTCTTCTGAAGTCGTTCGGTGAGTTTGGGATTCTCTCCAACCAAGGAGTCTGCGTGCGTAACCTCTAACACGTCCACGGATCGTGCAGCAACTTGGCCTTCCAAGGACCTCAAGTCTTGCGCGGCAATTGACAGCAGAAGTGGCGGAGGTCCTCCCGCGGTGTCAGCCTTCTGGAGGTCGCGCACTCGAAGTTCGAGCTGCCGTGCAAACTTGTCGCGGAACTCGATGTGGGATTTGTAGGACTCGGTCAGCGCGTTTGGGTACGTGACCGCTTTGAAGTCGTTGAGTCTGTTCAGCTGCTGCAGGTCGATCCTGTCGGGATCCATACCGACCTTTGAGAAGTACAACATGATCGGCTTTCCAGCCTGCGCGACACGGCCGATTTCCTCCAAAGTGCCGCTTTCGGCGACGCCAGTCGGGCTGCCGATTCTGGTCCAGAAGATGCCGACGAGAAGGTCGCATTGATCCACGATGGCCCTATTGATCGCCTCCTGTGGACGAGTCCCGTACTCGGGCGCTGAATGCGTCTCCCACCGCAGCGGCAACAGAACGACCCCCCTGGTGTAGGAGTACAGATCATTCCACTCCTGTATGACCCTGACCGCGATCTCCCGTTCCTCCTCGACGTCCGATGGAGAGGCGATCAGGATTCGGTACGCTCTGCTACTGAAGGGCATCGACTTACCTCAACGAAGCGCTATCGTCCTCCGGCCAACTATTAGTGGGCCGCGAAGCGGCGCGTATCCCCCCACCGTCCTGATCCGGTCGTCACCCTCGAAGTCCCCCGGAATCTAAGGCGATTCTAGCAGGAGTCTGGCCGCCGGACGGAGTGGATACGCGCGAACGCAATTGCGAACACCTTCCGCCAAATCGCTGATCGTGACGGATACGCGCTGATGCTGGCGCGTATCCAGGAAAGAACGAGGAGGGCCGTTGCCACACGGAGCTGTTCATCGGCATCAGTTTCCGGGTAGGCGGCGCGACCGGCGCGGCGGTGGATACGCGCGAGGCTCGCGCGTATCCACTCACAGTCGATCCATCGGGCTCTTCACACCCAGGGCGCCACGGCTCGCACGTGGAGATACGTCATCGTCGTCCTGACGTCTCGATGACCGAGCAGCTCCTGCACCGTGCGAATGTCGTATTCATCTTCAAGTAAACTCGTCGCGAACGAATGACGCATCGTGTGCGGGCCGACGCGTTTCGTGATGCCCGCCAGTCGCGCCGCTTCCGCAACAGCCTTCTGCACAACGGACTCGTGCAGATGATACCGGGACGGCGGTCCAAATCGTGGAGCGCGGCAAATACGTCCCGCCGGAAACACGAATTGCCATCGCCAGTCAGTCGCCGCATGGGGAAATTTGCGATCCACGGCAAAGGGCAAGACGACGCGCCCGAACCCGCGCGCCACGTCCCGCTCATGCAGCCGCCGCACGTCAGCCAAGTGTTCGGTCAACCCCTCCCTCGCTGCGGCCGGCAGCATCGTCACCCGATCCTTCTGGCCCTTTCCCTGCCGCACGATGATCTGGCGCCGATCGAAATCGAGGTCCTTGACCCGAAGAGCGAGACACTCCTCCAGCCTGACCCCCGACCCGTAGAGCAGCATGACGATCAGTCGGTGCGTTCCGGTGAGCTGCTTCAGGATCGCGCCGATCTCCTCCCTGCTGAGCACCACTGGCAATCGTTCAGGAGTGCGCGCGCGCACGACGGGTGGAATCGCCGTGATCTCGATCGCGAGGACGTGCTTGTACAGAAAGAGCAGCGCACTGAGGGCCTGATTCCTGCATCGACGCACTGACCCGACGATCAACCGCCAGCCATGTGAGGAACTGCGACACGTCTGACGCGCCCATCTGGGCCGGGTATGTCATCCGCTGAAACGCGATGTACCGGCGAATCCAGTCGACGTAGGCTTGCTCCGTCCGCCGGCTTTAGTGCCGGGTCCGGATCGCGTGCCGCACCCGGTCGAGTAGCTTCTGCCCTGGCCGGCGGCGGGGCAAGGAACAACAATCGGTGCGCCGACAGCATCGACCAGGGCGGGGGGCGTGAGATCGAGGGACACACGTGTGCCCATGCTGGGCACGATAGCGGGCAGGCGTCACAGCGGAGGTCACTGGGGAACGTTGCAGGTCAGGCCTGGTCGCGGCGACGGATGAGGCAATTCTCCCCGAAAGTCGCCCAGGGCGGATCGAAGCATCCGCCCTGGCGGTGTTCCGAGTCAAGCGCCATCGGGTTCGATTCCCAATCGGTCGTTCACGGCAATCCGGAGCATCTGCTTGCACCCGAGGTAGCGTTCGGTTGTCTGGATGGAGACGTGGCCGAGCAGGAACTGGATCTGATCCAGTTCGCCGCCTGCGAGGTGGCAGAGACGGGCGCGGGTGCGCCGCAAGTCGTGCGGGGCCAGCTTGTCGATCCCGGCGCGAGCCGCCGCGGCGCGGACCACATCCCACAGCACCTTCGGCGACATGCCGTCTCCCCAGACACGCCCGGCCTTGTTGATCGCGCGGAACACCGGGCCGTGCGTGATGGCCGCCGCGGCTGTCCACGCGTCGACGTGGCTCTTCACCCACGTGGGGATGGGGACCGTGCGCACGTGTCCGCCCTTGCCGACCAGGTCGGCAATGACCCAGTGCTCTTCGCGTTGCTGAATTGACGCGAGGTGCAGGGCCAACAACTCACCGCGGCGTAAGCCGCAACCAATCAGCATCGCGACCATCGCCTGATCCCGCAACTCGCGCGCGGTCGCCGGCGTCGCGCACTCCAGGAGCCGCCGGCCCTGCTCAGGTGTCAGCCAGTTTCCGAGACGTACGCCGATCCGCCTCCCTTAACCCGACGAATACCGGCCGCCAATTCGGGGCTCAGAAGACCGGCGTCGGCTGCCTCGTATGCGGTGCGCCGGACCGCGGCCAACCGAAGGTTGATCGTGGCCGGCGCATGTCCGAGCTGTTCGAGGTGAATCCGGTATCGAAGCACCACAGTGCGGTTGAACGCGAGGCGAGGCTCAGAACAGTACCAGGTGACGAACTCGCGAATCGCGTGGTCGTAGGTTCGCTGGCCGCTGGCAGACGTAAGGCTGTTCAGGACGGCCGTTTTGGCGTGTTCGAGGTCGGGAAGCGCCAGAACCCGCTTCGGCGCCTTCTTCTTGCGAGATTTCGACTTGGGCATCGGCGACGGCCTCCTTCACCGTCGCCGACAGCTTCATCGAAGGGCCCTCCCTGCGGCGTCTTTCGCGGCTAATGTCAGGCCGCTCAGTCGTGAGCGGCGAATCAGCAACTTCGGCCCGGGCAGAGTCTACGGTTAACGCTGGTCAAAGCATCGACGCCGCTCGCCCGGTGGAGCGCTTGCTGGTCTGCGAGTGCTGCCTGGTCTCGGTCATCGCCCACGTTGTCCGCACGAGGCATCGTTCTGTCAGCCGCGCCGTCGCGGCTGCCCCAGGAATTCCTCGTAGCTGAGAGGAACCCCAGGCGGCGTTAGACGGTGAGCATCATGCCAAAGGCCCAGCATCGCCGCACGAACGCTCTCTAAGTCTTCCGCGGATGTGGGATGACCCTGCTTGGCGCGACGGATCACGTTCTGTATTCGCTTCTGCAATACATGCAACGAATAGACGGTCACATGTGCTTGGTCCGTACGCGCCCGAGTTGCAAGCCAGCCGTCGGTCCGACGTATAGGCGATCCGGAGGCGCGCGCTGTCTTCTGAACGCTCATGTTCTTGGCGGCCACTTTCGTCACCATGAATACCAGCCCGCTGCTAAATCGCCAACAAACTCGATCGCACCTGCCGCCGACGGTTTCAAACGGCTGTTAAACCCATGCGGGGACCGCCGCCGGAGTCCCTGAGTTGAATGAGGTTCTTCTTGATCTCGAGACTTGCCCGGTCGTATTCGGCCAAGTCGGGTCCCCAGGGGTCACGGATCTTCCACAACTTCACCTTTGGCGCTGGTGCGCCCATGCTCTCGACTATCCTCGCAGCGGTCTTCTCGAATGCGACAATCAAGTCGTAATCGGCCATGTCGAGTGTTCGAACATCTCGGGGAACATGGCCTGACGCATCGATGCCGAAGTCGTTCTTCAGAGTGAAGATGGCATTCTCGGCATCGGCGGCGCGTTGCGGCCGGATGCCCGCTGACTCGAACTCGACGGCGTCGCCGAAGACTTGGCTGCCAAGGTATTCTGCGAAGACGCTCCGACAGGTGTTGCCCGTGCACACGAACAGCACCCTCTGTCTCCGAGTCGATTCACTCTTCATCGCGCGCAGGCATCGCCTCGACTCCGGGCCAACGTTCTAGACGCGGCGAGAACGCAGCACGCGGCGCCTGCACTCAGTTGGTGGGTGCTTGCGCGCGACGATGCCGGCGGGTGATGATTATAGTCTAGGGACGATGACCTTTTCATCCGGGCGTCGCAGTGCCGACTAAGAGACAGTCCCGCGGATCATGGCCACCGATCTGGGCGACGAAGCTCTGTTCAAGAAGGAAATGTACTCCAGTCTGGTTTGCTCCAGGAGATGTTCCAACCAAGAACATGAACGGGTACTGGGAGAAGAGGGCGGCGAGCATTCGAGTGCCGCAGACGTTTGAGATGCCGATCGACTGACAGACTATTGAGACACCAGGCGTGATGCCCTGTAACTCGCGCCATGATTTCTCCGAGGCGACGCGCCATCATCTGGCGCGTAGCGTTAACTATCACTGCTCGAAGTGCGGCGCGCCCACGGCGGCACCTTACAGCGCCGGTGCCAAGTCGATCACCACGGGTGTCGCCGCGCACATCTGCGCAGCGGCACCTGGAGGGCCACGGTTCGACCCTAACATGACGTCCAGCCAACGGCGCCACTACGACAACGGGATCTGGCTCTGTGCCGCGCACGCGCCACTTGTTGATCAGGACTGGCCAGCCTATACGGTCGAAGATCTCAAGGCGATGAAACAGAGAGCGGAGGCCAAAGCCGCGGCGGACCTTGAGCACGCGAAGGAACAAGCGCGCCTGGAACCTGTCTTGGATGGTCAGATCGAATGGCACGCGCCGGCAGTGAACGAGACGCGGCCAGGATTCCAGCGTTTGCATCACGCGGTCTTCCGGATTGGCGGAACACGCAATCAGCGCGGGCGGGTCTACCTGGATCTGGACGTGGGCGAACCGACGCCACGGCGCACGCAGGCATGCATGGGAGAAGGTACCGATTACCTCGCTCACGAGCTCAGCGCTCTGCGGCCTGGCCAGCCATATGCCGTTCCCGCCTTCACGGAGATCAGCACGACATCGAAGTTCTGGCTCGACCGTCGGTTCGTGCCCGATCATCCGTTTTGGACCGAGCCCGCCATCGCCACGCTTCGTGCAGGGACATACCTGACGGATCAACCCTTCCTCGATCAAGTGCATCGTCATCCGCTGCCGCCTGGTACATATCGACTGCGTGTGGTCGCAATCCTCGGCGATGTTGATCACCAGAGGACGTTCACTAGCGACTGGAAGGAGATTCAGGTCGCCGCGTGACGACTGCGGAGCCGCCGGAGGCGGGAAGGTCGGCGCACACGCGATCGAACTTCTGTCAGTCCTGTGTTGGGCATAGATCACTACCGAGTAGTCGCCCAGTGTCGACCTATCTGGCGACGTCGGCGTTTAGGCCGCCGGTCATTTATGAGATGGCTTCTAGTACGACTTTGTCAGATCCGCAGCGGTAGGTGGCGGCGGAGCTGAATGATGTAATCCAACTGCTTCGGATGCGCGGCGAAGTACAAGGCCGTGAAGATTTCGCAGACCAGTGCCCGCACCACCGGAAACGTGAGCGGCTGGCCGCGCGTGTGTCGGCGCTCCTGCTGGAGAAACGTATAGGCGACGGCTGTCAGAACCACGTGGCGATTCCAGCCCGGATACGTTCGCCTCTCGAAGTGGTCGAGGCCGAGTTCGTCTTTGAGCTGTTGGTACTGTTGCTCGATCGCCCAGCGTTGGTGCGCGATCCAGACGAGTCGCTTCAACGCGGTGGTGGCCGGCTAATGAATGAAGAAATAGTTGGCGACTTTGGTGCTGCCCACCGGACGCTGGACGAGCAGCCAGATTTTCGGCGCGAGCCGACGCTGCCGCCAGCCGTGGGCGGGCGTGACGCGGACGGCGGCGAATTCGGCGCACCAGCACGTCGCTTGGTGCTCGTTCTGCCACGTGATGCGGCGCCACGCCCGGGCAGGCAGCGTGGCCGCCAGGGTGCTGACCGCGATCGACTGCACAGGCTCGATCAACCGCACGCGCGTGGGCGGACGGCCGGGGCGCGTCGTGGCGACCGGGGCCGCCACACGGGGCGTGCCCAGAAACACAGTCAGATGCGACGAAATGCCCAGGGCATACGGCAGGTTTAGCCGATGCAACACTTCGCGAAACACTATCACGTCGCCGTAGGCCGCATCGGCGAGCACCGCCGTGACGGTCAACCCCGCTGCCCGCGCGCGGCTCACCAACGTCAGCGCCAAGCGCCACTTCTCTTGAAAGCGGATGGTCGGCGGAATCCCGACGCGGGCGCACCGCGCGCGATCGCGCGTCCACTCCTTCGGCAGGTACAGGGCGGCGCCCAGCATCCAGGCCCGCCCCTTGACCCACAACAATGCGGTCGTGGCCACTTGGCAATTGGCGATCTTGCCCAGCGCCCCGCAATACTGCCGCGCCACGCCGACCGAGCGCTTGCCCTGTTTCGGAAAGCTCGTGTCGTCGATCACGAGCATCCCGTCGCGCACCGGCAGCAACTCCAGCACCCGGCTCCACACGGGCTGCCAATCCCACGTAGCGTGCGTGATGAAATGCTGGAAGGTTTGATAGTGTCCCGGATCGGTGACCCGCGTCAGCATGGCCTGCATCGATTTGCGCGCGCTGTCGCCCAGCAGCCCCTGCAGATACCGGCGCAGGGACGTGTGCTGCAAGCGGGAACTGAAGCAGCCCTTAAACTGCTCGAGATACCGCAGCAGCCGGCGCACGCGAGGCCATGCCTGCTGATCGAGCACCAGCGCTCAGCGTACCGAACTTCGCGAATTTGTACAATGTCCTCAATTCAGATCACTTGGGATCTCCCTCGGAAATCCCATGAAGTGACAAAGTCGTACTAGTCACCCCGACCGAGCGGGTTGCAGCCGAATACCAGCCCTCGTGGCGGCCGACTTTGACGCCACCCTTCACCTCCCAGCCCGAGCAGCGGGCGAGCCGGGTCGATGACCAGAAATCGAGCTCGCGCTCCAGCGGACTGGAATTCTGGCGCGGAGGCGCGATCCGGCGCGAGTGAAAGACGTCCAGCTGCGGGAAGGTGATGCTCGAAAGCGGCGAACACCTTGCGCTCCTACTCCGGTGCGTCGGCGTCAGGATGCTCGGGAGCATCCGCGGCACTCGTGCTTTATACCGCAATTGAATACAGGAGCGTGCGTTTGTTCCCGGAGGGGCCGCGGCAGCCGAAAGACTCCTGCGCGCGTTACAGTATCGATATGAACATGAGCCCCGAAATTAGGCTGCTCCCACGCACTGGCAAGTTCGATCCCGACTACCTGGAGACGCTCGGTTCAGCCACGATTTACGCGTGCGACTGTGCGGTCAACGGTGCGGAGAGCTGGACGGAAATCCAGGCGGGATACAGCCGCGGCCGGATCCTCAACATCGACCATCACGCTTCA
>JBMDXQ010000143.1:0-2150 GCA_048594975.1 Vicinamibacterales bacterium | reverse complement strand
GGCAGGATCTCGTCCAGGATGATGAAGCACGAGCCGAAGAGCGCCCGGCTGGCCACGACGCGGTTCCCGGACTCCAGGAGCGCCGCGAACGCGTTGAACACCGCCGCCATCCCGCTCGCCGTCGCCGTGCAGGCTGGTGCGCCCTCGAGCAGCCGTAGGCGCTCCTCGAACATCCGGACCGTCGGGTTGGTGAAGCGCGAGTAGACGTAGTGGTCCAGCTCACCGGCGAAGGACGCCTCGGCTTCGGCCGCCGACCCGTACACGTATCCGGACGTCAGGAAGATCGCCTCGGACGTCTCGTCGATGTCGGACCTGGCCAGGCCGCCTCGTACGGCGACGGTGTCCGGCCGCGCCGAGCGCGGCAGCCGCCTGCTGTCCCCGGGCATGCGCACACGATCCCAGAGGCCGGCCGCGCGTGGTCGGCGTGGTCCGATGGTCGGACCCCTCACCACGTCGCTGACAGCGCAACCTGGTCCGGGCCGGGCAGGCCGGACTCGTCGGCTCACGTGCCCAGCCGGGCACTCTGCAGTCCCACAGTGTCGTGTGCTTCTTGTAGCCACGCCTCGAGCTCGTCGTTCAGGTCGGCGTGCGATTGCACGAGGAGGAGTGACTCCGCCACCTCGGTCCGTAGTCCGCGGTTCTGACAATCCGACGGCTGTCCAGCCGTCGGTGCAAGGAGAAGTGAGCCAAGAACCCGTCCTTGCGTGGTGACAAGCCGGCGAACCGGACTCCTGCAACGCAGATCAGCCGCGTCTTCTGGGGGATGACCTGAACGTCCGGCTCATGGTCTCGTGGCAGCGAGGGTGGGAGGCAGGGGGCGGTGGGCGACCTCCTGGGCCGAACCCGGGTCCATGCCGGGCATCCGCAGGATCTGCTCGGCGAGGTCGTGGGCGTCCTCGCGACCGATCACATGAGGCTGTTGCGGACGGACATGGGGTAGGCCATCAGAGACCCGGTCGTGCTGAACGCCAGCGACGTCGTGACCATGACGGATACTCGGCACCGTCCCATCCTTGCCTTGCTGGCACTACGGGCGGGTCAGCGGCTGACGATCCGCCGCCGCGAGCGGGTCACGGCTATCTCGGTTCTTCCGTGACGCGCGGCTGCCGTCTCGCCCAGGGCCGCGAGTGCGTCAGCCATATCCATGAGCAGGGGCTCGTAGTCGAGACCTTGGTCGTTCTGCACCGCGAGAAACGCCCCGTCGAACATGGCGAGGCCGACGTCGGCCAACTCGTCGGCGACCGCCTCGGCGATGATGGCCCCCCGCTCGTCGAAGGCCCGGAGCAGGGATCGGTGCACTCGCTCGCGCCCGGCCTGACGCACCCGGCGCACCGTCTGGTCGTTCCGCCCGGACAGCAGTAGCAGGATGAACAGTCTGAGGAAGCCAGGGTCGCGGCGGATGGCGCCGGCGGCGGCGCGAAACTGGGCCCTCAGGTGTTCCGCCGGGGACGCGTTCCTCGGCACATCGCCGGCGTCGAGCTCCTCGAAGAAGCGCTGGGCTCCACGCTCCATCACCGCGGCAAGGACGCCTTCCTTGGACGAGAAGTGCCAGTAGATGGAACTCGCGGGAAGGCCGGACTCCTTCGAGATGCTCGAGATGCTTGCACCGTCGAAGCCCTTGGCCGCCATGATTCTCGCCGCGGCGTCGAGGATCTCGGCGCGCGATTGCTCGCCCTGCTCCTGACGTCGTGTCAGTCGCGGCGGTCTACCGGCCATGAGTTCGACCCTAGACCAGCCCGTGCGCCGGGCCTTTCGCCGCCAGCCCCGCTCTGACCGCACCCTTGACACTCAACCACGTCATGCTAATATATGGAACGTTCCCTACAGAAGCAAGGTGCGACGTCGCTGCTCATCGGGCGGCGACGTGGAACCCGGCGAGCTACAGGCATCCGATGCCGTCCCCGCGCCGGCTACCGGCGTTCCCACACCCTGACGCATGCCCCGAGGAGCAGCCATGTCCGCTACGCCTGCAGACGTCCGCGTGCCCGTACTGATCGTCGGCGGAGGGGGTGCCGGTCTCACAGCGTCGATGCTGATGTCCACCTTCGGAGTCCAGCACCTCCTCGTGAGCAGCCTCCCGACGACCTCCGCCCTCCCGAAGGCGCACGTTCTCCAGCAGCGTGCGATGGAGGTGTTCTCCGATCTCGGAG
>JBMDXQ010000142.1:0-21164 GCA_048594975.1 Vicinamibacterales bacterium | reverse complement strand
TTGAGAATGCCGCTGACCAGGTCGACCATGATCGTTTCCACCTCCGTGCGGCTCAACTTCAGATCGCGACGCAGGAGTTTCCAGGTGTACACATCGGTCGACACATGAAGCGCATGGATGGCACGGCGCCGCGCAGCCGGCGCCGTGGGCAAGGAGTCGGAGAAGACGCGCTCGAGCCACGCCTGATGACCCGCGCGTGCCTTGTCGAGCAGCGGCGCCAGCGAGCCAAGCCGTTCTGAGGACATCGCCCATCGGACGTTGGCGTCGCCGATCCGCTCGTACTCGCCAACGAGCACGCCAATCGCGCCCTTGACATCGCCGGGCCGGGCCTTCGCACGCGCCTCTCCAGTCTGCTGTGCCAAGAGTTCGGCGGCGGCGGCGGCCACCCCTTCTTTCGAGTCGAAGTGGTTGAGCACCGTCTGGTGCGAGACATCCGCTGCTTGCGCAATAGCGGCGAGCGTGATGTCTTCGTACGCCTGCTCGAGCGCAAGCTGCAGCATGGCGTGGGCGATGCGGTCGCGGCTGGCGGCCATGGCGTCAGCACGGGCGACCATCGAGTAGGCTTGTCGGCGACCTGATTTCATTTGAGTATCAGTCTAACCAACACTTAGGATGGCAGTCAAACGAAATCATTGGGTCGTCTCGCCGCTGATTACAGCTCATGGGGGACCAGACACGACGAGTCTGCGGGACCGCCACATCCGCGACGGCCCCACGAGACCAACCAGAAGGGCCTCGGCACACTGAAACGGATCGCCTGCCGGCAACTGGAAACTGATACCAGGACTGCGAGGCTCCTTGCGGACGAACGAGGAAAGACATGGCGCCGGACGCGTTAGCGCTGGCGCGTCGCTGGCGTCACCCGCAGACGACGGCACGGCCGACGTCTTGCGCGCCGAGACCGAGGTTCAACCGCTTCATCGATGATTCTTGGGCGACGCGCCGACAAATGCGACTGGTCGAAGTATGACCCTACTTGCAACGCCACCGTGAGATGATGTATATCATCTTAAGTTAGCTATGCGCTACCCCGCGGATCACAAGCAGCAGACGCGCGAGCGCATCGTCCGCGCCGCGGCCCGCCGATTCCGCAGACGCGGCAGTGAGGGTGCCGGCATCGGGGATCTCATGCGCGATCTCCGTCTGACGCACGGTGGCTTCTATCGTCACTTCGACAGCAAAGAGGGGCTGTTTGCGGAAGCATTCGAGCACAGCCTTCAAGAAGTCGGCGATCGCGTCATTCGAGCGATCGAGGGCGCGGCGCCCAGCGGCGAACTGAAGGCACTCATCGACGCATACCTCGATATTCAGCACTGCGACGATGTCGCCGGCGGTTGCCCCGTGGCTGCGCTCGCGTCCGAAGTGGCCCGACGACCGCGCGGCGCACGCGGACCATTCCAGCAGGCGCTGAGAGCCCATATCAGCCGGATGGCACACTACGTCCCCGCCAAGACCGAGGAGGAACGGCGCGCGAAAACAATTGCGCTGTTCTCGGGTATGGCCGGCACGTTGGCCGTGGCGCGAGCGTTCACGGACGAGCAGGATCGCCAAAGGATTCTCGAGGGCGCGAGACGGTTTTTTCTCGCGGCCGCCGAGCAGTGAGTTTTTTTGCGTTTGATAGGATGACGTACGTCATCTACCAGCCGAGAGCGATCATGTCCACAGAACTCCTGGCAGCGCTCATCCTGGGGCTAACGACGGCGGTGGTCATCGCGATCTTCCTCGTGTTGTGGCGGGAGAGGACCTCCAGCCATCAGTCATGGATCGCGCTCCTCAGCGGAGTCGTGTTGGCCGCCTGGGCCACCGTCGCGACGATGCTCGCGCGGCGCGGAGTCTTCCAGCCACCCGATCCGTACAGTGCGCCACCGATTGGGTTCGCTCTCGTTCTGGTGCTCCTCGTCCTGGCGGTGTGCCTCGTCGCAGCTCCATCATTGCGTCGCCTTCTCACAAATCAAAAGAACTTGATCCTTCTCAACCTCTGGCGGCTCGTGGGCGTGGTCTTCCTCGTGCTCATGGCAAACGAACAGATGCCGGCGCTGTGGGCACTACCTGCGGGAATCGGCGACGTGATCGTTGGCGCGACGGCGCCGTGGATCGCGCGGCACGTCCAGACCCCTTACGGTAGACGGCGAGCCATCATTTTCAATCTCTTTGGCATGGCCGATCTGGTGGTTGCAGTGGGACTGGGGATCATGACCAGCCCGGGGCCCTTGCAAATCTTCCAGACAGCGCCGACGTCAGAGCTGGCGACGCATTTTCCGCTTGTGCTGGTGCCGGCATTCCTGGTCCCGCTTGCGTTCACGCTTCACGTGGTGTCTTTATGGCAACTGCTTGGCGGGACGTGGGCAGCTCGTCGACCATCTTCAAACAGCATCCCAGAGTGAGTTTCGAGAGGACAACGATGGCCGACGTAAACAAGCCTCCCCTTCAAGGTCTGAATACGCCAGTCGGAGTGTGGGAGATGGTTCCTTCTCCTTCTTGTGCGGCAGACGCTCTCTTGGCCCGGCACGTTAGGCGTCCGTTCACTCCTTCGGTCAATCGTGAGTCCGGCGCGTCCATGCATGCTCGGACCGGCTGGCCGTCGCATCGGTAGGACCGTGTCAACGACATTGTTGCGACTGGTGGGGTAGTGAAAAGCGACTGGAGGATTCCGTGAGGAAAGTGATCCTGCAAGAATTCGTCACGCTCAACGGCCTGGCCGCTGGCCCAGATGACAGCGTCGATTTCATTCCCGCTTCCACGCGGGGCGATCGGAGTTTCGGCGACGACCAGTTCGCGTTCCTCGACACCATCGACACGATTCTGCTCGGAAGAGTGACCTACCGCATGTTTGCGAGTCATTGGCCGAATGTGACGGAGGGTAAAGAAAAACCGTTCGCCGACAAGTTGAACGCGAAGCCGAAAATCGTCTTCTCGCAGACACTCGACCGCGCTCCATGGGGCACGTGGGACGAAGGCAGGATCGTCAAGACCAGCGCGGTTGAAGAAGTGGCGAAGCTAAAAGGCCAATCCGGCAAGGACATTGTGGTCTGGGGCAGCATCTCGCTCGCGCAATCTCTCGTCAGCGAGGGGCTGATCGACGAGTATCGACTGGTGGTCTGTCCCATCGTGCTGGGAAGCGGTCGGCCTCTTTTTCGCGACATGGGCGCGGCGATGGACCTGAAACTGGTCGACGCCAAGGCTCTGGATCTCGGAGCCGTGTCACTGAAATACACCCGGCGCAACGAAGGAATCGTCGACGCGTCGGAGGTCTGAAATGGCTGATCAGAGGGTAGTGCTAATCACGGGCGCGTCGTCTGGCGTTGGGCAAGCCACCGCTGGATTGCTTTCTCGAAGCGGCTGCCAGGTGTTTGGAACCAGCCGCAATCCGGCCAGCGCCGAACCCATCTCTGGTGTGGAGATGCTGCCTCTAGATGTGCGCATGGATGACTCGGTGCGGGCTACCGTCGAAGCCGTTTCCCGTCAAGCCGGCCGCCTTGACGTGCTGATCAACAATGCCGGTTATGAGCTGGCCGGTGCGTTGGAAGAACTCTCATCGGAGGAAGCCAGGGCCCAGTTCGAAACCAATTTCTTCGGCGTCGTCAGGATGGTCAATGCGGTACTGCCGTTGATGCGTCGGCAGAAGGGTGGGCAGATTATCAACGTCGGTTCGCTCTCCGGTCTATCGCCGATTCCGTTCCTGGGCATGTATTCCGTCACCAAATTCGCCTTGGAAGGGTACACAGAAGCCTTACGCCATGAGCTGAAGCCGTTCAAAATCCACGTGTCGCTGACAGAGGCCGGCTTTCTCAAAACACCCATGATGAACAACCGGCAAAGCGGGGCTAATCGGATTGCCGAGTACGACCCGTGGCGACAACGGGCTTTCAAGGCCATTCGGGCTGCTGAAGAGGGCGGGCCCGGCCCTGAGCTGGTAGCCGAAACGTTGCTCGAGATTGTCTCCAGCAAGACGCCGCGGCTGCGGTACCTGATTGGTCCTCAAGCGAAGTCCGTCGCCCGTTTGCGGCGATTTCTGCCTGCAGGAATGTACGAGCAGGGAGTGCGGCGTACGTTCTCGCTCGACAGAACTCAATGAGGCGCCGGGACCTGGCGAATTGCCGCCGCGCGAGTTCGCCGTATGCGTGATCGCGCATTCCGGGAGATCCGAGTATGCCTCCCCAAGCGGTGTTTGGAATCAGTGTCGCGTTCAGCTTTGTTGTCTGGGGGATTGTCACGTACCATTACGTCTGGCCAGCCCTCCGCAGCCAACCGCGAGCGAATGCCCTTCGGCCCATCCTCCTCTTGCACAGCTTCCGTTTCGTTGGCTTGGCGTTCCTGGTCCCCGGCGTTGTCTCCCCTGAGTTGCCAATGGCATTCGCAGGGCCCGCCGCGTACGGCGACCTCGCAACCGCGATCCTGGCGGTCCTTGCCTTCGCAACGCTTCGGAGCCCGCTCGGCCTCATCCTGGTCTGGGCGTTCAACCTTCTCGGCACTGCCGATCTGCTCCACACGTTCTATAAAGGCAATCGCACGGGCCTTGGACTTGCGCCGGGTCTACAGGGTGTGATCCGCAAAAACTCCTCCGACCGAAAAGTTGGCCGGTTTCCGCTGCTTGGCCTCCCTGGAAGCCAGGTCAAGCACTGCCGCCGTCGAGTTGGCTGAGATGGAACAGCTCAGCTGGTCCAAGTGCTGGTTGGCCGACGGGTGCGATTTGGCTTGGTCGATCATGAGGAACGTTGTTTTCAGAACGGCCGCGTCATACCGCCTGCTTGACGCCGTCGATGCTATACCTGAACCGTTCAAGCTGAGCTACGGACGTTCTCAATGACACGGCAAACACTGAGGGGGACCCCAGGCATCAATAGATAGGGCGCCTTCCTCCGACCGGAGTTTTTGCGGAGCACAGGTTGGCCTGTTCAGCATCGGCAGCGGGCCGCTCATATTGTCGCAGTCGTAACGCAGACGGTCACAGCGGCCAACAATGTCGTCACGCCGCCTAGAGGGCCCCGCTGTTTGCTCGCGCAGGTTATTCGCTGCGGAGGGCACTGAGCGGGTCGGTGCGCGCGGCGCGCCGTGCCGCAGGCAGTACAGCCGCGGCACCCACAACCATCAGTACGGCTGCGGCCGCGGCGACGTTGAGCGGATCGAAGCGGCCCGTCGCGAACACGATGCTGCTGAGTGAGCGCGCCGCCCAGATCGACAAAACGGCACCCACCACCAGGCCCACTCCGACCATCCACGCGCCCTGTCCTAGCGTGCGCATGAAAATGCGCAGCGGATCGGCACCCAATGCGATGCGAAGCGCCAGCTCCGCGCGCCGAGCTGCAACGTCGTGCGCGACGACACCAAACAGCCCGATGCCGGCGAGCACGATCGCCAGCACCGTAAATCCCGTGAACGTCGCCGTCAGCGCACGCCGGACGGGCAGGCCTGGCGAGGCGGCCGCCACGTCCTCCATGGATCGCAGGGCACGCACCACGGGCATCTCAGCGTCGAGCTGCGCCTTTTCTTCCCGGACGACGGCGAGCACCTCGGCGTACGAGCGTTGACTCCGGATGACAAGCGTCATCGGACGCGAGGGCGAGCGCCAGGCAGAGAAGTACACGGTTGGCCAGAACGCTTCGTCCTCCAGTGACCGGTGCTTGACGTCTCCGACGACCCCGATGATTTCCGCCGGACGCGCGGCTGGTCCCAACCTGATCTGGCGCCCGATCGGTGACTCGCCGGGGAACCATCGCGCCGCCAGTGATTGACTCACGACGACGCAGAACGGAGCCGCGACGTCATCGCGCGCGTCGAACGCACGGCCGGCGATGATTGGGATCCGCATCACGTCGAAGTAAGACGGCCCAACTTCACGCCGCACCATTTCAACCGGAGGATCGGTCGCCTGTATGCGGAACAGCCCGCGGCCCCGGTCGTGTGTCAAGGGCAGTTCGTTGATCATTGAAACCGTGCCGGGTCCCAGCCGTTCCTCCAGCGCACGCTGGAATGCCGAGAAAAAGGCCGCCACCCGCTCCGTGGTGGGGTACTTCGTCGCCGAAGAGACCGAAATGCCGGATGTCAGAACGCCGCGCGCGTCGAATCCGGGGTTGACGTCGAGCACAGTGCGCAGGCTGCGGCCCACCAGTGAGAGGGAGACGAGCAGCACGCATGCGAGCGCAATCACGCCGGTGACGAACAGGCGGCGCAGGCCAAGCTCACGCGGAGCTGACGTGGCACCGCGACGCAACACGTCGACGACATTGCCTCGCGTCGAAACAAGCGCCGGCAGCACTCCACAGAGCCCGGCACAGGCGGCCGCGACCATTGCCACGGCCGCAATCACGCGCCAGCTCACCGCCACCTCGCCCCGAGCCGCACCGCCGAATTGTTCGAGCGCAAGACGCCCCACGGCTGGAGTCAACCACATTGCGAGAAGCACGCCACCACCCACGCCTATGGCGACGAGCGTCTCTGCCTCCAGCACCAACTGCCGCGCGATTTCGAGCGGGCGGGCGCCCAGTGCGGTCCTCACCGCCAGCTCCCGCCGCCGATCGATTGACCGCACGAGCAGCAACCCTGCGAGATTGGCAAACGCGATGAGCAATGCGAGCGCGGCTGCCCCCGCGAGCAGGGCGAGCGTTCTCGTGGCGCCGCGCGCCAACACCACGGCCAGCGGAGTCGCGACTACCTGCGCCGGCGTCGGGGATCGTTGGCTGACTTCGTCGAGCACGGCTGTCAAGTCCTTCGGCGAGACGTTCCTTGCGAGGCGCGCCAACACCCCGACACGGACACCTGCGCGGGCCTCCGGGTCCGCGGGATCGGCGGGCGGTAGCTGCAGCGACCTGAAGATATCAACCTCGTCGAGCGGAAAAACGAAGCGTTCCGGCAATATGCCGACGACCGTATACGGTCGGCCGCTGAGCACGATCTGCCGCCCGACGGCCGCGGGATCGCCGGCGAGCTTCGTGCGCCACAACGTGTGAGTGAGGATAACGACCGGTTGGCTCAGGTCACCGGCCTCAAACATCCGGCCGTGCGCGGTCGCGGCGCCAAGGAGCGCCAGGTATCCCGGCGTGACGTCAGTTACGTGCACGCTGTCGGCCGGACCGGGTTCGGTAAGGGTCAGGTGTGTGCCATCCGCCGCTTCGATGCCGGCCAGCGTTCCCGCCCGATCACGCCAGGCCTCGACGGTTGCATATCGCACCGAGCGGGACGTTGACGTGTCGCCGCCGGGCAGGACCTCGCCGAGTCTGAACAGCGCATCTGGGTCGCTGAACGGCGGCGGCGTGAGCAGAACGGTATCGACGACGGCGAAGATCGAGGCGCCGGCGCCGAGCGTCAACGACAACGTCACGACTGCGGCTGCCGCGCTGGCCGGCGAACGGCGGAGGTTTCGCAACAGGTGACGAAGGTCGATGAGCATCTGGCAACTCCTCCGCGTGGCCAGTCGGCGAGCGGCTGCGATTCGGCGCATCGCGGGCGCGACAACCGCTTTTGAACTCGGCGTCGTAGCTGGGCGCCGCGCCGCCCAGCGTGATCGGGGCGGTTAGCGCATATCGCATGCCCGGTCTACCCATGTCGCGACAACGAGTTATGCACAGGCGCGTCGCTGCGATTGTTCGATGTCGGGATAGGAGCGTCCGGAGGCGAACGGAAATAGCCGCGACTTATACCGCACTACAGATGAGCCAGTTGCGAAGTTGTCCATGCTGGCGAGCCACACCGACTGTATGGACCACTTCCGGGTCGAAGGGATCTCGATCGGCTCCAGCCGCACGTCTGATCGTCGAATACTTGAAGCCGTACGCGAAGGCGGCAAGGCCAACGCGCGAATGGCCTCTTTGACAGGCCGACCGGCTGCAGTATCATCCCTAAATCGTTTATGGGAGCGCAGGAAACCCGCGAGCTGCTGCCTGGCACGCTCGACATGTTGATTCTCAAAGTGCTGAGTCGCGGCGAAATGCATGGCTATGGCATCGTGTCCGCCATTCAACAGGCGTCCGACGACGTGCTGGGTGTCGTGGAAGGCGCGCTCTATCCGGCGCTCCATCGACTCGAGGTTCGCGGCTGGGTGCGCTCGAAGTGGGGCGCCTCGGACAACAACCGACGCGCGAAGTTCTACCGGCTCAGCGCGCTGGGCAGGCGCGCGCTCGAAGAGGAAGCCGCGTACTGGAATCGCGTCGCGTCCGCCGTCACGCGCGTGATGCAGCGCGCTTGATCAGGCCGTCATGAAGCGCCTCCATCAGGCGATCAGTTGGTGGAATCGGCTGCTGACGTTGATGCGTCCCGGCCGCCGCGCCCGCGACATCGACGACGAGATCGCGTTCCACCTCGCGATGCGTCAGGCGGAGCACGAACGTGATGGCCTCGCTCCCGAGATCGCGCGGCGGACCGCCGCACGACAGTTCGGCAATGTCAGTGCACTCAAGGAGCAGACCCGGGACATGTGGAGGTTTCCTTCGTTCGAGAGCGTGCTGCAGGATCTGCGCTACGCGCTACGCACCCTCCGTCGCGCGCCGGCGTTCGCGCTGGTCGCCGTGCTGGTTCTCGCGATCGGGATCGGCGCGACAACGGCCATGTTCAGCCTGGTCGACACGATGCTCCTGCGCGGTCTGCCGTACCCGCAGGCCGACCGTCTCGTCCTGCTGATCGGCAACGTCCAGCGCGCCGCCGGTGTGGAGCGGCGGGGGAATTCCTATCCCGACCACGTCGACTGGCGCGCGCGGGCGACGACTTTCGACGAGATGGCCGCGTATACGGCGTTGTACACGACCCTCCAGGGCGTCGACGAACCCGAGCGCATCCCAAGCGAGGCGGTCTCGCCGCCATACTTCGCGCTCCTTGGTGTGTCGCCGACGCGCGGCCGCGGGTTCAGGCCGGAAGAAGACGCGGTGCCCAACCGCGACGCCGTCGTCATCCTCGGCGACGGACTCTGGCGCCGTCGCTTCGGCGCCGATCCCTCGATCGTGAATCGGACGATCCAGCTCAACTCGCGAACGTTCACGGTCGTCGGCATCATGCCGGCGGGCTTTACCGGCGTGTCCGACACGGCGCAACTCTGGATTCCGTTCGCCATGAGCGGCACACCGTTTGACAACCGCGGCAGCCGCGGGTTTCAGACGCTCGCGCGCCTCAAGCCGAGCGCGACGCTCGCCGAGGCGCGCGCCGAACTCGACACGATCTCGCGCCAGCTGGCTGCGGCATACCCGCAGACCAACGACAAGCGTGGTGTCGAGGTCAGTCCGTTGGCAGATCAAGTGCTGCTGCAGCTCCGACCCATCGTCGTCGCGCTGATGGCGGCCGTCACCCTAGTACTGCTGATTGCCTGCGCGAACGTCGCGGGTCTGTTGATCGGCCGGTCCGACGCCCGGCAGCGCGAAATCGCGGTGCGTACGGCGCTGGGCGCCGGCCCGGGTCGTCTGCTGCGGCAACTCGTCACGGAAAGCTGCGTGCTGGCGATGCTCGGCGCGCTGGCGGGCATGGCGATCGCGCAGATCTCACTGCCGTCGCTCATCGCCGCCAGTCCCGTGGCCTTCCCGACGTTCGTGCGGCCGCAGTTGAGTCTGAGCGTGCTGGCGTTTGGCACCGTGATCGCGCTGCTCAGCGGCGTCACGCTCGGTATCGCGCCGATGACGCACGCACGATTACCCCGGGTGGGCGATGCGCTCAAAACGTCCGCGCGAGGTGGCTCGAGCGGCATGCGCTCGCAGCGTCTGCGCAGCGCGCTCGTCATTGTGGAGGTCGCGCTGGCCGTCGTGCTGCTGGCCGGCGCGGGGCTGATGATCCGTTCGATTCAGAAGCTCGCGGCGATCGACCCGGGATTCGAGACCGCGAACGTGCTCCTGGTGAACGCGACAGTTCCCCGCCAGACGGCGCCTCCGGCCCCGCCGGGCGCGGCGGCTGCGGCGCCGGTGCCGTTCGTCACCTCGCATGCCGATTTGCTCGATCGCGTTCGTGCCGTTCCCGGCGTCGAGGTGGCGAGCCTCGCCAGCGACCTTCCGTTCGGCGCGTCGTCGGCGATCTTCTATTCCGCCGAAGGGGACGCGACGGTCGACGCCGAGACGATGCCGCGCGCGTACATTCATCGGGTCACGCCGGAGTTCTTCGCGGCACTGCGAATCCGACTCGAGGCGGGCCGGACGTTTCTGCCAAGCGAAGAGAGGCCGGACAGCCCGGCGGTCATCGTCAGCCACAACGTCACGCGCCGGTTCTGGCCGAATCAGGATCCGATCGGTAAGCGCATCAAGTTCGGCGCACCCGGCAGCCAGAATCCATGGCTGACGATCGTTGGCGTCGTCGACGAGGTGAAGTATCGGGGGCTGCCGGAGAATCCGACGCGCGATCCCGATCTGTACCTGCCCTACATCGACCGCGCCACGCAGGGCATCGTGGTCCGTACTCGCGTGGAGCCGTCCTCGCTCGCGCCGGCGGTTCGCGCGGCGATCCGCGATGTGAATGCAGCGATCCTGACGTTCAACGCGCGCACGCTGGCGGATCTGGTTGCGCAGCAGTCATCGGCGTCCCGTTTCACGAGCTGGTTGCTCAGTGTATTTGCGGCGACCGCGCTGGTGCTGTCGGTCGTCGGCCTCTACGGGGTCATGTCATATCTCGTGGCGCAGCGGACGCGCGAGTTCGGCATTCGTCTCGCGCTCGGGGCGAGCCGCAGCGAAATCGTGAGGCGCGTCCTGCGCGACGGCGCCTGGCGAGTCGCGATAGGTGCGGCGATTGGTCTGGCGGCCACCACAGGACTGGCGCGGCTGCTGGCGGGGCTTGCCTACGGCGTGGGTAGGTTCGACATCTCCTCGCTTCTTGCGGTCGCCACGCTCGTGGTCGTCGCAATCGCCGCATGCGCTATCCCCGCCGTGCACGCGACGCGGGTCGATCCGGCGATCGCCCTGAGAAGCGAGTAGAGCACCCGCGCTCGATTAAGCAGGAACGTAGGCCAACCGGATCACATTCTCGCCAATCCGATCACTAGTACCGCGTACCTGAAGTCATGTTAAGAGCGTCGTCGGACGACCTTCTTAATGAGGTCCGCCGGTTCTTTCGTCCAGACAAACGGTTGTGGATGATCGTTCCACGTCTCAATGTAGCGACGGATGTGCGTGACAAGGGCGCGCACGGTATCGAACGAGCCGCGGCGGACCGATTTGCGCGTGAGGATGCTGAACCAAACTTCGACGAGGTTGAGCCACGAGGCGCCGGTGGGCGTGAAATGGAACTGCACCCGCGGATGGGCGGCCACCCAGTCGCGAATCGCCGGTGCCGAGTGAGTCGACGAGTTGTCCAGGATGACGTGGAGATCCCCGCGCGGATAGCGCCGATGAAGCAACCGCAGAAATTCGAGAAACTCAACGGCCGTATGGCGCGAGTGACACGCCCCGACCACTTCGCCCGACTTCACGTTGAAGGCCGCATAGAGGCTGGTGAGCCCATTGCGGCGATAGTCGTGGGTGCGGCGCTCCGCCAGTCCCGGCCGCATCGGCAACAGCGGCTGCGTCCGACTCAGTGCCTGAATCTGTGTCTTCTCGTCGACGCTGAGCACGACCGCATTCGTCGGGGGCTGCAGGTACAACCCGACGACGTCGTAGATCTTCGCTTCAGCGTCCGGGTCGGTGCTGAACTTGAACGTTTCGACCCGATGGGGCTGCAGCGCGTGGGCGCGCCAAATCCGATGCACCGTCATGTGCGACACACCACCGATCTGCTCGGCGAGATCGCGCGTGCTCCAGTGGGTGACACCGGCCGGGGGCGGCTTCAACGTCAGCGCGACGACGCGGGCGGTCGTCCGGCCGGTGACGGACGGCGGACGGCCGGATCGCACACGGTCCTCAAGGCCGGCGAGTCGCTCTTCACAGAAGCGCTGCCGAATGCGACTGACCTGCACCGGTGTGTACCCAGTCTGTCGCGCGACCTCGGTACCGGACACGTCGTCAGCCATCAACAACACCGCTCGCGCCCGTCGAACGACGCCGGCAGGGGCACTCGACGATCGCTGCAGCCGCAGCAATTCCTGACGCTCGTCGTTGGACAGGGTCAAAGGCCGTGCACCATTCGCCATAGGCCTCCCACGGGGACAGGGCAGTGAGCTTTTTCACGCGTCGCCGGAGCTCCAGGACCTCTTGGTGCAGTTCCGATGCCCTCAAGTCCGTTACGTCCAGGCTCACGACGATCTTCGGTGTCTTGCCGAGCCACCCACGGGCCGTCGAGCGAGGGACTCCGAGATCGGTGGCGATGGTGACGTCCTCAGTCCGTTGGACGATATTCCGAAGCCGGTGGTCGTAGCGCTGCTGCGGACGGGCCGTAGTCGGCATGGAAATGATCACCGGCTATTCCCACACGGCGCTCAACTCAACGAGGACGACTGGGCGCGTCTGCCGGCGAGACGACAACTCGCGCGCAAAAGTGCAGAATGTCCGTGGGGATAGCTCCGCGAATAATCTACTCGCGGTGTGAGGGAAGAAGCTGGTCCTGGGAAAAGAAGTCGGCTCATCTCCTTTGTTACATGCTCCAAGCCTACGTCCGGTCTGATGAACCTAGCGGTCATGCCCGATCGTTTGAGGGTCGCCTAAATGCGCTCTGGTTCGAAGATAGTGGCCAATCCTTTCTGAATTCGACCGCTGCTCATTACCGCGGCGGACAATTCGCAGTGGATCGGTACGACCTGGTTCATCAGCCCGCGCACGCTCGTCTGTATCGCCCGTTCTGCTACCCGGCCTGCAACGCGAGCTTGCCTGCGCGGAATGGGCGTATATGGGCACGGCCGCCAGTCGTTTCGCCTGCGACGAGAGTCGCCAGTTCGAATCGTCTCCAGCTCAATGTTGGCCGCCCCGGCCACTTTGGAGTTCCGAGGAGATCTGATCGGGATCACCGCCACTCGTACGAGCAGCCGACCGCCGACATGCTCGCGGATGCCGATCGTGCTGGCTTGTGGCCTCCCGCGCAGGCGTACCGGGAAGACCCGCACCGGTGCCTGTTATCTCGTGGGCGGCTGCCGTCCCGCGCGAGGGTGTGAATCGGGAGTAGCTCCGTCGATGACGGCTAAGCGGTTCCTTACCGCATCTGCCGCCTCAGAAGGCCACGGCACGCCATCTTCGCGGGCGACATAGCACACCGCCATCGCCGGTGTTGCACGGAAGACGCGTTCGTATTTGCTCAACCAAAACACGAGGTGCTGGCGGAGCGCTGTCAACACGGGGACCTCGTCCAGCAGCGCTGGCTTGTCCAATAACAGCTGGAGCATCCGTCGGTTGCAGTCGGCGATGGGACCATCCGTCACCGCTCGGATTTGTGCAAAAGCAAACTGTTCCTCGGGAGTCATCCGTTCGTGGAACCGGAACAGGAAAGGCTCGAACTGTAGGTCTTCGGTGACGTTCAGGCGCTCGGTCACCTTCATCACGAGCCTGCCACACCGGGCGTTCTGGCTCTCAAATGCCACCCGAGACAAGTCCATTTGCTCGAGCAGCTGCGTCATTGCCGTGCGAAGGCCGCGGGGCCCTCCGCCGCGACTACCTTGCCGGTGCTCCACGGCTTTCGACACGGCAATGCTCAGATTGTTCAGCACGAGGTTCTGCTCGACCATCGGGAGGCTCTCGAGCGGCTGCTCAATCCGGTTGAAAGGTTGAAAGGACTCCAGCACCGAACCGGCGTAATCGCAGTAGCGGACGATGAGTGGAAAGATGGGAAGACCGCGCGTGCGCGCCGCGATGAGCAAGGGGGGCAGTTCCTGATCTGCGATGAACGCCGACGACAGGAATCCTGGCCCCATGAGCAGGATCGCGGCCTGCGCCTCCTCCAGCGCCTGCCTGATCGCAGCACGCCAGTCGCAGCCCACCTCGATCCGCTGATCGTCCCACGGATCCAGCCCGCCTTCCCGTCTCGCTTGCGCGAGGTAGTCCTCCAACCGCGCGCGCCAGTTGTCGTGCGCCTGGTCTTTGTGGCTATAGCTGATGAAAACAGGAGCGCCCATGTGAGCCTCCTCGCCCGAAGCGTAGCGCGGCCGAGGCGGTGGGTCAATCCGTCGCTTCGCGTGTGCGCCGCGGGCCCAGTGTCTTCACAGCGCGGACCTCTCTTGCCCGTAACGTCCGATAACTCGATCCACGCCGCTCTGGCATAGACGCCGTGTGTGCTGCCGCTGGTCCTCGGCCACTCCACGACGACAGTCTCGGTACGCACGCGTTCACCTGGAAGGCCGAGGCGCAGTGACCCAAATCCAGAGAACGGCCACATGGACGATCTGTGGTCTACTGATTGCGCCAGTCCTACCTCGTGATGTTCGATAACTCCATCCACACCGCTTTGGCGTAAACTCCGTGCGTGCTCCCGCTGCCTTTGATCATCGCCGCCTTGGTCGGCTGGATCGAACGGGAACAGCGCGATCTCGTTGAATTCCTGCGGGAAGAGAACCGCGTGCTCAAGGCTGTACTCCGCAAATATTCGGTACGAATGAGAACTCCGCAAGGAATCACGCCGCGATCGGCTCGAGCCGGTACTCGTGATGGAGACCGCCGAGAATGGGCTTCGCCACGACGCGATGGCCGTGCGGCAGTCGGTGGTCAATCGCCCGCGACACGGTCAGCCCTACCGGCTCCGGAATTCCGGGACCGAGGCTCGCATGTGGACGACCCCGATTGTGGTGACGGACCCACTCGGCCACGATCTTCCGAAGATGCCGCGCATGGAGCGGAATGAAATGGTCGAGACATTCGCGACGCGCCGTTCCGATCAGTCGTTCGCAAAACGCGTTCGCTTGCGGGACGCGGGCGGGCGTTTTCAATACGCGAAGATGCATCGACCTCAATGCGTCGTCTACCGCGGCCGCGAACACGGCATCGCGATCGTGTACCACGAACGGGTACGGTTCGTCGCCGGTCAGGACGCTTCGAAACTGCTGCGCCGTCCATTCGGCCGTCGGAAGCTCCGTAACATTCCAATGCAGAATCCGACGGGTGCCGATCTCCAGCACCAGGAACACGTACACGAGCCGGAACGTGGCCGTGGCCGCCACGAAGAAATCGCAGGCCAGCGTCTCGCGGGCGTGGTTCCCCACAAACGTGCTCCAGGCCTGCGGAGATGAACACGGTCGGGGCGAGACTGGCCGGCGCATGTACCGCCTTACGGTCCGCGGCGAGACGGCGACGCCCACCTTGAGCAGCAGCTCGGCGGCAATCCGTTCCTCACCCCACGTCCGGTTGGCCCGCGCCATGTCGCGATTAAGTCCTGGAGGGACACCGGAATCCGGGGGCGGCCGGGACGCCGTGACTTCCAACGCCAGAACAGGCGGGATCCCTGCCGGTGCCATCGCACGAGCGTGTCCGGTCGCACGACGACGAGGAGCGGTCGCCAGTCGATGGCCCGCGCGAGCACGACGAGTGCGATTCTGGCGGCATCGTTCAGGCGCCGCGGCCTGACCTCTCTCGCGATATAGAACGCCAGTTGCTTGCGAAGGAAGAGGTTTTCGGCTGCCAGGCGGTGGTGGGAGGAACAGGTCAGCGCCACGAAGTGGAGCAGATCACGAACGAGCAGGAGCGCGGTACGAGTCATCCGTGCAGGAATAATAGTAGCTGCACATACCGCGCGGTCCTATGCGCGCGGCGGAGGCCCAGGTACCGGCGGCCGCGGTGAATAATTGCGGAGCACAGGTCCCGTACTACCGCAGCTGTCGGGATCTCAGCCGAATTGAGGGGATTGGGTACAGATGACGCTGCCCGTGACGTCTCGAGCGGTCAGGCGCCTCTTACGAACAGCACCGCTGAACAAGGAACAGGAGCGTGACAACCTGTACTCCGCAAGAATGTTCGCCGCGAACAGAGTGTCCAGCGTCGCGATCGCCTCGGCGGTGTGGTTCGCGAGTACGTCCTGGCGGCGTAACCAAGGTTTTCGCACCTTACAGGACGCGCAAGCGAGTGAGGCCGAGTACTATGCGGAGTCGGTGGCCGGCCCTGAGAATCGGGACTATGCCGACCAGCGACGGCGGTTCAAGCTGCCGCGCCTACCTAGAAAGAGTGATCAATTCGGTGAGGGTGCCGATGCCGTCTACGCGCCGTAAGGCCCAGGATGCCGCGCCGGTCTACGACCTTGCGGTGTCCTACGCGGGAGCAGATCGGAAGGTGGCTGAGAAGATCGCCACCGCCCTGAAGCGGAAGGGCTACCGCGTGTACTATGACCGCTTCGAGCCGGCGAAACTGCTTGGCGAGGATCTGACTACGGCGCTGGGGGAGATCTACGAGAAGCAGTCGCGCTACTGTCTCGTGCTGATCTCGAAGAGTTACGTCGCTAAGCCGTGGACCAATCACGAGCGACAATTCGCGCTGTCGCGAGCGCTACAGCAGCGGCGCGCCTATATCCTGCCGCTCAAGCTGGACGGCACAGACTTGCCCGGGCTGTCCCCGTCAGTTGGCTACCTGGACATCAGGAACTCCAGCGTGCCCGAAGTGTGTCGTCTGCTGGCGCAGAAGCTCGGCGCTCCTGCGGCGGTCGCCGGGTCAGGCGGCGCGGTGGGGACGTCACGAGCAAGAATCCGCGAAGTGCTCTCGACGTGCTACAGACGGGCCGTCTTCACCCGTTATCACGCCCAAATCGATAGCGAAGCGATGTTCGCATCGCTTGCGGACTGCCGCGTCGCGCTCCAGAAGCTGGTTATTCACATCACGCCAGCGGACAATCAGCATTTGGTTGCGGGCATCATCGGAGAACTCGATCTCATCGAGCGCGCTAACGCCTCCTGGAACAAGGGAGGGCGCTTGGAAATATCCGATACGATCAACGGATGCAAGCTGCGGGTGATTCACGCGCTCGTCGAGCTGGCCCGGCGCGTACGAGTCCCGTTGGCGTTTCCGCAGACTGTCACCGAGGACCTGCTGTTCAGTGTCCAGGATGCGAATCGTCCCCCGACACGCCGCGAATCCCCGATGTATCGCTCCATCTCCAGGTCGCAACAACGCCTACGTCAATCCCCTAGACTAGGAGGCCGCTGAGTGCGCCGGGATAAACCGGCGCGGAGTTGAGAATGCAAGAGTCTCACAGGAAAGGAGTAGCGATCCATCCTGACCCCGAGTCATGCGTAGTGGCCCGTGAGGGCGCTATCGAAGCGTTGACAGGGGCACGTGCAGGCAGGGTATTGAGCTGCGAAATAATCGCGACCGGAGTGCCGACGCTGTTCAGCAAAGCGGAAGGCCACACGCGAGCCGGCGCTACCGCGAGCCGACACGCGACTCCGCGCAGTCTGAGACCCCTCGCATGCACGGATACTCCGCGCGCGAGAACCGGGAGACCCCATCGATGCTCGGCAGCCACCACCGCCCGGGCCGGGTGGAGAAGGCCATGAGCCGCACGTCCGCCACGCACGTCGATGGGGAGTCGGACGGTCGCGTAGTACCGTCGAAGGGACCGAACGTGGACGACGGCATGTCCGCGGAGGCTCCGGAGGGAAGGCGACCGACCAAGGAGAACACCAAGCAGCCGACCGCGCCCCGGACTCAGAGCCGGGCCAGCGCGTCGAGCGCGCTGATGGGTGTGCGTGAAGTCGCACGCAGGGACAAGCAGACACGGTTCACCGCGCTGCTGCACCACGTCACGGTCGGGCAGCTGCGGGCAAGCTTCTACGCGTTGAAGCGAGCCGCCGCGCCGGGCGTCGACGGGGTCACATGGGCAGCGTACGAAACGGACCTCGAGACACGACTGGTCGCATTGCACAGCTGTGTGCATCAAGGGACGTATCGGGCGCAACCGTCCAAGCGCGCCTACATCCCGAAACCGGATGGGCGACAACGCCCGCTCGGGATCGCGGCGCTGGAAGACAAGATCGTCCAGCACGCGGTCGGGACGGTCCTCAATCAGATCTACGAAGAGGACTTCGTCGGCTTCTCGTATGGATTCCGCCCGGGGCGCAGCCCGCATCACGCGCTGGATGCCCTGTGGGTGGGACTCATGCGCAAGAAGGTGAACTGGGTGCTCGACGCGGACATCCGTGGGTTCTTCGACACGCTCGACCACGGATGGCTCCTCAAGTTTGTCGAGCATCGCATCGCCGACCGACGCATCCTACGCCTCATCCAGAAATGGCTGAGAGCCGGCGTGTCGGAGGACGGCGAATGGTCGAAGACCGAGGTCGGGACACCGCAAGGCGCGGTGATTTCGCCGGTGCTGGCCAATATCTACCTGCACTACGTCTTCGACGTGTGGGCCCACCGCTGGCGGCGGCAACACGCCAGCGGCGACATGATCATCGTCCGCTATGCGGACGACATCGTGCTGGGATTCGAGCATCAACGAGATGCCGAGCGCTTCCTTGCCGCGTGGCAGGAACGTTTAGCCACGTTCGGGTTGCAACTCCACCCGGACAAGACGCGCCTGATTGAGTTCGGGCGCCACGCAGCTGACCACCGAAAGGCGCGAGGCGAGAGCAAACCAGAAACGTTCGACTTTCTCGGGTTCACTCACATCTGTGGGACCATGCGGAAAACCGGGCGGTTCATCGTCAAGCGCAAGACGATTCGGCGGCGCTTCTCCGCCAAACTCGCGGCGATCAAGAAAGCGCTTCGTCGACGCTGGCACGAACCAGTGCCGACGACGGGCCGATGGGTGAGAGCCGTCGTTCGAGGTCACCTCAACTACCACGCCGTGCCCGGCAACATGGATAGTCTCAACAGCTTTCGGACTCAGGTCATCTGGCGCTGGTATCGGGCGCTTCGGCGTCGCGGCCAGCGTCGGCGTTTGACCTGGGTACGGTTTCTGCGACTCGTTGATGTCTGGATTCCCAGCGCCCGCATTCTGCACCCGCACCCAAACGTGCGCTTCGATGCCATGCATCCGAGGTAGGAGCCGTATGCAGCAATTCTGCACGTACGGATCTGTGCGGGGGGCGCCGGGTCAACCGGCGTCCCTACCGCGACAAAACCGCTGATCATGGCAGTCACTGCCTCGCTTGTATCGCCGAATCGAGTGTTCAGCCCATCGCGGAGGGCCGTCGCACGGCCGTGCGAGGGAGTCGAACGGCCGCGTGGGGAGACGTCACCATCGTCATACCGGTCGCTCCAGCAGCTTGGGCAATCGAATCAGGTTGAATGCGGCGCTGGCGAAGACGAAGAGCCAGTCGACCTTCGGCAGCCCGCGCAGCTTGACCTTGCGCATCCAGGCGATCGTCTTCAGCCAGCCGAAGGCCGGCTCGATGCGCGGGCGGGCGTGCTGACTCATCGCATAGCCGTCATGACGGGTGGTACGACCGTCAAGCGCGCTGCCGCCGGGCCGCGCCAGATTCTGCGTCACGTGCGGGGTTGTCCCCAGCTCGCGCGAGAGATCGATGAATTCGCGCACGTCATAGGCCTTGTCGCCGCCCACGGTGCGGCGGCGACCCGGGGCCCGTCGCCATTGCCCATGGAGCATCAGCAGGCCCGCCTCGCGCTCCGCGGTGCCATCCGCCGTCGTCGCCATCGCGTCGGCAATCAGGCCGTGGCGATTCTCGATCAACAGATGGCCCAGATACGCCAGGCGCGATTCAGCGCCGTTCGACTTGCGATACAACCGCGCATCCGGGTCAGTCTTCGAGGCGTGCGTGTCGTTCTTTCGCTGTTGACCGCGGAAGTCGCTCCCGTCGCCGTCCGTGCCGCCGTCCTTCCGTTGAAAACTCTTTTGGCTCGCCCACGCTTCGATCAGCGTGCCGTCAACCGTGAAATGTTCGTCCGACATCAAGGTCGCCGCCCGCTCTACCACGCGGCGAAAGAAGCTCCGCGCGATCTCCTGATTCAGCAGCCGGTCGCGATTCTTGGTGAAGACCGTCGGCGCCCAGATCGGCTCGTCCATGTCCATCCCGACGAACCAGCGAAACAGCAGGTTGTAATCCAACTGCTCCATCAGCAGGCGCTCACTGCGAATCGAATAGAAGATCTGGAGCAGTTGGGCCCGCAGGAGACGCTCGGGAGGAATCGACGGCCGACCGACCCGGGCATACAGCCCGTCGAACTCGCGCGACATGTCGCGCAGCACGTCGTCGACCAACGAGCGAATCGCGCGCAGCGGGTGCTCCTTCGGCACACGTTCCTCGGCAGACACGTAACTGAACATCGCATCGGGCTGGCGGTCGTCTCCTCGCATGGCCGACATGGTAGTACGCGATCGACGATCTGTCGATCCCTAAACTGACGGGTTTTTCAGCAAGCTCCTAAGATGCTCACGGTCGCTGCGTGCGACGTGCCCGGCGCGCTGGGTCATGTACTCGCTTCCATCAGTTCCGCGTCGGAGCGTGCCTACGTGCACGTGGATCTGGACGTGCTCGATCCGCGCGAGGGCTGTGCGAACCCATTCGCCGTGCGAGATGGAGTCACGCTCGACAGCCTGCTGGAAGGGATCGCGGCCGCGGGGAGGGCGCTGCGAATCGAGGCAGCGGCGCTGACGGCATACGATCCTTGCATCGATACAGATGGCGAAGTTCGGGTGGCCGCCATGCGTATCGCCCAGGCACTGGTCGCGGCGGCGACGGCGCGGAGCGTTGGCCGGCCGTTCACGAGCCAATAACCCATGGCCATTCGACGGACTCGCTGGTGTAGATGGCGGGGCGACAACGACCTCCTGACATGACACTCGCGCCGAAGACGCGCTTAGCGTGAAGATTTCGAAACTGCAAATCGCTGGTCAGTGGAAGTCGACAGGGCCGAAGCGGGCGCGACCGTTAGCTCACGGAGCTTCTCAGATTCCTGACGGAGTTTCGATCTTCGACGGCGCACCCGCCCCGGCAGTCCTTGTGCTCGAAGGTCTTCGACAGGGGCATCCGACCATCTGACCCCCCCCGAGCGTCGTATTGATATTGCCATGGCCCGGTTGCGCCGTGACCGGTCCGGCCGCTGTCCCGAAAGGAGTGTCGATGCACGAGCAGCCTTGTAGTTCCGGCCACCGTACGCCTCCGGCACGCCAGGTGTGGTGGTTGCCGCTCGCGCTGATCGTCATCTCTGCGCAACCGACTCCCGGTCACTCGCAGGCGGCAACTGAAAAGGGCGCGTTCAGTGAAGGCATGCTGCCAGAGACGATCTCAACCGTGGCGATCCACCCGCCCTCGAGCGATCGGTTTCGCCTGCGCGAAACGCTCAGCTGCCACCAGCACGCCGTGCACAAGGGGGATCCCGTGATCCTCGGCGATGCCGCAGGCATGGACTGCATGATGGTCCGCTTCGACGCCGGGCAGACCAGCCAGTTCCCGCGCGCCTATG
>JBMDXQ010000141.1:0-177702 GCA_048594975.1 Vicinamibacterales bacterium | reverse complement strand
TACTTCGCCAGCATGTTCGGCCGTTCCCATGCCGGCAAGGCGCGGCGGTCGCGAAGGTAGCCCAGGAACGTGGTCGCGACCTGCGCGAAGTGCGCTTCGTGGCCGACGCGCAGCGCGTCGGGAATCGTGACGCGCAGCTCGGTACCGCGGTGTTGGACGCCGATCCCGGGGTACATGTTCCGAAGCGCCGAGAGCCGTTTCTCGGTCGCCGCTGCGAGATCCCCGATCGACGTGGCGGATGCGGGGACGACGTACAACTCGGGGCGATAGCCGTCCGCTTTCGTCTGTCGCACCTCCACGCGTGCGCGGTCCCCTCGATAGACGGCATAGTGCGTGTCGCCTCCGCCCGGAGGGGCTTCCCAGTCCCAGATGACGTTGAGCTTCACGTTGACGCCGCGCAGCGCGTAGGACACGAGCGTGTTGCAGTAGTACTCGAGCTTGCCGTCCGTGGCGTGCGCGGCCAGGGAGGCAGGGAAGCCGGGCCCGCCGGTGACACGGCGGAAGTCCGCTTCGGCGATGAGCGTCGGCCACCGGTGCGCCGACAGCACGCGCAGGTCCGCCCGGTACTCGACGGCCTGGTCCGGGTACAGCGTCCACTGGACCAGATCGACCAGGTGGGTGCCGATGTCGTTGAGCCCCTCGCCCTGTTCGCCGGTGTCGAAGAACCAAGGCGGCCGGATGTTGGGGACGCCGGCGACCATCTTCATCAGGTGGTGGACGCTTTCCATGTAGACGGCGGGTTCCGCCTCGGTGCCCTTCACGACCTCGCCGAAGACGGCCGTGTCGTTCACGAGCGCGCGCTGCAGGATCGAGGTGATCTCGAAGCGCTCGGTCATGATGTCGTAGGCGACGAGCGTTTTCTCATCGGCGTGGCCGAGGGCCCGTTCCAGTGCGGGCAGGTCCTTCGATTCGAGAATCCACGGCTTGTCGGCGAGCACGTGAATGCCCGCCTGCAGCGACGCAGCGATCCGGTCGATCTTCCCGCTGTTCCGGCCGGAAAGGACGACGACGTTGCCCGGCTTCTCGCGGAGCATGCGCTCGAGGAAGTCGGGGGAGGCGTGCACCTCGGTCTCCCAGCGCGTGGGGTCGTCGGCGCGCGTGTTGAACGCCGCGATACGCTTCAGGTGCTCGAACAGGTCGGGCCCGAGCGGCGCGTAGACGTCCACGCGCGGCGCCACGCCCGGGTACATCTCCTTCTGGATCAGGCCGGCGTGGAAGTGGCCGGGATCGAGCGTCATGAGGCGTACGTCGGACATCGGGCGGGTCTGCTCCTGGCTCACGGCCACGGCGCCCGCGAGCGCGGTGGCCGCCATCGTCATCGCGGCAAGTCTGGTCATGACGCAGCCGAGGGTATGCCGCTGGCCGAATACCGGTCAAGGGCGGACAGCCGTGAGCTTGCCGATGCCGTGATAGACGCCTAAGCTCTTTGCCCGGTGCCGCTCGGGATGGCCGGCCAGTCGATGGTTCCGAAGACGGCGGCAATCAGGCCGGAGCCAATTCCCCCGGCAGCGTTCCAATACGCCACAGTCGCACACGCGACGCGGTCGGTCGCCAGGTAGATGACGTCGCAACCACCGCCATGATCAGCAGCCGAGGGGCAGCACGATCAGCATGGGATGGATAGGATGACCGAGGACCTTAGCTCTTCCTTCCATGGTTCCTCCCCGGAGATTCCCGGGCAACCACGAGGCCATTGGGCCACGGCCACACCCGGACAGTCCGCGGAGGAGGACAGCCGGCGGATCGGGTCAACTCCGCAGGGGTTGGCGAAGGTGTTCAGCGTGCTGGCTTTGCGGCCGTGTCTCGGACGGTCGTGCATCGGCATACCGGTTGCACGGCGCGACCCCTAGGAGGCTCTGGCCTTTTCACGATGTCCCCCCGCAGCAACGCGGCGCGACCGCCTCTGAACCCTGAAATGCGGGACCGGCATCGAACGTCTTAGCAGAACGGGATGCTTATGGCTCATTGCGTGCGCGTGATCGTGAGTGTGCTCGCCCTGGCGGTCGTCGCCCCGCCGGCCCTGTTCGCGCAGGGCAATTACTTCGGACGGAACAAGGTCCAGTATCACGACTTCGACTTTAAAGTCATGAAAACGGACCACTTCGACATCTACTTCTACCCCGAGGAGGAGGCGGCGGCGAAGATCGCGTCGCGGATGGCGGAGCGGTGGTACGCCCGGATCTCGACGCTGTTGAACCATGAGTTGCGCGGCCGCCAGCCGCTGATCCTTTACGCCAGCGGTCCGCATTTTCGGGAAACGAATACGGTGGGCGGCGAGATCGGCGAGGGCACCGGGGGCGTGACCGAGGCGTTCAAGCGCCGCATCGTGCTGCCGTTCGCCGGACCGCTCGAGGCCACCGACCACGTGCTCGGCCACGAGCTGGTGCATGCGTTCCAGTACGACATCACCAACACGAACGTAAGCTCGAACGCCGCCGGCGCACTTGCGCTGCCCCTGTGGTTCATCGAGGGGCTGGCCGAGTATCTCTCGGTCGGTCCGGTCGATCCGCACACGGCGATGTGGATGCGCGAGGCGGCGCGGCGGGAGCAGCTTCCGAAGATTAGAGAGCTGGACAACCCCAAGTACTTTCCCTACCGCTACGGTCAGGCGGTCTGGGCGTTCATCGGCGGTAAGTACGGCGATAACGTGATCGGCGACGTGCTGCGGCAGTCGCTCGGGCGCGAAGGGATTGAAGGAGCGTTCAAGGAGGTCCTGGGGGTCGACGAGAAGCAGCTCACGGAGCTGTGGCACCAGGCCGAGTTCGCCGTCTACAAGCCGATTGCCGACGTGACCCGGATGCCGGCTTCATTCGCCCGTCCGGTGGTCGTCAACGACAAGGGCGGCCGACTGAACGTGAGCCCGGAGCTGAGCCCGGACGGCTCGAAGATGATGTTCTTCTCGGAGCGGGACCTCTTCTCGATCGACCTGTTCCTCGCCGATGCCAGAACCGGGAAGGTCATTCGCAAGGTCACCGACACGGCGACCAGCCCGCACTTCGAGAGCCTGCAGTTCCTCGTCTCGGCCGGGTCGTGGGACGGCACCGGCGAGCGGTTCGTGTTCCCGGGAATCAGCAAGGGCGAACCGATCCTGACCATCGTCAACGTCAACAGCGGCCGTAGCGAGCGCGAGATCCGCCTGTCGGAGCTCGACGAGATCCTGAACCCGTCCTGGTCGCCGGATGGGTCGCGCGTCGCCTTTTCCGGCCTCGTCGGGGGCTTCAACGATCTGTTCGTGTACGACCTGAACGCGTCGCAGCTGAAGCGGCTGACGAGCGATCCGTTCGCGGAGCTCGATCCGGCGTGGTCGCCCGACGGACGGCTGCTCGCGTTCAGCACCGATCGCTTCTCGACGCGGCTGCAGGACCTGCGCACCGGCCACCTGCAGCTGGCGATCATGGACACGTCGACCGGCGACGTGCGACTTGCAGGCGGGTTCGATGACGCAAAGAACATCAGCCCGCAGTGGTCGGCTGACGGCCGCTCCCTCTTCTTCCTGTCCGATCGCGATGGCGTCACGAACATCTACCGGATGCCCGCCGGGGGCGGCACCGCCGCGCAGGTGACCAACCTGCTCACGGGCGTCAGCGGCATCACAGACAAGAGCCCGGCGATGTCGGTGGCGCAGGGCCGCATCGTCTTCAGCGCCTACGAGAACGACGGTTACGCGATTTACGCGCTCGAGACGCCGGAGCAGCTCGAGGGTAGCTCGCCGGTGAGCCTGCCGCTGAACGCGGCGGTGCTGCCGCCGCGGGCGCGAGGAGAGGGGCAGGTGTTCGCGCGGCTGCAGAACCTGCAGGCGGGCCTCCCGCCGGCGCAGCCAGAGCGGGAGGTCGAGCCGTACAAGCCCGGGCTGCAGCTCGACTACGTGGGCCAGCCGACGATGGGCGTCGGCGCCGATCCGTTCGGCGCCTACGCGTCGGGCAGCATGTCGTTCCTGTTCAGTGACATGCTCGGCAACCACACGCTGGGTGCCGGCGTGCTCGTGACGAGCCGGTTTGACGAGTTCGGAGGATCGCTCTTCTACCTCAACCGGTCGCACCGCTGGGCCTGGGGCGCGGCGCTCGACCAGACGCCGTACGTCTACCGCGCGTACAACGCCGGATTCCTCGGCAACGCCTACGTCGAGCAGGAATTCCGCATCCTGCAGACCGACCGGTCGGTCAGCGGCATAACCGCGTATCCGTTCAATCGCGCGGCCCGCGTCGAGTTCACCGGCGGGGTGCGCCAGATAGGCCTGAAGCAGGACGTCCGCACTCGCGTGTACGACCCGTTCACCGGCCAGCAGGTTGACGAACTGGATGAGTCGCTCGGCGAGTTCCCGACGCTCAACCTGGGACAGGGATCGGCGGCGCTCGTGTACGACACGTCCATTTCCGGCATCACGAGCCCGATCAGGGGGAGCCGCTCGCGCCTCGAGGTGTCGCAGAGCACGGGCTCGTTGCAGTACTCCGGCCTGCTCGCCGACCTGCGGACGTACGTCATGCCGAAGCAGCCGTTCACCTTCGCGTTGCGCGGCCTTTACTACGGCCGCTACGGCCGCGATGCGGGCGACGGCCGGCTGCCGACGCTGTTCCTGGGCTACCCCGGCTTGGTGCGCGGGTACGACCAGGGATCGTTCGAAGCGGGCGAGTGTGGCATCCAGGTCGACGGCAGCTGTCCGGTCTTCGATCGCCTGATCGGCAGCCGCGTGGGCCTCGTGAATGCCGAGATTCGCTTCCCGGTGTGGGGCGCCTTCGGCGGCGAGGGCTTCTACGGTCCGCTGCCGGTGGAACTGGCCATCTTCGGCGATGCCGGGATTGCGGCGGGCAGCGTCCAAGGGCTCACCGGCACCAACGAGCAATGGGTGAGGAGCGTCGGGGTCGCGGCGCGCGTGAACATGTTCGGGTTCGCCGTCGCCGAGATCGACTACGTGCGCCCGCTCGATCGCCCCGGCCGCGGATGGGTCTGGCAGTTCAGCCTGCAGCCGGGATTCTAGGGGAACGAGAATCGGGCGATCGGCCATCGGGTGATCTGGCGAAACAGTCTGGATCGCCCGATCGCCGATCACCCGATCGTCCGGTCACTCGATTCTCTGCAGCTGCTTCAGATGGTGGATATCGTGGCCCGCCATCTGCGCGAGGACCCAGCCCACCGTCAGCAGCCCGTATTCCGGGTGCCGGAACGTCACCTGCAGCTGGTCGCGGGTGAGCGAGCGGAACATCGCCAGGTTCAACCGACGCACCGCAGAGTAGCCGGCAAGCGCCGTCCGCCCGTCGACCGTATCATCGAGCGGGAGCCACTCGTCCTGGGAGAAGGGCCGAGCCTGGTAGTCGGACTGGGTGAGCGCGAAGCGCGCTCGTGTGCCCAGCGCGATTTCGGTCTGCGCCAGGTGGATCAGGACCCGCCGCGCGCTCCATTTGCGCAGCGCGTAGCTGCGCTCGAAGCGCTCCGGCGGCCAACCGTCGACGAGCGCCTCGATCGTGCGCGGCGTTTCCGCGAACGCCTGCAGCGGGTCGCGTTCGCCGAGGTCGTCGCGATACGGATTCGGGGTCATGGGACGGATCCTCTCAAGTAGTCGCGCAGCGCGGTGAACGCCCTGCCGCGGTGGCTCACCGCCGCCTTCTGCGAGCGCTCGATTTCCGCCAGCGTCAGTCCCAGCGCCGGATGGTAGAAGATCGGATCGTAGCCAAAGCCGTGCGCGCCCCGCGGCTCGCGCGCGATCTCGCCGCTCACCGTGCCCTCGGCCTCGAACAGGATGCGCCCCTCGTGAGCGAGCGCCACGTGGCACACGAAGCGGGCCCGGCTCGTCTCGAGCCCCTTTTCGTCGAGCAGGGCGTGAATCCGCCGGAACTTCTCCGCGTAGTCCGTACCGTGCCAGCGCGCCGAGTGGACCCCCGGTTGGCCGTCGAGCGCGTCGATTTCCAGGCCCGAGTCGTCGGCGGCGCTGGGCAGGCCGGTGGCGACCGCGTAGTGCAGCGCCTTGAGCCGCGCGTTCTCGGCGAAGGTCGCGCCGGTCTCCTCGGGCTCCGGGATCCCCGGGAATTCCGCCAGGCCGACCAGCGTGACCGGCGCGTCGCGCAGAATGTCCTCGATTTCCCGCCGTTTGCCCGGATTCGTGGTGGCGACGAGCAGCTTCATCCACGCAGGTCGCCGACGATCTCGCGCTGCAGCTCGACGAGCCGGCGGACGCCGGCGTCGCCGAGCTCCATCAGCTCGTCGAGCGCGCGCCGTTCGAAGGGCGGGCCTTCCGCGGTGCCCTGCACCTCGATGAACCGGCCGTCGCCGGTCTTGACGATGTTCATGTCCACCTCGGCGTGCGAGTCCTCGTCGTAGGCGAGGTCGAGCAGCGCCGTGCCGGCGACGATACCCACGCTGGTCGCGGCGACGTGGTCCTGCAGCGGGACCGACTTGAGATAGCCGGCGTCGCGCAGGCGCTTCAGGGCGAGCGCGAGCGCGACGAACCCGCCGGTGATGGACGCCGTTCGCGTGCCGCCGTCGGCCTGGATGACGTCGCAGTCGATCCAGATCGTCCGCTCGCCGAGCTCCGCCAGCCGCGTGACCGATCGGAGCGACCGCCCGATGAGCCGCTGGATCTCCTGCGTGCGGCCGCCAACTGTGCCGGCGGAGGCCTCGCGCTGCGTGCGCGTGGAGGTCGCGCGCGGCAGCATCCCGTATTCCGCCGTCACCCACCCCTTGCCGGTGTTACGCAGGAACGGCGGCACGCGATCTTCCACGCTCGCCGTGCAGATCACGCGAGTGCGGCCGGCCTCGATCAGCACCGAGCCCTCCGCGTGCATCGAGATGCCGGGCGTCATCCTCGTCGGGCGCAGCTCCGCGGGCGCGCGTCCATCCGATCGCGTCATGAGGCGTCCTTCTCCGTCCTGACCCATTTCATGTTCTTCGGCAGCGGGTGCCGCAGATCGACATGGCCCGCCAGCGTATCGATCTCCTTCCCCTCGATGAGGATCTGCACCTGGGTGATCGCGGGGAGGTTCACCGTCAGCGCGTTGATGATCGCATACACGGTGAACAGCTCGTCGAGCGAGCCGCCGGTGTGCCTGGCGCTGACGTCGCGGCTCAGGTCCACGAATGCGTGCCCTCTGTCGCTGACGAACAGCGCGTTCAGCTTCGTGCCGTCCGGAATCGCGCTGGCCAGCGGCCCGGGCGCCGGTCCGAGCTGCGCCTCGACGATGCGCCGCGCCTGCTCGGCGACCGGCTCGCCGAACGCCACCTCGCGCGCGGCGCCGACGAGCGCCAGGCCGTCGGCGGAGACGAAGAACAGCGTGACGTTGATCTTCCGCTCCGGCCCGGCCGGCAGGGCGGCGGTGACACCCGACGCCGCGGGCACCGCCGGTGACGCAGCGTTGCGGACCGCGGCGATCGCGAACCAGCCCAGGACGGCCACGACCAGGATCGCGCCGGCCAGGTAGAGGTGCCGGCGTGTCATCGCCGTCCTCCCTGATCGCGGAACCGGACGAGCGCGTCGACCATCGCCTGCACGAGCGTGTCCTGGTAGGCCCCGGACGTCAGCTGCTGCTCCTGTCCGGGGTTCGTCAGAAAGCCCATCTCGACGAGCACTGCCGGCATGTTGGCGCCGATGAGCACGCGGAAGGGCGCCTGTTGCACGCCGCGAGCGCTGAGTGCGACGCGCCCGGCGAACGACGCCTCGAGCGCGCGCGCCAGGACCGCCGACTGCTCGATGTAGCGCGCTTGCGCCAGCTGCCAGGGAATCACCTCGATGTCGCGCATCCCGCCGCCGACGACCGGCAACGTCTCGCTGCTCCCCTCGGCGACGCGCCGGGCGCGGTCGCCGTACTCATCGAGGCTCAGGTAGAAGATCTCGGCGCCGCTCGCGATGGGGCGGACCGAGGCGTTGGCGTGCAGGCTCAGGAACACGTCCGCCTTGTTGTTGTTCGCGACCGCCGCGCGCTGTTCGAGGCCGATGGCAGCGTCGCCCTCGCGCGTCAGGATGGCGCGCACGCCGAGTCGCGTCTCGAGCGACGCCTTGAGCCGCCGCGCGACCGCGAGCGTGACGTCCTTTTCGAGCGCGCCGCCGCGTCCGCGGGCGCCGTGCTCGTCTCCGCCGTGGCCGGGGTCGACGACTACGATGCGCAGGGCGCCGGTCGGCGCCAGGTCGAGCAGCGGCGGCGTCTCGGGGCCGGTCGGCGGCGGGGTCTGCGGCGGCGAGTCGGTGGCGGGCGCGAGCACGTCGATGACCAGGCGTCCGGCACCGCGGTCGGCGGGCACGTCGCTGGCGCGGAACGATCGAAAGCGCGGCCCGAGCTCCACCGCGATGACCGTCGGGGAGTCTCCGGGCCGCACCGCCTGGATGAGGTCGGTGACCGTCGACGATGGCAGGGCGGCGTCGAGCGCATCCGCCTCGAACCGGATGAGGAGGCGGTTGCCCTCGTGCACCACGGTGTGCGGCGTGACGGGCGCGATGTCCAGCGTGAGCCGCGCGTTCGATCCCAGCGGCTCGACGCGTCCGGCCACCCGCGGCATCCGGAAGCCGCCGACGAGGATCAGCCGCGACGGCTTCCTGAGCTCGAGCGCAGTCCCGAGCAGCGGCGCCAGCGCGCGCGAGACGAAGTCAACCGGCACGTACCAGGTGCGTCCGTCGCGCGCCGGCGGCGCCGGCAGCGAGATCACGCGGCCGCCGACCGATGCGAGCGGTTGCCCGGCCGCCAGCACGATCGTTCGGCCGCGTACCGTCACGGTCAGGCCGCCGGCGAGCGCGTCTTCCTTGAAGGAGAGTTCGAAGAGGCGTGCGAGATCCTCCAGCGCGAACATTTCCTGCCCGTTGATCACGCGGGCGGGCAACGGCCGGCGTCCTTCGCGGGAGAGGAGGGTGTAAGGCGCCGGGCTCGCGGGCGCCTGCGTGAAAGTCGCACCGGAGGGGGCGAGCGCGGCCAGGGCGAGCACGAGGGTGGCACATCGACGCGCGCGCAACACTCCCAATTCTACTCTTGCGCGTGCTCGTACCAGTCGTCGTGCGGCGACCACACGCCGCACCGCAGGCACGCCGTCTTCTCCCACTGCTTCTCGCACCCCGGGCACACGCCGCAGGTCTCGAACGTGTTCCAGATGTGCCCGCAGCCGGGCGTGCAAGACCAGGTGCTCGAACGGTCGGGCTGCCAGCCGCACGCCGGGCAGCGGATGCGGGTGTAGTCCGGCGCGGAGATAGAAATCTTCGTCCCACTCTTGCCGCGAATGAACAGCGCCAATCGATCGGGCATGCGCCGAGTGTACCGGAATTGCCAACGTGGATTGCGGATTGTGGATTGAATTGACAGTGGGTTGACTGGAGATCCGGATTGTCTCGGTGCTGCGCCCATCGCGATTCAGGATCGGGCAGCGAGGATCAGGGGCATCGGATTGCGGATCGACGATCGGCGATTCAGGAGCAGCGGATGAAGCGATGAGGGAATGGTGGAGGCGGGGGGATTCGCACCCCCGTCCGAAAATACATCCCCGCAGGACTCTACGATGCGTGTCCGCCTCTGTGTTGTCGCTCCCGGCGTGGAGAGGCGGCGAAAACCGCCGGAAGCCACCCCCGAAGAATCTCGCCGCCGACGTCCGGGGAGGCCGTCAGCAACCAGCCTGCTTGAATGACATCCAGTTCCGGCCCACAGGCTGACCGGAGTGGACGCTCACAGGTGTTTAGGCTGCGAGAGCGAGCTGCGTGTCCGCAGTTATGTGTGTTCCATCTGATTAACGAGGGTGATGGTCCTCGGCACGCGTCCTGCGAAACCGTATCTCCGTCGAATCTAGGTCGCCCCCACTCAACTGCCGGAGGGGCCGGCAATCGCCTCATTGTACCTGGGCCCGTGGCATCCCGTCAAGTTGCTGTTCCGCTTGGAGTTGCGCGAATTCCGACAGTTGACTTGGGCGATCGCGGCTCCGATAATGCCTCGATGGCCGACGCCCCGTTCCAGCACATCCTCGACGAGATGCGGGCCCGGATCCAGGCAGAGCTGGACGGGCAGATCGAGGAGGCTCGCCTGCGCGAGGCAGAAGCGGTCACGCGTGCCCGCGAGGAGGCGGACGCCGAGGCCGACAAGCGCTGGGCAGCGAAGGTGGACGCGGTCAGGGCCGAGTGGACGGCGCGCCTGGACTCCGAAGTCGCCGCCGCACGCGCCGAAGCGGAGAAGCGGCTCCTCGCCGAATCGATGCGGCTCAGGAACGAGGCCGATCAGGCGCTGGCGGAGGAACGTCAGCGCGCCGCTGAAGCGGTCGAGGCGGAGCGCCGCCACGCCGACGAGCAGTCGCGTGAGGCGCTCGCCGCGTTCGATGCTGAACGGAGACAGCTCGAAGAACAGGCGACGTGGGGCCAGGCGGACCTCGAGCCCACGTCGCTGCTTACCGCCACGCGCGCGATCGATGGCGCGCGGACGCTGGCGGACGCCCTGTCCGCGCTCGTACGGGGCGCCGCCGCACTCGCGCCGCGGGCCGCCGTGTTCCTGGTCGCGGGCGGGCGCTTCGAACCGTGGTCCGTCAGCGACGTGCTGCCGCTGTTGCACCAGGCGATCGACTTCGATCGCGGCGGCTTGCTCCGCGCGGCCGTCACCAAGGGCGCGCGCGTCACGTCGTCCAAGGAAGATCCCGGAAGAACGGTCCCGCTTGCCGGCCTGCACGACCACGCGCGCGCGATGGCGGTGCCGCTGCTGGTCGGCGGGCAGGCGGTGGCGGTTCTCTACGCGGATGACAGCGTGTCGGCCGACGAGCAGCCAGCGGCGGGGTGGGCCGAGTCGGTGGAACTGCTGGCGCGGCACGCGGCCGCGTGTCTCGCGCAGCTGACGGCGGCGCGAACGCTGCAGGCGCTGCAGAGCGACGGCCGCGCCCATCCGCACGCCGCCGCGCCGGACGACGAGCAGAGCGCGCGTCGTTACGCGAAGCTGCTCGTCTCGGAGATCAAGCTTTACAATGAGGGAGCCGTCCGCGTCGGCCGCGAGAAGCGTGATCTGCTGCACCGGCTGAGGGCGGAGATCGAACGCGCGCAGCGCCTCTACGAAGAGCGCGTGCCGCCGTCGGTCTCCGGCCGTGGCTCGTTCTTTCAGCAGGAGCTGGTCAATACGCTGGCCGGCGGAGACGCCGCGTTGCTCGGACCGTGACGTCATCGGCGCCGCGGTGAGTCAGGCGCGGCCGCAACCTGCGGCGATCGCCGGCATCTTCGCTTTCCGGACGACTCAATACTGTGAACGTGCGGTTCCCACGATCCCTCCGTCATTCTCTCGCTGCTGCCGTTTGTGCGTTCGTGCTGGCGCCTGGCCCCTGGTCGGCGCCCGTCGGCGGCCAGCTGGCGCCGACCGAGCACCCGCCGCTGCCCGATCGACAGAGCGATCTCTGGCTCGTGCCCTCCGCCGGCGATCCGGCGGCGAAGACGGCCACGACGTACAAGTCGCTCGCCGACGGCGCGCGGCACTACCACGACGGCAACTACGAGGCGGCGCTCCGGGTCCTGTCCCGGCCGACGCTCAGCGGGACGGCGCTCGGCGACTACGCCGCCTACTACGAAGGGCTGGCGCAGCTGCGGCTGGCCCGCACCGCTGAGGCCAGGCAGATCCTGTCGGCGTTGCACGGGCGCAAGCCGGCGGGCTACCTGTCGGTCGCGGTGCCGCTGGCGCTCGCAGAGGCAGCCGAGGGCGACGGCAACCACGTGGAAGCTGTCGCCATCTACGAGCGGCTGGCCGCGAACAAGGCCGCGTTGAACGAAGACGTGCTGTCGCGCGTCGGTCGCGCCGCGCTGGCCGCGGGAGACCGCCGCAAGGCGGCGGAAGCGTTCCTGCGCGTGTACTACGAGTTCCCGCTGACCGACGCGGCGACGACCGCCGCGTCGCAGTTGACGACGCTGCAGGATCTCATGTCGCGCCGCGGCTACGACGCCGACATCGGCCGCGCGCAACAACTGTTCGGGGCGCGGCGGTATGCCGAGGCGCGGGCGGGATTCCAGGAGGTGCAGCCACGCCTCGGCGGCGCGGATCGCGAGCTCGCGGACCTCCGGATTGCCGAATGCGACTACTACCTCAAGCGGTACGTGCAGGCGAGGGATGGCACGCGCCCCTACCTCGATCGCGGTTCGCACCAGGCGGAAGCGAGGTTCTTCCATCTCGGCGCGATCCGAGAGCTGGGCGACCACGATCAATTCGTGGCGCTCACCCGCGCCCTGGTCGCGGACTTCCCCGGCAGCTCGTGGGCGGAAGAGGCGCTGAACAACCTCGGCACGCACTACATCCTCGTCAACGAGGACGAGACCGCGGCGGGGGTGTTCAAGGAGCTCTACGAAACGTTCCCGAGCGGGACGCGCGCCGAGCGCGCGGCGTGGAAGTACGGCTGGTGGCGCTACAAGACCGGCGACTACGCCGGCACGATCCGGGTGTTCGAGGGTGCGTCGGCGGCGTTCCCGCGATCCGACTACCGCCCGTCGTGGCTGTACTGGGCTGGCCGGTCGCACGCAAAACTGGGCGACGCAACGCAGTCGAGCGCGCGCCTGCGGCTCGTCCTCACCGATTACGCCAATTCGTACTACGGTCGCCTGGCGGAGAAGCAGCTGTTGCGCCGCGCAGCCGCCGATGACGGCCTGCTCGTCCCGGCGTCCTACCAGGCGCCGCCGCCGCGCACGCCGGTGCCCAACGAGCCGGTGATCCGCCTGTTGCTCGCCACCGGGCTGCACGACGATGCGTTGAGAGAGCTGCGGTACGTGCAGCGCCTGCAGGGGTCCTCGGCGGCGATCGATGCCACCATCGCGTGGGCCTACCACCGCAAGGGCGAGCTGCGGCGCGCCATCACGCTGATGCGGCGCGCCTATCCGCAGTTCCTCGCGGCCGGGCAATCGCTCCCGCAGCCGATCCTGCAGGTGATCTTTCCGCTCGCCTACTGGGATGCCATCCGGCGCCATTCGGCGACGCATGGGCTGGACCCGTATCTCGTCGCCGCGCTGATCGCGCAGGAGTCCACGTTCGAGCCGGAGGCCCGTTCGGCGGCCAACGCGTGGGGACTGATGCAGATCGTGCCGGCGACCGGCCGCCGGCTGGCACGCGCGGTCGGCATTCGGCGGTTCTCCACCGCCATGCTCACGAACCCGGAGACGAACATCCGGCTCGGGACGCTGTACTTCTCACGCTTGGTCCGGCAGTTCGGAGGCACGCATTACGCACTGGCGAGCTACAACGCGGGTGAGAGCCGGGTCGTGCGCTGGAAGGCGGAGCGCCCCAGGATCGACGAAGACGAGTTCATCGACGACATCCCGTTTCCGGAAACGCAGAACTACGTGAAGCGGATCCTCGGCACGGCCGAGGACTACCGATCGCTATACGGACGCGGCGGCGCTCGTCCGGCGGCCGCGGCCCCGACCACCACAGCGAAGCCGCTGGCGAGCACGGCCACCGCGGCGTCCTCTACGAAGAAATCACCCGCGAAGAGGTCCACCGCGAAGAAGCCGGCAACCAAGAAGCCGGCCTCGCGCAGGCGCCGCTGACGCACCGGCCTGGGCCTGCGCGGATCACGGCAGGCCTGCGGCCACTCTCACTCACGAAGAGGCGACGAGCTGCGGAGCGGCAGCGTCGGGAATGCCGCCGGCCGGACTCAGCCTAGAATCGCGCGATGCCGCCGAAGTACAGGCCCCTCAGTACCAGCGAGCCCTCGTCCTGGTCGATCTGGTAGAACACGTCGAAGGACCGGTAGCCGAGCTGCGCGCCGAAGTTCTCGGTGAAATTGACCGTGCCGTACAGGTCGAAGTCGTAGTAGGTGGCGTGGTATTCCTCGTCGATGTTTGGCAGGCGGAAGCCGCCGAACTCGCCGGTGATGGAGATGTTCGGCGCGACGTACCCCCGGCCGATGATGCCGATGGCGGGGATGGGGGCGCGCGCGCGCACGAACTGCGTATCGATGATGTTGGTAAGCGTCGCCTCGACGTGGGTGTACTTGGCCTCGAGCACGACGCCGAGGAACCCGCGGTCGCGGTAGAAGAAGTCCCACTCGTACCCGAACCGGTAGGCCTTCCAGGTGAGGTCGGTCTGCACCGGCAGCGCCACCGGGAAGATGATCCCGTTGAAGATCACGTCGCGAGCGATGATCCCCTCCGCCTCGTAGCTGATCGGCGTGTACTCGAAGCGGAACTTGTGCTTGGTCGCCGGCCGGAGCACCACCTTCAGCTGCTTGAAGCGCGATTTTTCGATGCCGAGGTCGTCGACGAAGTCGATGAGCGTCGCCGTCTGTCCCACGATCGGCAGCGATTCGCTGGAGATGCCGATGTTGGGCGTCGGTGTCCAGAAGTCCCCGCTGACCTCGACGCGGTAGGTCTCGCCGGTGGCGCGGTCGGACAGGCTGGGGGGGTACTGGGCCTCAGCCGAGGCCGCCGCGAGGAGGACGAGCAGGCAGACGGGGAACGCCGCGGCAACACGTGTGCGCATGGACTGATCTCTCGCCCCGAAAAAGTGTCAGGGAACCGGACGGACCCGCTGGGATGGGCGCCTCAGAATAGCACACAAGTTATACTCGCTCCAGATGGGATCTGCGGTCCGCCGGCTGCTTCCGTACGTTCTCCGCTACCGCCGCCAGTTCTCGATCGGTCTCGCGTGCGTGCTGGTCACCACCGCGATCCAGCTGCTGTCCCCCTGGATCCTGAAATACGCGATCGACGATCTCAGCCGTGGCGTGACCCGCGGCAAGCTGGCCGTCTACGCCGCGCTCCTGCTCGGCATCGCCTGCATCGGCGGCCTGTTCCGGTTTCTGATGCGGCGAATCATCATCGGCGCGTCCCGTGACATCGAGTACGACATCCGCAACGACTTCTTCGCGCACCTGCAGCGGATGCCGCTCTCCTTCTACCAGGCGCGGCGCACCGGCGACCTGATGTCGCGCGCGACCAACGACCTGAACGCGGTTCGCATGCTCATCGGACCGGCGGTGATGTACTCGGCGAGCACGCTCATCGTCTTTTCGGTCGCCATCGTGCTGATGTCCACGATCGACGCGCGCCTCACCCTGATCGCGCTGCTCCCTCTGCCCTTGGTGTCGGTCAGCGTGAAGTACTTCGGGAGCGCCATCCACCGGCGATTCGAAGCCATCCAGGCCCAGCTCTCCGAAATCAGCGCCGTCGTCCAGGAGGCACTCGCGGGCGTGCGGGTCGTTCGCGCCTACCGGCAGGAGGACCACGAGGTCGCGCGTTTCCGTGCCGCCAACGAGGAATACCTCGCGCGCAACGAGGTGCTGATACGACTCCAGGGCCTGTATTATCCGAGCCTGACGCTGTTGCTCGGGCTCGGATCGCTCCTCGTGCTGTGGCTGGGAAGCCGCGAGGTCATCCGCGGCCGCATCACCATCGGCGAGTTCGTGGCGTTCAACGCCTACCTGGTGATGCTCAGCTGGCCGATGATCGCCTTCGGCTGGGTGACGAACATGCTGCAGCGCGGCCTGGCGTCGTGGAAGCGGATGCTGGAGGTGCTCGACGCGCCGGCTGCGATCGACGACCGGCACGTGACGCCGCGCGGCCGGGCGGCACGGCTGGACGGCGACATCGAGTTCCGCGATCTCGCCTTCACGTATCCCGGCTCGGAGGTCCCGGTTCTCGATCACGTCTCGCTGCGGATCGGGCGGGGCGAGACGGTGGCGTTCGTCGGCGCCACCGGCTCGGGCAAGTCGACGTTGATCGACCTGCTCCCCCGGCTGCACCAGCCGCCGCCGGGTACGGTGTTCATCGACGGCGTGGACGTCCGCGAGATCCCCCTTGCCTCGCTCCGCGGGGCGATCGGCTTCGTCCCGCAGGAGCCGTTCCTCTTCTCGGACAGCATCGCCGGGAACATCGCGTTCGGCGTCGCCGAGGGCGACGACACGGACGCTGACCCGCGCATGGTCGAGGCCGCCGCGGGAGCGAGGCTCGACCGCGACGTCGAAAGCTTTCCCGCCGGCTACCGCACGGTGGTCGGCGAGCGCGGCATCACCCTTTCCGGCGGCCAGAAGCAGCGGACCGCGCTGGCGCGCGCGCTCATGACCGATCCGAAGATCCTGGTCCTGGACGACGCGCTGTCGGCGGTGGACACCTACACCGAGGAAGCGATCCTGACACGGCTGCGCGAGGTCATGCGGCAGCGGACGTCGATCCTGGTCTCGCACCGCGTCTCCACGGTGCGCGGGGCCGATCGGATTTTCGTGCTGGCTGGCGGCCGCCTCGCCGAGCAGGGCCGCCACGACGAGCTGGTTCGGCGGGACGGCCTGTACGCGGCGCTGTACCGCAAGCAGCTGCTCGAGGAGGAACTGGCGGCGAGCTGATCGCGCATGTCGATCCACGAGGAGGAGGTTCTCGGAAAGGCCTACGACGCGCGCCTGATGCGCCGGCTGCTCGGATACCTCCGCCCCTACCTGGGACCGGTAGCGCTCGCCCTCGCCGTCATCATTGCCGGCTCGGTCCTGCAGCTCGCGCAGCCCTACCTGACCAAGATCGCCATCGATCGGTATATCGCCACCGGGGACCTGCGCGGCCTGGACCGGGTCGCCGCGGCGTTCCTCGCCATCCTCGCCGGGTCGTTCGTGCTGGAGTTCCTGCAGGTGTGGCTGCTGCAGCTGACCGGCCAGCGCATCATGTTCGACCTGCGCATGCAGATCTACCGGCACCTGCAGCGCCTCGACGTGCAGTTCTACGACCGCAACCCGGTGGGGCGGCTGATGACGCGGGTGACCACCGACGTCGACGTCCTCAACGACCTGTTCACCTCCGGCATCGTGTCGGTCTTCGGCGACGTGTTCACGCTCGTCGGAATCATGATCGTACTGGTGGCGCTGGACTGGCGGCTGGCGCTCGTCGCCTTCTCGGTGCTGCCGTTGATCGTGCTGGTCACGCAGTGGTTCCGCCGCAACGTCCGCGATTCGTACCGGACCGTCCGCGCCTGGATCGCGCGCATCAACGCCTACCTGCAGGAGCACATCACGGGGATGTCGACGGTGCAGCTGTTCCGGCGCGAGCGGCGCAGCTTCGAGCACTTCGACCGCATCAACCGCAAGCACCGCGACGCGAACGTCGACTCGATCTTCTACTACGCGATCTTCTACCCCGCGATCGAGGTGGTCGGCGCGCTCGCCTCGGCGCTGATCATCTGGTTTGGCGGCGGCTGGACGCAGGAAGGCTCGCTGACGCTCGGGTCGCTGGTGGCGTTCCTGCAGTACGCGCAGCGGTTCTTCCGGCCGATCAGCGACATGTCCGAGAAGTTCAACGTGCTGCAGGCGGCGATGGCCTCCTCCGAGCGCATCTTCGGGCTGCTCGACACGGCGGTGCGGATTGAGGATCCGCCCGGCATCGACGGCCGAGCCGCCGAGGCGCGGGCGGGCGCCAGTCAGGCTGCGGAGCCGGCGCTGCCGCAGGCGCTCGCCGGCGCGCGCTGGTCACGCGAGGGCCGCGGGCACATCGAGTTTGACGCCGTCTGGTTCGCCTACAACTCCGACCGCGCCAGCGGAGCTGCGCCCTCGGGCAGTCCGGTCGCGGCCGCGCCCGAACCCGACTACGTGCTGCGTGACGTTTCGTTCGAGGTCAGACCCGGCGAACGCGTCGGCATCGTGGGCGCGACGGGCGCCGGCAAGTCGACGCTCATCAACCTGCTGCTGCGCTTTTACGACGTGACCCGTGGACGGATCCTGATTGACGGCGTCGACATCCGCACGATGCCCTTGCAGGAGCTGCGCTCGCTGTTCAGCCTGGTCCTGCAGGACGTCCACCTCTTTTCGGGTACCGTCGCCGGGAACATCCGACTGGACGAGGCGCGCATCTCCGACGAGCGGGTACGGGAAGCTGCCGCCGCGGTCCACGCCGACCAGTTCATCCGCGATCTGCCCGGCGGGTTCGACAGCCCGGTTGCCGAGCGGGGCGCCACCCTCTCGGTCGGGCAGAAGCAGCTGCTGTCGTTCGCGCGCGCGCTCGCCTTCGATCCCAGGATTCTGCTGCTGGACGAGGCGACCTCGAGCGTCGACACGCACACCGAACTCCTCATCCGCGACGCGCTCCACACGCTGATGGCCGGACGCACGACCATCGCCATCGCGCACCGGCTCTCGACCATCCAGGACATGGACAAGATCCTCGTCCTGCACAAGGGCCAGGTGCGCGAGAGCGGCCGCCACCAGGACCTGCTCGCGCGCAGGGGCATCTACTACCGGCTCTACCAGCTTCAGTATCGCGACCAGGAAGGCGGCACCGCTGCCTGACGGCTGCCGGGCTCGACGAACGTCAGACGCGGTATTAGCCGGGACCGGTGGCGGGCAGGATCGGAGGGGGCACGGCGGGAGGCGGCGGCAGCGACCGCTCACGCGCCTTGAACAGCCGGTCGATGATCGATGGCTCGCTGTTCCGGGGGCTCCATCCGAGGCGCATCACCTTCAGCTGCGCCGGACGACGCCCCAGCGAGAGTGCCTCGTGGCAGCTCCACATGTAGATGTCGATGTGGCGCCCATGCACCCTGGGGCCGGTGTCCATGACCGTGTAGATGCCGTTGTACTTGTCGCCGAGCCCGCCGACCTGGATGACCGAGCCCACGGGGAGCAGGTCGGGATCCGCCGCGGCGATTCCGTTCCGGACGTTCACCCCCGAGGCGGTCGTGGTGCCCTTGCAGTAGGCGGTTGCGGTGAAGCGCAGGCGGGCCCCCGGCGACGGCCGGGCGGTCTCCTCCCGGAGCTCGGCCTGCCTCGCGGCGTACCGGGAATCGTAGACCGTCACCTCATGAAGGAAGGCGAAGGCGACCGCGGCCGCGCCGGTCGCGACGATCTTGCGTCCCGCAGAGCGTGAGAGCAGCATCGTTGCTTCGCCGATGGGCTGGCCCGAGGAGGGTATTCTAAGCCCCGGCAGGGGTGCGGGTCAAAGGCCGCCAGGCCGGGCGTTTCAGGCGACCCAGATACTAAGTCATTTATCTTCAGTATTTAGTGGCCGCTCGTCGTGCCGCCGGCTGGCGTGACGCCTGTGGGCGGCCACCGCCCCGAGCGAAACGCGGTAGGCGGCAAGCGCCAGGACGGTTGCGCCGGCCAGGGACCCCACGACAAAGGAGAGCGCGAGGGGACGGAGCGAGGAGGCCAGCGCGCGGAACTCCGTCCAGGGCCCGGCGCGGAGCCTGGCGACCAACTCGGGCGGGACATCCGCGCCGAGGGCTGCCGCCCCGACGAGCGTGACGGCGGTGTAGTAGGCGGGCAGTATCCACGGCAGGTTTGAATAGACGCCGATCAGCACCGCGACACGATTCAGGTTCAACGCGAAGGCGAAGCCGAGCGCGAGCACGGTGTGGAGCCCGAGGAAGGGGGAAAAGCCGAAGAAGACGCCGAGCGCGAACGCGGCGGCCGTCCGCTTCGGCGTGTCGTGCGTGTGAAGCAGTTGCGCGAGCCGTGCCCGCCACATGGCTTACAGGAGGACACTCAACTTTTCGGCTCTCCGCGCTCGGGGAGAAGTCGAGCCGTGCCGTTGAAATGGTCGAATCCCACGGGCATTGGGCCGGATCGGCCTTCGCGCACCAGGCGGACGGTGCCGTCGCCCGTCAGTTCCCCGATGCGGGTGATGGGCACGCCGCGCGCCTGCTGCATCACGTGGCGCAGCCGACCGGCCGAGCGTTTCGGGACCGCGAACAGCAGTTCGTAATCGTCGCCGCCGGACACGCATGCCTCGACGGCATCCCGCCCCCGTCCCCCGAACCACGTCACGGCGGCGGGGTGGAGGGGAAGGGCGGTGGCCTCGATCGCGGCCCCGGTACCGCTCGCCGCGGCCACCTGCCGGACGGCGTCCGCCAGGCCGTCGCTCAGATCCATGCAGGCGCTCGCTGCACGGGTGCGGCCGAGCAGCGCCCCGATACGCGCGCGGGCCCGCGGCCGTCGATACCGCTCGAGGCACTCGGCGAGCGGCAGGTCCTGCGGCTCGCTCCCCACGTGCGCCCGGACCCAGTCGAGCCCTGCGGCTGCCGCGCCGAGCCTGCCGGTCACGAACAGCGCGTGCCCGGCGCCCCCACCACCCCGCGTGAGGACGCGCCGGGGCCGAACCGCGCCGGTGACGGTCACGTCCACGATCAGCGGGCCCGGCGACCTGGTGATGTTGCCGCCGGCGAGGGCGATCGAGGCCTCCGTCGCCATCTCGAGCACGCCGCCGACGAGCGCGTCGAAGTCGGCCAAGGGCAGAGACGGGGGCAGCATGAGCGACAGGAGCGCGAGGCGGGCCGACGCTCCCATCGCCGCGATGTCGCTGACGTTGACGGCGACCGCCTTGTAACCGATGTCGGCAGGGGAGGAGTAGCGCCGGTCGAAGTGCACGCCCTCGACGAGCGCGTCGGTGGTCAGCACCTGGTGTGCCCCGCGCTCCGGCAGCACCACGGCCGCGTCGTCGCCGATGCCGACGGCAAGCAATGGGGCGGCGGAGACGCGCTCGCGGATGGCGTCGATCAACGCGCGCTCGCCGACGTCGCCGACCACCAGGCCCCTAGCGGGCGAACTCAACGGCGCGGGTCTCCCGGATCACCGTGACCTTGATCTGGCCCGGGTACTCCAGCTCGTTCTCGATGCGGCGTGCGATGTCCTTCGACAGCCAGACCGTCGCCTCGTCGGAGACGCGGTCGCTTTCGACGACGATCCGGATCTCGCGGCCGGCCTGGAGCGCGAACGACTTCGATACCCCTTCGAACGAGTCGGCGATCCCTTCCAGCTTCTCGAGCCGCTTGACGTAGGACTCGAGGATGTCGCGGCGGGCGCCGGGCCGCGCCGCCGAGATCGCGTCGGCGGCCTGGACGATCATCGCCTCGAGCGACGGCCAGTCGATGTCCATATGGTGGGCGGCGACCGCCTGCAGCACCGGCTCGCTCTCGCCGTGCTTGCGCAGGAAGTCGAGGCCGAGCTCGAGGTGCGTGCCCTGCAGGTCGCGGTCGATGGCCTTGCCGCAGTCGTGCAGGAAGGCGGCGCGGACGCTGACGTGGCTGTTGAGGCCGAGTTCCTTCGCCATGATGCCGGCGAGGAAGGCGACCTCCTTCGAGTGGCTGAGGACGTTCTGCCCGTAGCTGGTGCGGAATTTCAGCCGCCCCATCAACTTCAGCACGTCGGGGTGAACGTCGTACAGCCCCAGCTCGAAGGCGGCGGCCTCGCCTTCGCGGCGCACGGTCTCCTCCATCTCTGCCTTCACCTTTTCGACGATCTCCTCGATACGCGCCGGGTGGATCCGGCCATCGGCGATCAGGCGCTCGATGGCCTGGCGAGCGATCTCCCGCCGGAGCGGATCGAAGCTGGAGAGGATGATGGCACCCGGCGTGTCGTCGACGATCAGTTCGACGCCGGTCGCCTGCTCGAGCGCGCGGATGTTCCGGCCCTCGCGGCCGATGATGCGCCCCTTGAGGTCGTCGCTCGGGAGATCGACGACCGACACCGTCGTCTCGATGGCGTGCTCGGCGGCGCTGCGCTGGATGGCGTCGGTGATGATCTGCTGCGACCGCATCGCGGCGGTCTCGCGCGCCTCGGCCTCGAGCCGCTTCACCAGGTTGGCGGCGTCGCGGCGGGCGTCGGCCTCGAGCTGCCTGAGGAGGAGCTCGCGGGCCTCGTCGGCGGTGAGACCCGCGACACGCTGGAGTTCCCGCTGCCGGTCGGCAAGCAGCTGCTCCGTACGGGCGGCAGCGGCGGTCGCCCGCTCCTGCTGGACGGCGAGGTCCTTCTCGCGGGCACGGAGCTCTTTCTCCAGGCGGTCGGTGGCGGCGAGCCGGTCGGCGAGTGCGCGGGTCTTGTCGGCGAGCGCCTGCTCGAGGCCGATGATCTCCTGGCGGCGTTCGCGCGACTGGCGCTCCGTTTCGGCGGCGAGCTCGTGCGCCTTTTCGCGCGCTTCGAGCGCCGCCTCTTTCCTCAGCGTCTCGGCATCGCGCTGCGCCTGCCCGGTGATACGCGCCGCCTCGGCGGCGGCCTGCGCGATGGTCTGCGCCGCGATCCTGCGACCCCTGGTCACCGTCCAGAGCAGGAGCGCCGCCGCCACTGTCGCGGCGCCTACCGTCAGTCCAGCAGCCAGACCCCAAGGGATCCCCATGGCCGTCTCCATGAGCCCGGGCGCGCGCCCTGCCGGCCCGCGGTCCAGGCGGTCTGTTCGTCGTACCTCGTCCGGGATGAACGCGAAAGGGGAAGGCCCCGCTTTGCCGTGTGGGGAGGTCGGATGAACCTGCGTAAAGCAGGTGGAACCGCTGTTCAAGCCGCGCTTCAGGCTTCCTCTCGCAGAGGCATGCACACCGCGCGGCGTCGCGATTCTCTTAGGAGAAACGTTGGCTCAAACGAGCCTCCGAACCATCACGAGCAAAGCAGGGAACTCAAACTCCTGCCTGAGTTTACTTCACCGGACGGGGCGGCGTCGAGGTCATCGTGCCGCCGCCCGGATTTCGTCCAGGCCGAGCGCCAGGTCGAGCATCCGCTCGAGCTCGCCGGCGCGCGCCGCCAGCTGGTCGTGGCCCTGCTGCTGTTCGTCGCGCGCGCGGAAGAACTCGTCGGCGATGTTGAGCGCCGTCAGCACGGCGATCCTGAGCGTGTCGCTGCCCGGGGTCTCGCGCGTCGCCTGCCGCATCTTCTCGTCCACGTACGCCGCGAGCTCGGCGACGTAGGCGGGATCCAGGGTGCTCCGGATGGGATACTGCTGCCCGTGGATCTCGACCGACACGACGCGAGTGGGGTGGTCCATGTCGTCCTGCTCCGGGCCGCCGCCCGGGCGATCAGAGGTTCAAGGCGTCAATCTGCTGGAGCATCTCGCCGACGCGAGACCGAATCAGGTCGCGCTCCTCGCGCAGCGTCGCCAGCTCCGTCCCGGTGCCCTCGGCTTCCGCCAGCCGGGCGCGGAGCGCGTCGATCTCGCGAGCGAGCCTGGCGTTCTCGTCGGCCGCCTTGCCGCTCTCCGCGCGCAGGCGGTCGATCATCGCCACCAGGAGCTTGACCTTCTCCTCCAGCCGGTCGATCGGCTCGAGGTCCACCGTGCGCGCAACCACCGCTTTCGCCAAGAGTGTCTCCTTCTCCGAACCGTCCGTCACGATGCGGACGGTTCGTCTTGAACCACGCTCGCGACCGAACGTCGCGAACGATCCGTCGCGACCGATCCGGTGCGAACGATCCTTTGCGAACGGGCCGTCGCGAACGATCGGTTGCGAACCTACCGTCGTTCTGCGCCGTGCGCCTCGCGCACCGCGGAGACGATGCGCTCGGTGGCGTCCTGTGCCTCGTCGTCGGTCAGCGTTCGATCGGGCGCGCGGAACGTGAGCCGGATCGACAGGCTGACGCGCCCTTCGGGAACGCCCCCGCCCTGGTAGCGATCGAACTCGACGATCGATTCGAGCGTCGCGGGCGCCGCCGACCGGATCGTGCCACGAACGGCGGCGGCAGGCAAGGCTTCGTCGACGACGATCGAGACGTCGCGCACGATCGCAGGAAACCGCGGGAGCGGCTGCACGCGAAGATCGTCTCCGCGCGCCATGTGCGCCAGCCCGTCCATGTCCAGCTCGATGACGTAGGTTTCCTCCGCGCCGGGCAGTCCGCGCGCGTCGGCGACAGCCGGGGCGAGTTGACCGATGATGCCGAGCTCGCGATCGCCGCCGCGCACCGTCGCCGCGCGGCCGCGCACGAGAAACGTGTGGTCCGCCGGCACGAACACCGCATCGCCGACGCCGAACGCCGAGCACACCCGTTCCGCGACCGCCTTCATGTCGAAGAAGTCAGCTGTCCGGGTCGGCGCCGACCAGTGCGGTCCTTCGGCGGCGCCGAGCCAGATCGCGGCGGCAGCGTGCTGCTCGACCGCCTGCCCCGATCGGGCGGCACTGCCGGGCGGTGCGAACCGGCTGCCGATCTCGAACAGCCGCACGTCCTTGCGCCCGCGCCGCCGGTTGTGCGCGCAGGCGTCCACCAGTCCGGGCAGCAGCGACGGCCGCAGCACCGCGAACTTCTCCGAGAGCGGGTTGGCAATCGCCGCCGGCTCGGCGCCGCCGACGGCGAACGGCAGCGCGGCGGCGCGCTCGATGAAGGCGAAGGTCATCGCCTCCGAGAAGCCGCCGGAGGTGAGCACCCGCCGCGCCAGCCGCTCGCGCCCGATCCGCGGATCGGGAGGCGCCTGCGGCGCGGCGAGCGGCGGGAACGTGACCGGGAGCCGGTTGAATCCGTAATGGCGGCCGACCTCCTCGATCAGATCCACCTCGCGGGTCACGTCGACACGGAAGCTCGGCACGGCGACCGTCCACGCGCCGTCCTCGCGTGCGGCGACGCCAAACCCGAGCGGCGCCAGGATCCGCGGAACGTCCTCGGGGGGCACGCCCTGACCGAGCAGCCGCGCGATGCGGTCGGCCCGGAGCGTGACTGCGAGCGGGCGATGTTCCGCTGGGTACACATCGACGATAGGACCGGCAGGCACAGCGGCGCCGATCTGCCGCAGCAGGTACTCGGCGCGCCGCAGGCCGAGCGGCGGCGCGTTGACGTCGCCGCCGCGCTCGAACCGCGTCGCCGCTTCGGTCTTGAGCCCGAGCTTCGTGCTGGTCCGCCGGATCGATCGCGGATTGAAGTAGGCGCTCTCCAGCACCATCTGCCGGGTGGTGTCGTTGATCTCGGAGTCGTGGCCGCCCATGACGCCGCCGATCGCTGCCGGGCGCTCCGCGTCCGCGATGACGAGCATGCCCGGCTCGAGCGCGCGGTCGGTGCCGTCAAGCGTGCGCAGCCGCTCGCCGGCGCGCGCTTCGCGGATCACGAGGCGCCGCCCCGACAGGCGTTCGAGGTCGAAGGCGTGCATCGGCTGCCCGAGCTCGAGCATCACGTAGTTGGTCACGTCGACGACGTTGCTGATCGGGCGCACGCCCGCCGACTCGAGCCGCTGCGCCAGCCAGGGGGGGGACGGCCCGGGGCGTACCTCGAACACCTGCGCGGCGTACCGCGGGCAGAGCTCCGGTGCCTCGATGGTGACGGGGAAGGCCGACGCATCGGCGGCCGTGGCGGCCCGCGGTGGCGCTCTCACCGCGGTAGTCCAGATGACGGCGGCCTCGCGCGCCATCCCGACGTGGCTCAGGCAATCGGGACGGTTGGCGGTGATTTCGAAGTCGATGACGCCCCGCTCCACGCTGGCGACCTCGAAGCCACGCAACGACATCTCCTCGGCAACGCGGCCGACGTCGGCGGGGAGGTCGACGAGCTCCGCCAGCCACTCGTGGACGATCTTCACAGCGGAAACTGCTCCAGGAAGCGCAGATCGTTCTCGTAGAACAGGCGGATGTCCTCCACGCCCCACTTCAGGAGCGCGACGCGCTCGATGCCCATGCCGAACGCGAACCCGGTATAGCGCTCCGGGTCGTAGCCGACCGCCTCGAAGAGGTACGGGTGAACCATGCCGCTGCCGAGGATTTCGAGCCAGCCGGTCTGCTTGCATAGGCCGCATCCGGCTCCGCCCGCCTCGCCTGGCGCCGGCGCCAGGCGGCCGGTGCCGTGGCAGGCGGCGCAGCTGATGTCCATCTCGGCGCTCGGCTCGGTGTAGGGGAAGAAGCTCGGACGGAAACGGACCTTCCGGTCTTCGCCGAACAGCTCGCGCGCCATGGTGTACAGCGTGCCCTTGAGATCGGCGAGCGAGATGCCCTCGTCCACCACCAGCCCTTCAACCTGCGTGAACATCGGGCTGTGCGACGGGTCGAAGTTGTCCCGGCGATAGACACGGCCCGGCGCAATCAGCCGCACCGGCGGGGCGTGTGTTTCCATGTAGCGGATCTGCATGCCCGACGTGTGCGTGCGCAGCAGCTTCGCCTCCGCCCCGGCCGACGATTGCAGGGGCGTCGCCAGGTACAGTGTGTCCTGCATGTCGCGCGCGGGATGCTCCGCGGGCATGTTGAGCGCCTCAAAGTTGTGATAGTCGTCCTCGAGCTCGGGGCCCTCGATCACCAGGAAGCCCATGCGCATGAAGATCGACTCGATCCGTTCGCGCAGGAGGCTGAGCGGATGACGGCGGCCGATGGCGCCGGTCCGCCCGGGCAACGTCACGTCCACCGCGCCCTTCGGCGGTCGCGCCAGCGCCGCCGCGCTCATCCGGGCGTCCAGCCGCGCCTCGATGTCCTGCTTCAGGGCATTAATCAACTGCCCGAGCCTGGGCCGCCCGGCAGGCGGTACCGAGCCGAGCGATTTGAGCAGCACGGAGACGAGACCGCCCCTGCGCGACAGGTAACGATCGCGGACAGCGCGCAGCTCCGCCTCGCTCGCGGCGGCGGCCAGGTCCGACTCGAATTGCGCGCGCAGCGCGTCGACGACGCTCGAGGACTGGGTCATGTCGGTGCCGGATACGACGAAAGGCACGAACGATGGGAGGCCCGGCATGCCGCGCCTCCCGCCGCCCGTGCCTTCGAGAGACGAACGCGTGTTCCTCTTTACGCGGTCGGCTGCGCCTTCGCAGCGGGCGTCGCCCTGGCCGGCCGCGGCTTCCGGTCCGCTGCGCGCGCCGGCGCCTTGGCGACCGGCGGCCGGGCCTCGGCGGCGATCTTCGCCAGCCGCGCGAACCCCGCCGGGCTCGACACCGCGAGGTCGGCGAGCGACTTGCGATCGATCGGGTTGCCCGCCGCTTTCAGGCCCGCGATCAGCTGCCCGTAGCTCAGGCCGTTCTCGCGCGCGGCGGCGTTGATGCGCATCACCCACAGGCGCCGGAAATCGCGCTTCTTGCGCCGCCGGCCGACAAACGCGTACTTCAACGCGGTGTCCACCGATTCCTTGGCCGCGCGGTACAGCTTGCTCTTGTTCTGATAGAAGCCCTTGGCGCGCGCGAGCAGCTTCTTGCGCTTCGCCCGCCGGACGTTTCCTCGCTTGACTCGTGGCATTGCTGGTCTCTTCTCTCGACTTTTGACGCTCGCGGGTTCCACCCGCTCTCGCGGACCGGACCCGGGTCCCGGATTCCGACAGCGTCAGCCCCTAGTTCGGCAGCATCTTCCGCAGCTTCGCGGCGTCGGCCGCCGACACGGTGGTCGTTCGTCTCAGTCCCCGCTTCCGGCTGCGCGTCTTCGACGTCAGGATGTGCTGCTTGAACGCCTGACCCCGCTTGAACTTGCCGGTTGCGGTCTTTTTGAACCGCTTGGCGGCTCCCCGGTGCGTCTTCAGTTTCGGCATGTCGCATCTCGGTGGCGGCGGCTCGTGACCGGCGCCCTGCTCCCGCGGCTCTCGAGAGCCGCCTGTGCTCAGCGGCTCCCGCGCCGCGTCATTCCTCGGTCCGGGTGGCCTCCCGCTTCACCGGGGTCTTCCGCCCGGCGCGCTGCGACAGGATCGTGTGCATCTGGTTGCCTTCCTGCCGCGGCGCCGTCTCGGCGACCGCGATGTCCGCCAGGTCGTCGATCAGCCGCTCCAGGATCCGCCGCCCGATCTCCGGGTGCGCCATCTCGCGGCCGCGAAAGAAGATCGTGGCTTTGACCTTGTCGCCGTCCGCGAGGAAGCGCTCGATGTGCTTCCTCTTGAACTGATAGTCGTGCTCGTCGACCTTCGGCCGGAACTTGATCTCCTTGACCTCGATCGTCTTCTGGTGCTTCTTGGCCTGGCGCGCGCGCTTCTGCTCCTGGTACTGGTAGCGCCCGAAATCCATGATGCGGCAGACCGGCGGGCTCGCCGTCGCCGCGATCTCGACCAGGTCGAGTCCCTTCTGCCGCGCGATGACCAGCGCCTGCTGCGGTGCCATGATGCCGAGCTGCTGGCCGGTGTCGTCGATGACCCTCACCTCGCGAACCCGGATTCGTTCGTTCACGCGGGTGCGATCATCCCGGCGTGGGCTTCGATCGAAAGCTATAGCAACCTCCTTATTTCCCCTTCCGGCCGATCTCGCGCCCGGCCTCGTCGACGAAGACGTCGAGAGGCCGGCTGCCCAGGTCGCCCTCGCTCCGGCTGCGCACGGCGACCGTCCCGTCGGCCACTTCGCGATCCCCGGTGACCAGCATATAGGGGATCTTCTGGAGCTGGGCCTCGCGGATCTTATATCCAATCTTTTCCTGGCGCTCGTCCAGCTCGGCCCGCAGGCCTGCCGCCGCGAGCCGGTCCCGCACCGCCCGCGCGTAGTCGAGGTGCCGGTCGGCGATGGGCAGGACGATCGCCTGGACGGGGGCAATCCACAGCGGCAGCGCGCCGCCATAGTGCTCGAGGAGCAGCGCGATGAAGCGCTCGAAGCTCCCGAAGATCGCCCGGTGGATCACGACCGGCCGATGCTCGCTGTTGTCCGCGCCGATGTATTTCAACTCGAACTGCCGCGGCAGCTGGTAATCGAGCTGCACCGTCGCGCACTGCCACTGGCGTCCCAGGGCGTCGGTCACGGCGAAGTCGATCTTCGGGCCGTAGAACGCGCCGTCCCCCTCGTTGATGCTGTAGGGGAGCCCGACCGCCTGGAGCGCCTTCTCGAGCTCGCGCTCCGCGTGATCCCACGCGCTGATCTCGCCGAGGAACTCCGCCGGCCGGGTCGCCAGCTTCATCTCCGGCGTGAGCCCGAAGTCGTCATAGACGCGCTTCACCAGTTGCAGCAGCCGCTCGACCTCCGCGCCGATCTGGTCCTCGCGCAGGAAGATGTGCGCGTCGTCCATGATGAACGCGCGCACGCGGGTCAGGCCGCTGAGCACGCCCGACGCCTCCATGCGGTGCAGCACGCTCTGCTCGTGGATGCGTATCGGCAGGTCGCGGTAGCTGCGCACCTCGCTGGCGAACAGCAGCATGTGTCCGGGGCAGTTCATCGGCTTGAGGCTGGACTGCTCCTCCTCGCCCGGCGCCTGGATCAGGAACATGTTGTCGCGGTAGTGCACCCAGTGGCCGGACGTCTCCCACAGAGCCTGGTGGAACACGAGCGGCGCGCGCACCTCGACGTAGCCGGCGGGGAACAGGATCCCGCGCATGTAGTTGGCGAGCAGGTGCACCAGCGTCGTGCCCTTCGGCAGCCAGAACGGCTCGCCGGGGGCCCAGGGGTGGAACCAGAACAGCTTCAGATCGCGGCCGATCTTGCGGTGGTCCCGCTTCTTCGCTTCTTCGAGGCGCTGCAGGTGCGCCTTCAGCTCCGCCTCGGTGAAGAAGGCGGTGCCGTAGATGCGCTGCATCGGTTGGTTGCGCGCGTCACCCTTCCAGTACGCGTTGGACGTGTTGAGCAGCTTGAACGCCTTCAACCGCCCGGTCGAGGGCACGTGCGGCCCGACGCAGAAGTCCACGAACGTCTGCGAATCCTTGATCGTGTAGCAGGAGACCTCGGACTGCCCGGCAGTCTTCTCCTCGATCAGCTGCACCTTCAACGGTTCGCCCTTCGCCGCGAAGAAGCGCTTCGCCTCGTCGCGGGGCCACATCCGCCGCTCGTAGGCGAGGTCCTGCGAGGCCAGCTCCTTCATCTTGATCTCGATGGCATCCAGGTCCTCCGGCACGAACGGCCGGTCGACGACGAAATCGGAGAAGAAGCCCTCATCGGTCGCCGGGCCGATGCCGCACTGCGCGCCCGGGAAGAGCTGGGTCACGGCCGCTGCCATGAGGTGTGCCGTGCTGTGGCGGTACAGCGGGAGCGCTCCCGGATCGTCGGGCGTCACGATCGCGACGCTCGTGTCCTCGCGCAGCGGATACGCCAGGTCCACCAGGCGGCCGTCCACCCTGGCGGCGAGCGCCGCCCGCGCGAGCCGCGGGGAGATCCCGGCCGCGAGCTCGCCGGCGGTGGTTCCGGCGGGCACGCGACGGCTCGACCCGTCGGGCAACGTGACGGAGATCTCAGACATCAGCAAGTGGGAAGGACAGCGGCGATGTGCGGTGATGGCCCTTCGACTCGGCCGCTCCGCGGCCTCGCTCAGGGCACTCGACTCGCCCGCGCCGAGGACGCGGCCTGCCACGAGCGAAGCCGCGCGTGAGCGCGCCCGAGTCGAATGGTAGGCACGGGCAGACTCGAACTGCCGACCTCCTGCGTGTCAAGCAGGCGCTCTAACCAACTGAGCTACGCGCCTATGTCCTGGAAACACTGGCCGTACCGAAGCGATCAGTTTACCAGAGACGGGGAGATGGGTGAAGGGGGAGCAGATGGAGAAGAAGGAAAGGAGTAAGTGGTAAGGGTAAAAGGTGAGTGGCAACGCCCTCCTGACCGCTCACCACTTGCTCCTTACCACTTCAGATCCGCCGCTCAGTTCACGGCCGACTTCAATGCCTTGCCGGCGCTGAAGCGGACGACTCGGCGCTTCGGAACCTTGATCGCGGCGCCGGTCTGCGGGTTGCGCGCGGTGCGTGCCTTGCGCTGCGCGGTCTTGAACGTGCCGAAGCCGACGAACGTGATCGGTTGTCCCTTCTTCAGCGACTTCGTGATGCCATCGAAGAACGAATCCACGGCGGCGGCCGCGCTCGACTTGGTGATGCCGGTATCGTGCGCGATTTTCGAGATGAGTTCCTGCCTGTTCACTGAGACCTCCGGAGCAGTGCGCGCGTGTGGAGAGCCCTCCGCTGCCAAGCGTCGCGCGGGATGTGTGAGCGTTATACGCTCGCGCTCGCGGAGTGTCAACCTCGCTTCGCGACACGTTCGATCGCGGCGTCGAGGATGGGATCCTTCTGCGGCGCGGTGGCGCCGAACTCGACGTCGTTGTCTTCGACGGCGACATCGGGTTCGAGCCCCTTGCCGTGAATCGGCTGCCCGGCGGCTGTGGAGTAGCGCGCGTAGGTGAGCCAGAGCGCGCGGTTCTCCGGCAGCTTCACCACCTTCTGCAGGCCGGCGCGCCCGAGCGTCCGCTCGCCGACGAGCTCGGCGCGACCGCCGCCGTCGAGCGCCGCGGCGAACACCTCGGCGGCGCCGGAGGTGCCGGTCGTCACCAGCAGCAGGACCGGCAGCTCGACGCTCCCGTCGCCGGGCCGCGCGTCGATGCGCTCGACGGACGCGTTCGGCTGACCGCTGCCGCGCGTGACGAGCGTACCGCTCTTCACGAACAGGCGCGCCGCCTCGATGCCGTCGTCGATTCGCCCTTCCGCGGTGCGCCGCACGTCGATCACGAGCGCGGTCGCGCCCGCCTTCGCCAGGTCGGCGACGTGCCGCTTGAGCTCGTCGACCACTCCGCTGCGGAACGATGCGATGCGTACGTAGCCGGTGCCGCCCTGCGGCAGCATCCGGGACGACACCTGCGGCCCGGACACCTTCTCGCGGACGAGCGCCACTTGGTGCGGGTCGGCGGCGTTGTTGCGGATGATGGTGAGCGTCAGTTTCGTGCCGGGCGCGCCGCGCAGCAACCGCATGCCCTCGAACACCGACATCTCGCGCGTCGACTTGCCATCGATCGTGCGGACCACGTCACCGGTGGCCAGCCCCGCCTTGGCCGCCGGTGAGCCGTCGCGGGCGGCGATGACCCGCAAGTAGTACGAGCGCGTCAGCTCGATGCCGACGTCACCCTCGGGCAGCGCCGTGCCGCTCTCCAGCTCCTTCAGCTGCTTGGGATTGAGATAGGCGCTGTCGGCGTCGAGCCCGTCGGCGAGGCCGCGCATCGCGCCTTCCATCACCCGGTCGATCTTCACGCTCTCCACGTAGCTGTGCATGACGAGCCGGATCACGTCCTCGAACACCCGCAGGTGCTGGAAGGTGTCGTCCCCCCTGATCGCCGAGGCGTTGCCCATCAGCCCGCCGACGATGACGAAGGCGAGCACCGGCGTGGAGACGAGGAGGACGGTTACACGGCTCTTGAGTGTCATAGAAACCCGTCAGCGGGACGCCACCCGCGCCGTTGACGCCGTACCGCGCGCGGCTACTGCTTCAGCCATTGTAAGGGATCGACGGGTTTCGAGTCGATCCGCAACTCGAAGTACAGGGCGGGGTTGCCGCTGGGGTTGCGTCCCGAGGTGCCGACCGGCGCCTGCGACGGCACCCGGTCGCCGCGCCTCACCGCCATCGACTCCAGGTGGCCGTAAAGCGAATAGGCGTCAGCCGCGTGCTCGACAATCACCAGGTTGCCGTAGCCGGTGAATTGATCGGCGAATACGACGGTCCCCTCGTGGACCGTGCGGACCGGCTGCCCTTCGGCGAGCGAGATCTCGATGCCGTTCCGCGGTGTACCGCCGCGGCTCGTGGTGCCGAACCTCCCGGTGACGACGCCGGCCGCGGGCCACGGGAGGGCGCCGCGGAACGGCCCGAGGGGAACGCTGGGGGCCGAACCCTGCCGCGTCGTGCCGAGCTGCGTGACCGATGCCTGGAGCTTCTGCTGCGCGGCCTGCAGTTCGCCGGTGAGCTGCGCGTTCAGGTCCCGGCGCTGGTCGATCGACTCGACCAGCACGGTCCGCGCGGCCACGGCGCGGTCGAGTGCGGCCCGCGCCGCCACGGCTTTCTGCTGCAGCGCGGCCGCTTCGCGGGTGCGCGCTTCGAGCGCCGCCTGCTCAGCGGCCAGGGCCTCGAGCGTCCACCGGTGCTGCTCGATGCGCTCGCGATCCAGCCGCGACAGCGCCGCCGCGGTGCGATATGCGCGCCCCAGCGAACGGAGATCCTCGACGTCGAGCAGCAACCGCCAGTAGCCCGCGCGACCGAGCTTGTACAGGTGGACGAGCCGGGCCTCAACCTCGGGGCGTTCTCGCGCCGCCGTCTCGCGCAGCGCCGCGGCGCGCGCGACGGTCGCGTCCAGGCGCCCCTTCGTCTCCTTGTAGGCGGTCTCGGCGCGTCGCGCTTCCTGCGCCTTGATTTGGCGCTCCACCTCCAGCCGGCGCAGCTCGACGAGAAGTGTGCGCTCCTGGGTGGCGAGCTCGTCAGCCTCGCGCTGGAGGGCGCGCAGCCGCTCGGTCACGCGGTCGAGCTCGGTGCGCGCGGGATCCTGCGCGCCGGCGGCGGCTGCCGTGGCGATGAGGATTGCGCCCAGGAACAGTCTAGAAGAGCGGCTTGCCATCGATCTCCGCCGGCACCGGCAGCCCGAAGAACTTCAGCACCGTCGGCGCGATGTCGAGAATCGACGCCTCGGGGCGGACGCTCCGACGGTTCGTGATCAGTACGCCGGCGGTCGTGGCGAAGTCGAAGCCGCCGTGGTCGCCACTCCACTTTCGGTCGTTGGGGTAAACGATGCCCTGCGGCGAGCCGCCGAGCGCCGTCTGCCACGAGACGCGGTAGCCCTCTTCCATGCCGACCTGGAGCTCGGAGGCGTTGTGCAGGTACTCGCCAGTGTACACGTCGTCGCGCTTGTACACCGAGCGAACGATGCGCGACCCGTCCTCGGGATCCACCAGGGTCAGGAGCCTGGCCGCCATTTCGTCGGCCAACTGCTTCGCCTCCGCCCCCGGGCTGACGATCCCCCGGGCCTCGCGGCCGCGCAGGTTGAAATAGATCTGGCCGAGGCCCATGGCGTAGGCGCGTGTCCGGCTCCAGTCGACGTTCTCCCAGAACTCGCCGCCGCCAAACAGGTCGTCGAGCTTCTTTTCGCCCGGCTGCTGTCCCTGCACCGCCATGTAGCCCTGCTGCACGAGCCAGGTATTGAGATTCACCGCTTTGCGCCAGGAGTGGAACCCGTGGTCGGAGACGATCATGACCGCGGTCGCCGGCTCGAGGTGCTCGAGGACCTCACCGACGAACTGGTCGGCGCGCCGGTAGACGCTCTCGATCGCGTTGCCGAACTGCGACGCCTGCGCGGCGTCGTAGAGCGGGTGTTTCGGATCCATGAACCGCCACATCATGTGCTGCACGCGATCGGTCGATTCGATGACGCCGACCAGCACGTCCCAGTTGCGCGCGTCGATGCGGCTGAGAATCACCTGCGCGCGGTCGTCGAACGCGCGGTAGAGGTCGTCCATGAACGTGCGATCGTCCATGCGTCCCTCGTTGAGCGGCCAGGTCGCTTCCGCCCACCCGAGCGTGCGGTAGTGCCCCACGCGGTCGAACAGGTCGGCGGAGAAGCGCTCCGGGTAGGACATCGGCAGCGGCGGATCGTCCGGCTTCCAGTTGACCGGCGAGATGTACAGCTGCAGCTCGCCGTCCGCGTTCATGAGGAGCATCTGCGCCATGCCGTGCAGGCGCACGAAGAGGTTCACCGTGAAATCGAGATCGATCCACCGGCTCATTTTTCCGGGCTCGAGCAGGATCGACTGCCCGGCGACGTCCACGGTCGCGGTCTTCGCCGAGCGGTTCCATCGAATCGTCAACGGCACGTGCACGTCCTCGCGCGCCTGCAGCTCGGCGACCCGGCCCCGGTCAGTGTCGCTCAGCCGCGGGCCGGCTTTGCGGATCTCCTGGATCTGCTGCCGTACGATGGGGTTCGGGGGGCCGACCAGCTCCGTCCGGGCGACGTCGTTCTCGACGACCAGCCGCTTCAGCACGCCGCCGAATTCGGTGTTTCCCTCCTCGTAGCGGCTCAAGTCGGTCGCGAAGTAATAAAACGTGCCCATCGTCCCGCGGATGTCGGGCAGGGGCAGCCCGGACAGGAGCTCGCCGTTGGGGACCTCTTCGGGGGGGAACGTGACCGGCACGGTGAGAACACTGGAGCGGACGCCGGCGCGGCCGGCGGTGACCCAGAACGAGCTCGCGCCGCGCAGCGAGTGCACCTTCGGCTTGCGGATCGGGATGTAATCGAAGAGGAACTTCGCCGGCTCCCGGCGCACCATGCCGAGGTCCGGCAGGTAGGTGGCGGTGTCGCGCACGAGGAAATCGTAGATGTTGTGTTTGCCGGGATTGACACCGGTGGCGAACGACGCCCACGCCGTCGGCGATTCCGGGGAATGCGTCGTGGCCAGCGGATAGAGCCCGCCTTCCTCGGCGATCCGCTTGATGTTCGGCAGCCGCCCGTCTTTGATCCACGCCGAGACCAGGTCGGGATCCATGCCGTCGAAGCCGAGGATGACGAGCTTCTGCGCGAAGGTCCCGGCCGCGCGCCGGGAACAGGCGTTGTGGGCGACCAGCGCCATCGCCACCGCCGTGAGCAGACCAATCCATCGCACGTGCATGGGGCAGGCGATTATAGCAACGGTCATCGGCACGCCCGCGAAGCCGCCGACTTCGCCGACTGGACGAGCGGCTGTCCCCGCGGCCGCAGGCGGCGGTAGTGTACGCTTGACTGGTGCGCGCTCTGGGGATCGACTACGGCAGGCGGCGGATCGGGCTGGCGCTGTCGGATGCCACGGGTCTGCTGGCGCGCCCGTGGAAGTCGATTGACGGTGCGCCGCCCGAACGCGCCGCAGCCGTGCTGGCCGGCGAGATCGCCGCGCTGCGGCAGGAGGACGCCGGCCTGGCGGCGGTCGTCATCGGGTTGCCTCGGCGGCTGAGCGGGGAGCCGACCGACGTGACTCCGGCCGTGACCGAGCTCGCCGACCGGCTTCGCACCCTGGCAGGCGTCCCGCTCGTCCTGCAGGACGAGCGCCTCACGAGCCGTGAGGCCGAGAGCCTGCTGGCGCGGCGCGACCGCGACTGGCGCGCGCGAAAACGACAGCTCGATGCGATGTCCGCGGCGGTCATCCTGCAGGATTACCTCGACGCCGTCGGCGGCCGAGTGGAAAAGGAAGACCACGCGTGAAGCGGGCGGTGCTGCTCGTCTCGGTCGTCCTGGTGGTGGCGAGTGCCGCCGCCGTCGGGTGGATGATCACCGACGTCAGCCGACCCTACAAGGGCTACGACGGCGCCGAGCAGTTCGTCGAGATCCCGCCGGGCAGCAGCCCGGCGGCCATGGGTCGCCGCCTGGCCGAGGCCGGCGTGGTGCGCAACGCGGCGGTCTTCCGCCTGGCGGTGTGGATGCGCGGCGCCGGCCGGCGGCTGCAGGCGGGCGAGTACCGGTTCGACTCGCCGATCAGTGCGGCCGGCGTGGTGGACCGCATCCGGCGCGGCGACGTCTACCTGCAGCCGATCACGTTCCGCGAGGGCCTCACGATCAGGCAGATGAGCGACGTGTACGAGAGCCGCGGGCTGGGGCCGGCGGCCGAGTTCGTCACGGCGGCGCGCAACGGCCAGCGCATTGCCGCGCTCGATCCCGAGGCCCGCGATCTGGAGGGTTATCTCTTCCCCGATACCTACACGCTGCCGCGGCGCACCACCGCGGCGCAGCTCGTCGATCGGATGGTCGGCGCGTTCGAGAAGGTGCTGACCGAGGATCTGCGGCAGCAGGCGGCGGCGCGCGGGCTGGACCTGCGCGAGCTGGTGACGCTCGCCTCGCTGGTCGAAAAGGAAACCGGGAAACCGGAGGAGCGACCGCTCGTGTCAGCCGTCTATCACAACCGGCTCAGAGTCAACATGGCGCTCTACTGCGATCCGACGGTGATTTATGCGCTGGAGCGCGCCGGCCGCTACACCGGCAACCTCACCCGCGAGGACCTGCGGTTCGATTCGCCCTACAACACCTATCGCTACCCGGGTCTGCCGCCCGGTCCGATCGCCGCGCCCGGCCGTGCGTCACTCGAGGCCGCCGCCAACCCCGCCGACGTGCCCTACCTCTATTTCGTCAGCCGCAACGACGGCTCGCACGTGTTCGCGGAAACGCTCGAGCAACACAACAAGAACGTCTACGAGTTTCAGAAGAAGCCCTTCAAGTAGCTGCAAGCGTCGATTACTGTCATTGGCTCCACTTCAGTTTCTCGCGGAGCACGTCGAAGTAGGTGCGCGTTTGCGCGCGCACCAGGCGCAGGCGGCGCTCGGCGGTCCGGATGGCGACAACGTCGCGCGCTTCGAGCGGATGGCCGGACTGCCCGTCGATGGTCACGAACATCTCCTCGTGATCGTCCTTGGCGGGACGCACCTGCACCTCGGCGGCCGCCGGGATCACGATCGGCCGGTTCGAGAGCATGTGCGGGGCGATCGGCGTCACCACCAGGGCGTCGACCGCCGGGTGCATGATCGGCCCGCCGGCCGCGAGGTTGTAGGCCGTCGATCCGGTGGGGCTGGCGACAATCAGGCCGTCGGCGCGGATCCGCATCGCCGGCTGATCTCCGATCTCCACCGACAGATCGATGATCCGCGACAGCGCGCCCCGCGTTATGACCACGTCGTTGAGCGCCACCCGGTCGTGGTAGACGGCGCCCGCCCGCAGCGTGCGTGAGCGGAGCAGCCTCCGCTCCTCGATCTGCGCCGTTCCCGCAAGTACCGATTCGAGCGACGGATACAGCTCCGGCAGCGTGATCTCGGTGAGGAACCCGAGGCTGCCGAAGTTCACGCCGAGGATTGGGATGTCGCGGCCGGCCTGGGCAATCCGGCCGGCCATGCCGATGAGCGTGCCGTTCCCGCCGAGCACCACGACCAGGTCGCAGGCTAGGGGCAGCCGGTCGCGCGTGCTCGCCGGGGTTCCCGCCGGCATCCCGGCGAGCGTCGCCGTTTCCAGTTCGAAGACCGGCTCGATCGCGCGGGCCGAGAGCCAACCGGCGAGTTCCACGAGCACGCTCGCTGCCGCGTCGAGCCGCGTCTTCGCGACCAGACCGATTCGCGTGATTGCTGCCATTGCGGAGGCGCGCGCTTACCCGCGCCGCAGATACACGAGGAACTCCTTGTTGCCTTCCATGCCCGCGATCGGCGATTCGGTCACGCCGGCGCGCTTCAATCCTAGCGTATCGGCCAGGGCGACCACGTTCTCCACGACGCGTGCGCGGACCCGTTCGTCGCCGACGACGCCGCCTTTGCCGACCTCGCCGCGGCCCGCCTCGAACTGGGGCTTGACGAGCGCGATGACGCGGCCGCCCTCGCGGAGCAGCGGCGGGACGACGGGCAGGATGTGCGCGAGCGAGATGAACGACACGTCGATGGTCACGATGTCGAACGTGCGCGCACCCTCGGGCAGCTGGCCGGGAGCGAGGTAGCGCGCATTGACGTGCTCCATCACCATGACCCTCTGGTCGTTCCGCAGCTTCCAGTCAATCTGCCCGTGACCCACGTCGAGGGCCACGACCTGCCGGGCGCCGCGCCGCAGGAGCACGTCGGTGAACCCGCCGGTGGAGGCACCGATGTCGAGCGCCGTGGCACCGGCGACGTCGACCGCGAACACGTCCAGCGCGTGCGCGAGCTTCAGGCCGCCCCGCCCGACGTACGGGTGATCGGGCGACACGACCGCAACGTCGCAATCGCGCGAGACCACCGTGCCCGCCTTGGGCGCGGGCCTGCCGTCGACACGCACGCTGCCCGCGAGGACGAGCGCCCGCGCCCGCTCGCGAGAAGCGGCGAGGCCGCGTTCGACGAGGAGCGTGTCGAGACGGACGCCCTGCTTCAACTCGTGCGGCTGACGACCCACCGGGCAATTGCCGGGAGCTGACCCGCCAGGCCCTCCGGCTGGAGCGCGGCCAGGGCGTGCTCGACGCAGGCCTCCGCCAGCTGGCGCGACCTGGCGAGGCCGTGCAGCGCGGGATACGTGGGCTTGCCGGCGGCAGCGTCCTTGCCGGCGGTCTTGCCCAAGTGGGCCGAGGCGCCCTCGACGTCGAGGATGTCGTCCACGATCTGGAAGGCGAGCCCGACATGCGTCGCGTAGTCGGCGACGGCGGCCGCCTGCGTCTCCGTGGCGCCGCCGAGGACGGCGCCGGCAACCGCCGAGGCACGGATCAGCGCGCCGGTCTTGCGGGCGTGCATGTCGCGCAGCGACGCTTCGTCGAACGGCGCGGCGCCCGGCGCGGCTGCCAGCAGGTCGAGGGCCTGGCCCCCCACCATCCCGGCGGCCCCCGCCGCTTCGGCGATCACCGCAATCGCGCGCAGGCGGCGGCTGTGGAACCCGGAATCGGCCACGTCAGGGCCCGGCATCCGCGCCATCAACGCGAACGACTCGGTGAGCAAGGCGTCCCCCGAGAGAATCGCCATGCCTTCGCCGAACACCACATGTGCCGTCGGCCGCCCCCGCCGCATGGTGTCGTTGTCCATTGCCGGCAGGTCGTCGTGGACGAGCGAGTAGGTGTGAATCAGCTCGACCGCGCACGCGGCGGGCAGCGCGCGATCGCGCGATTCCTCGAGTGGCATCCCGCTGCGTGCGGCGACCGCCTCCGCCGCCGCGAGCACCAGCATCGGCCGCAGCCGCTTGCCGCCGGCGAACAGGCTGTAGCGCATCGCGTCGGAGACCACGGCGGGCGCCTGACGGATGTCGGGCACCCAGCGCTCCAGCGCCTCGTCGACGGCGCGGCGCTGCGTCTCCAGCCAGGAGCGGAGGTCGATGGCGGCCGCCTTCACCGCTTTCGGCCGGCCTCGTCGTCCGGCTGGCCCAGGCCAGCGGGTGCCGGCCGAACCTCGCCGCGCTCGTTGAGGATCTCGATACGTCGCTCCGCCTCCTCGAGCCGGGCGTGGCAGAAGCGCGAGAGCTGGACGCCGCGCTCGTAGAGCTCCAGCGACTTCTCCAGCGCGAGGTCGCCTTCCTCGAGCGTCTTGACGATGGTCTCGAGCTCCGCGATGGCGGACTCGAAGTCCTTGATCTGTGGTTCCATGGCAGCCCCGACGGGCTGACGGCCGCGGACCTCCGGCCCCACACGAAGCGACGAAGGTGCCTTCGCGCCTGCGACCCTTCGTGGTTACGGCGTCAGGCGTTCGTCTTCCCGTTCCGCGTGACCGCGAACGACGTCACAATCCAGCTCCCCTTCATGCAGCGTCACCTTGACACGATCGCCGGCCGCGACGGCGCCGGCCCTCCTGACGATCCTCGTGCGGTCGGCATTCCAGCACACCGCGTACCCGCGCGCCAGCACGGCGAGCGGACTGAGCGTCTCGAGCCGGCCGGCTATCGCCGTGAAGGTCGAGTGCGCGCAGTGCCGCGAGCGCTCGGCGCCCGCGTGCAACCGTCCCTCCGCGCCCTCCAGCCGGCCGCGAAGGACGGCCATGCGGCGGCGCAGATCGCGCGCCTCCAGGCGGAGCCTCAGATCGCCGTACGCGCGCTGCCGGCGCGACAGGATCGCGACTGCGACATCACGCAGCTGGTGGGAAAGCTCTGCCGCGCGCCGGCCGCGCATCGCCAGCCGCGCTTGCCACGCCGCCAGGCCGCGGCGCGTGGTCAGGGCGTGCACCGCGCCGCGTCGCCGCTGCAGGCCGGTCGCTGCCGCCGACATCAGCCGGTGGGTGAGGCGATCGATTCGCGCGCAGAACTCGTCCTTCGCCGCGACCACGATCTCGGCAGCGGCCGACGGCGTGGGCGCGCGGACGTCGGCCACCAGGTCCGCGATGGTGACGTCGACCTCGTGCCCGACCGCGGAAATCACCGGCACTGGCGAGGCGGCAATCGCGCGCGCGACCGGTTCCTGGTTGAACGCGTGCAGATCCTCGGCCGATCCGCCCCCGCGGCCGACGATCACGACGTCGACGCCCGCCACCCTGACGATCGCGCGCAGCGCCTCCGCGATGTCGCCCGTGGCGCCCTCGCCCTGTACGCGTGTCGGCCGGATGACCAGGTGTGCATTGGGATGCCGGCGCCGCAGCACCTTGACGACGTCCCTGAGCACCGCCCCCTCGAGCGAGGTCACGATGCCGATTTTGCGCGGCAGAGCCGGCAGCGGCCGCTTCCGCGCCCGGGCGAAGAGGCCTTCGGCCTGCAGCTTGCGCTTCAGCTGCTCGAACGCGAGCTGCAGCGCGCCAAGGCCGGCCGGTTCCATGTACTCGCAGACGATCTGGTACTCACCCTTCGGCTCGTACACCCCCATGCGGCCGCGGACGAGGACGTGCAGGCCGTCTTCCGGCCTGAACTTCAGGTACCTCACCGCCGATCGGAACATCACCGCCTTGATCTGCGCGGCGCCGTCCTTGAGCGTGAAGTACATATGGCCGGTGTTCCACACGCGGCAGTTCGAGATCTCCCCCTCCACCCAGACGTCGCCGAAGGTGGACTCGAACAGCTCCCGGATCGCCTCGGTGAGCGCCGAGACGGTGAAGACGTGGCGCTCCGGCGCGGCGGGCGGCTGCCGGTCCGGCTCGTCGCGGTCGCGCTCGGGCGGACCCTCCTCGAACGGCTGATCGAACAGGTCGAAGGGTCCGGTCATCGCGCGCGCACCGCGCCGTCGTGAAGCGCCTCCACCTCCGCGGCGGAGAGGTTGAGGCGTTCGAGTGCGAGCGCCCGCCCGCTGCCCGGATCGGCGGTCACGATGACCGCGTTGAGGCGGCCGGGGCCGGTCGCGGGCTCGAACTTCGCGGGCATCGCGTTGAGGAAGCGTCCCAGCGCGGCGTCGACCGCCACGCCGATGATCGACTCGTGCGGCCCGGTCATCCCGACGTCGGTGATGTACGCCGTCCCCTTCGGCAGGATCCGATCGTCGGCAGTCTGCACATGCGTGTGCGTGCCGAACACCGCCGTGACCCGTCCGTCGAGATGGAAGCCCATAGCCAGCTTCTCGGAGGTCGCTTCCGCGTGGAAGTCCACGATCAGCACGCGCGCTTTCGCGCGCAACGCCTCGATTTCGCGGAGCGCGACGGCGAACGGGTCGTCGAGCGGCGACATGAACACGCGTCCCATGACGTTGACGACGCCCACTGGCTCGCCGGTACGGGTGCGCGCCACGAGGCTCCCGCGCCCGGGGACGCCGGCCGGGTAGTTGGCGGGCCGCAGCAACCTCGGCTCGCGCGGGATGTAGTCCAGGACCTCTTTCTTGTCCCAGACGTGGTTGCCCGTCGTCATCACGTCGACACCGTAGCCGAGGATGGTGCCGGCGATGTCCCCCGTGACGCCGAACCCGGCGGCGGAGTTCTCGACGTTGGCGATCACGAGATCGAGAGCGTGCCGCTCGACGAGCGCGGGAATGGCGCGGCGCGCCACCTCGCGGCCCGGCCGGCCGAAGATGTCGCCGATGAAAAGGATGCGCATCTTACCGCGCGGTCACGGGGATGCGCAGCTCGCGGCCGCGGCGCTCCTCGATGCGCGGCAGCACGATGCGGAGCTCGCCGCCGGCAAGCGTGGCCGACGCCCGGCCGGCATCGAACGCCCCGTTCAGGCGAACCGCGCGGGCGAAGCCGCCGAACGCCCGCTCGGCCAAGTGGAACGCCGCATCACCGTGCTCACACCCCGGCGGCAGCTTGCGGCCGCCGATCACGAGGACTCCGCGGCCGTAGACCACCTGCACGTCGCCGGCGGCGACGCCGGGCAGATCCATGATGATCTCGACCGTGCGCTCCGTCTCGACGACGTCGAGCGGCGGTACGCATTCGCCGGCGAGCCCGCCCGGATGCTCGCGCTCGAGGATATCGAAAAGGCGGCTGGCCTCCTCGCCGAGATCGCGCCGTTCGAGGATGATGCGAGCCACAACGCGTATTCTAGCAACTGTCATGGATGCCAGGCTCCGCCGGGAGATACGGGCCATTGCGTCGGACGCGCGGTCGAGCGCCACGGAGGTGCTGGGCCGCGGGCTCCAACTGCTGCGCGCGGCCGCCGAGGCGGGCCCCGACGCGTTGGCGGCGGCCGCCAACGAGCTGGTCCGCGCCCAGCCGGCGATGGCGGGCCTGCGCACCGCGGCCGCCCTGGCAGTGGCCGCGGCGGATCCGTCCGCTGCGATCGACGGGTTCGCGACCCGCACCGAACGGGCGCCTGCCCAGATCGCGCGGCATGCGGTCGCTCTGCTCGCACTGCGGTCCTCCCGGACCGGGCCCCTCCACATCGTCACCTGCTCGAAGAGCCGGCCGGTCGAGGAGGCGATCCGCCTCGCGGCCCGCGACCACGCGCTCCTGGTGTCGTGCGCCGAGAGCCGGCCGGCGAAGGAGGGGCGAGACCTGGCGCGGGGGCTGGCCGACACGCATATTCCGGTGGATTTCTACGGCGACGCCGCCATCTCGGCAGTGGTTCCGTCCGCCGACGCGGTGCTGGTGGGGGCCGACGCGCTCGGCGACGGCGCCTTCATCAACAAGGTCGGGACGGGGGCGCTCTGCGCGCTTGCGACCTCGTCGGGCGTGCCGGCCTACGTGCTCGCCGGACGGGAGAAGATCCTGCCCGGCGACGTCTTTCGCACGTTGACCCTGAGGGGCGGGAGCCCCTACGAAGTCTGGCGGGATCCGGGACCAGGCATCCAGGTGAAGAACCCCTATTTCGAGCTGGTGCCGTTCAGCTATGTCGCCGCCGTGGTGACGGAAGGAGGAGTCATCCAATCAGCCGATGTGCCGGATGCAGCGTTATGGCGGTAGGCATAATATTAGTCATAAACGCTCATGTTACATGCTTGACACGCGCTAATATCATTGCGTATGCTATCTCCTGAACAACCTACCGGGCGTTGTTGACCCGGTTGCTGATCAGGAGGTTTAAACCATGGCACTCGTTCGTTGGGACCCCACCCGTGAGCTGGCCTCGATGGAAATCGATCGCTTGAACCGGATGTTCTCGGACCTGTGGGGGGAAGAGAACCTGTCGCGCTGCTGGACGCCGGCGGTCGACATCTACACGACGGCCAACCACGACGTGGTCATCAAGGCCGATCTGCCGGACGTCAAGAAGGAGGACATCAGCGTCACCTTCGAGAACAACGTGCTGACGCTCAAGGGCGAGCGCAAGTTCGAGAGCGAGACCACGCGCGAGAACTACCAGCGCATGGAGCGGTTCTACGGGACGTTCAGCCGTTCGTTCACCATCCCGGCGACGATCGACACGTCGCGCATCAGCGCCGCGTTCAAGGATGGCGTGCTGACGGTCCGGCTGCCGCAGCGTGAAGAGGCGCGTCCGCAGCAGATCGCGATCGGGGAGTAACGCGGGCTCGCGACAGGGACGGGGCGACGCCGGCGGTCCTGGCCGCCGGCCCCTCAACCTGCCCGCACCGACCGACACTGAAGGACACCAGATAGACATCAGTTATCAGATAAAGGAGGGCCTCATGCCGTGCACGCCTTTGCAGTTGATGCGTGAGCTGGGGTTGATGCAGGAACGGATGAACCGGGCCTGGGCCGCCGTCCACGAGCAGACATCCGAGGGCGTGGCGAGCCGCGGCTGGACGCCGCCGGTCGACGTGTACCAGGCGGCGAATGGGGACATCGTGCTGAAGGCGGAGCTTCCGGGAGTGCGGCGTGAGGACATCGACCTGTTGATCGATCAGTCCACGCTGACCATCCGGGGTGAGCGGCGGCGCGAGGAAGGCGTTCTCGACGATGCCTACCAGCGGGCCGAGCGTCAGCACGGCGTCTTCACCCGCTCGTTCACGCTGCCGGCCGACGTGGCGGTGTCCGCCGCACGCGCCGAGTATTGTGACGGCGTGCTCCTCGTCCGTGTGCCGTTGCGCCGGACCGAGCCGGAGCGTCAGATCCAGGTCGCGATAACTTAGAATGGCGGGCATGGTCCAGAACGTCGAAACGTTCGCACCGGACGTGGCGGACGACCCGTCGCGCGAGCCGGCGGCTCCGATCACGAGCCGGTTTCTCTTCGTGGACGTGGCGGCGCAGCGCGCCAAGCAGCTGCGCCGCGGCGCGCTGCCGCGGCTCGAGCGCTCGGGGCCGTCGGGCGGGCCGCACAAGCTCGAACGCATCGCCATGGAAGAAGTGCGGCAGGGCGTCATCCAGTACATCCTGCCCGCGACGCCGGAGGCGGCGTCCTCGGGCGGCTCGGCGTGAGGTCATCGTGACCGAGATCACACCCGGCGCGCTCGGAACCCTGCAGGGCATCGTCGTCGCGGCCGTCGCCATACTGACGCTCTTCATCGGTGTCTGCGTGTTGCTCACGTGGTCGAAACTCCGCCCGAGCGGGCGGCACACGCCGACCGTCCGCGGCCTCGACGAGCTGCTCGGGGAGCGGCAGACGTTTCTGCCGCCGGACGCGCCCCGCGGGCGGGTCGACCAGCTGCACACCCCGGAACTCCTGGAAGCGCGCGCACGTAAGTCCGTTTGAGGGCCCACCGCGTCGCGTGCTCTGGCTCCCGTCGCGGCGGGAAGGGCAGCGTGGACGGGGAGTGAGCCATGGAACTGCTGGCGGCCATCGCGGTTCTGTTCATCGCCGTTCTCTTCATCGGCGCCGTCCTGGCGCTCGTCGGAATCCTCCTCAAAGCCGTGCTGTGGGTCGTGCTGCTGCCCGTCCGGCTGCTGCTCGCCGTGGTCCTGCTTCCGCTCCTGTTTCTGAAGCTCGTGCTCGGCGGCGTGCTGCTCGCGGCCATGGCGCCCTTGATCGTCCTCGCTGCCGTGGTCGGTCTGATCGCGTTCATCGCCGCGGTCCTCGCACCGTTGCTGCCGCTTGCGCTTCTCGCGGCGCTGGCGTGGGTGATCGTCCGCGCAATGCGGCCGGCCGCGGCCTGATCTCCGGACCGCCCGCGTTCCGCGTGCTAGCATGCGGCGCATGATCACGCGCCGCTCGTTCCTTCACCTGCCACTCTCCGTTCTTGCCATCGCCGCCGGCCTGGCGTGCGCGCCCGCTGTCCTGCCGGCGCAGGCGCCCTCCGGCGCGGCGTACCGCATCCTGGTGTCGAACGACGACGGAGTGCGCGCGCCCGGGATTCTCGCCGTCGCGCAGGCGCTGCAGGAGCTGGGCGAGGTGACGATCGTGGCGCCGGCGCAGAACCAGAGCGGCACGGGGCACTCGATAACCATCTACGAGCCGATCGTCCGCGACGAAGTGGTCCTCGCGGGCGGACTGAAGGCCACGAGCCTGACGGCGACGCCTGCGAGCACCGTGAAAGTGGCGCTGGCGAACATCGTCGAGGAGAAGCCGCACCTCGTCGTGTCAGGCATCAATCGCGGCGCGAACCTCGGGCTGGCCGCGTATGTCTCCGGCACCGTGGGCGCAGCGCGCGAAGCGGCCAGCCAGGGCATCCCGGCAATCGCGTCCTCGCTCGCGATGCCGGCGACGGACTATTCGGCCGCTGCCGAGGCGACGCTCCGCGTCGCACGCTATGTGAAGGAGCACGGGCTGCCGCCCGGCGTCTTCCTGAACGTCAACGTTCCGGCGGCAACCGGGCAGGCGCTCAAGGGCCTGATGATCACCGCGCAGGCGAGGACGAGCGGCGGCACCGAGCGCTTCGCCGAGCAGACGCACCCTGACGGGCGCACGCTGTACTGGAACATGTACGAGGAAGGGGGCAGTGGCCCGGAGGGCAGCGACGTGTGGGCCTTCACCCAGGGCTTCGTGTCGGTGACGCCGATGAAGGTGCTGGAGTACGACGCGGAGACGGCGGCCCGTCTCAAACCGTTGTCGGCGCGCCGATAGCGGGCGCGAGGCGCTCGTACGCCGCCGCCGCCCGCAGCAGCGTCGCTTCGCCACGCTGCTGCCCGGTCAGCTGCAGGCCGATCGGCAGCCGCCCCGAGGTCAGACCGCACGGCACCGAGATCGCGGGCACGCCCGCCAGGTTCGCGCTCACCGTGAACACGTCCGCCAGGTACATGCGCACCGGATCGGCGACGCGCTCGCCGAGGGGAAACGCCGCGGTCGGGCTGGTCGGCATCGCGATGACGTCGACGCGCTCGAACGCGGCATCGTAGTCGCGACGGATGAGCGTCCTCACCTGCTGTGCCTTGAGATAGTAGGCATCCTTGTACCCGGCACTCAGCACGTACGTGCCGAGGATGATCCGCCGCTTCACCTCCGCGCCGAACCCCTGATCGCGGGTGCGGTCGTACATCTCCCCGAGAGTCCCGCCCGAGTCTTTCGCGCGGAACCCGTAGCGCACGCCGTCATAGCGCGCCAGGTTCGAGCTCGCCTCCGCGGTCGCGACCAGGTAGTAGACCGGGATCGCGTGCGCGCTGTGCGGGAGCGCGACCTCCGCGATCTCGGCGCCCTGCCAGGCCATGAGGGCAATCGCCGCGTCGAAGCCGTCGGCGACCTCTGCATCCAGGCCCTCGCCCAGCAAGGACCGCGGCACGCCGACGCGCAACCCCTGCAGTCCCCAATCGTCGGCCGTCGCGGCGCCGTGCAGCTGCAGCGACGTGGAATCGCGCGGGTCGTGGCCGGCGATCACCGACAGCGCGAGCGCCGCGTCCGCGACGTTCGTGGCGATCGGTCCGATCTGGTCGAGCGACGACGCGAAGGCGATCAGGCCGTAGCGCGAGACGGTGCCGTAGGTGGGCTTGAGGCCGACCACGCCGCAGAGCGCGGCGGGCTGGCGGATCGAGCCGCCGGTGTCCGAGCCGAGCGCCAGCGGCACCTGGCGGGCGGCAACCGCCGCGGCCGAGCCACCGCTCGATCCGCCCGGGACACGGTCCGGCGCCCACGGATTGCGCGTGATGCCGAATGCGGAGTTCTCCGTCGACGAGCCCATCGCGAACTCGTCGCAATTCGTTTTGCCGATGATGACCGCGCCGGCTGCGTAGAGGCGTTCGACGACTCCGGCATCGTACGGCGGGACGTAGTCGGCGAGAATCCGGGAGCCGGCAGTCGTCAGGATGCCGCGGGTGCAGATGTTGTCCTTGACTGCCACAGGGACGCCGAGCAGCGGCAACCGCGCGAGCTCGGTGCGGCGGCGATCGATGTCGGCCGCGCGCGCCAGCGCAGCCTCGGCGGCCACGGTGTGGAACGCGTGGAGCCCCGCGTCGGTGCGCGCGATGCGGTCGAGCGCCGCCCGGCACACCTGCGTGGCCGCCACCTGCCCGGCGGCGACCGCGTCCCGTATCTCCCCGGCGGTGGCCGGATCCATCACCCCAGCACCCGTGGTACCTTGAACAGACCGCGTCCTGCCGCCGGCGCTGCCGCCTGCGCCTCGTCGCGGGCGAGTCCCGGCCGCGCCGCGTCGTCGCGCATCGGGATCTCGGCGACCAGCGCGTGGGACGTCGGCGGCACGCCGCTCGTGTCCACGTCCTGGACGTGCGTCGCGTAGGCGAGAATGTCGTCGAGCTGGCGCGTGAACAGATCCTGTTCCTCGGGCTCGAGCTCGAGGTGCGCGAGCCGCGCCACCCTCACGACGTCCTCGCGCGTGAAGTGTCCAGGCATGGTCGCGATGCTAACACGAGCGTCGGCGATGTCGGTTCCGGGGTGCGGTGATCAACGAGCGAGGCGGGACGTTGACCGGCCTGCGCCCAGGCTTCGGCGATCCGCCGAAGCGCGTCGCGCGCAGGTGGACGGGCGCCCGCGAGCACGGCGAACTAAAGCCGCGTGCTGAGGGCCGTCCGCACTGAAAGAAGACCATGAGCGTTCGACCTGCAGCCGTGGCCGGGTCGTGGTACCCGGGGAATCCCGCGGCCCTCGCCCGCGACCTCGACGAGTACCTCGCCGCCGCGGCCGCGCCACCGGTCGGCCACGTCCAGGCCCTCATCGCGCCGCACGCCGGTCTCATGTTCTCCGGCCCGGTTGGCGCGTACGCCTACAAGGCCGCAGCGACGGGCACGTATGACGTCGCCGTGCTGGTCGGCCCGTCGCATTTCTACGGCTTCGACGGGGTGGCGCTCTGGCCAGAGGGCGCCTTCGCGACGCCGTTCGGCGAGGCGCGAATCGACCCGGACGGAGCGGCCGCGATCGCGACGGCGGCAGTCGTCCAGAGCCTTCCCGGGGCGCACGCGCGCGAGCACTCGCTGGAAATGCAGCTGCCGTTCCTTCGCCGCGTGCTGCCCGACGTTCCCATCGTGCCGCTGCTGATGGGATATCAGACGCGCGACACCATCGTCGCCCTGGCCGCGGCGCTCGAGGCGGCGTTCCGCGGGCGCCGAGCGCTGCTCGTCGCGAGCAGCGACCTCTCGCACTATTTCGACGCGGCAACCGCGACCCGCCTGGACGGAGGCGTGCGCGACTGCGTTGCCGCGTTCGACCCGGAGGCGCTGTTCGCGCGGTTCGAGCAGTACCCGGAACACGAGCGCGGCCGGTACGTGGCGTGCGGCGGCGGTCCGGTGCTGGCGGTCATGCTGGCGGCGCGCGCGCTCGGCGCGCGCCACGGCCGCGTGCTCAGGTACGCGCATTCCGGCGAGATCTCGGGGGACAACTCCGGCGTCGTGGGCTACCTGGCCGCGGCGTTCGGCGCGTTCAGGAACAACGCGAACTGACCGGGTGGTGCCCGCGGTGCTGACCGACGAACAGAAACGCGCGCTGCTGGAAATTGCGCGCCTGTCGATCCACGCGAGGGTGCTCGGAGGCGGTGCCACCGCTGCGCCGGCCGCGCGCCGCACCCCGGTGGCGGAGTTTCCGCCGGCAGAGGGCGTGTTCGTCACCATCAAGCGGCGCAGCGAGCTTCGCGGCTGTCTCGGGACGCTCTGCTGCACGCGTGGCCTCGACGCCGAGATCGCGCGGTGCGCGTCGAATGCGGCGAGCGACGACCCGCGGTTCGCACCGGTCGCCGCCGACGAGGTGCCCGAGCTGAGCGTCGAGGTTTCGGTCCTGGGGCCGCTCGAGTCAATCGATCCCGCCGACGAGCGCGCGATCGTCATCGGCCGCCACGGCCTGGTCGTCGAGCAGGGCATGCGGCGGGGGCTGCTCCTGCCGCAGGTCGCGACCGAATGGGGCTGGACAGTGGAGCAGTTCCTGCGTCAGAGCTGCCTCAAGGCGGGCCTTGCGCCCGACGCCTGGCGCCACGGCGCCAGGGTCTACCGCTTCGAGGCAGAGGTGTTCGGCGACTGAGGGCAGGCGCGACGGCTGCGACGTGCGTCACGTGCGACGTGCACGATCGATGACTCGATCGCTCGATCACTCAATCACTCGATTCCCGATTCCACATGCCTCGCCTTGGCGCGCACTTGTCCATTGCCGGCGGGCTGCCGCGCGCCGTCGATCGTGCCGTGGCGTCGGGCTGTGAGTCGCTGCAGATCTTCACCAAGTCCACGGGACAGTGGCGCGCGCGCCCGCTCCCGCCGGAGGAGGTGGCGCAGTTCCGCCGGGCGGTGGAGCGGTCGGGCCTTCACCCGGTGCTCGCGCACAACAGCTACCTGATCAACATCGCCGCCGCTTCGCCGCCGCTGCGCGAGCAATCGATCGCGTCGCTCGGCGAGGAGATCGATCGCGCCGAGGCGCTCGGCCTCGACGGCCTGGTGATGCACCCCGGATCGCACACCACCGGCACGCCGGAAGCGGGGCTGCAGCTCGGCGTCGACGGACTGCGGCGGCGGCTCGCCGCGCGGCCGCGCGGCCGCACGATGATCCTCCTCGAGCACACGGCGGGGCAGGGCACCAACCTGGGTCACCGGTTCGAGCACCTCGCCGAGATCCTCGCGCGGCTCGATGGTTCGCCGCGGCTCGGCGTCTGCCTGGACACGTGCCACCTCCTGACCGCCGGCTACGATCTCTGCACTCCACGCGGATACCGCGCGACCTTCCGCGAGTTCGATCGCATCGTCGGGCTCTCGCGGATCCGCGCCTTTCACCTCAACGACTCGAAGAAGCCGTGCGGGAGCCGCGTCGATCGGCACGAGCACATCGGCAAGGGCTGCCTGGGCCTCGAGCCGTTCCGGATGCTGTTGAACGACCGCCGCTTCGCCGGGCTGCCGATGCTGCTCGAAACGCCGAAGCTGGAAACGCCGGAGAGCCGCCGCCGCGGTGACGTGGACCCGTGGGATGCGCGCAACCTGCGGACGCTGCGGCGGCTGCTCCGGTGACGCTGCACCCGGGGCGTATAGTAGTAGCCATGCGTCAGGCACTCATCGCGGCGGTCGCCGTCGCCACGCTGCTCGTTCCCCGGCCGGCGGCGGCGTGGGGCTTCGAGGCGCACAGGTTCATCGTCACGCGCGTCGTCGCGCTGCTCCCGGCCGCCATCCGGCCGTACTTCGAGAAGCACCGCGAGGTGTTCGTCGAGCGGGCGATCGATCCCGACCTCTGGCGCAGCGCCGGCTACGAGCAGGAATCGTCGCATCATTTCGTGGACCTGGATGCCTACGGCCCGTACCCCTTCAGGGCACTGCCCCGCGACTACGACGCCGCGGTGAAGAAGTACGGCCGCGAGATGGTCGTCAAGAACGGGACGCTGCCGTGGCGCGGCGAGGAGATGTACCGGAAGCTGGTCGAGGCGTTTACGCAGAAGGGCACCTACGCGCGCGACAACATCAAGTTCCACGCGGCGTGGGTGGCGCACTACGCGAGCGACGCCCAGGTGCCATTTCACGCCGCGCTCAACCACGACGGCCATCTCACCGGGCAGGCCGGCATGCACGCGCGTTTCGAGACCGAGCTGTTCGAGCGGTTCCGCGACAAGCTGCGCGTCGTCCCCGGCTCCCTCGTCGAAGTGGCGAACCCGCGGGAGTTCCTGTTCGAGTCGTTGACCGCGAGCTTCACGTACGTGCAGCCGGTGCTCGACGCCGATCGGGCGGCGGTCAAGGGGCGCGAGGTCTACGACGACGCGTACTTCGCGATCCTGTTCGCGAAGGTCCAGCCGATCATGGAGAAGCGCCTGGCAGACGCCATCGTCGCGACGGCCTCGCTCATCACCGCCGCGTGGGTCGAGGCGGGCAAGCCCGCGGTCCCCCTGGAGGCACCCCGGACGCCGCGGAAGGTCAGGAAGCAGTAGGCGGGCTGCCGCCGGGTGGCTTGTCAATCGCGGCGAGGCCCCAGCGCGTCGAAAGGCGGTCGATGAGGCGCTCGATCGGCACGAGCACGAGCAGGACGGAGAGCGTCACGCCCGTGGCGATGACCGCCAGGTGAGACCGCCCGGCGCCGGCGGCCACGCCGACCGCCGCGTTGACCCACACCGTTGCCGCGGTGGTGAGCCCCTGCACCCCACCCTGGGTGCGCATGATCGCCCCCGCCCCGAGAAAGCCGATCCCGGTCACGATCTGCGCGGCGATGCGTCCCGGATCCGTTCCGGTCGCGGATGCCATCTCGATCGACATGATCGTGAACAGGGCGGAGCCGACCGCGATCAGGATGTTGGTCCGCAGGCCCGCGCTCTTCTGTCGGAGCTCACGCTCGACGCCGAGCGCGGCGCCGAGCGCCGCCGCCAGGATGAGCCGTCGGGCCAACTCGATATCGGGGGTCGTCATCGGATCATCGCGGGATCCAGAGCCGCGTGCGATCGGCCGGCACCTCGACGTGCGTGTGCCAGGATGGCGGCGTGCTCCGGACCAGCACGTCGTAGGCTCCTGCGGGGACGACAAACAGCGCGTAGCCGTCGCCCGGCACCGGCTCCGCCACGGTCCTGTCGCGAACGCCGGTGGCGTAGAGCGACACTTCAGGCGGCGGCGCGGCTCGGCCGCGCACCTGCAGCGCGCCGAAGCCTGACTTGAGGTTGATGACCTCCAGGTGTCGGCCGCCTTCGTCCGGGTAGGCCATCACCGCGAGCCGCTCCGCCCAGCGGATGGCCAGGATGTGGCCGTCGCGTTCCCTGATGGCCTGCGCGTCGTAGAAGCCGGGCGGAAGCCGCAGGTTGATGCGTCGGCTGCGCGGCGAGCACCGCGCGAGGGCGTCGGTGCGCTCGCCGGAGCGGTACACCGCGACACGGCTCTCCGAGGTCACCTCGATGGGGCCGTCGAAGACGCGCAGCTCCAGCGTCAGCGGGTCTGCCGACTGGGTGGCCGCCAGCGCGAGGGCGAGCAGGACCCGCAACATGGAGCGGATGATAGAACAAACGAACGGTACGCGGGATGCTATCGTAGTCAAAGCCTGTGGACGTCTTCCTCGTGCCGATCGGCAGCGACCGCTACGAGCTCTACTGCGAGGTGCCGGACGATCCGCCGGAGCCCGACTTCGAACGGCCGCGCGGGGTCGTTCCCCTGGTGCACGACGCGCTGCGCCGGCTCCGGGTGAAGTTCCACCAGATGATCGCGGAAGCCGAGCGCGAGCGCCGCGTCTCGCGTGCCGAGCGCGGCAGCCGCGGCTGGCTGGGACGGCTGCGCGGCCGGCTGCTGCGCTGGGTCGCGGAGAGCATCGCGGAACAGCGCCTGCTCTGGCACCTGCGCCGCCAGCCCGAAGCCTGCCTCTATCATCCCGACGACGTCGAGGGGGCAGCCGCGATCGAGATCATGCGCCGCCAGCTCGGTCGCGATTTCGACAAGCACCAGTTCTGGCTGATCTTCGACGCCCTCGGGCTGCTGGCCTCCTTCGTCCTCGTCCCCGTCCCCGGGCCGAACCTGCTGCTCTACTACTTCGCCTTCCGGGTCGTCGGCCATTACCTCTCGCTGCGCGGCGCGCGGCAGGGGCTGGACGTCACCACCTGGCGGACGGAGCCGCGCGAGCCGCTCACCGAGCTGCGCCGCGCCGTCACGCTCGATCCCGCCTCGCGCGAGCAGCACGTCAACGACATCGCCGTGCGGCTGCGCCTCGAGCACCTCGCCACCTTTTTTCAGCGCACCGCCGTGACGTGACACTTGCGGTGCACGTGCACAGCACGCTGCACGGGCACCGTGCACCTCCCCGAGCACCGAGCACGTCGGCACCATGAGAGTGCCGTATACTCGGAAGATTGAAGCTCCAGGACGTTGCCGCGCGCCTCGACTGCCGCCTGGAAGGCGATGGTGAGATCGACGTGCGCCGCGTCGCCGGGATCGAGGACGCCGGGCCCGGCGACCTGACGTTTTTCGCCAACCCCAAGTACTCCGCGGAGCTGCGCGCCACGCGCGCCTCGGCGGTGATCCTCGGCGAGCAGGCACCGGCGGCGTCGTGCGCGATGCTGCGGACGCGCCATCCCTACCTCGCGTTCGCCCGGGCGGTGGCGCTGTTCATGGACGCCTGGCGCCCCGCTCCGGGCGTGCACGCGCTGGCGTGTGTCGACGCGGGAGCGGTGGTGGCGCCCGAGGCTTCCGTCGGGCCGTTCGCCGTCGTCGGGTCCGGCGCGCGAATCGGCGCCCGCACGATTCTGTACGCGCACGTGGTCGTCGGCCGTGACGCCGAGCTCGGCGAGGACTGCGTCGTCCATGCGGGCGTCTCGATCCGCGAGCGCGTGCGAATCGGGCACCGCGTGGTCATCCAGGACGGCGCGGTCATCGGCAGCGACGGGTTCGGCTTCGCGCGCGCGTCCGACGGCACGCACCAGAAGATCCCTCAGGTCGGCGGCGTGGTGATCGAGGACGACGTCGAGGTCGGCGCGAACGCGACGATCGATCGGCCCGCGGTCGGCGAGACGCGCATCGGCGCGGGCACGAAGATCGACAACCTCGTCCAGGTGGCGCACGGCGTGACCGTCGGCCGCAACGTGCTGCTCGCGGCGCAGGTCGGGATCGCCGGGAGCTCGACCCTCGAAGACGACGTGACGCTGGCCGGGCAGGTGGGCGTCGCGGGCCACCTGACGCTGGGCAAAGGGGTCGTCGCCACGGCGCAGAGCGGCATCCCGAACTCCGTCGACGCGGGCGCGTTCGTGTCGGGTTACCCGGCCATTCCAAACCGGGACTGGCTGAAGTGCTCAGCGGTCTTCCGCCGCCTTCCCGAGTTGAAGAAGAGCGTTGCGGACCTGCAGCGCCGGCTGGCGGAGCTCGAAGACCGGATCACGCAGACCCCGTATAATCGAAACAGACCGACATGAAACACGCATTCCGACCACTGGCCGGCGCGGCATTGCTCGTGCTGCTCGCGATCGTCGCCCTGCAACCGTCCCCCGCCGCGGCCACGCGGCCGCCGAAGTTCGACTACACGATGGAGCGGCTGCCCAACGGCCTGCAGGTGGTCTACCTCGAGGACCACTCGACGCCGATCGTGCACGCCGAAATCTGGTACCACGTCGGATCGAAGAACGAGAAGCCGGGCCGTACCGGGTTCGCGCACCTGTTCGAACACATGATGTTCAAGGGTTCGAAGAACGTGGAGTCGGAGGGGCACCCGTCGTACATCTCGAGCGTCGGCGGCCAGAGCAACGCCTACACGAACGAGGACTCGACGGTGTTCTGGCAGACCGTGCCGGCGCAGTACCTGCCGCTCGTGCTCTGGCTGGAGGCCGACCGGATGGCCTCGCTGCGCATCGAGGAGTCGGTCTTCAAGACCGAGCGCGAGGTGGTCAAGGAAGAACGGCGGATGCGCATCGACAACCAGCCGTACGGCCGGCTGAACGAGATCATCTACGACCATGCGTTCACCATTCATCCCTACAAGCACCCGACGATCGGCAGCATGAAGGACCTGGAGGCGGCCTCGATCGAGGACGTCCGCGAATTCTTCCGGACCTACTACGTGCCCGCGAACGCCACGCTGGTGCTGGTCGGTGATTTCGACACGAAGGAGGCGCGCGGCTACGTCGCGCAGTACCTGGGGCGGGTAGCGAAGGCGGCGCACGAAGTGCCGCGCGACATTCCGAAGGAGCCGCCGCAGACGAAAGAGAAACGCGTGACCGTCGAGGAGAGCTGGGAGCTGCCGGCGGTGGTCGTGGCGCACCACATCACCTTCGACGGGCACCCGGATTCCTACCCGCTGCACATCGCCTCGAAGGTGCTGTCCGACGGCCAGAGCTCGCGCATCTACAAGAAGCTCGTCTACGACGAGCAGCTGGCGCTCGCCGCCTTCGGCGGCGGCAACATCATCGAGCACCCGAACCTGTTCTACGCCGTGGCCATCGTCCATCCGACCAAGTCGACCGACGAGACGATTGTCGCGCTCATCGGGGAGCTGGACCGGCTGCGCCGCGAGCCGATCAGCGCCGCGGAGCTGCAGCAGGCGAAGAACCAGTTCGCGCGCGACTACATCTTCACCCGCGAGTCGAACAAGGACAAGGCGTCGCACCTCGGGCACGCCGTGACCATCCACGACGACATCAAGACTGCCGACGCCGAGTTCGACATCTTCATGAACACCACCGCCGAGGACGTGCAGCGCGTGGCCAGGACCTACTTCACACCCGAGAGCCGCGTGGTGCTGAAGATCGTGCCCCGGGGTGCGAAGTGAGGCGCCGGCTCGCGCCGGCCCTGCTGATGGCCGCGTGCCTGGCCTCGCCGGCGGCGGCGCAGGTCCGCGAGTGGCCCTCGGAGCGGCCGCCGCGCCCGACCGCGGCGCGCGACGTGAAGTTCCCGCCGTACCAGGTACGGACGCTCAAGAACGGGCTCCAGGTCATCGCGGTCTCGCACCACGAACAGCCGGCCGTCAGCTTCCGGCTGATCGTGCGCGCCGGCGGCGCGCACGATCCCAATGACAGGCCGGGCGTCGCGTCGTTCATGGCCGGCCTCCTCGACCAGGGGACGACCACGCGGACCGCCGCGCAGATCGCCAGCACCATCGACTCGATCGGCGGCGCGATCGGCACCGGCTCCGGCACCGACCTGACGTTCGTCACCGGCCTGGTCATGAAGGACAGCTTCGACCTCGGGCTCGACCTCGTGTCCGACGTCGCGCGCAACCCGGTGTTCGCGCCCGAGGAGATCGAGCGGCACCGGCAGCAGCTGCTCTCCGGGCTCAAGGTGAGCTACGACGACCCGGAATACCTCGCCGGCGTGGTCTTCGACCGGCTGGTCTACGGCTTCCATCCCTACGGGAAGCCGGATTCCGGGACCCCCGAGTCGGTCGCCTCGATCACGCGCGACGACCTGGTGCGGTTCCACAAGGCCTGGTTCGGCGCCAACAACGCCATCCTCGCGATCGTCGGCGACGTCTCGGCGGAGGAAGCGTTCGCCGGCGCCGAGCGCGCGTTCGGCTCCTGGGGACGCAGCGCGCAGGAAGCCATCAAGCCCGTCGATCCGCCGCCGCCGACCAGGCGCGTGGTCGTCGTCGATCGACCGGGCTCGGCGCAGACCGAGATTCGCGCCGGCAACATCGCGTTGCCACGCAAGCATCCGGACTACATCGCCCTGAACCTCGCGATGCGCATTCTCGGCGGCGAGGGCGGCAACCGGCTGCACCGCGTGCTGCGCTCGGAGCGGGGGCTCACCTACGGCGCCTCCGCGGAGATCAACGCGCTCAAGGAGACGGGCGACATCGTCGCCGAAACTGACACGCGATCGGAAACGACCGCCGAGGCGCTGCGCCTGCTGGTCGACGAGCTGGCCCGCCTGCAGCGCCAGCGCGTGCAGCCGCGCGAGCTCTCGGAAGCGCAGGCCTACATCAGCGGCAGCTTCCCGCTGACCATCGAGACGCCCGGCGCGATTGCCGTGCAGGTGATCCACGCGGTGGTGTTCGGGATCGACCTGCAGGAAATGGAACGGTTCCGCGACCTGGTCAACGCCGTGACGGTGGACGACATCCAGCGCGTGTCGCAGAAGTACCTGCACCCGGACCGGCTGTCGATCGTGCTCGTCGGCGACGCCGGCGTGTTCATCAAGCAGCTCCCGGCAGTCGGCTTCGACCAGGTCGAGCGCATCCCCGCGCGCGAGCTCGACCTGACCGCACCGGACCTGAGGCGGCGCAGCGCCGCGGCCGTCCCGCCGCCCCGCCGTGCGCCTGGCGCGGGGGGCCAGCGGCTGCAGCCGGTGTCGTTCACGCCCGGGGCGGCAGCCCTGCCGCACGCGGTCGGGCAGCAGCAGGCCGCCGACCTGGTGGCGCGCTCCATCGCCGCCAAGGGGGGGCTGGAGCGCCTCCGCTCGATCCGGACGATCGTCAGCCGCGCTGACATGACAGTCGACGACGCCGGGGAGCGCGCGACGTTCCCGGTGACGACCTCGATCGAGTATCCCGACCGGTTCCGGACCGACGCGATGATGCCCGGCGGCCGGCTGGTGCAGGTGTTCGACCGCGGCGAGTGCTGGGTGCAGAACGGGCGCGGCGCGCGCCTGGCGCCGCCCGCGCTGGCCGCCGAGCTGCGCGGCCGCGTGCAGCGCGACGTGCTCCGGCTGCTGCTCGGCGTCGCCGAGGGCCGGATGACGGCGTCGCGCCGCCCGGACGTGATCGAGGCCGGCCGGGCGATGCCCGCGCTCGACGTGCAGGCGCCCGGCATGGCAGCCGTCACGCTGATGCTCGATCCCGACTCCGCGCTCGTCGTCCGGCAGCGGTACATTACCGGCGACAGGCCGCTCGTTTTCGAGGAGTCATTCTCCGACTACCGCGACGTCGACGGGATCAAGGTCGCGTTCCGGACGATGCTCAGCGCGCCTGGCCTGCCCACCATCGAGCGTCTCGTGCGCAGCGTCCGCTACAACGTGCCGGTCGACCCGGCGCTCTTCACCCGCCCCAGCTGACCGGCGCGCACCGTCGCGACATGCACGTGATGATCTCGTGCGGCGAGCCGTCCGGCGATATCTATGCCGGCGCGCTCGCGGCCGAGATCCGCCGGCTCGATCCCGCCGCGGCCATCTCTGGATTCGGGAGCGATCATCTGCGCCGGGCCGGTGCCGACCTCGTCGGCGATTTCCGCGGGCTGTCGGTCACCGGACTGCTCGAAGTCGCGGGGCTGCTGCCGCGTGCCTACGCGACCTACCGCCGGCTCGTCGCGCACGCGAAACGGACGCGCCCGGACGTATTCGTGGCCATCGACTTTCCCGATTTCAACTTCGTGCTCGCCCGGGCGATGAAGCGGCTAGGCGTGCCGGTCGTCTATTACATCAGCCCGCAGCTGTGGGCGTGGCGGCGTGGGCGGATCGCGACGATGCGGCGCATCGCCGACCGCGTGCTGGTGATCTTCCCGTTCGAGGAGGCGATCTACCGCGAGGCGCAGGTGCCGGTCGAATGGGTCGGCCACCCGCTCCTGGATCTGACTCCCGCGCCGGAACCGCGCGGCGCCTTCCTGCGGAAGCACGGCCTCGACCCGGATTCGCCGGTGGTCGCGCTGCTTCCCGGGAGCCGGCGCAACGAGGTGAGCCGGATCCTGCCGGGCCTCGTCGCAGCCGCGGCGCTGATCCGCTACCGTCTGCCCCGCGCGCAGTTCCTGCTCGCCCGCGCGCCGCACGTCCCGCGTGAGATGCTCGCCGCGCTCGAGCGGCTGCAGAACGGCGCTGCCCCGTGCCTCGTCGTCGACGGCAACGCCGACGGGGTGCTGGCCGCCGCCGACGTGGCGCTCGTCGCGTCGGGCACGATCACCGTGCAGGCGGCCTTGCACGAGTGTCCGATGGTGGTGGTCTACCGGCTCTCGCCCGTGACTTACCGGCTGGGCAAGCCGTTCGTACACGTTCGCACCTACGCGATGGCGAACCTGGTTGCCGGCCGCACGGTCGTCCCCGAACTGATCCAGGATGCCTTCACTCCGCGCGCCGTCGCCGAGGAGGCGTTGAAGATCCTGCTCGATCCCGCGCGCGCGACTTTCGTACGTGCGGAACTGCGCGAAGTGCGCGCGCAGCTCGGCCCGCCCGGCGCGAGCGCGCGCGCCGCCCGCGCCGTGCGCGACGTCGCACGGAGAACCTGACTGCCGCCATCGGCTACACTCCTGCTATGCGCCGTGTGCTGATTCCAGTCGTGTGCCTCGTTCTCGTCGCCGCCGCGTGGCCGCTGCACGCTACCGTGCTCGTCCCCGCCGAATTCCGCGAGATCGTCAACGGCTCGCAGGTCATCGTCCACGGGACGGTCGTCGAGGTCCGTCCCGGGTGGACCGAGGATCGCTTCCGGATCGAAACCGTCGTGACGCTCGAGGCGGCCTCCTACCTCAAGGGCGGCCCGGGTGGACGCGTCACGTTCAGGGTGCCGGGCGGCACGATCGGACGGTACCGCGCGTTGATGGTGGGCGCGCCGGAGTTTCGCGCCGGCGAAGAGGTCGTGCTCTTCCTCAGGGCCGATGGCCCCGCGGTGGCGCACGTCTTCGGCCTGAGCCAGGGCGTGTTCCGGGTGCGGCGTGAGCTCGGGAGCGGCCGCCGCGTCGTCGTGCCCCCGGCGCTGGTGGCGCACGGCGCGACGCCGCAGCGGGTGACGCGCGGGGCGGCGGACCGGCAGCCGGTGCCGCTCGACACGTTCCGTGCGCAGGTCCGCGCCGCGCTCGGCGACGGGAGCGCGCGATGACGCGCACCGTCATCGCGGTATTGGTCGCAGCGCTCGCCGTCGGCGCGGGGACGCCGGCGGAGGCATATCTGAAGCTGGGCGCCCGCGCGGGTGGCCGGACGGTCACGCTGCGCTGGGGATCCTTGCCGATCCGCTACTTCGTCACCAATCGCAGTGGCGGCGGCGTATCGGCGCCGCAGCTGCAGGAGGCGATCGCCCGTGGCTTCGCGTCGTGGCAGGAGGTGGAGACCGCGGCGGTCTCGTCGGAATTCGTCGGGTTCACCGCGGCCAATCCGGTTGCCGGCGATGGCCAGACCACGCTCGGGTTCGTGGACCGGCCTGACCTCGATCGCGTGCTCGGCGCGACCACGTTCTTCCTCGACCAGGTGAGCGGCGAGCTCATCGAATCGGACATCTTCTTCAACTCGGCCTTCGACTGGTCGGTTGCGGCCGGCGGGGAGGCGACGCGGTTCGACGTCGAGTCGATTGCGGTCCACGAGATCGGCCACCTGCTCGGGTTGGCGCACTCGGCGCTCGGCGAAACCGAGATCAGCCCCGGCGGCCGCCGCGTCCTCGGCGCTGAGACCGTCATGTTCCCCGTCGCCTTCTCTGCCGGCACGACCGTCGGCCGCAGCCTCAGGGCGGACGACGTCGCGGGCATCTCCGACGTGTACCCGGCCGGGGACTTCCGTGACGCCACCGGCAGCATCAGCGGGCGCGTCAGGAAGGCGGGCCGTGGCGTCATCGGCGCGCACGTCACCGCGTTCAACCCCCGGACCGGGGTGCTGGTCGGTGGGTTCTCGGTGAACGACACCGGCGCGTTCACCATTTCCGGCCTGGATCCCGGGCCGCACGTCCTGCGCGTCGAGCCGCTCGACGACGGCGACATCGAGAGCTTCTTCGAGGTGACGCTCGGCGTGGACGTGGACTTCAGGGCGACGTTCCACGACCAACTGATCGCCGTCCCCCGGGGCGGAAGCGCAAACGGCATCGAAATCGTGGTGCAGCCCAAATGAGCGCGCGCCAGTCGTCACGCCACTGGCTTGCCGCCCTTGCGGCGGCGGTCATCTTCGGAGCGATCCCCCGTCCTGCGGCCGGCCAGATCTGGCTTGGCGCGCCGGCGCCGCGCAGCGGGTCGGTCGAGCTCAGCGGCGGCGTCCTCTGGGCGCAGGGATATGATCTCGGCGGCACGCCCGCCCTCCTGACCCGCAACCCGACGACCGGATCGAGCCCGCTGCAGCTGTTCGACTCGACGTCGCGGCTGGACGCCGCCTCCGGCCTGGTCGCGCGGCTTGGCGTCTACCTGTCCCGAAGCGTCTCGATCGAAGGCGGCTTCCAGTACTCGAAGCCGGTGCTGGGCGTCCGCGTTTCGGGCGACTTCGAGGGTGCCGACGCCGCGACCGTCACGGAAACAATTTCGCGGTATCTGTTCGACGGGTCGGTGGTCGTTCACCTTCTGCCGCTGTCGTTCGCGCAGGGCCGCGGCGTGCCGTTCGTCACCGCGGGCTGGGGCTACGCGCGCGAGTTGCACGAGGGAAACGAGCTGGTGGAGACCGGCCAGCAGTACCACGCCGGGGCGGGCCTGAAGTTCTGGTTCAGCGAGCGCCGGCGCCGCTTCGGAATCCGCGGCGACGCCGGGTTCGCCGTGCGGGAGGGCGCGTCGGACTTCAGCGAGGGCTGGCGCACCGTGCCGACCGCCAGCGCATCGTTGCTGTACCTGTTCTGATCGTTCTCAACGGATCGTTCGCGACCGGTCTACTCGTCGTTGCGCCGTTCGTATCGCCGCGGCGTCTCCGCCTGGCCGCGGTCGGTTCGCGAGACGACGTCGCGCTCGTCGGCCGCGATACGCTCGTCGCGCCTGTCGGGCCGCTTCGCCGCGAGCCCGCTCGCGCTCGGCGTCGGTTGATCCGCGGTGCGCTCGGACGTCGGCTGCGCGATCGGCGCGTGCCGCTCGCCGCTCATGACTCCAGCTCGCCTTCGCCGTGCTCGCCTTCGTGACGCTTCTCGTCGCGGCTGCTGCCGCGCTCCGGCAGGTTGCGCTGGCGCTCCACTTCCTCGGGGAGCGGTCGGTTGGAGATGCCGCCGCTGCCTTCGTCGATGTCCCCGATCCCTTCGCTGTAGCGCTCGGCCACCTCGACGGTGTCGGGATCCGACGTCCAGCGATCGCCTTGCGTCTCCTCCATGGCCGATGGATCGTGCGCCGCCTCCTCCAGGTTCGACGAGCGGGTGGGATTGTGTTTGTCTGCCATGACTCTCCTCGCGTGCGTGGCGCGCCGGGTACGGCTGTCCCCGAGAGGCGCCGCCTTGGTCCTGACCCTCGTCCGGTCGCAATGGGTGTGCCATACAATGGGCCGATTCAACGGCGTCATTCGAAGTGGACCGTATGATGTTGCGAACGACTCGCGCGCTCGGGGTGCTCGCCGTTGCGATGCTCCTGTCGAGCGCCGCCGCCGCCCAGAAACGGCCGATCACACACGAGGACGTCTGGCGCGCCAAGCGGCTGAGCGGGCTGGCCGTCAGCCCTGACGGCCGATGGGCCGCGGTCCAGGTGGCCGAGCCGGCCTACGACGAGCGCGACCAGGCCAGCGACCTGTGGTTGATCGCCACCGATGGCCGGACCCCGCCGCGCCGTCTGACGTCGACGCGGGGCGGCGAGAGCGGCGCCGCGTGGAGCGCGGACAGCCGTCGGCTCGCCTTCTCGGCGCGCCGCGAGGGCGACGACCTGCCGCAGATCTACGTGATCGAATTGGACGGCGGGGAAGCTCGGCGCGTCACCAGCGTGTCCACCGGTGCGCGCACGCCGCTGTGGCGGGCGGACGGCCGCGCCGTCCTCTTCGTGAGCGATGTCTATCCTGGCGCGGCCACGGATGAGGAGAACCGGAAGACGGCCGAGGACCGGCGTGCCCGGAAATGGAACGCGCGGGTGTACGACACGTTTCCGATCCGAGACTGGGACCGCTGGCTCGACGATCGTCGTCCCAGCCTGCTGGTGCAGCCGCTCGAGCCCGGAGCGGCGGCGAAGGACATCCTGGCGCGTTCGCAGCTGGCGTCGGGCAGGGGCTTTGCCGGCCAGGCCGGGTCGGGCAGCGACACCATTGCCGCCACGTGGACGCCGGACGGCACCGGCGTGGTGTTCGCTGCCACCACCAACCGCCACGAGGCGGCGTCTGCGGAGGTCGTCCAGTCGTTGTGGCTGGTGAGTGCCGACGGCGGCGAGCCGAAGCAGCTGACGAAGGACACCGCCTCGTACGGCCAGCCCAGGTTCAGCGTCGACGGCAAGTTCCTGTTCGCGGAGCGCGAACCGATCACCGACCGGGTGTACAACCTGACACGGCTCGCGCGCTGGGCCTGGCCGGCTGCCGGCCCCCCGGAAATCGTGACGAAGGCGTTCGATCGCTCGATGGGGACCTTCCAGGCGGCACCGGACGGCGGATCGGTGTACTTCCTGGCGGAAGATCAGGGCCGCCAGAAGCTGTTCGCCGTGGCACAGGGGGGCGGCACGGTTGCCGAGGTCGGTTCGCTCTCCGCCGGTACCCTCGGTGCCCTCGCGGTCGCGCGCTCGGCGCCCGGCCCGGTGATCGTCGCAAACTGGGAGAGTGCCGTGCACCCGCCGGAAGTGGGCCGTATCGATCCTCCCACCGGCAAATGGACGCCGCTCACGAGCTTCAACGCCGAGCGGGCCGCGCAGATCGACTGGCGGCCGCTCCTGGAGTTCACGTTCACGAGCGCGCGCGGGGCGCGGATCCACAACTTCCTCGCGCTGCCGCCGGGATTCGAGCCGTCGAAGAAGTACCCGCTGCTCGTTCTCATGCACGGCGGGCCGCACTCGATGTGGATCGATCAGTTCGTCATACGCTGGAACTACCACCTGCTCGCCAGCCCCGGTTATGTCGTGCTCCTGACCAACTACACCGGCTCGACCGGGTACGGCGAGACCTTCGCGCAGGGCATCCAGGGTGACCCGCTGGAAGGCCCGGGGCTCGAGATCAACCAGGCTGCCGACGAAGCGGTCAAGCGGTACGCCTACATCGACGGCACGCGCATGGCGGCGGCAGGCGCCAGCTACGGCGGGCACCTGGCCAACTGGCTCGCGGTGACGACTACCCGCTACAAGGCGCTCGTCAGCCACGCCGGGCTGTTCGACCAGGCGCAGCAGTGGGGCACGAGCGACATCGTGTACGGGCGCGAGCGCAACGCTGGCGGCCCCCCGTGGGAAAGTGCGCCGGTCTGGACGAAGCAGAACCCGCTCTCGCGCGCCGGTAACCTGAAGACGCCGATGCTGGTGACCGTCGGCGAGCGCGATTACCGCGTGCCCATGAATAACGCAATCCAGTTGTGGAGCGCGCTGCAGCGCATGAAGGTGCCGTCTCGCCTCATCGTCTTTCCCGAGGAGAACCACTGGGTCCTGCGCGGCGAGAACAGCCGTTTCTTCTACGGCGAGATTCACGCCTGGCTGGCGCGGTGGCTCGGTGCGGGCGGATCTCTGTAGGGGCGGTTCGCGAACCGCCGCTACTCCGATCGCAGTGCCACGACCGGGTCGACGGCCGCGGCACGGCGCGCGGGCAGGTAGCCGGCGGCCAGCGCGGAGCCGATGAGTACTGCGGCGAACCCCGTGACCATCCGGTAATCGCTCGAGACGACGCCGAGCAGGCCGGCCTCGATCAGCCGGCCGAGCGCAACGGCGAGCGCCGCCCCAATCGCAACGCCAATCGCGGTCAGCCGTCCCGCCTGGCCGATGGTCAGGCGCAGCACGTCGGCGCGGGTCGCGCCGAGCGCCAAGCGGACGTCGCGCACCGCTCCCTGCGTCCAGTACCATAGCGCCGCGCGTTGTCGATGCGACGCGGCGGCGCGTGCGAATTCCTCGTGCAGATCGCCCAGCACCGACTCGGCCGATACCATGCGGCCGAGCGTCCTTGCCACCAGCCGTTCGGCGAGGGCCGGCGGCACCGGCTTCCGGCGGTCCGCGCTCAGACGCGGCGGCCTGGCGAGGCTCATACGCCAAGCACCTCGTCCAGGCCCTGCCAGAGCTGCCGCAGCGCCCGTCGTGACGCCCGCAGCGCCGCCAGGCCGGGGGCCGTCACGGTGTAGTACCGGCGCGAGCGGCCGCCACGCTCGGGCAACGGCTCGCTCATCCGCGAGCGCAGGCAGCGCTTGGCTTCGAGTCTCTCCAGCGCGGTGTACAGCGCGCCGCGCGACACGCGGCGCCCCGTGCGCGCTTCGATCTCCTCGCGGATCGGAATCGCGTAGGCCTCGTCGTGCAGCCGCAGGATCGCCAGCAGCACGATCTGCTCGAACTCCCCGAGATGGGTGTCGGCCATAATGGCCTGCATTGTAGTCCATATACGACATACCGGTTGAGATGGTTCATCGTCCACAGGTGTTTCGAGCGGTCCGTTCTATGTCGTGCGACGCGCCGATTTGCCCACCCTCCACCGCCTGCGCGGCTGGGCTGGCGTTCAATCGTGGCGGCTGCGTGCTGCCGGGAGAGGCACGTCTCTTGATACCGGAGGCGGGGTTTCACACAGTGCCGCGGCAGCAACTTCGCACGGGCTGTCGCGGATTCCGACGTCATCTACCCGGACAGGAGGTTTCCGATGCAGCGCGCACCAGCGGCATGGCGACTGCCGGCGATGCTGTCGATGGCCGTGTCGATGATCCTGACCGCCGCGGCCGGCGAGGCGCAGATCACGACCGCCACCGTACAGGGCCGGGTCGCCGACCAGACCGGTGTGCTTCCCGGTGTGACGGTCACGGCGCGCGAGACCGAGAGCGGGTTCTCGCACGAGGCGACGACCGATGCCGAAGGGCAGTACCTGCTCGCCGGTCTGCGGCCGGGGACGTACGAGATCCGCGTGACCATGGATCGATACAAGCCGCAGGCGAGAACGGTCACGGCGCTCGTGGGCCAGACGCTCACGGTCGACTTCACCGTCAGTCCGGACGTGACCTACTCGGAAACGGTCCAGGTCGTGAGCGAACGGCTGAGCGACGTCCGAACGACCGAGATCGCGACCAACGTGACGCAGGAACAGCTCCAGTACCTGCCGCAGAACACGCGCAACTTCCTCAACATGGCGGCGCTCGCCCCGAACGTCCGGGTTTCCGACAGCGAGTTCCGCAAGGAAGTGACTTCGGGCGCGCTGCCCTCGCAGCACACCAACGTCTTCGTCGACGGCGTCAGTTTCAAGAACGACCTCATCCTCGGCGGCGTCATCGGCCAGGACGCCAGCCGCGGCAGCCCTTTCCCGCAAAACGCGGTCCAGGAATTCCAGGTGGTCACGCAGAACTTCAAGGCGGAGTACGAGAAGGCGTCGAGCGCGATCATCACCGCGGTCACGAAGAGCGGCGGCAACTCGTTCCGTGGCGACCTCTTCGGCTTCTTCCAGGACAGACGGCTGGTCGAGAACGAGGGAATGCGGACGGTCGGCGGGGTCTGGACCAAGGTCGACGACGTGACCGAACCGCCGTTCAACGAGCGCGAGCCGGCCTACGAGCGCTGGCAGTGGGGCGCGTCGCTCGGGGGGCCGATCATCCGCGACCGCATGCAGTTCTTCGGATCCTACGAGGAGAACCGCCAGGATCGCGCCGGGACGGTGATCGTCGGCAGCATCACGGGCGCGCCGCCGGCGCTGATCGATCGCCTGCGCACGTTCGAGGGGACGTTCACCAGCCCCTTCCGCGAGCGGCTGCTCTTCGGCAAGTTCTCATCGCAGCCGCAGCCGGCGCACAACCTGCAGGTGACCTACCACCTGCGCAATGAGACAGACATCCGCGGCTTCGGCGGCGAGGGGGCATCGAACAGCTTTCAGACGGCGGAGAACGTCCGCAACCGTGTCGACTCGCTGCAGGGGAAATACCAGATGGCGGGCGCGGCCGGCCTGCACGAGTCGTACCTCTCGTACCAGCGCTACCGCTGGAACCCCACGGCGGAGAACTACGACATCGTCGGCGAGAACTTCGAAGGCCTGCTCCGCATCGGCGGGCGCGATACCAACCAGCACATGGTGCAGGAGCGGATCTCGCTTCGTCATGACCACACGCGCTTCCTGCGGTGGCGCGGCACGCACACCGCCAAGGCCGGCGGCATCGTCAGCTTCGCCGACTACGACATCCGCAAGGAATTGGACGGCAACCCGCTCTTCGTCTACGTGGGCGGCATCAGCTGGGCCTTCCCGGCACGCGCCGTCTACGGCGTGGGGGACCCGGACCTGAGCGGCACCAACTGGCAGTACGGCGTATTCGTGCAGGACGACTGGGCGGTGACGCCGCGCCTGACCCTGAACCTGGGGCTGCGCTGGGACTTCGAGACCGGCATGATCAACACGGACTACGTCACGCCGGAAGCGGTGCGGCTGGCCGCGGGACCGTTCGTTGACGACGAGCGCTATTTCACCGACGGCGACGATCGATCGCCGTACTACGGCGCCTGGCAGCCGCGCGCCGGCTTCTCCTACGACGTCGGGGGCGATGGCCGGACGGTGGCCTTCGGCGGCTACGGCCGCTACTACGACCGCATCCTCTTCGACTGGACGCTCGCCGAACGCGCGCGCCTGCAGTACGCGAGGCGGACGTTTCACTTCTCCGAGAGCGGCGGCATCCGCGACGGGAACCTGACCATACCCTGGGATCCCTCGTACCTGAGCCGCGAGGGACTGAACTCGCTGATCGAGCGCGGCATCGCGCCGAACCCCGAGGTGCACCTCATGGACAACGAGGTGAAGCCGCCGGTGTCGGACCAGTGGTCGCTCGGTGTCCGGCAGAAGTTCGGCAACCTCATCACCTCGGCGACCTACAGCGGCATCCGCTCGCGGCACATCCTGACCTTCATCCGCGGCAACCGCCGCCCTGACGGCACCTGCTGCCTGGTAGTACCGGGCTACTCGGGAATCATCGTCGCCGATCTCGAGGGGCGAAAAACGTGGTACGACGGCTTGTACCTGCAGGCGGAACGACCCTACGGCGCCGGCGGGCAACGGTGGGGGTTTACGCTCACCTACACGCTCGGGAGGGCAGAGCAGATCGGCGGCGATCAGTTCAGCCTCGACTACCCGACGGTGGCCGACTATCCGCGCCATCCGACGGGCAACGACGAGCGCCACCGGCTCGTCACCACCGGCATCTTCGGGCTGCCGTTCGACTTCGTCGGCAGCGTGTTCATCACGCTCGGGTCGGGCACGCCGTTCACGATCAACGACCAGTCGCAGGGCGTTACGGCCGACCTGAGCCACATCCAGCGCAACGCGGGCCGGCCCGGAGACGAGTTCAAGGGAGGTTTCATCATTCCCGACGCGTGGGCCTACCGGAGCGTCGACCTTCAGATCGAGAAGGCGTTCCGTTTTGGTGAGCGCCGGGCACTGTCGGTGATCTTCCAGGGGTTCAACGTGTTCAGCTTCGACAACTTCACCGGCTTCGACGGGTTCATCCCCACGCTGCCCGCGACCAACCCCAATTTCGGGCGGCCCAACAACCTGATCGATCCCGGCAGCCGGTTCCAGTTCGGCGTGCGCTACCAGTACTGACGGGGCGATCGATGCCGGGGCCGATACGGTTGCGGAGGATCGGCGCCGCTTGTGCCGTCGCGTTCGCCCTGCTGGTTTCGTCGGGGGGATTGGCGCAGAGCGGGGTCGAGCAGCGCGTCGACGCGCTGCTCGCCCGGATGACGCTCGAGGAGAAGTTCGGCCAGCTGCAGCAGCTCGACGGCGGGGCCGACGGAGCGTTCAGGCCCGAGCACCTGGACCTGGCCCGCCGCGGACTGCTCGGGTCAACCCTCAACGTCCGCGGGGCGGCACGGGTCAACCGGCTCCAGCGCGCCGCCGTCGAGGAATCTCGCCTGAAGATCCCGATGCTGTTCGCCTTCGACGTCATCCACGGCTACCGCACCATCTTCCCGATTCCGCTCGGAGAGGCGGCGAGCTGGGATCCGGAGGCGGCGGAGCGCGCCGCCACCATCGCTGCCGCCGAGGCGAAGGCGGCGGGCCTGCACTGGACGTTCGCACCGATGGTCGACGTCGCGCGCGACGCGCGGTGGGGCCGGATTGCCGAGGGTGCGGGCGAGGATCCGTACCTGGGCGCAGCGTTTGCCCGCGCCCGCGTTCGCGGCTTCCAGGGCGACGATTTCAGCCGCCCCGACCGGGTGATCGCGTGCGCCAAGCACTGGGTTGCCTATGGCGCCGCCGAGGCGGGGCGGGACTACAACACGACGGACCTTTCGCCGCGCACGCTGCGCGAGGTGTATTTTCCGCCATTCAAGGCAGCGGTTGATGCCGGCGCCGCGACGTTCATGAGCGCATTCAACGACCTCAACGGCGTCCCGGCATCGGCCAACCCGTTCACGCTCATGCAGGTCCTCCGGCGCGAGTGGCGCTTCGACGGGTTTGTCGTCTCCGACTACAACTCGATCATCGAGTTGATCAAACACGGCGTGGCCACCGACGAGGCTGACGCCGCGGCACAGGCTCTCTCGGCCGGCGTGGACATGGAGATGGTCAGCCGGTCGTACGCCACCCACGGCGTCCGGCTGGTCAAGGAAGGACGGCTGCCGATCGCGGCCGTGGACGAGGCGGTGCGCCGTGTGCTGCGGGTGAAGGTGCGTGCCGGGTTGTTCGATCGGCCGTACGCCGACGAGGCGCGCGAGTCGGCGACGGTCATGCGCTCGGATTTTCGTGCTGCCGCGCGTGAGCTCGCCGCGCGTTCGATGGTCCTGCTCAAGAACGACGTCGGCACGCTGCCGCTGGCTCCGGAGGTGGGACGGCTCGCGGTCATCGGCCCGCTCGCCGACGATCGACCGAACATGATGGGGAGCTGGACGGGCGATGGCCGCGCGCAGGACGTCGTCACGGTTCTCGAGGGGATCAGGGCTGCCGTGTCGCCGCGCACCACCGTGGTGCACGCGGAGGGTACCGCGCTCGACCTGGAGACGCTCACCCGAACAACCGGTCCGGATCCCGCCGACGAGGCCGCGCGCGCCGCGACAGTGAAGCTGGCGCGTTCGGCCGACGCGGTGGTGCTCGTGATCGGCGAGACCGGTGCCATGAGCGGCGAGGCCGCTTCTCGCACGTCGCTCGATCTCCCGGGAACGCAGCTCGAGCTGGCGCGGGCACTCGTGGCCACCGGCAAACCGGTCGCGGTGGTGCTGATGAACGGGCGCCCGCTCGGCATCACCTGGCTGGCCGATCACGCGCCGGCGATCCTGGAGGCCTGGTTCCCGGGAACCGAAGCCGGCCACGCAGTGGCGGACGTGCTGTTCGGCAAGGTGAACCCGGGTGGCAAGCTCCCCGTCACGTTTCCGCGATCGGTCGGACAGGTACCACTCTATTACGGCTACAAGCTGACGGGACGGCCGCCGAGCGCTACCGACAAGTACACCTCGAAGTATCTCGACGAGGCGTGGACGCCGCTCTATCCGTTCGGTCACGGCCTGAGCTACACGGGCTTCCAGCTCTCGAACCTGCAGCTCAGCGCCGCGCGCATCGCGCCGACAGGGACGGTGACGGTTTCGGTCACGGTCGAAAACACGGGCCCGCGCAGCGGCGACGAGGTGGTCCAGGTGTACGTGCGAGATCTCGTCAGGAGCATCACGCCCCCGGTCCAGGAGCTGAAGGGGTTCCGGCGCGTTCACCTGAAGCCGGGCGAACGCCGCCGCGTGGACGTCACGTTGACGCCGGAGCACCTCGGATTCTACGACCGCGACATGAAATGGATCGTCGAGCCGGGCGAGTTCGTGATTCGCGCCAGCAACAGCTCGGTCGGCGGGCTCACCGCGACGCTGGAAGTCCGATGAACATCGGCCGGAGCCGACGCTGCCGCCGCGTGTCTCATCGCTGAGTATGGACGGGATCGCGCTGCGGGCGATGCGGCAGAACAGGGGAGCGGTGCGCGCGGTCGTGCTCCTCACCGCGCTGGCGCTCTTCGTCTCGTGCGGCGGCGCCCGGTCGGCTGCACCGCCGCTGCCGGTCGATCCCTTCCTCGAGACGCTGCAGCGCCGGACGTTCGACTGGTTCTGGGACACCGCCAATCCGGACAACGGTCTCGTGCCGGACCGATGGCCCCGCATCAATTTCTCCAGCATCGCCGCGATTGGATTCGGCCTCACCGCGTACGGCGTCGGTGCCGAGCGCGGGTATGTCACGCGCGAGCAGGCGCGCACGCGGACGCTGGCGACGCTGCGCTTCCTGTGGAACGCGCCGCAAAGCAGCAACCCGCGGGACGTGACGGGATACCGCGGGTTCTTCTACCACTTCCTCGACATGGAGCACGGCCGCCGGTTCCAGATGGTGGAGCTGTCGGCCATCGACACGGCGCTGATGATGGCCGGCGTCCTGTTCGCGCAGGCCTACTTCGACCGCGACGACGGCGCGGAGCGGGCCATACGCGATCTGGCGGATCGGCTCTACCGTCGGGTCGAATGGAGCTGGATGCAGCCGCGTCCTCCGCTCATCGCCATGGCCTGGCGGCCGGAGGAGGGCATGACCCCGCACGACTACAAGGGCTACGAAGAGGCGATGATCCTCTACGTGCTCGCGCTCGGGTCGCCTGCGCATCCGGTCCCACCCGACGCGTGGAAAGTCCGCACGGGCAACTACCGCTGGGCTTCCTTCTATGACCAGGAGTTCGTCAACTACGCGCCGCTCTTCATTCACCAGTACTCCCACATCTGGATAGATTTTCGGGGCATCCGCGACGAGTACATGCGCGCACGGGGCATCGACTACTTCGAGAACTCGCGACGCGCGACCTACGCGCAGCGCGCCTACGCCGCCGACAACCCGGGCCGTTTTCGTGACTACGGAGAGAACACGTGGGGCCTGACCGCCTGCATCGGTCCGGCCGACGCGAGTGCCACCGTGGACGGCCGGGCCGTGCGCTTCCATACCTACTGGGCTCGCGGGGCCAGCAGCGGCGACATCCGCGACGACGGCACCATTGCGCCGACGGCGGCGGCCGGATCGCTGCCCTTCGCGCCCGAGATCGTCCTGCCCGCCCTGAAGCACATGCTGGCGCGGTACGGCGAGCGGGTGTTCAGGCAGTACGGGTTCATCGACGCGTTCAACCCGACGTTCAGCGCCGCCGGCTTGCCGCCTGCGAGTGGGACCATTCACCCGGAGGGGTGGTTCACGGACGATTACCTGGGGATCGATCAGGGGCCTATTTTACTGATGGCGGAGAACTACCGGAGCGGGCTCGTCTGGAAGGTCATGCAGAGGAACGCTCATGTCGTACGCGGCCTGTGCCGCGCGGGCTTCGAGGGCGGCTGGATCGAAGGCAGGTGCCGCTGAACTACGATTCGCGTTCACGCACCTGACGCCGCCAGCGGCGCGAACCGCTGCGTGCTTGAACGAAATCCCGCGCTGGAGGAAGATCGAAGGATGGCCTCGCTCAATTCCTTCAACACGCGCACCCGGCTGACCGCTGGCGGCTCGACCTTCGACATCTACAGTCTTCCGCTGCTCGAGAAGGCCGGCTTCCCCGGCGTTGCGCGGCTGCCCTACTCGCTGAAGATCCTCGTCGAGAACCTGCTGCGGCGCGAAGACGCGCGCTTCGTCGAACCCGACGACATCCGCGCACTGGCGGCGTGGGATGTGCGCTCGCGCGCGCAGCAGGAGATCGCGTTCACGCCAGCGCGCGTCCTGCTGCAGGACTTCACCGGTGTGCCGGCCGTCGTCGATCTCGCGGCGATGCGCGACGGCATGGTTCGGCTGGGCGGCGACCCGGCGAAGGTCAACCCGCTGCAGCCGGTCGAGCTGGTGATCGATCACTCGGTGCAGGTCGATCACTTCGCCGAGCCGAATTCCGCCGATCTCAACGCCACGCTCGAATTCGCGCGCAACCGCGAGCGCTACGTGTTCCTGCGCTGGGGCCAGGAGGCCTTCAAGAACTTCCGCGTCGTCCCGCCCGACACCGGCATCGTCCATCAGATCAACATCGAGTACCTCGCGCGCGTCGTGTTCAAGGAGACCGCCAACGGATCGGTCCTCGCCTACCCCGACACGCTGGTCGGCACCGATTCGCACACCACGATGGTCAACGGCCTGGGCGTCGTCGGCTGGGGCGTCGGCGGCATCGAGGCGGAAGCGGCCATGCTCGGGCAGCCGATCTCGATGCTCATCCCGGAGGTGGTCGGGTTCCGGCTGGTCGACCGGCTGCCCGAAGGCGCCACTGCGACCGACCTCGTGCTCACGATCACCGAGCGCCTGCGCAAGCTGGGCGTGGTCGGCAAGTTCGTCGAGTTCTACGGGCCGGGCCTGGAGTTCCTGACCATCGCCGACCGCGCGACGCTCGGCAACATGTCGCCGGAGTACGGCGCGACGATCGCGATCTGCCCGATCGACGAGATGACGCTCGACTACCTGCGGCTGACCGGGCGCGACGAGGAGCACGTGCAGCTCGTCGAGGCGTACGCCAAGGAGCAGGGCCTGTTCCGCAGCGCGGGAGCGCCGGAGCCGGCCTACACGGAGACCATCGAGCTCGATCTCTCGACCGTGGAGCCGAGCCTGGCCGGCCCCAAGCGCCCGCAGGATCGCGTGTCGCTGCGTCACGCCAAGCTCCGGTTCCAGCAGGCGCTCGAGGTAATGCTGAGCGAGCGGAAGTCGAAGCCCGCCGCGGCCGCAAAGCCCGCCGGAGACACGCAGCCGGCCGAGGCGATGACCGCCACGGCGGTTGCGGCGGCCGACGCCGTCCCCGGCATGCAAGGGCTCGATCACGGCGCCGTTGTCGTCGCGGCCATCACGAGCTGCACGAATACGTCCAACCCGAGCGTCATGATCGGCGCGGGCCTGCTGGCGCGCAACGCGGTGAAGCGGGGCCTCAGGGTGCAGCCGTGGGTGAAGACGAGCCTGGCGCCGGGATCGATGGTGGTCACCGAATACCTGAAGGCCGCGGGGCTGCTGGAGTACCTCGCAGAGCTCGGGTTCAACCTGGTGGGCTACGGGTGCACCACCTGCATCGGCAACAGCGGCCCGCTGCCCGAGCCGGTGTCCTCGATCGTGAAGGATCGCGGCCTGGTCGTGGCGTCGGTGCTGAGCGGCAATCGCAATTTCGAGGGCCGCATCCAGTCGCAGGTGCGCGCCAACTACCTTGCGTCGCCGCCGCTCGTCGTCGCCTATGCGCTCGCGGGACGGATGCAGATCGACCTCACCTGCGAGCCGATCGGGGTCGATGGCTCCGGTCAGCCCGTGCACCTGAAGGACATCTGGCCGACCGAGCGCGAGATCCAGGACGCGATGCTGCGCGCGGTGAAGTCGGAGATGTTCCGCAGCACCTACGCCCGCGTGTTCGAGGGCGACACGCGCTGGCGCGCGCTGCCCAGCCCCACCGGCGGGCGCTTCGCCTGGGACGACGAGTCGACGTACATCCGTCATCCGCCATTCTTCGAGGACATCACGATGGCGCCGCGGCCGCCGGCCGACATCTTCGGAGCGCGCGTACTCGCGCTGCTCGGCGACAGCGTCACCACCGACCACATCTCGCCGGCCGGGTCCATTCCCGCCGACAGCCCGGCGGGGCAGTACCTGATCTCGAAGGGCGTGGCGCCGACGGACTTCAATTCCTACGGCGCGCGGCGCGGCAACCACGAGGTCATGATGCGCGGCACGTTCGCCAACATCCGGCTGCGCAACCAGCTGGCGCCCGGCACGGAAGGGGGCTGGACCGTCCTGCTGCCCGACGACGAGACGATGACGATCTTCCATGCGTCGACGCGCTACGGCGAGCGCAGGGTCCCGCTCGTTGTCATCGCCGGGAAGGAGTACGGGTCCGGCTCGTCGCGGGACTGGGCAGCCAAGGGAACGTTGCTGCTCGGCGTTCGAGCCGTGATCGCGGAGAGCTTCGAGCGGATCCACCGGAGTAACCTGGTCAACATGGGCGTGCTGCCTCTGCAGTTCGCAGACGGCCAGTCGGCCGCCACGCTGAAACTGACGGGGCGCGAGGCATACGACATCGTCGGCATCGGGCCGCAGCTCACGCCGCGCGGCGCGGTGACGGTTCGGGCCACGGCCGCTGATGGGACGACGCGCGAGTTCAGCGCGACGGCGCGGATCGACACCCCCGAGGAACTGGTGGCGTTCCGCCACGGGGGCATCCTGCCCTACGTCCTGCGCCAGCTGGTGGGAGCGGCGGCCGCGTCTTAGCCTCGCGGGTGGGGTGCAGCACCCCTGCTACGCAGCAGCGTTCTTGCAGCCATGCACCTGTCACCGGTCTCCGCCCCGGACGTCAAGCGCGAGGCCGACGCCTGCGGCTTCGACTTGTGCGGCATCGCGCCGGCCGCGGCGCTGCCGGAGCTCCGTGTCCTCCGCGACTGGCTGAACCACGGCTACGCCGGCGAGATGGGGTACATGTCGCGGACGGCGGACCGCCGCGCCGACGTCCGGCATCTCCTGCCCTCGGCCCGCACGGTGATCGCGCTGGGCACGATCTACAACGTCGATCGCCCCTATTCGACCGAGGTCGCAGATCCCGCTCGGGCCGCCATCTCGCGTTACGCCTGGGGCGACGACTATCACGCCGTCATCCAGCAGCGCCTCGACCGGCTGACGGCCTGGCTGCGCGAGGCCGCTGGTCCCGGGCTGGAGGCGCGCGCTTACGTGGACACAGGGCCGGTGCAGGAGCGCGTGTACGCGCAACACGCCGGCCTCGGGTGGATCGGCAAGAACACCTGCCTGATCAATTCGGAGCGCGGCTCGTGGCTGTTCCTCTCCGTCATCATCTGCAACCTGCCGCTCGAGCTCGACGCGCCGGCAATCGACCAGTGCGGAACATGCACGCTCTGCCTCGACGCCTGTCCCACGGGCGCGCTCGTCGAACCCAATGTCCTCGACGCGACGCGCTGCATCTCGTACCTTACGATCGAGGTGAAAGGCGCGATTCCGGCCGAACACCGCGAGGCCATGGGCGCCCACGCCTATGGCTGTGACATCTGCCAGGAGGTCTGTCCCTGGAACGCTTCCCCGGCGACGTCGCGCGACGCCGCCTGGCTGCCGCGCGCGGGGCTGGACGGGGCGCGGCTGCTTGCGCTCTGGGGTCGCACCGATGACGAGCTTCGCGCCCTGCTCAGGGGTAGCGCGATGAAGCGCGCCGGCGTCAGGCGGCTGCGGCGCAACCTCGCCGTCGCGATTGGCAACAGCGGAGAAGCCGCCTCGGCAGCGGCATTGCAGGAATCGCGGGAGGCGACCGCCGACGATCGGCTCGTCGCCGAGCACGCCGCCTGGGCGGTGGAGAAGCTTGGCCGCGAACAAGCCAAAAGGTCCGGGTAAGACCGGGCCGCTGTTCGATGATGGACCCCGGCCGGGGCAGCCGGTATCCGAACTGCTGCCCGAACGGCCGACGCTGAAGACGGTCCGGGAGGCTGCCGCCGGCTGCAAGGCCTGCGATCTCCACGCGCGCGGGACCCAGACCGTTTTCGGCGAAGGCCCGCGCAAGGCCGAGATCATGATGGTCGGCGAACAGCCGGGGGACGCCGAGGACCTGGCCGGCCAGCCCTTCGTCGGCCCGGCCGGCCGACTGCTCGACAAGGCGCTCGGTGAAGCGGGCATCGATCGCCGCGTCGTCTACGTGACCAACGTCGTGAAGCACTTCAAGTGGGAGCCGCGCGGCAAGCGGCGGATTCACGCGAAGCCGAATGCCGCCGAGATCGCCGCCTGCCGTCCCTGGCTCGAAACCGAGATCGCGCTGGTGAAGCCGCGCGTGCTCGTCTGCCTCGGTGCCACCGCCGCACAGGCCCTGCTGGGGAAGACGTTCAAGGTCTCGCAGCAGCGCGGGGAGTTCGTCCCGTCCACACTGGCGCCGCTCGTGACCGCGACCGTGCACCCCTCGTCGATTCTCCGCGCTCCCGACGACCAGTCGCGCCGCGCCGAGATGCAGCGGCTCGTAGAGGACTTGAAGAACGTTGCAGCAAAGCTGTGAGCTGGGGAGCTGAAGGCGTGCGTTCTCGCGCGATAATGAATGCATGTCGGAGTTCCACCCGGCCCTCCTGCTGTCCATGCCCCAGCTGCAGGACCCGAACTTCGCGAAGACGGTTGTGCTGCTCTGTGACTTCGTCCCCGAAGGCGCGTTCGGGCTCGTACTGAACCGTCCCACGGATGCGCCGGCGAGCACGATGGTCCGAATCGAACCGCCGCTGGCGCACGCCAACGACCTCCCGCTGTGCATCGGCGGGCCGGTGGAGCCGGAGCGCGGCTGGCTGCTGACGGCCGACGCGCCCCCCGACGTGGACGTTCGCCGCATCATCGAGGGCCTGTACCTGTCGACGTCGCCGGCGCTGCTGCGTCGCGTTCTCGAGGCACAGCCGGCGCCACGCGCCCGCGTGCTCGCGGGCTATGCCGGGTGGGGTCCCGGGCAGCTGGACGAAGAACTGTCGCAGTCGGCATGGCTCATCGCGGACCTCGATCTCGACCTCGTCTTCGATGTGGCGGCCGATGCCATGTGGGAAACCGCCATCCGCCGGCTGGGCGCCGATCCTTCCTCGCTTCACGCCAGTCACGGCGTTCACTAGCGCGATCGCAGGGTCCGCTGGGGCCCGCGACGATTCCTTCCCCTCCTGGCGACTGCAGGTCCGGGCACCCGGTTTGCACATCCGACTCTTTGGACCAGAAAACGACACCTGAGGAGGCACCTGCATGGCGGAAGCGAAGAACCCACTTGAGGAGCTGTTGGTCGATGAGCTGAAGGACCTGTACAGCGCGGAGAACCAGATCATCAAGGCGTTGCCGAAGATGTCGAAGGCGGCCGGCTCACCCGAGCTGAAGCGTGCCTTCGAACGTCATCTCGAGGAGACCCGGCGCCAGGTCGAGCGGCTCGATCAGATCGGCGCCGAGCTCGACATCCGCCTCACCGGAAAGAAGTGCAAGGGCATGACCGGCCTGATCGAGGAGGGCAAGGAGCTGATCGAGGAGGACCTCGAGCAGGACGCCCTGGATGCCGGCCTGATCGGCGCCGCGCAGAAGGTGGAGCACTACGAGATCGCGGCGTACGGCACCGCGCGAACTCACGCCGAGATGCTCGGCTACACGAAGGTGGCGCGTCTGCTGCAGCAGACGCTCAACGAGGAAGGCGCGACCGACAAGAAGCTGACGCAGCTTGCCGAGAGTATCGTCAACGTCGAGGCGGTTCAGGCCTAGCCGACCAGCCGGTGAGTGGTGCGTGGCGAGTCGCGAGCCGGTTCGCCATTCACCGCTCGCCGCCTCACCGTTCACTCTTCATCCGCGTCACGACAAATCGTTCGTACGGCCAGACGCCTGGCCCGGCCTGCCTTCCCGGCACCGTCGCCGCCTTCAGAAGACTTTACCAGGGCGCCGGCTCGTCGCCTGCATTGAATCGCTTGCCGTGGACTTTCGCAGCGTGCCCGGCACAGGGGCAAACTCGGGACCTCACGCCAGCGCGGCCAGCATCGCCTCGATGCCGTCCCTCAGGGGCGTGATGCGATAGCTCAGTTCAGCGACGCTACGCGAGCTGTTCAGGGGCCAATCGTGGCGGAGAATCCGAACCATGCCGCGAGTCAATCGCGGCGGCCGGCCGGTCACGCGGGCGCGCGTCTCGTCGTACAGCGCCGCCACCCACGCGGTCGATACCGGAATCCGCGGCGGCAGCGGGCGCCCGGTCAGCTCGCGCACGATCTCGAACACGCGCATCTGCGGCACGTTCTCGCCGCCGAGCGGATACTCGTCCCCGATGCGCCCGGCCGTCAGCGCGCGAACGTGCGCGTCCGCCACGTCGTCCACAAACGCGTAGGACCAGCGGCGCTCCGCCGCGACGATCCCGGGAAGCCTGCGGGCCAGGTGGTCGCGGACGAGCCGGCCGACGAGGTTGCCCTCGGTCGGCGGCCCGGGGCCATAGATGACGCCGGGCACCAGGGTCACGACCGGGGCGCCCTCGACAGCAGCGGCGCGCGCCACGGCGAGTGCCTGCGCCTTGGTGCGCTGGTACTCGTTGGCCGTGAGCAGGCGGCCGGCGCCGGGCGGCGGCAGCGCCAGGAAGGACGAGGTGTAGACGATGCGCGGAATGCGGGCGCGGCGGCCCGCTTCGATGACGGTCCGCACTGCCGTCACGTTGACGTCGTCGAACGCTCGCGCGTCGGGCTGCCACACGCTGACGAGCGCCGCCGCGTGACAGACAGCGTCGGCGCCGTCGAGCGCGCGCTGCAGCGCCGCAGGGTCGCGCACATCGCCGTCGACCGCGTCGCCCGGCAGCCCTGCCGCGGTCGCGCGGCGCGAGAACACGACCGGCGTATGGCCGGCACGGACGAGCGCGCGCACGATGGCCGAGCCCAGATATCCCGTTCCGCCCGTGACGACGACACGCATGACGGGGATTATGGCATCGGGCGATCGGGCCTGGCGTGGCAGACAGGCCATCACGCGACGGTCCTATCGGCCTGTTCGGCCGACCGCCCGATGCTCGATCGCCCAATCGCCCGATCGCCGGATTCTCGATTCACTGATGTTATAAGCTTCCCCAGATGTTCAAGCGGCAGCGGACCGGTTCGGTCGTGTGCTCGTCGTGTGGATCGCTGGTCGGCGTCAACGACGATCGGTGCTACAACTGCGGGCGCTGGAATCCGGGACTGTGGGGTTTCGGCCCAGCGCTGCGCCGCTTCGGCAACGACCTCGGGTTCGTGACGCTGGTCGTGTACGGCAGCTCGGGCCTCTACGTTGCGATGCTGCTGACGACGGTGCTGCTCGGCGGCAACGTCCTCGGCGGCGGCAACCCGCTCAACCTGCTCTCGCCCGACCCGCGGGTGGAAGTGATGTTCGGCGCCGCCGGCGCGCTGCCCGTGTACATGTATGGGCGTTGGTGGACGGTCCTGAGCGCCGGCTGGCTGCACGCGAGCGTCCTCCACATCCTGTTCAACATGATGTGGGTGCGGCAGCTCGGGCCGGCGACGGCGGAGATGTACGGCGCCGGCCGGATGGTCATCATCTACACGGTCTCGGGCGTGGTTGGGTTCCTCGTGAGCAGCACCGCCGGCCTGTTGCTGGGCAACCTGCCAATCCCGTTCCTCCGCGGTGCGTACCTGACCCTCGGCGCGTCAGCGCCTATCTTCGGCTTGCTCGGCGCCCTCGTGTACTACGGCCGCCGCGGCGGCAGCAGCATCGTCGGCGGCCAGGCCCTCCAGTACGCGATCGTACTCGGCCTGTTCGGCTTCATCATGCAGGGGATCGACAACTACGCGCATGCCGGCGGGTTTGCCGGCGGCTACCTCGCCGGCGTGTGGCTCGACCCGCTGAAGCGCGAGCGGATGGACCACCTGATCGGCGCGACGGTGTGCCTGGCGCTGACGCTGCTCGCGATCGTGGCCTCAATCGTCACGGTCTTCATCTGATCGCATCGGCCGCGGCGATCCGTGGCGAACGACCGTCGCGAATGATCTTTGAGAACGACTACCGTGAGTGCAGGTCGATGATGCGGGTGATGGCGCGCTGGCACACGCGGCAGAAGCCGACCCGGTCGCGAGTGAACATGATGCACTCGGCTTCCGGCCGGTAGAGGCCGCGCGCTTCGTAGGACGCGCCCTCGAACGCCCCGACTTTCCCGGAGTATTTCATCGTCGAGAGCAGCTTCTCCTCGAACGCGCGCTGCTCGCGGAAGAGCGCGTTCATCTCGGATTCTGGAGCGCCGCGTTTGCGGATCTCCCGTCGGCGCTCCTGGATGGCACGTGAGTGCTTCTCGAATTCCTCCTTGCTCCAGGGCGTCGGCAGCGGCGTGCCCGGCTCGACCAGGTCGCGCCATTTCAGCTTCCCCGGGTCGCGCAGCGCCGTCACGTTCGGCTCCCATGGCTCCTGGTGCAGCGGGGCGCCTGTTTCGTAGGCGACGTCCGACGTGTAGTACTCGTCGGCCAGCGCCGCGAAGTGGTGGCCGAACTCGTGCACGAACACGTAGTCGGCGAACTCGCTGTCGACGGCGGCGGTCGCGTGATCGTTGAACAGCCCTCCGCCGCCGTAGGTCTGCTCGTTCACCAGGATCTCGATGAACTCGTAGGGCGCGGCCGAGGCGGCGTCGCGCAGCGAGCGGTTGTCCAGCGTCAGGAGGTAGCGCTCCGAGTCGAAGATGTTGTACTCGGCCGAGACCGGCGTCCGGCGAGACACACCGGCGCTGGGGCGGTTGACGCCGCGCTCGGGCGAGGGCAGGTCGAGCGCGCGGACGTTGAAATCCTGGCGTCGGCCCCTGAACGGCTCCTGCGTGAACAGGGCGTCGACCAGCCGGCGCGCATCGGCGTGGAATTTCGGCAGGTCGGCCGCCGGGTAGCCTTCGCTGATGACCAGCAGGTCCGCCTTCGATGCCGGCGGGCCGTTCTCGAAGAGGCTCCAGACCCTGCCGGCCGGCCAGAGCCGGGCGCGGTTGACGAACCGCGAGTGTGGATCGACGTCGCTCGTCCACACCGGCGTGAAGCTGTTATCGGCGGCGCGCTTCTCGAGCGTGAGGCTGACCGGTGCGCGAGGCCAGGGGAATCGCACCGATTCGTGGAACGTGCGGTGCACCTGCTTCGCCTCGGCGGTGGCCTCCCACTCGCCGAAGAGCGGCGACAGGCCGCGCGAATACAGCACCGCGCCGCTCGCCTTGTCGCGGACCTCGAAGCGGTACTTGCCCAGGTTCGTGTCGTCCACGAGCCGCGCGCGGCTCCCCGGCCAGCTGCCGTCGTTCACGACGCGATCGAGCGCGAAGGTCTCGCCGGCCTTCAGTCCTCCGGTGTGGAAGTAATCAACACGCATGGTCTCGGAGGTGAAGTAGCGGTCGTAGTCCACGCGTGCGGCGCGAGTCTGCGCATGCAGGAGCAGGACAGTGACGAGCGCGAACAGTACTTGCACCGAAACAGCTCCTTCGCGAATCCCGACCGCCGGTGGCGAGCGCCGGGCCGGCATCGCCTGACGGTCGTCCGCGATCGCCTGATCACATCACTCAAGGACCCGATCGCTCTGCCAGTATAATTCCCGCTCGTGCGCAAACCAGTCATCCTGATCACCGGTGCGGACGGAGAGATCGGACACGGGTTGATCGAGCGTCTCGCCCGACAACGGGAGCGTGCTCTCGTCACGCTCGACGTCAGCCGCCTCGATCCTGCCATCGCCGGCAAGGTCGATCGCGAGATTACCGGGTCGATCCTCGATCGCGGCCTCCTCGAACGGGTCCTCGCGGAATTCGAGGTCGACCTGATCTTTCATCTCGCCGCGCTGCTCTCGACACGTGCGGAGTTCACGCCCGTCGCCGCCCACCAGGTGAATGTCGGGGGGACGCTGAACCTGCTCGAGTTCGCGCAGCACGAGGCGGAGTCGCACGGCCGTCCGGTCGTGTTCATGTACCCCTCCTCGATCGCCGCCTACGGGCTGCCGGACGTCGGCACGAAAGCGCGGGTGGGGAAGGTGAAGGAAGACGACTGGACGCATCCGACGACGATGTACGGCTGCAACAAGCTGTACTGCGAGTTGCTCGGCACCTACTTCGCGCGGCACTACAAGCAACTGGCGGCGGAGACGGCCATCGGCCGGGTGGACTTCCGCTGCGTGCGCTTCCCCGGGCTGATCTCGGCGACCACGGTGCCGTCCGGGGGGACGTCGGACTACGCGCCGGAGATGATCCACGCGGCGGCCCGCGGGGAGCCGTACGGGTGCTTCGTGCGAGGGGACACGCGCATCCCGTTCATGGCGATGCCCGACGCGGTCGAGGCGCTGCTCACCTTCGCGGCGGCGCCGCGCACCCGCCTGACGCGCAGCGCCTACAACGTCACCGCCTTCAATCCGTCGGCAGAGGAGATCCGGCAGGTAGTGCTCGAGGCGTTCCCCGCCGCGACGATCACCTGGCAGAACGACCGGAAGCGCCAGCGCATCGTCGACTCGTGGCCGGCCGACGTGGACGACTCAGCGGCGCGGCGAGACTGGGGCTTCGCGCCGCGCTACGACTTCGGCTCCGCCTTCAGCGAGTACCTGATCCCGACCATCCGGAAACGGTACGCGAGCGCATCGGCGATCAGGGAGTGATCCAGACGGGCGGCGGCGTGATGTGCGGTTCGGGCGTGTTGCCCGGATCGGGCCGGCCGCTTCCGGTGAGCCGGCTGATCGCGCGGACGGTCATGTCGTGGTCGCACACGATCTGACAGGAGAGGCGAACGCCGGTCGCCCCCTTCGCGGCGAGCACGTTGCGCTCGGCCTCGGTCATCCTCGCCGGCTCGCCGTCCACGAACTCCACACGACAGGTCGTGCACCGCGCGTTGCCGCCGCAGGCGTGCAGGACGTCCACCTTCGCATCCTGCTCAATGGCCAGCACGAGCCGCTTTCCCGACGGGACCTCCACGGTCGCAGAGCCTTCCACAGTCAGTCTCGGCACGGGTTCAGTCTAGAACATGTGAGTCGAAAGGCGACAGTCGAAAGTCAGGGTCAGAGTCAAAGTCAGGGTCAGAGTCAGAGTCAGGGTGAGATATATCCAAGTGTTGTGGGTAGTGTCTTGAAGCTGGTGGAAAAGTAGAAGTCGCGTCATCATCTGGCGCAGTTCGGATCAAGAACTGCGCCCGCTTGGCGGCGGGTGCCGGAGGAGAGCGGTTTCTCGCCGCGCGGCGCCGCGCCGCGTACACCCAGTATTTGAGTCGGAAGGCGCTGCAGCCGATGCTTGCGAGCCTGCGTGAGCAAGGGCTGAGCGTGATGGTCCCGCCGACCATCCATGGCCCAGTGGATGCCGCGTTGGTCGGGGAGAGTCTGAAAGAGGCGGGTGATGAGCTCTTCACTTTCGTACGATTCCCGCAGTCGCAGTGGAGGCGCTGCGCACGACGGATGCGCTGGAGCGGATCAATGAAGAGTTCCGCCGTCGTACAAAGACGCAGGCAAGCTTGCCCGGGCAGGATGCCGTGCTGCTGTTACTCTTCAGCCTCCTGCGAAGCGGCCTGGTGAAGCTCCGCGCGTTGGTGGGCTACCAGGACATGGACGCGGTGAAAGCGGTGGCGGCGTAGTCAGCACGCCGGATGACCGCGCGCGGAATGCTTTTCCACCAGTTGACAGACACGACTCCGACTCTGACTCCGACTCTGACTCCGACTCTGACCCTGACTTTCGACTCTCGATTTTCGACTACAAGTCATCCCAGCGTACGGCCGCGTCGACGTCGAAGTCCCGTGCCAAGGCGACGTCCCGGTCGGCGTCGGCGCCAGTGAACCTCAGCCGTGGCCGCGCCCGATTCAGTGTCACAATTGAACCGGGAGGTACGGTGCGACGATGACCAGCGGCGGGACGATGCAGGAACTGTTGCTTCACGGCGGGCTCGAAGAGTCGTTCGACAGCTCCGTGCTGCTGGCGCGGCGGCTCGCCGAGACCTTTGGCGCCCACCTCCACGTCGTCTACACCGTCGCCGATCCGTTGTCCGCCGGGTGGACGTCGGAGGTGAGCGCCGGACGCATGCCCGAGGTGCACCAGGCGATCGAGGCCGAGGCACGCGAGCGGCTGGCCGGCGTGATCCCTGCCGACGAGCAGGAGCGGCTCGGTGTCACGCTCGCCCTGCGCACCGGACCGCCCGCCGAGGAGCTCGTGCGCTACACCACCGAGCACGACATCGACCTCGCTATCGTCCAGGCCCGGACGGACGATGACCCCGGCGCGGACCTCGCGCGGGCGCTGCTCGCCGACGGCCGCTGCGCGGTGCTCGTCCTGCGATGACCGGCGCGGGCGCGGCCGCCTGCCCGGGAGCGCGGTTGCCGTCCGCATGATCCCCAGGGAGCTGCTGGTATCCGCCTACGCGAGCGGCTGGTTTCCGATGGCGGTCGCGCCCGGCGACATCCGTTGGTACTCGCCCGATCCGCGCGGGATCCTGCCGCTCGAGTCGTTCCACGTGCCGCGGCGGCTGTCGCGGGTCATCCGCCAGCGCCGCTTCCGCATCGAGATCGATCGCGACTTCGAGGGGGTCATCCGCGCGTGCGCCGCCGTCGAACGTCGCGATGAGGACGAGGGCGGCACCTGGATCGACCAGGAGATCGTCGAGAGCTACTGCGCGCTGCACCGGGCCGGGCTCGCGCATTCGGTAGAGGCCTGGCAGGGCGAGCGCCTGGCCGGCGGCCTGTACGGGGTCGCGCTGCGCGGCGCGTTCTTCGGCGAGTCGATGTTCCACGACGTCAACGACGCGTCGAAGGTCGTGCTCGCCGCGCTGGTCGAGCGCCTGCGCGCGCGCGGGTACCTCCTGCTCGACGTGCAGTGGGTGACCCCGCACCTCGAGCAGTTCGGCGCCATCGAGGTGCCGCGCGACCGCTACTTGCAGCTGCTCGCGAGGAGCCTGAAGAGGGAATGCACGTTCACGTGATCGGGGAATCGGGTGATCGAGTGATTGGCGATCGGGTGATTGCGTCGACGGACCCGGATCGGCACTCACGCGATCGTTCGATCGCCAGATGGCCCGATCGCCGAATTCTCAATGCACCGTATACGGCTCACTGAGGGTGAAGGGGGCGATGGTGGCGTGGAACCGGTCGCCTTGCTCGTCAACCATCTGGTACGTGCCTTCCATGACGCCGAAGGGAGTGCCCAGCGGGCAGCCGGAGGTGTACTCGAAGGACTCGCCGGGCCTCAGGATCGGCTGCTTGCCGACGACGCCGGGGCCGCGGACCTCCTCGACGTGGCCGGTACCGTCGGTGATGATCCAGTGCCGCGTGAGCAGCTGGACGGTCAGCGTCCCCTCGTTCGAAATCCTGATCGTGTACAGGAAGAACCACTCGTTCCGGGCCGGGTTCGATTGGTCGGGAGCGTACTCCGATCGCACGCGCACGCGGATGCCGCGCGTGGTCGCCTCGGACGTGAACATGCTTTCATGATGGACGATTGCCCCGACGGCGGCAAGCCGTCGGGTGGCGCGCGTCCCATGCCCGCGGTAGCATGGAAGGCTCGTATGCACCGGATTGAACCTGCTCGGCTGAAGCCGGGTGTGACCGCCGACGCCCTTCCCGATCCGCCGGCCGACGCGGCGACCGGTGCCGCTGACGAGCGCGTCATCCGCGGCCGCGCGCTCGTCTTCTGGGATCCGAAGAGCCTCCCCGGCACGAAGTTCGCGAGGAAGCTCGACGCCATTGACACCGACCAGATCACTCCCGCCGCCGACTGCGTCTCGGAGAGCCTCGATACGCTCGACGAGCGCTGGAAGGCGGGGTCGTTCCGCTATCTCATGCCGGACTTCCGCGAGCGCGTCCACCGCGGCGAGACCTTCGTCGTGGCCGGCGACCGGTTCGCGATCGGATCCTCGCGCGAGATGAGCCCCGCCGGCCTGAAAGGCGTCGCCGAGGAAGCCGGTCTCGACCTGGTAGTGGTCTGCGGCAACAACATGGGCGACATCTTCCGCCGCAACGCCTTCAACCTCGGGCTGCACGTGGTGCAAAGCCCCGAGGCCGTGGCCGACGCGCGCGACGGCGACACGTTCGCCTTCGACCCGGTGACGCGGCGGTTGACGAACGAGACGCAGCAGCGCACGTACGAGCCGATCCCGCTCTCGTCGAAGGAGGAGGAGATCCGGCGCAGCGGCGGCATCATCGCGGTCGGCCGCGGCGAGTTCAGGCGATCCGTGGTGACGTCGCCTTCGGTCGACTGGGCGCCGGAGGCGGACGCGCGGCGCATGACCACCACCGAGCAGATCGTGTGGGCGCACCGGGTGGACAAGGATCTGCGCCCCTCCGGACTGCGGCCGGGAACCACACTGCGCGTCTACGCCGACCTGCTACCGGCGTCTGACGGGACCGCGCCGTTCGCCATCCACACCTTCAACCAGATCACCGGCGGGCGCGCCATCTACCCGCGGCAGGCGGCGATCGCCAACGATCACTTCGTCTTCACCGGGGTCGAGGCGGACGACCGGCAGACGGCCATCGGCCGCCAGTTCGCGCGCCTGCACGGCATCGAAACGCCGTACTACGCGACCCCGGGGGACGGCATTTTCCACTTTTACTTTCCCGAGCAGGGGCTGGTGATGCCGGGGCAGTTCATCCCGGGCGCCGACTCGCACAGCCGCGCCTACGGCGCCTATGGCGCGGTGGGCATCGGCGTAGGCTCGACGACACTCGGTTTCGGATGGTCGACCGGCTGCGTCTACTTCACGCTCGCCGGGCAGCGGCGGGTCACGTTCCGCGGCCATCTGCAGCCCTGGGTCTCCGGCAAGGACATCGTCCTCGAGCTGCTGCGGCGATGGGGCGCGAAACAGGCGCTGGGCATGTCGGTCGAGCTCGTGGACGCCGAGCGCCAGCTGCCGATTGCCTACCGGAACACCATCGCGAACATGATGGCGGAAGCGGAGGCGCTCAACGGCATCTTCGCGCCCGACGACGTGACCGCCGCATGGTACCGTGCGAAAGGGATCACGGAGCTGCCGTATCCGTCAGTCGGTCCCGGCGAGGACGCGGTGTACGAGATTGACGAGGAGCTGGAGCTCTCCGGCGTCCGCCCGATGATCGCGAAGCCGTTCAGCCCGGGCAACGCGTTCCCGGCCGATGAGGTCGCGCGCGAGCGGATCAGGTTCGACAAGGCGATGATTGGCTCGTGCACCAACGGGAGCTACGACGACCTGCTGCAGGCGGCGCTGGTGCTGCGCGCCGCGCGCGAGCAGGGGGCGCGGAAGGTCGATCGGCCGTTTACGATCTTCCCGGGATCGGGTGGCGTCGGCCGCCAGATCGAGCGCGCCGACCCGCGGCTCGCCGGCGAGTCGATTGCCGGCGTGTTCCGTTCCGTGGGCGGCGAGATCCGGCAGTCCTGGTGCGGCCCGTGCTTCGGGCAGGGACCGGACGCCCTCTCGCCCGGGCAGCGGGCGATCACCTCGTTCAACCGCAATTGGCAGAACCGCATGGGGATCGGCGGCGAAGGCTACCTGGCGAGCCCGGCGGTCGTGGCCGCCTCGGCGCTCGTGGGGTACATGGCGCCGCCGGGCGAACTCGGCCTGGCCTGGGATCCCGAGAAATACGGCGTGTAGCGAACCGCTGACGCCGCGCGGGTGCATCGACTCGCCGGCGGGAGGCAAATCGGCGGGCGGTCGGGCCCGGCGCCACACGGCGCGGCCCGCCGAGCCCGCGTGACAGGGCAGCGTATGGACTGGCTCACCGACCCTCAGATCTGGATCGCGCTCGCGACGCTCACGTTCCTCGAGGTCGTGCTCGGCGTCGACAACATCATCTTCATCTCCATCCTGTCGGGGAAGCTCCCCGAGGACCAGCAGGCGAAGGCACGGCGCCTCGGCCTGCTCGCCGCGATGGTGATGCGCATCCTGCTGCTGCTCTCGCTGGCCTGGATCATCCGCCTGACCGAGCCCTGGTTCACCATCGTCGGCCAGGAGATCTCGGGGCGCGATCTGATCCTCATCCTCGGCGGCCTGTTCCTGCTCGGCAAGAGCACCTACGAAATCCACGACAGGCTGGAGGGGGCCGAGGGCCACGCGTCGGCGCGCGTCCCCTCGTCGTTCACCAGCGTGATCGTGCAGATCATGCTCCTCGACATCGTGTTCTCGCTCGACTCGGTGATTACCGCCGTCGGCATGGTCGACGTCCTGTGGGTCATGGTCGCGGCGGTCATCATCGCGGTGCTGATCATGATGCTCTCGGCCGAACCGATCAGCGCCTTCGTGCACAAGCACCCGACGGTGAAGATGCTGGCCCTGAGCTTCCTGCTGCTCATCGGCCTGTCGCTGCTGCTCGAAGGCTTCGATCACCACATTCCCAAGGGCTACATCTACTTCGCCATGGGGTTCTCGGTGTTCGTCGAGATGATCAACCTGCGCCTGCGGAAGGTGACGGCACCCGTCGAGTTGCGCGATCGGTACTCCGAGCGGGAACAGGCGGCTCCGTAGAGCGCGAGCCTGTCGGCTGTGAGCTGGCACCTGGCTCGCGGGTGAAACGCCGGGGCCGGGTCGGGCGTCTTACCGTTACGCCTACGGAGGTTCGCTCACGATGAAGCATGCTTTCGCCTTGTTCGTCGTGGTCGCGGTCGCGACCGCGGCGCTCGTCGCCCAGATCACGCCGCCCGCCCAGCCGCCGGTCGGCGGCCAGACGGCCCAGCCTGCCGCGGGGTTGCCGGCCCCGCAGGGTCAGCCGGGACAGAACCGGCCCCAACCGCCGCCGCTCGGCCCGAACGAGTGGCGCATCGACGGCAGCCACTCCGCGGCCAATTTCGCCGTCAAGCACAACGTCGTGTCGACGGTTCGAGGCCAGCTCGGTCGGATCACGGGCAAGATCGAGTGGGACGGCAAGGACGTGAAGACGATCGCCGCCGACGTCTCGATCGACGTGAAGGCGGTCAACACCCAGAACGAGGGGCGCGACCGCGACCTGCGAAGCCCGAACTTCTTCGATGCCGAGAGCCATCCAAACATCTCGTTCAAATCGAAGCGGATCGAGCCGGTGTCGCAGGGACGCTTCAAGCTCGTGGGCGACCTGACCATCAAGAACACGACGAAGGAAGTCGTGCTCGACGTCGAAGGGCCCGCGCCGTTCATGAAGGCGCAGCGCGGCGGCACCACCGCCATTCTGACCGGCGCGTCGGCGACGACGAAGATCAACCGCCACGAGTTCGGGATTACGTATAACCGGTTGATCGAGTCGCTGCCAGTCGTCGGCGACGAAGTGCTGGTGACGATCGACCTCGAGCTCATGCGGCCGGCCCTGCCCGGATCGACCACGCCGTAGGGAGTGTGCGCCGCTCGCGTCTCCTGGGTCGACTATCAGTCGGACAGGGAGCTGAACGCCCACCGCCGGATTCCCGAAATTGACACGGGCACGGCCCGGCTGAACAATGGCGGCATGCTTCCCCTCCTCCTCCTTGGCAGCGTGCTCGCGTTCACGCCGGCAGCTGACGGGCAGCAGACGACGGCCCCGGGAGCGCCGCCGGCACCCACGCCGTCGCCGGCCGGTCACCCCGGCGCCGCATCCACGGCCGTCTACGTGCCCGAGCGCGTCTTCGACACGCGCCGGCGGGCATTCTCGGACTTCGAGGCGATGCTCGCCGATCTGGCCCGCGCCGACGTCATCCTCGTCGGGGAGCAGCACGACGATGCGAACACCCATCGCCTCGAGGCGGCGATCCTGCAGGGCCTGCTGCGTCGCGGCGTGCCCGTGACGCTGTCACTCGAGATGTTCGAGCGTGACGTGCAGCCGTCGCTCGACGCGTACCTCGCGGGAACGATGGACGAGGCGACGTTCCTCAAGGGCGCGCGGCCGTGGCCGCGCTACGCCAGCGACTACCGGACGCTCGTGGAGTTGGCGCGCGCCCATGGCTGGCCGGTAATTGCCGCGAACGTGCCCCGGCGCCTGGCAGCCGACGTCGCCAAGAGCGGCACGCCCGCCATGGAGAAGGCGGCGAGCGAGGAGCCCGGGTTCGTCGCCAGAGCCGTGCAGTGCCCGCTCGACCCCTACTTCGAGCGGTTCGCCGCGACGATGAACGCCCACCCGGCGCCTGGCTCGGAAGGGAAGTCCGAGGAAGAGAAGCGTGCGGGCACCGAGCGCTACTACCTCGCGCAGTGCCTGAAGGACGAGACCATGGCCGAGTCTATCGTCGCTGCCTTCGAGAAGCAGTCCGGCCGCCGCGGCGCGATCGTGCACTACAACGGCGCGTTCCACAGCGATTTCGGCGGCGGCGTCGCGGAGCGGGTCCGCCGCCGCATGCCCGGCCGGCGGGTGGCGATCGTGTCCATGCTCCCCGTGCCGGACCTCGACGCGCTCGCGCCCGAGGGGGAGGACCTGCAGCGGGCCGAGTACCTGGTCTACACCGTCAGGTAACGAGGCGGTGCGGTAGCCGGGCTGCTCACGCGCCCGGCCGCACTCGGCCGGGTCAGCCGATCACTGCAGACGTTCCGGCATGTCGGCGACCACGTAGGTCATCACCGCGACCGCCGCAGCCGCCCGCGCCATGTCGCGCGGATCGATCCTGTCCACTGTGTCGGCCGGCGTGTGATGGACGAGGAAGTAATCGCCGTCGACCTGCAGCGACATCGCCGGGATGCCGGCCGCCTCCACGCTTGGCCCGATGTCCGCGCCGCCACCGGCCGGCCCGATGTGATCCACGTCGATGCCTCGCAGCAGCGACGCGATCTCCGTGATTCTCGTGCGGGCGGCCGCGCTGCCGCTGAACCCGAAGCCCTTCGGCCGGAACACTCCCGAGTCCGACTCCAGCATGAGCACATGGCTGGCGAGCTGCGCCTGGTAGCGATCGCGGTACGCGAGCCCGCCGCGCAAGCCGTTCTCCTCGTTCGTCCACAGCACTACACGGACGGTGCGGCGCGGGCGGAGGTTCAGCTTCTTCATCACGCGCAGAGCCTCCCACGTCACCACGCACCCGCCGCCGTCATCCACCGCGCCGGTGCCGACGTCCCAGGAATCCAGGTGGCCGCCGATCGCGACGACATCGTCCGGGCGATCGCGGCCGCGAATCTCGCCGACGACGTTGAAGGAATCGGCGTCGGGCAGCATCCGCGCGTCCATGCGCAGGCGCACCCGTACCGTCACGCCGCGGTCGATCAGCCGCTGGATGCGATCGCCGTCTTCCGTGGCGATCGCGGCCGCCGGAATCCGCGGAGGGCCTTCTGCGTACTGGAGGGAGCCGGTGTGGGGCGTGCGCAGTCCGGGAGGCCCGACGGATCTGACGAGCACGGCAACGGCCCCGAGCGCCGCCGCGCGTGACGCTCCCGTGACCCGGTACTGGACCGTCTCGCCGTAAGTCGTGAACGGGACGTTGTAGAGCACGATGCGGCCGCGAACGGCGACGGCGGCGGCCTCGAGCTCGTGAAAGCTCCTGACCGTCAGCACGTCGGCCTCGACACCGCCGCGCGGCGTCCCGACGGAGTTGCCCAGGCCGAGCATCGCGATCGCGTGACGCCCGGGCGCCACGATCTCGGCGCTTTCATCGCCGCGCACCCAGTGCGGGACCTTCACCGGCTCGAGGCGGACGCTCTCGAGGCCGTCCTTCTTCATCTCCGATTCGGCCCAGCGGATCGCTGCGTCGAGGGCATCCGACCCGCTCAGCCGGTGACCGAACGTGTCGGTCAGCTCCGCCAGGCGATCCCAGGCGAAACGCGTCGCCAGCGACTCCGCGATCAGGCGTTCCGCCGGCTCGCGGTACTCGTCGAGCCACGAGGGTTGTGCAGGTGAGAGCGAAAGGGAAACGAGCAGGACGGCAACACCGCGCACCAGGGTGACCCTGCGCCAGTCACGCATGCGTCCATTGTAGTGGGGCGCGCACGCGCGGCTGGCGCGCGCGAACCGAGATCACCTCGCGTCGGAACGCCTGCCGCCGCGGCGCCGGCGCGATCCGACCGTGTCGTCGGTCTCGCCTGCGCGGACGGTTTCCTCGGGCACCGCCCAGTTCTCAGCGATTAGCAGGTGCGCGTCCGCGGGCGGTACGTCGAGTACATCTCCGACGCCATACGCCGACAAGTCGACTCCATCCACCGACTCGGCTAGCTTACGCGTCAGTCGAACCCGCATCGTCCTCCAGGGTTCCTTCCCCTGGTCCTCCAAGCAAACCGGAGCGTCCCGGAGCTTGATCCGCGTTCGCGCACGAATCTAGCAGATTTGCGCACGCAAGTTCCAGCACAGCAGTGGGTTACGGCTGTACTGTCTAGACGCGACATCCTCGTCACCATCCAGAGCCCGGCGGTGAAGGCGGTCATGCCCGGCGTGCAGTCCCATCGCGAGAAGTGGGACGGGAGCGGCTATCCGAGGGGCTGTCCGCCGAGCGGATTCCGCTCGGCGCGCCTGCCCGGGGTGTCCGACTTCATCGACGCGCTCACCTCGGCGCGCGCCTGCCGCGAACCGCTCTCCGTCGGCGAGGTCGTGGCCATGATTCGCGACGGCGCCGGCAGCCACTTCGATCCGGCGATCGGCAAGGTCGTCGCCCGCCTCCACGAGCGTGGCGAGCTGCTGCCGCCGCCGGGCGGCGGATCATGAACGCCCTCCTCGCGCTGCTGTTCGCGGCCCTGTCGTCAGGGACGCGCCGCACTTCCAGAGGGCGTCCGAAGGCCCGTCGACACGTCATCGAGCGGACCGGACGTGTCCTTCGAGCCGCGGGTGCTCGCCCCGGACCGTACAAGCTGCGGGTACGGTTCCAGCGCAAGGGACGGGTGGTCACGGTACCATTCGTCGTGACCGCACGGTAACTACGTGGCGATCGCGCGGTCGACGGCGAAGGGCTTTCCCGACCAGGCGCGCGCCGACGTCCACGGCTCGGGAGGCGCCGTCCAGAACTCGTCGCCGGCCGGCAGCCCGAGCGGCAGCAGGCCGGTAGCGCACAGGTAGAGGCTTCCGGTGGAGATGTAACGCTCGCCAATCCCGGGCTGGTGGCCCGCGAACCCGATGCGGAGCCACCCCTCGCCGTCGAACGTGCCCGGCATCTCGATCGTGCGCCTGATCACGACGGTCAGCGCCGCGCGGACCTGCGCCGCCGCGACACCGACGGGCAATGACTTGCGCAGCGCCATCTGCGCGAGTCCCTGGAGCGCGCCGAAGCGGTAGGCGAGCGAGCGGCCGATGGGCGGGAACGTCCCATCCGGCGCGATCAGTCGCTCGAGGACGGCGGCATAACGGCGGGCGCGCGGCTCGGCACGCCCCGCGATCTCCTTCCACGCTGCCGACTGGTCGCGGCAGACATCCAGAACGTCGAGCAGCATCGGCTGGATCACGAAGCTGTTGTAGTAATCCCAGTGGAACTGCGGACCGTCGCCGTAGGCGCCGTCGCCCTTGTACCACTGCTCGTGCTGGCGCAGCGCGTAATCCACCCGCATGCGGTCCCAGGGCGCGCCGAGCGCCGCGAGCGCCGCTTCGACGGTTGCCGGGAACAGCAGCCAGTTGTTGAATCCGGGCGTGATCGCACGCGTCGACACCAGCGCCGCCACCAGGTGCGTCCGCGTGCGCGGCTGGAGCGACTCGCGCAGCGCTCGAGGCGCCCGCAGGACCGCCTGGGCCAGGAAGGCGGCGTCGACCAGCGGCTGCCCGCCCTTCGTGAAGTTGAGGAAGTCGCGCGATGCCGGGTCGACCGCGCGGTCGATGGCACGGCGAGCGAGTGCGGCGTACTTCGCACGAAGATCGCCTTCCGGCGTGCCGTCGGCCGGCAGCTCCAGCCAGGGTGCGAGTCCAGCGAGCAGCCGGCCGAGCGCTTCCAGGTGCGTCACCGGCTCCCGGTTGGCGCCGTCGGCCTGCTCGACCGGCATGCGCGCCTTCAGCGTCCCGTTCGACAGGTTGGCAAGGACCGGGTCGGCGAGGCGGCGCGCGACGTCGACCCAATATCGCCGGTCGTCCGACCCCGCCTTGCCAGCCTGTTCGCCGCTCGCCGGCCGGCTCAGTGTTCCGGCGACGGCGCCGCTCCCGAGTGCCCGCAGGAAGTTGCGTCGATCCATGGCGCGATTGTACGTGCTCAGCGCGGCGGGTTGGTCACTGCAGGGTGACCGTGACGCGGCAGCTGCCGCTTGCATCGGCCAGCAGGCGCCGATCTGCCGAGGAATCGATGGGGACGCGAAGCCAGTAGGTCTCTTCGAAGTCCGGGTCGAAGCCGCGGACCTGGGCGACGATGATCCGCTCGCGCGTGGCTGTCAGGACGGAGAGCCGACCGAGCAGCCGCGATCCAGGTGAGGCCGGACGGCCAGCAGGCGTCCGAGGGGCAGCCGCTGGTCGCCGCACGGCAGCCTGAGCTCGCGTGTCCGGGCAGCCAACGCGACGGGCAGCGCCGAGGGCTCGAGCGGCGCGTGCGCCGTGGCGAACACGAGTCCGACCTTGGTCCGATCGGTAACAGCCTCGCCGTTGGTGGCGTAGTGCATCTGCAACTCGATCGACGTCACCAACTTCGGCTTGCTGAACGATGGGGCGCAATGACCGATCGCCCGGTCTCACAGCGCCACCCTGTGCCGTCCGCTGTGCAGGTAGTTCATCGTTTGCACGGTCAGCATGATGATGAAATCGAGCTTGGTCCGATCCTCGGGCTGGGCGAGGCGCAGGTTCATCTCGTTGGCCCGCGTGAGCATGTTTTCGAGCAGCTGGTCGATTGTGTACTGGTATTCGCCCGTCCACGCCGCCACCATCCGGCGGACGTCCCGCCGCACGCGCGCGATGAAGCGTGCCGCCTTCATATTGGTGGCGTGCTCCGGGCGATCCGAGAAGAGCCGCCGCAGGTCGCGATCGTAGAAGTGCGGGTGCTCGACCCCGTAATGCCGCCGCTTGCGCGCGTAGTGGGAGCGCAGCGTCTTGCGGATGCTGTGCAACGGCTCGACCTTCCGGCGCGTCCGCACCAGCATCGGCTTTCCCGCCAGCTCGCGCATCAGCGCGTCCATGTACTCCAGTTTCTTGAGCGCCGGCCAGTCGACGTAGCGCGTGCGCCAGGCGGAATCAGGCTGCAGCCAGATCGCGAACGTCTCGGCGAAGTCCTCGTCCGGATGGCTCTGCGCGTACCAGCTGTCCAGGTGCAGCACGTAGCTCTTGCTGTACGGCTTCGGCGTGTAGTAGTCGGGATACTGCATATACGACGGGCCGAACAACTGCTGGCGGCGGCGGCGCAGCCGCAGGCGATAGGCGTTGTCGATCGCGTGACCCACCTCGTGACGCAGGATCTTCAGGCACCACTCCGGCGTTCCCCCTTCGACCTCGAGCATCTGCGCGCGTTCGAGCTTCTCGAGCCTGGGATGGGCGAGATAGAAGGGGATGGCCACACCGGGCACGCCATCGGGCGAGAACCACTCCGCCGACAGCCAGAAATGCGGTTCGAACACCAGGCCGCGGTCGTGCAGCTCCCGCTGGATCTGCGCGATGCGCGGCTCGAGGAGGCTGTTCTCGATGGTGACGCCGAGCTGCGAGATCCGCAGGTCGAGGAGCTTCTCGTCGGGCCACGCTGCCCACACGTCGGGCGGGAAAACCTCGCGTTCCGCGACGATGCGGCCCGGCGAGTCCGGCGGACGGGTCATCTGCCCTCAATTATGTGCCACCGCTCGAACGGCAGCCGGTCGCCCCGCCGTGGCGTCATTCTGCGAAGGGGCTCAACTGTGGTATACCCGCTTCTTCGGCGCCGGCACCGTTCTGCGGTCGCCCCGGGTGTTCGGCGCGGGCCGCTTCCGCCGGCGTCGAGAGGAGCAAGCACGATGAACTTGGCGTGTCGAGTCGTCGCAGCAGCGCTCGTGGTCGGGTGTTGCGCGGTGCCCGCCGCCGGGCAGGCGCCGGCCACGGGCCAGCAGGAGCAGAAGCCACAGACACCCCCCGCGGCCACGCCCGATCAGCAGCCGCCGCCCGCTTCGGATCAACCCCAGAAGTACGAAGAGACGGTCGTCGTCAGCGCGTCGAAGACCGAGGAGAAGCTCGTCAACGCTCCGGCGACGATCAGCGTGCTCGGCCCGCGGACGATCCTGAACGCCTCGAGCCAGAACTTCGCCGAGCTGCTTCGGTCGGTGCCGGGCGTGAACGTGACGCAGGTCTCGGCCCGCGACATCAACATCACGAGCCGCGGCGCGACCGGCACGCTTGCCACCGGCCAGCTGGCGCTGCTCGACGGACGCAGTCTCTACCAGGATTTCTTCGGGTTTGTAATGTGGGATTTCCTGCCGGTCAACTTCAACGAGATCAAGCAGATCGAGGTCATCCGCGGTCCCGCCTCGGCGGTCTGGGGCGCCAACGCGCTCTACGGCGTCGTCAACGTGATCACGAAGTCGCCTCGCGAGATGCAGGGTACGTCGGCGACCCTGGGGTTCGGCGCCTTCGGCCGGGAGGTCGATGAGAGCGACGCCAGCGCGGGATCGCTGTGGTACGTCAGCGGCACGCACGCGCAGGCGGTCAACGATCGCTGGGCGTTCAAGCTGTCGGCGGGCGGCTACGCGCAGGAGGCGCTGCCGAGGCCGACCGGCATCATTCCCGGATCGCCGGGCGCCGGGACGCCCTACCCGCCGTACTCGAACCAGGGCACGACGCAACCGAAGGTCGACGGCCGCGTCGACTACGACCTCGAGGACGGCGGGCGGCTGAGTTTCTCCGGCGGATTCTCCGGCACCGAGGGGATCATGCACTCGGGCATCGGGCCGTTCGACATCCAGAGCGGCTCGACGATGAGTTACGCGAAGGCGCACTTCTCACAGGGCGGCCTGCGCGCCGGCTTCTTCACGAACATCCTGAACGGCGACGCCGCCAACCTGCTCACGCGCGACGTGGAGAACCGGCCGATCACCTTCGATTTCGAGACGCGCACCTTCGACTTCGACGTGTCCAACGTGCACACGCTGGCGACCCGCCACGTGGTCAGCTACGGCGGCAACCTGCGCTTCAACGGCTTCGACCTGTCGCTGGCGCCGCGCGCCGACGACCGCACCGAGTTCGGCATCTACGCCCAGGACGAGATCTTCCTGTCGGAGACGTTCCGCTGGGTGATCGGCGGCCGCGTCGATCGGTTCGACTACATCGACGACTTCGTGTTCTCGCCGCGCACGACGTTCATGATCAAGCCGGTCGAGCAGCACACCTTCCGGGTGTCGTACAACCGCGCCTACCGCTCGCCGTCGGTGATCAACAACTTCCTCGACGTCACGCTCGCCGAACCGATCGACCTCGGGCTGTTCAGCCCGCTGCTCGCCGGCGTCATCTACCAGCTGCCCATCCGGTCGGTCGGCGACGAGAACCTGCAGGAGATGTCGCTCGACGCCTTCGAGATCGGCTACAGCGGCATCGTCGGCGGCCGCACGCTGCTGTCAGCGGCGTGGTACGTGAACCAGACGAAGAACGACATCCTGTTCACGGAGGAGCAATCGGCGCGCTGGACGGGCAGCAACCCGCCGCCCGGCTGGCCGCTTCCGCCCCGCGCCATCGACATCGCGACCGGCGGCGCGGGGTTCCCGGCGCTGTTCACCTACAAGAACTTCGGCGAGACGACGCAGCGCGGGCTCGAGCTCGGCGTCGAGAGCGAGTTCAGCGAGATGTTCACGGCGAGTCTGAACTACTCGTGGCAGGGAGAGCCGGACCCGGAGGGCTTTCCGATCTCCGAGCTCAACCTCCCGCCGACCCATCGCGTGAACGCGGGGATCAGCGTCCGCTACGGGAAGGTATTCGGCAACCTCGGGGTGAACTACACCGACGGCGCATTCTGGCAGGACGTGCTCGACGCCCGCTACAGCGGCCGCACGGACGCCTACACGATGGTGAACCTCGGGGTGGGCGCGCGTTGGATGGGTGACCGGCTCACCACGTCGCTGAAGATCGTCAACCTGGGCAACGCCGACGTGCAGCAGCACGTATTCGGCGACATCCTCAAGCGGCAGTTCGTCGGCGAGATGCGAGTCCAGTTCTGACGCGTGCCGGCGTCCGAGAGCGAAAGCCCGGGATCCGGTGGCCTCTGCTGCAGCATCCAGGGGGGGTTGCTTTCCGCCTGCCCGCCCTGTCGTGTTTCCGGCTCCGGCGTGGGGTACACTGGATGGGCACCCCAGAAACGAACGGCTCCAGCTGGGGCTGTTCGACCTCCGGACCCCGGACCCCGACATGATTCGCCTGTTGGCCATTGACCTCGACGGTACGCTGCTCGACAGCGACGGCCGTGTGCCGGCGGCCAACCTCGCCGCGCTCGCCCGCGCGAGTGACGCCGGCATCGAGATTGCGCTCGCGACCGGGCGCCGCTACGACTTCGCACGCCCGGTGTTCGACGGGCTGCCGGGCCGGCTGGCGCTCATCCTGAGCAACGGCGCGATCGTGAAGCTGCGCGACGGGACGACGGTGGTGAAGCACTTGCTGCCGCGCGACGTGGCGCGGAGCGTGCTGGCGCGCGTGCCGGAGTACCGCGACGGGACGGCGCTCACGTTCGACCGCCCGCGCGAGGGCCAGGTGGTCTTCGAGGTGATCGACTGGGACCACCCGCGGCACCATCGTTTCTTCGCCGCGAACCGGCCGTTCGTCAGCGCCGTGTCGCCGCTCGAGGCGTGCCTCACCGAGGATCCGGTGCAGCTAATGTTCAGCGGTGGGTGCGCCGAGATGCGCAGGGTGTTCGAGGAGCTGCGCGGCGATCCGTCGTACTCGGCCAGCCTGACCGAGTACCGCGAGCGGGATTTCTCGCTCGTGGACATCATCCGTGCCGGCTGCTCGAAGGGTACGGCGCTCGCCGAGTGGGCGTCGCGGCGTGGACTCGCGCGTCACGAGGTGATGGCCATCGGCGACAACCTGAACGACCTCGAGATGCTGGAGTTCGCCGGCACGGCGGTGGTCATGGGCAACGCCTGCGAGGAGCTGAAGGCGCGCGGCTGGCCGGTGACCGCCACCAACGACGAGTGCGGCTTCGCGCGGGCGCTGGAGACGTTCGTGCTCGGGCAGGCGTCGTAGGTACGGCGTCTTTCTTCCTTCGTCGGTCACGCCCGCGCGCCGCGCAGGGCGGCACTGGAAACGGTTATCACGATGCTTCGTATTGGTGCCGGCGGCGTCGGCCTGCCCCGCGGCGAACGTTCGCGCGGCAGCCGCCGGGGGATTCAGTCGCCCGAATCCGGGGTCGGTGCCGCGGCCGACAAGAAGAAAAAGCAGCGCCTCACCGCGGCGGCGTGGAGGGAGACGAGGGCGCTCATTGCCGCGCGCCGCGGCCGCCTCGGTCTCGGACTGGGGCTGATGCTCGTCAACCGCGGCAGCGGACTGGTCCTGCCCGCCACCTCGAAGTACCTCATCGACGACGTCATCGGGCGCGGTCGGGTGGAGCTGCTGCAGCCGCTGGCGCTGGCGGCCGGGCTCGCCACCGTCGTCCAGGCGATCACCTCCTTTGCGCTCTCCCAGGTACTGGGTGTCGCGGCGCAGCGGGCGATCACCGACATGCGCCGCCGCGTCGAGGAGCACGTCGCCCGCCTGCCCGTCGGCTACTTCGACTCGACGCAATCCGGCATTCTCGTGTCGCGCGTCATGAACGACGCGGAAGGGATCCGGAACCTGGTCGGCACCGGCCTGGTGCAGCTCGCGGGCAGCCTGGTCACCGCGGCGGCCGCCCTCGCCTACCTCTTCTACCTGAACTGGTGGCTGACGCTGGTGACGCTGATCGTGCTGTTCGCGTTCGGCGCCGGCATGTGGTACGCCTTCCGGACGATCCGGCCGGTGTTCCGCGAGCGCGGAAAGATCTACGCCGAGGTCACCGGCCGGCTGACGGAGACCGTCGGCGGCATCCGCATCGTGAAGACCTACACGGCGGAGAAGCGCGAGGCGCTGGTCTTCACCGTCGGCGTGCACCGCCTGTTCCGCAACATCGCGAAGACCATCACGTCGATCTCGGCCATCACCGCTTTCGGCACCATCGTCATCGGCGCCATCGGCGTGGTCATGATTCTCGTCGGCGGCCGGGCGATCCTCGACGGCCGCATGACCATCGGCGACTTCATCACCTACATCCTGTTCACCGGCCTGATGGCCGCGCCGGTGATGCAGATCGCCTCCATCGGGACGCAGATCAGTGAGGCGTTCGCCGGCCTCGATCGCATTCACGAGCTGCTGGAGATGAAGACCGAAGACGAGGAGGACCACGCCAGGGCGCCGCTCGGCCCGGTCGAGGGCGAAGTCGTCTTCGAGCACGTCCGCTTCGAGTACAACCCCGGCGTGCCGGTGCTCAAGGACGTGAGCTTCCGCGCGCCGGCAGGCACGACGACGGCGCTCGTCGGGTCGAGCGGCTCGGGAAAGAGCACGCTCATCAGCCTGGTGATGGCGTTCAACCGACCGAAGTCGGGACGCATCCTGGTCGACGGCCGCGACCTCGCCAGCGTGCGCCTGCGCGACTACCGCGCGCAGCTCGGCGTCGTCCTGCAGGACAACTTCCTGTTCGACGGCACGATCGCCGACAACATCCGCTACTCGCGCACCGATGCCACGCCCGAGGAGATCCAGGCGGTGAGCCGCATCGCCCACGCCGACGAGTTCATCGAGGCGTTCGAGAAGAAGTACGACACGTTGGTCGGCGAGCGCGGGGTGAAGCTGTCCGGCGGCCAGCGGCAGCGGGTGGCGATCGCCAGGGCGATCCTCGCCGATCCGCGCATCCTGGTGCTGGACGAGGCCACCTCGTCGCTCGACAGCGAGAGCGAGGCGCTGATCCAGGACGGCCTCCGGTCGCTGCGTCGCGGCCGCACGACGTTCGTCATCGCGCACCGGCTGTCGACGATCCGCAGCGCCGACCAGATCCTGGTCCTCGAGGCGGGCGAGATCGTCGAGCGGGGCACGCATGCCGAGCTGCTGGCGCTCGGCGGCCGCTATCGCACCCTGCACGACAAGCAGTACCGCTTCGAAGCGGACCGATTCATCAACCCGGGCGAGGACTTCACCCCTGAGCCCGAGAATCCCACCGCTGCGGTTGCGCCGCGGGGGCTCTGAATGCCGAATGCCGAATGCCGAATGCCGAACGTGTAGAATTTCCGGTTCGACTATTCAGCACTCGGCATTCAGCGTTGAGAGGCGTCCGTACTGACCATGCCTCAGTTCATCTACACCATGAAGGGCCTCGGGAAGGTCCACCCTCCCGACCACGTGATCCTCAAGGACATCTGGCTGTCCTTCTACTACGGCGCCAAGATCGGCGTGCTCGGTCTCAACGGCGCCGGGAAGAGCACGCTGCTGCGCATCATGGCGGGCGAAGACCAGCAGTTCGTCGGTGAGGCGTGGCCGGCCGAGGGCGCCAGCATCGGGCTGCTGCCGCAGGAGCCCCGGCTGGACGCGACCAAGGACGTCCTCGGCAACGTCGAGGAGGGCGTGGCGGAGATTCGGGCGCTGCTCACCCGCTACGACGAGATCAACGCGCGGTTCGCCGAGGACCTCTCGCCCGACGAGATGGAGAAGGTCCTCGAGGAGCAGGGGAAGGTGCAGGACCGGATCGAGTCGGTCGGCGGCTGGGACCTGGACTCGCGCGTCGAGCTGGCGATGGATGCGCTGCGTTGCCCGCCGCCGGAGGCCGAGGTGTCGACGCTGTCGGGTGGCGAGCGGCGCCGGGTCGCGTTGTGCCGGCTTCTGCTTCGCTCACCAGACCTCCTGCTGCTCGACGAGCCGACGAACCACCTCGACGCGGAGTCGGTGGCGTGGCTCGAGCGGTTCCTCAAGGACTACAGGGGCACCGTCGTCGCGGTGACGCACGATCGCTACTTCCTCGACAACGTCGCCGGCTGGATCCTCGAGCTCGATCGGGGCACCGGCATCCCGTGGGAGGGCAACTACTCGTCCTGGCTGGAGCAGAAGCAGAACCGGCTGGCGCTCGAAGAGAAGGCGGAGACGAAACGGCAGCGGACCCTCCAGCGCGAGCTCGAGTGGATCCGCATGTCCCCCCGCGCGCGCCAGGCCAAGGGCAAGGCGCGCCTCAACGCCTACGAAGAGCTGCTGAAGGAAGAGACCGCGCAGAAGCTCGACCAGGTGGAGATCTACATCCCGCCAGGCCCGCGGCTCGGTGACGTGGTGATCGAGGCGAGCGGCGTGCGCAAGGCGTATGGCGACCTGCTGCTGATGGACGACGTGCACTTCACGCTGCCGCGTGCCGGGATCGTTGGCGTGGTCGGCCCCAACGGCGCCGGCAAGACGACGCTGTTCCGGATGATTACCGGGCAGGAGCCGCCCGACGCCGGCACGCTGAAGCTCGGCGAGACGGTGCGAATCGGGTACGTGGACCAGTCGCGCGACGCCCTGCACGCGGACCGGACCGTCTGGGAGGAGATCAGCGAGGGCCGAGACGAGGTGATGCTCGGCAAGCGCGAGGTGGCGTCGCGGGCCTACGTGTCCTGGTTCAATTTCAAGGGGCGGGATCAGCAGCGCAAGGTCGGGTCGCTCTCCGGCGGCGAGCGCAACCGCGCGCACCTGGCCAAGCTCCTGAAGGGCGGCGCGAACCTGCTGCTGCTCGACGAGCCGACCAACGATCTCGACGTGGACACACTGCGTGCCCTGGAGGAAGCGCTCCTCAACTTCGCCGGCTGCGCGGTGGTCATCAGCCACGATCGCTGGTTCCTCGACCGCATCGCCACGCACATGCTGGCCTTCGAGGGCGACAGCAAGGTGGTGTGGTACGAGGGCAACTACCAGGACTACGAGGCCGACCGGCGTCGCCGGCTGGGTGCCGAGGCCGATCAGCCGCACCGGATCAAGTTCCGAAAGCTGACGCGGTGATGGGCCGGGGCTCGGGGCCGACGTTCGAGTTGTGGCAACCGTCGGCATTTCTCAGTGCGTGTGGGGCCCCAGCCCCACGCGCTTGTACGCGCCAGTTCGCGCGCGGGCGCCCTTCGGGCTTGCCGCCTGGCTTCGCTTGGCGGTTCAGCCCAACGCTAGCTCGATGCGGATCACGATCGCCTTCGTTTCCTCGTGCTGCGCGGCAGCGCTCATCGTGCTCGCCTCGGGCTGTGACGCTGGAAAGCCCTCGGCAAGGTTCCTCTCCATTGCCACCGGCGGCACTGGCGGTGTCTATTACCCGTACGGCGGCGGGATCGCCAAGGTCCTCAACGAGAGCCTGCCGAACGTCCGCGCCTCGGCGGAAGTCACCGCCGCCTCGGTCGACAACTTGAAGCTGATCCGCGACGGCAAGGCCGACCTCGCGTTCACGCTCGCCGACACGCTCGCCGAGGCGGTCGCCGCGCGAGGACCGTTCGCCGGGGTGCCGGTCCCGGCAGCGGCGATCGCCGTCCTGTATTCGAACTACACCCACCTCGTGACGCTCGCCTCGTCGGGCATCGGCCGGGTCGGGGATTTGAAAGGCAAGATCGTCTCAACCGGATCGCCCGGCAGCGGCACCGAGATCATTGCCGTCCGCGTCCTGCGCGCCGCCGGCGTGGATCCCGGCCGCGACCTCCGGCGGCAGGGGCTGGGGGCGACCGAGTCGGCCGACGCGCTGAAGGACGGGAAGATCGACGCGTTCTTCTGGAGCGGCGGCCTCCCCACGGCGGCCATCCAGGACCTGTCACACACGCCGCGCGTGTCGATCCGCCTGCTGCCCACGGCTGATCTGGTGCCTGCCCTGCGGCGCGAGTACGGCGAGCTCTACTTCGTGCTGGAGATCCCCGCGGGGGTGTACCCGGGAGTCCGTGACGCCGTTCCGGTGGTCGGTGTCGCCAACGTGCTCGTCGTCAACCGCTCGATGGACGAGCAGCTCGCCTACGACATCACGAGGGTTCTGTTCGAAAGGCAATCCGACCTCGCGGCCATCCATCCGGAAGCACGAAACCTGTCCCTGTCGACGGCCCGGAACGGTTCGCCGGCGGACTTCCATCCGGGCGCGCTGAAGTTCTACCGGGAGCGAAGCACCGGCACTCGGTGAGTCCGGCGTCGCGTGACTCCGGCTGAAGCCAGAAGCCCCAAGAACTTCGCGAGAAACCGGCAAGCTCGAGCCTCGCGGTCACCGGCGGCTTCCGCCTTTAGGCGTTTCAGGGAGGAGTGCGGGGCGACGGGAGACGCTCGAATGGTATTCTCCCCGCCTGCATGAATGCGGACGCCGGTATCCCGTATGACGAGGCGCCCGTCCGCCGACTCGGCGGATGGTCTGCGCGCATCGCAGACGGGCTGTCGGTCGGCCTTGCGTTCTACGCGCTCTATTGGGTCCTCTTCGTCGTCCAGCCCCAGATCTACCGTGTGAGCTTTCTGCTCGCGGCGCTTGTCGCGGCGTTCCTGCTCTTCCCCCGCCGCCGCGGCTCCAGAGATCCGGTTTCGCCGCTGGACTGGCTCCTGATCGCCGCCGCGCTCGTCGCCCTCAGCTGGCCGATCCTGGACTTCGACGGCTTCGTGTACCGCGCCGCCGATCCGTCGTCCGCCGATCTCGTGCTCGGTTCGATTGCGATGCTCCTGGTGCTCGAGGCGACGCGGCGGGCGGTCGGGTGGATCCTGCCGGTGACCGCGGCCGCGTTCCTCCTGTACGCCTATGCCGGGCCGTCGCTCGATCGAATCGGGCTGCCGCTCGTTGCGCACCGCGGCTACGCGCTCGATCGGCTGGTCGGAACGATCTACATGACGCTGGAGGGGATGTTCGGCGTGCCGCTCGACGTCGCCGCCACCTACATCATCCTCTTCACCATCTATGGCGCCGTCCTCGAGCGGTCCGGCGCCGGCCGGTTCTTCATCGACTGGGCGATGGCGGCGATGCGGCGGTCGCACTCCGCCGCCGCGTCCGGCCGCAGCGTGACCCTCGCCGGGTTCCTGGTCGGCACGGTCTCGGGCAGCGGCGTTGCGACCACCGTGATGCTGGGGTCGGTGTCATGGCCGCTCTTGCGGCGTGCGGGCTACGCTCCGGAGACCGGTGGCGCGATGCTGTCGGCGGCCGGCATCGGTGCGCTGCTGTCGCCGCCGACGCTCGGCGCGGCCGCCTTCCTGATTGCCGAGTTCCTGCGGATCTCCTACCTGCAGGTGCTCGTGATGGCGACGATCCCGACCGTCCTCTACTACCTCTCGATTGTCCTGATGATCGAGGCAGACTCCAGGCGGCTGATCTCGCCGGCAACTCACCAGCCGGTCTCGTGCTCGCCCGACGCGGTACGCAACGGCGGGATCGGCCGGTTGACCCGCAGGTACTGGTACCACTTCTCGTCACTCGCCGCGATCGGCCTTCTCATGGTCATCGGACTGTCGGCGTTCCGCGCAGTCTTCTGGGCGACGGTGCTCGCCTTCGCCCTGAGCTTTCTGCGCCGCGAGACCGCGCTCACGCCGCGGCGTCTGCTGGCCGCGCTGCGCAGCGGCGGGACGGGCGTACTCGGCGTGACCGCGACGACAGCCACGGCCGGGATCATCGTCGGCGTCGTGACGCTGACCGGCCTCGGGTTGAAGATTGCCGGGATCATCGTCGCGCTTGCCGGGGGCAAGCTGCTCCTGACGGTGATCTTCTCGGCCGTCGCCGTGTGGATGCTGGGCCTGGCCGTGCCCGTCACGGCGTCGTACATCATCGCTGCCGTGATGGTCGCGCCGGCGCTGGTGCAGTCCGGCGTGCCGGCGGCGGCCGCCCACATGTTCATCTTCTATTACGCGGTGTTGTCGGAGGTGAGCCCACCGACCGCGCTGTCGCCATTCGCCGCCGCCGCGATCACGGGCGCAAACCCCTTCAGGACGATGATGCTGACGTGGAAGTACACCCTTCCGGCATTCCTCGTCCCGTTCGTGTTCACGTTGAGCGACGAGGGACGAGGCGTGCTGCTTCAGGCGCCGCTGTCGTCGGTCATCGTCTCGACCGTGAGCGCCGCGCTTGGCGTGGTCGCGCTCGCCGCCGGGCTCGGCGGCTGGATCCGCCGCGAGGCCAGCCGCAGCGAGCGCGTCCTGCTGGTGATGGCGGGGTCGCTGCTGTTCTACGCGCAGCGCTGGGCCGACTGGGCGGGCGCGGCGATGCTTCTGGTGGTGCTCGTCCGGCACCTCGGACGTGGGCGCCCGGCTCGGACGTAACGTCAGCATGTCTCAGGGCGCGTGGGGCCACCCCGCCACGCACTTTCTACGCGCGCTTCGGCGCGGGCGCCCTTCGGGCTTGCCGCCTCGCGTCGCTCGGCGGCCTGTTATCCCGGCTCGATCTCATCAGTCTCTCCGGACGGCCGCGGTCGCCATCTGTTATCGTTACCCGTCCAACGGGAGGGCCCTGAATGCACGTATGCACCACGCGTTCGGCGCTGACGATCGGCCTGCTGCTCGCGTCGGCAGCAGCAGCCTCCGGCCAGACGGTCACCTCGCCGAAGCAGGCCTTTGGCTTCAACATCGGCGACGACTACCAGCTCGCGACCTACACGCAGCTCGTGGACTACTGGACGCGGCTCGACAAGGAATCCGATCGCATGAAAGTCGTCGAAATCGGACGGACGGAGGAGGGCCGTCCGCACCTGGCAGCGATCGTCACGGCGCCCGAGAACCTCGCACGGCTCGACCGGTACAAACAGATCTCGCAGCAACTGCACCGCGCGCGGGGGCTCACCGACACGCAGGCGCGCGCGCTGGCGAAAGAGGGCAAGGCCGTCGTGTGGATCGATGGCGGCCTGCACGCGACCGAGGTCGTCGGCGCGCACCAGTTGATGGAAACGGTCTATCAGCTGGTGAGCCGCACCGACGAGGAGACGACGCGGATCCTGCGCGACGTCATCGTCCTCGCCGTCCATGCCAACCCCGACGGCATGCAGATGGTCTCCAAGTGCTACATGCAGAATCCCAACCCGACGGAACGGCGGACCTGCACCACGCGGCTGTACCAGAAGTACGCCGGGCACGACAACAACCGCGACTTCTACATCTCGAACGTCCGCGAGACGCAGAACATGAACCGGTTCATGTACTGGGAGTGGCTGCCGCAGATCATGTACAACCACCACCAGTCCGGCCCGGCGGGAACGGTCCTGTTCTCGCCGCCGTTTCGCGACCCGTTCAACTACCACTTCGATCCGATGATCGTCACCGGCCTGGACATGGTCGGCGCGGCGATGCACCACCGCTTCCTGCAGGAAGGGAAGCCGGGTTTCACGATGCGCTCCGGCGCGGCCTACTCGACGTGGTGGAACGGCGGGCTGCGCACCACCGCGTACTTCCAGAACATCATCGGCCTGTTGACCGAGATCGTCGGCAACCCGACGCCGCAGCAGATCCCCGCGACGATGAACACGATTCTGCCGCGCGGCGACCTGCCCGCGCCGATCGCCCCGCAGGACTGGCGGTTCCGGCAGTCGATCGACTACTCGGTCACCGCCAACTACGCCGTCCTCGACCTCGCGTCGCGCCACAAGGACCAGTTCCTCTACAACGTCTACCGGATGGGTGCCAACCAGATCGATCGCGGCTCGCGGGATCACTGGACGATCTCGAACGAGGACATGGTGCGGCTGCAGGCCGTCGTCGGACCGGTGGCGGGGGGCGGACGCGGCCGAGGCGGACCCGGAGGCGGCGCGGAGCCTGCCGGTGACAGGCCCGACCCTCCGCAGCCCGGCACCCCTTCGACAGGCTCAAGTCAGGGCGGACGCGGCGGCCGGGGCGGATTTCCCGTCGCGCAGTACACGCAGGTGCTCAAGGATCCGGCGCGACGCGACCCGCGCGTCTTCGTCATTCCCCCCGATCAACCGGATTTCCCGACCGCGACGAGGTTCCTCAACGCGCTGCGATACGTCGGCGTCGAGGTCCACCAGGCGACCGGTCCCCTCACCGCGGGCGGCAGGACGTACCCGGCCAACACCTACGTCGTGAAAACGGCCCAGGCGGGCCGCGCGCACGTGCTCGACATGTTCGAGCCGCAGGACCATCCAAACGACATGGACGATCGCGGCGTTCCCCGTCGTCCCTACGACAGCGCGGGGTGGACGCTCGCCTACCAGATGGGCATCACGTTCGATCGTTTGCTCGACGACGACGTGAAGGGCCCGCTGACGGAAATCCAGGGCCTGGCCAGGACGGTGGCGGGGAGGGTCAGCGGAGCCGGTGCCGTCGGGTTCCTGCTGTCGCCGGCGATCAACGACTCGTTCACGATTGTGAACCGCGTCCTCGAGGCGGGCGGCGAGGCGTACCGCCTCGACGTGCCGATGTCGGCCGGCGGCCGTACGTATCCCGTCGGGGCCTTCTACGTCGCCGCCAGCGCCGCGGCGACGCCGATCGTCCAGAAGGGGGCGGCAGAGCTCGGGCTGAACGTGGACGCCACCGGCAATCGTCCAGGCCGCAGCGCGACGAGGCTCGCGGTCAAGCGAATCGCGCTCTGGGACACGCCGACCGGCTCGATGCCCTCCGGCTGGGTGCGGTTTCTCCTCGAGCGCTTCGAGTTTCCGTTCACGATTGTGTGCGGCGCCGGGTTCGACGACACAGCCCTGGGCGCGAAGTACGACGTGATCATCGTGCCCTCGGGGGATGGTTTCCGGCCGCAGGGAGGCCGGGGCGGTGGCGGAACCGGGGGCGGTCGGGGAGGGTCTCCGGTGGCGGTCGCGCCCTCCTCCGACCCGGACCTTCGCAGCCTGTGCCAGGTCTCGACCGGCACCGGCAACGGCAGCGGGGCCGAGGCAAACGTCCGGAAATTCGTGGAGGCCGGAGGCGTGGTGATAGCCGCCGGGTCGGCTGCCGAGTCAGTCGCCGCGACGCTGCGGCTGCCTGTGACCGAGTACCTCATCGATCGCCAGCCCGGGCAGCCGGATCGCGCACTCGGGCCCGACAAGTTCTACGTGCCCGGCTCGGTGCTGCGCGTCGCCGTGGATCCGGCCGCGCCCTCGGCTGCCGGCGCGGCCGATCACGTGGACGTCTTCTTCAACAATAGCCCGGTGTTCCGGCTGCAGCCGGATGCCGCCGCCCGCGGCGTGCGCCCGGTCATGTGGTTCGACACGGCGACCCCGTTGCGAAGCGGCTGGGCGTGGGGACAGAACTACCTCGAAGGGGGGACGACCGCGTTCGAAGCCACGGTCGGGCAGGGCCGGGCGTACGTCTTCGGGCCGGAGATCACGTTCCGCGCCCAGCCGCACGGCACGTTCAAGTTCCTGTTCAACGCAATTCACTTCGCCGCGGGGACGCGGGCAGAGCAGACTAATGGGAGCGAGCAGAAACAAGGGGTAAGGGGTAAGGGGTAAAGCCCCTTACCCCCTCGGCTGTCAGCGCTTCTTCGCGCCGCCTTTGCGCCTCGCGGCTCCGCGCCTACTGGTCCCACCCTTGGCCGCGGCCTTGCGACCGCCGGCCGCGCGGCCCTTGCGGGTTGCCTTCGCCACCGCTTTTCCCTTCCCGCGCCCGCCGCGCATCCGCTTGGCCGCGCCGCGGCCCGCCGCGCGCGCGGACTTGCCGGCGCGGCGGCCGGTAGCACGGGCGGTTCGGGCCGGCTTGGCAACCGTCCGCCCTGCCGCCCGGCCGCTAGCCTCGCCGGCGCCGGCGGCGCTCGCGCGGGCGGTGGAGCGCGCACGCGGCTTCCGGGCGGCGCTCATCGCCGCGCTGGTCCCGGCCGACGCCGCGCCGACGGCCGCCTCGGTCGCGCCCTCTGCCGTGTCGACTGCGACACGGGTCGCGCCCCCGAGCGTGCCGCCCACGGTCTCCGCCGTGCCCGTCAGCGCATCCTGCGTCGCGCTTCCCAGATCCCGTTCCTCGTCAGCCATGTCGGACCTCTCATGTGGAATAAGACCTACTCGCCGCGGCCGCCCCCGCGTCCTGCGGGCGCCGGCGGCGGCATCGTCTCCTTGCTGAAGCGCGGCAGCATCTCGTCGCGCATCGCCAGATGATAAACGGCAGCGGCGATCGCGATCGCAGATTTCTTTGCGTCGTCCTCGATGATCCGCTCGTAGGTGTCGAGATTGGTGTGCCAGGTGTAGGAGCCGTACTCGATTGGATCCTGCCCCAGGCTGATGCCCGGCAGGCCGGCGGCATTGAAGGAGGTGCTGTCGGTGCCGCCTGTGCGGCGGCTCGTCGTGGCCACCGCGCCGACCACGCCAAAGTCGCCGAAGGGCGCCAGCGCCTGTCGGAGCACCGTGGCCGCGGCCGGCGGCCCGAAAACGGACGCCCCCCGGATCCGGCCGGTCCCGGAGTCCACGTTGAAGTAGCCGTTGAACGTCCAGAACTCCGGCTTCGGATCCTCGAAGCTGCCGAAGTGATCGCGGACGTACGCCCTGGAGCCCAGCAACCCCTGCTCCTCGCCGCTCCAGAGCGCCACGCGAACCGTCCGCCGGGGCTTCGCCCCGATTGCGGTCAGGATGCGCGCGGCCTCCATCATGATCGCGCAGCCGATCGCGTTGTCGGTGGCGCCGGTGGCGGCATGCCACGAGTCGAGATGACCGCCGAGCATCACGACTTCGTCCGCCCTGTCGGTTCCGGGTATCTCTGCGATCGCGTTATACGACGTCCGCCCTTCCGGGTAGGCCGTGTTGACGATCGAGAACTCCAGCCGGACGGCGTGGTCGCTTGCCAGGAGACGGGAAATCCGGCCGTAGTCCTCGTTGCGGAGGACGACGGTTGGCGGCGCCTGGCTCATGTCATAGGTCGCGTTCTGGAATGCCCTGATCTGTCCGTGGTCGCGGGCGGCGTCGTTGACGCGGACGAGAACGCCGGCCTTCAGCAGCAGGGCGTTGACCGCCCTGTTCACGGCACTCTGGCTGAGGCGCGTCGGGTCCTCCGGCTCGTTCGACCGTCCGCGGCCGCGCCCGCGGCCTTCACCGGGCGGAGCATCCGGGTCGTACTGACGGCGCACGGCCTCGTCCGGGCGGCGCCGCGCCGGCGGATCGAGCGTCACCGGCACGAGACGGTGTGGTCCGACGAGGACGATCCTGCGCTGGATCGCCGGGCTGATCCTGGCGGCCCAGGCGTCGAACTCCGCTTGCGTCGGGCGTGACGGCGGCTCGATCTGGACGGCCCCGGCGCTGACGGTGCCGTTGGTGGAGGGCGTCCAGCCGAGCACCTCGCCGACCAGCGCGTCCTTCACCGGCGCGACGATGTGACCCGAGAAGCGCTCGTTCAGCCAGCCAGGTCGGCCGAAATCCCACGGCTCGAGACGGCCGTTGGAGAGGCCCCACTCGGTCAGCCGCTTCACCGACCACTCGGCGGCGGCCCTGTGGTTCGGGGATCCGGTCAGCCGCGGGCCGTAGAGGTCGGTGAGGTAGTGCAGAGTACGGAGTATCTGCGACCGCTTGTCGCCTTCATCGCGGATGCGGGCATGGACGTCTTCGCGAACGCGCTCGCCCTGCCCGACCGGCGTCGCGACGGCGACGACGGCGAGCAGCACGGCGACGACGGATCTGCGCATGGGCGCATACTAGCATGACGGATCGTTCGCGACGGATGGTTCGAGTATGGGGCAGGCTTACAGGTATCGCCCGCGCGTGCTCGACGAGCTGGCGCAGCACGGGCTCCGGCCGCTGCCGACGACCTCGCCGGAGCGGTTGCGCGGAGCGGTGCGGGATCTCTACCTCTACGAGATCCGGCGCCTGCGCGGCGAGCTGCTGCGGGGCCGAATCGTGCGCAAGCACTACGCCGATCACGTGGTCGCGCTGCGCCGCAAGTACCCGCTGCTCTCCGTCCCGGTCGAGCTGTGGACGGAGAATCCCTAATCCCTGCTCGCTCATTAATCGCTCATCCGGAATCGCTCATCCGGAATCGCTGATCCGGAATCCCCGATCTTCAATCCGGTTCTAATCCTGATCGCACTCCGGCATCCTCAGTCCCGGAAAGTCGGCGTTTTGTGGCGTGCCGTTCGCTTTGCGGCCGTGGCAGCAGATTCAGGATCAGCGATTCCGGATGAGCGATTCAGGATGAGCGATTCAGGATCAGCGATCAGGGATGAGGGATTGCACGACGCCGGCATCGATTGTCAGTCCGCCCCGCGAGATCGCCTGGAAGAAGAGCTCGTCGCCCGAGATCTCGACGAGCATGAAATGGTAGTCCTCATCGAACCCTCTGGCCGTGACGGCGGACGGCCGGATGTCGCCGCGGCGCAGCGAGCCGGCGCCGCCGGAGACGAAGTACTGGATGCCGTTCTGCGGGTGCGTGCGCTCGTAGAAGTGCTCGTGGCCGCTGAACACGACCCGGACGCCGCCAGCGGCGAGGATCGGCTCGAGCGCGAGACGAATGGCCCGCGCGCTGGCGACGTAGCGGCCCGAGGTGTAGAGCGGGTGATGCAGGTACACGATCTTCCAGTGGCTGCCCGAAGCAGCGAGCTCGACCCGGAGCCACGCCAGCTGATCGGGATCGAGGGAGCGGCTGTCCAGCGCGAAGAACCGGGCGGCTGCCCCCGCCAGGCCGGCCAGCCGCTGCTCCGTCCGGCGGAACGTGTGGTACCGTCGGCCGCCCATGTTGAACCTCGAATAGAAGATCTCCGCCGGGTCGTCGTGGTTGCCGATCGCGGCGTGGAAGGTGACGCCTGCCTGCAGCAGCGGCGCATAGGGCGCGTCGAACTTGTCGATGTAGTCCTGCGGCGTGTGGCGATCGTAGATGTTGTCGCCGAGCATCAGCACGAATTCGAACGGGAACCGCCCACGCCAGGCGACCATCTGCGCGGCGACCTCGTGCTGCGCGCGGTCTCCCCGCCCGGAATCGCCGATAACGGCGAAACGGATCGAGCCGGGCTTCATCGGCAGCGCGAGCGACCCGGACGCCGGCGCCAGCTCGCGAACTGCGATCCGCGCCGGCTGTTCGGGCGGCGCTTCGCGGTCGGCACCGCGGCATCCCGCGAGGAGGAGCAGCAGTGCGGCGGCTAGCCGCACGGGCCGCTCTCGCGGATCTGCCGCACCTTGTCCAGGAACGCCGCCGCCCACCCGTTCGCGTCGCGTCCCGCGGCGTCCAGGTGTTCGTACGCCGTCGCGCCCGACCCCGTAAAGAGATCGACGAGCTGCTGCTCCGACAGCTGCTCCAGCAGGCCGAGCAGCTTTCGCCGACCGGCCTCGGAGATCCGCCGGTCCGGGAACGTCGATCCGCCAAACGGCAGGTGCTTCATGCTGACGGTGCAGGTCGCGCGATCCGCCCAGATCGGCGACCCGCGCCAGTTGCGCAGGTCGAGCTTGTCCGGTCCGAACGTGGCGCCCGTGTCCTGGATGAGCGCGAACGGGGTGGCGCAGAATCCGTCCGGTCGGTGCCCGCCGGGCAGGCAGACGAGCCGCTGGTTCTCCGCCTTGTTGTCCCAGTGAGCCAGCAGAACGGCCATCAGGCGGAGTGCGTCGACATCCGCGATCGGCGAGCCGCCCTGCGCCTGGTCGATCTGCTCCAGCTCGTACCACGCCCATCCCTGGTCGGGTGTGGCCTCGATGCGGTCGCCCGCGAATCGCCGCTCGATGACGGCCGGCTGCACGTCGAGCTCGCGACTGTAGTCGAGGCCGCCGCTGAAGCACGGCTTCCGCAGGCCGGTGCCGGCGAGGCACCGCAGCGCCTCGAACGGGAAGGGCGGGCAGCCGGCGCACTGAACGGATCTCACGAGGTACATGCGGTCGGCGCCGAAGCCGATGGCACGCAGCAGGCGCGTCGCGGCGACTTCGGCGTACAGTTCCGGGTTCCGCGTGCCGTACTTCACCTTGACGACGTCCTTGCCGGGGAGCTCGCAGTTGAACTTCGGCGTCGTGCCGCCGACCGGCTCGAGCACGAGGCGGCAACGGACCTCGCGCCCCGCGGCGAAGCCATCGGCGCCGGGCGAGTTGTCCTTCAGGTTCGCCTGCGCGATCGGGATGTCGGGGTTGCGCCAGACGCGCGCGCTGCGGAGCGCCGCCGCGCGAATCGCAGCCGCATGGCGGGGTGCCGGATCGGGTGCCGGAACGCTGCCCTCCGGCGGCGCCGCGTTGTTGACGTTGCCGGTGCACGCCCCCGCGACCAGGATCGCCGCGAGCGCAGCCGTCACCGTGGGCAGGCGCGGCCGGCCGCCGCTGCGCTCGAGCGCCCCCGACGGCGCCGGCGCGAGGAGCACGAGGCCGGTGAGGTACGCCAGCACCGTGAAGAACGCCACGTAGCCGGTAATCGGCGCGTTCGGGTCGTAGTGGAACGACCCGAGCGTCACCCCCTCGAGCGCCGCGGTCAGCATCCGGGTGAGCAGCCCGCCATCCCGCCCATAGATATTCTCCAGGACGATGTACCGGAGGACGAACGCCGCACCCATCAGCACGGCGAGGCTGCGCAGCATCGCCGTGCGCGCGACCACTCCGGCGAGCGTCGTCAGCAGCTGGACGACGAAGAAGATCGTGAAGAGCGCCTGCAGCAGGCCGCGTTCTGGCGTCAGCAGATTGAAGACCTGCGCGGACGCTGCGAAGAGCGCGGCGAGCACGATCGCTCCGGAGACGTTGCCGACTGCGGGCCGCGCGGCGTTCATCAGCACGTCCGCGACGAGGACACGCGAGCGCGCCAGGTTGCCGAGGAGCAACATGGCCAGGACCAGCGCCGAGAGCGACGGCGGCACGAGCCGTACCTCGGCGCCGACGCGCAGCCCGCCGAGGAGCGCGACGGTCAGGAAGATGAGCGGCAGGACGATGGCTTCCCTGACCGGGGTCATTTGCGCGGCCTGAACACCCGCAGCGGATTGAAGTCGGAGGCGTCCCGCGTGCGGCCGGCCACCAGCTCGGCGCGGAGCTCGTCGGCGCTCCGCATCCCGAGGTCCGGATCGTCGACCACGAGCCGCCCGGCAGGCGACAGGCTGATCGCGCGATCCACGGCCTCGAGGCCGCGGGCAAACAGCTCGTCGTCGCTGTACATGCGGCCCCAGCCCTGGCGGTAGTAGGTGTAGGCGACGTAGAACTGCACGCGCGCGTCGCGGCGCGCCGGATCGGCGCGCGCGAAGGCCGCGCGCGCCTCCTCGAACTGGTCCTTCCTGAAGAAAGCCAGGCCGTCCTGCATGGCCGCGGCATCAATCGTATACGCGCCGATTGACGAAGCGATTCCGCCGGCCACTTCGCTCATGTTCTGCGGCTGAGCCGTGTACAGCCACACGATCAGCGAGGCGTAGCCGAGCGAGATCACGAGGCCAGCGAGCCGCACCATTCATTCATGTTACATGCCCGCGTCCCGTGCCCGCGGCCCCACCCGGCGGGGGTTCGGTCCGGGGCTTGCGCGCGCCGGTCCGTTCAATGTAGGTATCTACATAGGTAGAATTCAACGAGTGCCATGTCACGCGTCAACTTGACCTATAGCACCGCCCTCGTGCTGCTGGCACTCGCCCACGGCCATCATCACGGCTTCGACATCATGGACGCGACCGGGTTGCCGAGCGGGACGGTCTATCCGATCCTGCGTCGCCTCGACCGCGAGGGGCTGCTGACGTCGAGCTGGGAGAAGGCCGCCGCCGCCCAGCGCGAGCAGCGCCCGCCGCGCCGCAACTACTCGCTCGCGCCGGCCGGCGAGGCGAAGCTCGCCGAGGCGATCGAGCGATTCCGCGCGATCGAGCAGGCCGTTCCCCGGGCGGCGCGCAAGCTGAGGCCGTCACGCGCCTGACGCCATGCGCCCGAGGTCAATGGTGCTGCGCGTGTCGCTCGGCCTCCTGCGGGTGGTGAGCGCGCTCGTGCCGGCAGCGGCGCGCGCCGACTGGCGGCGCGAGTGGGAGGCCGAGCTGCTGCACCGATCGGCGCGCCTGGCGGCGCGACCGCGGACCGACTGGCGGGCCGAGATGGACCTGTTCCGCCGTACGCTGGGGGCCTTCCCGGATGCCGCGTGGCTGCGACGCCAGTTCACCGCGGATGCCGAATTCGTCCAGGACGTCCGCTACGGGGCGCGGTCGCTCCGCCGCGCCCCGGGCTTCGGCGTGGCCGCCATCGTCATCCTCGCGCTCGGCCTGGGCGCGACCGTGACGATCGCGACGCTGCTCGACACGCTGCTGCTCCGCGAGCTGCCGTACTTCGACGTCGATCGCGTCGTGACGATCTGGCAGCGCACCCGCGCCGGGGAGGAGGACGACGTCGCCCCGGGAACTTCCTCGAATGGCGGGATCGCGTTCGCGCCTTCTCGCACGTTGCCGCCGTGCAGCTGCACTCGTACGAGGACGTCGGCGGCGGCGAGCTGGACGTGCTGTTCGGCGCCATGGTCAGCCCCGGCTTCTTCGAGGCGATCGGCGTGCAGCCCGCGCTCGGCCGCGGCTTCGCGCCCGACGACTTCGCGCCGCGCCGGAACGTCGCGGTGATCACGTGGGGGCTCTGGCAGCGGCGCTTCGGCGGCGATCCGGGCGTCGTCGAACGCGTCGTGACGCTGGAGCGCGAGCCCTGGACGATCGTGGGCATCCTGCCCCGCGGCTTCGCCCAGGAGCTGCTCCCGCGTCCACGCGACATCGAGGTGTGGACGCCGAAGGTGTTCGAGGCCTGGGAGAAGGACATCCGCGGCAGCGCGTGGTGGAACGTGGTGGCGCGCCTGAAGCCGGGCGTGACCGTCGCGGAGGCGCAGGCGGAGATGGACGCGATCGCGGCCGCGCTCGGGCGCGAGTATCCGCGCACGAACGAAGGGATCGGCGCGTCGATCGTGCCGCTGCGCGACCACGTCGCCGGACCGGTGCGGATGCCGCTCGTCATCATGCTCGCGGCGGTCGTCCTCGTGCTCGGCATCGGCTGCGCCAACGTCGCGAGCCTGCTGCTCGCCCGCGGCATGCAGCGCGAGCGCGAACTGGCGGTACGGGCGGCGCTCGGCGCCGGACGCGGCCGTATCGTGCGACAGCTCGTCACCGAGAGCCTCCTGCTGTCTGCGATCGCCGGTGCCGCCGGCCTTGCGCTCGCGCATGTCGGCATCCGCCTCGTCGTGGCGCTGGCGCCCGGACAGATCGATCGGCTGCAGGACGCCGCGACCGACGGACGGGTGCTGGCTTTCGCCGCGCTGCTGTCGACCGCGACGGCGGTCGCCTTCGGGCTCGTCCCGTCGCTGCACCTCTCGAGTGCCGAGGGGACGGCGTTGCGCGCGCGCGGCGGTACGGCCCCGCACCGGGCGTGGCGGCGCGGCCTCATCGTCGCCGAGGTCGCTCTCGCGCTGGTGCTGCTCGCCGGGGCCGGCCTGCTGATCCGCAGCTTCGAACGGCTCCTGTCGGTCGATCCCGGCTTCTCGCCGCGGCACGTCGTCGCCCTCCAGGTGTTCGCGTGGAACGACAACACCACAGGCGATCGCCTGCGGGCGTTCTTCCGGGAGACGCTGGACCGGCTGCGGGCGCTGCCCGGCGTGGAGCAGGCCGGCGCCGCGTCAGCCATGCCGTTCATCTCCGCCAACATCGACATCCGCGCCGAGCTGACCCTCCTCGGGAGGCCGCCCGCCCCTCCCGGTGAATCTCGCGGCGTGTTCGTGACGATCGTCACGCCCGGCTATTTCCACGCGATGGGCGTACCCTGACGTCCGGCCGGGTGCTCGACGCGCGCGACACCGCGGCGACCGTGCCGGTGGCGGTCATCAGCGAGTCGCTCCGCCGGCGCGAGTGGCACGCAGCCGACCCGCTGGGCCGGCGCATCGAAGTCCCGTGGCAGGGCAAACCGCACCAGGCCGAAATCGTCGGCGTCGTGGGCGATCTCCGGCACGACGGCCTCGATCGAGGCACGAGGCCCGAGGTGTTCCTCCCGCTCGAGCAGGTTCCCTTCGGGTCGATGACCTACGTGCTGCGGGCGAGCGGCGACGCCGCGTGGCTGATCGACGCGGCGAAGCGCGAGGTCTGGGCGGTGAACCCCAGGCAGCCCTTCTACGACACGGCGACAGTGCAGGGACTCATCGACGCATCCGTCGTCCGGCAGCGGTTCAGCGCGGCGCTGATGGCGGTGTTCGCGCTGCTTGCACTGATCCTCTGCGCGACCGGCATCTACGGCGTCCTCAGCCTCACGACCGGGCAGCGGACCCGGGAGATTGGCGTCCGCATGGCGCTGGGCGCCGATGCCGGCGCGATCCGGCGGATGGTGCTCCGTGAAGGGGCGGCCGTCATCGGTGCCGGCATCGTGATCGGGCTCGCGGGCGCGGTCGCGGCGACCCGATTGCTCCGGACACTGCTGTTCGAGGTTCGCCCTGGCGATCCCGCGACCCTCCTGGCCGTTTGCGCGCTGCTGGCAGTCGTCGGGCTGGCGGCCTGCCACGTGCCGGCGCGCCGCGCGACGCGGGTCGACCCGCTGGTGGCGCTACGCGCCGACTGAGGCGCTCCGACGACCGCGAGCGGCCGCTAGCGACTCCGCTGCCGCAATCGCGAGATGCCCACAGCGGCGGCAGCGCCGGCGGCGGCGCCAAGAAGGACGTGCCGCCACGGACGGCCGCTCCTCCTGCGTCCCTCCCTCGCCGCGGGTGGGGCGGGGGGTTCAGTTGGGTACCTCAGGATGCCCGACGCGGTGTCATCGGCACTCTCGACAGACGTCCCAGGGAGCGGCCCCCTCCCCACTGTCTCCGTGATCGTGGACGTCCGGCCGGCCCCCGCGTCGGCGGGCGGCGGGTGGGGACCGGCGGGACCGCTGAAGGTCATCGCCTGGGTGGTGCGATCCGCGTAGCTACCGCCTTCGCTGCCCACCTCGCGGGTCAGGGGCAGGCGCGAACCGGACTTGTCGTCAGGGCTCATGCGCTCCTCCACGGACCGGTGAGCAGCAAACGCGAGGCCATTGGTATGCTTACGCCCTTATGAGGCGTGCCAGCTATCCCTGCCTCGCCATCGTTCTGCTCGGCGCTGGGTGCTCGCCCGCCACGATGGGCGTGAACCGGATGGCCGAGGCGCTGTCGTCCACCGCCTCGGCGTTCGCACGCGATGACGATCCGGAGTTCGTTCGGGTCGGGGCGCCCTCGACACTGAAGATGGTCGAGATGCTGCTGGACGGACAGCCCGAACACTCCGGTCTGCTGCTCACGGCCTGCAGCGGCTACACGCAGTATGCCTACGCGTTCCTCCAAGTGGAGTCGGAAATCGTCGCGCCATCCGACGCGACCGCAGCGGCGCACCTGAAGGATCGTGCGTCGCGGATGTACGAGCGGGCGCACGACTATTGCGTGCGCGGGCTCGGCCAGGCGGGGTTTGCGGTTGGCGGCCGTGCGGCGGATGCGCAAAACCGCCGCGCTGATCTTGCCGGACGACTGGCCAGGGACCCGCGCGCGACGCTGGCTGGTGCGACGCGCGGCGATGTGCCGATCCTCTACTGGACGGCGGCAGCGTGGGGCGGCTCGCTCGCCGTTGCCGAGAACCCTCTGCCTCGACTCCCGGAACTCGTAATCGTCCGCGCCCTCCTCGAGCGTGCTCTTGAGCTCGACGAGACCTGGGAGGCCGGCGTGATCCACGAGGCTCTGATTGCCGTCGAAGGGATACCGGCCATCGTGGGCGGCTCGGCGAGCCGCGCGCGGGCGCACTTCAACCGCGCGGTCGAACTCTCGGGCGGCCAGTCGGCATCGGCGTACGTGATGCTCGCGTCGAGCGTGGCGCAGCCGGCAAAGGATCGCGCGGAGTTCGAACGGCTGCTGCGGACGGCGCTCGCGATCGACCCGAGCCGCCGGCCGGCCACGCGCCTCGCCACGCTCATCGCGCAGAAGCGCGCGCGGTTCATGCTCGCGAGGGCTGGGAGTCTCTTCTGAACGCTCCGGTCACGGGCGGATGGCAGCCGCCATCAGCTGACGGGCGGCATGGCTCACCGATCGGCCGTTGATCGACTCGTACTCGTAGCGTACATCCATGCGCGAGACGCCGACCAGCTTCACCTTGGCGACCGATTCGGTGGCGATAGGGACCTGCACGCCGTCCAGGCGCGCGAAGTGGCGGATGATGTTGACCACGCTGGTCCAGAACGACGGGTTTTTCGCCAGCCGGCCCTCGATCCGAAGCAGTTCGCGGCCGTCGGCCGACAGCACCATCCGGCCGTCGACGAGCAGCGCGTCCTTCCGCTTCGGCTTCAGCGTGACGTAGGTGATCCCGTCCTCTTCGACCGTGTCGCCGAAATCGTAGTTTGCGGTGGTCAGAGCGCCGCGCGCGCTCTCGCCGGCGTCGATGAGCTCCTGCTCGCGCTTCAGCACCGTCCGCAGCACCCGGCTGATCACCTGCTCGGAGCCGCGCTCGGTCACGATGTCATACCGGAAGCCGCGCTCGTCGAGTTCGGTCCACGCCTCGAGCCAGGCCTCCTGGTCGAGCCGCTCGCTGCGCGCGTGCAGTCGCCGGTAAGCGCGGTATTGCGTCAGCGGCTGCTCACGTACGGCGGGCGAACGGTCGGCGGCCGAGCGCGGGGTGTCGGCAGCCAGCCCCGCGGCCGCCGCGAGCAGCAGTGTGAAACCGGCGACCCATTTGAGCCCGCTCCGCCGCATGCTGTAGTCCCGGCCGCGGTGAAGGCAAGAAACGTGCTCGACCCGTTAGCTGTGCCGTTGATCGAATGAACATCCGTTGGGCGCTGCCCGGACAGCCGAGGGAGGACCGGTGGTTGCAGCCGTTCCGAAAGGGGGAGCAATGGCTCTGCTGCGTTCGCGTGATGACCGGGTGATTGCCGGCGTGTGCGGCGGTCTCGCCAAGGCGCTGGGTTGGAATTCCACGACTGTCCGGATTCTCTACGTCATTGTGTCCATTCTCTCGGCGGCATTTCCCGGGACGATCGTCTACCTCGTGCTCGCGCTGGTGATGCCGCTCGAGCCGGAGACGACCACGGTGCCTCGGAGCTGAGTCCGCCGCCGGGCGAACCAGGCGACGGCCGCGATCGAAAGCACGACTATCGTGTATTCGATTGCCACCACCGCAGCGGGGACCGTCCACCGCCCGCCGTACCTCACCAGTTCCCAGACGACGTAGACAGGCTGGATCGCCAAGGTCCAGACCAGCAGCGGAATCGTGCTGGTGGTCACCAGGAACGGCGTCAGGTACAGGAGGTACCACGGGTAGATCACGGGTGAGCACGACACCGCGATGGCCATCGGCCACGCCCACGCCGCCGGGTGGCTTTCGGCAAGCCTCCAGCGGCACCAGGCGGCCGCCGCCACTCCGATCGCCACGGCCACCACAGCGGCGAACGGCGGCCAGGTCAGGTCCGCGAGGACCCGGAACAGCGGGCCGTTGAAGCGCACGCCGACGACGACGCCGGTGAGCGCGCCGAGCATCGTCTTCGGCCAGGTGAGGAACGGCCACGCCATCAGGAAACCCACGGCAGTCGCCGCGACGACGTCCCGCGGGCGGACGCGCCGCCAGAAGAGCGGCACCAGCACCACCGGCAGCAGCTTGCTCGTGATCGCGATCACCGTCGCGATCGCCGCGATCATCGTGTGCCGCGTGGTGAGCGCGAGCGCCGCCAGCGCGATCCACATGGCCCCCAGCGCGTCGATGTGGCCGCTGTGCGCCACTTCGAGTATGACCAGCGGGTTCCAGGCGTACGCCACCGTCAACCACTCGCTCCGTCCCGTCAGCAGCAGCCAGCGGCGGACGATGACGATTGTCAGGAGGTCGCAGGCAACCAGCGCGAGCTTCATCGCCAGCGTCGACTCGTGGACCGCCGTCACGGCGCGAAAGAACAGCTGCGCGCCCGGCGGATAAGAAGTCTTCCAGCGGCGGCTGGGCATCTGCCGCGTCTCGTCGGTATGCGTGTGTGCGAGCGCGCGGTCGGCGGGCACGACCAGGTACGGGTTCAGGCCGAGACGCTGCACCCGCCCGTCCCACACGTAGCGCACCATGTCGCTGTCAGGCCCGACCGGCAGCACGGCGAGCGGCGCGCGGAAAGCCACGGCGAGGAGCAGCGCGGCGAGCATCCAGCGGCGGGGTGCGATCGGTGCCTTCCACACGCGCGCCAGCACCACCACGTAGGCGATGGCCATCATCGCCGCGAAGGTGAAGTACAGCGGCGACCCGAGTGGCGCCTGTGTGATCGCCAGGCCGACCACCGCGGCCAGGAACGTCGAGCCACCGAACGTGAGCAAGGCGGGAATGGATCGCATCAGGCGGGCGAAAAGAGTATAAATGAACCCTCACATGCGACGCGTCGTCGCCCTCGGCGCAGCGATCGTGACCCTGGTCTCTTCCGCGGCGGCGCAGGACCCCGGGACGCGGGCCGGCGAGATCGCACAGAAGCAATCGGCGAGGGCCTCCAGCCTACGCTCCGACACGCCGCACTGGATCGAGACACGCCTGCTCCGGATCGAACGCGCCGGCGGGCCGGCCGTGCCGACCGGCTGGTTCGTCACCTTCGGCGACATCAAGTCCGGGTCCGCTCTGGCGCTCGGTCCCGCCTACGGCAAGCTGTTCGACAGCGGCGCGCTGCTGTATGTCAAGGGTGGGTACTCGATTCGGAACTTCAAGTTGGCGGAGCTGTCGCTGCACGCGCCGCCGGCGGCAGGCGGACGGCTGGAGGTGGACGGCCGCGTTCGCTGGCAGGATGCCCCGACGCTCGCCTTCTATCCGATCGGCACGGACTCGGCGAAGACGCGGTTCGACTTCTCCGAAACGAAGTCCGAGGTGAGCGGCCGCGCGTTGTTCCGGCCGGCCTGGCTCGTACGCATCGGCGCCGGCACCGGTTACGAGGACTACGAGACCACGCACGTCGTACCGCAGGATCCGGTCGCCGCCAGGCGGCTGCAGCTGCTGTTCGTGCCCGGCTCCGGCACCGATCCGGCCTATGTGCGTTCGTTCGTGACGGCGGCCGTCGACTCGCGCGACGGGCCAGGATACAGCCGCCGCGGCTCGCTGCTGCAGGGGACGGTGCACGACTACCGGCAGCAGGGCGGCGACGGCCTGTCGTTCAGGCGCCTCGACGCCAGCGCCGAGCAGTACGTGCCGATCCTGCACGGCAACTGGGTCCTCTTCCTGGGCCTGCGCGTCTCCACGACCGACACAGCGGCGGGCAACACCGTGCCGTTCTTCCTGATGCCCGATCTCGGCGGCAACGACCTGCGCGGCTTCGGCAACTACCGATTTCGCGACCGCCATTCCCTCCTCGTCACCGGCGAGTACCGCTGGTACGTGCAGGAGTACGTGGACATGGCGGTGTTCTACGACGCGGGCAAGGTCGTGCCGAGGCTGGGTGACCTCGACTTCGAGCAGCTGAAGAGCTCCGTGGGTGCCGGGATCCGGTTCCACGGGCCGCAGACGACGCTCATGCGCCTGGAGATCGCGAGGAGCCGCGAGGGATGGCGGCTGATCGTGGGATTCAGCCCGGCGGGTCACCGATGACCGCGCTCGGGCGCGTGGCCGTCGCGTCCTCCCTCGCGGTGTCGCTCGTCTCTGCGGCGCCGGCGCGTATCGCGCCGAAGTTCTACCGTGACGATCCGCTGACCCGCGTGGTCGACACGCAGGACGCCTCGAAGGTCGCCGACCGCGAGCTGTCGCTCTACTTCGACGCGATCATCAACCTGTTCGGCCGCCCCGGGGAGCCGGTCGTCGGGCGGGCCGAGAGCATCAACACCATCGACGAAGTGCCGGACTCGAGCTGGTTCACCAACCGCGCGGCGACGCGTCCGATCACCCCGGACGAGATGTTGCGGGGTGTCAACGACGATACCGGCCCGGCGCCGGGCAGATGGCTGGTGAGCAGAAAAGCGAGCGGCGTGTCGGCCGGGTTCACGATCCAGGACGAGCGCGGCAGGACCTATTTCGTGAAGTTCGATCCCCCCGGCCACGCCGAGCTCGGCACCGCCGCCGAGGTCATCGTCACACGCCTGTTCCACGCGCTCGGCTACCACGTGCCGCAGGCCAGCATCGTCTCGGTGACGGCGGACCAGCTGGTCCCCTCGCCCGACGCCACGGTTCGCCTCCCGAGCGGCAACCGTCGCGCCGTGCGGCACTCCGACCTGGTGGAAGTGCTGCGACGCGCGCACCGGGATCCCGACGGCTCGTATCGCGCCGTCGCCACCGAGGCGCTGCCCGGACGGCCGGTCGGCGGCTTCCTCTACGAGGGCACGCGGCCCGACGATCCGAACGACGTCATCCCGCACGAGAACCGCCGCGAGCTTCGCGGCCTGCGCGTCTTCAGCGCCTGGCTGAACCACACCGACGCCAAGGCAATCAACTCCCTGGACACGGTGGTCGAAGAAGGCGGGCGCTCGGTCGTGCGGCATCACCTGATTGACTTCAATGCCGCCCTCGGCAGCGGCGGAATCGGGCTGCGCGAGCGGCGCGACGGCCACGAGTACCTCGCCGAGATCGGCCCGGCCACGGCCGCCCTGCCGGCGTTCGGGTTCCACGTCCGCCGCTGGATGACCGTCGACTACCCGGAGTTCCGGGGCATCGGCCGCTTCGATTCGGCCAGCTTCATCCCCGAGGCGTGGCGACCGCGTCTGCCCAACCCCGCTTACGTCCGCTCGCGCCCGGACGACACGTTCTGGGCGGCGCGCAGGCTGATGGCGATCTCCGACGACGCGATCCGCGCGGCGGTAAAGGCGGGACGCCTCGGCGATCCGCGCGCCGAGCAGTTCCTGGCGCAAACGCTGATCGAACGCCGCGACAAATGCGGCGGTGCCTGGCTCACGGCGGTGAATCCGGTCGTCGATCCGGCACTGACCGGGGACGGGACGCTGACCTTCAGGAACGCCGCCGTCCATTTCGGATTCGCCCTCGCGCCGGCGCGCTATCTCGCCGTCTGGCACCGGTTCGACAACGAGACCGGCGAGACCGAGCGCATCGGCGAAAGCGAGAGCCGCGGGGAGAGGATGCGCGCGCCGGACACCGCGCTGGTCCGCACCCGTCCCGAAAGCTCACGTCCGGACGGGGGCATGTTCCTGCGCGTCGACATCAGCGCGCCTGGCGCGCAGCAAGCCCCGTGGTCGCGGCCGGTGCATGCCTACTTCCGTCACGTGGCAGACGGATGGAAACTGGTCGGACTCGATCGCCTGCCCGACGCGCCGGCGATGCGTCCGGGCCTGGTTGGCGCAGAGCCGGCTGCCGGCCGGGGCGTGGAGAAGAGAGCGAACGCGAGATGAGATCCCGACCGTTGCAGGCTGCCGCCACCCTCGTCGTCGCGCTCGCGCTCGCCGGCTGCGACAACTCGCCGACCGCCCCGGCGCTCTTCACCACCGAGACCTTCACCGGCCGGGTCGCCCAGCTGGCGGCCGTGTCGCACAACTTCAATACCGGGCAGTCGTCGCCCGTGGTGATTACCGTCGGCTCCTTCACGCCGAACGTATCGATGGGGCTGGCGCTGGGCAATCCGACGGTAACGCCTGCCGGCGAGACCTGTCTGATCACGATCGGCCAGGCGGCGGTCGCCCCGGGCGACACGTTCCAGGTTCAGCTCGAGCGCGGCACCTATTGCGTGATGATTTTCGATATCGGCAGCATCAGCGATCCGGCCGCGACGGTCACCTACACGGTGACCGTGCAGCACAGGTAGTGGCGACGCGCTTCGTAGCGCAGCGCTTCAGGGGCGAGCCCGAAAGGGCTCTGCCACTACGGTCGCTGCGGCCCGCCTGTTGAGCGCTCCACTCCCCGGGCCGTGCGTCCTCGCAGCGTCCGGCGCACGCCTTCCACCGTGAGGCCGAACACGAGGTGCGTTCCGAGCGCCGCGGCGTGGCGCGACAGCGGGTAGGTGGTGGGGTTGCGCGCCAGTCCCGCAGCCGGGAGCCCGATCTCGACGGCTGCGAGCCACACGGCGGCGCCAAACGGCGCGCCCCCACCGGCGGTCGCGGCCGGCTCGCGTTCGGCGATCGCGCCGTAGACGGCGCCTGCCAGCGCGCCGAACGCGTAGTGGAACAGCGGGCCGACCTGCTGCCGTTCCCGCTCGTCGAGGGAGCGCCCGAGCAGCGCTTCCGAGGCGCGCGCCGCTGTCTGGCTCGACGCGGGCTGGTCCGGAATGGTGCCGTCGGTGTCGTTCGGGCTCGCGTGGCGGCGGCGATGCCCGTGGCTGCCGCCGTCTTCTTCGCTGCCCCCGACCAGGTGATTGAACCGCACCATCGCCCACGATCCGACGATGCCGCCAAGTGCTCCTGCCGCTGCGCCACGCCAGGGATTCGCCGTCATGGCAGACCTCGAAGCACGACGCGTGCCGGCGAACGGGCGCCTTCACACCACGACAACCGCCTGAGCCTCGCGCGCCCGCTGCACAGCGTCGAGCCCTTCGACGAGGTCCGCGACGAGATCCCTGCGATGTTCGCAGCCCGGTGACAGCCTGACCAGCGTGTCACTCAACCCGAGCTTCGCCCGCTCCTCCGGCGGAATCGACGCATGCGTCATGCGCGCCGGGTGACAGACGAGCGACTTCACGCCGCCCAGGCTCTCCCCCAGGGCAAAGAAACGTCGCGAGGAGACGAAGTCCACGACCTCTTCCACCGTGCCGTCCAGCTCGAACGACACCATGCCGCCGAAGCCGGTCATCTGCCGCCTGGCGACATCGTGGTTCGGATGGTCGGGCAAGCCGGGGAAGTGCACGCGCTTCACCTGCGGGTGCCGGGCGAGCGCGTTGGCGATCGCGTCGGCGTTCTCGGCGTGCCGCAGCATGCGCAGCTCGAGCGTCTTGAGTCCCCGCAGCGTCAGCCAGCAGTCGAACGGCGACGGCACGCCGCCGGTCGCATTCTGCAGGAACTTGACCGGCTCGAAGACGGCGGCCTCCTTCGCCAGCACCGCGCCCTGGATGAGGTCGGAATGACCGGCGAGGTACTTCGTGACGGAATGGACGACGATGTCGGCGCCGAGCTGGAAGGGTTGCTGGAAGTACGGCGTGGCGAACGTGTTGTCGACGACGAGCAGCGCACCGCGCGCGTGCGCGGCGGCGGCGATCGCGGCGATGTCGTAAATCAGCAGGCGCGGGTTCGTGGGCGATTCGAGCCAGACCAGCCGCGATGCCGGTCCGAGCGCCGCGGCAAGCGCGCCGGCATCGGCGAGATCGACCTGCCTGATGCGACAGCCCTGCGCCTGGAACACGCGGTTGAGAATCCGGTAGGTGCCGCCGTAGACGTCGAGGCCGATGATGATCTCGTCCCCCGGCTTCAGCCAGGCCTGCAGCACCGCGTTCTCGGCCGCCAGCCCGGAGGCGAACACCGCCGCGTGCTCGACCCCTTCCAGGTCTGCGAGCACCGCCTCGAGCCGCGCGCGCGTCGGGTTGTTGGTGCGCGAATAGTCGAACCCGTGATGGCGCCCGGGTGCCTCCTGCTCGTAGGTGGACGTCTGGAAGATCGGCGCGATCAACGCACCCGTGCCCGGCTCCGACGGCTGTCCCGCGTGGATTGTTCGAGTCGAGAATTCCATGGTCGTGGCTCCCTCAGTTCACAACGGTTCGCGTCTCCGAGTGGATGGCGCGGACGACGAGCGGCAGCCGGCGCTCGCGCGCGGCCTCGAGCGCCTGGCGCTGCACCAGGTCGCAGCCCGCGTCGGCCATCGCCAGCGCTCGATCGAAATCGAGGCTGGGCAGGTGGGCCGCCGACGGATCGACGTTCGGGTCGGCGGAGTAATAGCCCGGAACGTCCTTGACGAGCTCGCAGCGCCGGGCGCCCAGGCCGGCGGCCAGCAGGACGGCCGTGAGATCCGAGCCGCCACGCCCGAGCGACACGACGGCGTCGCCGCTGCCGCGCGCGAGGAATCCCGGCGCGACCACGATGTCGTGTGCGGCAAGCGCCGCGGCGAGCCGCAGCGTGCGGACGTGGACGTGCCGTGCCCCGTGGCGGCCGTCCGGCTCCAACAGCCCGGTCTGATGGACGTTGACGGCGGCGGCACGGATGCCGCGCGCCTGGAGCTGCAGCGCGAGCAGCGCCGCCGACCGCAGTTCGCCGGTTGACCAGAGCAGGTCGAGCGTAGCTGGATCGGGCTCGGCGACGATCTCTCGCGCGGCCGAGAGCAGCGCGTCGGTCGCGCCGTACTCCGCCGAAACGACCGCTACCAGCCGTTCGCCCGGGTACTCGTCGAGTCGTGCCGTGAGGAACGCGGCGGCACGCCGGTAATCTGCCGCGTTCCTGAGCACCGACCCGCCGATCTTGATCACGGTCACGGCCGCCACGTCAGCGCTCCAGCGTCCGGATGCAGAACGCGTCGCAGGCGGCAGCATCGGCGAGTGCCGCCAGCGCGCGCTCGATGGCCGCGCGCGGCGACGGCCAGGTCAGGAGGTAGCAGGTCTGGCGGCCGCCCCTCGTCGCGAGGTCCGACACGCGCCGCAGCCACACGCCGTACGACCCGAGCAGGTCCGCGATGTCGGACCCGTGCGGAAGGGTGACGCCGCTCAGCCGGACGAACCAGGACGTCGCGGGGGCGCAGCAGCGCGCCGGTTCTGCTGCGATGCGGCGCCGCGCACGCGGGGTCCGGCCGGCGCAGCACTCCGCGACGTCGTCGAGGATCGTCGCCGCGGTGACCGCGGGCCCGGCGCCCGGGCCCGCGAAGAACAGCGCAGCTGCATCGGCGCCCTGCAGCCGTACCGCGTTCTCAACGCCGTCGATGCCGGAGAGCCGGTCCCGTGCGGGTACGAATGCCGGGCCAACGAAGGCCTCGACGCCGCCGTCGCTCCAGTCGGCGTGCGCGACGAACTTGATCGCACCGCCGAACGCGCGCGCCTGCTCCAGGTCGGCGGTCTGGATTGCACGGATGCCGCGCGTTTCCATGTCCGCCGGGCGCACGCTGCGGTGGCCGAAGTGCCGGACGAGCACCGCCAGCTTTTCCACCGCATCGAGGCCGTCGATGTCGCTGGCCGGATCGGGTTCCGCGTATCCGAGGCGCTGCGCGTCGGCGAGCGCATCTTCGAAGTCCTGCCGCCCGTGCTCCATCTGCGTGAGGATGTAGTTCGTGGTGCCGTTCACGATGCCGGTGACGCGCGTGACGCGCGCGGCGAGCGGCCGTGCGGCGAACGTGCCGAGGAACGGCACGCCGGCGAGCACGCACGCCTCGTAACGCAGCGGCGCCCCGCTCGCGGCCGCCGCGGCGAGCAGTTCGTCGCCGTGCGCCGCCATCAACGACTTGTTCGCGGTGACCACCGGGAGGCCCCGCTCGAGCGCGGCGAGGACGAACGTGCGTGCCGGTTCGAGGCCTCCCAGCACCTCGACCACGATGTCGGGCGCGCGCGCGAGCAGATCGGCGCCGTCGCCGGTCAGGCGCACGCGGCGGTGCAGGCCGTCCTCGCGCGGGCGCGTGCAGTCGCGGACAAGCGCGCCGTCGATGCGCAGGTCGACGCCGAGCGGCTCCGGCGGCGCCAGCGCGAGCGACGCCACGGCGGCGCCGACGCGGCCGAGACCCAGGAGCGCGATGTCCAGCGGGCGCGAGGCCGGGCGGGCGGAGAGGTGGGTCAGTGGGAATGCCGGCACCGCTGCGGTCAGGGTCATACCGTCGTCTCCTGCGGGGCGGCCGTGAGCTGCACGCGCGCCGGGGCGCGGGAACGGATCACGAGGCGTCCGCGCGGCCATGCGCGCGCGCCCTCACGGCGAACGCGCGCCGGCCGGAAAGCTGGGAGTGAGATACTTCAGTGACCGGAACGGTCTACCGAGGCGATTATCTCTCCCGACTATCGGGCAGGAAGTAGCACCTGGGCGTCAGCGCCTGGTTGCTGTGGCGTCGTCGGGCCTGTTCCCTCGGCCACTCTGGATAAGCGTCTGCGGCGTGCGCAGACAAAGGGCAGGGTAGGACATAGGGGACGTTCCTGTCAAGCGGCAGCCGCGGGCCGCGTCGCCGGCACGTCCCGGACCTCGGCGCAGGCGATCGGACGTGGAGGCGGGCCGGGCGATCTGCGCTACAGTCGTAGCGATCGGCCGGGATCGGGAGGCAGGCATGGTGAACGCCGCCTTTGTCGTTCTCATCTCGCTCTGCGTGCTTCTGGGTGTCGTCGCCTGCGCGTCGGGCAACGGCGATCGGCCGGCCGTACAGGACTTCGAGGCGCAGCGGCGCGCGATGGTTGCCGAGCAGCTGCGCACGCGCGACATCACGTCACCGCGCGTGCTCGACGCGATGCTGAAGGTACCGCGGCACCTGTTCGTCCCCGACCCGCAGCGCCACGACGCGTACGGCGACTTTCCCGTGCCTATCGGCCACGGCCAGACGATTTCCCAGCCCTACATCGTCGCCTTCATGACGCAGGCGCTCGACGTGAAGCCGATCGATCGCGTCCTCGAGATCGGGACCGGATCGGGGTACCAGGCGGCGGTACTTGCCGAGCTGGTGAAGGAGGTCTACACGATCGAAATCGTGGAGCCGCTGGCGGAGCGCGCCCGCGGGACCCTGGCATCGCTCGGCTACCGCAACGTACACGTGCGCGCGGGCAACGGCTATCTCGGATGGCCTGAGGAGGCGCCGTTCGACCGGGTGATCGTGACCGCCGCGCCCGACGAGGTACCGCCGGCGCTCGTCGAGCAGCTGAAGGTGGACGGGGTGATGGCGATACCGGTCGGCGACATCGTCCAGGAGCTGCGCATCCTGCGCAAGACGGCGCAGGGGCTCGAGACGCTCGAGACGCTGCCCGTGCGGTTCGTGCCGATGACGGGCAAACCGAAACAATAGGGTCACTCGGCGCTGGCAGGAAGTGGATACCCGCTGGCCGGCACGGTCTCCGCTTCGTGCGAAGGCGTAAGCGTCCCGGGTTCACACATCGTGCCGAATGCGAAGCCGCGCGCGCGGAGCGCGGGGATCAGCAGCGCCACGGCCTCGACGGCGTAGCGGCGATCCGCGCGCGGGTTCACGTGGTGGCCGTCGTGCATGACGATGATGTCGCCCGGCGAGGCGCGGCGTGAGAGCCGCCGCGCCAAGTCGTCGGCGGCGCGCGGCCTCCACCAGTTCCAGTCCCAGAGTCCCCAGCTCCAGCCGGCCAGCCTGTAGTCCAGCCGTTCCAGGCCCGCGTACATCTCGCCGCCGCGCCATCCCGCATGCGGCCGGAACAGGCGGCAGGGACGAGATCCCGCTAACTGCTCGATCCGGTCGGCGGCGGCCGCCAGCGTTTCCCCGAGCTCCTCGGGCGACCTGAGCATCAGCACGCGGGTGTCGGAATGGAGCGCCACGGCATGGCCCTCGGCGAACATCCGGCGCACGATGGGCGCGGTCTCCTCCGTCAGGTGCTTGTCGATCAGGAAGAAAGTCGCGCGACCGCCTTCCCGCTGGAGCACGTCCAGCAGCGCCGGCGTCGCCGCGCGGTTGGGCCCGTCGTCGAACGTCAGGTAGATCGTCGGGTGCGCGGGGTCGCGCGGCATGTGCCACACCGAGTGCTTCGGCCGGAACGCCTCGAGGAGGAAAGGGAATGGTGCCGTGTGCGCAAGGAACACGGCGCCGAACGCAACGGCGACGAGGAGCGCGAACATGCCTCTGATAGAATCCCACAGCTTTTTCCATCTGACACACTGGCCGGCGCCGCCGCGCGCCGGCGGGGAGATATCGATGAAGAGCTTGCCGGCCCGATGGGCTCTGCTCCTGACTGCTGCCGTCCTGCTTGCCGCTGCCGGGCTGCCGGCGCAGCCCATGGTCACCGAGACGCGCGACCCGAAGCAGGCGCAGGACGAGGACTTCGCGCGGGCGGTGAAGGAGTGGACGACACAGCCGTACTTCATCAGCCCGCTAGTCGATCACCTGCCGAAGGTACAGGGCATCCCCTTGCCCAAGGACGTGCTCGGCTACCACATCGGCGCGCCGGGCAAGCTCACGTACTATGCCGACGCGCTGAAGTACTATCGCGCGCTCGCGGCAGCGACCCCGCGTGTCGAGGTCGAGACGATCGGCCGCTCGGACGAGGACCGCGAGCTCGTTGTGGTCTGGGTCTCTTCCGACGACAACATCAAATACCTGCAGCAGAATCGCGATCGGTTCGCGAAGATCGCGGATCCGCGCGGCCTCTCCGACGACCAGGTCCGCGAGTTGATCGCGACCACGAAGCCGCACTACCACCTGATGGGGGGCCTGCACAGCGGCGAAACGGGCCCATCAGAGATGCTGATGGAGCTCGTCTACCGGCTCGCGACCGAGACGTCGCCGCTCGTCCGGCAGATCCGCGAGAACGTCATCGTCTCGGTCACGCCCCAGGCCGACCCCGACGGCCGCGACCGTTATCTGGACTGGTTCTACAGCCAACAGGAACGAGGAACGCAAGGGACGCCCGGAACCCCCGGAACCCCCGCAAGTCCCGCCGCCGCCACCCCAGGTGTGCCCTACTGGGGCAAGTACGTCTACCACGACAACAACCGCGACATTAACCTCTCGCAGGTGTCGATGCGCGCGATCGTGGATTGGTACTTCACCGCGTTTCCGCCGATCGTGCACGATCTCCACGAGTCGCTGGCGCTGCTTTACACGTACAGCGGCGCGGCGCCGCAGAACCCGAATCTCGATCCCATCCTCTTCGCGGAGCTGCCGTTCTTCTCGAACTTCGAGCTCGCGCAGATGACGAAGTGGGGCATGCCTGGCGTCTACACCCACGCCTTCATGGACGGCTGGTCGCCCGGCTACCTCGGCTCCGTCGCGTACAACCACAACGGGATGATGCGGATGTACGAGACGCAGTCGGGCCGGGAGAGCGGTCCGGGGGCCGCCTCCGGCCGGGGCGAAGGTGGCGCGGCCGGGCGCGGCGCCGGGCGCGGGCGAGGCGGAGAAAGAGCCCAGGGGGCGCAGGAACGTCCGGCGACGGGCGCCCCGACGCCCGGCGATCAAGCCGCCGGAACGTCAGAGGGGCGCGGCGGTGGGCGCGGTGAAGGGCGGGGCGGTGGGCGCGGTGAAGGGCGGGGCGAGGGGCGCGGTGAAGGACGGGGCGAGGGACGCGGCGGCGCGACGGTGCCGACCGGCCGCGGCGGCAACCAGCCGCGCGAGTGGTACCGCGGCCTGCCCGTCCCACCCGGCGCGGCGAACAACTTCTCGCGCCGCAACAATGCCAACTACATGCAGACCGGAGTGCTGAGCGCGCTCCAGCTCACCTCGATGTTCCCCAACCTCGTGGTCGAGAACTTCTACCGCAAGACGCGCAACTCGATCGAGGCGGGAAAGAACGAGCCGCCGCACGGCTACGTGATTCCCGTGCAGCGCGATATGACGCGCGTCGCGACGCTCGTCAACCTGCTGCGCGCTCAGCGAATCGAGGTGGGGCAGGCCGCGGGCGAGTTCAAGGTCGGCGGCGCGGCCTTCCCGGCCGGTTCGTACATCGTCAAGCGGGACCAGCCGTACGGCAGGCTCGCGAAGAACCTGATCGAGCGTCAGCAGTTCCCCGATCCCAACCTCCGCACCTACGACGACAGCGGCTGGACGATGGGGCTGGCGATGCAGGTGGACGTGAAGGAGATTGCCGACAAGGCGATCCTCGACGTCCGGGTCACGCCCGTGAAGGAGGCGATCGTCAAGGGGCGGGTCGCCGGCACGGGCAATGCGGGCCTCGCCGTCGCGCACTACGGCTCGACGAACATGATCGCGCTCCGATACCGGCTGCGGAACGTCGCGATGAAGATCGCGGATCGCAGCTTCTCCGTGGCCGGCATCGAGTTCCCGACGGGCTCCTTCATCGTTCCCGCGGGGGCGGATCTCAGGGCGGTCCGCGCCGCCGTCGAGGAGCTTGGGCTGACCGCCGCGGCGCTCGCGAAGATCCCCGATGTGCCGTCGCACGAGGCTGACGTGCCGCGCGTCGCGATGTATTCCACGTGGACCGGCACGCAGGAGATCGGGTGGGTGCGGTTCACCTTCGACCGGTTCGGGATCCCGTACGACCTGATCTACAAGGAGCGCGTGCGCAAGGGCAACCTGCGCGCCGACTACGACGTCATCGTCATGCCAACGCAGGCCGCGACGAGGCAGGCGGTGTTCGCACCGCCGGCGGCGCGGCCCGTGCCCTACCGGCGGTCGGACAAGTACAAGTTCCTCGGGATGTATGGCGAGTCGCCCGACATCACCGGCGGCATGGGCGGGGAAGGCGTGGACGCGTTCGCGAGGTTCCTGGACAGCGGGGGCACGCTGATCGCGATGGGCAACGCCGTCCGCTTTCCGGCCGACTTCGGGTTTGCGCGCTCGGTGGACGCCTCCGGTTCGACGTCCAACCAGTTCTACGCGCCGCGCCCGCTGGTCAACGCGGAGCTGCTGCGCCTCGATCACCCGGTCTTCTACGGCTACACGGATCGGATCATGCCGGTGAAGTACCTCGGAGGACCACTCATGAGCGTCGCGCAGTCCGACCAGGCGCACGTCCTCGCGCGCTTCGTCGGCGGCGAAGCGGCCGTGCTCAGCGGCCTGATGCGCGGCTCAGACGAGATCCGGGAGCGCCCCTTCGCGATTGATACCCCTGGCGGGTACACGGGAAAGGGGCGTGTCATCCTGTTCTCCAACAACCCCATCTACCGCTGGCAGAACCACGGCGAGTTCAACATGGTGTTCAACGCCGTGATGAACTGGAACGACATGCCCGACCGCGCTCCTGCGCCGGCCGTGACCTCGACCGGCAACGGCGAGCGAGGCGGGAGGCACTAGTGGCCCGTCCACGCTGATCAAGGACCACCCTCGCGGGCGGGCATCCCGGCTGACGGCGTTGCTCCTGCCTCACATACTCCCGGTATTCTCGGTCGTCGCGCCTTGCCCGGCTGGCGCCGCGCTCCGCGATCTGGTCCTCGTTCAGCGTGGACGCGCCACGAGAAAAGGCGCTCTGCCGGTCATCGACTCGGCTAGACTGTCGTCCGCCACGCGTGACCCGCGACAGATCTCTTCCCGGGAGGCCCCATGGTGAAACACGTCGGCCGTGCGCTCGTCGCTCCCGTCGCGTTGCTGTTCCTCCTCGCCGCGACCCCCGACGCTACGCAGACGGTGGTCGTGACGCCGACGAAGCCCCCGGCGCCGCAGAACCCGAAGGACAAGCAGGTGCCGGACAAGGCGACCGCCGAGAAGCCCTCGCCGGACACGGCGAAGCCGTCGACCGACAAGGCGGCGGACAAGCCGGCGCCGCCCGCGCGCCCGACACCGCCCGACCAGGCCGCCTACAACGCCGCGCTGAAGATCGCCGACAAGGACAAGAAGATCGCGGCGCTCGAGAAGTGGCTCAGGGACTTCCCCGAGAGCAGCAGCAAGAGCCAGGCGTTCTACAGCCTCTTCGACACGCTCGTGTCGCATCGCCCGACGGACCGCGCGGCGATCATGGGGTACGCGGAGAAATACCTCGAGTCGGGGAGCGAGGGCTTCCGCGCGAGCGGCTACAGCCGCGTGGCCACCAGCCTGATGACCGCCGGCCTCTACCTCGAGGATGCGGCGAAGATTGCCGAAAAGGGGCTGACGGTCTTCGAGGAAGAGGAGGCGAAGCGGACGAGGCAGTCGCGCGCCACCCATCTCGCAACGCTGGGGCGCATCCGCATCAAGCAGGGGCGGATGAAGGACGCGGAGAAGGCCTTGAAGGCGGCGTATGACGCCAATCCCGAGATCCCGGCGGCGGTCATCGGCCTTGCCGAGCTCGCGCAGCAGCGTAGAGACAACAAGGCGGCGCTCGACTACTGGATGAAGGCGGCGCTGACCGGCCGACTCACCAAGGACGACCGGGCCAGGTTCGAGGCGCTCTATCGCGCCGAGCGCGGCGGATCGCTCGACGGGCTCGATGCGGAGCTCGACGCCAGGTACCGCGCGACCTCGAAGAACCCGGTGCACGCGGAGCGCTACAAGCCAACGCCGGCCCGTTCGACCAGGACCGTGCTCGCGGAGGTTTTCACCGGCGCCGGGTGCCCGCCGTGCGTGGCCGCGGACCTGGCGTTCGATGCCGCGATGGAACGGTATTCGCGCAAGGAACTGGCGGTGGTGATGTACCACCTGCACATCCCACAGCCCGACCCACTGACCAACAAGGCGACCGTGGAGCGGGCGAAGTTCTACAACGTGACCGGCGTCCCGACGGCGGCGATCGAAGGCGTGACGACGGTTGGCGGCGGCGCGCGCTCGAACACCAGGCCGGTATACGACCGGATCGTCGCGAGCATCGACAGGGCGCTCGAGAATCCGGCCGGCGCCACGCTCGACGTCGCCGCCTCGCTCACCGGCGGCACGGTCAGGGTGAAGGCCGTTCCGTCGGGTCTCAAGGCGGACGGCGAGCCGGTCAAGCTGCAGATTCTGCTGGTCGAGGAGATGATCAGCTACTCGGGCGAAAACGGCGTCCGTTTCCACCCCGTGGTCGTCCGCAGCATCGCGGGCGAGCACTACGGCGGGATCGCGGTCGATCCAACGGCGCCCGTCGCCGTCGAGCACGCGTTCGACCTCGCGCAGATCACGAGCGAGACGAAGAAGTACATCGACGACTACGAGAAGACGCGCATCGAGACGCAACCCACCTGGACGTTCTCGCGCAAGCCGGTGGTGATGAACCCGGCGAACCTGTCGGTCGTCGCGTTCCTGCAGGAAGAGAAAAGCAAGAAGATCCTGCAGGCCAGCTACGTGCGCGTCGGCGGGACGATGACCTCACGGTGATGGTTCTTGAAGTGGTCAGGCTCTTTCTGCTCGCTCTGCTCGCCGTCCAAGGGCTCGGTGGTCAGGAGCCGGCGCCGACGCCGATTCGCTGGTCGGCGCAGCCGCCAGCCGAGAGCGTCAAGGCGGGCGGCCGCGTCACGGTGCAGGCCGTTGCGGTCATCGATGAGGGCTGGCACCTCTACGCCCTCGAGCCAATCGAAGGCGGGCCGATCCCGACGCGGATTACCGTCGGTCCGGCGCCGCCGTTTTCGCTCAACGAGCAGGAGATCGAGAAACCCGAGCCGAAGCGCGCGCACGACCCCAATTTCGGGATCGAGACCGCGTACTACGAGGAGACCGCCACGTTCGGCCTGCCGCTCGCCGTTGCCGCGGGCACCGCGCCCGGCGAACGTGAGGCCGAGATCACCGCCCGCTTCCAGGCCTGCAGCGATTCGATCTGCCTCAGGCCTCAGACTTTCTTGATTAAGGTCAAGATCGGAATCAGTCGATAGTCGATAGTCGAAAGTCAGAGTCGGAAGTCAGAGTCGGAAGTCAGAGTCGGGAGTCAGAGTCGGTCAGGGGTCAGAGTCAGGGGTCAGAGTCAGGAGTCAGAGTCAGGGGGTCAGAGTCAGGAGTCACAGGCAGGGTCGCGAGTTGGTCGCGGGTCGGGACCCTGGCACGCCATTAGTTGATTTGCCTCCGGCTCAGACTCGGACTCCGGCGCTGACTCGGACTCCGGCTCCCTCCGGCTCTGACTCGGACTCCGGCGCTGACTCGGACTCCGGCTCCCTCCGGCTCTGACTCGGACTCCGACTCTGAGTCGGACTCCGACTCTGACTCTGACTGTCGACTGTCGACTGTAAGCTAAATACAGGCTCAACTCGTATAGATCCTCAATGGCCGGAGCATCCCCTACACCGGATATCGATCAGCCTGCCGTCGGCAGCTATTTCGTCGCCAACTACCCGCCCTTCTCGGTCTGGACGCCGGAGGCAGCGGCGACCGAGGGGCTGGCGGCACTCTCCCGCCCCCCGGCCGACGTGCCGCTCGGGCTCTACCTGCACATCCCGTTCTGCCGCAAGCGCTGCCACTTCTGCTATTTCCGCGTCTACGTCGACAAGAACGCGCGCGAGGTCGAGCAGTACCTCGACGTGCTCGCCCGGGAGTGGGAGCGCTATCTGGAAACGGCGGCGATTGCCGGCCGCCCGCTCGACTTCGTGTATTTCGGCGGCGGCACGCCGTCGTTCCTCTCCACGCGCCAGCTGCAGCACCTGGTTTCCCGGCTCGGCGACGCGACGCCGTGGTCGGCCGCCGAGGAGATCACGTTCGAGTGCGAGCCTGGCACGCTCACCCAGGCCAAGCTCCAGGCCATTCGCCGGATCGGCGTGACGCGCCTCAGCCTGGGGATCGAGAACTTCGACGACCGGGTCCTCGAGATCAACGGCCGCGCCCATCGCTCGCCGGAGATCGAGCTGGCCTACCGGTTCGCGCGGCGGCTCGGCTTCCCGCAGATCAACATCGACCTCATCGCCGGCATGCTGGGCGAGACCGAGGAGAACTGGCGGCGGTGCGTGCAGCGCACGCTGGAGCTCGAGCCGGACAGCATCACCATCTACCAGATGGAACTGCCGTACAACACGACCATCACCGGCGACCTGCTGCGGGGGACGCAGATGTTCCCGCACGCGATCGCCGACTGGCCGACCAAGCGCCGCTGGGTGGCCGAGGCGTTCACGGCGCTCGAACGTGCCGGCTACCACATCGGCAGCGCGTACACCGCCGTCCGCAACCCGGCGACGACGAAGTTCGTCTACCGTGATCGGCTGTGGAAAGGCGCCGACCTGGTCGGCCTGGGCGTGGCCTCGTTCGGGCACGTCAACGGCGTGCACCTGCAGAACTTCGACACGTGGGAGAGCTACAGCGCTGCGGTCGCCGCCAGCCGGCTGCCGCTCGGCCGCGCCTACACACCCACGCACGAGGAGCGGATGATCCGCGAGTTCGTGCTGCAGCTGAAGCGCGGCTCCGTCCGGCCGTCCTACTTCGTCGAGAAGTACGGCCTCGACCCGCTGCGCCGCTTCGCCGACGCGCTCGCCTCGTTGAAAGCGGATGGCTTCCTCGCGCCGCCCGGGCCCGATCGCATCGCGCTGTCGCGTGACGGGCTGCTGCGCGTGGACGTGCTCCTGCAGCGCTTCTTCCTGCCTCAGCACACGGGCATCCGGTACACGTAGGATGTCCCTGTCGCGCTGCACAACTGCGTTCCTTCGTGGCGACGATCGTCGGCCCCGTGCCGCGTGACCGCGTATTTCCTCGTTTTCAAGATGAGCGTACCCTCCACCAAGTCCGAGTATGACGTCGTCGTCATCGGCGCCGGCCCGGCCGGTTCCACCGTGTCGACGGTGCTCGCCGACGCCGGCCTGCGCGTCGCCGTGTTCGAGCGCGAGCGGTTCCCGCGCTTCCATATCGGCGAATCGCTGATCCCCGAAACCTACTGGGTGCTCGAGCGGCTCGGCATGCTGCCGAAGATGCGGCGCAGCCACTTCGTGAAGAAGCACAGCGTCCAGTTCGTGAACGCCAGCGGGAAGCTGTCCGCCCCGTTCTACTTCTGGGACAACAAACCGCACGAGTGCTCGCAGACGTGGCAGGTGGTGCGCAGCGAGTTCGACCAGATGATGCTGGAGAACGCGCGCGAGCACGGCGCCGAGGCGTACGAAGGGGTGCACGTGCTCGACGTCATCTTCGAGGGCGAGCGGGCGACGGGCGCGACCATCCGCGACGCCGACGGCACCCGCCGCGCGGTCGCCGCCAGGGTCGTCGTGGACGCGAGCGGGCAGGCGGCGCTGCTGCAGAACCGGTTGGAGCTGCGCATCTGGGACCCCGTCCTCAACAAGGGCGCGATCTGGACCTACTGGAAGGGCGCCTACCGCGACACCGGCAGGGACGAGGGCGCCACGATGGTGCTGCAGACCGCCGACCGGAGCGGCTGGTTCTGGTACATCCCGCTCCACGACGACATCGTCAGCGTCGGCATCGTCGCGCCATTCGATGACCTGTTCAAGGGGCGGCACGGACACGAGCAGACGTATCAGGAGGAAGTCGAACGGTGCCCGGCGGTTTCGTCGCGGCTGTCGGCGGCGCAGCGCGCCACCGGGTATTTCGCGACGCGCGATTACTCCTATCGATCCACCCGTGTCGCCGGGGATGGCTGGGTACTGATCGGCGACGCGTTCGGGTTCCTCGACCCGCTGTATTCCTCCGGCGTGCTGCTGGCGCTGAAGTCCGGCGAGCTGGCCGGCGACGCCATCGTCGAGGGACTGAAGAAGGGGGATACGAGCGGGCGGCAGCTGGGCCACTGGGGCGGCATGTTCAACCAGGGCATCGATCGCATGCGCCGCCTGGTCTGCGAGTACTACGACGGGTTCAGCTTCGGGCAGTTCGTCCGCCGCTACCCTGCGCTCCGCGGAACGGTCACGGACCTGCTCATCGGCGACCTGTTCACCGATCGCGTCGACATCGTCTGGGAGCCCATGGAATCCCTGTACCCGCCCGGCAAGCCGCCGATCCCGGTGTGGCACGCGGGCACACCCGCGCCGCTGGCCGCCAGCAAGGCCAACGAGCTCGTGCTGCCGGAAGGAACCAGGCCGTAACCGGTTGGCCGGTGGTGCATCGGCGGTCCTAAGCGATGCCGTTCTCCTACAAGCGCCGCGTCGAGTTCGCCGAGACCGACCAGGCCGGCATCGCGCATTTCAGCGTGTTCTTCCGCTACATGGAGGAAGCCGAGCACGCCCTGTGGCGCGCCGCCGGGATGTCCATCGCGCCGCGCGGGCAGGCGGGCTGGGCGCGGGTGTCGGCGGCGTTCGATTTCAAGGCGCCGCTACGCTTCGAGGACGAGTGCGACATCTCGGTGGACCTCGCGGATGTCGGCAGCCGGAGCGTCCGCTACGCGTTCACGTTCCGGCACGGTGACCGTCTGGTCGGCACCGGCACCATGACCACGGTGCCGGTGAACAGGACGTCCGACGGCGCCCTCTGCTCCTGTGACGTGCCGGCGGACGTCATCGAGCGGCTGCGCGCCTGTCTCTAGGCTGCGCTCCCCCGGCCTCAGACGTTCAGCGACGTCATCTGATCGGCAGCGAGGCGCACGAGCGCGTCCCGCTGCACCCGAGAGAGGCCCGGCAGCGACTGCGTCAGCTGCGTAACCGCGTCTTCAAGCTCGCGGCGCTCGCGCCGGCGCAGCCGCAAGGTCGGCATCTCGTACATGACGAGGTGCCCGCGCCACTCCGGCCCGGACCACGTCGGATCGGTCCAGACGAAATCGGTGTCCAGCCCCACGCACGCCCACGACTCGCGCGCGTGCACCGGCCGTTCGGGGCACGGCCGGGCGCGGCGCACCGCGTCGTCCATGCTGCCGAGGGTCCAGCGGGAGAAGAAGGACTTGAAGGAGTCCGGCACGTGCGCGCCGAGCCGCTCCGCGATCCTGGCGCCGGCACTAGGCAGGGCACGGCCGGGGATCATTGCCCGCGGCACGACAACAAGGCGCTGGAGCGCGACCGTCAGCCGCGGAAGCGACGGAGCGTAGGCGAGGTCAGTGCAGGCACCGAGGAAGCGGTCGCACTCCCCGGGCAGGGCGGCGCGCAGCGCCGGCGCGGCAACCGCCGCCTGCAGCTCGCGGGAGAGGCGGCGTCGTGCGGTGCGTATCCGTCCGAGCAGCGCGAACGGTATCTGCCGCGCCGCCGCCTCGATGAAGACCCGTCCGTCGTCGGACGCCATCCACTCCGCGACGGGGTGTTTCGTGACTCGCCCGCGATACCGGAGCCTGCCGTCGGCAACGTCGAACCACGACATGATCGGAGCGCCAGGTGCGAGGATCGTGCCGGGGCTCCGGCTCGCGGCGGGGAAGCCGTCGCCGAGGCCGGCGCCACGCGCTCGATTACCAAGGTGTCGCCGCGCAGCAAAAACCGTTCGCGAACGACCCGCCGCGAACGACTTGCCGCGAACAATCCGCGCGACCCAAACGTTGAGAACGATCCGTTCAGCGAGTCGCTGCGAACGCCACGATGACGACAACGGCGTGGACGGCGACGCCGGCGGCGGCGCCGCGCGCGAACTCGGACGGAGGCTGCTGGTGCCACGCCCGCAACAGGGTAAGGAGCCCGAGCGGAACGTAGATGACGACGCCGGTCAGCATGCCGGGCGAGTAACTGGCGCTGGCGAGGCTGCCGAGCAGGTGGAGGAGCGCATTCAGCGTGAAGACCGTCGCGATTGCCACCGCCATCCAGCCGTTCGATTCACGGTGCGTCGTCGCACGCACTGCCGCGATCAACACGACCAGGGCGACGGCGTTGATGGCCACGAACGCCGCCGCCGGCAGCGGTCGCCGCGCGAATACCGCGATCCACTCCGGGAATCCGGCCCACCATTCCTCCGCCAGATGCGCCAGGTAGGCGGGCACGAACAACCACAGCAACAGTGGATCCCGGTAGTGCCAGCGCATGGTCAGCTCCGCGGAAGCGGACGATCCGTCGCGAACCTGGCGTAGAGAATAATCTGCGGATGGACAACATCTGCCACACGCTGGTCGGTGCCGCGATGGGCGAGGCGGGGCTCAAGCAGACGACCCGCTACGGCATGCCGGTGCTGCTCATCGCCGCCAACCTCCCGGACGTGGACATCCTGGCGGTGGCGTCGGAGGTTCCGATCGTGGCGCTGCGCCGCGGGTGGACGCACGGGGTGCTCGCGCAGCTGCTGCTCCCCGCGTTCTTCGCCGGGTGCGTGCTGCTGGTGGATCGGCTGCGCCGGGCACCGCCCGGGAGGTCCGCCGTGCGATGGGTGCCGCTTCTGGTACTGAGCTACGCCGGCGTGCTGTCGCACGTGCTGCTCGACTGGCTGAACACGTACGGCATCCGCCTGCTGATGCCCTTCTCGCCGCGGTGGTTCTACGGCGACGCCGTCTTCATCGTGGACCCCTGGCTCTGGCTGGCATTCGGCGCCGGCGCGTACGTGTCTCGGCGGCGGCGGCTCGCGCGGCCCGCCAGGGTCGCTCTGGTCGTCGCTTCGATGTACGTCGCGGCCATGCTGTGGTCGGCTCGCGCGGCGCGCGCGCTGGTCCTCGAGGCATGGGAACGGGAATCGGGCATCCCGCCGGCGGGGCTCATGGTCGGGCCCGCGCCGATCGATCCGCTGCGGAAGCAGATCATCGTCGATGCCGGCGACCACTACCGGCGCGGCACGTTCGCGTGGTGGCCGCGGCGGATCGCATTCGACCCGGGGATCGTCCCGCGCCAGGAAAACCGGCCGGAAGTGCCGTTGGCGAAGCTGGACCCTGACGTGCGTGCCATCCTGGTGTGGGCGAGGTTCCCGTACTACGAAATCACGCCCGCAGAGGCGGGCGCGCAGGTCACCGTGCGCGACCTGCGCTTCGGGGCCCGCGTCGGATCTGTCTCGGTGCGGGTTCCTCGATGACGGCTGACGCCCCATTCCTGGCCCTCGCCAGCCTCCAGGTTGGCAGTTGACGCTATTCAGTCCGCAGAGCCACAACAGGATCGACGCGAGTGGCGCGGCGAGCCGGGATCCAGCAGGCCGCGGCGGCCACGATCAGCAGCACGGCGCCCATCAGCAGGAAGGTCGTGACGTCGCGGGTGCCGACGCCGTACACCAGGCTCGCCACGAACCGGCTCATCGCCAGGGCAGCCGCGATGCCGGCCGCGAGGCCGACAAGCGCGGGGCGCAGGTGCTGCGCCATCATCAGCCCGACCACGTCGCGGCCGCGGGCGCCGAGCGCCATCCGGACGCCGACCTCGTGGGTACGCTGGCTCACCGCGTGCGCCGTCACGCCGTAAATGCCGATGCTGGCGAGCAGCAGGGCAAGGACGGCAAAGCCGCCGAGCAGCAGCGCGCGGAACCGCGACGGCGTCAGCGTCTCGGCGAACTCGTCGGCGAGCGTGCCGGCGTTGAACACCGGGATCTGCGGATCGATCTCGCGCACCGCCGCGCGCAGCGAGGGCAGCAATGACGAGGGATCCCCGGAGGTGCGCGCGAGCACCAGCTGGGTCCGCGGCGGCATCTGCAGCGCGCACGCGTACACCTCGGGGCGCACGCTTCCACGAAGGTCGCCGCGCCGCACGTCACGCACGACGCCGACCACCGTCAGCCAGGGCGCGCGCGACGACTCGTCGCCGGGCCGCAGCCGCCGGCCGATCGGGTCCTGCCCGGGCCAGCCGATGCGCGCCAGCGTCTCGTTGATGACCACCACGCGCGGCCCGTCGCTGGTGTCCTGTGCCGTGAAGGACCGTCCGCTGGCGACCGAGTAACCCAGCGTCTCGAAGTAGCCGGGCGACACCACCTCCACGGGATATTCGATCCGCTGCTCCTCGGGCGGGAGCGGCTTGCCTTCGATCGAGAACGTGCCGGAGTTCGCGAGCATCGGCAGCAGCACCCCCGAGCCCGTGGCCGCCGATTCAACGCCGGGCAGCGCGCGCACGCGTTCGAGCAGCCGCGAGTAGAAGCCGAGCACCTCGGGAGGTCCCGCGTAGCGCACCGAGGGCAGCGAGAGGGTCGCCATCGCGACCCGATCGGGCCGGAAGCCGCGATCGACATGCTGCATGCTCCAGAGCGTGCGCACCAGCAGGCCTGCGCCCACCAGCAGCACGAACGCCAGCGCCACCTCCGCGGCAACGAGCGCGCTCCGCATCCGGCGACTCGCCGGCGTGCCGCCCTCGCGACCACCCTCGCGCAGGTGCTCGACGACGTCGGCGCGCGACGCCTGGAGGGCCGGGACCAGTCCGGCGAGCAGCGCGGCGAGCACGGCGACGAGCAACGCGAAGGCCATCACGCGCCAGTCGATCCGGATCATCTCGGGGCGCGGGATGCTGTCACCGGCGATCGCCAGGAGGAACTGCGCGGCCCAGTACGCGAGCAGCACGCCCACGACGCTCCCGACGAGCGCGAGGAGCATCGTCTCCGTGACGATCTGCGCGGCGAGGCGCCCCCGGCGCGCGCCGAGGGCGGTGCGCACCGCGAGTTCCTTGTGCCGCGCTGCCGTGCGTCCGAGCACCAGGTTGGCCAGGTTGGCGCACGCGATGAGGAGCACGAAGCCGACTGCCGCCATGAGCAGGAGCAGCGTCCGCTCGATGTCGCCGACGATCTGGCGATGCAGCGGCACCACGTAGGCGCCGAAGCCCTTGAGAACGTCGTAGCTCTGCTCCAGCCGCGCCGCGATGCCGCTCATCTCCGCCTGGGCCTGTTCGGCGGAAACGCCGGGCTTGAGCCGCCCGATCACCGGAAGCCAGAACCCGCCGCGCGCGCTGCGCGCCTGCTCGGACGGCGCCAGCGGCTTCCAGATCTCCGCCCGCCGCGGGACCGCCAGCGCACGCGGCATCACGCCGACGATCTCGAACGGCTGACCGTTGAGCGTGATCGTCCGGCCCACCACGTCGGCAGCCCCGCCGAAGCGCCGCTGCCAGAGTCCTTCCGAGATCACCACGACACGGTCGCGGCCCGGGACTTCGTGCGCCTCCGTGAACACCTGGCCGGCGATCGGACGGACGGCGAGCACGTCGAAGAAACTGGCGGTCGCCTGCGCCCCGACCAGCCGCTCGGGCTCATCGGCGCCGGTCAGCGTGAACGAGAAGTTGGCGAACGCCGCCATGTGCTCGTAGGAGCGGCTCTGTTCCTTCCAGTCACGGTAGGTCGGGTAGGAGGTGATGTCCTCCCTGATGCCCTGCCGCCGGTTGTCCATCCAGATCATCGTGATGCGATCCGGCTCGGGGTAGGGCAACGGGCGCAGCAGGACGCCGTTGAGCACGGCAAACACGGCAGCGTTCACGCCGATCCCCAGTGCGAAGGTCAGGATGGCGACGGCCGCGAAGCCCGGGTGGTGGAACAGCATGCGCGCCGCCTGGCGCGTGTCCCGAAGGATGATGGACGGCATGAAACCTCCCCGCGTCGACTAATACGTTTCGGGGTGGGTCCTGGTTAGCGCTGTCGGAATGCCGGATGCCGGATGCCGAATTGACACACCTCAGCAGCCCCTGTGGTATCGTTCGCGCGATGGCGCGGATCATCGAGATGCGGCGGGGCCCCGATCGGCGCCGTGTCGCGCGCGGCGGCCGCCGCGCCGGCGACCGCGAGGGGTTCGCGCCGCTGGTGATGCTCGTCGGCGAAGAGCCGGCCGTGATGGAGCGCTCGGAGGCCATCCTGGCCAAGCTGCGCTTCGCCGTGACCACTGCCGCGAACGTCGATCACGCGCTCCGGGTGGTGCCGCAGCTGAAGCCGGATCTCATCGTCGTCGGCGAGCAGGACGAGGAGCCGATGACCGGCGGTGTGCCGGCGCATGTCCCGATGGTGGTCATGAACGGGCGGATGCAGGACGACCCCGAGGCGCTGGTCGAGGCGATTCGCCGGGCGCTGCGGGCGGCGCGCAGCGCTCAGGAACCCTGCCTGTAGGCGGCGACCCGCGCCGCGGCCTCGGCCCGTGCCGGCTCGACGCGGCCCTTGAACCTTGCACCCTCGCGGATCGCGGTCTTCGGGGCGGCGATATCTGCTGTCACCGTCGCCCGCTCCCCCAGCCGCACCACGTCGGTCGCCACCAGCCGGCCGTTCACCGCGCCGAGGACGTTGATCTGCCTGCCCGTCAGCGTACCGTCGACGCGACCGTCCGCCTCGATCGTCAGGTCGTGCTCGCCCACGAACACGTCGCCGGTGATGTTGCCGTTGATCGCAAGGGGCTCGGCCGCGTGCACCGTTCCCTTGATCGTGATTGCCTTCCCAATCGTGAACGCCACGACGTGATCATACTCGCAGGCGCTGAAAAGCGCAGCCGGCACCGCGTGCCGCGAACGGCCGGCACGCGTCCGCCATCCGGCCGGGCGCTCGGCGCCTGTGGTCGAGCGACGCACGGACGAGGGCTGCTACCGGCGGGGGCGGCCCCGGAGCGAGAATGGCGGGGACCGGCAGGGTCCGAAAGGAGCTCCCGGGAATGCCCCCGCATCGATATCCGGCGCTGGCCGGCCTTCTGCTGTTCGTGCTGTCCGCAATGGCTGTCGCCCATGCTCCGTTCGAACGAAAAACCTGCCGGGCTCCTGACGGCGTGGAAATCGTGTATTCCACCCCGGGACTGGCAGGACCGCGTTGTTGTTCGTGCACGGCGGCATGGCCGACCGCACGTTCTACGACGGTCAGCTGCGGGCGTTTGCGCCGCCGTACCGGGTGCTGGCGGTGGACCTCGCCGGGCACGGTGAGTCCGGTGCGAATCGTACCGCGTACACAGTGCCTGGCTTCGGCGCGGACATCAAGGCGGTCGCCGACGCCGAGCGCCTGGAGCGGGTGATCCTGTTCGGCAACTCGCTCGGCGGCCCGGCCGCGCTCGAGGCTGCGCGGCTGCTCGGGCAGCGCGCGATCGGTGTGGTCGGCATCGATACTTCCAGGATCTCGCCGTGACTGCCGAGGGCGAGGTCGCCCGCGAGCGCGAAGCGTTCCTGAAGAAGCGCGCGGAAGCCTTTCGCGCCGACTATCGAGGTGCGCTGAAGACGATGGTGAAGGCGCTGTTCCACGCCGACGCGGACCCGGCGCTCGTGCGCCACACCGAGGAACGGATGCTGAAGACCCCGGCACCCGTCGCGTATTCGATGCTGAGCGCGTTTGTCAGCTACGACTCGGCGGCCTCAGCACGCGGCCTGAAGGTCCCGGTCCGCGCGATCAACGGCGACCTCTATCCCACAAACGTCGCCGCGGTTCGGAAGGTGATCGCCGACTTCGACGCCATTGTCATGCCGCACACCGGCCACTACCCGATGCTGGAGAAGCCGGAGGAGTTCAACAGACACATTGCGGCGGTGGCGGCGGAACTCGACGCGAAACAGCCGAGGTAAAGCGTCCGTCGATCGTGAGTTGGAACGCGGCGTGCACATCGAGCGCGCATGATCGAGCCGCTCGCGCGTCTCGGATATGCCTCGAAGGCGCTGATCTACGGCATCGTCGGCACCCTCGCCATCGCCGCCGCCGCTAATCGTGGCGGGCGCATCACCGACACCAGCGGCGCGCTGCGCGTCATCCTCTCGCAGCCGATGGGTAACACGCTTCTCTTCGTCCTCGCCGCCGGCCTGTGCGGGTATGCGGTGTGGCGCCTCACCGACTCGATCATCGACCCGGACCGCAACGGCGCGCGGTTCGGAGGTCTGGTCACCCGCATCGGCAACAGCGTCCGCGGCATCGTCTACGGCGCGCTGGGGATCGAGGCGTTCCGGCTCGCCCGGGGGTTGCGCGGGTCGAGCGGCAACGAGGCCGAGCTGTGGACGGCGCGCGTGATGGACTGGCCGATGGGGGAATGGCTCGTCGGCATCGCCGGGGCGATCGTGGCGATCTACGGGGCGTCGGAGTTCGTCCGCGGGGTGACGGGCGAGGTGGATCGCACGGTCGACTACTCGGCGATCCCGGCGGGCTGGCGGCGGCCGGCAATCGGGGTGAGCCGCTTTGGCATCGGCGCGCGCGGGGTGATCATCGCCACGCTCGGCTTCTTCCTGGTGCGGGCGGCGCTCCAGCACGATCCCTCGGAGGCGCAGGGGACGCGCGAATCGATCCTCGAGTTGACCGGCGTCGCCGGCCCCTGGATTCTCGCTGCCATTGCCGCCGGCCTGGTCGCCTACGCGGTCGACCAGGCGGTGCACGCGCGGTGGAGGCGGATCCGACCGGTGGTCTAGTGCCGGCGAGTGCACGCAGAGTGCGCGTGCTGGTGCACGGTGTACGGTGCAGAGTGCCGCGTGCTGCTGCACCGCACCGGCACTGTGCACCGGCACCCTGCACCGTCCTGCTCCGTACACCCCGCGCGCTGGTTTGGGAGTTTTACGGGCGCATACCTACGTGCGCAGGGCAGCGTTCATGCGCGCGATAGCCTCGTCCACCTCCGCCGGGCTGGCGAAGCCGACGACGATCGCGTCCACGAAGCCGCATGTCATCGCGTAGCGGATCGCCTTTTCCCGATCCTGCGGGCTGGTGAAGTCGCCGTTGCCGATCATCTTCATCCCGATCACGCCGCGCCCCTTGCGGTGCATCCCGCGGATCTCGGCGGTGGCGGCCTTGAAATCGCCGCGCTCGCCGTAGGTGCCGTCTGCGCCGTCCATGTGGTGCGCCTGCGGGTTGACGCGCGCCAGATGGACGTCCACCCAGTCCTCCGTCGTCGCGCGCGTCAGCGCCGGCAGGCCGTGGCACGACACGCCCTTGAGGCGAATGAGCTTCCGTTCCTTCGCCTCGGAGAACGCGTCCATCATCCGCTTCAGGTCGTCGGGCCACGTCGATCGCGTGGCACAGTGGATGAGCAGGCTGTCGATGTAGTCGACCCCGAGTTCCTGGCGGTAGCGATCGATCTCCTGCAGCGGCGTCTCGGTGAACGGCGGCTTGTGCCACGGCATCTTCGTCTGGATGAACAGCCGCTCGCGCGGCAGGCCTTTGATCGCCTGGCGGATCATCTGGTGCGTGCGGTAGTTGTCGGCGGTGTCGATGTAGGTGACGCCCTGGTCGTAGGCGTAGCGGATCAGCCGCGAGAATCCTTCCTGCGTCAGCCCGCGCTGGACGCTGCCGCCGGTGCTGCCCGTGCCGAACCCGAGGCGGCAGATGTTCACGCCGGTCTTGCCGAGCGGCACGACGTCCGTGGCTGCACGGCGGGCGGCGGCGGCCTCGCCCGGGCGTGTCAGGAGGGTCGCGCCGAGCAGCGCGGCCGAACGGCCGATGAACTCGCGGCGATCGACGGTCTGGTTTGCCATGATGAGAGCCTCGCTTCGGCCCGCATCGTGCCGCCGCGATGTCTCCGAGTCAAGTTCTTCCCGCTGCGCTGACGCGCCGGTGGGGAACGACGAGCAGGCACCCAACAACGCCGGGTGACAGCTGCCGGCGTCCAGCTCCCAACGGGCGGTCGAGGGGACTTCTCGTGGTAGATGATGCGCCGGCTGTCGGGCGACCACGCGAACTCCTCGGCGTGGGATCGTCGAGGACGCGTCGCATCCGACCCGAGGCGACGTCCATCAGCCACGCGCCGTCGCGATAGACCTGGAACACGATGCAGCGCGTCGAATCACACCAAGCCTGGATCCGTTCTCCGCGCTCCTGTTCCGAGCCGCCCCTGCTCCTCTTTTCCGACCCGAACGCCGCTGCGGGTCAGGCCGACCCGAAGGCACGCCGCGCGTGCTCGGCGCGCAGCTCGTGCAGCAGACGCATGATGTTGTAGGCGCTCAACTCGACGAGCACCTTCGTCACCTTCCCGTGCAGGTCGTCGTTCAGCTCCGGCTCGAGCGTCTTCATCGCCGCGACCATCCGCTGTTCCTGTCCGTCGAGCTCCTGTTTGGTGACCACGCCGTCGGCCAGCGCGCTGGTGAAGGACTCCAGCCGGTTGACCTGTTCCTGGATGAGCGGCTGCTGTGCCGATTCGTCGAACCAACTCGTCCGAGCCACGTTGCCTCCTCGCATTCAGAGTTCGCGTACCAGTTGCCGGATGGCGGTCAGCCGCGCCTGCAGCTGCGAACGCCCGCCGGCCGCCTTGAGCTTCGCCACGATCGTCTCCGGCAGGAATTGCCGGTCGGTGCACTCGAGGATTGCCGCCGTTTCCTGCAGCTCGCGCTCGAGCCCCTGGGTCGAGGGCATGAACTGCTCGACGACGGCGGAGAGCGCCTCCTTCGTCACGCGGTCGTGGCCGCGGAGCAGCGACGTGCGCCACGCCCGCCCGACCATGCCCTCGATGTCGGCGCCGGACAGGTGCCCGCGCTGGGGGACCGCAGGCACGTCCTGCGGCGCCAGCCGCGACCCGAGCTTCTTCGCCATGATGACGAACATCTCGCGGATCTCGTCCTCGTCGGTCGGGTAGAAGAGCGGGATGTGGATCTCGGCCCGCCCCTGCCGCTTCAGGTCGATGGGCACCAGATCGGGACGGGCGGTGAGCAGCATCCAGATGATGCGACCGCGGTAGCGCGTGTCGCCCATTTGCGCCGCAATCATCGCGAACACGCGGCTGGAGGTGCCCGAGTCCCCCTCTGCCTCACGGCTGCCGAGCGCCGCGTCCGCCTCGTCCACCACGACCACCACCGGGCCCATCGCGCGGAGCACTGACAGCACCCGTTCGAGGTTCCCTTCCGTCTCGCCGACGTACTTCGAGCGGAAGTTCTTGAGGATCACGCAGGGCGCTCCGAATTCGCCGCAAACGCACTGCGCGAGGAAGGTCTTGCCGGTCCCCACCGGGCCGCACACCAGATATCCCATCGGCAGCGCGTCCAGCGCGCCGCGCTTCAGCAGCGCCGCGTCCTCGCGCAGCCGGGCTTTCGCCGCCTCGTGGCCGACCACGGTATCGAGCGTCCACCTCGGCTCGACGAACTCGAGCAGGCCGCCGCCCTGGCGCTCGAGCAGCCGCTTCTTCAGCCCGCGGAACGTCCCCGCGTCCAGCCGCTTGCCGCTCTCGCGTGCCGAGCGCACGAGGACGTTCAGGTCGGTGAGCGAGATGCCGGCGGTCAACGCCGCGAGCTCCGGCGCTCCGAAGTCCGAGAACCCGGCGAACGCGCCTTCTTCCACCGCCGCGCGCAGGAACCGCTCGCGCTCGACCTCGTCAGGCAAGGGGATCTCGATGGTCGCGACGTGCGGGTTGCCGGTCAGCCGGTCGCTCAGGTCCGCGAGCTTCTCGTCGATGACGACGAACGCCATGTTCAAGCGCTTCACGTGCGGGCTGACGGCCCAGTTCAGCATCGCCACCAGGTGCGACGACGCCTGGACGCTCAGGCGCCCCGGTTCGCCGGCGGGGAAGACGTAGGACGCGTGATCCATCACCATCGCGACGCTGAGCCGGTCCTCGTCCGGCGCGAGGATGTTGTGCCTGACGAAGCGATCGAGCAGCGCGAAGGTCGCCGCCGGGTCCTTCGGCAGAGCGCTCAGGTCGCCGAGCTTCCGGTTGGCGAGCGCAATCATGTCGCGGAGGCGCTGGTCGTCGCGACCCGCCAGTGCGCGCAGGCCGCGTCCGAGGTCGTAGTGCAGGACGAGCGCCCAGCGCCCGAACAGCTGCTCGGCGAGGAACTCGGCGAGGCTGCCGTAGCGCGGCGCGTCCGCGTTGGCGGTCATGAACAGGTCGTGGGTGTTCCCGTGCAGGACGAAGGCTGCGGTGGTCCCGGAGAAGAAGAGATCGGCGAGGCGGCTCGCCCACGCCGGGAACCAGGCCGGCAGATCGCCGGGGCGGCGGATGTCACGCGTCATGCCGCAGCACCTCGCGCAGGTCGGACTCCATGATCGGCGGCGGCTCTTCCACCTGCTCGGCGAGGCCGGTGAGGTGCTGGAGCTCGCTGACCGCCTTCTCGGTCTGGCGCATGCTTTCCGCGGCGGAGTCCACCTGGCTGGAGAGGAAATCCGGGTCCTGGCGGTTGACGGCCATCTCGGCGAGCGCCTGGATCTTGTCCTCGATCCGATCGAGCTCGATGCTGACGAACTCGGCGTTCTTCTTCGCCCGTGCGAAGTTGTCGAGCCGCAGTTCGCCCATCGCCACGCTGTCCTGCAGCGACCGCACGACCCGCTCGTCGCCCCCGCCCTGCGCCGTGGCGAGGGTACGACGCAGGTCCTGGAGGCGGGCGGTGATCTCGCGCTCGTCCATCGAGGCGAGAAAGCGGTCGAGCGCGGCCTTGGAGAGCAGCAAGCGCAGGAACAACCAGAGCAGGCGGTCGAGCCCCGGGGTGCGGATCTCCTCGGCGCTTCCGCCCTGGTCGTGAGCGGCCCCGCGAACCCCGGCGGCAATCGACCGCATCTCCACGCAGCGCCCGTGCAGCCGCTGGAAGCGCTGGCGCGAATCGGCGGGGAGCCGGCCGAGCATGTCGACCAGCGTCGGCGCCGGCTGCGCCGGCCCGCGCGAGATCGCAGCCGTGCCGCGCCCGGCCGCGTGGATCTTCGCGTCGATGGCGGCGCGGAAGCGCGGCATCGACACCAGGCCGGCCAGGTACGCGACTTCGCCCGCCGCGACCAGCGGCAGCAGCACTCCGGAAAGCGGCAGCATCGCCGCGGCCGCGGCGCCGCCGACGAAGCACAGCAGGTTCCAGCGGAAGAGGAAGGCCTCGCGCAGGTAGTCCTTCATCGACGCACTGTCGGGCGGTGCGGTCGCGGCCGGATCGTCTTGGTTGGGAACGGGTGGCATGGTGGCTGGCACGGCTGCCGTCTCAGTCGTCGCCGGCGCGCGTCGACGACTCCAGCTTCTCAATCGTATCCCTGATGTCGAACACCAGGTCCACGAACGCCGGCTCGCGCTGCATCTCCTTGGGCGGGCGGTCGGGCGGCGGCACGGTCATCTCGCGCAGGATCGTGCCCGGCGCCGACGAGAAGATGTACACGCGATCGCCGAGGTAGACCGCTTCCTCGATCGAGTGGGTGACGAAGAACACCGTGGCCTGCGCCTCGCGCCACAGCTCGATGAGCAGCTGCTGCATCTTCAGCCGGGTGGTGGGGTCGAGGGCGCCGAACGGCTCGTCCATCAGGATGATCCGCGGCGACAGGATCAGCGTCCGCGCGATCGCGACGCGCTGCCGCATGCCGCCCGAGAGCTCGCTCGGGTATTTCCCGGCGTCGCGCCCGACGTCGAGTCCCACCTTCGCGATCCACTCGCGCGCCAGCTGGCGCCGCTCCTTCGCGGGGATGCCGCGGCACTCCAGACCGAAGGCGACGTTGTCCACGACGGTCCGGTTGTCGAACGACGTGTAGTCCTGGAACACCATCGCCCGGTCCGACCCCGGATCGCCCACCGGCCGCCCGGCGACGAACACCGTGCCGCTGGTCGCGGGATGGTGCGGCCGCAGGCCCGCGATCAGGCGCAGGACGGTCGACTTCCCGCACCCCGACGGGCCCAGGATGGCGACGAATTCGCCGTGGTCCGGCCGATCCTGCACGATGAAGTTCACGTCGCGGATGACCGTCACCGCGCCGAAGCGCTTGGTCACGTTGCGGAACTCGACGACGTCCGACCGCGCGTCGGGCGCCGCGGACGCGTCGGTGCCGGCGGCGCCCGGCGCCGCGCCGTCGGGACGATCGGGCGCAGGCATCGTCACGCTCACTCCTCCACGGCGCGATGCGGAAACAGGCCGCGCTGGAAGAAGAGCAGCACGCGGTCGATGCCCCAGGCGAGAACGCCGATGATGAGCAGCACCAGGATGATGTGTTCCGAGAGGCCGCGGCGCTGGCTGGTCATCAGCAGGTAGCCGAGGCCGTGCTGCGCGTTGATCAGCTCGGCGAGCATGATGTAGCCGAACGCCAGGCCGAACAGGTGGCGCAGGCTGCTGTAGATGTCGGGGAGGGAGAGCGCGACGAGCACCTTCCACACGATCTGCCAGGACGACGCCCCGAGCGTCTGGGCCGTCTCGACGTAGCGCTCGGGCACGCCGGCGATGGCCTTGACCACGTCGGAGTACACGAAGGGGACGCAGGCGATGAAGATGAACATGATCTTCTGCGTCTCGTCGATCCCGAACCAGAGGATGGTGAGCGGGATCAGCGCCGCAACGGGGAGGTTGCGGCCGAAGAGCGCGATCGGCGCGCCTGCCGCTTCCACCAGCCGCCACGAGCCCGCGAGGATCCCGAGCGGGATCCCGACCAGCGCGGCGAGGCCGAAGCCGATGAGGACGCGCTCGAGCGTCGCCGCGATGCTCTCGAGCAGCGCCCGCTCGAACCACAGGCTCGGCGCGCTGGTGAACACCTCCAACGGGCTCGGCAGGATGACCGGCGACACCAGCCGATCCTCCGGGGTGGCGCCGCGCGTCGCCAGCCACCACGCCGCGAGCACCAGCAGCACGCCGGCCAGCCCCACCAGCCGGCGCACGGGCCGTGGCGGCGGCAGCCGGAGCTGCAGCAGCGGCCGGATCCAGTCCCGCATCATCCGCGGTCGTCTACTGCGACCCCGCTTCGGCCGGATACACCTTGATCTCCACGCGCCGGTTCTTCGCGTGGTTCTCCGGATCGGCACTGTCGGCCGGCCGGTCCCAGCCGATCCCCGAGGTCGCGAACTGGTTCGGGTTCAGCGACTGGAAGCGGCGCAGGATGCCTTCCTTGACGGCGTTCGCGCGGTTCAGCGACAGCTCCTGCACGAGGCTCTTCGGCACCTGGCCGCGCATCGAGCCGTCGGTGTGCCCCTCGATCACGATTCGCGCGGCACCGAACTGGCCGGCGAGCTTGGCCACCTCCTCCAGCACCACCGCGACGTTCGGGTCGTACAGCTCCTCGACCTCCTTGCCCGCCACGTTGCGTGTGACCTTCTTGTTCAGGTCCCACGAGTTGGGGAAGAAGTGGATGACGATCGTCTTGGTGAGGATTTCGTCCTTCTCGCCCTGGATGCTCCCCGCCGTCGCCGGGGCGAACTGCACCTGGTACTCGTTCTTCTGGTTGGCGTACTTCGCCTCGGAGGCGAGCTTCTGCAGGATCGAGAAGTCCATCACCTGGTCGAACGGCGTCTGCTGGGTGACCGCGTTGATCTTCTTGTAGAGGAAATAGGCGGTGTTCCACGTCCGCTCGAAGTTGGTCGGGTTGTTCTGGTTGAGGAAGAACTCGCGGTTCTCGGCGTAGTTGGTCGAGTGCGCGTCGCCGAGCATCCCGAGCGCGTCCCCCTCTGGGATCGAGTAGCCGGCAGCCATCAGCTTGGCCACCTTCTGCTTGTTCTCCTGCGCCTTCAGCTCCTCCATGGCGTCGAAGATCCCGCGCACCAGGCCCTCCATGACGTCCGGGTGGTCCTTGGCGAAGTCGGCGCGCGCGAACCACACGTCGGCGATCAGCTTGTTGGCGGTGGCGGTAGTGACGATCAGCCGGTTGCCCTTGACCTTCTCCAGGTTGTAGATGTCCGGCGCCCAGCTCACGCACCCGGCCAGGCTCTTGTCGGCGTTGAACGCCGCGGCCGCCTGGAAGGCGTCCTGCGTGAACTTGAACTGCACCTCCGCCGGCTGCACGCCGGCGGCGATGAGCGCGTTCAGCACGAAGAAGTGCGACGGCGAGTTCTGCGCCAGCACCACCGTCTTGCCGCGCAGGTCGGCCATCGTCTTGACGGTGTCGCGGACGACGATACCGTCGCCGCCGTTCGACCAGTCGACCTGCTGGAACACGCGCGGCATCACCCGCGTGTCCTTGCGCAGCCCCTCGAGGAACAGCGGCAGCATGTCGAGCGTCGCCCAGCCGATGTGGAGGTTGCCGGCGGCGTAGGCGTCACGCATCGCGATCGGGTCGTCGATGAGCACGATCTCGACCCTGAAGTCCTGGCCGGCCGGCGTCTTCCACGCCTTGCCCGGGCGGAAGCCGTTGTTCGCGTAGATGATCGGCCCCCAGCCCGCCCACACGTTGATCGCCACCCGCACGGTGCGGTTGGCCATCGCCGTGTAGTTCGAGATCCCCTTCACCTCCGGCAGGCGCGTCGCCGGCACGTAGTTGTATTCCTTGACCGTGGTGATCCCGGACGTGTCGGGCGCCTCCGCGCCCCCTTTCATCTGCTTGAGCTCTTCGTCCGAGATCCTCCCGCCGCCGCCGGCGCCGCCGCCACTGTAACGCCACACGGCGATGCCGACGAGCCCGATGAGCACCAGCAGGACGGCGATGTAAAACGCGGGTTTGGGCCTGGCCATGGTCGCTCTGCGCTCCTGTTATGACGGGTGTCTCCGCTGATGACGACGGATGAGCGGTGCACGCACGACTACGACGTCTGCTTGTCGGCCGGCCCCAGCTCCTTGGCGGCCTCGACGATCGGCGCCGTCTCCGGGGACTTGAGCCCGAGCTCGATCTCGAAGCTGGTGAGCGCCTGTTCGGCGAGCTGCGCCTGCATCCGCTCTTCCGCCTTGATCTCGGCGATCCCCTTCTCCGACAGGTCGGCGGCGACGCGCACCTTGGCGCGGTTGCGGTCGATGCGCTCCTGGATCACCTGCTCGATCTCGCCGAAGTCGGTGGTCAGGTTCATGTCGAACGACTCGGCGAGCTTGGCGATCTCCGCCTCGGCGGCGCTCATCTTCAGCTCGGCGTCGTACTTGTGGATCTTCTCCCGCAGCTCGATCAGCTTGGTGTTGGCATGCTTGATCTTGGTCAGGCTGTTGCCGTAGGCGGTCTCGTGCATCTGCAGCTGCTGCTCGTTGGATGCCTGCTCGCTCTTCGCCTTCTGCAGCTCCAGTGCGAACTTCGCCGCCGTGGCGCGATCGCCCGCCTTCAGGTAGGCCTTCGTCTCCGCCTCCAGCTTCTGCACGTGCGAGCGGTTGGCCGCGACCTGCCGCGCGACCCGTTCGACCAGGCCGCGGTACTGTTCGAGGCCGGTGCGTCCTTCCTTCAGCTGCGCGACCGCCAGGTCGTACTCGTAGCGCATCTGCGCGATCGGATCCGCCTCCCAGAACAGGTTCGCGATCTTGTTGATCTGCGCGACGAACGCCGACCAGAACTTCTGAAGAATCACCGCGGGTCTCCTTTGAAGAAAGTACGACGAGGCTACCGCCTGGCGGGTTCCCGCTCGCCGGCGTCCACCGCCTCCGCCAGGATCTTGCCCTGGTACACGCCGTCGAGCGCGGCGCGGAGCTCGTCCTTCGTACCGGCGCCGAAGACGTCGCCGCCGACCTCCTTCAGGAAGGCGAACTTCTCGGGGCTGGTATCGAACGCGACGAAGTAGATCTGCACGCCCCCCTCGCTCTTGCGGAAGATCTGGCGCGCGACGCCGTCCGGCTCCCGTCCGTGCGTGTTCTCGCCATCGGTGACGATCAGGAGGTACTTGCGGAACACGCCGGCGCGGTAGAGATCCGGCCGCGCCACCGCCATTGCCTCGCCGATCGCGGTGCCGCCGCCGGGCCGCGGCAGCGCGGCAAGCGCACGGCGGACGTCGACGCGGTCGTACGTGCCGATCGGCCGAAGAACGTGCGTCTCCCGGGCGAACGAGTAGATACCGACCTTGATGGGGAAGTCCGGACGCCTGGCGACGAAGGCGGCGGTCGCCTGGAGCATCGACTCCAGCGCCTCGCGCGCAACGATGTGTTTCGGCCGTGAGTCGCCCGGTGCGGGCTCGTCCATCGAGCCGGAGGTGTCGACCAGGATCGCCACCGCCGCGCCGAAGCCCTCCTCCACCTCCGCCTGGTACGGCGCCGACGGTTCCTCCGCCGTGTCGGCCGGAGCGTCGCGCCGGCGCTCCTCGCAGGCCGCGGCACAACCCGCGCACAGGACGAGCGCCGCGACCGGCCGGGCGCACGCCGCCAGAACCCGAAGCGGACGGGAAGCGATGTCGGTCATCTGCCGTCTCTCAGTTCGCGATGCGCGGGCCTGGCGCTGTGATCAGGGCAGTCTACCGTCCGCACCACGGGGGATCAAGCGACCCCGGATCACTTCTTCCAGGGGTTTTTGCCCGTTTCCTTGATGTACCGCTCCCGCGCGATGTTGTCGAGGAAGGGCAGCGCCGCGGTGGCGACCTCCTCGGCGCGCTCGCGCGGCACGACCACCACGCCGTCGCCGTCGGCCATGACCACGTCGCCGGGGCGCACCAGCACGCCGCCAATCGTGATCGGCCGGTTCACCGACTCCAGCTCGTTGCGGCCGGGCCGGATGCCGCGCGCCAGGCGGCGGAAGTACACGGGAATCTTCTGGTGGATGATCTCGTCGGTGTCGGCCAGACCGCCGCTCGTGACCAGGCCGACCATGCCCCGCTTGCGCCAGCTCTGAATGTTGGTCGAGCCGATGCTGCGGCTCTCGCCGTCCTCCATCGCGTCGATCACCAGGATCGATCCGGGCGCGAGCACGTCCATGAACGCTTCCGAGGTCACCGTGCTGTACCACCGGCCGATGGTCGCGTCGTCCATCCTCGGCTCGCGCCGGTTGGTGGGGACGTAGCGCGCCGTCACCGCGACGCCGACCACGCGGTGCGCGAACGCGTCGGTGTCCTTCCACAGCGCGCGGATCTCCTGATCGACCAGGCCGACGTCCTGCAGGCCGACGACGTCCATTCCGTCGGAGACGTCGGCGACGCGCAGGTATTTGTACATGGCGACGATGCGCTGGTTGTCCTCCTGCGAGTAGTGCTTGTAGGGAATGAACAGACGGACCTGGTCCGGGATGGTCTTCTCGGCAGGCTGCTGCGCGACTGCGCCGTCGGCCGGCGGCGCCACCCGGAGACCTGCGGCGGCGGGCAGCAGCGCGAACAACGGCAGCATGGTGAGAACGCAGGAGCATCGCATGGGGGAAGTCCTCCTGAGTGGCCGCGGCTGAGATGCCGAGCACGCCCCGGGCTGGGTAAAGGTCTTGCCTTCCTGGGGAACCCGGTCGCCCTCCATTCCCCTTTGCCAGGCCGGGACCGCGGTCGCGACGCAGCCAAGAATCTACATCAAAGCGCAAAAACGACCGCTTCTCGCGCAGTGCCCGGTTGGGCTGGCCCTGGCGTCGCGATTGCCATCGCAGGAGCGGATACGGCCAGGTGGAGGAGATCATCGCCGATCGCTCCAGCCCGAATCGCCATTCGGTCCGGCGAACGCCATTCGAGCCGAGTCCGGAGGCCGAACCCCGAGGCGGAGCCCGAGCTGAGAAGGCTTCGCGCCGCTTCGGCGCTTGGTTCAAGAACTCCAGGCGCACCGGGCAAGAGCCGGTTCGCGTCGATCGCGCGGGCGTCTCGTTCACCACCTGCCGAGCGCGAGCCGCGGCAGCGCGACGAGCGCGGCGAATCGAACCAGCCGCCCGGCAGTGCCAGCGCCGACGAAACCGGCGAACCCGAGCCGGCAGGCCCCCGCGAGCATCGTGACGAGGTAGAAGGGCGGGACGCCGACGACCGAGCTGACGAACACGAGCGCCAGCGCTCCGCGCGGGGAGGCCTCGAGGCGGCGGCGCCAGCGTTCCACCCGGCGATCGGGCTCGTCCGCCCGGTGCCGAGCGGCGGCACGCGCCCCGTAGTAGAGCGCGCACTTGCCGATCATCTGTCGGGCCGCTCGACGTTCGCCGGGGCGGCGATCGGATTGACGACGGGGACGGTCGTGGCGATCGGGGGCGCGCTCAAGGACTTGCAGTTCGAGGGCTTCAAGCCGCTGAAGTTCGTGCGGAGCCCGATCGTGAGCGCGCTCGGGACGACGTTGCTGGTTCGCTGTTCGGCCGACCCGGTGCTCGTGACGATCGCCACCATCGGCTTCGAGCGCGTGGCGGTCGAGTTCTACAAGACGTTGCTGACGCGCCAGATGAGGGGCATCCACGCGGGCAAGCGGCCGTTGCACCCGCGGTGGTTCGGCCGCCGCTGGCTGTTCTTCGCAACCTATGCGATCTCCGTGGTGACGTGTGGGGTGCTGCTCGCACGGTAGCCGTCGTTCGCCGGGAGGCGTTCGCGACGGAGCGTCGCCACGGGTGGTTCGCGACGGTCGTTCACCGCGCTCGCCGCGACGGCGCGCGGCGGGCTCGTTCGCTTGGCCGTGCTAGAATATTGTGTTTCACGCCCGCCGGCGTAGCTCAGTTGGTAGAGCAGCTGATTCGTAATCAGCAGGTCCTCGGTTCAAGTCCGAGCGCCGGCTCCAGTTTCAATTCAATCACTTACCGCCACTCGCCGCATCCTCCTTTTCATCGCCGGATGCGTCTGGGATGCGTGTTGGGATCGCGTCGAGCTTGTCTACCGCCGCGCGGTTCGCGCTCGGCACCAGGTGTCCGTACACGGACCGTGACCTGAATCGACGAGTGTCCCATCTGCTCCTTCACATAGGTCAGGGGCTCGCCGTTCTGAATCAGGAGCGACGCGAACGTGTGCCGTAGATCGTGAAAGCGAATCTCCCGCAGTTTCGCGCCATCGAGCAAGCGGTAGAACACCCGGTTCCGCACGTTGTCTCCGTCCAGCGCCGTGCCCTCCCGCGTCGTAAAGACCCAGGGCGGCAGCTTTCGACCGGCTTTCAGGCTCGCCGCCTTTGCGCGACGCTGATGCGCGCGCAGGCTCTCCGTCAGCTTCAGCGACATGTCGACGCGACGCCGATTCGTGTTCTTCGTCGACGTGAGGCGGCCCGCGACGAGGTTGCGCCGCACGTCGATGAGCCGACCCGCGAAGTCGACGTCGCCCCACTGAAGCGCCAGCAACTCGCCCAGTCGCATTCCCGTGCGTAACGCGCACAAGAAGAACGGGTGATACTCCGGCACGCGGTCCTTCACGGCCTGGAGGAACTGGTGCGCCTCGACGTGGGTCAACGGCTGGATTGCCGCCGGCTGCTCGTCACCGTGTCGCAGGTGCTTGCCCATGCGAAATGCGGGATTCGCCGGCAGGAGCTCGTCCTCGACGGCCTGCGACAGCACCGCACTGAGCGTCCGCTGCACGCCGAGCAGGGACGCCCGTTTGAGTCCCTTCTGCCGGCACGCAGCCAGCAGACTGCGGCAATCAGCGCGCGTGATGGCGGTGACCACCTTCGGTCCGAGGACCGGCACGATGTGCAGTCGCAGATTGAACGCGTAGAAGCGGTGGCTGCTTGCCTTGCGGCCCTTCTCTCCCAACTCCAGCCACGCGGTCGAGAACTTCTCGAAGGTCTCAGCGGGCGCAGAGTCGAGGACGCGCAGATCCCCTTCGATCAGCCGCTGGCGGATCTTCCGCGCAACGTCGAGCGCGGTGGCGCGGTCGCCGACCCTCTTCGACCGGCGCCGGCCGCGCCAGTCGACGAAGATCCACCACGCACCCCGGTGGAACTTGACTTTCACGCCCATGTGAGTCCGCGCATTCTACAGCCCGCTCAGGACATCGGCGACGATCGCATCGACCCGCGGGGCGGCGGTCGTCTTGAATCCGGCCATCCACGTATCGAACTCCGAACGCCTGACGACGATCTTCCCGCCGACGCGGTAATGTGGCAACGGCCGTGATGGGTGAACTAGGTACGCGCGGAGTGTCCGGAGGCCCAGGCCCGAGTAGCCAACCAGGGCCTTGAGCGGCAGGTACGCGTCGCCGCTGGTCGCCATGACGGCCATCAGACCCACGCCTCTCCGTCATACACTTGGCCAGGGCATTCCGGTCGGTCTCCTGCATTCCCACCTGATAGAGCAACCGCAACAGCGCCGAGGCGAGCAGGAACGTGCCGTCGAGCCGCAGCATCCGCGCGCAGTCAGAAATGGCGGATTCGAGGTCGTCCCACCGCCGGAGGCGGAGGCAGGCGGCGACGGCCTCGCTGACAGCGTCCATCAGCTCTCCGTACGTTTCCGTGGCGAACCATCCGAGTCGGCTCCGCACGGTTGCCCGACCGTTCGAGCGAACAAATCGGGAACGCACCCGACGCGCGACGGTCTTGAAGAAACTCGCGTCGGAAGGCTTAAGACGAGAGCGTTCGGCTTTCTTCACCGTCACGGCTTCAGAAGACGCGCTATCATCGTCGTCTCCTGAGGGATTGGACCCAAGGACGTGCCCAGGACAAGCTCACGTATCAAAGGCGCATTACCGTTTACCTGGGTGGTATGGTTCGCGAAAGTCAAGACGACATTGCGAGCAGTGATTGGGAATAAGGAAATAGCCAGGAGACTCCCATTCCATTCCAAAGAGACGGACCCTTCTCTTGCGCGCCAATGTCCCGCATCTCGGACATCCCGTTTGATTGATGGTGATGCCCAAGGCAACTACAATGCCCAGTCCAAGCAGTAGAATCCAATGTCGCTCGAAGCGAGCAGCCAACATAAGCGAACCGAAGAGATTCGAAAACGCCGACGCCCATAAGATGAGCAGCTTCTTCTTGACAGGCGTTGACGACATCACACGTGCCGCGCTGCGCGTTAGCGACATCTGTTAAGAGCCCTGATCTTGGTTTCCGAAACCACGCCCGAACCTCCCTTTCCAGGACCGATGCCCACAGTGACGCCGATCGAACCTGAGGACGAGGCCATGAGGCTAAAATTCACGACGCCAATTGAGACGTTGATCGTGCCGGCGGACCCGCTGAGATCCTCGACGGAGCCCAGGATCCCTCCTGCAAACACATCCGCTCCCACGTGCGCACCCGATCCAGCACCAGTGGATCCGAACACCCCGGCGGCAGGCCCTCCGCACCCGTTTGGGCCGACCATAAACCCTCCGGTGACTTCTACACCCATCCCCCCAATTGCCGCAAGCTCACCCCCGAACAGGACAGTCGGCCACCAACTCCTTCTTCGTTCCCGCTTCGGTTCGTGCCGTTTTTCCGGCGCCGGCCGTATCTTCGGTTTCGGATCTGGGATTCTGATGAGAATGTAAGGTTCCTTGCCTGGTCCGCCTGCAGTCTGTGGAGTCTGGTCAGTGTACTCGACTGCTGGAGGTGGCATTAGCCAGTCGAGGGCAATGTAGTCACCGCGCCACATTAGCGTGCCCCCGTTTCTGCGCCTGGCAACGCTGAGTACGGTCGACATGGCTGTGGTGCGGGGGCTACTTTAACTGAACAATCCTACACCCGAACGCGGTACCCAAACGCAAACCGTCAGCGAACTCGAACTCGCTGTGCCCGTTCAGAATGCCTCCAGGACCACTCTGCCGGCCGCTGAGCCACGATCCCGAGTTGCCTCGACGGTCTGTCCCTTGGAATGTTGTGCATGATCCTGGGCGGTTCCTTACCCCCGCAACGCCTCCCTATGGCGGCGCAACAGAGAAAACCTCAGCACCACGTCGGTGGGCGAGGTCCCCGCTCTCCGGAAATGGAAGAAACGCACAAACAATGGTCGCATTTCTAGCAGGAGACGAAGTCACCTACCAAGGAACAGATGCGGCGACTCACGGTGTTTACTGGTAATCCTCGCTTCAGCAGTCGATCTCCACGCAGATCGGGCAGTGATCGCTGAGCGCCCACACCGCCTCGTCATCGTTGACGACGCGACATTTGAGATTTGGAATCAGCTTCTCAGATGCAAACACATAGTCCCATTGCGGCCGCGTGGTGACACGTTTGTTCGCGGAGCGAAACGTCTGCACATGAGAGCACGCGTCGCCGTCTGGACAATCGCACTCTGACAATGGGGTCCTTGTCTGACGCGTGTGCGCAATGCAGTCCACCAGATGCCAAGCGCGCAGCCGGGCGAATACCGCCGACGCTTCGTTCTCTTTCGACGTTGTCCCTTGGGTCGTGATGTTCCAATCCCCCGCGAGTACGACCGGACGCTGGCGTCCAACGAAAAGGCTCGTCAGATCGGACGACATTCGGTGCAGTCGCGGACCGGCGTCCCCGACGTTGGTTCCCGGCCTCATCTCGTATTGGCCGTAGACGCTGACGGCCGTCAGGCGCAATTTGCGGTTCCTGTCGAGGACGTGAGCGACGGCGCACCCCCCCGGGTGACTGTCGGGCAATTGTCCTGCCGAGCATGGGGTCAGGTAACAGCTATTGAGACCAATGCGCTCCGGAGCTTGAAGCTCGAGCTGTGGCCGGAACGAGACAACAGCTGATCCCCAGTTGTAGCCCGGATGGGTTTCGTCTATGGGGCAGTAGACTCGGTTCTGGTACTCCGGAGGAGGCACTGCCTCTTGCACAAGAGCGAGGTCAGCTTTCAACCCGTCTCGGAGGAAGTCCCACGCCTGCTTGCGAGCGTTGACTGATCGCAAGCGATGGTTCATGTTCCAGGTCACGATACGCATAGTCGTCTTCGGATTTAAGAAGAGCCGTGACTGTGAATCGAGCCGTAGTTCGCTTGACGCCTGCCGGCCCGTCACCGTCGGGAGGTATGGTGATTGCTCGGTCGCATGTAGCGGTCGAGCGCAGGGCCTTCGATCCGAGGCAGCCCTCGTCAGTAGCTGATTCTGTCTCAGCACCTCAACACAGACAAGCCGGCCGGCAGACTCGCTGACAATCACGGAATGCCATCCACATTCACCCACTTCCCGCCTTTGAACACCTCGATCTTCGTGATCGGGTGAACTTCCCACAGCGTGAAGCGGTACTCCCCTGGGGCGCTAATCAAGCGGACAACTGGCCAGCCGGACCTTGCTGGGAACTGCCGGGACAATCATTGCTGTGGCGGTCCGTCCAGGGTGTCGTACCGGCGCGGGTAAGTCCTCGGCCGCGATCGACGATCTGTCGATCCCTAACTGAAGGGTTTTTCAGCAAGCTTCTAAACTAAACGCGTTCCGAGCGGGTCGGAAGCCACTGCGGCGTTGATCAGGACCTGCGAGACCAAAGCGATGCCACTGGGCTTCACCGAGATAACGCCGCTGCGCGTGCCCGCCCAAGCGGTCGTCACCCGGTTGGGCGAACGCCATGACGCGCCTGTCCCCACGCGACCCGTCACCCACCGCCGCAATGGTCCTCCGCAGACAGATACTCCACGGACTGATTGACTCGCCACAGCAGCCTAGGTATCATCCGCGCGGGCAAGCATGAGTAGACGAATCGCTCCTTCAGTCGCTTGCTGCTCGCTGTCAGTGATTCTGGCGCTGATGTTAGCCGCCGCGGTATTAGATTCCGCGCGGACTGACGGCGCAGTCGCTCCACGCGCCCTCGCCGCGGCCCAAGCTCTCAGCAACGTGGATTCGCTCGGCGCTTCTCGCAGCGGCGGTACGACTGGCTTTGGCGGCCACGCCGAGGTGAATCGTGGCTCCGTGAGCAGGAACCCGGGCGACCTGTTCTGGGAGGACCGACTCGACGTCGGCACTTTCGAGCAAGCGTATGATGTGGCCACGCTCAAGGACCGAGTTTTCGTCTGCGGTTTCGTGACGACTCCAGGGATGGCCCGGGATTTCCTGGTTCGCGCGTACGACGCGTCGACGGGCACGCTGCTGTGGCAGGACCGAGTGGACAAGGGATTCGGTGATTTCGCCTCTTCGGTCGTAACCGACCAAACCCGGGTCTTCGTGTCCGGCAACAGCGTTGTCCCGGGGCGGAGTCAAGACTGGATCGTGCGCGCGTACGCTGCCGAGACCGGTGGGCTGCTCTGGGAGCAGGTGTTCGATCTGGCGGGACGCTTCGACGTAACCCAGCGCCGCGCCCTTCTTGTCGAGGGGGGGCTTTTGTACGTCGGTGGCTCCACGCAGAACGCATCTGGCGGATTCGCCGGGATGGTGCGGGCCTACGACGCCTCGTCTGGGGTGCTTGTCTGGCAAGATCAGTTTGGGGGGCGCTTCTTCGACCAGGCACGTACGTTTGCGATCAAAGCAGGGCGGTTGTTCGTCGGAGGCGTGGGCTTAACTGATGTGTCCGACGACGTTCTCGTTCGCACCTACGACGCCCGGACCGGCGCGCTTCTGTGGCAGCACAGGACGTCGGGATTCCCCGGGTTTGGTAGTACCGGCGCGAGGCGAGTCGCGGTGCAAGGCGACCGTCTCTTCGTCGGCTCGGCGTTCGAAACAGCCTCCGGAGTGGAGTATCTCGTCCAGGCGCACGACACCAGGAGCGGCGCTCTCCTGTGGCAGGACCAGGTCAACAAGGGCAACGATGCCGACCTCCTAACTGACCTCGACGCTGACCAAGGCCGCGTCTTCGCGGCGTGGACCGGTGGCCCTCGCTGTCTTATCGACGGGTCTCCTCCTTCGGACTGTGACGTGTTCGTTCGGAGCTACGACGGCGAGACCGGAGCGCTGTTGTGGGAACGGGAGTTCGACCTGAGCGGACACGACGATCAGCCGTTCGAAGTGCTCGCCACGCGGGGAATGGTCTTCGTCGCTTCGGTCGCAGCGCTGTCGTCAGCCACCGGTGTGGGCGGATGGAGGATTCACGCGGTCGACGGCTCGACTGGTGGCCTGCAATGGGAGAGCATCGGCGGAGACGTGGAGGTTCCTCTCGATCTTGCATATGAGCACGGGCGCTTGTTTGTCCCCGGGCGTTCCGTGGATCCCACGACTGAGAACTGGGACTGGATCGTGCGCGCGTACGACGCTCAGCCCGGACGGTGACCCGGATCAACTGGTTGCCTGCCCGCAAGATCGTTTGGAGCCACAGGGCGAACCGGATTAACCACCGAAAGTCGCCATGTGTCGATGAATCCGACCTGGCCGCCGCCAGATAGTCCCTGCCGCGTCACACATTCCTGACCGGTGGGTGAGCCGACTAGACGGACGTCATCCGGAACAAACGCGTACCCGTTCGTGGCACCTCGTTCTCGCGTCAGCCGACGGGTGAAGCCGGAAGGACGTATTTTTTCAGCACCATTAGTTGTGTGTTGAACGAAGCTCGAGCTTAGTCAACGCGTTAGGGCCCGAAGTTCACGATGCCAGAGATCATCCCACCGGTCCGTCATCAGTGTGATGAACGCCCTTCATACAGAAAGGCGTCCAAGACATCAATCGCAAGTGGCCCGATTGTGTTTGGGCGCATGTCACGATCATTGGATTTGGGAGCACCGGTCCCGTGAATACCTTTTCGGGAGGTAACGAGATTAGTGAGCCCACCCGGCCACCGAGGTCGGCTGTATCACCGGAGCGGGCAATCCCCCCGCAGCATTCACCGCGGGCGCGTGCTCACGGAGGCCCAGCTGGTGGCGCTCGAACGCGTCCAGCTGGAGAAGGGAGCGCGGGGCGAATTCGAGAGTGAATGCCCGGGCTACTGCGGGGCGCAGGACACCTTTTACGTCGGCACCCTCAAGGGCGTGGGCCGGATTTACCAGCAGACGTTCATTGACAGCTATGCGAAGGTCGGCTTCGCGAAGCTCTATACGGAGAAAACGCCGATCGCGGCCGCCGATTTACTCAACGATCGCGTGCTGCCGTTTTTCGAGCCGCACCAGATTCCGCTGTGCCGGATCCTGACCGATCGCGGCACCGAATACTGCGGCCAGGCGGATCGGCATCCCTCCGAGCTGTACTTGGGCATTGAGGATATCGACCACTCGACGAACGGGATCGGGGGCGGAAGGACATCGCGTTCCTGCAGCTTCAGGAACAACGGTTCATCCTGGCCGGCGGCAAGGGGAATCGCGACTTCGGCGCCGCCTCGAAGGTGGAGGCGCAGGGTAGAGAATCCATTATCGAAATCCTCGTCCTCATCTTTAGGCTCCGCAGGGCCTGATTCAAGGAGGAGAGCCGGCCCAGATGCATCTGCGGATTCTACGTCCTGGGTCGCAGCTCCGGTCGGCCGCTTTCCTTCCCTCGCCGCGGCAAGCGCTTCAGCCTCACGCCTTGGGTGTGCCAAAGCATTCGCGATCCGGGTAAGGAGTTCGCGATCTGCTTCGCTCAACTGGGCCCACACTTCCGCCAGCGGTGTGCCAGGAAGGGGACGAAGCGCGTGCGGAACGTGCTTCCAACGCCTCGCGATCTTCTCGCGTTCCATCTGTTCGAACATCGAGTCGGAATCGAGGGCGAGGTACGCGCAGAGCTTCTCGTTGAGCTCCTTCGAAACAACGGGCTCGCCGATGATGCACTTCCGCAGGTGCTCGTAGGAATATCCGAGCGCCTTGGCGAGGTCACGAAGCGCGATCGGTCGCCCGGTTGGGTTGTCCGCTGTGCGGATTTTGCTCCGGATGATTTCCGCGTACGTACGACGTCGTCCTTGTTCGGGAGAGTGAGCCACCATGGTCCTCCAGACCGGCTAAGCAGGGCCAACGGTCTGCTGAGGACTTGGTAAGATCGACGCAGGCCGTCGGCAGGTTGCGTCTGCTGACGTGCTTAGGGGTGCTGTGTCCTGCTCCAACAGGTCAGCGCCCCGCTTCAATAACAATGATCGTACCAAATTTCCAAGTGAAGTACAAGCGGATCGAATGTGTATCCACCGGCTCTCACGCCGACCGATTCGCGAGGCGCCGCGTGGGATCACCGTTAGCCATTACGCGATTCACCGCTCTCCCACGACGGTACCACTTGGCGCGCGCTCGCGCGGTCATAGCAACCATGAGATCGCGCCAGGCGCCGCTCGGACCGATCACCGTAATTGGAGGTTGTTGAGGACGAGCTGGCCGATGCCGACTCACAGTGACGCGGGATGTACGCGGCCCAGCCAGTACGTGTCGGGGTGACCAACGTGTCGGAAACGTCGAGCCGGTGACCGCTCACGTGGACGCAGGTCCGTGAGGTTCACGCGATGTTCGAGGGCGGTGCCGCCGGCCGTACCACAGCACGTAGATCGTGACCGTTGCTGCGGCGCCGAGCGCGTAACCGAAGACTGCGGCCGTCACGCCGAAAGGGGCGTCATTGACGGTCGCTATGAGCAGCGCGAGCCCGGGATTCCGCATGGCCGCCGCGACCGCCCCGGGGGGTCTCGCGTCGGCGTCGCGTCCGGCGAAGAGCGCGCCCACGAGCAGGGCGCAGGCGGTAAGGATGATGCCGGCAATGGTGGGTGTCCATCCGATATCGACGAGCATCGGCCACAGGGTGTAGACGCACACGCCCAGAAGCCCGAGCAACAGCAGGTTCGACAGCCGGGTGAGCGCTGGCTCCAGTCGTGCTGCGGCGATCGGCCTCCACATTCGAATGGAGGTGCCAACGCCAAGCGGCACCAGTTGGGCCATGAGCACCTGCCGTCCGACGTCGAATGGCGACACCCGGAAGCTCGCTCCGAATACAGTATCCAGAATGAGGATGCTCGACGGCACGGTGACGACGGCGAGCAGCACGATGGCAAGGTGCAGCGCCGGTGCGAAGAGGGCGCGGCCGCCGACGTCGAGGGTGCGGCGCAGCGCGACCGGCGCGCCGGGCGAAATCGCCATGAGCACGATACCCGCGCCCACCGGTCCTTTCAGCCCCAGGAGCGTAACGAACAACACGGCCAGCGCCGGTACCGGGACGACGACAGCGAACACGATGGCGGCCAGTACCATCCTGCGCTGCAGGGCCGCTGCGAACTGCTCGCGTCCGAGAAGCAGGCCGAGAGACAGCATCACCGCGAAGACGGTGACAGCGGCAAACAGCGTCAGCCACACTGGAAGCGCGGCGTTCACGTTGCCAGACTCCCGCAGTTCCCGCTTCCGCCCCTTGCGGCTTCGCCGCAGCAGGCCGTCTGACCGGACGACCGAACGTCCGCACCAAGACGGGCGGTCACCGTCGGCGCTCGCACCTCTCTGGAGGGCGTTAGCCCACACGCGAACAGACGACAGCCCTCCGTGGCCGCGCGGGGCCGAATCACAATCGGACCGTGCGATCTGCCTGGAGCAACCAGATAATGATGAACAGCTTCTCGCCTGACTATTTCATTCATGCCGCCAACGTTCTGCTGCTGGTAGCTTACAGCGTTCGGGACATGCTCTGGTTACGCATGTTTGCGGTGGCAGCCTCGCTAATGTCGATTCCCTATTTTCTGTTTCAACCCACGGTGTTGTGGGCGCCGCTGGCGTGGACCATTGGCTTTGCGGGAATCAACATCTTCCAATCATGGCGTCTCTTCCTCGAGCGCCAACCGGTCAAGCTCACGGCCGAGGAGCAGGAATTGCGACAGCTCGCCTTCAGGGACGTGCCGCCCCGGAAGGTTCTGCAGGTTCTGAACATTGGGGCTTGGTCGAGCGAGCCATCCGAAAAACGGCTACTCGAGAGCGGCAAGGTTCCAGATCACCTTGCGCTCATTGTCCGCGGCAGCGTCCGGGTGGCCAGGGCGGGCTCTGACATCGGCATGCTGGGACCGGGTGACTTCGTGGGGTCAGCGTTGATCCTGAGCGGTCTGCCGGCGGACGTCGATGCAGTAGTAGAGGAGCCGGTTCGTGCGGTTCGTTGGCACATCGGCACGCTGGAGAAATATCTCAGCGCCAACCCCGAGATGCGAGTCGTGATGCAACGACACCTCGCCCGTGAACTGTCCAGGAAGGTGGGACGGGCCGTGCAAGGCGCGGGCAAACCGCGGCTAGGGGCGGAATGATGCGTGTGAATGGAAATCGGTGCGGTCTAACTTCCGCATGCACCTGACCGGCTGCCGGCGGGTTCCCTTCGACTCCTCACACCAGCCGACCGGCCAGGCGTACGAGTACGAAGCGCGCTACTATGCGCAGGCCGCAGTGGCCTGACTCACACCAACGAGCCTCCGACATTCCCGGTACGATTCACCCGGCGCCGGCACAGCCATCTTCGCCGTTGTCGATGCCGTACTGCTCACGCCACCGCCCTTCACCGATCCCGATGCCCTCGTCACTCTCGGCGAGGTCCTGCCCGGCGACCCCGCTTCAACGCGGCGCCAGGTGAGGTATGCCACGTTGGAAGCCTGGCGCGAGCGTGCGGGATCGCTGGCGGCGATGGAAGGGGCCGATGGGACACACCTCACCCTCACGCAGCTCGGTGCTGCCGACCGGGTCCACGTCACCAGCGTCACACCCGGATTCCTGCCGCTTCTTGGTGTGGCGCCCGCGCTCGGGCGCACGTTCGAGGCCAATGATCTGAGCCAGCCGGTTGTCATTCTGACCAACGCGTTCTGGCGCGCGAAGCTCGCCGCCGATCCCGCCGCGTTCGGACGGCAGGTCGTTCTCGGAGGTCGCCCACATACCATCGTCGGCGTGCTGCCGAAACAGTTCGTCTTTCCGCTCGACCAGGTTGACGTCTTTCGGCCGCTCCCGTTACCGGCGGCCGATCCGGCGGACCCAGAGGCCCGCGCAGGTTTTCGCCTCGGGGTAATGGCCCGCCTCGCCCGGAATGCCACTCCGGAGGACTTGAGAGCCGTGTTGGACGAGGTCAGTCGGCGATCCTCGCCGCCAGCCCACGTAGGTGCGACGCCGCTCGCGGTCGCGATAGCCCGCGGCTCCACGAGAACGCTTGGGCTTCTCGCGGGGGCGGCCGGGCTCGCGTTCCTCATCGCGTTCGCCAATCTTGGAGGCCTGCTGCTCGTGCGATCCATCGATCGTCGGCGGGAACTGGCAGTGCGGACCGCGCTCGGCGCGCGCCCGTCCGAGATCGCACGGCAATTGATGCTGGAGGCAGAGACGCTCGTGGCCATCGGCATCGCAGGTGGGGTGCTGCTCGCGTTGTGGCTTACCCCGGTCGTGGGCAGGATGGCCCTCGAGCAATTCGGTGCACTGGCCGGCCGGGAGGTGACGCTGAGCTGGCGCGTGATTGGTGTCGTGACGATGGTCGCGGCCGTCTGTGCGGGACTCTGTGGATTGCTACCAGCCTACGTCGCGTCACGGCGCAATGTTGTCGACGTGCTGGCTCGCGGTATCACACCGGCTCCGCGTGAGATTGGTGTGCGCCGCGTGTTCGCCACCGCCGTGGTGGCGCTGGCATGCGTGCTGCTCGTCTCCCTGTCACTCGTCGGCCGCAGCCTGCGCAATGTGCTGAATGTCAACCCCGGATTCGACCCGCGCAGCGTGTTGACACTGGCCGTCGGACTGTCTTCGGCGACGAAGTACCCAGGCCCCGAAGGGATGGTGTCGTTTTACTCCCCGCTTTACCAGGCGCTGGAGGAACGGCTGGGACCCGGCACGGTTTCCATGATCAATGAACTGCCGTTGACACACGACGGGTCCCGCGGACTGATGCGCATCCGGCCGACCGACCCCGCGGTCGAAGTCGTGCGGCGCGAAGTGGGGACCGCCTACTTCGACGTGATGCGCATCCCCCTTCTGGCTGGCCGTGCGTTCGACGCGCGCGACGATGCCGCGGCGCCGTTCCGCGTGGTGGTGAGCCAATCACTGGCGGAGCGCTGGTTCCCGGGCGAGCAACCGATCGGGCGTCACCTCAGGATGGGGCCAGCAGGGCGTGCGCTAGCGGAGATCATCGGGATCGCTGGCGATGTCAAGCACCGCTCGCTCGATGCTGAGGGGTTCTGGCCCACCGTGTACGTCTCTGCCTGGCGGTCGCCCTCACGCTCGATGCTCCTGGTCGTCCGAAGCCAGCGCCCGGATGCAGATGTCATCACTGCCGTGCGAGAAGAAGTGGCGCGGCTCGACGCTGACGTGCCCGTGCACGCCGTGCGATCGATGCAGGACGTGGCCGCAGCCTCGCCAGGCGTGCCCGCCCGGCGCGTGCTGACCGCGACGTTGATGGGATTGGCGCTGCTCGCGATCGTACTCGGCGGGATTGGATTGTTTGGTGTCGTGGCACATGACGTCGCATCCCGGCGTGCGGAGCTTGCGCTTCGCCTCGCACTGGGTGCCGATCCGATGCGCATCCTCATGCGCACCATCGGGCAGGGCGCGTGGATGGTGGGAGCGGGCCTGATGGTGGGACGCGTCTTGTCGATCTGGGCGGTGCCCGCGCTTGACATCCTGTTCGCGACGGCTCGTTTTGATCCCCTCAACCTCGCCGCGGCCGCAGCGGTGCTGATGTTTGTTGGGCCGTGGCTGTCCTGCCTGCGGCGCGGCGCGCGGCGCGCACGGATCCGTTGAGTGCCCTTCGGAGCGAATAACATCCCCTGAGACCGATCAGGGCCGCTACTTTGAGTCAGCCTCCGGGCCTCAGACCAGGTGTGAATACTGGTGCGTGCGGCATCGTTCTGGTCACCAGGGATGTGCTGGCGCTCTTGTCTGCGAAGGCAGCGGTGGGTTGCCGATTCGTGACCACGCAGCGGGACGCTCGTCCTGCCTAGACCGCTACCCGACGCAACGCGTCCACCTTTCTCAGCAGCGAGTCAATCTGCCGGCGAAAACGCGGCTCACCAGTTGCGCTCTCATGTCTCGCGGAGGCTGTCCGCCGGAGCCGTCGCGCCGTGGAGCGAAGGCGCACGTGCCGCGCGCTGCAGAAGACTCCGGCTGCCAAGCGAAGTTCCCTGCGCTTCCGAATCCAGGTGACGTGTTAGTCGGCGCGTCTTTCGCCGCGCTGAGGATGACGACCCCGTCCGCCCCTTCCCGAGCATCGTCTCTGAAGTACCGGCCGCTTCTCAGGGGGATCGCCGGCGTCCGGTGGTAGCCGGCCGGCCGTTCTTACCTCTTGACAACCTAAATGACTGAAGCCATGATGGCGTCGTTCTTCTCTCCTGGCAACCTAAAGGGGCAACGCTCGTGGGGAAGCCTGACCCGGACGCAAAGGACAAGATCGACGTCCCGCAAGGCACGCTCGATCTGATGATCCTCACCATCCTCGTGCGAGAGCCCCTGCACGGCTACGGCATCTCACAGCGATTGAGGGCACTCAGCCACGACCACTTTCGGGTCAATCCCGGCTCGCTCTTCCCCTCGCTGTACCGGCTCGAGCAGGACGGCAAACTGAAAGCCGAGTGGCGTCCCAGCGAGAACAACCGGAACGCGAAGTACTACGCGTTGACGGCGTCCGGCCGCAAGCAGCTCGAGCAGCACAGGCGCCGGTGGGATCGTGTCTCGTTTGCCATCGCGAGCGTGCTGGAGGGCGCATGACTGTGCTTCGTCGATTGACGTCAATCGCGTCCTGGATCCTCCGCCGGAATCACGCCGAGCAGCGGCTGGACGATGAGATCCGTTCGTTCGTCGAGATGTCGACCGCGGAGAAGATCCGCGAGGGTGTTTCCTCCGCCGAGGCTCGCCGCCTCGCGCTCGCCGAGGTCGGCGGCATCGAGCGGATGAAGGAGAGTGTTCGCGCGGGCCGCCACGGCGCGCTCCTCGATGACATCGGCCGGGATGTTCGGTACGCGTTCCGGCTGTTCGTCAGGCAGCGCACCTTCGCCAGCGTGATTGTCGCAACGCTGGCGCTGGGCATCGGCGCCAACACGGCAATCTTCTCCATCATCGACGGTCTGCTGCTCCGGACGTTGCCCGTCGGCGATCCCGATACCATTCAGCCAACGAAGGAACCTGGATCGCCCGCCATCGAAATCGTCGGGCTCGTGGCCGACGCGGTCTACCGTGACGTGCGTGAACCGACCCTGCCCACGGCGTACGTGCCGTTGTCACAGTCGATCGCCCGATCGCTGGTGGAGGATCCCACCGTGACCTCCGCACCGGCGATCGTGACATTGAGCGTCCGCGCCGCCTCAGGGCAGCCCGGCCCGCTCAGGAACAACGTCGCAGCGGCGGTCGGCGAGATCAACCCGACGCTTGCCCTGACATTCGAGCCGCTGGAAGATCGGGTCAGCGGCGCGCTGACCCCGCGAGCGGCTGCTCGCGATTCTGTCAGCGTCATTCGGCCTCCTGGCGCTGGTAATCGCGGCCGTGGGCCTCTATGGCGTCACGTCGTATGCGGTGAGCGTGCGCCTGGCCGAGATCGGCGTTCGCATGGCGCTCGGCGCGACGCGCGCCTCGGTCATTCGTCTGGTGCTCGCTCGCGTGTCATGGCTGATGGGCGCCGGGATTGTCGTGGGACTCGCCCTCGGCGCCGGGGCGTCGCGTTTCGTGTCGTCGCTGCTCTTCGGTCTCGAGCCGGGCGACCCGGGCACACTCGTCGCCTCCGCCGCGACATTGGCGCTCATCGGCGCCGTTGCTGGATGGCTTCCGGCGCACCGCGCCTCGCGTCTCGACCCGACTCGCGTCCTCGGCGATTGGTAAGGCCGCCCGTATCCCTATGACTCTGCTCGTGGCATCCCTGCTGTTCTCGGCCGCGCTCGCGGCCCCGTCAGCCGGACAGGCAACCGAAGCACCGGCCACCGCATGGGTCGGGCAGCGTATCGTCATGCTCCATGGTTATGGTGCGGTGTACAGCGGCGACAGTGATCGTGCGAGGACGGCGGTCGGCATCAATCTCGTTACCTCGGTGGTTCGAGTCGAGGGCAGTAGACTGTGGGTGGACGCAACCGGCAAGGATGTTTCGGGATGGCTGGATGCACGCGACGCCATTCTGCTGGCTGACGCCATTCCGTACTTCACCACCCTCATCCAAAGAAATCCGAAGGACTGGGATGCGTATCTGCGGCGCGCCGAGGCAAACCACGCGCTCAATGCGCGCGAGGCAGCCACGCTTGACTACACGAAGGCGATCGAGCTGCATCCTACCGAGGCGTTCTTGTATCTTCGCCGCGGCCGACACTACATCACGCGCAAGCTGTGCGAGAGCGCGGTGCGCGATTTCGAAAGGGCGATTCCGCTCGTCTCGGCATCCGCCCCGCAAGACTACAATCTCGCCGCCGAACTCTACAGTCTGCAATCAGGCGTCTATGCGGGGTGCCCCGACAGCAGGTACCGCGATGCGCGACGGGCAATCGCGACGGCCCGGCGGGCAGTGGAGCTCGATCCCTCGCGTCCGACGCTGCTCAGCATTCTCGCCGCTGCGTACGCGAGTGGCGAAGACTTCGGGAACGCGGTCGCCGCTCAGAAGCGGGCCCTGGCCTCGGCGCGATTTCCGCCGGGATATCGTGAGGATGGCCAGCGCCAACTCGAGCAGTACGAGCGTGCTCTTGCCGCAAAATCGCCCCAGCGGTGATTTCTTGATGCCACTGGCGGAACGTTCCGCCCACCACTGCCGACCTCACCGCTCGCCGAGAGGGGCTCTGGCTGGCAAGCCAGCCGACACGACAGCGCAAGATCTGCCGTTCTGAATCCTCCAGAGGATCGCCGCGGCTGCCTGCCGCGCGTGCTGGGCTATGGGAAGATTCAGCGATCCAGCACGACAGGCTGTGGCTCGGCGCTTGCCGTGGTTGACGCATGTCACAGCCGAAGCACTGCGTGTACATCCTCAGGACCGTCGCCGACCCGCCTTGCTACTACGTCGGCCTGACGGCAGATCTGCAGGAACGACTCGCCGCACGTAACGCGGGCATCTGCCACACACGTCGCAGCATCGTCGGTGGCGTGTTCTCGTGTCGATCGAGTTCGACGCCGCGGCACCGGCGGCGCAGTTCGAGCGGTATTTTGCAGACCGGCTCCGGCCGCGAGTTCGCGCGCCGGCATTTCCGCATGACGATCTGACCTGTCGTGGTCGATTAGCGGGGCGACCGACGCTGCTAATGCCTGGGATGCGCCGTCGTCTCGCTCGAGCGCGTAAACGCATCCGCCTCGCCGTCACATCCCGCGACGTCAATGAAGTCCCTGACGCAATCCGGCGTTCGGCACGCAAGAAAGGCTGAACAGCAGGTCGCGGATGGGAACAGCGACCGCGGTTGCGTATACTCCGGGGCGCAGGCGGCAGGCATGCGGGACGATCTCAAGGCTGCGGTTCGATCACTTCGGTCGAACCGGCGATTCACCAGCGCGGCGCTGATAGTACTCACACTGGGCATCGGCGCGACCACGGCGATCTTCTCCGTCGTCGACGCGGTGGTTCTGCGTGGTTTGCCCTTCGACGAGCACCATCGCGTGGTGGCGGTGGGCCAACGCTCGGCGGTGACGCCGAGGTCGGCTGCCATAACTCGCGACCCGGCGCGTTTGCTGTTCGTCGCGCCGCAAAACTACCTCGACTGGGTCGCCCAGCAGCACGTATTCGAGTCGATGGCTGCCGTCGCCAGTGGGTGGCTGACACTGCGGCTGCCTGGAGTAGAGCCCGAATCACTGGTCCCGCAACGCGTCACCGCCGACTTCTTCAAAGTACTTCGTGTCTCGCCCGCGCTGGGCCGGACGTTCACGATAGACAACGAGACCGCCGGCGCCGATCGCGTGGCTCTGCTCAGCGACGGCCTGTGGCGCCGACGCTTCGGCGCCGATCCGCACATTGTCGGCCGCGTGATCCCCCTGGAACTACTTGAAGGCGGCGGCGGCGCCGAAGAGGCCGGGTACGAAGTGATCGGGGTGATGCCACCGGACTTCACCTATCCGGTTGGCGCAGCCCGCCCAACCGACATCTGGATTCCGTACCTTGTCCCTGAAACAGATCGCCTGCGCGATCCGACTCGGATCGCCACGTACCTCCAAGTCGTCGCGCGCCTCAAGCGTGATGTATCGCTGATCCAGGCGCAGGCGCAGATGGATCAGATTGCCACCGCGCTCGAGTGCGCGCACCCCGTTTGGAACAAGGACAGCCGGATCGGCGTTCGCCCGCTCGTCGATCACTTCGTGGGCGCGGAGATCAAGTCGTGGCTGTTGATGCTCCTCGCAGCCGTGGTGATGGTGCTGCTGATCGCGTGCGGGAACATTGCCAGCCTGCTGCTCGCCCGGGCCACTGTCCGCGAGCGGGAGCTCGCCGTGCGGGCGGCCCTCGGAGCGAGCTGGTCGCGTCTCACGCGTCAGCTGGTGATCGAAAGCCTGGTGCTCTCCGGCGTTGGCGCGGTGTTTGGTATCGTCCTCGCGTGGTGGGGCATCGACGTTCTTCGCGCGGCGATGCCCGACGGCGTTCCCCGGGTGACCACGATTGCGCTCGACTTTAGGGTGCTGGCTACAGCCATGGGGGGCTCGGTCGCCACCGGATTGTTGTGTGGAGTTGGTCCGGCCCTTCAGGGGGGAAGACCAGATCTGCTGCGCGCCATGCGTGACACCGGTCGATCGGGCAACTCGCCGGTGCGTCAGCGGCTGCGCAACGCGCTCGTCATCGGGGAGGTGTCACTCGCCGTGGTGCTGCTCGTCGGTGCGGCACTCTTCATCGGCAGCTTCGTCGCGCTGTTGCGGATCGATCCTGGCTTCGACACGACCAACGTGCTCACCGCACAGATCAGTCCGCGTATCCCCTCGGTGTCGGATCCGCCGGACCGCACCGCCGCGTTTGCCGAGGTCGTCGACCGCATTGCAGACCTGCCCGGCGTCGAGGGTGTCGCCCTGCTCCAGGGGCAGCTGCCGCTCACCGACGGCATCCGATCGACGAGCGTCCCCCTGCCCGACGGAAGAATCGCGCGCTTAAGCATCAAGAGCGTGTCACCAGAGTACCACGCCGTGCTGCGGATCCCGCTCCGCCGCGGGCGGTTCTTCACCGCCTCGGACCGCGCCGGTGCGCCATCCGTCATCATCCTGAACGAGACCGCAGTAGCCACATACTTCCCCGGCGAGGACCCGATCGGCCGCACATTCAATGGAGCGACGATCGTTGGGGTCGTCGGCGATGCGCACCAGAACGGTGTCGAGAGGAACGTGATCCCGGAAATGTATTCGCCGCTCGCGCAAGGACGAGCGGCTGGCGCCGAACTGCTCGTGCGGACGGCTAGTACTACTTTGTCAGATTCACGAATTCGCCCGGCAATCTGCGAGTGATCACTTTTGAGGTCATTGTACTTTTTTCAGGGTTCTGTTACGTTGCATCGCTGTGCTCGATGGCTCGGCGACAGCGTGGCTGCGACGATTGCTGACGTGGCTGGAGCAGTTCGAAGACTGCTTCGGTCGACAGAGTCAGCGTGGGGCCTTGCGTCGGTACGTCACCGGCTTGCTGAACGACAGTCGCCGGAAGTCGATGGAGG
>JBMDXQ010000140.1:0-37703 GCA_048594975.1 Vicinamibacterales bacterium | reverse complement strand
GTGGAACCAGCACGCAGACGTGCAACCGAAGGGCTCTAGAGGACGTGACCTCGTGACGCGAGCGACGATCCAGTTGAAGGCGAGGACGGCTGTCGCTAACCCATTCATGCAGCAGTGATTAGCTGCATCGTCTCAAGCCACAACTGACGAATCGTCCTCCAGCCTAGTTGGGGTTTGAAATTCGTGATCGAAGGGGTACCAACCTTCGCTCACGACTCACGCGAAGGTTGCCCACCGAAGCTTCGCGGTGAATTCAGGCGAGCGAGGGGGGCTGTCAGTACGTTCGCAGCGAGCTACGGTTGGCAAGCCAAGCGCGCTCATTCACCAACAGGCCAAGGTGGGCTGACAACCGCAGTTGCCAGTTTCCGCGTCACGGTCTGCAACCACTCGAGATCGGGCCTTTCCTGCAACGGCAGGATGCTTGCCGAGCCGGGCCGCATGGCGAAAGCGGTTCGTGTACGTGCTCAAGAACGGCGAGATCCCAGCACGGTACTACACAGGAGTCACCTCGGCCGTGGCGCAACGCCTTGCCGAGCACAACGCAGGCAGCTGTCAGCACACAGCCAGGTATCGTCCATGGTCCGTTGACGTGGTCGTGGAATTCGCCGACGAGCGGCGGGCCCTCGCCTTCGAGCGATACCTGAAATCCGGTTCGGGCGTTGCGTTTGCCCATCGGCACCTGCGATAGCCTACTCACGTCGCCGTCGAGGCCACGCGCAGCTGAAAGGTTGTCGAGCACTTCGAGGCGCTCTTCACGGTCGATCGGAACCTCCCGTTTCAACAGAACGTGCGCGTCAGCGGCATTGCTGTTGTGGGTTCCGGAAATTCTGGCCGCTGGCTTCCGGAAATTCTGGCGCCTTCCCCGGAGACGCTGGCCGCCTGAGTTAATGCCGGATTGGCCGTGGGGTCGTCAAGCCCCAGGTGCCGTGTCCGCATAGACGGTCCATCGAGTGTAAGCATACGACCGCGCTCGAGAATCCGATCGACGATCGCGTGCGCCAGGTCCTCGTCGTGCAGCACGCGGCCCCAACCCACGACTGGTTTGTTCGTGGTAAAGATCATCGCTCGTTTCTTGCGATGCCGATCGTTCACCACGTGGAACAGCATGTTGGCGGCATCGGTGCCGTACGTGAGATACCCGACCTCGTCGACCACCAATACGCACGGATGGACATAGCGCGCGAGCGTCTCGGCCAGCCGACCGGCACGAAACGCTGCTGAGAGATCGTCGATCAGTTCCGCCGCGGTGACGAAGAGCGCGTCGAAGCCATGCTGAATGGCCCGGTAGGCAATGGCGACGGCGAGATGCGTCTTCCCACGTCCTGGTTTGCCGCCAAAGATCACGCAGCGCCCCTCGGTCACGAAATCTGGTGCGAGGGCCGAGCCGAGGAGCGCGAGGCGGACGGTAGACTGCATCGAGAAGTTGAAATCGTCGATCGTCTTGAAGAAGGGGAAGTGGGCGCGACGCACCATGCGGGCGATGCGGGTCTGCTGCCGCTGTGCGATCTCCTCGGTGACGAGGAGCGCGAGGAAATCGCGGTAGCTCCACTCCTCACGTTCGGCGCGCTGGACCAGGTCGCACCAAGCGCGGCGCGTATTGGCCAGGTGCAGACGCTTGAGCAACGCATCGAGTTGGACGTCGGTGAGATCGATCGTCATGATCGCCCTCCGTCGGCATCAAAGGGGAGCACCGTGCTCGCCCGCGTCCAGGCCCTGCGCTTCGCTCCGGCCCTGCGGGCGCCTGCGGCGGCCTGGACCCGGGCTGCGCGCGATGCGGCGTTCGCATGTGCCGACGGCAGGTCGAGAGCGAGTTGCTCATCGCCCAAGCTCGACGGAGCAGGATGCCCGGTACGCGACGATCGCGCGTCGGGCTGACCTGGACTATCCCCCTCGATCGGCCCCGGCGTGGTCACGACATCGGCGAGGAAGTGCGCGATGTACTCGGCCCCGATCGCGTGCTCGGCAACGCCGCGGGCGAGGGCCGCGCGCATGGCCTCGTCTCCGTAGGTCGCAAGCAACGTATGCAAGCGATCGATGTCGCGAAGCCACACCTGCGGGCGGCGATGCGTGAGCTCGGTCAGGTACGCGAGCGCCTCGGGTCCCAGTTTCAGCAAATGCTCGCGTTGCAGATAGCGCTTCGCACGTTTGCCGGACACGGCTGCGACGTGTTGCGCACGGTGCTCGGGCAAGGTCGATCCCTCGCCCGGCTGGAATTTCCGCTCGTGCGTTGCGGCGAAGCGGCCGGCGACAAGCCGCACGCGGTCGCGATAGAGATACAGCGTCCCGGCGATCCCGATCGCCTCCGGGGGCATCGAGTAGGGGTGCAGGTCGTGAATGACCTCAGCGGTCGGGCCCACGATGATCGGCACGCGGACGGCGAGATTAGCAGGTGCGACCTTCAGTGGGCGCAGTCGTGGCCGTTCTTCTTCGAGCCGTACCGCCGGGATCACCTTCGTCGCGCGGCAGGGCCGCTCCGTATTGACTTCCGTGCGCCACTCGGCGAGCTGCCGCAGCAGGTCCTCGTCATCAACGAATCGGCGTTGCTTGAAAAACGACCCTTTGACCCAGCCCACGAGATTTTCGACAGATCCCTTTTGCCACGGACTCGCCGGCCAGCAGATCTCAATCCCCACGCTCAGATCGAGCGCCACGCCGGCGAAGAGCGGATTCCACTCCGTGACGTGGCCGCGGCGGTCCCATTCCAGCGCCACCGTCTTGGCGCGATCGAAGACGGCCAGCAACGGCACACCACCGATCGCCGCGAAGTGATCGACCCAAGTCCGCACGAGTGTTTCCGCGCGCTCGTCCGGGACGATCGTCACCTCGACCCACCGCGAGTACTTCAATCGGCTCGCGAAAAAATGCACACGCTTCTCGGTGTCGTTGAGAAAGCTAACGTCCACGTGGCCGAAATCGTGTTGGGAAAACTCCCCTGGCAGGCCTTCGAAGCGGACCAGCGGACGCACGGTCTTCGGACGCAAGGCGCTGATCAGCCCGTAGAGCGCCGTCTTCCCGCCCGTGTACCCCTTCACCTTGGCGCGCCGGAGGATCTCGACGGAGAGCAGCCGCGGCTCGTGCGCAAGGATCTCGGCAATCACCGATCGAAACGGCTCCGCTTTCGCCGGCCGACCGATGCTGCGCGTTTCGCGCTCACGCGCCGTATCGATGTCCGTAACGGTCGCTTCAGTGTCGATGCGTTGAACGGTGCGACGTGCGACGCCGGCGAGCCGAGCCACGTCGACTTGACTGTGACCGGCGCGTCGCAGAACTTGAATCTCGTGCCGTTTGAGCATGTCGATCATCCTTTCCCTCGCTGCTTGGTGCAGCGAGTCTGGGACCCGACGGGGTCTGCTCAAAACGGCCAGAATTTCCGGAAGTCAGGGCGCCAGAATTTCCGGAAAGGTGAGCGTCAAAATTTCCGGAACCCGCAGCTGTCGTGATCGCGGTCGCCCGCACGAACCGTGTGAAAGGGCTGCGCCTGCTCGCCGAAGTTCTCGGTGCCCTGCGGATCGTGTAGGCCGGTCAGGTCGTCAGCGTTGGTGATTAGGGACGGTCCTCCAGGACTTGAAAAACTTGAGACTTTGCGCACGAAACCTACTGAGAACGACGTAGGCAACCGGAAGGTCACAGGCCGAGCGTGAGGGCGAGCTCGAGTTGACGCCCGAGCAGGCTGCGGAGCTGGATCGGCGCTGGATGGAGCACGTTCAGTGGCCCGAGTCCTCAATTCCCTGGGCTGAAGTCCGCCGCAAGCTGCTGGATCGAGAGTGAGCCGCCGCGTTAGTTCCGGCCAGAGGCGCTGAGGCCGAAGTCTTCGAAACACGAGATTGCTACGAAGGTCGGCGGCCTGGGCTTGGCGCCGTGTTCCGCGCAGCGCTGGACGAAACGATCGAACGCATCGCCTACGACCCGCTGCAGTTTCGGCTGGTGCGAGCCGAAACGCGGCGTGCGATTCTGAACAGGTTTCCTGACGCTGTCTACTTCCGCGTCGCCGGCAACGACATCGTTGTCCTGGCCGTCCACGGCCGACAGCACGGCACTGCCGTTGCTCCCCTCGAAACGCTGATCCACTACCGCCGCAGACGATGGCGTGCTCATCTCGAAGCACATCAAGATCTCGTGGAACGTGCACGTCGCCCTGTACGTGAAGAAATTCTCCGCGATGCACAACTGGCGCCCTACGCGGACCTCGAGACCCGTTTCCTCGCGCATCTCGCGCCGCCGCGCCTGTTTCCATGACCTCCGGACGACGATACTCGCTCGTCTCTGGGGAACGCTGGCCGGCGCGATGCATGTCCTCGCTTCCGGGATCACGCCGAATCCGTTGCTTTTTTCGCCTTGGAAGAGTAGGTTCTGCCCTGCGAACAGTCTGGTCTCCGTACCCGCGAGCAGAGGACTCGGGGCGGTTGTCGCGTGGTTGAAGGCCCCTACCCTGGAAAGCGCAGTGAGCGAGTGGACGAGGTTCGTACGTGTCGCAGTGATGGTCGTCACAGGCGCGTGCCTCACGGCACCGCTGGCGCGCGCGCAGGTGCTGTACGGCAGCATCGTCGGCAACGTCCAGGATTCGACCGGCGCGGCGTTGCCAGGCGCCACGGTGACCATCACCAGCCGGGATAACAACCTGACCCGCTCGACCGTCACGAACGAGGTTGGCGGCTACACCTTCGCCAACGTGCTGGCTGGCACGTACGACGTGAAGGTGTCTCTGGAGGGCTTCAAGGCGTTCGTGAAGACCGCGGTGCCGGTGACCGTGAACACGGTCAGTCGCGTGGACGCGGCCCTCGACATCGGTCGACTGAGCGAGACCCTGACCGTGCGTTCGGAACCGGCGCTGCTGCAGACCGACAAGGCCGACACGCACACCGAGCTCCCGTCGGTGGCCATCACCCAACTGCCGCTCCCGCAGAACCGCAATTACCAGTCGCTCCTCAACCTTGTGCCCGGCGCGACGCCGGGGCGGATGCGGAACAGCGAGGTGGACACACCGGGTCGCGCGCTGAATCCGTACGTGAACGGGCTCGACGCCAACAGCAACGGCACCCGCACGGACGGCGCACAGAACCTGAACATCTTTCTGCCGCACCACACGATGTACGTCTCTCCGGCGGAGACGATCGATACGGTGAACGTCAGCACGAGCAACTTCGACGCCGAGCAGGGCAACGCGGGTGGCGCGGCGATCACCGTGGTCACCAAGTCGGGCACCAACGCGTTAAAGGGGTCCGCGTTCGCCTTCTACAACAACCAGGACTTCAACGCGAGGCCGTACTTCGCGACCGAGAAGCCCGACGCGAGCGCCCACATCGACGGGGCGACGCTTGGCGGGCCGATCTCGAGAGACAAGCTGTTCTTCTTCGGGGCGTGGGAAGGGCAGTTCCAGAGGACACCGCAACAGTTCTTCTACGACGTGCCACCAGCGGCGTTGCGCGCGGGCGATTTCAGCCAGGCGTTCAACGGGGACGGCAGCCTGCAGATCATCTACAACCCGTTCACGGGCAATTCAAACGGGACCGGCCGTGAGCCGTTCCCGGGCAATCGGATCCCCGCGGCGCTCATCAGCCCGATCGCGCAGAAGATCCAGGCCCTGTATCCCGACATCAACCTCCCGACGGCCAGCACCGCCAGCGGGAACGTCGGGGGCGTGCCGATTCGCCGCAACTTCGTGCGCCAGCAGGATCGCACGTTCGACCGGAACAACTACGACTTCAAGATCAACTATAACCACTCGCCCTCGAACCAGGCATGGGGCAAGTACTCGCGCATGCGGGCCGACGTAAAAGCGCCGCAGCCGTTCCTCGGGTACGACGGGGCGCTCACGGGCGACACGACGGTCCAGCAGTACACGTTCGGCGACACGTGGACCATCAACTCCACCACGGTATTCGACGCGACGCTGGGGATCTCCAGGATGACGCAGACGGCGGAGGAGAGCGACATCGCCCTGGGCAACTTCGGGCGGGAGGTCCTCGGGATTCCAGGCATGAACGGCGGGACCAACTTCGCCGGCGATCGTCGCTACGGCGGCATTCCGCCGGTCCTCATGCGCTGCCCGAGTGCGTCGTTCGTCCGTCTTCTCATCCAGTGCGGCTGCTGGTGCGGCTTTTCAACGATCGGCAGCCTCAACGGATGGGCTCCGGTGGAGCGCGACGAGCGGACGTACTCGGTTGCGAGCAGCATGACGAAGCTCGAGGGCGCCCACGAACTGAGATTCGGATACCAGGTCAACAAGCTGCGGATGGACCACTGGCAGCCGGCCGGCGCGGGGCCCCGCGGGTTCATGCAGGCCGCGATTAACGCCACCGCGCTCAACGGCGGCGAGCAGGATCCGAACATCTATAACGCCTACGCGTCCCTGCTGCTCGGCCTCGTGGATGTCGCCGCCGCGAGCGTCCAGCACGAACTCATGACGACGCGTGAGTGGCAGCACAGTATGTACGCGCGCGACCGCTGGCAGATGAACAAGAAGCTCACCCTCGATCTCGGCCTGCGCTACGAGTACTACCCGCTCGTGACGCGCGCCGACCGGGGCATCGAGCGCGTCCTCGGCGCAAACGATCTGGCGAGCACACGGAGCCTGGCGCAGAACACCAGCGCGCTCACGCCTGATGCGTCGGGCGTCCTTCGCCCCACCGTCCTGCTCGGCGGCAGGGGCGACGTGCCGGAGGATCTCGGCCTCTCGGTGAGCAAGACCCTGTTCGCGCCCCGCCTCGGCGCTGTCTATCGACTGAACGCCAACTCGGTGATCCGGAGCGGATACGGGATCACCTACAACCCTTTGCCGTTCTCGCGCCCCGTGCGCGGTTTCTACCCGTTGTCGATCGCGGCGGCGTACTTCGCCACCGAACCATACGGATGGCAGACGACGCTGGAGGAGGGCATCGCTGACGTGGTCGGTCCGGATCTCAGCTCGGGTCGCCTGGCGCTCACGCCCGACTACCTGATGCGGACACCAGCGTCGGACCTGTCGCGCAGCCGCATCCACTCGTGGAACGTCGCGTTCGAGCGGCGGCTGCCCTGGGACGTGTCCGTGGACGTCGCCTACGTCGGCACCGCCAAGAACGGCGGCTTCACGGACATCGACGCGAACGCCTCGGACGTGCCCGGCGGCGGCTCCGCCAGCCAGCCGCTCGCGTCGATCCGAGGCAATCAGTCGCTGCTGCTCTGGGGTCCGTTCACCAAGTCACGCTATCACTCGCTGCAGGTGGCCATCAACCGGCCGTTCAAGAACGGCCTGCTGCTGAAGGGCGTCTACACGCTCTCACGGGCCACGAACGAAGTGGACGAGGACGGGTGGAGCCAGTTGATGTGGAATGCGCCGAGCCTTCGGGAGAAGAACTACGCGCTCGCCGGCTACGATCGGCCCCACATTTTCCAGATGGCGTTCGTCTGCGAGCTGCCGTACAAGACGACCACCGCCGGGAACAAGGTGGTTGGGGCCATGTTCGGCGACTGGCAGGTCAACGGGATCTACAGCGCGGTTTCCGGGACGCCGTTCACGATCACCGCGAGCGGCGCGCAGCTGAACATGCCCGGGAATTTGCAGACGGCGAATCTCAATGGCGAGTACACGATCCTCGGCCACCACGGCGACGATGGTCCCTTCTTCGACCCGGTGCCGTTCAGCCAGCCGCAGGGCGTCGTGGTCGGCAACACCGGCCGCAACCAGTTTCGCGGACCCGGGTACCAGAACATCGACTTCTCGATCTTTCGCGGCTTCCCGGTTGGAGGGGGCGACAGACGGCTCGAGTTCAGGGCCGAGTTCTTCAATCTGACGAACACGCCGAAGTGGGGCAACCCCGATGCGAATGTCGGCAGCGGCACGTTCGGCTACACCTACTCGGTTGGCGCCGACGGACGCACCGATGCCGGGAGCGGCGAGCGACAGATACGACTCGGGCTGCGCTTCCAGTTCTGAGAATCGACGCGGCGTTTGGAGCGGATGCCGTCGTTCTGGCGTTGGAAAGAGTCGCTCAGAACGCGGCCTGCATCAGCGAAAGCTCTCGACCAACATCAGGTCGAATTGTCCCTGGCTCTGTGTGGAGAGCATCCAGCGGCCGTCCGCCGAGACGCTGAGGGCAGGTCCGCCGAGGAAGGGAGGGTACCGGAGCCGTGCCACCTCGGTCGCGTGGCCCCGATCGAACCCCTGGAAACGGACGACCCAGCTCGTTCCCGAAGAGGAGGGCTCCTCGTCGACGAAGTAGAGGCCCTTTGCAGTCACGTCCCAGTTGCCGTGTGAGGAGCGAATCCCCTCGACGACGACCTCCTCGTCCCCGCCCTCGACCGGAATCCTCCAGACGGCGTTCTGCGGATTCGGTGCGCCCGACATTCTCTTCGTGAAGTACACGTATCTGTCACTTGCCTCGATCGCTCTGAACCCACCCCCGCGAGTGACTTGCCGTGCGTTCCCCGGTTCCTCCCCGCTCGCCGGCACCTTCCACACCTGCATCTGGCCATCCCGGTTCGACCCAAAGTAGATGAAGCGCCCGTCCATCGACCAGCTCGCCAACGAGTCGATCCCGGGAGACCTCGTCACTTGCTTCGGCGTGCCTCCCGAAGCGCTGATGACGTAGATGTCCGCGTTAATCCCACCTTTCTGGGCCGGATTCGCGGTGAAGTCGAACGCGATCGCCTTTCCGTCCGGCGACCACCGCGGGCAAGCGACGGATCCCTCCCTTCCGAGAGCGGTCAGTTTGACCGGCTGCCTGCCCTGCCCGTCGACGACCCAGATCTCGGGCTGGCCGCTTCGAAACGACGTGAACGCCACTCGGTTGCCATCGGGAGAAAACTGTGGATTGAAGTCGTCCTCAGTGGACGGGGCGAATCGGGTCTGTGCTTCTCCCGTCGGTCGCCCCTGCCGGAGATCGAGCCGCCAGGTGTCAAAGTCGCTCGTCCCCTGCGAATAGACGAGGCGGAGTCCGTCCCGCGACACGGCCACGTCCACCGCCCCTTCGCTTCCCGCCAGAGGGCGGGCCTGCCCGCCGCCGGCAGGGACGCGCCACAACGTGGTACTCGCTCTTCCATACGAGGATGGCCTCGGCTGACCTCCGTCCTCCCAGAGAGGCACCGCGCCGAAAAGAATCTCCTTCCCGCCGGCAATCCAGGCCGTTCGACCCCTCCTCTTGACGCTGGTTGGGGCGACCACCTTCGGCTCGCCCCCAGCGACCGAAACGACGTGCACGAAAGCGCCAACCAGCGGGCCGGTGAGCTGCCGTATAAAGGCGAGGGTTTGGCCGTCGGGCGACAAGGCCGGCTGTATGTCGTGGGTGGAGGGCGAAGTCAGCTTCGTCTTCACGCCGGTCTCGATGTTCAGACGGAAGATCCCGAGAGGTTCTTTGGGCGACGATCGATCCACGACGGCCAGGGAACGGTCGTCGGGAAACCACGAGAGCCCCTGGTGGGCCAGGCCCTGCACCTCGCCGATCACGTGCTCGGCTCCGCCGGTGGAAGGGATGAGGCGGACTTCGGAGCCGCCTCCGGGCTTGTCCCGAAGGAAGGCGATCCGGGTTCCGTTGGGCGACCAGGCCGGGCTCCCGTCCCGTGCGCGATCCAAGGTCAGTGGGTGCGGCCGCTCCGCGCCTATCGCTTTGACGTAGATGTCGAAATTGTCCTGGTTCTCGCCGTCCCACGTGAACGCCACTTGCGACCCGTCCGGAGAGAGCGTGGGCTCTGCCTCGTAGCCGGGATAGCTGGTCAATGGAACCGGTTCCAGCCGGGTCTCACGGTTGACCGGGGCATCGGGACGAGAGGTGTACCAGAAGACGAAGGCCGCTGCCACCGCGACGAGCCCGAATCCGATCGCCATCCACCGCCACATCGCCGGGCCGAGCCGGGCGCGAGGCGCCGGCGGCACCGACAGCGCTTCACCGTCCCGCGTGCCGTCTGACCGGACTTCGCGAACGGGGGCCGTAAATCGGTACCCGTGCTTCGGCACGGTCTCGATCCATTTCGAGCCGTCTTCGCCGAGCGCCTTGCGCACGGTCGAGACCTGAAACGTGACGTTGGCCTCCTCGACAATCGTGTCCGGCCAAAGCTCACTGATCAGTTCGCCGCGCTTCAGAACCCGCCCTCGCCTCTCCACCAGCAGCATCAGCAGGTCGAACGATTTCGGAGGTAGGGCGACCGGCTGGTCCTGACGAGTGAACACGCGCGCCACTGGATCGAGGCGAAACTCGCCAAACTCGTAGACGAGACGTCGATCGGTCATGGCCGCTTCTCCGAACTCGGAAATCGTGACGGTCGGTCGCCTTAAAGATATTCCTTTCGGATTGCTCCGGAAAACACCATCACCCGCAAAGGACCTCCTCATGGCCCGCGCCCCAGGCTTGGGCCATGGTCTCCAAGACGCAAGGTCGCAATCGCCTGACGATCTGGATCGCGGCGATTCTCGTGTCCGCCGTCCCGGCCGTGTCGGCGCAGGACGACTCGGCGCTGGAACCGGCTCTCCACTACTTCACCCGACACGATGGCGGTGAAATCCTCAAGCTCTTCGATTCCGCCCGTCCCGCACCGGTGAGCGACTCCGAGCGGGGGCGCATTCTGGCCATGCTGCCACCGGCAGGTGACCTGCGCGACCTGGATCGCGCTCAGCTGAAGAAGCTCGGCGCCGTGCGGCGCGTACTTGAGCTGCATCAACGCGAAGCGGTCTACGTCATCAAGGTCATCAAGGTCATCGAGGTGCCCGAGGCCGTCGTTGCGTTGCACGGTCGCGCGGTCGTGCTGGTCTCGGAACGGGCGCTCGATCTGCTCGACGCCGAGGAGCTTCAGGCCCTTGTGGCGCATGAGGTCGGCCACGAGTATTTTTGGCTCGAGTATTTCCAGGGGCGTCGGGACAACAGTCAGTCGTCCTTGCGGAGACTGGAACTGCTGTGCGACGGTTTCGCCGTTATCACGCTACAGCGCGTGGGGTTGGCCCCCAAGCGGCTGACTTCGGCACTCGAAAAGATTGGCCGCTACAACCGCGACCGGTTCGGCGTCGCCATCAACGAAGATAACCATCCTCCCCTGAGCGAGCGCAGGCGATTCGTAGGACGTCTCGTCGAGTGGCTTGGACGATCCGGTGCCCAGTAGCGCTCCTGCCGACCGGCGGCGGCGCGCCACCAGTTCGCGGCACTGTGCTGGTCATCCTACAGAACTACGCCAACCTATCCGCGACTGTCGCCGCCTGCGGCCCAAGCCGAGGTCGTCAGGCTCTTCGACCTGGCCAACATCGAGGTGCTCTGGGGAACAGCCGTCCCGGCCTCTGTTTGCTGTGGTTGATCGGACGGTGCCATTGGGGCCTGACCGCGAGGAGAACCCGCAATACTGCGGAGCTGCCCATGTCGATTAGAGGACCTTTCGCTGCGTAAAAGTCTTTTGACGTAGAGTGTACGGCTGCCATGGGCTGGCGGTCGCGAACGCCGCGTAAGTAGCCTGAAGGAGGGTCCGATGGGTTCCGCACTAACGCTGTTGTTCGCTGCGTGTTTCACGGCGCTGATCGCTCCCTTGGCAGTAAGCGCTCAACCACCTGCTGGGCAGGCCAGTGCCGTGCTGCTAGTCACCGGCCTTGAGGGTGGCTCGGGCAGCACCATCGGCCCCGATGGTGCGCTGTACGTGACAGAAGGCGCAGCCGGCAGGATCTCTCGTGTGGATCCGAGCACTGGCGAGGTCACGACGTTCGCCAGTGGTCTCCCGACGCGGATTTTCCCCATAGGCGGCGCAATCGATGTCGAATTTATTGGCAGCACCGCGTACGTACTGGTCACGCTCGTCGGCTCTGATATTGGCGGCGATGACGTTGTCGGGATTTACCGAGTCGACGGTCTCAACAGCTTTACGGTCATTGCCGATATCGGAGAGTTCGCGTTGCAGAATCCGCCTGAGACCGCGTTTGACGTCCCGACAGGAGTTCAGTACGCGCTGGAGACCTACCGCGGCGGGTTTCTCGTCACTGATGGGCACCACAACCGCGTGCTTCGCGTCACACTTGATGGCGAGGTCACCGAGTTCATGCCGTTCGACAACATTGTCCCGACCGGGCTGGCGGTGTGGGGGAACCGCGTGTACATGGCCGAGGCTGGCCCCGTCCCGCACTTGCCGGAAGACGGAAAGGTCGTCTGGTTCGGGCCGAAATCTCCGATTGTGACGGAGGTCGCGTCTGGCGCGCCGCTGCTCGTGGATGTCGAATTTGGCCGTGGCCGGACGCTCTTCGCCCTCTCGCAGGGCACGTTCGGAGGCGGAGCCCCCGGTGCTCCTGCCCTGCCAAACACCGGTTCCCTCGTAGAGGTCGATGAGGATGGCACCTTCAGCGTCGTCACGGACGGTCTGAATCTCCCCACGTCACTGGAGGTAATCGGGAACACCGCCTATGTCGTCACCCTCACGGGTGAGATTTGGAAGATCGACAGCATCTCGGATCCGCCCTACGGCGTGTCGCGGTAGGGAAATGAGATCACCTCACGCCGTCACCGACAACCAGGTCGCGCTCGTCGCGAGCGACCGGCGTGCGTCCCACAGATCCGTCCCCGACCCACGATGTGATCGAGATACAGCAGCCTGCTCTTGACGATCCGCATGACGGACCGCACGAGCCGCGTTTGGGTGGGCTTCGGACTGCTACATCGTGGCGCGATGGCGCCCGGAGCCGGATGGCTCACCAGGGCCGAATGATGGCTCGACGACCGACAACTCGACTTCGTCGTGCGCGGCCATCTGCTGATACCTGCGGCTATTCAGCGAATCTTCCACGGAGAATCATTCGGGGCTGACGACATATTCAGCAGGCGACGGACAACGACTGGACAACAGCGGCCACGGGGTCGCACTCGAAGCCGACGCCGCGAAAACAGACCGAATGATTCGGTCCGTTTCTGGAAGAAGCATTCCGCCGCATCGCCGATCTGAGGGCGTCGAAACGCGCGTTGGGATCTCCGTTGTTTCGCAGGTCACCGAGCGAATGGCTGACCTGCAGATCCAGCAGAGGTGCAGGTCAGCAGAGCCGGGCCGCTGCCTATCTGTACCGCGTCAAGTTTCCGCCCAGCTTCAGAGGAGGAATCTCCGTCAGAGACTCTAAGCGCTGCTTGGTGCTGTACTCGCCTCCCGTAATTACGGAGCAATCGCGAACCGGATTGCACCGATCGCGCCTGCTCTTTCGCCGGCGTCGAACCCACGTCTGGCCGGGATGTCTCTCGGTTCGCTAGCTCGCGTCGAAATGTGCTTGTCGAGTTGATTCACAGAAGTGGTCGAACGTGAGGGTGACGTCACCGCGTTGTGCGGCCTCCGGGCCTCCTTCCGAACGAGCGAGCCCATGCCAGAAAGCTACGGGTGCAGCAGGCGCCGCTGCGCGCGCTTCTGACGGACAGCCGCAACGACCGCAACCACGCCCGATACGCACGTGAGTAACAAGGCTGGCGCGACAACGCCTGCAATGTCTCCGTCGTCCCCTGTTCTTCCACGGGCGAGGACCATCAAGGTCAGGATTCCGGCCACCAGCAAGACGCCAACAGCAGTGGCGGCGTACTTGACGGTCTTCAGGAAACGTATGTCGTCTCTCATTGCGTTCGTCCTCAAGCGCGTGACGTGTTCTCTGATGATCGCCGTGAAGGTCTCTGCGAACACCCAGATGACGAAGCCGAACAGACCCATGCCCGCTGTTCGACGCCGCCGGCAACTGTCGGCAAAGGTCTGCTCCATGCCTTCGCCAAAGCGCTCCCGGAATTGCGTCGGGTAGAGGCGAAGTAGCCTCGCGTACCAGGCACGAGAACGCTGCAGGGAGGGTTCAGGTGCCATGTACGAAGCCGCTCCGGGCATGCGCTGACCTGCGGGCGACCGCCAGGACGTCACGGTATCGCTGCAGTTCAGCCGCAAGCGTGGTTCGTCCCAGGGCGGAGATCCCGTAGTAGATCCGCCGCTCGTCATCCAACTCGGGGTCCACTCTCTTCTCGCGCTCGCGAATCAACCCAGCCTCCAACATCCGGCCGAGCGAGCCGTAGAGAGTCCCGGGGCCCATCCTGACCTTCCCCTGGGAGTCTGACTCCACCTGCTTCATGATTCCGTAGCCATGCCGCACCTCCGTGGCGAGGGCCAGAAGGATGTGCAGCACCGCCGGAGTCAGCGGGGCTTGGACGTTCTTGACCACCTGGCGACCATATATCCGTTACGGATATATTGTCAACCACAGAACTGCGGAGCGGAGTGCTTCCAGCACCCGGGGGTGAGACATACGGCGGGCGATCCTGAATCGGTTTCCGTACGCCGGACGGGACGTATAATCGCCCCATCCCCACATGGCCCTGCAGCCCGGCACGCGGCTCGGCCCCTATGCGATTGTGTCCCCGCTGGGATCCGGCGGGATGGGCGAGGTCTACCGGGCGGAGGACGCACGGCTCCACCGCGTCGTCGCGATCAAGACCCTTTCCGAGCGGCTCGAGTCCAGCCGCGAGGCGATCGAGCGGTTCGAGCGTGAGGCGCGCGCCGCGGCGTCCCTGAACCACCCGAACATCTGCACCATCTACGACGTCGGCACCAATCCGCCCTTCATCGCGATGGAGCTGCTCCAGGGCGAGACGCTGCAGCAGCGCCTCGCACGCGGGCCGCTGGACGTCGCGACCGTGGCGGACGTCACGCTCGCGCTCGTCGATGCGCTCGACGCCGCCCACGGCAAGGGCGTCCTCCACCGCGACATCAAGCCGGCGAACATCTTTCTCACCGAGCGCGGCCCGAAGATCCTCGACTTCGGGCTCGCCAAGGCGGTGCGCATGGCGGCGGCGCCGGTCGCGACGGGAGACGTGACGAGGCCGCCCGAGTCGCTCCTCACCGACGCGGGCGTAGCGCTGGGAACGGTCGCGTACATGTCGCCTGAGCAGCTCCGCGGACAGCCTCTCGACGCGCGAAGCGATCTCTTCTCGCTCGGACTCGTCATGTACGAGATGGTGACCGGGCGTCCCGCGTTCGCGGGCGAGACGGGCGCCGTCATCGCCGCCGCGATTCTGCAGGATACGCCGATCCCGCCGCGGCATCTGTGCGGCGACGTGCCCCAGCGGCTCGAAGACGTGATCCTGAAGACACTCGAGAAGGATCCGCGGGATCGCACCCAGACGGCCGCCGAGCTGCGCGCCGATCTGCGCCGTTTCAACCGGGAACTCGAGCCGGGCCATAGCACACTGCGCGGACCAGCCGCGCGGTCCTCGGGAGCGGCAGCCGCGGAGTCGAGCGGCGCTCGCACGAGCCCCTCCGCCGGTGCGCAAGGCCTCGCAGAAGAGCCCGGACGCCGTCGGCCGGCGCTGGTCGTCGGCCTCGCCGCTCTCGTCGTGGCGGCCGCGGCCGCGGCCCTCGTGTGGTGGCCCCGCGGCTCTCCGTCCGGCGGCGGCGCCAACCGGCTGCTGCAGAACCTGCAGGTCTCACAGGTCACCGCGACCGGCAACGCGTGGCGGCCCGCGCTGTCTCCCGACGGCAAGTACGCGGTCTACGTGCGGCGCGAGGGGGTGAACCGCAGCCTTCGCATGCGCCAGCTCGGCACCGATCGCGATGTCGAGATCGTTCCCGCGCAGCCGGGCCTGACGATCCAGGCTGCAACCGTGACGCCGGATGGCGCCTTCGTCGATTTCGTGCGTGGGAAGACGGGCGCGATGACGCTCTGGCGCGTGCCGTTCCTCGGGGGCAGCCCGAGGAGGCTCATCGACAACGTGAACAGCCCGATCGGGTGGTCGCCCGATGGCCGGCGGTTCGCGTTCGTCCGGGCGGGTTTCGACGGCGCGTCCACAGTTGTCGTCGGCGACGCGGACGGCACGACCGAGCGTCCGCTGGCGACTCGCAGCCTGCCCGCGCAGTTCCTGTCATTCGACAGCCGCGGCACTCCGAGCGGCCAGGGAGCGGGCATCCACCCCGCATGGTCTCCCGATGGAAAGACGCTTGCGGTAATCGGATTCGACCAGGCTGCCGGCAGCGTGACGCGACAGGCGATCTTCCTCGATGTCGCGGCCGGCACGGAGCGGTCGATTCCGCTCCGAGACGGAGGCGGCGCGGACGGCATCGAATGGCTCGACTCGGGCCGTCTGCTTCTGAGCCTGATCGGAGCCAAGGACGCGGTCAGCCAGCTCTGGGTCTTGTCGTATCCGGCGGGCGACTGGTCACGTCTCACGAACGATTTGACCAACTACGCCAGCTTCAGCGTGAGTGCGGATCGCCGATCCATCGCCGTCGCGCGATGGGATTACCGCGTCGGCATCTCGGTCCTGGAGGGCAGGTCGAGCGAGCCGACGCAGATGGTCGCGCCGACGCCGTTCGTGGGAGTCGAGCTGTCGTGGGCCGGCGACCGCCTGCTGTATGCGCTGCTCTCCCCCGCCGACAATCGGCCCGCCGTGTGGGCGCTGAAGCACGGGGAGTCGAATCCCGAGGAACTGATCGCCAACGCGTACTCGCCAGCCGCGACCCGCGACGGTCGGACGATCGTCTTCTCCAGGGTCGAGAACGGCCGCCGCGGCATCTGGCGCGCGGATGGTGACGGCAGGGGAGCCAGAGAAGTGGGTGCGTCGGCGGCCGGCCGGGTGAGCCTCACGCCTGACGGCAGGTACGCCATTTACCTGTCGAACGAGAGCGGAGTCCAGTCTGCGTGGGTGCTGCCGCTCGACGGCGGCAAGCCGCGGCAGCTTGCGAACGTGTACGCCTACCAGCCCGTGCCTTCGCCGGACGGCAAATCCGTCGCGTTCGTGTCGCTCGGCGAAGATCGCAAATCCATCATCACGATCTGTTCGATCTCGGACTGTTCGTCGAGGCGGGATCTCCCCGTCGCGCGGAGGCCGTTTGCGCTGCAATGGACGACGGACGGGCGGGGCCTGGCGTATTCCATCCTCTCGAACATCTGGGTGCAGACGCTCGACGGCGCGGCGCCCTACCTTTTGACGCGCTTCCCTGAAGACGACTACCGGATCGAGGACTTCGAGTGGTCGCCGGACGGCAAGCGGATCGCGTTCTCGCGCTCACGAACGACGTGGGACATCGTCCTGTTCCGCGGCCACGAGAATGACTGAGGTCTGGTTCGCCCGTCGAGAGCGACGCTCAAGGCGCCGCAGCGTTACTCGCGCCTCTGCTCGACGATGACGTGAATCACGTCGCCGTCGGGCGGAAGCGGCGCGCGCTCATAACTCTCTCAGGCTGCCGTGCCGGAAATGGGGAGGTTCCAAGCCCATGCCGACTGGCGAGGCGCTGCCGATCGCACGTCAGATCGCGTGACGCCGCGCACGGGAAGGGCATCATCCACCGCGATCTGAGGCCGGCAAGCTACGGGCCGACGGCGTGGTGAAGGTCCTCGACTTGGGACTCGCCAAATGTTCTCCCGCGAGGGGGCGATCGCGGACGAGTTGCCGACGACCACGGCTGCCGGGACACGTGACGGCATGATTCTGGGGACGGCCGCCTACATGAGTCCGGAGCAGGCGCGCGGCCGGTCGGTCGACAACGCACCGACATCTGGGCGTTTGGCTGCGTGGTGTATGAGCTGCTTGCCGGACGTCTCGCATTTGCGGGCGCAACGCTTTCGGATACTGTCGCCGTGGACGACGGTCGTTCCGCACAGAGTTGGTCAATTTGGGTCGGAGGGCTCATCCTTGCAGGACTTATCTACGGCATAGGTGAAATCGGATTTGACAGGATCACCGCGGGGGATAAGGCGAGCGATCCATTGGCGATGCGAGTGCTGAGGTCTCCGCCTGCGTTCCTCAGCCACGGGACGGTGTTCGAATCCTGTGCCGCTACCAACCTCCCAAACGTTCTTCCGTCAGTGACTTCGGCGGCTTTCGTCGGCGGGGTCGTTGCCATCGGCGAGGCGCTGTCCGACGGCTGCATCATCTGCTTTGGCGGCCGTCCGGCTGCGGGCCGACAAGGCGATGACCCGACCGGCTTGACCTGTAAAGTCGTCTTCGAGAGGTGATCACCTTCCAGGAAGTCATGGCTCTTGTGGAAATGACGACACGCATCACGGAACTGAGGGATGAACTCAGACAGACGGTCGACGTATCGCAACGGGCCAGCCTCACGAGAGTGCTCGACTCGAAGGTGGAGGAGCGCGATCGAAGACGAGAGTGGCTTGACAGAGAATTCGAGGAACTCGACAGGGATCGGGAGCACATATCGAAGCTGCTGGCAGCACTGACCGCTGACAGCGGGAAGTCACCGGAGTTCATCCACGGCATCGAGGGAAGAACGACGTTGCCGAAGCGTAGCCGCTGATCCGGTGAAGTTGACAATCCAGCTCAGGTGAGGTATCGGGTCAACGTGCGAGTTAGTCAAGTCAATTAGCTGTCAGCTGGACAAGCTCTTGACACTCGAAACCCTGACCACGATCGCGGCTAACCGGCGTTCGCAGCGGTGGCGGCCGGTGCCATCATGAACCGCCGCGGCTGAAACGCAGCGCGTTCACCGAATCTAACTACCGATGAGGGTTGAACGACGGCTCACGCGTTGGGGTCTCCTCGCGTCGGCGGCCATTGCGGTCGCGGTTGCGGGCGTCTCTCTTCGTGAAGTCGGAGCGCGGAATCCGGACGCTTGGGCCACCCTTGCAGCCGTGCTTGCGGTCATCGCCGCCGTGATCTCCGCTTGGACGACCCAGCGAGTCACCGAGCTTCAAGAGGACGCCCTCGAACCGAATCCGCAGCCCGCCATTGATGTGAGAAGCCGGTACGGCGTGGCGCAATTTCGTTTAACAAACAAGGGCCAGACAGCCGCACACGATCTCACCTTGAGTTGGAAGGTTCCCCTCCACACGGTGGACGGGCACATGGTGTCCATCGGAGACGGCGGCAAACTGGCGGTCCTCGTTCCCGGCGAAAGCACGTCGGTTGCGCTGGGTGAGACGAAGCAGTTCTTTGACGCGTGTCCCAATACCACCGCCGCAGGCGTTCTTCATTTCAGGAATGCGTCTGGAGATGTTCTCGTCCGCGAATTCGTCGTCACCGCTGAGCACGAGCGGTCAGCGTTGCGGCACGATCGCGAAGAGCCTCGGACACACTACGAACTTCAAAAGATTCCCGCGGCTCTGGACAAAATCTCGGAGGAGATTGCCTCAATCCGCAGCGATCTCGCGAGGACCAACAATGTCGATCGGACCGAGGGCTCCAGCTAAACGGCGAATGGAACCACTCGCCTCACGTTTGTTCGCGTGCCGCCACCAGTCAGGCCCAGGTGTTTTGGGCCGCTCCTTCTATTCGTCATGACTTGGTATCTGACGAGTACCCTTGTGCTCGTGAGCCTTGGGGTGGCTGATCCCGTCGTGCCCGGCGGGGCGCCGCTGAACGCGAGCGTTGGGCAGACAGGTAGCACGCCCATAACAAACCGTCCGCGCGAGCAGGGATGACAGCGCCACGAGAGCTGCGAACACCACGACTGCTGCTCCGGCGGTGGGTGACGGCAGATCGGGGGACTTTCGCCGGCCTCAATGCCGATCCCCGCGTCATGGAGTATCTCCCTGGCGTGCTCGACCGCAAGGAGAGTGACGCGCTGGTCGATCGGATTGAACAGCACTTCGATGACCACGGCTTTGGTCTCTGGGCTGTTGAAATTCCCGGCGTTGTGCCATTCGCAGGATTCGTCGGCCTCTCGATACCGAGGTTTCAGGCCCATTTCACGCCGTGTGTGGAGGTCGGCTGGCGACTCGCGGTCGAACACTGGCGACACGGTTACGCAAGCGAGGCGGGCCGCGCGGCGGTTGTCTTCGGCTTCGAGCACCTGCATTTGGCCGAAGTCGTCTCATTCACCGTTCCCGAGAACGGTCGGTCCCGTCGTGTGATGGAACGCATAGGGATGGTCCACTGGCCCGCCGACGATTTCGATCATCCGAACGTTCCCGAGCCCCGGCGGCGACATGTGCTGTACCGAATCAAATCGAACGAGCTGTCCCACACTCGCTTGCAGCTGGCGGTGTCGCGAACTCCCCGGGTTTGAAAGTCGACGTGGAAGCGCATCTACGCCGCGCGAACGAGTATCGTTCAGCGAGGCCCGTGCCCTCATCTGCTGAATTGAAGGAATTGGTTCACGCGGCTCACGTAACACTTCCAGGAGGCCGCTGCCGGCGCGCGGCGCAAGCGCGTGGGACGCTTGACGAAACGCTGCGAGCCCGCTCGCGGCTGAACGGCATGAGGTAGCCGGACAACGTAAGAACAGGACGGAGCGCTCCTTGACTGCGATGGTCTTGGCCTTTCTCCTTGGCACCCACAATGTGGGCCAGGATGCGCGCGTGCTGCTGTCGCAAGAGCCAAACGGGGTTGGCTGTACGATCCATCGAGGCCTGCGGAATTCGCCTGACTTCTCTTGCCAACAGCGCCGACTTTCTCGGGCATTGGATGTACGTGGCGGCGGTTAGGGCGGATGGCTTCGTCGAGACGATTAAACGGCTTGACGATCCCGTGAACGCCGCGCGCTTTGTCGAACTCGGGGATTTCGAGAAATGTGTGAGTCGCTGGCGCCTCGTCGAGCCGGGGGCGTATAGGGTGTTGCTTCATGGCGGCACCATGAGCTCTCAGTGGACCGTGATTGTCTCAAACGGGAAAGAGTCCATGCGCATGCGAATCCCAAAGAGATTCTGAATCGAGCTGCAGACGTCGGTCGTGGCCTGCGGGTTCACATCTTGTCGCTGCTGGCTCGGCATCTGCCTCGCAATTCGAGGTTGAGCCAGCCTGACACCCGGTTCACACCGTACCACCTCACCCGCCCGCGGGGCGGTCACCCGTTCGCGTCGGCAGGGTGCTGGGAAAGCGGCCGAGGATTCGCGTGTACAGCCGGCCGAACTCGGGCGACTCATGAAACGCCGCCGGCCGTGGTCTGGATGCCGCCACATCGAACGACTCCAGTATTCTCCCCGGTCGATTGGTCATCAGCAGCACGCGGTCACCCAGCAGGATCGCCTCGCGGATGTCGTGCGTGACGAATATCACGCTGCACCCGAGCTGGTCGACGATTTCCAGGAGCGTCGACTGCATGCTGCGTCTCACGGGTTCGTCCAGCGCGCCGAACGGCTCGTCGAGCAGCAGCACCGCCGGTTCGACGACCAGCGTTCGAGCGAGCGCCAGACGCTGGCGCATGCCCCCGGAGAGGGCCTTCGGAAAGCTGTCGGCGAATTCACTCAATCCTGTCAGCGTGAGCCAGTGGTCCACCCTACTGCGGCACGTCTCGGCTGCCTCACGGGACAGGCCGAACGCAATATTGTCCCGTACCGTCAGCCAGGGGAACGCGTTGTAGGCCTGAAACACGACGCCACGCTCACGACCCGGGCCCGACACGGGCCGGCCGCGATACTGCACCGATCCGGTGGTCGCAGTCTCCAAGCCGGCCGCCAGCCGCAGCACCGTGGATTTTCCGCAGCCCGACGGCCCCACCACGCACACGAACTCGCCTTGCTGCAGCTGGAACGAGACGTTCTCGATGGCGCGAACGGCGCGGTTACCGCCGGGAAAAAACGTCTTGCCCGCACGATCGAACTCGAGCAGAGGGTGGACTATCGCCATCGGAACAGCCACCGTCCGGTCGCGCGAAATCCGAAGTCCGTCAGCAAGCCGAGGATGCCGATGAACAGAATCCCGGCGAACACGCGGTCGGTCTGGAGGAACCGCTGCGACTGGATCACGAAATAGCCGACGCCCATGTTGCCGGCGACCAGCTCGGCGAGCACCAGATACGACCACGCCCAGCCGGCCGCGATGCGCATGTGGTCCCACATCGCGGGCAGCGACGAGGGGAGCACGATCCGCGTCAGGATCTCGCCGGACGTCAAGCCGAACGTCCTGCCCGCCTCGAGCAGCTCGTGCGGGACCGATGCGCTGTCGGCTGCGAATAGGAGGATCAGCTGGAACACGACGCCGAGCGCGATCACCGCGACTTTCTGACCGTGATCGATCCCGAACCACAAGATGCACAGGGGTACGAGAGCGGCGACGGGCAGGTAGCGCGTGAAGTCACAGAGCGGCTCGACGAGCTCTGCCACCAGCGGGATCTGTCCGGAGAGCAGGCCGAGGGGAAACGCGATTGCCACGGACAGGAGGAATGCCGCAGCGACGCGCAGGAGGCTCGGGAGCAGGTGGCCGATCAGGAACTCGCTCGAGAGGAGCGCCACGAACGCGCGCCCGACCGAGGCGGGGCCTGGCAGAAAGACGGGGTCGATCCAGTCCAGGCCGCTCACGAGAGTCCACAGCAGGAGCAGCAGAACAAAGGGGAGTGTCTGGATCCAACGCTGGAACCAGCTACCACCCGCGAAGTCGAAGCGCATTCGGCGTTGGCTCAGGGGTGCCGAGGTGGCGATTGAACCCCATTGCGGCTCTCAGATCGAAGCTTCGACATGTACCGGTCGAGGACCGTCCGCTTGATGTGGAGTTCTCGATCGAATCTCTCAGCCGCAAGGTGCCCGTTTTGGATGAGCAGAATGACCTTCTCTTCCGATACGTCGAGCTCTTTCGCCGCTTCCTTCGGCGACACGAGGTTGAGAAAGCAGATCTCCTTCAACCTTGCCAGCTTCTCCTCCTTTGCGCCGAGAACGTCGCGAAATTCTGATATCAACCGGTTCTTCAATCGTTGACGGAAGTTCAACCCATCGCTTCCGTAGAGGTCGTAATACTGAGTGGGGTAGAAGATCGCGCGATCGTCCTCGATTCTCTGCAGTTTTCGCAGATCGGCGGCAACCGCGAAGGCATCCTTCCCCTCCGCCCAGAGGAAGAATCGGTCGCGGGATACATCGCGCAGATAACACCGAGCCGAATCGTAGTCTCCGGCATTGTGAACGCAGAAAAGCAGTGGTGCCCGATTATCGGGCACGAAATGGATGAACAATCTGGGCTCGAGGGCCTCGAGTGCGCGCAAGATATCATCCGCCTGCTTCTTTTGCGGTTCGGCGAAGCCTTCCTCGGCAAGGTAAGCGGAAACGAGGGATTGAAGAAGCGTGATTACGACGCCGATATGGTCCTGCTCGGCACGGAAGAAATAGACATACTCGACGCGTTTGGCCATATTCGCCACGACTTGACGTGCTCGTGACGGTTGTTGTGTCTCCGTGGGGTGAGTCGTATTGATCACAACGGCGGTCCCTCCGCCAACCTTCAGCATTCCTCCTGGCTCGGGACGTTCCAGACGGAGAAGATCGTCGGGCGTCAGTATCGGCAGCGAGGGTCGCGCCGGCGGTTTCGTCAAGCGTTCGACCTGCGCTTCGAGGTCTTTGACGACCTGCCTCATCGTCTTGCGGCACCACCGCTTGTCCTTGAGCTGCTCGGGGGTTGGCGGCGGAAATCCGATCGGCTCGATCCCTCGGAGATCGCTGGGAAGCGCGTCGGGTTTTACCGAAGTGATGATCAAGCTGCGCTGGGGGTCGAGGCCAAGGCCGCCCATGAAGAGCCCCGCCTCGAAAATGCAGTTGTCACGCGGCTCCAGCACATCCACTCCGCCCTTGTTCGTGAGGTCATCGGCGGTAAGCAGAATGACCGCCAAGTCGGCCTTCTTGCACTCGTCCAGGAGGCCGTAGAGCAAGGGTTGTCCCTTTTTCTGAACGTCATTCCGGTTGTCCCACCAGGGGCTCACGTGCCAGTGCACGGGCTGTCGTTCTTCGGGCTGATCGTCGACTGTCGCAGGCGCGTTGCTTCGCGAGCGTTCTCTCGCTCTCGTCCGGGTCCTTAACTCTTTGCAGAGAGCCTCTCCCAGATTCATCGCCGAGCTCGCGCTCGCGATGAAAACCTTCAGGTCTCCCATGTCAATGCCCCCGTTGCGCGATGAACCTCGTGGTGATGATCGTGGGCGGCATGACCGGCACCTCAATCGCCTTGCCAGCCATCCAGATGTCGGACGCGCGACGGGCCACGTCGAAGACCGGCCCAGGCGCCTGCTCGGTCCCGAAATATTGACGGTTGCGGCCCAGATCGGTGAACCGGACGCCCCTGAGGATGGCTGCGTACTTGGCCGCGTCGACCTCGAAGTACGGCGCCATGATGCGGTTGGACTCGTCGGGACTCTGCTTCCAGTAGTCGATGGCTCTCAGCACTGCGTCGACCATCTTCTGCACGTCCCCCGGCGCGCGGCTGACGACATCCTTGTTGAACGCCAGGCAGTCGACGATGAGGTTCGGCTGCTCTTTGGTGGAGGCGAGCACGTGACCCTTGCCCTGTTCCGAAGCGCGCGTCAGCCACGGCTCCCAGACGACCGCTGCGTCGACCCTGCCGGCGATGAATGCCGCGCCCGCGTCCGCCGTCTGCAGATCCGTAACTTTCAGTTCGTCGAGGCTCAGGTTTCGCTGTTGGAGCAGCGCGCGCAGAAAGAACTCGCCCGGCAAGCCGCGCTGAAATGCCACGCGCTTGCCGCGGAGGTCCTCGACCCGGGTGATGTTCTTGCGGGCGACCAGCCCGTCGCCGCCGACGGACTCGTCCACCGCCATGACAATCGTGGTTGCGAGCCGGTTTCCGGCGGACAGCACGAAATAGTCCACCGGCGCGGCGAGGGCGTCGATGCGCCCGGACTTGAGCGCGCTGTTGCGCTCGGCCAGGCCGGTCAGGACAATCAGTTCCGCCTCGATTCCCGCCTCTTTGAAGAATCCTTTCTCTCGCGCGAGGTAGAAAGGCCCGAAGCCTACCCACGGTCCTAGCCCGACGCGATAGCGGGACAGCGGAACGTCAGCCGACCGTGGCGGCGCCTCACCCGAACGAGTACAGCCGGCCGCCGAGAGCGCCACCAGGACGGCGAGCGTGGCGAATCGCAGGCGGGAGGTTCTCCCCGGTCGGACGCGCCTCGGAGTCACGCGACTTTCCTTTCCCCCAGCGTGCGGGGTGAACGGGTACTGGCGCCCTCAACGCGATCGGGGTTGACTATCCGCGATGTGTGCAAGTTCTACCGTGGCCCGGTGCCTCTGTCAACCGCGTGGAGCCTCTCGGATATCCGATTTTCCAGCGAGTCGTCCATGCCCACTCGGGAAAGTGCGCCGCCAGCAGCCGAGGCGGCGTCACCTTCGGTCGACTCCCTCCAAGAACGCGCGCGCAAAGGGCGAGCGCAACACATTGTCGTTTCTGCCCTGATCGAACTCGCGGCTGAGGCCGTCCGAGGCCGCCAGCACTATCCGAGACAAACCAGGCGGAGCATGAGGGCATCGCGGCACGTACGCGGCGCAGCAGTCACAGTCACGCGATGCGACAGCCTTTGCACGGCGTCGCCCTGGTGCCGCGAGAGGCGGCACGCCCGGGGAAGGCGCTTGGTCTTTGACGCCAGGCCCGTTACTCTAAACGTTACACCACGTGAGAAAAGTCATCGCCGGCCTGCTCCTCGGCCTGTGCGCGTCCGGCCTTGCCCTGCTGCTCGGCACCACCGGCATGCTCGACGTCGCCGAGCTCAAGACCTACGACTGGCGCGTCCGCCGGACCGCCGACTCCTCCTCGGTGCGCCGCGATATCGTCCTCGTCGAAATCAACGACACGTCGATCCGCGATCTGGAGAAGTACTTTGGCCGCTGGCCCTGGCCGCGCGTCGTCCTCGGCGTACTGATCGACTTTCTGGCGCGCGGCGGCGCCAAAGTCATCGCCGTCGATCTCTCGGTGCTCGAGAACGACAGGGTTCTCGGGTATCAGATTGGCAACAGGAAGATGGACGGCGCGCAGTCCGACGCCGCGCTGGCCGAATCGATCCGCGCGGCGGGCACCGTCGTGATGCTCGCCGATGCCGTTCACGAAGGCGTGATCGGCGGCACGCTGCGCCACGACCCTGACACCTGGAGGGGTCCGCGCTACCGCCTCGGGCCGGCGATCGAGGAGCGGCGCGTCATCACGCCGCCGATCAGGGCGATCAGCGACGTCGTCGCCGGCCTCGGCCACAACTTCCTGGCGGCCGATGACGACGGCCCGGCGCGGCGGATGGTGCCGTTCGTGCGCAAGGGCGACCACTACATGCCCTCGCTCGGCGTCGCGGCGGCGCTGATCGCGGGCGGGTTCACGCCGGAGGAGGTGGTCCTGGAGGGGCAGACGCTCCGCATCCGCGATCGCCGCATTCCGCTCATCCCGATCACCGTCAGGAACATCGACGACCTGGCGGCCGGCAGCACCACGAAGACGCGCGAGCAGCTCACGATGCTGATCAACTACCGCGCGCCGACGATCGTGAACAACGTGCGGCCGTACCGGTCGTACGAAGCGCGCCACGTGATCGCGTCGGAGATGGCGCTGCTCGACGGCATGCCGCCGGCGCTCGATCCGGCGGTGTTCAAGGACACGATCGTCTTCGTCGGCCTCACCACTTCGGGCCTGCTCGACGTGTTCACCACGCCGTTCGAGAGCACCGGTGTCATGCCCGGTGTCCAGCTGCACGCGTACGTCGCGGACAGCATCCTGAGCAACCGCTTCGTGCGGCCTGCGCCCGACCTGGTGCGCATTGCCGGCACGCTCGTCGGCGCGCTGGTCGTCGGTCTCCTCGCCGCGCTGTTTCCCTATACCGCCGCCGCGGCGGCGACACTGGCGGCGATCGGCGCCTGGACCGGCTACGCCCTGTCGGCCTTCGGGAACGGGTTGTGGGTGAACATGACCCAGCCGCTCCTCGCAGCGGCGATCGCGCTCTTCGCCGGCACCGCGTACCGCTACTTCGTCGAGGAGAAGCAGAAAAGGGTGGTGAAGAAGCTGTTCGGGCGGTACGTCTCGAAGGACGTCTACCACCAGCTGCTCGCCCACCCGGACCGGGCGCAGCTCGGGGGCGGCCGCCGCGACATGACCGTGCTCTTTTCCGACATCCGTGGCTTCACCAGCATCGCGGAGAAAGGGGATCCGGAGGCGCTGGTCTCGCAGCTGAACGAGTACTTCTCGCGGATGGTGGACATCGTGTTCCAGCACAAGGGCACGGTGGACAAGTTCGTCGGAGACATGGTCATGGCGCTCTTCAGCGCCCCGCTCGACGATCCCGAGCACGCCGAGCACGCCGTCCAGGCCGCCGCGGACATGGTGGGCGAACTCGGCCGGCTCAATCGGAAGTGGGCCGCGGAGGGGAAGGCGCAGCTGGATATCGGCATCGGCATCAACTCCGGCGACATGATCGCCGGCAACATCGGCTCATCGACGATCATGAGCTATACCGTGATCGGCGATAACGTGAACCTCGCGTCCCGGCTCGAATCGCTGAACAAGCAGTACCGGAGCCGGATTATCATTGGCGAGGCAACACGGGCCAGGCTCACGAACCAGTACGACCTCCAACCGCTCGGCGACGTCGTCGTCAAGGGCAAGAGCCGTCCCGTGGCCATTTTCGAAATCAAGGTCCCCGCTCCCCTGACTGCAGTACCGGAGGACGTCAAGGTATGAAGAGGACGATGCTGTGCGTTGCGGTCGCGCTGGTGGTGGCCACGCCGTGTTCGGCGCAGTTCGGGACGATCGGGAGGATCAAGGACCACGCCGACCGCGCGAAGAAGTTTGCCGACATGCACCTCTCTGAGAAGGACGAGCGTGCCATCGGCGAAGAGGTCAGGCGGCGGCTGATCCTCGAGCTCGGGGTATACGAGGACGCAGCCGTCACGAAGTACGTATCGCTGGTCGGCACGGTGCTGGCACAGGCGAGCGAACGTCCCGGGCTCGAGTGGCAGTTCGTCGTTCTCGATACCGACGGCGTGAACGCCTACGCCGCGCCCGGCGGGATCATCCACATCACGCGCGGCGCGCTGGCGATCATCAAGAGCGAGGCGGAACTGGCCGGCGTGCTCGCACACGAGATCACGCATGTCACGGCTCACCACGCCATCAACTCGATCAAGCGCGGGAAGGCGCTCGAGCTCGCCAACGACGAAGTCGACGCGCGCGGCGGACTGGTCACCAGCGCCGTCAGCCGCGTGGCGTCGCTCGCGACCGACATCGTCCTGTTCAACGAGTGGGATCGAGGACAGGAGCTCGAGTCCGACCGGGTCGGACTGCAGCTGGTCAACAAGGCGGGCTACTCGCCGGCCGGCCTGACCACGTTCCTGAACCGCCTCGCGGAACGCAACCAGGACCGCAAGGAGCCGAACGGCCTGTTTGCCACGCACCCGCAGCTGAAGGAGCGAATCGACGAGAACGCCAGGACGACGCGGGACAAGAAGCTGGGTGCAACGGCGATGGTGGAGCCGCGCTACGCGGCGTCGGTGAAGGTCGACGCGGTGCCGATGGCCTCGATCACGATGGTGCCGCGGGGCGCGCGCGGCGCCGCCGCCGAATCGACGCAGGCGGCGAGGCCGGAAGAAAAGAAGGAAGAGCAGAAGGAAGAAAAGAAGGAGCAGCCGAAGAAGCGCGGCTTCGGCCTGGGCAGTCTCGGGAGCGCGCTGAGCAAGGGCCAGCAGGCGGAGTCCACGCAGGCTTCGGCCTCGGCGGGCGGGCGCATGGTGGGCCCCGACACCAACGCGGTCGGCGGCACGAACCGCAGCCCGGTCCGGGTGGTGATCACGCCGGCCGAGATCGCCGAGTTCAAGAAGGGAATCGCCTGAGGAATGCACCCCTCTCACCTGACGGTCGGCGGCGTCGCGCTGCTGGTGGCGCTCGCGCTCAACGCGTTCACCGCCAATAGCCTGGTCAGGCGCAAGCTCCGGCTGACCCTCTTCCTGCTCGGCGCGTACGCCCTCGTTCACCTCCTGCTGCTGGTCCGCCCGGATCTCCAGCCGCACCTCGGCCGGAACTTCGGGGCGATCGAGCAGCTCGGGTTCGCCGCGGCGATCATCAACCTCGTCGTCCTGGCGCTGCTCAACCCCCTGCGGCACGACCGGGTTCCCGACCGGTTCCCGGCGATCCTCCAGGACGCGATCGTCATCGGGCTGCTGGTGCTGGTGGCGACGTTCGTGTTCGACGAGCAGCTGCTCACGACCTCGGCGGTCAGCGCCGTGGTTGTCGGCTTCGCACTGCAGGACACGCTGGGCAATGCGTTCGCGGGTCTGGCGATCCAGAGCGAGAAGCCGTTTCACGTGGGGCACTGGGTGCGGGTAGGGGATTTCGAGGGGCGCGTGACGGAGGTGACCTGGCGCGCGACCAAGATCCGCACGAAGTCGGGCAACTCGGTCATCGTCCCGAACAACGTCATCGGCAGGGAGGCGATCGTCAACTACTCGTTTCCGGCGCTGCCGACGCGCCTCGAGGTGGAGGTGGGCGCCAGCTACCTGGCGGCGCCGAACGAGGTCAAGCAGGCCATGCTCGAGGCGGTCGACAACGCGAGGTTCGTCCGGAAGTCGCCGCCCCCGGACGTGCTGCTGGTATCGTTCGACGCCTCGGCGATTACCTATCGCGCACGGTTCTGGATCGACGATTTCGAAAAGGACGAGATCGCCAGAAACGAGGTGCGGACGGCAATCTACTACGCGTTCGAGCGGCACGGCATCGAGATCCCGTGGCCGATCACCGTCGAGTACCACCGCGAGTGGCCCGCCACTGACGGTGAGCACAGGCAGCGCGAGCGCGAGGCCCTGATCGCCGGCGTCGACCTGTTCGCGTCGATCGGCGAGGACGAACGGCGCGAGATCGCCGCCGGCTCCGTGATCCGCCGCTTCGGCGACGGCGAGGCCATCGTTCGCCAGGGACAGCCGGGCGACTCCATGTACGTGGTCGGCTCGGGCGCGGCGATCGTTCTGCTCGAGAGCACGGAAACCGGCGCGCAGCGCCACGACATCGCCGCAATCGAGGCGGGCGGGTACTTCGGCGAGATGTCGTTGCTGACCGGCGAGCCACGCTCGGCAACCGTCGTCGCGCGCGGCGACACGACCGTGCTGGAAGTCAGCGCCGCCCTGTTCCGCCGGCTCGCCGGCGCCAGCCCTTACACGGTCGAGCAGATCGGCATCGCCGCCATGACGCGCCGAGCGCAGCTGGAGGCGGTGCGCGTTGCGGCGCAGGGCACCGCGGTCGCCGAGGCGCGTGACTCCTTCCTGTCGCGGATGAAGCGTTTCCTGCGAATCGGATGATTGCCAAAAGGCCGACGTCCCAGCTGGCCAAAGCGTCAAGTCGCAAACGCCCGACGGCGAACTGCCAACTTGGATGATGGTCGTTGGGCATTGGAGATTGGGACGTCCCCAATCTGCTAGTCGCAGTTGGCGTCTGGACGTGCCCTGCCTCAATCTCAGGACGCGTCGGTCTCAGTAGATGAGACGTTCGCGATAGCCGCGCTCGTATCCCTGCCGGAACCCCTGCCGGTAGATGTCTCCGTACTGCTGGCGGGACCCGTAGCGGTTCTCGTAGTGGCGGTCGCCGCTGCGGTACCACTTGTGGCGGAGCACGTCGTGCGAGCGGCGCTTCCGCGCATCCTCGACGCCCTTTTCGTAGCCGTCCCGAGCGCCGTTCTGGAACGCGATGTCGTAGGCGTAGCCGTAGTAGCCGCCGCCCTGGCCGTAGCCGGGCCCGCGGCCCCACCCGTCGTCCCGCCGCCCGACGCCGACGCCCGGCCGGCGGTAGCCCAGTCGCCGGTACGCTTCCGAGTAGCCGTCGGCGTACCCCGCGCGGAACATCTGCCGGTAGCGCTCGCGGTCCCCGTAGTCACGGTGATAGCCCTTGTCGGCGCGCTGATAGGTGCGCTCGTCGCGGTAGTCGAACTCGTCGCGCTTCCGGCCCTCCTTCTGGCCTTCCTTGAATCCCTCGCGATAGCCGTGGTCGTACGCTACCTGGCGTGCCTGGATGTACGAATACCGCCCCCCGTAGCTGCCGCGCGGCGCATCGCCGCGCCAGACCTGCGCCGACGCCGGCACGGCGATCGCCAGTGCCGCCAGACTCGCCGCGAGCAGTGTGGTCCGCTTCATGGGTTGTCCTCCGTGGGCCCGGGGATGCCGGGCGCCTGCCCGGTGAACTGGCAAGAAGCACGCCTGTGCTGGCGAGGAAATGCAGCGGAAAATCGCGGCGGTCCGGCAGAGGAGTCGCCGCCGGTGGACAGCTACTGCGACCAGACGAGGACACGCTCCCCGCCGGCGGCGCGGTGATCGATGATGAGGGTGGGACCGAAATGCTCGAGGTCCTCGACGGTGATCTTCAGGTCCTCGAGGTTCATGTCGCGGCCGTTGAAGTTGATGGTGCTCTCCCCCTTCTGCAGCCGGACCAGCCAGAACGGGATCTTCACCCGCACGACGCGCGTATCGTCCGGGTCGTAGGCCATCACGTGGATCGCCTCGAGCACGGGGGGATGTGGCGGGCGCTCGCGATCGAGGTTGGAACGCAGGAAATCACCGCGCTCGTCGAGCTCGATGAGCGGCTTCTGACCCGCGAACCGCGCGCGGACCTCCTCGAAGCTGCGCGCCGCCGCCGCCGGCGACGCCTCGGTGGTCTGGAAGTTGCGCGCGACGAAATACATGCCGGCGGCCGCCATCGCGATCATCCCGATGACGCCCAGGACGACGATCGCGACCACTACCCAGACCCAGGTCTTCACCTTACCGGCCATCCGTGCTCCTCAGCAGCTGCTTCGCCTCGTTCACGCACGCCGGGTCGTTGCCCTGTGCGCAGAGTGCCTGCGCCTGGCGCGCCTGTTCGGCGGCGGCCGGACGATCGCCGCGCTTCAGCGCCAGCCGGCCGAGCTCGACCCGTGCGCGCCCGTTCACCCACGCCTGCGCGTCGCTCCCCGTCGCGGCGCGCAGGTCTTCGAGCGCGGGCTCCACGCGGCCGGCGGCGGCCCGCGCCGCACCCCGCTTGTAGCGCCACAGCGCCTCCTCCCCCGGTATCCGCGGGCGCCGGTCCGCCGCGAGCATCGCCATCCCCTCGGTCAGGATCCGCTCCGCCTCGGCGGCGCGTCCCGCCCTGAGCGCGGTTGCCCCCATCTCGAGCACGACCAGGCGGTTGCGCGGGCATTGCCGGCGCAGCGCCTGCAGCACCCGCATCGCGTCGTCGTAGCGGCGTTCGCGGTTGTAGACGAGGATGAGGGCGAACATCGCGTCGATCCGGGTATCGCCGGCGTGCGCCGCGGTCTCTTCCAGCAGCTGGATCCCGCGTTCCTTGCCGCCGCCGAAGCCGACGACATACGCGACCCAGCGCATCGGCAGCGAGAGCGTCGAGACGACATAGCGGTACGTCCCGACGATCAGCCCCGCCTCCCGGCGGGATCGATCGATCGCCATGACGCGCTCGTGCGCGTCATACGCCTGCCGCGCCCGGCTGAAGCCGGCCCGCAGCCGTCCCTCGACCGTGGCGACGTACGACGCCTCCAGGCCGAGGGCCGCACCGAGATCGTACTGCGCCTGGGCGTCGCCGGGCCGCTCGGCCACGCGGCGTTTCGCCAGCTCGAGGGCTTTACTGACGTGACGTCTGAACTCGGCGTCGAGTTCCGGCGGCGGCTTCTTCAGATCGACCCGGGTGCGCGAGAACGACCCGAGGTAGTGGTCGACGGTGACGGCGCCGCGGCGGAACAGCATGTTCAGCCACAGCACGGCGGCAAGCGTACGATGGGGAGTGGGGTCGTCCGGAGCGAGGGCAACGGCGCGACGGAGCAGCGCCATCGCCTCGTCGTGATCGAGGTTGTAGGCCAGTTCGAGCGCGCGGTCGCGCAGCTGTTCGATTGTGGCGGGCTGCCCGGCAACCGGGGCGGCGGTCAGCCAGATCGCCGCGGCGGCGACCCCTGCGGGAAGCTGCCGCAGTGTGCGCCTGCGCCGCGTCGTCGGGGCACCAATCAGCACCGAGCCGCTCACTTTCCGTTCACCCGTGCCGCTCGCGCCGCGGGCCTTGGAAGGCTCCGGGTTGCCTGTCCTGCGCCCTGATGGCTATGATAGCCGGTCACTGCTGCAGGGTGCTGGCGTGCAGGGGGGCCGGTTCCCGGTTCCGGACAGAGGAGGATTCATGCCCCGTGGGCGACCGAAGATGAAGGCTGACGCGTTGTTGAAATCCGCGGAGTTGATCGGGTGGGCGCTGGGCGGGCTGGAGCGGGAGATTCTCGCCACGCGCGAGCGGCTGGCCGCGCTCACGGCCCAGGCCGCGAAGCTGCGTGGGCGCATGGGCGCCAGGAGAGGCAGGCCGGCGGCCACGGTGGCCGGCGCTGCCGAGGCGCCCCGCCCCACGGGACGGAAGCGCCGCCGCCGCCGGATGTCCGCGGAGGCCCGCAAGCGCATCTCGGAGATGATGAAGAAGCGCTGGGCCGAGCGGCGCAAGGCAAAATAGGCCGCCCCCGGAACCGCACGCGCTAGACCCTCACCACGCGTCCGAGCCCGCGGTCCATCGCCCGCACGCAGGCCAGGTGGGCCGCGGCGACGTCCTCGACGGCCATCCCGAGCGACTTGAAGATCGTGACGTCGTCGCTTGAGGTTCGCCCGGGGATCCGTCCGGCCGCGAGCTCACCGAGCTCGCCGGCGATTCGCGACGCGTGGAAGGCGCCTTCGGCGATGGGGATCACGACGTCGCCGGCTTCGGCCAGGGCGCCGGCGCGCGAATCGACGAATACCTGGCCGCGCGTCACGAGGGCGGTGTCCATTTCCCGCTGGTCGGGCCGGCACGCGCCGACGGCGCAGACGTGCGCGCCGTCACGCACCCAGTCGCTGCGCAGGACCGGCGCGCGCGACGACGTCGCCAGCACGATCAGGTCGGCGTCGCAGACCGCCTCCTCGGCAGATCCGCTCGTGGCGAGCGGCGCGGCGGCGTGCGTCCGCATGTCCTGCACGAACTGTTCGCAGTGCTCGCGGGTGGGGCTCCAGACCCGCACGTCGCGGAGCGTGCGCACGCGTCCGAGGGCTTCGAGATGGCTCCGCGCCTGGACGCCCGTCCCGAGGATGGCCAGCCGCCCGGCATCCGGCCTGGCGAGCAGCTTCGTCGAGACGGCGGAGACGGCTGCCGTTCGGGCCTCGGTGATGTAGCGACCGTCCAGCACCGCCTTGAGCGCGCCGGTCGCGGGGTCGAGCAGGACGATCGTCGCCAGGTGCGTGGGCAGGCCGACCGCGGCATTGCCGCCATACACCGTCACGAGCTTCGCACCGAGCGCGCCGGGTTCCTCGATGAACGCTGGCATCACGCCGAAGAACGCGTGCTGCGGGCCGACCTGCAGCACCGTCCGCAGCGGCTGCTGCACCGCGCCGGTCGAGAAGCGCGCCAGCGCCGCCTCCATTGCGGCAGTGAGGTCGTCCATCGACAGGACGGCTCGGACATCCTGCTCGGTCAGAATCAATGGCATTGTCGATTGTCGGTTGTTGATTGTGGATTCAATTGTGGATTGTGGGAATGTGCGAGAGATCGATTGGCGATTGTCGGTGAACGGCGAGCGATTATAGGCTCCACGGGCCGGCGGCATCGATCGGCAATGGCGCACAGACTCAAGCGCCAATCCCTCAATCGCCCGATCACCCCATCGCCCGATCTCATGAACAGATGATTGCCATTCGCACCATCGACGCGCACGCTGCCGGGGAGCCGCTCCGCCTGATCGTGGACGGGTTTCCCGCGCCGCAAGGCCGCACCATCCTCGAGAAGCGCGATTACCTCCGCCGCCACCACGATCATCTGCGGCGCGCGCTGATGCTGGAGCCGCGCGGCCACGCCGACATGTACGGGGCGCTGCTGACCGAGCCGGAGCATCGCGGCTCGGATGCGGGCGTGCTCTTCATGCACAACGAGGGTTTCAGCACGATGTGCGGCCACGGCGTCATCGCGGTGGTCACGATTGGGCTGGAGCGGCGGCTGTTCGGCGGGCCCGAGGTGACGCTCGACTCGCCCGCCGGGCCGGTGCACGCGCACGGCGCCTACGACGGCACGCGCGTGGCCGGCGTGCGCTTCCGCAACGTGCCCTCGTTCGTCCTGCACGCCTCGGTCCCGGTGCGCTGCGGCCAGCGCGACCTGAGGGCCGATGTCGCGTTCGGCGGCGCGTTCTACGCGATCGTGGACAGCGAGGCGGCCGGCATCCCGATTCTGCCCGAGCGGCTGCCCGACCTGCGCCGGGCGGGCATGGAGATCAAGCGCGGCGTCGAGGCAGCCGTCCGCGTCGTCCACCCCGAGCAGGACCAGCTGAAGGGCATCTACGGCACCGTTTTCACGGGACCGGCATCGGCGCCGGACGCAGACCTTCGCAACGTCACCATCTTTGCCGATGCGGAGGTCGATCGGTCGCCCTGCGGGACGGGCACGGCGGCGGTCATGGCCGTGCTTGCGGCGATGGGGCTGCTCGGCCCGGACCAGACCTTCACGCACGAGAGCATCATCGGGACCCGTTTTCGCGGCCGCGTGCTCGAGGCGACGCAGGTGGCGGAGCTGCAGGCGATTGTCCCGGAGATCGAAGGCGAGGCGCACATCACCGGCGAGCACACCTTCCTGCTCGACGAGCGCGACCCGCTCCGCCATGGATTTCGCCTGTGACCCGAAGTACGATCGGCAACCGGAGGCGGGCATGACGATCCCGGACGATGACGGCCTGGCGGGGCGGAAACGGAAGCACGAGGAGGAGTACTTCCGCAAGCAGGACCAGGAGCTCATCGAACGGATGCGTCGCGCCGCCGCCTCCGCGCAGTCCCGGCGCGACCTGGCGGACAAGACCGGCCTGCACGATCCAGCCTTCCTCGACGAGCTCGAGGGGCTCGGGTTCACGCCCGGCACGCTCCACCTGTTGCCCATCGTGCCATTGCTGCAGGTGGCGTGGGCGGAGGGCGGCGTCAGCGAAGCGGAGCGGAAGCAAATCACTTCCCTGGCCCGCTCGCGCGGCGTCGAGGCGGGCAGCGCGGCCGACGTCCAGCTCGAATCCTGGCTGGCGACGCGCCCTCCGGACTTCGTTTTCAGCGGCGCGACCCGCCTGATTCGCGCCATGCTGGCGGCACACTCCTCCGAGATGAAGGACCTCGACGCCGACGACCTGGTGAAGTACTGCGAGAGCGTCGCCGCTGCCTCCGGCGGCATCCTCGGCCTGCGCAAGGTGTCGGCGGAAGAGCGCGCGGCGCTGACCGATATTGCCAACCAGCTCAAGACACGGTGAACCCCTTACTCCTTGTTCTTTCGCCTCTCAGTTACCACCCGATCGCCATCCCGTCCTTCCTCGGGTCGGATCCGGCCATCAACACGCCGGTCTTCGGCTCGATCAGGATGCCCTGGAAGCCGCCGAAGACGCCGACCGAGTGGATGACCCGGTGGCCGCGCGCGTCGAGCCCGTAGCGCGCCTCGGGCGTGATGGCCGACTCCAGCGCGAGGCCGGCCGCCGAATGGCGGAAGCGCGGCGCTTCCCCCGCCTCCTGTACGTTCATGCCGAAGTCGATCAGGTTCAACAGCACCTGCACGTGACCCTGCGGCTGCATGTCGCCGCCCATCACGCCGAAGGACAGCCACGGCCGCTTGTCCTTCAGCACCATCGCGGGAACGAGCGTGTGGAAGGGGCGCTTGCGCGGCGCAAGGTAGTTCGGGTGCCCGGGCTGCAGCGAGAACAGGTTGCCGCGGTTGTGCAGCACGATTCCGGTGTCCCCCGCGACGATCCCCGATCCGAAGTTCTCGAAGATCGACTGGATGAGCGAGACGACGTTGCCGTCGCGGTCGGCGGCGGTCAGGTAGATCGTGTCGCCGCGCGCTTCGGGGGCGGCCGCCGGCGACGGCGCCGCGCTGCCGAGGCTGAGCGGCTGGTACGATGATGCCGCACGTTCAGGGTCGATGGACTTGCGCCGCTCCGACGCGTACTCCTTCGAGAGCATCCGCTCCAGCGCCGTCTTCGGCACGGCGTCGTAATCGGCGAGCCAGCCGTCGCGATCCGCGAATGCGATGCGCTTCGCCTCGACCAGCAGGTGCAGGTACGCCGCCGAGTTGTGGCCGAGCGCCTTCAGGTCGAAGCCCTCCAGGATGTTGAGCATCTCGAGCGCCACCGCGCCCTGGGTGTTCGGCGGCATCTCCAGCACCTCGTAGCCGCGGTAGGTCGTGGAGATCGGCTGCACCCAGTCGGACCGGTGGGCCGCGAAGTCCGCGTCGGTGAGCAGCCCCTTGCGCGCCTGCATGTCGGCGGCGATCGCCTTCGCGATCGGGCCGCGGTAGAAGGCGTCGCGCCCGCCCCTGGCAATCAGCTCCAGCGTGGCGGCCAGGCTGGGGTTGCGGAAGACCTCGCCGGCGGCCGGCGCCCGGCCGCCAGGCAGGAACGTCTTCGCCGCAGCGGCGTCCTTCGACAGCGTTTGTTCCTGGTCAGCCCATTGTGTGGCGATGATCTCGCTGACCGCGAACCCGTCCCGCGCGTAGCCAACTGCCGGCTCGAGCGCCTGCGCGAGCGTCCGCGTGCCGTGTCTGGCGAGCAGCTCGCTCCAGCCGTCGACCACGCCCGGCACGCTCACCGAGAGGACACCTCGGTAGGGAATCGCCTCGAGGCCGCGTTTCCTGAACTCCTCCGGGGTCGCCGCTGCCGCGGACCGGCCGCTCGCGTTCAACGCCCGGATGCTCTTCGTTTTCGCGTCGTAGACGATCGCGAACAGGTCGCCGCCCGGACCGTTCATCGTCGGCTCGACCACGGCCAGGACCGCCGCGGCCGTGACCGCCGCGTCGATGGCATTTCCGCCCTGCTGCAGGACGCGAAGCCCGGCGGCTGACGCGAGCGGCTGGCTGGTCGCAAGCGCGCCGTTCCGCGCGAGGACCACCGATCGGGTGGCGCGCGGGTTCGGGGCCGGCCGATCGCCGGGTGCCTGACCCGCGTCCGATGCGCTCATCACCAGAAGGACCAGGAAGGAAGTGGCGGCACGCATGCGGCATTGTAATCACGAAGGTGCGGCCCGCGGCGCCGGCGCTCGCCCGGCATCGCGGGATAAGCGGGATAATAGGCGATGGTACCGAGCCCGCTCGGGGGCCCGCCGGTCACGCCGGCGGGGCCCCGACCGATTAACCCAGGGATGG
>JBMDXQ010000014.1:0-80106 GCA_048594975.1 Vicinamibacterales bacterium | reverse complement strand
GATCACAGCGGCGGGAGCGGTGTCGCTCGTGGCGCCGCGCAGCCTCGACGCGAGGACCGTCCAACGCAGCATCGGCGCCAACGATCGCATCCGCATCGGCATCATCGGCTGCGGCAACCGCGGCATCGGCACCGAGATGGCCAGCGTACGGGATCACGCCAAAGAAGAGAACCTGGAGGTGGTCGCGGTCTACGATCCGTATCGTCTCGCGAAGGAGGACGCCGCGGCGAAGGCGACGGAGTGGTTCGGCACCACCGCGACGCAGTGCCGGAGCGTGGACGAATTGCTCGGGCTCAAAGAGGTGGACGGGGTCTTCATTTCCTCACCGGACCACTGGCACGCCGCGCACCTCGAGGCGGCCACCAAGGCGGGCAAGCACGTTTACGTCGAAAAGCCGATGGCCATCGACATCGCCGAGCTGAACCGCGCGTACGCCGCCGCGAAAGCCTCGGGCGTCGTCATCCAGGTCGGCACGCAGCTGCGCAGCACGCCGATTGCAATGGGCTGCCGCGAACTGGTAAAGGCGGGCAAGATCGGCCGGATCTCACGCATCGAGCAGGTGCGCAACGGCGAAAGGCCGTACTGGTACGAGTACCTCAACCCGGACGTGCGGGCAGACGACCTCGACTGGAACACGTTCACGAAGGGGCGCACCAAAAAGGCCTTCGATCCGATTCTGTACACGGGGTGGTACGGGTACTGGCAATTCTCGCAGGGCCCGGTGCCCCAGTGGGGCGTGCACTTCCTCGATACGGCGCACTTCATCGCCGATCTCGGCATTCCCCAGACCTGCGTCTGCCTGGGTGGCGTCTACACGTGGAAGGACGAGCACGGTTTCACCGCGCCTGACCAGGTGCAGGCCCTCTGGCACTACCCCGAAGGGTTGATGATCAGCTACACGACGAACTTCGGCAACAGCGCCGGCGACGTGATCCGCTACTGCGGCGACAAGGGCACACTCACGCTCGGCTGGTCCGACGCGACGCTCAACGCCGACGGCGGCATCCATCGCGACGGCTCGATTCGTGGCGAGAACAAGGTCGAGCCGATCGAGCAGACGGACCACTGGGTGAACTGGTACCGCTGCATGCGGGACGGCACGAGGCCGAACGCCTCGCTTGACGCCGGGTATCAGCATGCTGTCGCGAGCATCATGGCCACCATGTCGTACGAGACGGGGCGCCGCACGAGGTTCGACCCCGCGAAGCGCACCATCTCCCTCGACTGACGGGGGCCGGAATCGGCTTCGCGAATCTCAACACCGGAGAAGACCCGATTGCGGCGGCGGACCTCCTGAACGATCGGGTGTTGCCGTTCTTCGAGCCGCACGGGATTCCGGGGTCACGCATCCTGACCCCGGGTGGCCGAATGCCGTCTCGGCGCTCGACGTCTACGAGCAGGTCTACACCGACCGCAACGTCGACACCACAGCACTGCGCGATGCCATTCCGCGCGTTCCAGCTTCCGCTTCAGACGCGTCGCGGGCGCAGGCAATCAACGGGCAACTGGGCGCGATGGTGCCCAAGTGTGTGCAGCTCACCAACAGCATCGTGTTCGATGACGTGTGGCGACGCTCTGATCTCACGGTGCGCGATCGCAGCCTTGTCACTATCGCCGCGCTCGCCGCGACGGGTGACGACGACCAGCTCGATGTGTACCTGCGCCGCGGAGTGGAGAGCGGTTTGACCTCCGCGCAGATCACAGACGCCTTCACCCATCTGGGCTTCTACGCCGGCTGGCCGAAGGCGACCAAAGCGATCACAGCCGCTGCGAGGACGCTCGGCAAGTGACATCAACTGCAGTGTCCAAGCTGCAGAACACACGTAGGACTTGACCGTCGGATCGAGCAGGCAGGAGGCATCCTCATGAAGCGTCGCGCGTTTTTCGGCACGGCCCTGGCGGGCCTCCCCATCACCGGCGTCTTCGCGGCGAATCCGAAGCCGAAGGCCGGAGATATCCCCACGACGATGCTCGGGAAGTCCGACATTGAGGTCCAGGTGATCGCGCAAGGTGGGGCCCGGATGGATCTGCATCCGGATATCCCCTCGGCGGCGGAACACGTCCGCCAGGTTTACGAGCTCGGCGTGCGGTACTTCGACTGCGCACGGCTGTACTGGAACGGCCAGTCCGAGGAAGCCTACGGCGCCCACTGTACCGGACCGCGTCCGCTGGTTGCCGCAAAGGCTCACTCGGTCCGCTCGACCGCGAGCAGCGACGCGTCGTCGGCCAAGCGACCGCCCGACCAGCCGACGATGACGTCCGCGATGAGGTCGAGCCCTCGCCGCAGAGGGTGATCTCGCAGTCGATCGATCTCGGCCATCAGCCGCGCGTGGCCGAACTCCTGCTCCGACGCATTCAGCGCCTCGATGACGCCGTCGGTGTAGAAGTACAGACGGTCTCCGGGCTGGAGGGTCACGGCTTCATCATCGAAGGTCGCGTCCTCGATCATGCCGATCGGAAGCCCGCGGCCCTGGAGCGGCGCTGCCGGTCCGATCCGCGGCAGCACGATCGGCGCTGGATGACCGGCCATGACGTAACTGAAACGCCCGTGCGCCGGATCGTAGACGCCGTACACGAGGGTGAAGTATTGTCGCGTCCGGTCCATTGGGAATTGCCGGTTGAGGCGCTCGGCCACGCGAGACGGTGCCACGACACCAAGACCCTGTCCCGTGTCTTCAATGAGGAGCGCCCCCTCCGCAGTGGGCGACAGCGTATGGTTCAGCGTGAACGACAGGAGCGCTGCTCCCACGCCATGGCCGCTGACGTCGAGCATGTAGAGCCCCACATGGCCATCAGGGAGGCCCACGACGCCCAAGGCATCGCCGGCCAGGTCGGTGCAGGAGCGCATGACGCGGGCGATGTGCAGACCTCCGAGCTGAAGTGACGCCGGCGGGAGCAGGGCCTGCTGGACCCGCGCCGCAAGCTTGAGGTCGTGGTCCAGCGCCGCCTTCGCGCGCCGCAGCCCGTTCTCGGCCTCGCGGCGCGCCGTCACATCCGACTGGATTCCGATGTAGTGGGTGACCACGCCTGACTCGTCGCGAACTGGCGTGATCGAGAGCCGGTTCCAGAACGAGCTGCCATCTCGCCGGTAGTTCAGGATCTCAACGATGCACTCGCGCTGCTCGACGATGGCGGCGCGAATCTCCGCGACCGCCGTCGGATCGCTGTCGGGGCCCTGCAGAAACCGGCAGTTTCTGCCCAGCACCTCGCCGACCGGGTAGCCTGTCAGGCGCGCGAACCCGTTGTTGGCGTAAATCAGCGGTCGAGCGGGCAGCCGCGCGTCGGCAATGGTGATTCCCTCGGCCGCGACGTCCAGCGCGCGATCCTTGAGCGCGAGCTGCTCCGCCAGCGCCTGTTCCTGAAGGCGGGCGGTAACCGACGCGTCGCGTTGATCCGGCGGCTCGGCTGACACGCGTGTCTGCTCCTTCCCGGCAAGTCGACATCATACTCCGGAGGTTGCCAGGCCCGTGCTGGCTCACGGACGCCGTGCTCCCCGGTGCTGCCGTCGAGAGCCGCACGAAACGCCCCTGCATGTGGCAGCCGCGCCCGACCGCGATCCCGGAATCCTTTCCCGCGCCGTCAGGAATTCCCGCCATCGAGCTGGCGAGCGCGTCGTCAGGAATGGTGGCACTCAGCGGGAAGTACGTCCGCAACCCACAGTACGCCGCTGCCACTGCCGCTGCCTCGGCGGACGCCCCGGCGGGCGCACTATCGTCCCCTGGTATGGAGCGTAATCGCCAGTTACGGCATTGACCGCTTCGAACACGGCCCACTGCGTGATGGCCAGGACGGCAGCCGTCGTTGCCCGGCCCACGAGTACAAGATCCGGATCTCCGGAAGGTGGAATTCATCAGCCACGGGATTCCGGAGCGGCTCCGTCCGACCGGATAGGCAAGTTCCTCCCCTGAGCCGTACAGCCGAAAACAGGCACGATTCCGGCTCACCAACGCTGGCACACCGCATGCCCTCGCGGTCATGCGGTTCTCGGCGCAGGTCGCTCACCGCGAAGGGGCCTCCCTGCGCAACGATGCGGCGGCGACCGTGTGGACAACGACCAAGTTACCGATGTTGTGGGGCAGGCCCGGGCCGCCGGGGGCTGAGTTCACGAAGGGGAGCAGGTGCACCGTGTCACACCACGAAAACGACGAACGTGAAGACGAAGTGAGCTCTACGGAGACGTCTCTTGAAGTCTTTCGCGAAGATCCACTGGCGGATACAAGCCGATTGATCTCCCAAGAGATTCCACCCGGCGTGGATCGCCGTCACTTCCTGATACGAAGCGCTGTGGGTGGGGCTGCCGCGGTGATGACGGGTCGCATTGTCTCGGCCGAAGAGCGAACAGCGATGGCCATCGCAACGCTGCCGCCGCAGGCCAAGCCATCGCCACCGCCGCTCTCTGATGACTTGAACGTCGTGAAGAAGGGCAAGGGCCCGGTGCTGACGACCGTGGACGAGTTCTACAAAGTGGGGCCTGGCCCCTCCAGCTCGCACACGATTGGCCCAATGCGCATTACCTACGACTTCTACCAGCGAGCCACCAAGCTGCCGGCCGCCGCCCTCGCCAAGGCCACGGCGCTCAAGGTCCACCTGTTCGGCAGCCTCAGCGCCACGGGCAAGGGCCACGGCACGGAACGGGCCGCGCTGGCCGGACTGGTCGGCAAGGAGCCGGCAACTGTCGATCCGAAATTCCTGGACAGCCTGCGCGACAAGCCTGAGCAGACCTTCCAGGTGAAGCTCGGCGACAAGTCCATCGATGTGAGCCTCAAGGACGTCATCTACGACGCGACGAAGGGCGACTTCAAGCACCCGAACACCATGACGGTCAAGCTCCTCGGCGGCAATGAGGTGCTGCTCGAACAGGAGTACTACTCAGTCGGTGGCGGATTCATCGAGTGGAAAGGCTATACCCCACCGAAGAAGAACCCGCCGAAGTACCCCTTCTCGACGATGAAGGAGCTGCGGGCCCACGCCGACAAGAACAAGATCTCGATCGCGAAGGTCATGCTTGCCAACGAGATGTCGATCGCGGGCAGGTCCGAAGAGGAAGTCTATGCCTTCATCGACAAGATCATCAACGCCATGGTGGCGACCGTGAAGTCGGGTCTTTCGATGCCGGAGGACGACGTGCTGCCCGGCCCGATCAAGCTGCACAGCAAGGCCGCGACTGTTTACAAGCGCGCGATGGACGACAAGTACGAATCGGACCGCGGAATCGCCGCCCTCTCCGCGTACGCGCTGGCGGCATCCGAAGAGAACGGTCGTGGCCACCTCGTCATCACGGCGCCCACAGGCGGTTCCGCCGGCGTCATGCCGGCGTTGGTCTACGGGCTCGGCGAGGGCGGGAGGAAGCTCCCGCTGGACAAGATCCGTGACGGCATGCTCGCCGCTGCGGCGGTCGGCTACCTGTGCAAGCACCATGCGACGCTCTCTGCGGCCGAGGGCGGTTGCCAGGCAGAGATAGGCGTGGCCTCGTCGATGGCGGCCGCATTGACCGCTTCGGCGTACGATGCTCAGTCGCTGGTGGTCGAGAATGCTGCCGAATCCGCGCTGGAGCACCACCTGGGCATGACCTGCGACCCGGTCGCCGGTTACGTGCAGGTTCCATGCATCGAGCGCTGTGCGTTCGGCGCCGTCAAGGCCTGGACCGCGTTCGCGCTGGCGACCAACGAGATCGCGTCCAGGCACCGCGTCAGCTTCGACGAAACGGTGATGGCTCTGGCCCAGACCGCCAAGGACATGAACAGCAAGTACAAGGAAACCAGCGAGGCTGGCCTCGCACTCTCGGTAACGCTCTGCTGATCAAAACGCTCCTCGCTCGAACGCGCCCAGGATGGTTCGACGAGGAGCCTCCATTCTCTAGCGGGCGATGACTCGCCACGTCAGGGCCTCTCCGTGACTTGGCGAGTATCGCAATCCCAAACCTTCGTTCATCCCCGCGTGACTTCGAAAGGCAATTCACGTGTCGCTACCAGGCGCATTCATCAGGGCTACAGTCGCACTGACGTTGACGTCAGCGACCGTTGTCACTACTGCTGCCTCCGGGCAGTCTTCCCCACCAAACAGCGCGGTAGCCGTTTCGAAACCCGCACCAGGTTCTGCAAATGACGGGGGTGCGGTTCAGACCCCATCGCCAAAGGACCAGCAAAGCGAAATGGAGGCCATCAAGAGGGAGAACGACGCGCTGCGAGAACTGCTTCGCACGATGGAGGCGCAGCTGAAGACCGTGCTTGAACAGGTCAACCGTCTGCAGCAACGGCTCGACGGTGACGCGGCGATGCCCTTGTCGTTGAAGACGGCTACCGACGAGGCGGTGACGGATGCTGAGAGCACTTCCGTACAGGCATCGGCTGCCGCGACACCGAAAGACGCCGACCGTTATAAGGACGGAATAGTCATCTGGGAAACCTCAGAGGGTGCCAGCGTACCGTTCCTGCTGAACTTCAACATCAATACCCAAGTCCGATATCTCAACACCCTCTCGTCGGACGAAGAGTTCACCGATCACCTGGGCGTGGTCCGCGAGGTTCATCGACGCCACGACATCACCGTCAATCGCGCGATGTTCATTCTGGGCGGCTACATTTTCGACAAGAGGCTCCGCTATAGCTTTACCGTCTGGACGTCGGCCGGGGCCGCCTCGATCGTCGTCGCCAGCAACGTGGGCTGGCGATTCAACGAGGCCCTTACTCTCACTGGAGGTTACACCGGGGTTCCGGGCAGTCGATCGCTGGTCAATACGTTCCCGTTTTTCCCGGCGATCGACAGGAGTATGGCCGACAACTTCTTCCGTCCGGGCTTCACCCAGGGCGTCTGGGCGAACGGCGAACCCGTGAGGAATCTGAACTACCTGGTATTCGTAGGGAACGGTCTCAACACCTTGAACATCTCGGCAGCGAAGATCGACACGAATCTGCTGCTTTCCGGCAGCGTCTGGTGGGAACCGCTCGGGGCCTACGGGCAGCCGGGCAAATCACGCAACATGTACGATGACTATTTCTCCTCGAAAAAGGCTCGGATTCGGCTTGGCACATCGTTTACGAGGTCCCGGGAGGACCGCTTCTCGAATCTCGATCAGTCCAGTCCCGAGAACACGTCGTTGTACAACTCCGACGGCGTGCTGACCTTCTCGACGGGGGCGTTTGCGCCGGGTGTGACGGTCGACAAGGCCATGTACAAGATGTGGGCGATCGACGGCGGACTCAAATGGAACGGGTTTGCGGTCAACGTCCAATACTTCATGCGGTGGCTCAACGACTTCGAAGCGGACGGACCGCTGCCGATCGCGTCCACGTACGACCACGGCTTCGAGCTGGCGGCTGGGCATTTCGTCGTTCCCAGGACGCTCATGCTGTACGGCCGCGGGTCCAGGGCCTTCGGACAGTTCGGCGACTCTCATGAGTATGGCGGTGGTGCCAAGTGGTACTTCCTGCCGACCGAGCGGCTGTGGCTCACCGCCGAGCTGATCCAGGTCCACAGTGCTCCTTATAGCGGGGCCTTTACTCCGTATACCGCAGGCATGAACGGCTTGGTGCCGATGATACAGACGGTCCTCGCTTTTTGATGAACAGCACGTCGAAGACCTCTGGGAGCGATCTGGATAGAGCGTTGCGAAACGTACCGGAAGCACAGGTAATCGGCGTTGTCAGTCGCACTCGGCCATCGTGACGGTGCTGAGGCCGTAGCGATCGAGCTCGCGTCTGAGTACCTGATTCGGCACGGAGCGGATCTGTAACAACTACGCCGCGGCGGAGTATCCTCCTCCTATGAGTTACACATTACGTGGAGGCTGCGTCCGGCGTCGCGGATTCGTACTTCTCTGGCTTGGTTCGGCGGCGTTGGTCGTCGGAGCTCAAACCCCAGCCTCCACACCAGAACCGGCCCTCGGCTCACGGGGGGTGAAGATTCTGGAAGTTCGCGGGCTGCGCTTCAAGGATCTGAACAAGGACGGCAGCCTCGATGCGTACGAGGACTGGCGGCGGCCCATCAACGACCGCGTCGCAAACCTGCTCTCGCTTATGACCCTCGAAGAGAAGGCCGGCTTGATGGTTGGTCCGACGCTGCCGATGGGGCCCGACGGCACGGTCAGCGAAGGGCGTGGCGCCGCACCAAACCCGTTCGGCGGCCCATCCGGTGCCGTCGGCACGTCGGAGGCGCTGTCCAAGCGTCACATCCGGCAGTTCATCATTCGCGTGAACACCGAGCCGCGGACGATGGCGACGTGGCTGAACCGCGTGCAGGAGCTTGCGGAGGGCACGCGTCTCGGAATCCCGGCATTCTTCGTGACCAACCCGCGCAATCACCTCGGAGGCGAGGGGCGCCTGGGCATCGACGAAGCGACCGGGAGCTTCTCACAGTGGCCGGGGACGCTGGGCCTCGCGGCGACGCTCGACGTGGCGCTCATGGAGGAGTTCGCCTCGATCGCGGGCCGGGAGTACGTGTCCGTCGGGATCCGGGGCGCGTATCACCCGCAGGCGGATCTCGCGACCGAACCGCGGTGGGGCCGGATCTCGGGCACGCTCGGCGAAGACGGCGAGGTCGCGAGCCGCCTCGTCGCGGCGCTGGTCCGCGGCTTCCAGGGCCGGACGCTCGGGCCGCGCAGCGTCGCGGTGACGGTGAAGCACTTCCCCGGTGGCGGTCCGGCGTTCGAGGGGCAGGATTCGCATTACGTGTACGGAAAGAACCAGGCCTATCCCGGCAACAACTTCCAATATCACCTGCTGCCGTTCCAGGCGGCGATCGAGGCCGGCGCGGCGGCGATGATGCCGTACTACTCGATCCCGAAGGGGATCACGAAGGAAGAAGTCGGGATGGCCTACAACAGCGAAATCGTGACCGACCTGCTGCGCGGGAAGCTCGGATTCGACGGTATCGTCAACTCGGACTCGGGCATCACCACGTACATGGCGTGGGGCGTCGAATCGCTGACCGTGGAGCAGCGCTACAAGAAGGCGATCGATGCCGGAACCGATCTGATCGGAAACGATGCGACGCCCGAGCACGTGGTGAACCTGGTCAGAAAGGGACAGCTGACCGAGAAGCGCATCGACGAATCCGTGCGGCGTATCCTGCGCGTCCGTTTCGCCCTCGGCATCTTCGAGAACCCGTATGCCGATCCCGACGTGGCAGCCGCGACCGTCAGGAAGGCGGATTTTCAGCAGCGCGCGGACGTGGCGCAGCGCAAGTCGGTCGTGCTCCTCAAGAACTCCAACGAGCTGCTGCCGCTGGCGCCGACGGTCAAGGTGTTCGTCGAAGGGCTGGACGCCGCCATCGCGTCCCACCACGGTTATGCCGTGGTGAACCGCCCGGAAGATGCGGACGTCTGCGTTGTGAAGATCGTGCCGGGGAGACGCGCGGGTGCCGCAGGACGCGGGGCACGAACAGGCCCGGAACGTCCCGGGCAAGGCCGAGGCATCGGCGGCCTGGATACGGGTGGTGAGCCGATCGTTCTCACGCTGCCCGACGAAACGCTGTCGGCCGTGCGCGCGACGATGCGCCTGAAGCCGACCGTGGTTGCGATTCACCTCGATCGGCCGTACGTGATTCCCGAGCTGGCGCACGAGGCGGCGGCGCTCGTCGCGACCTTCGGCGTGACCGATGCCGCGCTGTTCGATGTGATCAGCGGCGCGTTCGCGCCCTCCGGCCGGCTGCCGTTCGAGCTACCGTCATCAATGGACGCCGTACGGGCTCAGCAGGAAGACGTTCCGTATGACTCGCGGGATCCGCTCTTCGCCTGCGGCGCCGGCCTCTCGTACTCGCGCCGCCCGTCGATGGACGCGCGGCGGCAGGACCGGTAGGCGAGTCGAATCGTAGCATCGCCGAAGATGTCTCTCGCAGCCAACAGCGAGCCGGCATCGAGTGTTGCGATGCGCCGCGCGCATCCGCGGCCGACCAAGCCGACACGTCACTCGGCATCTTCGTGCTCGAAGCAGCCGCGATCGCCGCAGCAGCTGTGCGGGTGCACGAGCTGATCGTCCGGCCCCACGGTGCCCATGGTGTGCAGGCACCAGTAGACGGCCGTCGAACTCTCGCCCGTCTGCCACGGCCGGTATCCGACGTGGTTGCCGAAGGCGTTCTTCGTCCGCAGCATGTTGCACACCAGCGGCAGTTCACTCCCGCCCGGCAGATCGTCCTCCTCCATGAATTCGCGCATCGAGGTCGTCCTCAGGCTGTTGCGGCGGCCAGAATCGCGCGCCGGATCAGCGTCTCGAAGATCGGCAGCTTGTAGGCGTTGTTGCTGAGGGGTTGCGCGCCCTGCAGAGCGGCGCTGGCCGCGGCGCGGGCGGTTCCCTCATTGACCGCTTTGCCGGCAAGGACCTGTTCCGCCGCGGCAGCTCGCCACGGCACGGGTGCGGCCGCGCCCAGAACGACCGCAGGCTTGGGGCCGAGCACGACGGCGACCTCGGCGATCGGCCAGTCGAACGATTCCTTCTCGCCGAGCTTCATGTACGCCGACCGGCTTCCGCTCGGCGGCTTCGGAACGGTGATGGCGGTCAACAGTTCGTCGGCTGCAATGCGGTTCTCGCGTTGTACGTCCTCTTCAGGGCGGACGAAAAACTGCTCGAGTGCGGTCTGTCGCTTGCCGCGCCGGCCGGTCAGCTCGAGGCTCGCCCCGAGAGCGACCAGGGCGACGGACACGGCCGATGGGTGCACGATCGCGCAGAGCTGGTTGTCGAAGATCGCGTGATGCTCGTTCTCCCCGCCCAGTGCGAAGCAGCGATCGCCGCCCTTCCGGAGGCAGTGAAACTGCTCGCTCCGAAAGTACCAGCAGCGCGGCCGCTGGAGGATGTTGCCGCCGACGGTTGCGACGTTGCGGATGTTCGGCGTCGCGGCGTGCGCCGCCGCGTCGGCGAGCGCCGGATACGCGGCGCGGACTGTCCGGTCGTTGGCGAGCCGATCGAGCGTCACCATCGGCCCTACCTGCAGGCCGGCCGCGTCCTCACGAATCTGATCGAGACCCGGAATCGTCCGGATGTTGACCAGCTTCGCCGGCGCGTCCAGCCCCTCTTTGAGCCGGTCCATGACGTCGATGCCGCCGGCTTTGACCATCGCCTTCCCGTCGAGTTGCGCGATCGCGTCTTCGACGGTGCGCGCCTCCTGCCACTGGAATCTGGCGATCATGCGGTCGCTCCTTCTCCCATGCGGCCGAGCACCGCCAGCACGCGTGCGGGTGTCATCGGCAGTTCGCGTATCCGGACACCGGTGGCGTTGTAGAACGCGTTGCCGATCGCGCCGGCGGTCGGAATGGTGGCCGGTTCACCGATCCCGCCCGCGTCCGTCGAGCTGCGGGCGAGGTACTGCTCGACGAAATGGACCTCGATCGTTGGGGTTTCTTTCGCCCCGAGAATCTTGTACTGCTCGAGATTCGGGTTCACCATGATGCCGGTGTTGCGATCGAGGCGCCGGTTCTCGTAGAGCGCGTACGAGATCCCCTGCAGGATGCCGCCGTTCACCTGGCTTTCGAGCTGCAGGGGGTTCATGGGCCGGCCGCAGTCGTGCACGGCGAGCACGCGCTCCACCTTCACGATGCCGGTTTCAGTGTCCACGACGACCTCGACGAACTGCACCCCGCCGAGGAAGATCGCTTCACGCTTGCCATACTCCGGGCTGCGCCTGGCGGTCGCCGTGACCGTCTCGATCGGCAGCCGGGCTGCAAGCTGCTTGAAGCTCAGTGCGGCCGGATCGGTCCCCCGGAGGGCCGGTTTCACGTGCTGGAGCAGTTGCTGCTTCGCCTTGTACGCCGCATTCCGCGCCGCCGGCGTGATCGACGTCGTCGTCATGCTGCCGCCCGAGGGCGGACCTGGCGGCGAGACGGTGTCGCCAATCGTGACTTGCACGTCGCGCGGGGCGATGCCGAGCTCCTCGGCCACGACCTGCGCGAGCACGGTCTTGATGCCGCCGCCGATGTCCTGAACGGCCGAGAGCGCCTCGACCGAGCCGTCGCGATTGATGCGCACCTCGACGCCCGAGTCCATGTTGACGATGCGATACCAGACCGATTGGGCGACGCCGACACCGCGCTTGAGCGGACCTGGATCGCTGTTCGGCCGACGGAACTTCTCCTTCCATCCGAACTTTTCGGCGCCGAGCCGGCGCTCGGCACGGCGCGCCGCGTTCTCGTCGTTCAGGTCTCGAAGCGCGAGCGGATCCATCCCGAGCTTGCCGGCGAGCTCGTCGATCGCCTGCTCGAGCGCGAAACAGCCTTGCGGATGGCCCGGCGCGCGGAAGGCGGTGCCCGGGCTCGCGTTCGTGAAGACGTCGTATTCCTCGGTCTTCACATTGGCGCACCTGTACATCGCGTTGGCCGGACCCGCAGTTCCCGCTCCGGTACCCACACCCGCCGTGCCGTAGCTGGTGAACTGCATCGCCTGCAACCGGCCGTCCTTGGTCGCGCCGATCTTGATGTGCTGTTGTGCGTCAGGGCGGTTGCCGCCGGTCCAGTGTTCTTCCTTGCGGTCGGCGAAGAGCCTGACGGGCGCCCCGGCTCTCCTCGACAGGTGCGCCGCGACCACGCCGACGTTGCCGGCGCCGAACTTTGCGCCGAAGCCCCCGCCCATGTACTCGGTGAGCACGCGCACTTTGCTCTTCGGCAGCTTGAAAATCGTCGCCAGCTCGTCCCGCACGCTCATCGTGCTCTGCGTGGAGGCGTGGACCGTCAGCATGTTCGGCTTCCAGTCGGCGACGACCCCGTGCGTTTCCAATGCTGAGTGCGTCTGCACCTGCGTCCGGAACTCGCCTTCGACCGTTACGTCCGAAGCGGCGAACCCCTTCGCCACATCGCCCCTGTCGCTGCGCCCCGGGCCGCGCACGTTGCCGGTCTGCGGCACCATCTCGCTCCCGCCACCTCCGCCGGCGGTCTCTGCCTGCGCGGCGGGCGCGGGAAACACCCTGGGCGCGTCCGCCTTGCGCGCGTCGTCCGCGCTCAGCACGAACGGGAGTTCCTCGTATTGCACCTTGATCAGGCGTGCCGCCTCTTCCGCCGCACGCGGGGAGATCGCCGCCACGGCGGCGATCGGCTGACCCGAGTAGCGGATGATCGGGTACTTCGATTGAACCTCTTTCGTCTTGTCGAGGACTCGCGCGCTCAGGAGATCGTTCTGGATTACATGCACGGCCTTGACGCCGGGGTGTTTCTCGGCCGCGGACGTGTCGACGGAGATCACGCGGGCGTGCGGCACGGTCGAACTGAGGAACTTCCCATGGAGCATGTTGGGAAGATGGGTGTCGCTCGGGTACTTCGCTGCGCCGGTCGCCTTGAAGGCGCCGTCGTGACGCGGTACTCGCTTGCCGATGTGCTTCAGCTGATCGTTGGGGGGCAGTGCCGGCGGCTCGTCGGCAGGGACCGTGCGCTCGATCTTCGTCAGCGGTTCGGCGCCCACGATGCCAAAGAACAGGGACTCCTTGCGGGTCGCGGGTTCGTCGGCCGCGACCTTGTCCTGCGCCTTCTCCTTGACGGCGCGGGGTTCCTCTTCAATGTGCTTCTTCGGCTGCTGCTGTGGTTTAGCCTGCGGCATGATCAGGCTCCCTTGCGCGCCGCGGCAAGCGCCGCCTCGAATACTTTCGGGTAGGTGCCGCACCGGCACAGATTGCCGCGCACCGCGTGTTGGACGTCCTCGAGAGTGGGGTTCGGGTTCGTCTTCAGGAGGGCCGCGGTGCTCATCACCATGCCGGGCGTGCAGTACCCACACTGCGCGGCATCGTGCTCCACGAACGCGGCCTGCACCGGATGCATCTGCTCCGGCGTGCCAAGCCCTTCGATCGTCGTCACCTCGCGCGGGCCGACATCGAGCGCGAACGTGAGGCAGGAATTCACCGGCGTGCCGTCGATCCAGACGGTGCACGCCGAGCAGGCGCCGCGGTCGCACACGACCTTCGTCCCCGTGAGCTGCAGCACGTCACGCAGCGCCTCCGCCAGCGTCGTCCGCGGCTCCACCGAGAGCTGCTGGTCCTTGCCGTTCACCCGCATCGTGATGGGCACCGCGCCAGGTCCCACCGCGGTGCTGGCAGTATGAGACGACTGCCCGAGCAATCCCGAGTTCACCAGCGTCGTTCCAGCCGCGGTCAGCGCCGAGCCGCGCAGAAACTGCCTGCGTGAAACGCCGTTGTTCTGCTTCGTGCTCATCACAGCTCCTTCGCTTCTCGCATTCTACCGGACCCGGAACGCACCGAGCTCGACGAACGCCAGCTGGAGTTGCCCTGGCTGGGCATACGGCTGACGTCGGCAAACCCACGGGTCCGATCAGCGTGACGTTCGCCTGGAGTATCACGCCGGCGTAAGCGAGCTACCGCGGGCGCGTCCCGCGCGTGAAGCCGCAGCGTGCCAGGAGCCCAGTGAACCTCACATCGGTGCGATAGGAATCCCATTTGGGGTCCACGGTCAGAAAAATGAGGTGAACGTCGCGCGCGGCATAAGCGCGCTCCAGCCATTCGAAGACGGCATCTCGCTCTCCCAGACCTGCATGGACCAGCGCGAACGCGTACGGCGGCACGTAGCCCTTTCGCGAGATTGCCTCGAGCGTGTCAAGTAGGTCCCGCGCGTCCCGGGCACGCCCTGCTTTCGCCAACGTGTACGCCCGGAGCGACACCGGCTTGCTGTTGTCGCCGGAGAATCGAGCCGCGGTCGCCAAGGCGTCGAGGGCCGGCTCGTATTGACCCAGCTGTTCGTACGCCTGACCGAGCGTCATGTGGCCAATCCAGAATGCCCCACTGAGGACGACGGCCTGCCGCGCATGATCGAGGGCCGCGACCTGATCGTGGGCTTGAAACGCGATCTGCGACGACATCGCGAACGCCATTGGAAGCAACGGCTCGAGCTCGCGCGCGCGGCGGGCTGCTGGCACCGCCTCACCGTGTCGCCCCATCTGCGACAGGAGGTGTCCCAACGTCCAGTGCGCCTGTGCATGCCGTGGATCGAGGTCGATCGCTTGACGGAACGCGCGCTCGGCGGCCGGCCAGTCCCAGTCGAACATCCAGTTGACGTATCCCAATGCGAACTGCGCCTCCGCGAGGTCGGGGGCGGCGCGGACGGCCTCCATCGCGGCCGCTCGCGCGCGAGGCCACACCTCGAGTGGAGCGGCGTCGCTGTTGATCGGACTCGCCGCGTGCGCCATGGCCAGCGCTGACCACGCGAGCGCGTAGGGGGGGTCGAGCGCCACAGCGCGCTCGAAGTACTCAATCGCCATCGCAGTGGTCGGAGGAGTGCGCTGGTTCGCGAAGTCGCGGCCGCGCAAATAGAGGTCGTACGCCTCCGGATTCTGCGTTTGCCGTCGGCCGAGCACGGCAAGCCTGTCCGCCGACAGCCGAACGCTGATCTGGTCAGCAATCGCGCCGCTCAACTCACGCTGCAGCTCGAGCAGACGGGCCGGCTCCCGATCGTAGGAGTCGGACCACACCTGCACCTGATCGCGGATGCGAATCAACTTGGCCGTGATGCGCAAACGTCCGTTCTCTGCACGAATGGAGCTGTCCAGGAGATAGTCAGCCCCGAGTTCGCGGCCGACTTCCGCGGGGGACTTCGCCGTGCGCTGATAGCCCTTCAGGGACGACCGCCCGATGACGCTGACGCGTTGTGGATCGATCTTGTCGAGCGCGACGACCAGGTCGTCGGCGAGTCCCTCGGCGAGGTAATTGCGGTCGGCATCTCCGCTGAAATTTTCGAACGGCAACACGACGAGCGTGACCCGTGACTTCGTGTCATCCACGGCAAGCCAGTACCACATCAGCGCGCCGATCAACGCGACGCCCGCGGCGGTGCTGAGCCACACTCGCCGTAAGCGAGACCCTCGGACGGCGCGGACGGACGGCTCCGCGGCCAAGGCCGAGGTCGTCGGCGTGCTCGTTCCGGCCACGACATCAGCGGGATCTGCAGCCTCTCCCGGCTCATCCGAAGCTGGCGAAGGCGAACCGTTGACGACTTCAACAGGGGCGATAAAGCGATACCCTCTGGCTGGAACCGTCTCGATAAACGCCGCGCGGTCCGGTGAATCGCGTAGAGCCTGGCGCACCTTGCGGACTGCCCCGTGAATACCAGTCTCGACATCCACGAACACGTCCTTCCCCCAGAGCCGGTCAGCGATCTCCTGGTGCGTGACGAGCGCAGGGCGCCGCTCCACGAGCAGGACCAAGAGGTCCATCGGGCGCCGCTCCAGCCGCACGGGGCGGTCGCTGCGAAGGAGCCGGAAGCTCCGGAGATCGAGCGTGAACTCGCGAAAGCGAACGACTTCGGGTGAATCGGGACTGGCCATCGGCAGGAACCGCGTGCCTACGATGCCATAAATGCGGCCAGTGCTACCACTTGCGGCGACAGGAAAGCACCGGATTCTCTCCAGACTCCCTCCATGGCCGGACTCCGCGCCAACGGGTCAGGATGTCGGCCTGTCGCCGCCAGAACGGGGGCGGTTCAACGAGGAGGAGAGAACATGCTCTGGCAGATCTCGACAACACGCAGGATGGCCACGCTCGGTCTCGTGGTCACGCTCCTGGCAGGAGTCGGCGGACCGGGATTGGCGCAATCGAGCTACTCCGATTCAAGCGGACTTCGGATTGAAGGCACTTGGCTGGTTCAGGTGACGCTGCGGAACTGCGCGACCGGCGCGCCGCTCGGTTCCGTGAACTCGATCGTCACCTTCGCCGCCGGCGGGACTGTGATCGAAACGCCCGGCGGGGTATCGTTCGCGCCGGGCCAGCGCAGCGATGGTCAGGGCTTCTGGAGGCACGCGGCCGGCCGCACCTACACTCAGCGTTTCGTGGCGTTGATCCGCTTCGACACACCGCCGAACCCTCCCACCTCCCCGGGCTTTCTGGCGGGCTGGCAGACCGTCTTTCACACAGTCGAGCTCGTGGATGCCGACAATCTTTCCTCGAGCGGCACGAACGAGTTCTTCGACATGAATGGCAACTCGTATCGTAGCGGCTGCTCTACGGCGGTTGGGCGGCGGTTCGAATAGCAGGTCCGGTAACGCTGAATGCCGAAGGTGCGTTCGTTCGGCATTCAGCATCTGAATCGTCTGCGCGTGATCGCTGCATCTCACGCAGCACGTCGGTGATCGCGGCCGCCGTGGCAAAGAGAACCGGGCCGAGGATGATGCCGAGTGCTCCGAACGCCTGCAGCCCGCCAAGCATGGCGACGAACATGGCCAGCCCGCTCAACCGTACGCGGCCGGCGACCAATCGCGGCCGCAAGACGTTGTCGACGCTGCTCACGACGGCCGCTCCCCACACCGCCAGGACGATCGCCTTTGGCCAGGCGCCGATCATCAGCAGATACACGGTCCCGGGCACCCAGACGGCGGCTGTGCCGACCAACGGCACCATGCTCGCGAATACTGTCACCAGGCCCCACAGGGCTGCAGCTGGAATACCGAGCAGCCAGAACATGCCTCCACACAGGACTCCCTGGATGGTCGCGATGGTCACGACCCCGTGCATGCTGGCATAGACGACGTCCCGGACTCGAACGAGTAATGCCTCGCTCCGCGTTCGTTCGAAGGGAAGCAGATCGGGAATCGTCGCGACCAGCGTCTCGCCGTGACGAAGTAGGAGAAACGTGCCCACGGCAATCAACGCAAACGACAGGGCTGCGCCGCCGACGCCTGCGGCAGCGGCCATCGTGTGTTCTCCGGCGCCAGCGACCCACTCGCTGGCGTGAGCGCTCACCCATGCGACGATCGCGTCGGGGTCGAGGCCAAGGCGCTGTGTGAGCGGCGTGAGCGCCGCCGTGACGCGCCGGCTCATGCCGTCGGGATCGAGAAACGCCTGTCGCAGCGAATCTCCGACTGCCAGCAGCTGCTTGACCGCGACGCCACCGATGAAGAGAAGCGGCACGAGAACGGCCAGCACCATCAGCGCGCTGGTCATGAACGCGCCCAGCGCAGCACGGCCGGTCCGCTGTACCAGCCGCTGATGAACGGGATAGCACGTGATCGCGAGCACCGCCGACCAGGCGAACACGCCGAAGAACGGGCGCAGGATCAGCAGACACAGGTAGACGACAACGCCGGCCGCCGCGAAGAACACCGACCACTTCACGACCAGCGGTGCGATCGTCAATCGCTCCGGGCGTTGGTCAGAGACCGAGTACATGCGACCTCCTGCTACGAGGGATGAAGAGTCCCGGGGTGCAACCCGCCTTTGCCAGAGACTCCGGCGGGCAAGCCGGGTGCACCCCGGAGGCTCACGCCGACACGTGCTTGTGCAGCCGGCGGACATCGAATCCACCGACCAGCAACATCACGCCCCAGATGAGCGCGTAGGTGCCGATCAGCCACAGCACGGCGAGCGCCCCCTCCGCCGGGTTCCGCATCAGCAGAATGCCGAACGCGACGCTGGCGACGCCGCCGAGCGCCAGCCACCACTCGCCGGAGATGTCGTGACGCAGCCTCACTGCCGCGATGACCTGCAGCACGCCCATGCCGATCGCCCACACGGCGATGTAGATCAGGAGTGCCACGGCGGTAATCGCCGGGTTGAAGAGCGTCAGGACGCCCACCCCGATACCGAGCAGTCCCTGCAGCAGCAGGACCCACCAGTACGGCGTCAGGCTGTGACCGGCAATCGACGCCACGACGGCAAAGGTGCCGTCGAGGAGCGCGATCGCGCCGAACACCAGAACCAGGGCGGCAATGGTCTGCTGCGGCCAGACGAACGCGAAGATGCCCAACGCGATCGCCATCACGCCGCGGACCACCAGCACCCACCAGTACCTCGATAACAACGCAAACATGGAACCTCCTCTCGCCCGGAATCGGGCCTCACTCTCGAACGTCATGCCACCACAGTGGAGTCGGTCGCCTTACGGCTCTCCAGTGCCTCCTGCAGCCGCGTGGTCCGGCGGCCGTAGTCGCTGCGCACGCGTGCGAGTCGCTCCTCGAGCAGGGCTTTCGATTCCGCGCTGGCCGTCACCTTCTGCGCTTCCAGGACCGCGATCTTCCGGTTCCCTTCCTCCTTCACCGCTTGCATCTTCGCGGCGAGCTCGCTCTGCTTCGCCTGCAGCTTGATCTGCGCCGCATCGATCTTGGCCTGCAGCTTCTCGGCCTGCTTGCGCGCTTTCTCGGCCTGTGCTGCCTGCACCTGCGCAATCTGTTCCTCTTCCAGCGCCGCCAGCTCCTTCTCCGCCGCCTCCACGGCGCGCTCCGCGTACGCATCCTCGATCTGGGTCCGCGTCTGTCGCACGAGCTTCCCGCCGAGCGCTTCCATTCGGGTGTCGAGGGGCACCTGCCACTGCTCGTCAATCTCGGCGAGCAGCGCCGCCTTGCCCGGCTCGAGGCGCGCGCCCGCGTCCTCCACGAAGTCCCTGTCGATGCCCTCCTGGGTCAGATCGAACGCCGCGCCAATCAGGGTACCGGCGCCGAGCCCGACCGCGGCACCCACGGGTCCACCCAGCAGGCCGACGAGACCGCCGGTGATCATGCCGCCGAACGTCCCGACCGGTTCCGCGTCGGGCGCTCGCCGCACCGCGACCTTCCCGCCGTGCTCCTTCACCACGACGGCGTCGTTGTAGAGCGTGAGCGTGCCGTCCCTGTGCATGGTGCGCAGGGCGCGATCGCCCTCGTATGCCTTCTGCTCCGAATCGAATCCGACGAAGATCACTTTGTCCATCACGAGTTCTCCTTCCGCAACCGATCCGGCGAACACGCTCGCCCTCTCTGGCGGACGCGGCTCCAAGCGCAAGATGAATACCTGGCGTGCCCGCAAGGGATAGTGCCGCAGCTGCCTCAGAAACAGGGCGTTGGCTCGGACCAGGTCTGAAGAGGGTCGCGACCGGCTGACGAAATGAAGTCACGCGTTGTGCGAGCGTCACCTTCGGCGAAAGCCGCCGCGTGGCTGGCTGCTGGAAGGTGTGGAGCAGGGAGGCGAGGGCGGGCCGTTGCCGTATCACGTCGACGGCGATCAGGCTTGCGGTAACGACGGGGAATCGAATCGGGGTTCGTGACGCGTGCCGAAGAGGAATTACGAGCGTACTGCTTTCGCCTCGAGCCTTGTCTTTGTCGCCGTGAGCGCCGTCCGCGCCCCGGTCTCGACTTCACTCCGCACCCGTCCGCGAATCACGCGGCCGGTGAATCCGCTCAAGCCGTCGGACCGGCTGCGGTTGACCGTCACCAGCCAGAATCCGGGTCCGCGTGCCGGATCGGGCAGCAGCACGCGAAGTTCGAGCGCCGTCCAGAAGTAATGGCTCGCATAGAGCATCTTCGACGCGACCACCGTCTGATTCGGACCGTCCTGGATCACCAGGTGACTGATGCGGATCGTCGGCCTCAGTCCGAACTGCGTTTCCTGCCAGTACAAGAAGTCGGTCGCGTTCTTCAACGTCGCCTTCGGGTAGTCGAGCAGGTATCGCGTGAGATGAGGCAGCTCAGCGCCCAGACGCGGCAGCCGCTCGATCATCGAACGGAATTCGTTGGCGACAAAGGTGGGACGCTCCCGGTCACGATGGACGCCCAGCCTGGCGTTGCCGCCGGCGCGATACCCGTTCACGTAATCGAACGCCAACCGGCGGAAGAGGGCCGTCGCCTCCGCCCTGGCTGTGGGTTTGCGCCAGTCCACTTCGGCGCGGAGAGCCTGCACGCCGTCGGCATCGAGCTTGAGGACGCAATCTCCGATCGTGCAGTCTTTGAGATCCTCGAAGTCCGCGTCCGAGATGGTCAACGCCGCAAAGTCGTCCGCGCGCGGCGGATCGCTGATTCGCTTGGTGATGCGGAACGCGCCGCCGCGCTCGAACTGTTCGACGTTCTTCACCTGCTCGACGTACAGACTGCGCGGCGCGTTCACCCAGATGGCGCCCAGCACCGCAATCTCCTTCGAGGGGTCGGCATCGAGCAGCTTGACCAGCGGGTTGCCCGCCAGCAGCGCCTCACGATCTGCCGGGCTGGTATGTGCTTCCTCGGCCAGAAACGAATCGAGCGGTGACGGCAACGCCGGCTGTGCGCCGCCAGCTGCCGAGGCTCCGGGCATCCGTAAGAACGCCACCGCTGCGAGGGCGACGCCAGCCACGAATCTCGCCGCGCATCTCATCGCCGTACTCCTTTTGCCACGCGTACACGCGGTTTCAAATTGTCGATGACGTACCGGTTCATGCATCCTGCCACGACGAACTCGACGCCCTCGTCAGCCATGCGCTGGAGCAACCGTTCACCGTCGGGATCGATGAAGTTGACGCTTGACAACACGAGCGTCACGTTCGCGGACGGCAGGGCGCGCACGAGGGAGCGCCAATGTTGTTCGAGCAGCGGCACCCACTCCCCGCCGAGCAGTCCATGGAGGTCGAGTCTGTAGCCGTCGCCCTGCCGATCGGTGATCACCCGTAACATTGATGCGCTCCCGCCACTGCGAGGACGCACGCCGCGAACGCCAGCCGCGTTGTCGTGCTCGCACGGTCCTGCAACGCGAACCGCAAGAGCAATACCGAAGCGCCAGTGGTGGCGCGTGGTTGTATCTACCTGCCTGTCAGGAGCTTGCGGCGCGTCCCGCCGTGAGCGGGCACGTGAGCAGGCGACGAAATAGAGGCACACGTCTTGGGGAGGTCACGCTCCAGATAGCCAGATAGCCCGACCGGCCGCCCGAAGTACTAACCTTGCGGGCGCCCGCCAATGGGCTACGATGTTGACCTTCAATCCCGATCGCAGGTCCCGAGGAGGCGGCGGTGCATGACAGGCAGCTGCAGGAGGAACGCGAACACCTGCGCGCGCTGCTCGAACTGACGAATGCCGTGACGACGCGGGACGTCGCGTCGCTTGCGGCTGCCATCGCGCCGAACCTGCAGCGCATCGTCGCGCACGATGACGTGGCCCTCTTCCTCCTGCATCCGGCAAGCGAGCAGATGGGCCGCTATGCGCTCACGGCGCTCGGGGTGGGGTGGACCGACGAGCTCACCGCGGAATTGCGCCCCGAGCAGGAGCCGTTCGCCACCTGGCTCGCGGAGCGCCGCCCCGTCGACATGGACCTGGAGCGGTTCGACTGGACGGGACGAGAGGGCATCCGGCGCAATATCGTCGCGTCAGGGTTGAAACGGGCGTGTTTCGTCCCCCTCGCCTCGCGGCGTGAGCTCCTCGGCTTCATGGTGCTGAACCGCCGGGCAGCCGAGGCGTTCACGCCCGACGAGTTGAACCGGAGCTCGCAGGCGGCCGCACAGATCGCGATGGCGCTCGAGAATGCGCTGGCCTTTCGCGAGATTGCCGCGCTCAAGGACCGCCTCGCGCGCGAGAACATCTACCTCGAGGAAGAAGTCCGCGGCGCCCACCATTTCGGAGAGATCGTGGGCGACAGCAAGGCTCTGAAACGCATCCTGAGCCAGGTCGCCACGGTGGCCGCCACTGATTCCACGGTGTTGCTGCTGGGCGAGACGGGCACCGGCAAGGAGCTCATCGCCCGGGCTGTCCACTCCGCCGGCGAGCGCCGCGGGCGGTCGCTCGTGACGGTGAACTGCGCCACCTCGCCCGCCGGGCTCCTCGAAAGCGAGTGGTTCGGCCACGAGCGCGGGGCGTTCACCGGAGCGCTGGCGCAGAAGATCGGCCGTTTCGAGCTGGCGCACCAGGGCACGTTGTTCCTCGACGAGATCGGCGACGTGCCGCTCGAGCTGCAGGCCAAGCTGCTGCGCGCGCTCCAGGAGCGTGAAATCGAGCGGCTGGGCAGTACGCGCACGATTCGCGTGGATTTCCGGCTGATCGCCGCCACGAATCGCGATCTCGAGCACATGGTTGCGCAGCGGGAGTTCCGTACGGACCTGTACTACCGGCTGAACGTGTTCCCTATCAGGATCCCGCCGCTGCGTGAACGTCGCGAGGACATTCCGCTGCTCGTCCACTACTTCGCGCAGCGGTTCGCGAAGCGGCTGCGGCGGCCCATCGAATCGATCTCCCGTGAGAGCATGGAAATGCTCTGCCGCTGGTCGTGGCCCGGGAACGTGCGCGAGCTGCAGAACGTCATCGAGCGCGGGGTGATCCTGTCGCACGGATCGACCCTGACCATACCCCGCTCGGAATTCGAATCCCCCGCGCCTCCGGGCTCCGCGCCCGTGACCCTGGAGGACGCCGAACGCGACCACATCCTTCGTGCGCTCGAGCAGACGGGCTGGGTGATTGGCGGCGCCAGCGGAGCGGCCGCGCGACTGGGTCTGAAGCGCACATCGCTCGTCTCGACCATGCGTCGCCTCGGCATCGTGCGGCCGAAGCCGCTCAGCGGCGCGCATCGCGACGTTCGCGCCCGCTGACAGACGGCAGATTCTCCACGGGCAGATTCTCCACGCTCGAGGAGTCCGAGCTTCGCGTCCGCGCACCCGCCCCGGCTCCTGATGACGACCACGCGCCTCGTGCCTCGATTTCGTCACTTGCCCGACTGTGGTCGCATTCGCCACCACCCCGCATACCTGTCGGTCACAACACAATCGAGCGTCGTCTGTCGAGCACGCGCTCTGGAACGACGTTTGCCGGTTGCGCTGTTGATGAACATCGAAAGAGTCTCTGCCGGCACCTGCACCAGTCCGTTTCCCCTCTACGATGGAGTGCCTGAGGCCCTGGTACGCGCTCACCAGACAGATCCTGGCGAAGGCGATGCCGTTGTCGCGCACGTGCTCGCGACCTGCGCTGGTTACGCGTATGCCGACGTCAGCACCCTCGCGATGGTGATGGCCAGGATGGGGCTCGAGGGCAATGCGTGCGTCCAGATCTCGCAGACCGTCGACGCGATGATGGTCTTCTCGACTGCGTCTCTGGTGCAGAGCCGATGTGGGCGCGTGGTCGTGTTGTGCTATCGGGGCACCGAGCCAGGCTCGCTCGGCAACTGGCTCGGGGATTTCGACGTCGGTTCCGAGTCGTCCACCATCGCCGCGGTCAGTGGTGATCAGCCTGTCAGGGTTCACGCGGGATTCCATCTGAACCTGCGGGCCACGTGGCTGGGCGTGCTCGAGAACCTGGAGCTCGCCCTGGAGGGCAAGTCCGTGGCCGCGCCGTCGACACGCGTGGCCCATCCGCTCGAGGCGCTGTATGTCGCGGGCCACAGCCTCGGAGGAGCGATGGCGGTCCTGTTTGCGTTGTCGATGGCGGGCCGCCAGTCGCTGCGCGCGATCGGCGACAAGCTGCGCGCGGTCTACACCTTCGGCCAGCCGATGGCCGCGTGCACACCGCTGCCGTGCTGGACGGACGCGGTCGCAGGGACGCTATTCAGATACGTGATCGAGCGCGACCTGATTCCCGCGCTCCCGCCCGCGTCCTGGGGCCCGTTCACGCACCTCGGGCGCGAGTACCGATACAGCGATGGAGAATGGCGTCGAGCGCGCACTCAGATCGTTCAACTGGCGAGTACCCGCGAGATTCGGAAGGCCCTGCTCGCGCTGGTCGCGCCCGAGAAACACCGAGCCTCCCTCCGGTACTCGCTCAACGACCATCGGCCGCATCATTACATCGCGGCATTGCGGCCGAAGGGGATGGTCACAGAACTGGGCTGATTACGCAGACAGCACACCGGGCCAGTACCGCATCCAGCGGCGAAGCTCGGCCCGGTGCTTCCAGTCGGGATCTTCCGGATCGACGCGCAGCGAAGTCGCGAACAGCTCATCGAACCGCGCTTCCACAGCCGTGGCGATCGTTTCGTCTTCCACCACGAGCAACAACTCGCTTTCCCAATAGCCGGCGGTGACATCGAGGTTGGCGCTGCCGACGGCGCACACCCGTCCGTCGACGCTCATGGCCTTCGCATGGACGTGCGGCCGAATGTCGCCAACCGAGGGATCCCAGTCGGGCTGACGCGGCACGAGGAGCTCATAACACTCGCCTCCGGCGGCGACGATGGGGTCCATCCGCGAATGCACGAACGAGGTCGCCATCGTGCGCGCGGTCGCCCAGGGTCCTGCGAACGGCCCGAGATCATGCCGGGGTGTCAGGTTGCCGACCAGGGTACGGACGTGGACGCCTCGCTTCAACGCTCTGAGCAGCGCATGTTGTATCTCGAGCAGCAGCGGGAACCCGTTGACGACGGATACGTGCGAGTGCGCGCCGTCGATGAGGGCGATGTACGCGTCGACCGTGTGGGCGTCGCGCAGGCCACGGTGGACGATGACACGTGCGGCGGCCGTGCCCGCCTCCCGACACGGGGCGATGTCGAACGCGCTGCCTCCGGCATCGGTCCACGCCTGCAGGAAGGACCGATCCAGTGCGGCCACCGCCGGACCCTCGACACGTGCCCCGGCGTCCAGCCACGGCACCATCCGCCACGTCATCCCGGAATGGAGCGGCACTTCGTCGAACCCGGTGTAGTACTCGTGGGACAGGTTCCGTCCGCCGAGCAGCGCGACCCGGCCGTCCACGACCACGAGCTTGCGGTGATCGCGTCGTTTCAGGTCCTCCAGCGACGAGCCGCCCGTGATCGCGTTGCCGACGCGCAGCTCGACCCCGGGACGCGACGAGAGGCGATCGAGAATCGCGTTGCGCAGCCCGAACGAGCCGTGCAGGCCGTGCAGCGAGTCGACGAGCACTCGGACGGTGACCCCGCGCGCGGCGGCCGCGGCCAGCGCGGCTTCGACGGGGCGTCCGACGTCGTCGTCGAGCGCCATGTACACCTGGAAGTGCACGCGGCGTTCGCTGCCCTCAATGGCGCGCAGCAGCCAGTTGCGCGCCGTCGGGTTGTCCAGCTCCACTTCGATGCGATTCCCCGTAATCACCTCGCTGCCGACCGTGGCGTCGAGCGGTGAGGCGACAGGCGCGCGGCCGCACGAGCCGTCGGCATCAGGCGGCAGGAACGTCGAGAGCTCCTGGGGCTGCAGCGCGGCGAAGCCGGTGCTCGACGGTCGATGCGCCCCTCGATACACGATCGCGGGCACGCGGAAGCCACAGGCGCGCATCCGCGCCGCCGCGCGCGCGAGCCGAACGGCATCGAGAATCGGTGAGATGTCGAGCGCGTCGCCCTCATCGAGCACCGCGCCGGTATCGATCACGATTGGCGGGAGTCCCGCAGCCCGCAACCTGGCGCGCAGCGAGCGGCAACTGCGCATGGAGCGGACCCGCACCCCAACCGGATCCGCCCAAGTGACGCTGCGCACCGCCCGAAGAGCCGCGACGTCGAGCTCGGCATCGAACAGCAGGCGTGGCCGCGAGGTCGCCCGGAGGACCGACACGCGCGACTCAATCGACGACGTCGCGTCCGCACTCGCATGGTCGCGGAAGCGGAAGACGCCGAGCGACTCGCCAAGCCCGGACGGCAGTTCGCAGAGGCCGCCGCGGCTGAACGACCGGGCCACCACGCAGCCGCCGGCCACGAACGCGAGCTCCTGATCGGCGATGGGCGTTCGCCGACCCACACCGACGGCGTACTCGGCGCGAACCCGAATCGCGCGGCCATCGTCGAGCAGATCCGGCACGTCCAGACTGCGCTCCCGTTCAGGGCCGGCCGGGCGAAGCGGCGGGAGGATGAGCACCGGACGGCCGCGATGGCGCGGCAGCAGGAAGCGAGGAGGAAGGCGAGGGAGCACGATGAGGCCTGTCTCGAGGCAGACACCTCCGGCGAGCCGCTGCCGCAGCGAGCCCTCCGCGTTCGCCGCCGGGTGCACCTCAAGCTTCAGCCCGGCGACATCGCGAATCTCGCGCAGGTCGTCCTGTGAGAGTGCAGCGCTCGAGAGGAGCACGGCCCGATCGGGTGCCTCGGTATGGGTCTTCAGAAATGCCGCGACCGCCCAGCGCTCCCGTGCACTGAGCCCCACGCAGAGCAACGGGCCACCGGGCGTGGTGTGTGCCGCGATCCGCGGCACGTAGAGGACAGCGACCGGGCTCCGTTTCCTCAACTGGGCGGCCAGCCGGCCCCTTCCGCGGACCGTCGAGTCGATCACCACCAGGTCCGCGCCGAGCGAGGCGACGAGATCGCTCAGCGCGTCGAGCGTCAGCTCGGAAGCCAGGCGAAGGTCGACGTCGACCCCGGCGTATCGGACGTCGCGCCGCAGCGCGTCGAATGCCGCAGCCGTCACCTCGCCGTACTCGGGCGGCGCCGCCAGGGTCATCCAGGCGAACTGCTGTGCGGGCTGGTGTGCGACCACAGTCACGCGCTCTGGTGACGGGACGAGCTGCCGCAGCGCGGCAAGGGTGGGACGCGGATCGCTTCCGACTCTTGTCAGCACGAGAAGTCGCCGGTAGTTCATGGCATTTGCCCACGGTTCCGCGCGCGCCGAAGTGAGCCTAGGCGCATCGCGCGGCTTGAGTGATACACCGCTTGTCGAATCCGCCGCGAACCGGGTCGAGCACGTGAGCCTCGACTGACGCCAGGCTGCCGCTATCGTCCACCACGTAGAGATTGAATCCGGCACGAATCGCGGAATCCCGATGATCCAGCGCCGCTCCGCTTGCGCCAATGACGTCAATCGTCCCCGCTGGCGTGCTCAAGGTGCACCGCCGGCGGACGTGGAGGTGGCCGAAGAGCACGATCCCGCGCGCGAGTGGGGCGAGCACGGCGCGCAGGGCCGCGGCGTCCAGGAGACCGTCACGCAACTGCATCAGGCGAGGCCGTGCATCCACTGGGGGATGGTGGATCAAGACGACCGGCGTGCGCCGCTGTACCGCCGGGTGGGCGAGCAGGTGCACGAGCGCTTCCAGCTGCTGCCGGCCGACGTATCCGCCAGCGACAAATGGGGGACGCGGAACGGCGCTTGACAAGCCGATGAACGCGACCGGGCCGCGCAGTTTGACACAGGGAAAGGGACCGGCTGGAAGGTCGCGCGCGAACTCCGGCAGATCGGTTTCGACGAATCGGCCGAAGTGGTGGGGAAAGCGCCGGCCCTGATGCGTCGCGGGCAGATATGCGTCGTGGTTGCCCGGAACGACCGTCACCTCCGTCCGCCGCGCGACATCGGCGAGCAGCGCGCCGGCTTCCTCGTATTCGTGTTCGAGCGACAGGTTGGTGACATCGCCGGTCACGACCACATGGTCGGCCAGCTCCGCCGCCGCCGCGAACACGGCCAGCAGATACTCGCGCCGGTGCACGCGGCCGCGGCGCAGGAGGAGATTGGCATAGCCCGTCACCCGCTTGTTGAAGACGATGCTGCGCCACTCGGCGGCCGTGCGCGAGAGCACATGTGGATCCGACACGTGCGCGATCCTGATCACCAGGGCAGCGACAGCAAGTGACATTCCCCCATGTGGAGCGCCATTCCGGCCTAATCGAATCGTGGCCGCAGCCGCGCAGGCGCGTCCGCTGACGGTGGCGCGTCTCGTGCCTTGATTTCGTCACGATGCTGAGGGCGTGGGCAGCGGGTGCGCTCGACCAAGCTGCACGCGATCACGGGATTCGGCGGTCTCCTCCGGTGGAGGCCCTGGAACGGCGTTTGCGGAACGTGGGAGCGAGACGAGTTTAGCCATGTTCGCGCTGATTACCGCTGCGTCGATCGCCTGTGCGCTGCTCACGCCGTTCTGGTGGGGCCTGGGCCTCTTTATCCTGGCGTGTCTCGGCGACGCGTCGCCCCGGTTGCGGCCGCGTGTCTCACGCCTGTTCGACCGGCTGGAACGCACGCGCGTGCGGCCGCCCAATGAGCCGGCCATGTCACCGGCCGCCGTATGACAGGAGAGCCCATGCCTGCTTCACGATTGCGTCAATCGCCGTCCGCGCATCGCCGCGCGACCAAGCCGGGACCGGCTGGTGCGGACGATCAACCATCTCGCAACAGCCAGATCCCCAGCTGGCTGCCCTATGTCGCCGCCGCGCTGATGGGCGTCTGGTTATTGCAGGCGCTGGTCGCCCCGCTGGTTCCTCGTGCGGCGGAGATCCCGTACAGCGAGTTCAAGGTGAAGCTGGCGGCGGGCGATGTCACCGAGGTCACGCTGGGGACGCTCATCGAGGGCGTGATGAAGGACCCTGAAGGCCAGGCAGCCGGGCGGGCGACAACCCCATTCACCACGCTGCCGCCGCCCGACGGCGATCCGGATCTGATCAAGGAACTCGGTGCCGCGCACGTGACCTATCGCGCCAAGACGCCGCCCAGTCCGATTGCGGCCTTTGTCCTCAGTTGGGTGTTGCCACTGGTTGTGATGATGGGACTCTGGTCACTCGCCGGTCGCAGCCTTGCGGCGCGCACCGGAGGCAATCTTGGGGGCGGCATCTTCGGCGTCGGCAAGAGCAAGGCGACCGAGGTGAAAACGGAGGAAGTGGGCGTTACCTTCAAGGACGTCGGCGGCGCCGACGAGGCGATTGCCGAACTGCGGGAGATCATCGAATTCCTGAAGTCGCCGCAGCGATTCGCGAAGCTGGGCGGACGGATTCCGAAAGGCGTGCTCCTCGTGGGGCCTCCGGGTACGGGCAAGACGCTGATCGCCAAGGCGACCGCTGGCGAGGCGGGCGTCCGTTTCTTCGAGACCAGCGGCTCGGAGTTCGTCGAGATGTTCGTCGGAGTCGGTGCGGCCCGCGTGCGCGATCTCTTCGAACAGGCCCGCGCCGCCGCGCCGGCGATTGTCTTCATCGACGAGATCGACGCGATCGGCCAGAGCCGCGGCGGCGGCGTCCGCCTGATGACGAATGACGAGCGCGAGCAGACGCTGAATCAGCTCCTGGCAGAGATCGACGGCTTCAACACCGGGGCCGAGAACCCCGTCATCATCATGGCGGCCACCAACCGCCCCGAGATTCTGGATCCCGCGCTGCTGCGGGCGGGCCGGTTCGATCGGCAGGTCGTGCTCGGAAACCCGGACCTGGTCGGGCGGCTGCAGATCCTGCAGATCCACAGCGGCAGAATCACTCTCGTGCCGGAGTTCGATCTGGAACGTGCTGCGCGCATCACACCCGGCTTCAGCGGCGCCGACCTGGCGAACGTCGTCAACGAGGCCGCCCTGCTCGCGGCGCGCCGCCAGAGCGCGGGCGTGACGTTCGCCGACTTCGAGGCGGCAATCGAGCGGGTCCTCGGTGGCCTCGAGCAGCGCAGCAGGGTCATGAACCCTAAGGAGCGCGAGACCGTTGCCTGCCACGAATGCGGCCATGCGATCGTCGCCAGCCTGGTCCCGACCGGCGATCCGGTCAGCAAGATCAGCATCATCCCGCGCAGCCGCGGCTCGCTGGGCTACACGATGCAGATGCCGAAGGAGGACCGGTACCTGCTCTCGATGGAGGAGCTCGAGGATCGGATCGCGGTGATGATGGGAGGCCGGGCTGCCGAACAGGTCATGTTCGGCACGATCAGCACCGGAGCGGTCGACGACATCCAGCGCGCCACACAACTCGCCAAGCGTATGGTCACCGAATTCGGCATGAGCGACAAGCTCGGGTCCGTCCGGTATTCGGGGCAACACCTGCAGTACCTGGGAACCGCGGTCGCCGAGGGCAGCGACGTCAGCGCCGCGACCCACGAGACGATCGATGCCGAAGTGCGCCGCATTGTCGGCGCGCAGTTCGAACGGGCCACGGCCCTCCTTGCGGCCCATCGTGACGCGCTCAGCGATCTGTCGGCGCAGCTGCTGAAAGCCGAGAGCCTCGACGGAGGCGCCGTGCGGGAGGCGCTGTTGAGCGCAGCCCGTACGGCGGTGTGATGAATCTCGCCTCCGTACGCGACCGTCTGGAACGCCGCAGCCAACGCCGGCGCAATGCGAATCGGCTCCGACAGATTGCGTCGTGGCAACGCTCCGGTGATGGTGGCGTCAGCCGCGTACTTGCTCGCTGAATCTGTCCCCTCTGACGCGCGAGATTCAGCACCTCCTCCCCGCCTCCATTTCGTCACCTGCCGTCGCGACGTCACCAGGCGCTCCAACGGGTGCGCCGGCCGGTCGCCAGAACATGCTGGCAATCAATGAGATCCGGGTCCTTACTCGACTGGAACCGCACTTGCGGTCACTGCGCGTGAAGCTGAGCGCGCGAACCGACAAGCGCCCGAGGTGATAAGGAGGAAGGACATGTTGGTCACGATCATCGATAACCGGGTATTCGTCAGGCTTTCACGGCGTAACCTGCGTCAACTGGACGCGATGCTCGATTGCCAGGACGCCGGCAACAGGTGCCTGGCACGTAAGGACAAATACGGGGTGTCTCTCGTCGTACAAGTGGAGGAGGATGCCGACCACTACAACGGACGCGATCCGGGTCCGGGGTTAGGCAAGGTTGCGTGATGAGCCGCCGCGAGAACTGACGAACAAAGAAAGAGCGCCCGAGCGAGCAGGATCGCCAGCCTCAGGAGACGTGGCGACGACGAATACCAACGTTTACCGCGTCGCATCCGTTCGGCGCACCAGATCCTGGCCGACATCAATGGGCCCGTCTTCCGGGCAACGGGCGACCGTATTCGGCTTCAGTGAGAACTGCTGGATGACATTCGTCGAGATGGATGCGGAGACGCTGATATCTACCGTGCGACTCGGCGGGAGTGACCCGCGAGAGACGGCACGACGCCGCGCCCGCTCGGAAGCTGCCGACTTTTCGGCAAGACTCCACGACGACGGCTGAGAGCGGTCGCTAACCCGTTGCGACGCTGGCCTTTTCGGTGTCGCCAGGGGGTCCTCCTCTGGCACGGCCGTTGCGTTTCCCCATTCGAGGCCGATCCGCGGGCCGGTCCCTCCTGACTCACACACACGCTTCGCGGCCGGACAGGCCGCCACATGGAGACCCCAGTCATGGCACGTCGGTGGATCACCGTAGACGGCAACGAGGCGACCGCGTCGGTCGCTCACCGTACGAACGAGGTGATTGCGATTTATCCGATTACCCCGTCGTCGAACATGGGCGAATTCGCGGACGAGTGGTCCGCCAAGGGCCGCAAGAACGTGTGGGGCACCGTGCCCCAGGTGACCGAGATGCAGTCGGAAGGCGGCGCGTCAGGCGCGGTGCACGGCGCACTGCAGGCGGGCGCGCTGGCCACGACCTTCACGGCGAGCCAGGGCCTGCTCCTGATGATCCCGAACCTCTACAAGATCGCAGGCGAGCTGACCTCGTATGCCATGCACGTGTCGGCGCGCACGGTCGCGACGCACGCGTTGTCGATCTTCGGCGATCACTCCGACGTGATGGCCTGCCGGCAGACGGGCATCGCGCTCCTGGCGTCAGGCTCGGTGCAGGAGGCGCACGATTTCGCCTGCATCGCGCAAGCGGCGACCTTGCGCGCGCGCATTCCGTTCCTGCACTTCTTCGACGGCTTCCGCACCTCGCACGAGGTCGCCAAGATGGAAGAGCTCAGCGACGACGACCTGCGCACGATGCTGCCCGACGAGCTGATCGCGGCGCACCGTCGCCGCGCGCTCTCCCCGGATCACCCGGTGCTCCGCGGAACGGCGCAGAACCCGGACGCGTTCTTCCAGGCGCGCGAGGCGTGCAACCCGTACTATCTCGCCTGCCCTGGCATCGTGCAGGAGACGATGAACCAGTTCGCGGCGCTGGCGGGCCGGCGCTACCGGCTGTTCGATTACGTCGGGCACCCCGAGGCCGAGCGCGTCATCATCATGATGGGTTCGGGCGCCGAGACCGCGCACGAGACGGTGGACTGGCTGGTGGCCAGGGGCGAGAAGGTCGGCCTGGTGAAGGTCCGTCTCTACCGGCCGTTTTCGCTCGAGGGCTTCACGGCGGCCCTGCCGGCGTCGGTACGCGCGATCGCCGTGCTCGACCGCACGAAGGAGCCTGGCGCGCTCGGCGATCCGCTCTATCTCGACGTCGTGTCGGCCACGAGCGAGGGGCGGTCGGCGTGCTTGTCGGATCCGTCGCACGTGCCGGCCATCGTGGGCGGCCGCTACGGGCTGTCGTCGAAAGAGTTCACGCCAGCGATGGTGAAGGCGGTCTTCGACGAGCTCGGCCAGTCGCGGCCGAAGGGGCACTTCACCGTGGGCATCACCGACGACGTGACGCATCTCTCGCTGCCGGTGGACCGCGACTTCGACATCGACAGCACGCGCAAGGACGTGGTCCGGGGCGTGTTCTTCGGCCTGGGCTCGGACGGCACGGTCGGCGCCAACAAGAACTCGATCAAGATCATCGGCGAGGAGACGGACAACTTCGCGCAGGGCTACTTCGTCTACGACTCGAAGAAGGCCGGCGCGGTGACCATCTCGCACCTGCGGTTCGGCCCGCGGCCGATCCAGTCGCCGTACCTCATCGAGCGCGCGTCGTTCGTCGCCTGCCACCAGTACGAGTTCCTCGACCGCTTCGACGTCCTCGAGTACGCCGAGCCGGGGGCGGTCTTCCTGCTCAACGCGCCGTTCGGCCCCGACCGGATCTGGGCCGAGCTGTCGAAGGAGGTGCAGACGGCCATCGTCGAGAAACAGCTCAAGTTCTACGTGATCGACGGCTACTCGGTGGCGCAGGGCGCCGGCATGGGCACCCGCATCAACACGATCATGCAGACCTGCTTCTTCGCGATTTCAGGCGTGCTGCCGAAAGACGAGGCGATCGCGCAGATCAAGAAGGCGATCAAGAAGACCTACGGCAAGCGCGGAGAGGCGGTCGTGCAGGCCAACTTCGCGGCTGTCGACCAGACGCTCGCGAACCTCCACGAGGTGAAGGTGCCGGCCGCGATATCGGCCACGCGGACGATGCCGCCGATCGTGGCGGACGCGGCGCCGGACTTCGTCAAGCGCGTCACCGCGGTGATGATGGCCAACAAGGGGGACCTGCTCCCGGTCAGCGCGTTCCCGGTGGACGGCACCTGGCCGCTCGGGACGGCGCAGTGGGAAAAGCGGAACATCGCCGCCGAGATTCCGGTCTGGGACGAGGCCATCTGCATCCAGTGCAACAAGTGCGCGCTCGTCTGCCCGCACGCCGCGATCCGGGCGAAAGTGTACTCGCCGGAGGCGATGGCCGGTGCGCCGGCCCCCTTCAAGGCGATGGACTACAAGGGCCACGAGTTCAGCGGCATGAAGTACACCATCCAGGTGGCGCCCGAAGACTGCACGGGCTGCACCCTGTGCGTGATGATGTGCCCGGCCAAGGACAAGTCGAACCCGAAGCACAAGGCCATCGACATGGCACCGCAGCGCCCGCTGCGCGAGGCCGAGCGCGAGAACTACGCGTTCTTCCTCGACCTGCCCGAGGCCGACCGCACCGTGGTCAAGGGGGACGTCAAGGGCGTGCAGTTCCTCGAGCCGCTCTTCGAGTACTCCGGCGCGTGCGCGGGCTGCGGCGAAACGCCCTACATCAAGCTGCTCACCCAGCTGTTCGGCGACCGCGCCATGATCGCCAACGCGACCGGCTGCTCGTCCATCTACGGCGGCAACCTGCCGACGACGCCGTACACGCTTAACCGCGACGGGCGCGGGCCGACCTGGTCCAACTCGCTCTTCGAGGACAATGCCGAGTTCGGCTTCGGCTTCCGGCTCACGATCGACAAGCTCCAGGAACACGCGCGCGAGCTCGTGGCCGCGCTGGGCGATCGGATCGGCTCGGAGCTCGCCGACGGGATTCTGAACGCCGACCAGGCGACCGAAGCGGGTCTCAAGGCGCAGCGCGAACGGGTGCTGGCGCTCCGGCAGACGCTCGCCGGCCTGGGCATGCCCGAGGCCTCACGCCTCGCCCAGCTTGCCGACTACCTGGTGAAGAAGAGCATCTGGATCGTGGGCGGCGACGGCTGGGCCTACGACATCGGCTACGGCGGCCTCGACCACGTCTTCGCGATGAACCGCGACGTGAACATCCTGGTGCTCGACACCGAGGTCTACTCGAACACCGGCGGCCAGCAGTCGAAGGCCACGCCGCTCGCGGCCGCGGCCAAGTTCGCCATGGCCGGCAAGGCGACGCCGAAGAAGGACCTGGGCATGATGGCCATGGCCTACGGTTACGTGTACGTCGCCAGGGTGGCCTTCGGCGCGAAGGACGCGCAGACCGTCAAGGCGTTCCAGGAGGCGGAGTCCTATCCGGGCACCTCGCTCATCATCGCCTACAGCCACTGCATCGCCCACGGCTACGACCTCGCACACGGCCTCGATCAGCAGAAGCTGGCGGTGGAGTCAGGCTATTGGCCGCTCTACCGGTTCGACCCGCGGCGCGTGGCGGAGGGCCAGATTCCATTCGTCCTCGAGTCCGCGCCGCCCAAAATCAACCTGGGCACGTACGCGCGGAACGAATCGCGCTACCGCATGGTCGAGCAGTCGTTCCCGGATCGCTTCAAGCAGCTGCTCGAGGCGGCACAGCACGAAGTTCACTACCGCTACGGGCTGTACGAGCGTCTCGCGGGCAAGGACAAGAAGTAGGGCGACCCGAGGGGCCGCCCGCGTCAGGAGACCGCATGGACCTGTCAACGACATATCTGGGATTCTCGCTGCCGAGCCCGCTCATGCCGGGCGCCTCACCGCTCGTCGACGATCTCGACACGGTCAAGCGCCTCGAGGACGCCGGCGCGTCGGCCATCGTCATGCACTCGCTGTTCGAGGAGCAGATCACACACGAGCAGCTTGCCTCAGTGCACAACATCCTGGCGCATGAGAACTCGTTTGCCGAAGCGCTCTCGTACTTCCCCAGCGTCGACGAGTACGCCCTCGGGCCCGATCGCTACCTGGAGCAGATCCAGCGGATCAAGGCCATGGTTGGCGTGCCCGTCATCGGGTCGCTCAACGGCACGACACCCGAAGGCTGGCTGGCCTACGCCAGACAGATCCAAGAGGCGGGGGCCGACGCGGTGGAGATCAACTTCTACTACGTCGCCACCGATCCGAAGGAGACCGGCGCCGACGTCGAGCGGCGGCTGATCGAAGTGGTGCGTCTGGTGAAGGCGGCCGTCACGATTCCGGTCGCCGTGAAGGTGTCGCCGTTCTTCTCGTCGCTGCCGCACCTGGCGCAGCAGCTCGACGGCCTCGGCGCCGATGGCCTGGTGTTGTTCAACCGGTTCTACCAGCCCGACATCGACCCCGAGGCGCTCGAGGCGGTGCCGCGGCTGCACCTGTCGACCTCGAACGACCTGCTGCTCCGGGTCCGAGCGCTGGCAACGCTCTCGGGCCGCGTCAAGGCATCGCTCGCCGCGACCGGCGGCGTCCACACGTCGCTCGACGCGCTCAAGGCGGTCATGGCCGGCGCGCACGCGGTGCAGCTGGTCGCGGCGCTTCTCCAGCACGGGCCGCAGCACCTGCGGGTCGTGCGCGAGGAGCTGGCGCGGTGGCTCGAGGACCACGACTATGCCTCGCTGCGACAGGCCCAGGGCAGCATGAGCCTCGAGAACTGCCCCGACCCGGGGGCCTTCGAACGCGGCAACTACATGCGCGTGCTTCAGACGTGGCGGCCCAGCCGCGCCTGAATTGCAGACGGTAGTGGGAAGCGCGCTGAGGCCCGCACGCGCAAGAGCACGACGGCAGAGGGCAAACGGGCGTGCGCGCACGGGGTCTCTGCGCCGATGAACTGCGGCGACGATCAGAACGGCGGCATGTCCTTCACCAACCCAGACGTGGATCTTACGGCGCTGCCGCGCTTCGACGAGGCGCGGCTGCACGCGCTGCACCCCCGCTACCCGCGCCTCGTGCTCGCCCTGGTGGCGCTCACCGGGGTGCCCGCGTTCCTCGTCGTCGCTGTGGTCGTGTCGCTTCTCGATCGGATCCTCGGCTTTGCCATCGTGCTCGGCGTGCTCGCGTTGTTCGCCGCGGTGGCGTGGTTCGCGCATCGGGCCGCGAGCGTCATCCGGTATGCCGTGCGCCGGCACGACGTGATCGTGCGCTCGGGCGTGTTCTGGAGGAAGGAGGCCGTGCAGCCGATCAAGCGCATCCAGCACGTGGAGGAGGTGCAAGGGCCGCTGGACAAGCTGTTCGGCCTCTCCACGTTGAAGCTCTTCAGCGCAGGCACCGGGCACGTCACGTTCCAGATTCCCGGTCTCGACGTGGCGACGGCCGCGGCGCTCAGCCGTTTCATCCTGAGCTTTCACGAGCCGGCTGCGGGTGCACATGCACCGGCGGCCGCAACTCACGCCGCCTCGGGAACCGCTGCCGGCGCCGCGGCGCCCGCGCCACCAGCGGATGCCGGGCCGTCGAAGCCCGCGGCCAATGCCGCGCCGCCGAGTGGTGCCGCAGACGCCGTCAGGGAGGGCGCGCGGCCCCGGGGCGAGCGGTCCGAGCCATGAGCGAGGTCAGTGCACCGCGCGCCCAAGCCGCGCCGGCCGCGGACGGATGGCGCAGGCTCTCGCCGTGGTCGATGGTCCATTTCACCGCGCACACGATCGTCCAGAACGTTCGGACGGCGGTCCTTGCCGGCGGCCCCGCGACCTACGGCGTGGCGCAGTCCGGCTTGTCGGAGTACGCGTGGACGATACCGATCGGCATCGTCACCTTCGTGGTGGTGCGCGCAGTGCTCAACTACCTCTTCTACTCTTATCGCCTGCACGGCGACTTCGTGGAGGTGCGGCAGGGCGCGCTTACCCGCAAGCACCTCGACCTCGCGTTCGTGCGCATCCAGAACATCAACCTCGAGCGTCCGTGGTATTTCCGCCCGCTCGGCCTGGTCACGCTCAAGATCGACAGCGCCGGATCATCGCGCGACGAGGTGTACCTCGCGGCGCTTGACATCGAGGACGCCGAAGCGCTGCGCGCGCAAATCGTGGCCAAGAAGCGGCACCTCGATGCCGACGAGCGCGTGCTCGACGAGACACGCCACGAGCCAGCGGTGGCCGAGCAGGCATTCTTCACGCGTTCCCCGCGCGACCTCGTGATCCACGGTCTCACGAACGACCGTGCCTGGCTCGCGATCGCCGCGATCACGGGCCTCATGTGGCAGTCGAACGTCTCGGTCGGCGACGTGGCCGGCGTCGTCGGCATCGACTTCGAGCGGCTAGTACAGGCCTCGAGCCTCGCGCAGCTCGCGTTCCTGGTGGTGCTGTCGTCCGTGGCCGTGGGCATCGCCATGGCCTGCCTGTCCGTGCTCGTCTCCGTCGTCGTTTACCACGGCTTCACGGCGTATCGGAGCGAGATGAGTCTCACGATCAAGCGCGGCCTCTTGACGAAGCACGAGATCCACGTGCGCAAGTCGCGCATCCAGACCGTGATCATTCGTCAGGGCTGGCTCGATTACCTCGTCGGGCGGCGCAACGTCATCCTCGAGCAAATCTCGCATCGCACTCAGACCGGGGACGACTGGGAGAACGTGCGCAAGAAGATCCTGCTGCCCTCGGTGCGCGTCGGCGAGACGGCCGCGGTCACGGAGGAGGTCATGCACGCCCGGCGGATCGACGACCTGACGTTCATGCCGATCTCGAAGCGCTACTTCCGCAAGCACGTCGCGATCCGCTCGGCGGTGTGTTTGCCCGCGCTCGCGGTCCCGCTCTTCGCGCCCAACCTGCTCGCGCTGTCCATTCCGTTCGCCGTGCTCCTCTGGGCGCTGCTCGTGACGCTCGTTTACTTGCGCTGGAAACGCGGCGGGCTCGCGATCTACGATGGCATCGTGGTCGCCCGCAGCGGCACGATCGGCATCGACTATCACGTGTTCGCGGCTTTCAAGATTCAGGAGGTGCGCCACGTGCAGTCCGTGCTCATGCGTCGGCACGGCGTGAGCAGCTTGGTGTTCCGCACGGCGGCCTCCACCACGCGCGTGCCATATCTGCCCACTGCGTTCGCGAAGCGCGCGGTGGACTACTGCGCGTACGCCGCGGAGTCGAGCGAGCAGTCCTGGATGTGACTCACCGCTCACGGCAATGGCGAGGTACAGGATTCCAAGACGTCCGGGCTGGCTGACCCGGGCGTACACGTATACACGCATCGTGGTTGGCCGCCCCTACACCGTTTGCCGCCTGTGCCTGGCCGGCGCGGCGCGGGTGGTCGGCTGGTCGTATCGCCATCGTGGGACTACATTCGCGAAGCGGAAGCCGTTCGGCCACACGGTGGTGGCCTTTCGCACGGAAAAGGGACAACACGCGGGGAATGGTGTTGACCCTATTCGGCCGGCACGTCCTCAACCTGGATGGAGGCTGCGCCTCCCGCGCCGCTCCATCAGGCTGGGCCTGCCCCCCGCAAGACGCGTCGGGTCGGTAACGCAGGAATCCGATCCGTATCCCGCACCCCGTTCGCCCGTCATTCCCCACACTTCCGAGTCGACGTTCGTCTGTCAGGCACACTGCCGCCATCCGTCAGCACCTCGCCAGCCGTCTCCCGCAATCGAACGGCTGGCCGCGCAGCCTGCCTTTCTGCTACTCGGCGAACATGTCCTGAAGGCGTTCCAGCACCGCGACAACTGTCGCGCCCTCAAGCTGGCCAAGCGGCTTGACCAGGCGCTCGATATCGACCGTCCGAAGTTGATCGAGTGCGACGAAGCCCGCGCGGCCGTGAAAGCGGCACCGCGGGCGCCACGGATACGCGCGCCCGCCGGTGGTCATGGGCGCGACCATGACGATCCGGAGGTGGTCGTTCAGTTCGTCCGGGGACAGGACCACGCATGGCCGGGTCTTCTTGATTTCGCTGCCGAGCGTCGGATCGAGTCGAACGAGATAGACCTGGCCGCGACTGATCGCTGGGCCGGCTATCGCCACACCCAGTCCTCGCGATCGAACTTCGTCGACGTCGACTCGTCGAGGAGGCGGTCATCGGCACGAGCCCGCATGCGTTTGGCGGCTGCTGCCCAGCCGCTACGAGGACGGCGAGCGGCCTGGACGACCAGCCGGCCAGGTTGCGCGAGGAGTTCGACTTCTTCGGGCAGATCCGCTTCGTCGAGGAGCGTCTTGGGAATCCGAATCCCCCTCGAATTGCCGATCTTCACGATCCGCGTCTTCGTCGGCACTGTGATTACAGTGTAGCTACGTCGAACGCTGGTGGCAACTCCGGCCAAGGGGAAGGAGGCACTCGAGTCGCGGACGCGCACGGATGGGACCGACGGCAGTCCGGTGGTCGCCGAACGAGCTGCAGCAGCTCGCCGAGAGCGATGATCTCCACATCTCGCCGTTTTCGGGAGGACGGCGAGACCGACGGGGCAAACGCGCGAGATCAGCCACGGGGCGAGTGATGTCCGTGAAAGTCGATGCGTGAATTCAGCGGGGTGCCTACCATTCGATCGCGCGCCGATCGTGGAAGAATCCGCCCGATGGGCCATCGTCTGGCAGCGTGGCAAGCCAGACAATCGTGTCGGCACCTTCCCGAGGTGAGCGCGGCGCCGACGGTCCGCCCATGTCGGTGCGGACCCACCCTGGATCGACCGCATTCACCAGCACGCCCCTGTCTCGATAGGTGTGCGCCAGAATCCGTGTAAACGCGTTGAGGGCGGTTTTCGACATCGAGTAGGCCGGCGCGTACGTGGACATCGTCGCAAGCTGACCCGCGCCCGATGACACGTTAACGATGCGTCCGTAGCGTGCCTCCACCATCGGCGGCGCAAACACGCGGCAGAGTTCGATGACGGCAAAGACGTTGGTCTCGAACGTGCGCCGATACCCATCCGCCGGAATCGAGAGCGCGTCGTCGTTCTCGAATTCCAGGACGGCGGCGTTGTTCACGAGCACATCAACGGCGCCGAACCGTTCATCGACGACGCGGTGTGCGCGCGTGATGCTGGTGACATCCGTGACGTCCAGGCGAACGGTCATCGCGCGTTCCGCGTCGGCGCCGAGCTCATCTACGGCGCGCTCGAGCGCGCGACTATCGCGCCCGGCGAGGACGACCCGAAGCCCCTTCGCGAGCAACTGACGGCTTGTCTCGAACCCCAGGCCGCGGTTCGCCCCGGTGACGAGCGCGACGCGTACGCCGGCGAGTGTCATAGATGAATTCTAGTCGGTGGCTCGGCAGAGCTCGGATTCATGAATTGATCTGACAGGCGCAGTCAAATCTATCCGGCTGGTCGCCAGCCCCTTCGGGTCGTACGTTGATCCTGAGCATTCGAAGAAACCGGCGACACGCCAGCCCAAGCATTTCGCCGACAGCCCATCCGGTTGGGGCGCAACGACTCGCGCCGTGTGACCCAACGAGAAGGTAACTATGTGCAATCACACTAACGACTCAGCCCGTGAAGGCGCCGCGCTGCACGCCCGGCGTGATGTTCTAAAGGTGGGGGCGGCCTTCGTCGCCGCACCGCTTGTGGGAAGCATCTCGTCCGCCACGACGTCGGCACAGCGTGTGCCGCCTGCCGCGCCCGATGAACTCGTGTCCGGGCACGATGGGGTACTTCGCCGGCCTACGGTCGCTGCGCGCGATATGGATGTCGGAATGGCAGATGCCGGCATACAGCACGTCGAGCAGCACGTCATGTGGCCCGACGGCTCTGCGTTCAATCTGCAGGAGCCATGCGGCTGGTGGCGCTCGCAGACCAGTAGGCACTAACGGACGACGGACCTGTCCCGGTGCCGGGCGGCTCAGACGTGATTGCGCAGCATCAGCTCTTTTGGGTGCGGCTCCAGATAGATCTGCCCCGCCAGGTAGCGCACGTCATGGATGCGCACGTGCTGCCGGACGAGCGTCAGCGGAACGATTAGCGGAACGAGGCCGCGTCGATAGTCGTCGATGACCTCCCCGAGCTCGCGCGTTGACGCCGCGTCCAGCCGACTCTTGAAATAGCCGGCCATGTGCTGCAGCACGTTGGTGTGACGACGTGGTGTGGCGAATTGCGCGAGGGCCTGCATGAACGCCGTGGTCTAGCGACCTTCCAGCTCTCGACGGGGCATCCCGCGCGCGTCGGCCACGAGTCTCCCAAGCCGGCGATACACCCGAGGCGCATGCGCCAGCACTATCAGCTTGTGTGCGGTGTGAAAGAGCACCAGGTCTGCCGATGCGAATCGGCCGCCGGCTGCGATCGTCGTCCACCATCGTTCACAGCCTGCGGCCATCGTAGGCCCAGTGCAGTAGGGCCTGCCGCTGTTTCCGGCGGCAGTCGAGGTCGCCCTGCTCGCAGTGCTTCCGGATGGCGGCGGCATGCCGCCCGATGGCCCGCCACCGCCGAATCTGCCGCGCGTCGTCGCGCGTCCTCCGGCCCATGTAATACCGGCAGTACCATTGAAACCATCCACGGGGATCCTGGGGGTGAATCCAGCCATTCCGGCGCCACTCCGCGAGCGACTGCGACGCGTTCACGCCGAAGCAGTTGAGGCGCGGGTCGTGCCGCTCGGCGCATAACCGGGCGCGGGCAAACCAGCGTGCCGGAAACTCGCGGCGGCAATCGGTCATGTATTTCCCGCCGAACACGCCCAGGCGAAGCATCTCCTTCGGCGTGAGCTGCGGGGTGAAGCCAGGCGCGAAGTTGCGGCCGACGGGCTCGGTCCGGTAATAGACATAGCCTTTCTGCATCGTGTCGTTGACGACGACCTTCCGCGTCGTCACCGTTGGCCGCCCTCATGTGCGGCCTGAATCAGACGCTCGACATCGAATCCATTCGCGCGGGCGACGCCGAGCGCCGCCGCCGCCCTCTCTTCGTCGAGGCGCGGCGTGCGCGCGAGGATCCACAGATACTCGCGGTCCGGCGATCCGACGACCGCCCAGGAATAGTCCTCCGCCAGGCCGATGATCCAGTAGTCGCCCCAGACGAACGGGAGGAACGCCAGCCAGGCCGGCGCGAAGCGCACCTTCAGCCGGGCGAACGTGCGATCGTCGACGACCCGTGCGATCCCACGCGCCTGGATCCGGCCATCGTCGGTGCGGCATTGGTTGACGACGTCGAGGCGGCCGTCGGCACGGCGGGCGTAGCTGGCGCGCACATCGCCGATGCACTGCCGCTGAAACCGATTGGAAAGCCGCGCAATCTCGAACCAGTCGCCGGCGTATCGATCCAGATCGACGAACGGCACGGTGTGTGGCGGCACGGCCGTCTGCGCGGCGGCGGCCGTCGCGTGCAGCGCCGCAGCGGCGGCGAGCACGACCGCCGCGGTCGCCCACCGGGGCGCGGCCGGGCGGCGCGCGCGGCCGACGCTGGCCCTCACGACCCGATGGCGGCGCGCGAAGGCCACCGTGAGCACCGAGCGGATCAGGGCAGCCGCGAGCCGGTTGCGCATGCCGCGGCCGGGGGCGGCGAACTCGACGCGATCCTCGTAGAGCGTCTGTGACGGGCCCATCGGCTCGAACAGATGCACATGCCGCCAGACGGCGAACGGCCCCTGCAGCTGCTCGTCGCAGAATCGCCGGCCGCGTATGTATCCGTGATGCCGCACCACCCAGCGGAAACGCGCCGGGCCGATGCCGACCGATAGCGTGACGCGCCCGCCGTCGCGGATGCCGCCCTCTTGCTGTTTGATTCGCACCAGCGCCGCTGGCGTCAGCGCCGCGAGCGCTCCCGGCTGCTCGTGCCAGCGAAACACCTCCGCCGCTGGCGCGCCGATGATCGAGCAATACGTGAACGTCGACAGGTGCGCGGGCGCGGTGAGCGGCACGGCACGCCGCGCGATCCGCTGCAGCAGACCGCGGAAGACGAGCGCGTGGAGCGGCAGCACCCCGTACCAATAGAGTCGGCCCGTAACGCCTCTCGGATCGAAAGTCGCCGTCTGGCGGATGAGCGATCGCCCTCCGTCGCCGAGCGGCGCCACGCGGAACTCGAGCCAGCCGCGCCCCGGCAGCTTCAGTCCCGCCGCCAACCGCAGGAGACGGTTCGGCTCGTAGGCCTCTACGCGCCACCCGTCTATGACGTCGCCGACGGCACAGGCGTCGGGATCGCGTCGATGTCGCGGCATGCCCGCTCCGCCCAACCAGCCGTCGAGCCATCCGCGCAGCCGCCACAGTGCATCGCCGAAATACCATCCCGTGCCGCCGCCGATCCGTCGAATGGGTGCGAACGCCTGCGCGGGTGGTGCGTCGACGACAACCAGGCGCGTGTCGATCTTGTGCTGGCTGGCCGCGTCCTCTTCGATCGCGCGCATGAAAGCCTCGCGCAGCGGCATCGGCTTGATCTCGAACGTCTCGCGCGCCGCCGTCGAACGCACGACCGTGGGATTGCGGAGGCCCTCCACGAGCGCGCGCCCGACACGGGCCTGGGCCGGCGTGACGAGGCCGAGCCACAGCCCCGACAGCCGCGGCGTGAGCACCGGTACGGGTATCAGGAGACGCCGCAGCCGGCGCAGCCGCGCGTACTCACGCATCATCTCGCCGTAGGAGACCACCTCGGGCCCCCCGATTTCGAAGACGGCCCCTCGCCCGTCTGGCAGGTCGAGCGCCACCCCCAGATACGCCAGCACGTCGTCAATCGCGATAGGCTGAGTACGGGTGTCGACCCATCTGGGGCAGATCATCACGGGCAGCCGCTCGACCAGTGCGCGGATCATCTCGAATGACAGGCTCCCGGCTCCGATGACGATCGAGGCGCGGAACTCGACGACCGGTACGCCCGCTTCGCGCAGCGCCTCTCCCGTTTCCAGTCGGCTCTTCAAATGGGTCGACAGGGAATCCGGGTCGTCGCCGAGCCCTCCGAGATAGACGATGCGGCGCACGCCCGCCCGCGCGGCGGCGCGGCCGAAGTTAGCTGCGGCCTGCCGATCGAGCGCGGCAAAGCCGGGCCCACTCGCCATCGAGTGCACCAGGTAATAGGCCTGATCCACCCCGTCCAGAGCCGCGACGAGCGACGCTTCGTCCAGGCAGTCTCCCGCGACGACCTCGGTTGTGGCCCGCCCCGCGGCGATGCGCTCGGGCCGCCGCGCCAGGCACCGCACCGCACAGCCGCCTTCCTCGAGCACTCGAAGAAGGCGGCTGCCGATGTATCCGCCGGCGCCGGTGAGCAGGATCATGGCGGCCATGGTCGATCCTCCTACTCGCTACTCGCGCGGCGGAAGCAGGACGGTGTCAAGGACGTGAATGACCCCGTTGCTCGCGACGATGTCGGTCTTGACGACCCGCGCCTTGTCCACCATCACGGTACCGCTGCTGACCTTGATCGACAGCGTGTCACTGCTGACCGCCTTGGCGGAACTGACCTTGACGACGTCGGCCGCCATCACTTTGCCCGGCACGACGTGATAAGTGAGCACGCGCCGCAGCATCGCTTTGTTCTCCGGCTTCAGCAGGTTGTCCAGCGTGCCCGCGGGCAGCTTCGCGAACGCGTCGTCGGTCGGGGCAAAGACGGTGAAGTGGCCCGGCCCCTTGAGCGTGGCGACGAGGTCGGCTGCCGTCAGCGCCTTGGCCAGCGTCGTGAACGACCCGGCCGCGGCCGCCGTGTCGACGATGTCCCTGGTCTGCTGCGCGCGCGCCGGTGAAACTACCACCATGATCCCGACGATCGCCAGTGAGGTGAACGTAAGCATAGTCTTCATGTGCACTCCTTGAAGAACGAACCGAGCAATACCTGATCACGCTTGGTGCGTCGCCGGCTGCATCCACCGGCCCTGCACACGCTTCCAGAAGAACGCCTGGTACAGGCCGGCCGCGCCGACCAGCCCGTAGACGACGGCGGTCAGCCCGGAGACCTCGCCAAAGGAAAGGCCGAACAGCGCCGCGACGAGGTCGAAGCGCGCGACGGCCACGAGTCCCCAGTTCAGCGCGCCGACGACGACGAGCACGGCCGCAACGACGTCGATGAGTTTCATAGCTACCTCCTTGGATTTGACTATAATGCCAATTCGATGTCATGGAAGTAAAAGCATGCCTTCGACGCGAAGTCGTGTGAGCCGCACGACAAGAACAGACCGAAATTTGAACCACAGTCAAACGAGGCGGCTATGCTCACGAAGACCCTGCAGGACGGACTCAACGACTACGGGATTGGCGCCAAGATTCGCGCGCTCCGCCTGAAGAAAAAGATTGGCCTTGTCGACTTTGGAAAGCACACCGGGCTGTCGCCGGCGCTGCTCTCGAAAATCGAGCGCGGACGTCTCTTCCCCACACTGCCGACCCTCCTGCGCATCGCGCTCGTCTTTGGTGTCGGCCTGGAGTTCTTCTTCGTGGGCGCGCGTGAAAAGCCGCTCGTCGCGGTTACGAGGAAGAACCAACGCGTGGAGTTGCCCGAGCGCCCTGGCGCGCGCGAGGCTGCCTATCGGTTCGCGTCGCTCGATTACCCGGCTACCGAGCGACGCTTCAACTGTTATTACGCCGAGTTCCTTCCGGTCGCGCGGGATAAGCTACGGCCCCACGACCATCTGGGCGTCGAGTTCATCTACGTGATCCAAGGCATCTTGAGCGTGCACATGAACGGCGAGGAGCATGCGCTCGAGGCGGGCGACGCCATCTACTTTGATTCGACGATTCCGCACGCGTACCGACGCAGCGGCGGCCGTGTGTGCAGCGCCGTCGTCGTCACCGCCCCATAGGGCCAGACCGCGTGCGGCCGACGTCGCCTGGCGGCGTCGGCGACCCAGCTTCACTCTCAGCGGCGTAGCGGCAGCAGGGCGCCCCGACAGGTCGCAGGACCAACGCCGCTCAGTACTTTGTGTCGCGAGGCGCCCTCAGCCTGCCACACGTCGGAGCAGAGCCGCATACAAAGAGTGATTTTCGAGCGGCACACGAGTCAATCGATGACTGTGCGTGGCCGAGCGAACGTGATTCGTGAGCCGCTCAAACAGCGGTATATCCGCCGTCGACGAGATAGTAGCCGCCCGTCATGAACGACGCCTCGTCCGATAAGAGAAAGCACACGAGCGGTGCTACTTCGTCGGGCCGTCCGAGCCTGCCGAGGGGATGGCGTGCGATGAGCGCGGTCCTGAAGTCAGCCGGAAGATTTGGAAGAAGGGGCGTCTCGATGTAGGCCGGACCGACGCAATTGACTCGCAGCCCCTGCGGCCCGTACTCCGCAGCCGCGTTCTTGGTAAGGCCTACGACGCCATGCTTGGCCGCAGTGTATGCTCCGTTCCCGATTGCCGCGACCATGCCATGGATCGAGGCCATGTTGACGATGGCGCATTCGTGCGCTCCGGTTTTGAGCATTGCTGGGATCTGATAACGCATCCCGTAGAGAACGCCGTTGAGGTTGATGTTGATAACCCGTTCCCAGTCCGCCAGGTCCGTTTCTCCCGCCGGTGCCTGGGCACCTCCGATGCCAGCATTGTTAACGGCGAAGTGAAGAGCGCCGTACGTCTGCACGGCGTACCGAACGACTCTCTCGGAGTCCTCGGCTCGTGCGGTGTCCTGCTGCACGGCGCTTGCAGTACCGCCCGCTTGTCCGATGTCCCCCGCAACCCTTTCCGCACCCTTTACGTTGATATCGGAAAGAACGACTCTCGCACCTCTCTTCGCCAACGCCTTGCCGATCGCTTCGCCGAGGCCCGATCCTCCTCCGGTGACTATCGCAACTTTACCGTTCATGCCTGTCATGTCGCCCCTCCGAATCGCCGGCTTCAACCCGTACTCGCCTGGCTCAATCTCGTACTCGGCCCCTGGCTATCGCAATGTGTTGCCTGGAGTGCGCGGTTCGGATGCTGTGGCGAGACCCCTGGGGTGTAGCACGCCGCCGCGGTCGATGCCGTTGAATGACCGGCGTCCCGAAGAGACCGGCGGACGGTCATCAGCGATCGTCGCGATCGCGCCGACGTGCCGGTTCGGCGGCGCCGGTGAATGTCGCTGCCGAGCCCTGTCCTGGAGCCGAGTATGCGGCACCGGCGTTGTGCTTATACACCAGTTGGCCTCCTGCGTGACCCACGCGGAGTGCGCAAGCGGTCACGACAAGACTCCCAGCGACGGTTGCCGTTGCCAGTGCGCGCGCGGTCGCCGGCCTGGGGAACACGAGCACCAACGCGGCGAGCAGGAGCGTGCCGCCCGTGGCCCAAACAAATTGCTCGGCCGACGCCTCGTGTTGTTCGAGTGCCGCCTCCGGTACGATAACTTCGACGCGGTCCTCTTCTCGTTCGCCGGTGTTCGTGGCGACCAGACCCGCGCCGAGCAGCACGGCCTGGAGCCCGACGATCGTGGCCCAGGAGCGCGGTTGAACACGATCCCTCCAGAGTGCCCAGGCGAACCCGATGGCAAGTACAGGCATGACGAAAGCCAGCCCGAGCGGTAGATGCACCATGGCAGGATGCAGTGGTAGAGATGTCACGGCCGTCTCCTTCGGATGTGCGCGTCCCACGGCGCGCTCGTCTGAACGTTACGCACTCGAGGTCGCCCGCGCCATCACACGGACGTACGACGGACTGCAACCTTATGGAAATGAGTGACTTCGACGCGGGGAATAGAACGGATGTTGGATCCCGCACCGCGTCCGGCGCGGCGGTGCTTTTCGTGGCAATCGCCTTTTTGATCGGGGTCGATGTCGCCGCCGACTATCGATCGGGAACGGACGTGGGCCATCTGCTCACGGAAGGGCTGGTCATGGCGCTGGCGCTCATCGGAGCGGTCGGCCTCTGGCGCCAGCTGCGGAGGGCGAGTCGGCGCGCCCGACAGTTGAACGTCGATTTGGCAGCTGCTCGCCGGGAGGCGGAGCGTTTCCGGGAGGAGGCGCGAGAGGCGCTGCGAGGATTAGGAGAGGCGATTGACCGACAGTTCATTCGCTGGGAGCTCACGCCGGCCGAGCGAGAAGTGGGTCTGTTGCTGCTGAAGGGCCTCAGTCACAAAGAAGTCGCCGCGGCTCGCTCGACGAGCGAAACCACCATCCGCCAGCAGGCCTTGTCGATATACCGCAAGTCGGGCCTGCGCAACCGGTCTGAGCTGTCAGCGTTCTTCCTTGAAGATCTCCTCTTGCCGGCGGCGCAGCGTTAGCGAGCACCACTGGTGGCGCAAGAGCGGCGCGTTGCAGGGCGTGCAGGTGCAGCAGGACATCGCGCAGACCCGCGTCGCGTCGTGAAGAAGTCGACAAAGTGATGGACCAGGCCCGCCGAGCGGGGGCCGAGATAGTCAAGGCGCCCCAGAATCCGTTCGACTTCGATTCTGACGCACGAAAACAGTGGGGGAGCCGAGCCAATGCGAAGGGGAGATATTGGTGGCACTGGAAGGACGGGTGGCACTCGTCGCGGGAGCGACGCGCGGCGCGGGCAGAGGCATCGCAGTCGAGTTGGGCGCGGCCGGCGCCACGGTCTACGTCACCAGCAATCGCGTCACAAAGCTCGCGCTCCTCTGCGCAATTCGCTGAAGCGACGAGCGCCGTCGTCTCGAAGATAAGGAGCCAGCCACGTGGCCACCGCCGCGAGCGAAAGGCCAGATGCGAGTACTGCGTACCGCCTGAACATCGGCGAACTCTCTGCGCGGCTGGCGACGGATGTGCAGCGCGGGCTGAGCGAAGCGGACGCGCGATCACGACTGAGGCATTACGGGCCGAACGAGCTTGCCGCCGAGAAACGCGTCCCCCCCTGGCGGCGTTTTCTCGCGCAGTTTCAGGATGTGCTCGTCATCCTGCTGCTCGTCGCGACCGGCGTGTCCGCGGCCCTCTGGGCATTCGAGCGGGACGCCGCGCTGCCGTACGAGGCCATCGCGATCTTCGCGGTCGTCCTGCTGAACGCGACGATGGGCTTCCTGCAGGAGTCGCGCGCGGAGGCCGCCGTGGTCGCCCTGCGTGCCATGTTCGCGGCCGACGCGTCAGTGATTCGCGGCGGTGAACGACAGAGCGTCCCCGCCTCGCAGCTGGTTCCCGGTGACGTCATCATCATCGAAGAAGGAGACACGATTCCAGCCGACGGCCGGTTGATTGAATCGGCTTCACTTCAGACGTCAGAAGCAGCCTTGACCGGCGAGAGCATGCCTATCAGCAAGGACACGGCTGCGATCGCCGACGAAGTGCCGCTCGGTGATCGTGACAACATGGTGTTCAGCGGGACGGCAGCCACCTACGGGCACGGGAAAGCGATCGTCACCGCCACTGGAATGCGCAGCGAGATGGGGCGCATTGCCGGACTGCTCGAGGACACTCCAGACCAGTCGACCCCCCTCCAACGCGAGCTCGATCGCACCGGCAAGATGCTCGGACTCGTCGTGGTCGCGATCGCGGTGCTCATGATCGTCACCATTGTGGTGGTCGAGGACGTCCGCGGCGTTGCCGCGCTATTCGACGTGCTCATCCTCGGTGTGGCGCTTGCGGTTGCCGCGGTGCCGGAGGGGCTCCCGGCGGTGGTGACTGCCGTTCTGTCGATCGGGGTCCAGCGCATGGCGCGGCGGAACGCGATCGTCAGGCATCTCGTAGCGGTCGAGACGCTGGGATTGGCCACCGTCATCGCATCGGACAAGACAGGGACGCTCACCAGGAACGAGATGACCGTGCGTGTCGCCGTCACGGCCAGCGGCCAGGTGAACTTCGAGGGATCCGGCTACGCGCCCCGCGGCGCCGTGCAGGCGGAGGAAGGCGGCGCCATCACCGGTCCGCTCCGCGCCGAGCTCGAACGTGCGCTCGCTGCCGCCGACCGCGCCAACAATGCCACCGTTCGAGAGGTTGACGGCCAGTGGACCGTCCAAGGCGATCCGACCGAGGCGGCACTCCTCGTCGCCGCGCGCAAAGCTGGACTGAGCGCCGACGCCCTCGACGCCCGACTTCCGCGCGTGAGTGAGGTGCCATTCTCGTCAGAGCGAAAGCTGATGAGCACCGTGCATCGCGATACCGAGCAGCAGGGCCGCGGCATCGTGTTTACCAAGGGCGCGCCGGACGTGCTGCTGACGCGATGCACGCGCGAGCTCGTCGGCGAAGATCGCCGGCCGCTCACCGCCGAGCGGCGAGGGCGCATCCTCGAGACCAACGAAGCCCTCGCGGGCCAGGCGTTGCGAACGCTCGGTGTCGCCGGCCGGTGGCTCACCGGCGAGACGCTGGCGGAACAGTCCGCGCATCCTGACGAACGACTCGAGCAGGACCTCACCTTCGCAGGATTGATAGGCATCATCGATCCGCCTCGTCCCGAGGCCCGGGACGCGGTCGCACGCGCGAGGCATGCCGGCATTCGCCCGATGATGATCACCGGAGATCATCCCCGTACTGCGGCTGTCATCGCCAAAGAACTCGGCATCAGCACCGACGGCCGCGCTATTACCGGTTCAGAGCTGGAGAAGCTGGCGCCTGATGCACTCGCTCGCACCGTGGCGGAAGTCTCCGTGTACGCGCGGGTGAATCCCGAACACAAGCTGTCTATCGTCGATGCACTCCGCCGCTCGGGTGCGGTCGTGGCCATGACTGGCGACGGTGTGAACGACGCGCCCGCCTTGAAGAAAGCCGACATCGGCGTGGCGATGGGGATCACCGGCACGGACGTCTCGAAGGAGGCGGCCGACATGGTGCTCACCGATGACAACTTCGCCTCGATCGTCGCGGCGGTAGAGGAAGGGCGCGCGATCTTTGCGAACATCCGCAAATTCCTGCGCTACCTCTTATCGTCGAACATCGGTGAAGTCATGACGATGTTCTTCGGGGTGTTGCTGGCTGGCCAGATCGGTCTCGAGGCCGGCGGCGACGCAGTGGTCCTGCCGCTTCTGGCAACCCAGATTCTGTGGATCAACCTGGTGACCGATGGACCACCAGCCCTGGCGCTCGGCGTCGATCCCGCTGACGACGGCCTCATGGATCAGGCTCCCCGACCGCCGGGGGAGCGCGTGATCACCGCCCGCATGTGGAGCGGCATCGTGTTCGTCGGAGTCATCATGGCCTCCGGCACCCTGTTCGTGCTCGATGCCTCGCTCCCGGGCGGCCTCGTGGATGGCAGCGGTGAATTACGCTACGCGCAGACGAGGGCTTTTACCACGCTGATGTTGTTTCAGATGTTCAATGTGCTCAACGCACGGTCCGACTCGCGAAGCGCGTTCGTGCATGTCTTCAGGAATGCCTGGTTGTGGACGGCGATCGCCGGGTCCGTTGCCCTGCAGGTGGTGGTCGTCTACCTTCCCTTCCTCCAGAGCGCGTTCGGAACCACCTCGCTGAATGTCTCGGACTGGATTCTCTGTATCGCGGTTGCAAGCTCGGTGCTGTGGCTGAGAGAAGGCGGCAAGGCGGTAACCGGGCGGAAAGGCGCACACGTCTGAGATCCCGCCCGGCCTGGCTCGAAGGTTGCGCGTCGTAGTGAACGTCTGCGTCCGCACGTCGCCGATCACCATCGGTCCGCACAGCGACACGCCCCATAAACGACCGCCGTCCCGTTCGCACAGCGCCCGGACTTCTTTGAAGAATTCTTGTGCGCGCTGTTGATCGACCTGAGCGGCCGCAGGCAGCGCGAAACCCGCCACCAGGTACAGGAGAACTACCGCCCGCGTCATCGATATCCGCATGTCCACGCCTGCTGGCCGGGCTCAAGATGCGCGATTCTACGCAAGAACGTTCGACGACTGGGAGCGCCGCAGCGGAGACGGCGCGCTCTGCGGGCTGTGACGTGACTGTGGCGCGACGGTGTCGATTCGGTGAGATCTATCGAAGTCTACAGGGATCGACGAGGGGTGCGTCCGTTGCTAACGCTCTGGTCCTGCAACGGTCATCGGAATCCGCAGCACGCCAATTCCCAAGGCGTGCGCCATCGACCACCGGGCCATCTCTCCACCTTTAGAATCGTACGCTTGCAGTGACCATCACTTCAGGATTGTGAATGAGACCGTGGTGTCCGGGTTGGGTCGATTTCGGCGAGGTGCGGCGCATCTGAGTCGGCTGCGTTTCCCAACGACGATCGTCGGGCGCGGGCTGGCTGCCGGCGCAGGACGTCGCGAAACCCGATCGGCCAAGGCTCACGGCAGGTGACGCCCGGCCTCGAGATGCGGCGGACGGCCGGGTGCCGCGTCTCCGGTTCGCGCCGCCAGCACGCTGCGCTCGTACCTTCTCACCTCGTCAAGCCATTGCCGCCCACTGGCGACGTCTGCCATCGCGCAATGGTGATCCCAGACGATGCCCCACGGTAGTCCCTTGATTTCCTCCTGCAGCGCGAGGCGTCCGGTGAAGTCGGCAGCCGCCTCACACTCGCGAAGGCGATCGATCGGCTCGAGCAGCGCCTTGAGCAGCGCCTTGAGCGTACTGCGGGCCCCGATCACCCAGGCGGCCACACGATTGATGCTGGCGTCGAAGTAGTCGAGCCCGATGTGGGTTCTCTGGAGAAAGTCGCCGCGCACCAGCTCCTGAGCGATCGCGTCGAGATCGTCGCCGAGGACCACCACGTGGTCGCTGTCCCAGCGCACGCCGCGGCTGACGTGCAGCAGGATCTCCGGGAGGAACGCCAGGATCGCGCTGATCTTGTCGGTGATGGTTTCGGTCGGATGGTAGTGACCGGTGTCGAGCGTGTAGAGCATCCGGCGAGACATCGCGTACCCGAGGTAGAACTCGTGAGAACCCACGGTGTAGCTCTCGCATCCGATCCCGAACAGCTTGCCTTCGACCGAATCCAGGATGAACTTCGGGCTCAGGGCTTCTGCGAACACTGCGTCCAACGACGCCTTCAACCGTTCTCGCGGGCTGACCCGATCCACGGGCGTGTCCTTCATCCCGTCAGGGATCCACAGGTTCGTGACGCACGGAGTGCCCAGCACCTTTCCCATATGGACCGCGATCCGGCGGCACGCGACGACGTGCCCGATCCAGAACGAGCGGATCGCCTGGTCGGCATGCGAGAGGGTGAAATTGTCAGCCGCGTTGGGATGGGAGAAGCAGGTCGGATTGAAGTCGAGCCCTATTCCGAGTGACTTGGCCCAATCGATCCAGCCGGTGAAGTGCTCCGGGCCGATCGCATCACGATCCACCCGTCGCGTCCCGAACTCTCCGTAGAACGCGTGCAGGTTGAAGCGATGCGTCCCGGGTATGAGGGAAAGCGCCTTCGCCGCGTCGCAGCGGAGCTCGTCGGGCGTGCGCGCCTTGCCGGGATAGTTGCCGGTCGCGGCAAGGCCCCCGCCCAACTTGCCGTCCGGCTGCTCGAACCCCCCGACGTCGTCTCCCTGCCAGCAGTGGAGCGAGATGGAGACCGCGGCGAGCCGGCGGAGGGCATCGTCGGTATCGACGCCGAGGTCCGCATAACGCTGTCTGGCCTGGACGTAAGCAGAGTTGGTCGATTCACGTGTCACAGCTGCTCCTCGCGGCCTGAACCTAGTTCTCGTAGCTGCGGCGCCACCCTCACTGAAACAGCTGCGGTGCAAACTCCGTTAAGTAGTCCCGCCAGTTGATCCAGGTATGCCCGCCGGCCGTCTCCTTGTAGAAAGGCGCGAAGCCGTGCTTCTTGAGCAGCTCGAGGGTGGCCTGGGTTGTCGTGAGCAGGAAGTCTTCTTTGCCCGTGGCGAACCAGAGAAGCTTGAGGCCCTTCTTGAGCGCGGCATCATCCAAAGTGGCGGCGTTGGCCTTCTCCCACTCGGCGGCGGTTTGTGCCGGCGGTCTCCGCGCTGTCGGTCCGGCCGCGGGTGCAGCCACCGGCGGAGCGGCCGGCGCCGCAGATGGTGGGGCCGCTGCCGGTGCGGCAGGAGCGGCTGGCGGCGCGTCACCGCGGCCGCGCCGCAGTTCGGGGAACGCCGCGATCAACCCCGAGCTGAAGACGCCGACGTATCCGAACCGCCCGAGGCGGGGAATGGCGACCGCCAGCGTCTGCTGTCCGCCCATCGACAACCCCGCGATCGCCGTGTTGGCGCGATCCTTCCGTACGCGGTAGTGCGACTCGACGTAGGGCATGACGTCCTTCACGAAGTCGATGACGAAGTCCTGGGTGGCGCTCGTCCCGATGACGCTCCCCGTCGCACGCGGGGTGTGACCGGCCGGCATCACGACCACCATCGGCCTGGCTTTCCCGGCGGCAATCAGGTTGTCGAGAATGAAACCGGCGCGGCCGACCGACGACCAGGCGTGATCGTTGTCGCCGGCGCCGTGCAGCAAATAGAAGACGGGATACTGACCTTGACCGAGCTCGTACCCGGGCGGCGTGTACACGTGCATCCGGCGAAACGTGCCCAAGGCCGTCGACCAGTAGGTGACGGCCGCCACCGCGCCGCGCGGGACGTTCTTGGTGTCGAAGACGTCGTTGCCGGGGACCACCACCAGGCTCCACACGTTCGCGTTGGACTCACTGATGGCGGAGCTTCTCGGGTCGATCGTGGCGACGCCGTCGATGTTGAAGTTGTAGCGATAGGCGCCGGCAGGGACGGGGCCTACCGTCACTTCCCACACCCCATTCTTGGCTTTGGTCATGGCGCCGACCGCGGGCGTCGTGCCGGGGATGTCTCCGGCCGCCAGGCGCACGGCCTGGGCACGAGGCGCGAAGACCCGGAACGTGATGCGGCGGTCAGCACTGACTTCCGCCGAGGTGAACTGCGGCTGCGCGCTGCCTCGCCCGCCCGGCACGGCCTGCGCAGCAGGCGCTGCCGGCCGCGGAGGCTCCTGCGCCAGGAGCGTAGCTGGCGCGAGGACGGCCGCGAGACACACGCCGGCAATTCCAGCCCTGACCCGCCACCTGAGGAACATGAACTCCTCCCGCGAACGACGTTTCCGACGCTACCGGTTCACGCGCAGCGCCGTCTCGAATGAATGCGTACCCGCGGCGACCTCGAAACTGCGTCTACCACTTCCGACGGTGGCAGGCGATCTCCGTGCCTTCGTGCGTACCAGTCCGTCGCCGGGCACGATCACGGTCGCCGTGCTTCCGGGTGGGACGGTGACGCTCAACTTGAACGTTCCATTCTCGATCCGCCAGTCGCTGATGATCTCACCGCGGATCGACTGATACGCGAATCTGGCGAACGTGAGGTCTCCCACCACCGCGGGCTTGACTACGAAACGCTTGAAGCCGGGGGACTTCCAGTCGCTTCGGATTCCCGCGAGGCCCTCCACGAACCATGCGCCTATCGAGATCAGGGTGTCGTGGATGTGCGACTGGCCGGTCCAGCTCTCCCAACTGGTCGTGGCGCCATTTGCCAGCATGTAACCCCAGCCCGGGTAGTCCCTCTGGCTGGCCATCTCGAACACCAGATCGTTGCGATCCGCCTCCATCAGATACTTCATGAGGAAATACGTCCCATGCATCCCGGTGTCGAGATGACCCTTGTTCTGGACCCGAATCGTGTTCTCCAGCTTGTCCATCACGCCCTTGCGCAATTCGCGCGGAACGATGCCCGTGAGGAGCGGAAACGCCTCCTGCACCGAATCGCCGTTCGTGTAACTGAAGTCGCCGGGGTTGTAGAAGCGCCGATGGACAGCCGTCGAGACCGCGGCTGCGCGCGCGGCATACGCGGACGCGTCAGCCGTCCTGCCGAGAACGCTCGCGATGCTGGAGGCGAGCTGAAGCTGGTACACGTAATGGACGCTGTTGATGAGTTGCGCGGGAGGCGTGTTGCCCCTGAAGCTTCCTTTCGGTGTCAGCCAGTCCCCGAGGAAATTCCAGTTGTCAGAGATCGCGTGACTCGTGTGCGTCAGCAGAAGATCGTCCTGAGTCTCCGAAGCGAGGTAGGCGAGCCATTTCTGGATCATCGGGTAGTTGGTGTCGAGCACGCCCGTGTCGCCATACTGCAGGTACAACTGCCACGGCAGGGTCACGACGAAGCCACCCCACATCGGGCCGCCGCCGCCGCGGTTCGGGTAGTTCGGCGCCGTGTGCGGCAGCGAACCGGACTCCACTTGCGCGTCGCGCCAGTTCGCGAGCCAGCTGTTGTACAAGCCGCCAGAGGAGAAATTGAACATGCCGGTCTCCATCGAGGTACCGGCGTCGCCACCGTATCCCAGGCGCTCGCGCGTCGGACAGTCGACGACGTAACCGCCCAGCGTCAGGGCCTCGTAAGTGCGGGTTACCATCTGATAGATCTGGTTCAGAAGGGCGTTGGACGACGTGAACTCGCCGGCCCGGTCATATGCGGTGCGGATCAGATACCCGGTCACCTGGGAGACGTCCGGCGGCGTGTCGACTCCTATGACCCGCACGTATCGGAATGCGTGATAGTTGAATCGCGATCGAAACGTGATCGTCGCGCCGGTGCCGACGACTTCGTCGCGCTGGTTGAACGTGTTCGGGAAAACCGTCTGGTTGCCTCCCCGCCCGCCTCTCCCGGCGGCCGCCGCACCGGCGGCGGGAGCTGCGGCGCCCGCAGCTCTCCCGCCCGGCGCGCTCTGCCCCTGCGCGTTTCCGGCCACCGCGGGACCGCCCGATCTCCCGGCTGCAGCTCCGGGAGCAGGCTTGTCGCGCTCCATCTGGTCTGAGTATTCGAGCTTGACTGTCGATCCCTTTGCGGACGGGGGCAGCGTGATGTCGAGCCATCCGGTGAAATTCTTCCCCATGTCGACGACCCAGCCGCCTTGAGGATAGGTTTCAACGCGTATGGCCTTGATCGTCTCGACGACCCGATTCGGCTCCACCATTTGCGCTGCGGTCAGGGCGTGTGGCGGCTCGAACACTGCAGCCTTCTGCCACGCGGAATCGTCCAGGCCGGTCGCATTCCAGCCAGGCAGCTCCAACGCGGGATCGTAGCGTTCGCCGCCGTAGTCGCCGAACGCCGTCCCGCGGCCGAGTGGCGTGATCGGACTTGCCCGCACTTTCCAGGTGTCGTCGGTGACGATTCGAGATGTGCTCCCGTCGTTCCCTGACATCTCCAGTTGCGCTCGCACCAGCGGCCCATCGTGAATCACCCCGGGATGCCCGCGCACGTACCAACCCCGGCCGAGCCACAGCGAGAGGACGTTCTTTCCCGGAACCAGATACTCCGCGACTTCGTGCGTGACGTAGAGATTCCGCTTGGAGTAATCGCTCACGGCGGGGGCCAGGACATGGTCGTCTACCTTCCTGCCGTTGATGTACAACTCGTAGTAGCCGAGAGGATTGACGTAGGCGACAGCCCTGTTCGGCTTCCGCGTCAGCGTGAACGACTTTCGGAGCCAGGGGAACGAAAGCGGCGTGCCTTCAGCGTGTCCGTTCGGACGCCCTTCGCCAATCCACTTTCCTTGCCAATCCGATGGTTGAAGGAGGCCCATCGACCATGTTGCCTGGGCGCTCCACGGCGACGGGTTGCCCGCCTCGCTCCAGACGCGCACCTTCCAGTAGACCCGCTGGCCGGAAACCAGGTTCTTCCCGCCATACGCAATCCAGGTGGTTTCGCCGGAGACGACGCGGCCCGAGTCCCACAGATCACCGCGGTCCTTCCCCAATATCGCCGGGTCGCTCGCAACCAGGAGGCGATACGCGTTCTGGGCGCGAATGCTGGACGCTGGATTGAGACGCCAGCTCAACCTGGGTTTCTGGACGTCGATGCCTGACGGGTTCGCGAGGTACTCGCAGCGGAGCCCCAGAAGGGTGGCCGTACTTTCCTGAGCGCCGGCCGACGGCCGCGCCGTTCGAGACGGCGCAGCGATCGACAGGAGTATCAGCAGTGCGGTGAAGTGGCGGTTGTTCATGCCTGCGTCATCCGGATCGGTCCATCTCGGACGCTATTTTGGGAACAGCCCTGATCACCTGCACGGGCCCGATGAGTCCGGATGGGAGCAGGGGAGAGTCGGCGCGATAGAACTGCTGCGCCGTGTAGGTGTACTTCGTCGTGACGCCCTCCTGCTGATCGCCAATCAGGCGGTTCACCCACAGGTTGATCACCTTGATGTCCAGCGTGTTCGCGCCCGGCTTCAGCGCGGACGTCACATCTACCAGGAACGGAGCCTTCCAGTAGATGCCCAGTGCCTTCCCGTTGACCGTCACGTCGGCGATGTTCTTCACGTCTCCCAAATCGAGGAACAACCTGGCGCCGGCCTGGAACCAGTCGGCTGGAGCCTGGATCGTCTTCGTGTAGGTGCCGGTTCCGGAGAAGTACCTCACGCCGGGATCGGCGTGCTGGTGCCAGGAGACGAGCGCGGGCAGCGTGACCCTGGCGGGCGCGCCGCGATTCGGCTGGAAGGCCACGTCCCAGGCGCCTTCCACGATTGACAGCTTCGACTCCACCGGCTGCGCAATGGTGCGCGACGGCGCCGTGGCCGGCTTGCGGAACACGACGAACACGGCGTCGTTGGGCTGCAGCTTCAACGAGACCGTGGTGCGGCCATCGGCGGTCTTGTAGGACGCCGGCTCCATCGTCCCGGTGTCGGCGTACCACAGTTCCGGCGCCTTGCCCTGAACGCGGAACGTGGCCTCCACATCCTCGGCGCGAGCGTTGCGATGACTCACCCAGTACACGTCGCCGTCGGCCAGCCTGCGATGGACGAAGGCGAGTTCGGTATCGGCCTGCGGCTTCGTGTACTCGAAGTCGGCGGTAACTTTCAGCGACGCCAGGGCATCGGCGATGCTGCCGGTGAGGACCTTGCCCTTGCCGGTTGTGCCGCCCCACAGCTGGTCGGCGAGGGTCGTGAACTCGGCCGCGTCGTCCGACAGGCTGGGCGATTCGATCGGCTTGGGCCCGACGACCACCGCCCCCGCGTTCACCATGTCGCGGATCTTGCGGAGCACGGCAAGCGGCATCCGCTGGCTGTTGGGGTCGAGGGCGAGGATCCGGTAGCTCATCCCCGTCGCCGTCGTCAGCAGCCCGGCGGGAGAGACCGTCAGGCGGTTCTTGACCACGTCCGAGTTCGCGTAGTCGAAGTTGTAGCCGGCTGGAATCGGCGGCGGGTTGTTCTGGAACAGGGCGGTGACGTTGGAATCCTCGCCGTAGTAGTAGGCGATGTCGGCCACGAAGGCGCCCTGCTGGAGCATGTAGGAACTGCGGGCGAGGTAGGTCGTCCAGACCTTGGCCTGCTCCGCCCAGGTCTCGTGGCGGGTGAACCACTGGCCAAACGGTCCCAGGCCCAGGCCGGGGATCTTGTCGTTGGAGGGCTGGTGGACCGAGGTGTGGATGACGAACCGGTTCAGTCCCATGGACATCAGGCGGTCCGCGGTGGGCTTCAGAGTTTCGGGCGAGAAGGACCATGCGCCGCTGCCGGCGGTGAGCGACTCGGCTGCCACGATGTTCTGGCCGTAGATGTGAGCCACGGATGCGGACTCCCGAACGTCGGAGTCATACCGCTCGGTGGGGCGCCCCGGCTGGGAGGTCCACATGGCGCTCATGGGCACGGCGGCCCTCGCCTTGACCTCCATGCCGTCTCCAATGAAGGCCCGGCCGGATTCGTGGGACTCCGTATAGCGGGCCATGCCGCGCGCTTTCAGGAGGTCGGTCAACTGGTCGTAGTGATACTCCGCGGTCATTTCGGCCAGCGTCTTGCGGAAGTCCCACAGGAAGCGATCGGTGGCCTCGGCGCTCTCCACGATGCGGCCGGTGAGCGCGGGCAGCCAGGGCTTCATCTCATAGCCGCGACGTTTCCCGAACTCCGCGATCATGTCGTTCGTCCAATTGGCAACCCCGGCCTCCCAGCTGTCCGTGATCACGTACTGCAGGCCTCGCTTGCCCATCAGGCCGCCGGTCGCGTCCTTGTACTGGTCAAGGTAGTTGTCGAAATACGCCTTCACGTAACCCTTGTGGAGCTTGTCTACCTCGAGACCGGTGGCTTCGGGCGACGCGGGACGGTTCTGCTGGCCGGTCAGCGAAAAGCCGATGCGAAGGACCACCCAGTTCCCGGGAGGCGGCGTCCAGTCGAGGGTGCCGTCGGCGCGCATCTTCGACGCCAGGTCGATGACATCCGCCTTGCGGATCGCTTCGGCTGCCGGGATGGCCGGGGTCGCCAGCGCGTAGATGTTCGTAGCCGCCGAGAACGCGGCCTTTTCCTGGAAGCGGTTCACGACCGGGCCGTGCAGGAGGAACTCGGCAATCTGCGTCCCGGCCGGCGCCGCAGGGGCCTGCGCCCGCCCCCCACCCTGTCCGGCGCCGAAACCGCCGAAGCCGCCGCGCGCCGGGTTCTGCTGCGGCGGCGGGGTCAGGATGGAAATGCGGAAAACACGGGCTGTGACCGCAGGAAACGCGATGGTGCGCGCGCCGGCCGGAATCGGGGTCACGGTGCGGAACTGCCTGCCGTCGTCGCTCACCTCGAGCTGCTGCGTGGCCGCGGCACCGCCGCCGCGCCCGCGTCCCCCTCCGCCGGCGGTGATGAAGCTCACGCCGCGGATGGTCGCCGCCTGCGGAAGCTCGTATTGGATCCAGGCCCGCTCTCCCACCGGGGCGGCCGGCAGCAGCGTGGCTGTCGCCAGGTCGCCGTCGGTGAGGGCGGCCGCGTCGAACGTGCCGCCGCTCGCGGTCACCTTCGGCTGCATCGCACTCATCGGACGGTCGCTGTCGGACGCGCGATAGGCGACGACTGCCGCGTCCGCGTAGAACGTGGGCGGCGGCGGCTGATTCGCGGCCTGGCTGCCGAAGCCGCCTCGCCCGCCGACCTGGTTCTGATACGGGCCGGTCGTCGAGGGGGGCTTGGGCAGCGAGCCGGTGAAGGGGCGCCCGCCCTCGACGCGCGTCTCGCTCCACACGTACTTTTTCATGGCCTGGGCCGGTGTGACCCACGGGCCGCCGCTCTCGCTCCATCCCGGGGAGCCCGCGATCGCCATTTCGAGGCCCAGCTGGTCGGCCAGCGTCGTCGCGTACTTGAACGCCTCCTTCCACTCGGGAGTCATGTAGACGAGGCGTTTTTCGACGATTTGCGGCGTGTTCAGACCGGCGTCGAAGTTCTGGAATCCGGCGATGCCGGCGCGCTTCATCCACTCGAGGTCGGCCTTGATGCCTTCCTTGGTGACGTTGCCGCTCATCCAGTGCCACCACACGCGTGGCTTGGCGCTGTCTGGCGGATTCTGGAAGCTCCGAAGCAGGACGTCCCCCTGGCTCTGGCCGGAAGCCGCCAGAGCAAGAGACACGAGAAACAGGACCCAGCCGAGGGTCAAAGAGCCGTTTCTCTTCCGTTCTGGCAGCCGTTCGCGAGCGATCCCGGATGAGAGTTTTGAAGTCTTCACAGTCGTCACCGATTTGAATTCAGCGTTGATCGGTCAGAATGCGCACCGCGGTTCGTTTGATCGAACTCCGATGCGCAATGCCCGCTTCAGTATCAGCGGGAGCGGGGCCCCCCCGCTCCCGTACTGCCCGTCAGAACGTGAACCGCGCGCCGAGCTGGATGCGACGCGCGCCGTTGGTGTTGCCGTTCAGCCTTCCGAATGTGTTCGCGTTGGTCAACACACCGGTCGTGTAGTCGAAGCTCGCGTTCGTGTTGACCCCTGTCCACTGGTCCGTGTTGAACGCGTTGTAGAGCTCGACGCGCAACTGCAGCCGCCGTGAACCGCCCATCGGCACGTGCTTGAACACCGAAATGTCCCAGTTCACGTACCCAGGCCCGAGGTATTCATCGTTCGTGGCCGTGCCGAGGCGATACTGATCCGTCGGCGGGGCGATGCACTCGGTTCTGAACTGCCGCTCGAACGTGCGATCCCCCCCCGGCAGATTCGGGTCGCAGGTGATCACCACGCGGCTTCCGCCGCCGTTGATCGCGCCGGTGCCGGCCAACGTTCCCGTCGGAACGTTGGCGAAGTTGTAGCCGAACCCGCCATAGGTGCCGGTCGTGAACGTGGTGACTCCCGAGATTTGCCAGTTGTCGAAAATCACCTTGGCGAGGAGGGTGTCCCACTTCCGGCTCAGGTTCGGCACGTCGTACGAGTAGTTGATCACGAGCACGTGCGGCCGCCGGCCGTTCGACGTGTAGTTCCTGGCGCGATTGTCCTCGACGAACGGATCGATCGTGCCAAGGCTCTTGTTCGAGATCTGGTAGGTGTAGGCGGCCCCCACCGACAGTCCATCCGCGGATCGCCTGCGATTCACGGACAGCTGCAGCGCGTGATAGTCGGAGTAGCCGGAGAACTCCCGCTGCTGGATGCGGGAGAGGCCCTGATATGGCCGCAGGAAGTCGTCGGGCAGCGGCTGGGCCCTTCCGCCCACCACGTTGGTCGGGTCCAGGCTCGAGGGCTGGTAGGCATACCCGTACGGCCGGCCGTTGAGGTCGACTGTCAGCAACTGGTTGCGGCCGGCATTGCCGACGTACGCCGCGTCAGCGACGAGATTGAAGCCGACGTCGCGCTGTACGCCGAGGCTCCAGTTGTACACGATGGGCGGGTCGAACGGCTCGATGCGCCGCACGTTGGTCGGCGTCGCGGTCAACGGGCTCGACAGCAGGTCGGTGATCGTCGTGTAGTTCGTCCGGTAGGTGTTCAGAACCGGCGGCAGCTCGATCAGATCGAGGATGAAATCGTCCTGGTACCGATCGTAGAAGACGCCCGCGCCACCGCGAACGGCGGTCTTGCCGTCGCGCGTCGCGTCCCAGGCGAACGAGAGACGTGGCGCCACGCGGAACGGGGAGCTGTCCTGCGGCGTGCCGTCGTACACCCGCATGCCGTTGACGAAGTCCCCCGAGTTCGGGACGAGCCGGCCGATGTAGACCGCCGGCAGAATCTCCCCCGTGAGTGGGTTGAGCGCGCGACGGCCCTGCGGTGTCTGTACCGGCGGATACAGTGTCGGCGCCTGCGAGGCGGTCCAGTCGCCCGGGGCGAACGCCGGGACCTGGTCACCTTCACTGCGCGTGGGGGTCATGTAGTAGAAGCGGAGGCCGGCATCCAGGGTGAAGTTCCGTGCCATGCGCCAGGTATCCTGCGCGTACCATTCGGTGATGAAGAACTGGCCGTGCGCCGACGGGTGGCCGTCGGCCTCCGTGTACTCCGTGATCGCCCCGAGCAACGCGTTGGCGAAGCCGACGTTCGTATTCCGGGGGTTCGAGCCATCGGTATTGAAGCTGTAGGTTCCGTTGAAGCTCGACGTGCGTTGGGCCGGTCGCGTCGTGTGCTCGACGAAGAGGCCGGCCTTCAGGGTATGCGCGCGCCCCGACCTCGTGATGTTGCCGGAGACGTTGAACAGCGTGTTGTAGCCGAAGAAGGGGAACCGCTGCTCGACGCCGAACGACAGCGGGTTTCCGGGAACGCCGCCCCCGAACGTCGCCTGCGGAACGATGAACAGCGGATTCGCCTGCGGGAAGAACTGCGGCATCCCCGGCAACACCAGCCGACGGTCGTTCGCGGCACGCGCGGCCTCGTCGAAGGGGCTCGTGTTCTGGTGCGACCAGTTGACGCCGACGGTGAACTCGCCGTACAGCGTCGGGCTGAACGTGTGCAGCAGCGTGTTCACGTAGCCGACGGTGTCGATCTCGTATTTCGTTGCCATCTGCGGCCAGCCGCCCGTCGAGCCGAGCAGCGACACGCCGCCGGCGCGCTTCTCGTAGCCGAACTGCAGCCGTCCATACGCGGTCGTGTTCGGTGCGATGTTCCAATCGACGCGCAGCACCTGATCGTTGCGCGGCCAGTCCTGGACGGTCTGGAAGACGTAGTTGTACTGGTTCGCACCGGTCGGATCGGTCGCGTTCGGCATCGGGAGCAGTTTCATCAGCGCGAGCGCATTCGCATCGATCCGGTCGGCCGGGATCACGTTGTTGGGGAAGCACGCCGGTCCGCCGGTGGTGGCGGCGCAATTCCCCGCCCGCAGCGGATCGCGGATATTGATCAGACGCCGCTGATTGTCGAACGTCTGCGAGAAATCTCCCTGCCGCTCGAGCGCCGTCGGCACGCGCCGCTGATTCAGGCCGCCGGGGTCGGTGCGCGCCAGGATGTCCTGCGACCAGAAGAAGAACAGCTTGTTGCGAGTCTTGTTGAAGCCGGTCTTGGGAATGAGCACCGGTCCGCCCAACGTCCACGCGAAGTTATCGAATCTGTAGAGTGGGGGATCGCACTGGGCCGTCTGGCCCTGGCTGCAGAGGATGCGACGGTTGTACTCATTGGCATTCAACGCCTCATCACGCTTGTAGAACGCCCCGCTCCCGTGAAAGTCCTTGGAGCCGCTGCGGGTGACGACGCTGATCGTCGCACCGGAACTGCGGCCGTACTCGGCCTGGAAATTCGAGGCTTGGACCCGGATTTCCGCGATCGAATCGAGGGCCGGGGCGGAATAATTGCCGGCGTTCTGCCCTGTGTCCTTGTTCGTGATCCCGTCGTACGTGAAATTGAATGAGGTGCGCCCGTTGATGGAGATGTTGTTCATGCTCTCCCACCCCGGCGCTTCGCGATTGCGGGTGTCGATGACGCCGGGCAGGAGCTTCAGCATGCCCGCGGCATCGCGTCCCTTGAGCGCGATGTCCTCGAGCGTCTCGCGCGTAACCAGCGCCGAGCGCGCGCCGCTGGTCGTCTGCACCTGCACGGCTTCGGCTTGCACCGTCACCGTTTCCGTCAATCCGCCGACTTCCAGCGCAATGGTCCGCAGTCGAAGGCGCTCGGTCGAATTGAGGACGATTCCCTTCTGCTCGTAGGTCTTGAACCCTTCCATCCTGGCGGTCAGGTCGAACGTGCCCGCGAGCAGATCGGGAAACAGAAACGCGCCGTCCGCCCCCGTCACGGCTTCGCGCCTGAGACCGGTGCCGACGTTGGTGATGACGACGGTGACGCCAGGCAGCACGGCACCGGTCGCATCAGTGACGGTTCCTGAAAGCTGGCCGGTGAGCCCCTGCGCCTGCAGCGGGCCCGGGATGCCTAGTGCGACGATCGCAACGGCGAGTGCGACGCCGGCGAAACGGCTGCTCATCACGACATCCTCCCTTCTTCGGAAGCTCGTTTTCGCTTCGACCGTGTTGACGGGCGCCCGCAACGACACTCCGTCGCGTGCTCCCCGGTTTCCCTTCCGCGCAAGCCGGCGCGGCAGGCGGTCCCCGCCGACGGGAGCCCCGTCATGGCAACCGAGGCCGGTGATGTTGGCGAAGCGGTCGAGCGCGTTGGCGCGTCCCCGGCGCCGCTGCCGGGCCGGCGGCAGAGCGGCACCCATCAGACGCCGCGAGTCTCGGTCGGCCCTCGAGACGGTGAAGCGACTTTTGAGCGAGACCACTGCGTTGCGACGGTCAGAACGGCCAGCCCGCGCCGAAATGCTCGCCCGAAAGTTCCGGAACGTCCGAGTTTCTTGCGCGTCGGGACGCCGATCTCCACCATCCGTCGCGACCCGCGCGACTCACGCGTTCCCGAAGCTTGTTATGAAGGTCCAAACGAGCCGGTTTTCACCCGCGGCTGCAGTGGACGCGTGGCGACCGGATTTTGGGGCGCGTGCACGCTCCCGCCGATCTCCCCGAGCAGCGACTGCCGGTTGGGGGTCGCTCGCGTGCGCACCGCGGGCCCCGTTCCGCTCGGACCGGCGGACATCGGCCAGCCATTCGTCGCCCACCGGAACGCCCGCCGACTTCCCCTGCAGTCCCAAAGCACCCCGCCGGGCGTCGACGTGTTGTGTCAGTTCAACAGGACACGCAAGGGGGATCGGTCTGGCGGGAAGGGTCTGCGACGCCGGGCGAGAGACCGCCAGTCCGGGACCGGCCGATACGACGACCGGTGTTATGCTCTGCTAAACGCTACCCCGGAATTCGCCATGCCTGAACACCTCCGTCAGGCGTACCTCATCGATGCCGTCGTCCGTGCCCAGAAGGTCGTGGAGTCGTTCAGGGACCACGCGGAACCGCTCCGGCTGCGCGACGTGGTCGAGCGGACCGGGCTGGGCAAGAACCTGTGCTTTCGGCTGCTCTACACCCTTCGTCACTGCGGCGTGATCGAGAAGGTGGACGTCAACCGGTACCGCCTGGTGTCGGGCGATCATCGACGCAGGCGGTACCGGATCGGGTACGCCGATCAGATCGTGAAGGATGGGTGGCTGCGAATGGTGAATGCCGGGCTCACCCGGGCTGCCGAGCAGGCGAACATCGAGCTGATCCTGGTCAGCAATCGAAACGACCCGAAGGTCGCCGTGCGCAACGCGCGGCAGCTCGTACGGCAGAATCCGGACCTGATCATCGAGTTCCAGATCGACGAATCCGTCGCGCCCGCGGTCGCCGCTCAGTATGTCGAAGCGGGCATTCCAGCTATCGCGGTCGACATTCCGCATCCGGGTGCCACCTTCTTCGGCGCGAACAACTATCACGCCGGTCTGCTCGGTGGACGTCATCTCGCGCGCTGGGTCAAATCACAGTGGCGGCATCTTCCGGACGAGATCATCCTCGTCGGCCAGGCGCGCGCTGGCTCGGTGGTGGCGTCGCGGATCACCGGCGTGCACGCGGGGATTCTCGAGATCCTGCCGGAGATCGCCGCCGGCTGCCCGGTGGTTCACCTCGACGGCGACGGACAGTTCAAGCTCGCCCTCGAGTGTGTCCGTAGGCACCTGCGCGGATCAAAGGCGCAGCACGTGCTCATCGGCTGCGTGAACGACGCCAGCGCACTGGCCGCGGTGCGGGCGTTCCAGGAGGCCGGTCGGGCGGACCGCTGTGCGGTGCTCGGCCAGAATGCAGAACCGGACGCGCGCACCGAGCTGCGCCAACCGAGGACGCCGCTGGTCGCGTCGGTCGGTTACTTCCCGGAACGATATGGAGACGCCCTGATCCGCCTCGCGCTGGACATCCTGAGCGGCAAGGCCGTTCCGCCCGCCGTCTTCATCAAGCACCAGGTGATCACGCGCGACAACGTCAATCACTTCTATCCGAACGACGCGCTGATGCCTACCTCGCCGAGTTACTGACTGGTCGGGAGGGGCGGCCAGCTGGCGTCGGTCACGCACAGGCATTCCTGTTCGAACCTCGGTTGGCGGGCCTGCTACGAGCAGGCGGTGGCGTCACACGGGCCCGTTCTGGAACGTCTCGCGCGATTGTAGGAACTCGATCCTGACACGCGACACTATCTGCTGCAGGAGATACACCTGAATCTGTGACGGAGCTTCGACCGGTCTGACGGACGATGCTCGGTACGAATTGGGTGCTGTTCGGCCGTCCTTGCGCTCGAGATCGGGAATCGGATGGGCCACGAGTTCATCGGAATCGTGGAGGCGGTCGGCTCCGCCGTCCGAACGGTGAGGAAGGGCGATCTGGTCGTCGCCCCATTCGCCTCGTCTGACTGCACCTGCGAGCTCTGCCAGAAGGGACTCCAGACCTCGTGCCCCCATGGTGGATGGGGGCTGGACAGAAGGAACTGAAGGTGCTGCAGGTCGCGCGGTGAATCGCCGTTCCCTTTGCGGATATCCTGGGCCTGCGTGATTCCGGTCTCGAGGTCACGCACGACGACATCTGGGCGGTTTCGTCAGGAGAGGGCCCACGGCGACCGGATCGAACCATGCCTGCGGATCCTTGCCCCATCGGAAATCGCTCTTCCCGTCCGACTCGAGGACGTCGGCGTCGGGCGCCGACATATAGACGCGGGCACCGGTCATCTTCTTGAGCGCCGCCAGCCCCGCCACGTGGTCCCAGTGCGCGTGAGTGGCCGTCAGGATCTTCACATCAGACACGGAACCCGAGCCTTTCGATAGTCGCGCGAATCTGCGAGACCGAATCGGCCAGCCCCGTATCCAGCGCGGCTTTATCAACCGGCCGTCGAGACTCGACAAGAGGAGGCGCTGTCGTCCCTCGGCGATCGACCGCTCCCACAGCTCGTCGCGGCCCGCGCGCACCGCGCGAAATGCGACGGTGGAGCCATCGGCGCGGACGTCGAAGCCGTATCGGCTCGGATATGCCGCGCAGGGGACCGACTATCAGTGCTCGAAGGAGATCTCGGTCGGGCTGCAGCGTGCTGCGACCCGCGAGGGTCTGAAGATTATCTGCGTCGACAACCGATACAGCCTCAAGATCGCACAGCGCAACGCCGACGTGCTCGTGCGGGAGAAGGTCGATCTGGTGATCGAGTTCCAGACCGACGAACAGGTGGCACCGATCGTCGCCGCGAAGTACCGTGAAGCGAACATCCCACTCATTGCGATTGAGATTCCCCACCCCGGCGCCACCTACTTCGGCGCGAACAACTACGAAGCCGGCCTGATTGGCGGCCGCTACCTCGGACGCTGGGCCAAACACTCCTGGCCGACGGGCATCGACGAGATCGTCCTGATCCAGCTGGAGCGCGCGTGCGGCCTGCCTCGCATGCGGTGCACCGGCATGGCCGTGGGGATGACCGAGGTGTTCCACAGCTCGAGAGCTGCCGGGACACGCACCTTGACGGCGACGGCAAGCTCGGCAACAGCTTCGAAGCAGTGCGCAGACACCTTCGCACCAGTCGCTCGCGCCGGATGCTCGTGGGCGCCATCAACGACCCGAGCGCGCTCGGCGCGCTGCGCGCCTTTCAGGAAGCGGGCCGCGCGGCGTGCTGCGCGATCATGGGCCAGAACCCTCGCCCGAAGGACGGGCTGAGCTACGCGAGCCGGGAACGCGGCTGATCGGCTCTGTCGCATACTTTCCCGAAAGTACGGCGACCACCTCGTCGGGGTGGCGCTCGACATCCTGAACCGCCGCCCGGTGCCGCCCGCCGTCTTCGTCAAGCATCAACTGGTCACCCCGGAGAACATCAATCACGTCTACCCGAATGACGAGCTGTTGCAGATCGCACCGGCGTGAACGTTCGGCGCGGCTCTAGGCGCGATTCACTGGTGCCGACGAGCCCGTGGGGGCCGTCGGCTCAAGGATGGGTCGGAGCGGCAGCAGTAGTGAGGCGGCTCGACGCCGATCAACCGACGCGCATTCAAAATGCGGGGAACTGACCCGGGCGCATAACGTCGAGCAACAGATTCGCCTGGTCAGAGGGCGCGCCACTCTGGCTCTTCCCTGCATGAGCCCGAGATCCCGAGCGTTGCGGACCGGCCTCGAGGTGCTCCTCTGGGCGGTGTCCCTCCAGCTCGTTCTGGTGTTTGCCCGAGCCGGCTGGGCCAAGTTCGACCCTTCGAGCGGCTGGGTGAAGGCATTCACGTCCTGGGGCTATCCCGTTTGGTTCCGCATCTTGATCGGCGTTGTGGAGATCGCGGCGGCGCTGCTGCTCCTCTGGCCGCGCGCGGCAGCGTACGGCGCGGCGATTATCATCGTCGTGATGTTGGGAGGCATGGGCACGCATGTCTTTATCGAGCACCGCCCTTCCCGGGCGACGAGCGAGCTCGCACAGCTCGTTTTCGCGTCGATAATTCTCGGCGGGAGATGGCAAGTACGGATCAAACGCTTGACGCGCTGATTGGCATCGCACGCGACGTGTCAGCGCCCAGGGCCAAACGCCATCAGGCGTTCGAGGAAATCGTGCGCCGTTTCCAGGATCTGGCGCTAGCGTGCGCTCGCGCGCAGCTGCGCGATCCCGCCTTGGCAGAAGACGCCGCGCAGGACGCATTCCTGGTCGCGTGGGAGCGTCTCGAGCAGCTTCGCGAGCCGGCGGCATTCCCCGGCTGGATCCGCCGCCTGGTTCTGACGCAATGCCATCGTCGGCTGCGTGCCAAGCGACTCGATTTGCACCCGGAGTCCGAATCAGAGAACGTCCCTGCGGCGACTGCTCCCGCGGCGGACCTCGAGATGGCCGACGCCGCGGCGCTCGTCCGCCTGGCGCTCAACGAGCTCGGTCCCGCAGACCGGTTGGTCCTGATCCTGTTCTACGGATCCGGCCATACTCAGGGCGAAATCGCCGACTGGCTCAGTGTCCCGGTGACGACGGTCTCTCGTCGGCTGGCGCACGCGAAACGGCGAATGCGGGGACATGTTCTTCACGCGCTGTCGGGCGGCCTTCGTGTGCAACGACGGATCGCCGGCGAGGCCTTTATCGTGGAGCTCTCAGCCCGCCTTCGCGCCGCCAACGTCGATGACGACCCCGACATCTGCAGTCTCGCCAGCCGCCTGGGCGTCGGTGGCACACGACGTATCCGGCCGGCGGCGCGCCAGTGCGCGTATCTCGTGGAGGATCCCGCGTCACGAATGCCAATTGCCTACGCCGCGGCGGCACAGACGATCTTCAGCCCCATCTACGATCTGCACCTCGTCATAGGGGAAGACGCGCTGAAAAGGCACGCGGGCGACGTGCTGCTCACCCAAATCGTACAGAGTATGGTCGCGAGCGACGCCATCACGCTGCAATATCGCACATCCGTACGGCACTCGGCGGTGATCAAGTTCCTGACTGCTCGCGGATTCCAGATCGTCAGGCGTGCCCAGGACTGGCGTCGCGGTCCATGTGCGGCTGGATCGCTTGCAGCGCCGGCACCGCCAGGTTGGGAGTTCACGAGCATCGAGGAGCTGTGGCGCGATCCGGTGCTGTTCGAGGCGGCGCTGGAGTTGCTGGCGGAAGCGGCCGCGGACGATCCGTCGGAGCGGGCGTTCCTGCCGATCCATCCTGACACGCTGCGACGCGGGCTGCGGATGCAGCCTCACGGAGTGCTGGCGATTGTCGACGGAACTTTGCACGGTGTGCTCAGTTCGTCGGCCGACGACGTCGTGCCGGGTGCCCTGCGGCTGAATCTCGTGCTGGTCCGCAAGAGTCGACGTCGGGAGGGCGTCGCGACGACGATGCTCGCGCACCTGCTTGCGGAGCAGGGCGGCGCCCCCGCGAGACTCGTTGTGCCGGCGGCCCCGGAGCTCGCGGGCTGGTTGACGCGCTGCGGCTTCCTGCAGGTTGCCGACACCCTGCTCCTCGAGCGGCTGCTGCGAAAGACCGTCGAGGTCGCGCCCCGGTTACTGGACGAGTACGTGGGCCGCTACGTCGCCGAGAGGCCGTCCGGCGCGACGATCCTGATTGAGCGGCACGGCGCTTCGTTGATCAGCAAGACGCGCGACATGCGCGACCTGCTGTTGGCCGCATCCGACTCCGAGTTCTTCACCCGGCATCACCATGGTCGCGGCTGGTTCGAGCGGGACGAGAACGGGCTGGTGACGCGGTTAGTGTGTATCGAAGGGCCGCGGGAGTTTGTCGCCATCCGGCAGTGAGGCTTGCGAACATTGCCGATTGGTCGGTAGAACACGTCCGCAATCTCCCGCTGGACGACTACCACGAGGCGCTGCGTCTCCCAACGCGTTTCGTTCCCCTGGAAGAAGAAGAGTACGAGGAAAAGGGAGGCCACACCGGAACTGTCCGAGCGGATCAGCCCGTGCGGCGGGAGCGGGCCAGAGCCAGCCCACCGAGGGCCATGCCGATCGGCCCCACCATCATGGCTACGATGCCCCCGCCTAGCCCGTTGCCGGTGCCGAGACCACCGTCGGCAGTGGCCACGACCAGCCCACCGATGACCAGGCCGATCGGCCCCAGCGCCAAGGCCACGATCGCCCCGCGTCGCCCGTTGCCGGCGCCGATACGACCGGCAGAGCGGGCCAGAGCCAGCCCACCGATCACCGCGCCGATCAGCCCCACCACGGTGGCCACAGTGGCCGCGATCCGCTCGGGGGTCAGGGTGGAGACGCTGACGGCGGGCGGCTGGTTCGAGAGCTGTGCGGCCGCCGGTGCGGCAAGCCCGAACGCCCCGATCAGGGCGACGGCCGCAAGCAGGTGGGTAACTCGTGAAACCAGCCATGCGGTTCGTGGACTCGCGTCGATGGAGTCGCGTATGTACCTGGCGTCGTAGTCCCATTCCCGCTCGAACTTGTCGATCCCTTTCCGAAGTGCCCATCTGAACATGTCGCTCCTCCTTCTCCAAAGGTGAGACGGGAGAGGGCTTTGCAATGTGACATGACTCGACCGCCCGCCCTGGTTCAGTTTCTCACGCGGGACCGCTCTGGTGTGGCGTGGATGACGCCGCCAAGTGCCGCAACTTGTCCGGATTGCGCACCACGTACAGCGCTCGAATCACGTCGCCCTCAATCTCGAACGCCGCCGTCTGTACCGGTCCCTCGGGTCCGTCCACGATGACACCCGGCAGGCCGTTGATGGTCGCAAAGCGCAGCGTGAAGTCCTCGCGCCACCACGCACCTGCACGTTTGCGCGTGGCGTCAACCAGGAACTGCGCCGCGCGATCGGCGCCGTCGATCACGTTCCGCGCCGCCCTGACCTTGCCGCCGCCGTCCGTCACGACGCGCACGTCGCTCGCGAGCAGCTGCGTCAGTGCATTGAGATCGCCCGACTGGGTTGCCGCCGCGAATGCGGACAGGAGTTGTGCATGTTTCGCATCGATCTCCCCCGAACGGGCCGGCGGCACGGTCGCGCCGCGTGGTCGCGTTGCGCGCACGTGCGTGCGTGCGCGGGCGGCAAGCTGCCGGCACGCCGCCTCGCTCCGCTCCAGTGCCGAGGCGACTTCGCTGAACGAGAAATCGAACACGTCGCGCAGCAGGAAGGCCGCGCGCTCGAGCGGCGACAGCCGGTCGAGCGTCAAGAGCAGCGCGATGGACAGATCCTCGGCCAGCTCCGTGCTTTTGTCGGGCGCGAGCGCTGCCGTGTCGACAACCGGCTCCGGCAGCCATGGACCGACGTATTCCTCACGCCGTGCGCGCGCCGACGTTAGCATGTCGAGACAAATTCGCGTCGTCGTGGTCATGAGAAACGCTCTCGGGTCCGATACGTTGTCGCGGTCGGCCCCGTGCCAGCGCAAGTACGCTTCCTGCACCGCGTCCTCGGCGTCAGCCATCGATCCAAGCATGCGGTAGGCGAGACCGAGCAGGCGCCGACGGTACGGCTCGAAGCTCGCGGCGGGATTCGACATCTCGGTGCTCACGCCGTGCGCACCGCCACGAGTGCCGGTACCTGGCCGCGACCGAACATCACCGGCGTGCCGCCAACGACGGCGCGTGTCGCGCGTGAGGGCCGCGAGCGAGCCACCCGAGCGGAGCGGGGCGCAGGGGTCCCCGCGAGCGAGGGTGTAGGGGGGCCGGCGGGGCCCAGCCCCAAGGCGAAGGAAACGATGCGCGTGCAGGCCTTGCCGTGGCCACGGGCGTACTTGACTGCTGGATGGATTCGCGCCGCGGTGATGGCAAAAGCCAAACTGACAGGGGCGCGCCCCCATTTGATCATGTCGCTCCTTCTGTCTCCAACGTGAGACGTGATAGGGCTTCGGAATGTGACATGGCTCGGCATGTGCGTTGCGAGTGTGCAGCGCAAGATGCGACGCCCGCGGAATCCTGACAACACTCTGTCCGGGTTGGGGTTCGCAGCCAGCGCCTGTGCTATCGGAGTTTGCTTCAGCGGCCGTCTCTTGTCGCGTATGCTGCCGTGCGTCATGTCATTCCGCTGCTCAATGCCCAGGTTTGAAAGGCTGAGGGATCCAGCTCCACCACAGAGCGTCCACGATATGCCATGCGCCTCGAACGAACGTCCCGCCTCGTCCTCCTCGATCGGTGGTCTGAACCGATCGATTCTGGAAGCCAATCTCCGCTCTATGCGGCGACGATTCAGCACCCTGCTGACCTAACCGGAAACCGGTGAATGGACGCGAGTCCCCTCGACGCCGTTCCACGGCCCAAAACCCCGGGACGACACGCGCGCCCCAGGAGATGGCGGCTCCTTTGGGCAGCCGCTCCGCTCGTCCTTCCTTTGAGCCTCGCACTGCTGGCCAGCGACAGCGAGCCGTTCGCCATGGACGACCGCGCACGAAGACAGCTGCCCGGACGCTTCGTCGCCCTCTTCGATGGCTACACGAACTACGAGGTACTGGGGCCTGAGCGAGGCCCCGTCGTCCTGCTGGTTCCCGGAATCTCCATCCCCAGAGGTGTCTTCGAGCGTACGATCGGACCGCTCGCCCAGGCCGGCTACCGCGTCGTCACCTTCGATCTCTACGGACGCGGCTTCTCGGATCGCCCCAGAGTCCGGTACGACGCGGCGCTCTTCAATCGGCAGATCGACGACCTGCTGAGCGCGCTGCGAATCGAGGACCCTGTCCACCTGGTCGGCCTGGCGTCCGGGGGCCTGCAGGCCATGCTCTACGCGGAACAGCGTGCCTCCCGGGTGAAGAGCCTCGTGCTCATCGCGCCGGACGGCGTGGACGCCCCGGTGATTGGATTCGTTCGGATGGTGCGACTTCCGCTCGTCGGTGAACTGGCAGGTCGGCTCGTCATGAACGCCGCAGGCCAGCGACGCTGGGAGGAGAGGCTCCGGCAGTACTCGGCCGACCCTCGTCTGGTCGACCACGTTGTCGAGCAATTCCGGGGGCAGCTCGAATACAAGGGCTTCTGGCGGGCGCTGACGTCTTCCATTGCGAACCTTCCGATCAACGAGTCCAGCGATCTCTTTCGGCGAATTGAGCGGCAGGGGACACGGACGCTCGTGCTGTGGGGAGCGAGCGACTCGATCATCCCCACGCGTCTTGGTCAGGAGGTGCGGAGGCTCATGCCGTCGGCGAGATACATCGAAATCCCGGCCGGACACCTCCCACAATACGAACGGCCGGACCTGACGAATGCAGCGATCCTGCAGTTCCTGGGTCAGAGGTAGTCACGTGAGGCGAGTCGTAGAGGCGTCTTTGCTCGTCGCCGGCCTCATTCACTTCCTTCCGATCACTGGCGTACTCGGCGCCGACCGGCTCACCTCGATGTACGCCCTCCCGTTTACCGACCCGAATCTCGCCATCCTGATGCGTCACCGCGCCATCATGCTCGGTTTACTGGGAGGGTTCGTTCTCTCCGCGGTGTTTCGGCCGGCGATGCGGGTCCCAGCCATTGCCCTCGGAGCGGTGAGCCTGGCATCGATCGTTGCGCTCGCGTGGTCGACAGGCGGGTATAACGAGCCGCTTGCGAGAGTGATCCTGGCAGACAGTATCGCGGTGGCGTGCTTCCTGGTCGCCGCTGCACTCACTGTCGTAGACGGTTGGGGAAGGAAGGGCTGAGTAGCTCTGAGAGACCCAATGGGTCAGCGTCCGCGTCATTCCTGACATCGACTCACGACGCTCGCCTTCGGCCTCGCAGGATTGGTGACGGCACGCGCGCTCTGATCAGTTTGCCTTGCGGCCGCTGCTGCGGCTCGGCACCGAGGTGTGCAGGGTTTCGCGCACGCGCAGCGGCGCGGGCGCCGCGTTTGAATTACAGCTGAAGACAACGGCAGCGAGCGGTTCGTTGGCGACGTGCTTCATTCAAGCGCGATCGGCAATGCGGCGGCGCTCGAAGGGAAACGGGGTCGTGGTGGTCGACGCGGGCGAGTCCGCTTTCGACTGCGCGTGCTGGCCTGCGCAGCATGGCGGCTCGTGCCTGTTAGTGTCGAAGGCCGCACTGGATGGGCCGCGGGAGGTGGAGGTTCTGCAGGAAGGACGTCCCTCTGGGACGCCCGCAGCAACGCCGCTCGGGCGGGCGCTCAGCAACCACGTGCACGCGCAGTGTGTGCTCCAACGCAGACACATCTCGCCTGGGGGGCTCTCCACCGAAGAAGCGGACAACACGAACGGGTCCGTCGCGAACTCGCGAGAACTCGCGAGTGCTCGGCATGGACGAATTGTCGCCGCAGCGCGAATGGCAGGCACTCACGGCCCCTATCGCACAGGCACGCGGCTTGCCGTCTCACGATCCCGAAGCGCTAGATGACGAGAAGCCTCCCGGACCGACCGAACCTCATCACCGTCCCTGCCACCTCGCTCGTTATCGCTCTGGCGTCCACGGGACTCGCCCTTGGTCGATCCTGAAAGGAAAACTTCAACATGCGAGCCGGGACCATTGTCGTCGTGATACTGACCGGATCGTGGCCGCAGCCAGCGATGGCGCAGCCTGAACGCCCGCGCGAAAACACTGTGGCGATTGGCGGCAATGTCGGCTTTCTTGCGTCTGACAACGGCGCGTCCGACGGTGTGCCGATCTTGCAGGCGGCGACCGCGAACGTCGATGCGTTCGTCGAGTACTACTACACGGCGCGAACCAGTCTGCGCGTGATGTATGGATGGGCGGCGCCGCAATTCGATTCGATGCCGGACCGGAACCTGCGGCGCCATCATCTCACTCTCAATGTTCTATACAACTGGGAGGTTGGCCGCTTTCGTCCATTCGCCACCGTCGGCGGCGGCGCCTACTTTCTCAGCGGGCGTGAAAGCGGCAATCTGGTGGGCAGTTCGGTGACCAAACCAGGCGGAAGCCTCGGGTGGGGCGGCGAATACTACTTCCGGACCTTCGCCGTGAAGTCCGAGATGAACGTGCACATCCTGGACAAGGAGAAGAAGTTCCCCGAGCTTGCTGACAACACGCTGACAGCTTTCACATGGACGTTCGGGATCAAGGTGCCGTTCTAGAGATGGGTCTTCGCATCCGATAGCGGTATTTGTCGAGGCCCAGGCGCTGAATCCGTGACTCGAGCGTCGACGGCGCCAGGCCCAATCGCCTGGCGGCACCCTCTGGTCCGGCAACCCGGCAGCGGGAAGCGCGCAGCGCAGTCTCGATGGCGTCACGTTCTTCCTTCTGGAGCACGAGGAACACGGATTGGAGACGACGCGCTGACGCGCTCGCTGAGGCGCAGATCGAGAAGACCCACATACCAAGGAGCTACAAATGAAGGCGTTCACATTCAGAAGTCCGATCATGGTGGTGCCGGCGCTAGCGATAGCGATATCCCCGGCGCGCGCCCAGGACGCGCCCGCTCCTGCACCGCAGGCGAAGTCCTCGGCCGTCGAAATTACACCATTTGTCGCATTTGCTCGAGCGGGTCATCCCCCGTCGGCACTGCCATCAGCTTTCCGGTCACCTCGAACTTCAGCATCGAGGCGGAGGTTGGTTTCCGGCGCAGCGAGGGCCGTATGAGCTTTCTCAGTTCCAGCGCAAATCTGCTGTACGCGTTTCCGCGCGCGGGACGAACCATCCCGTATCTCGCGGCCGGTGCCGGTCTCGAACAATTCGGTGCGCCGATCGTTGCCCCCGGCGGCTCCGTGATCGGCACAGAGCGCCTGGTGGGGCTCTTTGTCAACGCTGGAGGCGGGCTCAAGGTTCCGGTCGATGACACGTGGGGAATGCGGACCGACGCGCGCTGGTTCAGGTCGTTCGGTGGAAACGCATCGGAGCACTGGCGCGTTTCTCACGGCGTTTCCTTTGACGTGGGAAGGCAGTGACGGTTGATTGCTCGCTCAAGACCCTGGCGTGCGAATCGTGTAAGTGTGTGGGCCGCGCGGCATTCGACACCGTCATCCTGGTCGTCGCCCAGCTTTGGCGGATCGACCGGTTCGGCCTGCTGTTCGACCACCACCAGCGGCCGCCGTTGTCGCCCGCGGAGTTCGAGACCACGGAAGGTTAGCAGTCATGGCGGTGTGGTCGGCCAGACGGACCGGGTTGGAATGGAGAGGTGTAGCTGTTGCGAAAGTCCACCGCCGTAGTGGGCAGCGTGCTCTTCTTTCTGATCGCACCGGCGAGTGTCGCGGGCGTCATTCCATGGTGGCTCACGCGATGGCAGGTGGCGCACCCACTGCCGTACGGCCGCGCGGCGCAAATGGTAGGCGCGATCCTCGGCGTCCTCGGCGCAGGCGTGCTGGTGCACGCCTTCACCAGATTCGTCATTGAAGGTGAAGGTACGCCAGCGCCGGTCGCGCCGACGGCGCACCTGGTCATCGGCGGACTGTATCGCCACGTCCGCAATCCGATGTACCTCGCGCTGTTGTTGGTGATCGTTGGACAAGCGATCCTGCTTGGCCAAAGCTCGTTGTTGATTCACGCCGCGGTGCTCGGCGTCGCGTTCGTGTCGTTCGTGCGCGTGTATGAAGAACCAACACTTCAGTCGCGGTTTGGCACCCAGTACGAGGCGGACCGGCGAGCGGTACCCGGTTGGTGGCCACGCCTCCGTCCGTGGCGGCCGGGCACAACGCCGGGCGGCAGTCGAACGCGAGTGATGTCGCAGTGAGCAGCATCGCCATTGTCGGCGGCGGCGTATCGGGCCTGGCGGCCGGCTGTCTGCTTGCGCGCCGCGGCACGAACGTCACCGTGTTCGAGGCCAATGAGAAAGCTGGCGGCTGTTGCGCGACGACATGCCTCGCCGGTTACACATTCCATGACGGAGCGGTCTATCTCGCCGTCCCCCGCCTGCTCGATGCCGCGTTTGCGACGCTGGGTCTCGATCGGGCCGCCCTGGTCCCCTTGCGCAAGATCAACTCGATGTTCTCGGCCTGTCTGCCGGACGGCGCGCTGGTCACATGGCGGGAGGGACACGACGTGCGGATCGAAGGCGGCGCGCTTGACCGCACGCTGCTACAGACCGAGCTGCAGCGCATGTTGAGGAGGTGGGCGCCGGTTCTCGATACCGCAATCGACCACCTTGTTGCCGCGCCCTTCTCGCCGTGGCGTGCCGTGCGCTATGGCTGGAAGCACCTGCACAAACTGCGTGGCACTGTCGGTTCCGAATTGCGACGTCTCATCGGCGATGCGCGGATCCGGGCGGCGTTCGCAGGAGCGTTACTGCACACGGGACTCCCGCCGGACCACATGCCGGTCGCGTCGATTCTCGGGCTGGTCGCCATGCTCCGGGATGGATTGTTCTTGCCCGAGGGGGGCATGGGACGCATTTCGACTGCACTCGCGGCCGAATTGCGGCGGCAGGGCGGGCAGATCCGGCTCGCGTCACACGTGAACCGCATCATCGTTGAGGGTGGGCGAGCGCGGGGCGTGCAGTTGAGAGACGAGAGGGTGGAAGCGTCCGCCGTCATCTCGACTGTCAGCCCGATGGCGACGTTTACATCCCTGGTCGAATTGGCCCATGTGCCAGGGTCGATCACAGGCCGGATCCAAGGAGCGCGCCTGTCCCATCGCGCCGTCAGCGTGCAATTCGGTCTAGCGAACGCCGTCGGGACGCCGGCGCTCGTGAACATGGTGCTGCCCATGATGGAGATGCAGCACGAAGTCGTGGTTCAGGATCCCGGCAGCGTCAGATGGCCTGTGTATTCGGTGCCAACCATGGCGCTGCCAGAGCTGGCGCCAACGGGAGGCAGCATCATCGAAATGTTCGTTCCGCTTGCGCCACACCTGGCGCTCGGGCAGTGGGACGATGCGCGCAGGCAGGAAGTTGCCGACTCGGCCATCCAGGCGCTTCGCCGCCGCCATCATCTCGATATCGCGGTCGTGAGACTCCGAACGCCGACAGATTTCCGAGACCAGATGCACCTGTATCAAGGGGCGCTGTATGGACTGTCGCCAGCGGTACCGCCGCAGGAGCAATTTGCCCAGAAGTCGGCCATTCCCGGGCTGGTGCTGGCCGGTCAGTCCACGTATCCGGGCTACGGAGTTGGCCCCGCGATGATGTCCGGTATCTTTGCCGCGGATGCCGTCATGACGGCGGTGGGGAGGCCAGGGCTGACGAACCGCGCGTTTTGATGATTACGCGTACGGCATCCAAGGGAGAACACGATGGTGACCAGACAGAGTCTGCTGTTGATCGTGTGCGTGCTGGGGGGGATCGTCGCGGCTGCCGCTCCGGTGTGGGGTCAGACGACGGCACGCGAGCGAGCGCCACTCGATGCGCAGGTGGAGGCCACAATTCTCGCAGTTCCCCGTTCGAGCACATCCGCGCGGCTGGGTGGCAGCGTGGCTGTTCGTTGGACGCATCGCTTTGGCGTTGAAGTCGAAATCGCATAACTGGGCACCTCCCGAGGGTCGACGCGCACGAGTCCACCTCTGGTGCCATCGTCCATGAGGCGCCTGCGGGTCCTTCGGCCGCCCGGGTGAAGTCTTCGCTCGGCGGCGGCGCGTCATCGCAGCACTCGTATCGCACGCGGGTGCTGGCTTCGACAGATCGCACCTCGAGCGCGCGCTTTGGCGAGCCGCCATCGTCGCGAATTCGCGAGATTTCGCGACGATGGCGGCCCGAGAGCGCCGGGCGTGTGACGGACACCCAACTTCCTTCCACGTGTCTACCGAGCAGCCTGACAGGCACGCGAGTTGCCCTTTGCGAGTCTGCAAGATGCGCGCGCAACGCGCTGGGCAGGAGAGGCGTGTGGGCCAATTCAACTCTGTCGGCCGGCG
>JBMDXQ010000139.1:0-19335 GCA_048594975.1 Vicinamibacterales bacterium | reverse complement strand
GTGCGCCGCATCGCGGTGCCGAACACGCACCGCGATACGGCGGAACTTCCCGTCGTCGGCCGGCCGCGTGGGGGTGTAGCCGAGCAGATACTGGCTCTGAAGCTCCTGGCCGATCGCCTCGTAGATCGCGGGCAGCTCGCTTGCCGATCGCGGCGTGAAGATCTGCCCGCCTGATTCGCGGGCGAGCTCTCGCATTCTGAACGCGGCCTCCGAGACCTGCTGGGCCCTGCTGGCCGCACTGGGGTCCGGGGCATCGGGGTCGAGCAGGACCACGTAGACAGCGACGCCGCCGCGGCGAACCGCATCCCGCACGGCTTCGAAGTCGATCCGACTCGCATTGTCCCGTCCATCCGAGAGCAGGACGATGGCCTGACGCCGCACCTCGACGGCCGCGCGGCTCGCCCGCTCCAAGTCGCGAAGGAGAATGTAGATGGACTCGTACAGCGCCGTCATGCCGGCCGCCTGCAGCGATCGAATCGCGTTCTCCACGCTTTCCGGATCCCCGGTCAGGCCCTGCACCCCGAACATGCTCGACGAGATGCCCGAGACCGACTGGCGATCGCCCGGCTTCATGCGCCGGACGAGGCCGCACGCCGCTGCCTGCGCAAGCGGCAGATCGCGGCTCATGCTGGCGCTGGTGTCGATCAACAGGGCGAGGTCGACCGGGGAGTCGACCGTGGCGAAGTAGGAGACGGTCTGCGGCCGGCCCTCTTCGAAGACGACGAAATCGTCCGCCGTCAGTCCCGGCAGGTAGCGGCCCGCGTGAGTGGTGACCGTCACCGTGAGCGGGACGAGCTGCACCTCGGACCTGAATTGCGCCTGGCCGTGCGGAGATTCGGCCCGTGCGATTCCGACCGCCACGCCGGCGACCACGACGATTGCCCGAGCCTGACGTCCCGTGACAGGCCGCCGGAGCCGGCGCGACCTGCGGCACCAGCAGCGTCGCCGGACGCGGGCCGCTGGTCTGCGGTGTTCTGCAGGACTCACTGAACAGGTACCCAGGACGAATCCGGATCGTAGGCGCTCAGGACGCGAGCCACGGCGCCGGTGTCGGCACCCAGGTCTTTCTCGTGGACGATGCCGTCGTGATTGACGATGAAGGTCATGACGCCGGAGACGTCGTACTGGGCGGGCCAGGCCACCAGCGCGAAGCCGCCGGAGAGCCTGCCTTTCTCGAGGTAACTCTTCGCCCCGCCCGCCGCGGCAGGACCCTGCGCGGTCACAATCCTGAAGTAGTACCCATGGAACGGTGACGGTTCCGGGCCACCCTGAGCAGGTACCTGGCCGTCCTGCGCGGCCTGCGCCACCAGATCGCCGAGCGGGCTGCGCTTCTCACCGCGGGCGGCGGGCCAGTAGAGGCCGTTGTGCCGCCCCGGATCGCTCCGGAACGTGGTTGCATAGAGTCCCTCAGGCAGGCCGTCGTGGCCGCTTCGGGCGTAAAGGCGCTGCGCGGCGACGTAGGTCTGGCAGATGCGGATCACCGCGAGTTCGTTGCGGCCGACGCGTCGGGCGAGCACTTCCTGCTTTCCGGCGGCGGTGTCGAACCGCCATGCGCCCCGCTCCGGCACCAGCGGGATTGGGAATGGCCACTCCTCGCGGCCGATGATCAGGGTCTTCCCGTTGGTACCGTGATCGTCGAGACGCCACCGCTCCGCGACCGCGACGTTGAAGATCTGGCGGTTGCGACGGGCCGCCACGGGATCGGACGAATCGATCAGCTCCTGCCCTTCCGGCCCGAAGATGGCGAGGACTTCAGGGACGTCTTCCTTCTTGACCGCGTCGGTCAGCGCTCGCACCGCCGCCTCCGGCGAGGCGAAGGTCCGCTGCGCTGCCTGCGGCCTCCTGCACGCGGCAGGCGCCGCCACCAGTCCGCACGCGAGCACGCCCGCGAGCAGCGAGCGAATGACCACACATCCGACGCGTTTCTTCGTCACAACCAACCTCACCCGGTGAGGAGCTGATCGCTCACCGTCGTCGGCCGCCGCCACGCGAACTGCTGCGGCTGCGCTCCCCGCGCGAGCTGGCGGCACGCTCCGAGCGGCCGCTCGAGTAGCCTGAGAAGGCGTCGGACCCGGTCCCGCTCCGTGCACCGGACGCTTTCGCGCCATCGCGGCTGTAGCCGCGTGATTCGGCGCTCGAACGGCCCGTCGCTGACGGCGAGGCCGCCTGCGCCTGCGCGTCGGCGCGACGCTGCTCGCGTTGCGCCTGGGACTCCGGGCGCGCCTCCTGCCGTGACTGCTGGCGCTCGGTGCGCTGCGCCTGCCCTTCGGGCCGCGTCTCCTGCCGGGTTTGCTGTCGCTCGGTCCTCTGTTCCTGCTGCGTGCGGGCCCGGTCGCCGCGCTCCTCGGCCAGGTCCTCCCGGTGGTCCATCCAGTCTTCCCGCGCGTCCTCCCGATGGTCGTACCAGTCGTCCCACGCGTCGTCGTACATGTAGAAGCCGCCGCGCCATCCGTACGGGCCGTAGTAGTAGTCGTTGTCGATGGCCGCCCCGATGGCGATGCCCGCCGTGAAGCCGATCAGGCCCGCTGCCACGGCCGCCCCGGTGTTGTCGTCTTCCTGGACGACCACCGTCGTGGACGTGGTGGTGGGCGTATACACCGTCTGCGCGTTGTATTGCGGCACGTAGACGATCTGCGGATTGGCCGGTTCGATGACGATCACCTGCTGGCCGCTCGACGTGGTGCGCGTCTCGACCTCCTGCTGCGGCGTGGTCTTGAGTTTGCCCGCATCCCGTGCCCGGGCTCGCAACCGCTGAATGCTCGCGAAGACAGCGGACCTGTCGGCCACGAACGCCTGGCCCAGCTTCGTGGTCCAGTCGATCCGTTCCGCCATCGTGTTCACCACCTGCGGAACGATCGCGATAGTGACGAAGCTCTCGTCGAATCCCGACGCTTTCGCGGCGTCCTGGAGCGCACTTCCACTCAGGTTCTCGTGGCTGCGCAGCCACTCGGCCAGCGCGCCGAGCTTCGCCGGATTGGTCGCACAGAGCAGCATCTGCCCAAGGAGCGCATCGGGATAGAGGGCGATGGGCGCGAGCAACTGGTCCAGCGTCTCAGGCTTCAGCGCCGGCGCCGCCGCCTTCGCGCCGCCTGTCTGCGTGGCGGCAGCAGGATGCACGGCTGCGGCAAACGGGCCCGACCCTGCCCCCAGCGCCACCACCACGGCGACGGCCATCAGACTCTTCATCGTTCACGCTTCCTCTGGAGATCGCGGGTTCGATACAGCAAGCCGCACACCGGCACCCGCCGGACGCTGCGTCAATACCGTTCCGGGACGAAATGCCGACGTGCCAGCGACGCCTGGTCGTCGTAGGCCCGTTTCGAGGATCGGTTGGGCAGCTTCACTTTCTCCTGCCGCAGCTTCTTGTGGGGGATCGCCGAGAGCAGGTGCGCGATCGTGTTCAGGCGCGCCGCGCGCTTGTCATCGGAGCGGACGATGTACCACGGCGCGAAGCGGGTGTCGGTGTTCTTCAGCATGATGTCGCGCGCCCGCGAGTAGTCGTACCAGCGCCTGCGCGACGGCAGGTCCATCGGGCTCAGCTTCCACTGCCGCAGCGGGTCGTTGATGCGCGCCTCGAAACGTCGTTTCTGCTCGGCATTGCTCACTTCGAGCCAGTACTTGATCAGAATGGTTCCGCCCTCGACGATGAACCGCTCGAGCTGCGGACACACCCGCAGGAACCGCTCGTGCTGCTTGGGCGTGCAGTACCCCATCACGACCTCGACGCCGGCGCGGTTGTACCAGCTGCGATCGAAGATGACCACTTCCCCGGCGGCGGGGAAGTGCTGCATGTAGCGCTGCAGGTAGGTCTGCGATTTTTCGCGATCCGAAGGGGCGGGCAGTGCGACGACGCGAAACACGCGCGGGCTGAGGCGCTCGGTGATCGCGCGGATCGTTCCGCCTTTCCCCGCCCCGTCGCGCCCCTCGAACACGACGATGACCCGCAGGCCCTTCTCCTTGACCCAGCGCTGCAGGTAGCAGAGCCGCACCTGGAGACGTTGCAGCGCCTTCTCGTACTTCGCCCGTTTCATCGTCCGACTCCATCCGCACGGTCGACGGACCGCGCTCGTTCAGTCGCCCACCATGCCGCTGCGCATTTCCGCCACGTAGTCGAGTCCCCGGGTTCGTGTCACGAAGTCGAACTGGACTTCGTTCTGGACGCCGGACTCCACGATCGTCAGCACCGGGGTGAATGCATCCGACCGCACCCGGCGCCGCATGTCCGCTTCCGTCTGCCATTCCTCGACGTAGCGCACCGCGTCCGGCCCCATCCACGCGGAAGAGCGCACGCACCCCGGCTCCAGCTGGGCGTTTACCGCGACGAAGCGAAGCGCATCGAGCAGGTCGTGCGCCGCACGCGTGGAAGCGGCATGGACGGCGATCGAGAGCCGCACCATGGCAGGGGAGCTAGCACCGCCCGTTCCAGACGCCCCCGGCGCGGCAGTCTCCCGGTTCGCGCGAAGAACGCGCAGTTCCGCGGGAGATCACGGAGCCCGGAATCGCGGCGGGAGCCAGGATCCTCCGGCATCGCAGAGGGACCACGGCATGCCGGAGGCGGAATCGGGCCCGCGGGCAGCCGGCCGCAACACCCGTGCGGCCCCACCGGGATCCGGCAGATGCGAGAGTGATACGCACCCGGGTTCGTCGTTTCCCAGGGTCCGTTCCCCTTCCGGTTCACCGTCCCGGGCGGCGCAGTCCGAGCTTGGCGATCCGCGTTTCGAGCGTGGTCGGCTTCATCCCCAGCCGCTCGGCCGCCCCGCCGGGGCCGCGAATACGCCAGCCGGTGGTCGCCAGCACGCCGCGGATGTGTTCCCGCTCCACCTCGATCAGCTTCGAGGCGGGCCGCCCTTGCGCGACGGTCGAGGGCAGTGTCACCACCAGGCGCCGGCTCGTTGTCGCGATCATCGCGCGCTCGACGACGTTGCGCAGCTCGCGGATGTTGCCAGGCCAGGAGTAGGCCTGCAGCGCGGCGATGGTCTCGCGCTCGATGGAATCGATCCGTTTGCCCAGCGTCGCCGAGAACTCCTCCACGAACCGCCAGAGCAGCAGGGGAATGTCCTCCCCGCGCTCCCGGAGCGGCGGCACGTCGACGGGGAAGACGTTCACTCGGTAATAGAGGTCCTCGCGGAACGAGCCCTCGGCGACCAGGCGTTCCAGGTCGACGTGCGTGGCGGCGATGATCCGCGGATCGATGGCGATCGGCCGGGGGCTTCCCAGCCGCTCGATGGTGTGCTCCTCCAGGACCCGCAGCAGCTTCACCTGGACCTCGGGGGGCAGGTCGCCGATCTCGTCGAGGAAGATGGTCGAGTGGTCGGCCAGCTCGAACCGGCCCACCTGCCGGGCGAGCGCGCCGGTAAACGCGCCGCGCTCCCGCCCGAACAGCTCGCTTTCGATGAGCGTCGTCGGAATTGCGGCGCAGTTCACGCGCACCATCGGACGGGCCGCACGTGCGCTCATCTCGTGGATGTAGGTGGCCAGCAACTCCTTGCCCGTTCCGGTTTCGCCGCGCAGCAGGACCGTCGCGTCGGTGGGGGCGACCCGCTGAATCTGCGCGAGGAGCCGGCGGATGGTCGGGCTCTTCCCCACGAAGCGGCTCGCCCGCAGCAGCTCGCGTTCCTCTTTGCGGAGCGAGACGTTCTCGGCCTGCAGCCGATCCTTCAGCCGCTGACATTCCTCGAGCGCGCGACGCAGCTTCCCCTCGCGCTGCTGCCGTGCGAGCACCTGAGCGAAGAGGCCGGCAATGACGGTGAGGCGGTGCGTCGCCGCCGGTGACAGCGTTCGGCCGCTCGCCGTGGCGGCACAACCCACCGCGCCCACGACGCGCCCCTCGACCGACAGCGGCAGGAACGCCGCCGCCCGTATACCGGCCGCGCGATAGCTGGCGCGGTCCACCTCGTCGGGAATCGCGTCGACGCCCGAGAAGGTCAGCCGCTCACCGGCGAGCACGCGCCCGAAAGTCCAGGGAAACGCCTCGCTGGTCGGCGGCGACAGGTCGGGAACCGGACTGCCGTCGGCCGTCCACTCCCAGCAATCGTGCACGGCGCCCTCGGGCGAGACCTCGCAGAACGAACCGCGGTCGAAGCCGAGCATCTGGCAGGTGCGCGCGATGCCCGACCGGATGGCGTCGTGCACCTGATCGGCGGGGAGATTGATGTACTCGATGGACAGCTGCGCGGCGAACTGTTCGAACTCGAGTTGCTCCACGAGCTCGACGTGCGGAACGGTCTCGCGCCGGCGCGGCTCACGTGTGTCCGTGCGCCTGACCGAGACTAGCACCCGTACACCGTCCGGCGTCTGAATCGGACGGGCCTCGATGTCGATCGGCAGCTCCGTGCCGTCCCTGCGACGCCCCACGAGATCGCGGTGCGTGCCCGGGACGCGCAGGTGCGGAGGGTCCCCGTCAAACGCGAGGCCATCGGGGACGAGCAGTTTCAACGGCTGGCCGACGATCTCGTCGCGGGCGTAGCCGAACTGTTGCTCCAGCGCCGGATTCACCAGCAGAATCACCGACTCGCGATCGATCACGAGGGTGGGACTGGGCGCGAGTGCGACGGCCGTCTCGACGATCTGCGGCGTCTCGCTCGCCACGGCTGGCGCCTTGCCCATCCCGTCACTTTTGCTGTTTCACGTCGGTGAGCAGGACCAGCTCCGACGCGTAGTCGGCAACGACGAAGGCGCCCCCTTTCAGGGCGATCTTCGCAGCCGGAGCGAGCGTGCCGGACCCGCTGCCCGTCGGGGCCACTTCGATGTCGAGCAGCGTGAAGGCGTCGCGGTCCTTCGGCTTGGCGCCGGGCACGCCGGCGCCGAGGAACAGGACCGGCTCGTCGCTCAGAATCGTCAGCAACCGGCCCTTGTCAGTCGGCCGCTCGAGCGTAAGCCGCGTGACCGCCTTGCTCCCGCTCCCGAGCTGTATCGAGCCGGTCGGAGCGAGTGCCGCCAGCGCCTTGCGCAGGGCGGCCGCTCCACCGGATTCGAATGCCGCCCGGAGGCGCTCGGCTTCGGCCTCGGATGTCTTCCGCTCGATCACGATGGTGACGGGGGCGGTGGCGGTGGCGCCGCCGGCGGCCTTGACGGTCGCGGTCGCGGTGAACGTCTCCGCCGCCGCCGCGGCGCGCAAGGACAGGGACGCTGCGGCGGCCATGGCCAGAAGGAGAAGGGCGTAGACCGTCTGTCGCATTCGCATGAAAGCTCTCCCGGTCAGAGTTCGTCGTGCACTGCGAGGTGCACCACACGTACCACGGCGACCCGCTCGCGCCCGAGCCGCAACCGGAGCAGACGACGCGCGTTGTCGCGGAGCGCGTTCGGGTGTTCAGGCCCCGCCTCCGGCATCGCGGAGAAGGTCCGGTATACCGGAGCACGGGTGCGCCGCGGCCGTGACGTTGTCCCCCCGGCAGCGACCGCGGCGGTCCACGCCCTCCGTGGCACGCCGCGTGCTCAGATGCCCGCATCGGAGAACACGTGCTCCACGTCGTCTGCCTCTCGATGCTCGAGCCCGTCGAACACGGCCTGCCGCAGCACGCCGTGGAGATCGCGCGGCCCTTCGGGTTCCCCGTCACCAACTCGATGGTCGTGACCTGGATCGTCGCCGTCGCGCTGATCGTGTTCGCACGCGTCGCCACGCGGCGCATGACGGAGGTCCCGGGCGGCGCGCAGAACCTGCTCGAATGGCTCGTGGAAGCCGTCTACAAGCTGCTCGAGACCATCCTCGGCCGCCACCTGGTCGCACGGACGTTCTGGTTCTTCGCGACCATCTTTCTCTTCATCCTGGCGTGCAACTGGTTCGGGCTCATCCCCGGCGTCGGCACGATTGGGTGGGGACATCGGACCGGGCACGAGTTCGTGATCGAGCAGCCGCTGTTCCGCGCGGCGAACGCCGATCTCAACATGACGCTCGCCATGGCGCTCGTGTTCTTTGCCTTATGGCTCGTGTGGGCGTTCCAGGAGGTCGGCGCGGGGGGAATTGTGAAGGAGCTCTTCGCCCCGAAAGGCGAGACGGCCGGCGCACTGAAGGTCCTGATGATCATCGTGTTCTTCGCCGCCGGGTTGCTCGAGATCATCTCCATCCTGTTCCGTCCGGTCTCGCTCAGTTTTCGTCTCTACGGGAACATTTTCGCGGGCGAGAACATGCTCGAGGCGATGGCGACGCTCGTGCCCGGCCTGGGCTGGCTGCTGCCGGTGCCGTTCTATTTCATGGAGTTGCTGGTGGGCCTGGTGCAGGCGATGGTCTTCATGCTGCTCACCGCCGTGTTCACCTTCCTGATTTGCCACCACGAGGAGAGCGCGCCGCACGCGGCGCACGGCTGACCGGCGCGTGCACGACGGCAACGGAGCGAAGTGAGACGAGAAAGGACAAACCGATGACCGGGAGTTTACATGTCGGGCTCGCGGCGCTGGGCGCGGCCATAGGGGTGGGATTGATCGGCGCCGGCGCGTCGCTCGCCGTCGGGCGGAATCCCGGATCCTCCGCGAAGGTGATGGTGCAGTCGATTCTCGCCATCGCGTTCGCCGAAGCGATCGTGTTCTATGCGCTGTTCCTGGTGCGCTAGCGCGCGCCGCGCGGCGCCCGCACGGAGAGGGTGGCGGCTATGAACGTTCTCGCGCTGCAGGCCGCGACACAGGGCGGCGGCCAGATCGAACAGATCGCCAGGACCTTCGGCGTGGACTGGCCGCACCTGTTTGCGCAGATCGTGAGCTTCAGCATCGTGTGCGCGGTGCTCTACGCGCTCGCCTACAAGCCGATCCTGCGCATGCTCGACGCGCGGCGCCAACAGATCGCCGCCGGCCTGGCGAACGCCGACCAGATCAAACTCGAGCTGGCCGCGATCGAGCGGCAGCGGCTGGACGTGCTCCGCCAGGCGGATGCCGAGGGCAGGCAGCTGATCGACGAGGCGCGCACGGCGGCCGCCCGGGTCGCGGCGGAGACGACGCAGAAGGCGACCGAATCGGCCGCGCTCGTCCTGGCCAGGGCCCGCGAGGCCGCCGAGCGCGAGCGCGCGCAGATGCTCGCCGACGTCCGGCACGAAGTCGGCCGGCTGGTCGTCCAGACGGCGGCGGCGGTTACCGGAAAGATCCTCACCGCCGACGATCACCAGCGGCTCGCGGAAGAGACCGCGCGCGAGCTGGCGACGACGGCGTGACGAGTGCGGTCAGGGGCTGTCGATGAGACGCAACAAGAAGATCGAGCGTGCCGCGCGCCGGCTGTTCCGCCTGTGCGTCGTGGACGGCCGGCTCGACGAGGATCGCGTGCGGCAGGCGGCGCAGCGACTGGGTGCCTCGACGCACCGCAGCGTACTCTCCCTCCTGGGGGCGTTCCAGCGGCTGGTGCGGCTCGATCGCGACCGCCACACGGCGCGGGTCGAGAGCGCGGCGGCGCTGCCGGCGCCGGTTCGCGACGCCGTGCGTGCGGACCTCACGCGGTTGTACGGCCCCGGCCTGCACGCGTCGTTCGACCAGAACCCGGCGCTCATCGCCGGGATGCGCATCCGGATCGGCAGTGACGTCTATGACGGCAGCGTGCGCGCGCGACTGGCCGCGCTCGGGGCGCGTTTGTGAATTTCACGAGATGAGCCATGGTTGATCTGCTGCAGGAAATCGAAGCGCAAATCGAGCGCGCCCGGGCGTCGGCCGCGAAGCAGAGCGTCGGCGTGATTCGCGAGATCGGCGACGGCGTCGCGAAGGTCGAGGGCCTCGGCGACGTCATGCTGAACGAGATGCTCGACTTCGGCCGCGGCATCACCGGTCTCGCGCTGAACCTCGACGAGACGGAAGTCGGCGTCATCGTGCTCGGCGACTACACCAAGCTGCAGGAGGGCGACGAGGTCCGCGCGACGGGCAAGCTGCTGCAGGTGCCCGTCGGCACGGGACTGCTCGGCCGCGTCGTCAACACGCTCGGGGAGCCGCTGGACGGCAAGGGCCCGATCGAGAGCCGGGTGGCGTACCCCGTCGAGAAGCTCGCGCCCGGCATCATCCGCCGCAAGTCGATCGGACAGCCGGTCCAGACGGGCATCATGGCGATCGACGGGATGATCCCGATCGGCCGTGGCCAGCGCGAGCTGATCATCGGCGATCGGTCCACGGGCAAGACCACCATCTGCATCGACACGATCATCAGCCAGGCGCGATTGAACCGCGCGGCGGAGGCGGCCGGGGACGCCAGCTCCCGACCGCTGTACTGCATCTACGTGGCGATCGGGCAGAAGCAGTCGACGATCGCGCGGATCGTGTCGGTGCTCGACGAGGCGGGAGCGCTGCCCTACACGATCGTGATGGCGGCGCCGGCCTCCGACTCCGCGACCAGCCAGTACCTCGCGCCGTTTGCCGGCGCGGCGATGGGCGAGTGGTTCATGGACAACGGGATGGACGCGCTCATCGTCTACGACGATCTGTCCAAGCACGCCGTCGCCTATCGCCAGGTCTCGCTGGTGCTCAAGCGGCCCTCCGGCCGCGAGGCCTATCCCGGCGACGTCTTCTACCTGCACAGCCGGCTGCTCGAACGCGCGGCGCGCGTGGGTGAGCAGTACGGCAACGGGTCGCTGACGGCGCTGCCGATCATCGAAACGCAGGCCGGCGACGTGTCGGCCTACATCCCGACGAACGTCATCTCGATCACCGACGGGCAGATCTTCCTCGAGACGGATCTGTTCTACCAGGGCGTCCGGCCGGCCATCTCCGTCGGCATCTCGGTGTCGCGCGTCGGCTCGGCGGCGCAGCTGAAGGCCATGAAGCAGGTGGCCGGGCAGCTGAAGGGGGACCTCGCGCAGTTCCGCGAGCTGGCCGCCTTCGCGCAGTTCGGCTCGGAGCTGGACGCCGCCACGCAGGCCAAGATCGACCGGGGGAAGCGGATCGTCGAGTTGTTCAAACAGCCGCAGTACAGCCCGATTCCGGTCGAAGTCCAGGTCGCCGTGATCTGGGCCGTGCAGAACGGCTACATGGACGACGTCGCGGTGGAGCGAATCAAGGAGTTCCAGGCGCAGTGGACGGACTTCCTGACCACGCGCAAGCCGGAAGTGCTGCGCGGCATCGGCGAGCAGAAGACGCTGACGCCGGAGCTGACCGCGGCATTGAGAGCGGCCGCCGACCAGTTCAAGCCCACCTGGAGGCACTAGCTTCCAACCGACACTGACATGCATTCACCTCGCGATCTTCGTCGGCGGATCAAATCGGTCAGCGGCACCGCGCAGATCACGCGGGCCATGCAGATGGTGGCGGCGTCGAAGATGCGGCGGGCGCAGCAGGCGGCCACCGCCGCGATGCCGTTCGTCCGCATGCTCTACCGGATCCAGCGCAGCGCCACGCTGCACGTGCCCGCTCTGGTCCACCCGCTGCTCGAGGTGCGCGAGGTCCGCAAGCGGGCGGTCGTGCTCGTCGCCGCGGACAAGGGGCTCTGCGGCGCCCTCAACACGAACGTCTTTCGGCTCGCGTCGCAGTTCGATCCCGCCTCGACGATCTTCATCACCGCCGGCCGCAAGGCGGCGCAGTTCGTCGCCCGTACGCGGCGGCAGCTCGCCGCCGAGTTCGCCTACGGCGACTCCCCGACGTTCCCCGAGGCCCGGGCGATAGCCGCGTTCGCGCGCGATCTCTACCTGCGCCGCGAGGTGGACCAGGTGCAGATCGTCGGTACGCGCTTCGTCAACACGCTGACGCAGCAGCCCGTGACCCTCGAGTATCTGCCGGTCGGCGCCATCACGGGCCTGAGCATCCCCGGAGCCGACCTGGAGAAGGCGCCCTCCGGCGACGTGGAAGAGTCGCTGTTCGAGCCGGACGTGGACGCGGTTCTGAGCTACCTCCTCGGCCATTACCTGAACATCTACATCTACTTCGTGCTGCTGAGCGCGAAGGCGAGCGAGCAGAGCGCCCGCATGGTGTCGATGAAGAACGCGACCGACGCCGCCGAGGCGCTGATCGACGAGCTGACCCTCGAATACAACAAGCTGCGGCAGGGCAACATCACCAAGGAACTGCTGGAAATCGCCGGCGGTCAGGCTGGATGAGGGCGGCCCGGCCGCCCGTTCGAACAGGTGCGGACATGAATACCGGCAGAGTCGTGCAGGTCGTGGGTCCGGTCGTGGACGTCGAGTTCCCCGACGCGCTGCCCCCCATCTACAACGCGCTCACGGTGGACTATACCGTGGACGACCAGCCGGTCCGGCTGACGCTCGAAGTGCAGCAGCACCTCGGCGACCGGTGGGTGCGGACCATCTCGATGGCCGGCACCGAGGGCATCAAGCGCGGCTTCGCGGTGAGCGACACCGGCAGTCCGATCATGGTGCCCGTCGGCGAGGGGGTCATGGGGCGGGTGTTCGACGTGACCGGCCAACCGGTGGACGAGCGCGGTCCCGTGCAGGCGGACACCTACTACCCGATCCACCGGCCGGCGCCGCCGCTCGTCGACCAGTCGACCTCGCCGCAGGTCCTCATGACGGGCATCAAGGTGATCGATCTGATCTGCCCGTTCCTCAAGGGCGGCAAGGTGGGGGCGTTCGGCGGCGCCGGCGTCGGCAAGACCGTCGTCATCATGGAGCTGATCAACAACATCGCCAAGCTGCACGGCGGCGTGTCGGTGTTTGCCGGCGTCGGCGAGCGTACGCGCGAAGGCAACGACCTGTACCAGGAGATGTCCCAGGCCGGCGTCATCAACCAGAAGGACCTCGGGGCCTCGAAGATCGCGCTCGTCTACGGCCAGATGAACGAGCCGCCCGGCGCGCGCCTCCGCGTCGCGCTCAGCGGTCTCGCCATCACCGAGTACTTCCGCGACGAGAAGCACCAGGACGTGCTGCTCTTCATCGACAACATCTTCCGGTTCTCGCAGGCCGGCTCGGAGGTCTCCGCGCTGCTCGGGCGCACGGCCAGCGCGGTGGGGTACCAGCCGACGCTGGCGGCCGAGATGGGCGTCCTGCAGGAGCGCATCACCTCCACCAAGAACGGCTCGATCACCTCGTTCCAGGCAGTGTACGTGCCGGCCGACGATCTGACGGACCCTGCGCCGGCGACGACCTTCGCGCACCTCGACGCCACGATCGTGCTGGAGCGCTCGATCGCCGAGCTGGGGATCTACCCCGCCGTCGATCCGCTCGCGTCCACGTCCCGGGCGCTGGCGCCGGAGATCGTCGGCGAGGAACACTACGACGTCGCCCGCCGCGTGCAGAAGGTGCTCCAGCGCTTGAAGGACCTGCAGGACATCATCGCGATCCTGGGGATGGACGAGCTGTCCCCCGAAGACAAGCTGACCGTCTACCGCGCGCGCAGAATTCAGCGCTTCCTCAGCCAGCCTTTCAGCTCGGCGCAGGTGTTCACCGGCCGCGAGGGGCGGCAGGTCGCGGTCGCCGACACGGTGCGCGGTTTCAAAGAGATCCTCGACGGGAAATACGACAACGTTCCCGAAGGCAACTTCTATATGAAGGGCGGCATCGAAGAGGTCACCCAGGGCTGAATGCTGGAAGCTGGCAACTGGTCGCTGATATGGCCGAGACCCTCAGACTGGAAATCGTGACCCCACAGGAGGTCGCCTTCTCCGAGGACGTGGAGATGGTCACGCTGCCCGCGATCGAAGGGCAGATGGGCGTGTACCCGAATCACGTTCGCGTCATCACCCAGATCGTGCCCGGCGAGATCATCGTCACGAAGGGCGGGCAGGAGCGCGTGCTCGCCGTGGGTGGAGGTCTCGTGGACGTGAGCGCAACGGCCGTCTCCATTGTCACCGATATGGCCATTCCCGCCGACCACATCGACGAAGCGAAGGCCGAAGAAGCACGTCAGCGCGCCGCGGCCCGACTCCAGGAGAAGATCTCGGACGAAGAAGTGGCGACCGTCAACGCCTCGCTGGCGCGCGCCCTGGCGCAGCTGCAGGTCAAGCGCCGGCGTCGGACCTGAGCGAATCGGACCGCTCCTCAGGCGCCGCGTCGATCCGGCTCACGACCGCGAAGAAGAATCCCGTCGACCAGCCGCACATCAGGATCCCGGTGAGCGCTTCCACGCCGCCTACCAGCCGCCACTGCTCGGGCAGCACGAGATCGCCGTAACCGGTGGTGGTGTAGGTCACGGCGCTGAAGTAGAAGGCCGACTGCAGGTCCGGGATTGCTCCCCTCGCCGCGTAGAAAAACGCCCAGACCGAGATCTCGAGCAGATGGAGGAAAACCATCCAGCCGGCGACGCGAGTGAAGAGCCACGTCCTGCGCCAGAATTGCCGGCCGGTCGATCGCTGCTGACGAGCCCAGCGCAAGGCCGATGTCACGCCGCCGCCGTGAATGGCGACGCACACGGCCATCAGGGCCCACGCCGCGAGCAGCTTCGTGAGCATCGGCAGTCACGACCGTAAGATCGGGCGAGTAAGTTCCGCCCGGCCCGGACGAATCGTCGCGCGGCCGGGCGGGATGAGCGGAGGCCTGCCGTCGCGCGGCACCGGCAGCGCGGCAGCCTCCCCTCAGAAGCGGATGCCGAAGGTCGTGGCCAGGAACTGGCCGTTGGCCTTCTGGCCGGCAAGTGGCGACGTCCCTGTCGGGTCGCCGGCGATCGGGTTCTCCACCTGCGGAATCCCTTCAATCGTAGGACCCCAGATGTAGTGATAGCGCAGCTCGGCATAGGCCGGTCCGAACCTCACACCGCCGCCGAAGCTCATGCCGAAGTCCGTGGAGCTGCGTTCGCCGACGATGTTCTCGACCGGCACCCAGCCACCCGGATAGCACACGTACCACCACGGGTCGCAGTATCCCGGCGCGTAGCCGACCCCAGGCGTGGTCACCTTGATCGGGCGATAGAACACGCCCATGCCGACCAGGCCGTAGGGCCGGACACCACCCTCGGGCGCCTGCAGGATGACGCTCCCGGTGAAGGCCTGCATGTTCATGTCGGCGAAGAAGTCGGTCGGCGTCGTCTCGTCCGCCAGAGGGGTCGCGACCGGGCTGGTCGGAATCGAGATCCGCTTATCTCCCAGGCCGTTGAAGCTGTACAGCCCTTCGATGCTGACGATCGGCGTGACCGCCACGTCTATACCGAAATTGAAGTTGTAGCCGTCTCCGAGTCGATCGCGGACTTCCGAGTTCGGCATGGTGAAGCCGCCGCCGAACGAGAAGTGCACGCGCTGGTCCTGCGCCTGCGCCACGGCCGGGACCGTGGCCACGAGGAGTGCTGCGAGCAGGAAAACGAACACTGTCTTGTGCCGCATGGGCGCCATCCTTTCTGGAGGGTGGCAACAGCACCGCACATGCCAACCGGACAGCGGTTCAGCATGGGCGAGAAACGGCCCGAAAACAGCACCGTTGGGTTGATTTGCGGGACCGGACACCCGGGACACACCGCACACCCTTCCGCATCGCCGGAGGAACTCCGGCATAGTGGAGGGACGAGCTCCTGAGGCCGGCCGAGCCTGAAGGGATGCGCGGCTACCGCCTCGAGCGCGCGCGCGGCGCGAGCGACAGGCCGACGATGTCGGAGCTGCCGCCGCCCGACAGCCAGACCTTCGAGACGTTCATGAAAAGGGTCATCTCCTTCGACCCGAGCAGGCGAACGTCGGTCAGCCGGATGCTCAGGCCCCAGGTGTAGCCAAGCTCCATGCGGCGCGAACCATCGCCCTGCGGCACGGTCAGGAGGAGCACGCCGGGTGGTCCGAACACCTGCAGGCGTCCGACGTCCACGAGGCTCAGGTGGGAGCCGATGATCCCGTAACTGCGGCCGCTGCTCGTCGTCGTCCAAAGACCGTCCAGATGCACGCGCGTCAGGAACATGCTGCGCTTCGGCGGACGTTCCGCCTCGAGGCGCGTCGTCTGGACCTGTGGGGAGGCGGAGTCAGCCGGGGCGCGCGGATCCTGGAGCAGCCGGCAGGCCAGCCTCGTGCGCGCCTGCAGATCCAGCACGCCGGCGCGCTCCGCGGTGGCGCAGTGCGCGGGCAGCCACTCGGGGAAAGGGGGCACGGGCGGACGGGCGGTGATTCGTCCTAACTTGTCTCGCGCGGGCCGATTGGACCACCTCGCGTCGAACCGCCGCCATTCTTTCATCGCGGTGAGCCAGGCCGTCAACTCCCTTTCACGTTCGGGAGAGAGAGTGGCCGTATCTTCGTCGACGTATTCCGGCTTCGTGGGCTGCGCCGCCACAGGTTGGGCCGAGGCATCGGTCACGCCGGCAAGCAGCCACGCACAGGCGACGACCAACCGACTGGGAATGCCCATGGGTCCACTCCCGAGACGCGGTACGACCTGAGGGCCTGCGCTGCGACGCACTCCTCTAGCCGTGAACCAAGGCAGTGGTTGAGAGGCGCGCCACCCTCGCGCGCGCCGCTCGGCGGGCACCTTCCACGCCCGCCGTCGGGGGGATTCTACTCGCTTCTCGCCTGACTGGGGCAAGCGGGCCGGAAAGGCGGCGGAAGCCCCAGGTATTCCGGACCTCCGGCTGACCGGGGTCATGGAGGTCCGGCGACCGGCGACGGTGCGCGTCAGTAGGCTTTCAGGCCCGCCGCGCGGAACAGGCCGCACGTCCGGTCGATGGCCTCGATGGAGGGGGGCTCCACGTCGTCCAGCGTGTAGGTCATCCCGAGCTGCGCCCACTTGTACTTGCCCATCTGGTGGAAGGGCAGCACGTCGACGCGCTCCACGTTGCCAAGTGACGCGGCGAAATCCGCGATGTGGGTGATGTCCTCCGCGTCGTCGGTCAGCCCGGGAACGAGGACGAACCGCAGCCACACGGGACGGTTGCGGAGGGCGAGGCGACGTGCGAACTCCAGGGTCGGCCACACGGCCATCCCGGTGACGCGCCGGTGGCGGTCGGGATCCCAGGCCTTGAGGTCGAGCAGCACGAGGTCGATCGCCTCGAGGTCGGCATCTGTGAGGCGGTCGCCGTAATAGCCGTTGGTGTCGAGGGCGGTGTGAATGCCGAGGCCCTTGGCCGCCTTGAGCAGCTTGGCGGCGAAGCGATGCTGCATCAGCGGTTCCCCGCCGCTCAACGTGAAGCCGCCTGCCATGATCCGCAGCCCGTGGCGGTATTTCTCCAGCTCCTCGGTGGCCCTCGCGACGGTCACCGGTATGCCGTTGGTCATCGTCCAGGTGTCCGGATTGTGGCAGTACACGCATCGCCACATGCAGCCGGTCGTCCAGGCGACCACGCGCACGCCAGGCCCGTCCACGGTCGCGCCGGTGGTGAAGGAATGCAGGAATCCCATGTCACCGGAGGCGAGCGCGGCGCGGACGGTGGCTTCGGGAACGTCCTTGCCGAGGTCGACGCGCAGCTCAAACGGGCTTCGCGCCTCGAGCGGTATCTGCGGCGGCGTCCGAGCCTCAGCCATGACGATCTCCTCCATGGAAGGTCCGATTGATGACGTCCATCTGCTGTTCGCGGGTGAGCCGCACAAAGTTGACCGCGTAGCCCGACACCCGGATGGTGAGGTTCGGGTACTTCTCCGGGTGATCGACGGCGTCGAGCAGCGTGTCGCGATTGAGGACGTTCACGTTCATGTGGTAGCCGGTGCTGCTGAAGAACGCGTCGAGCATCGCGGTCAGGTTCGTGATCCGGTCCTCCGCGACGCGGCCGAGGCCCTGCGGCACGAGCGTCGTGGTCAGCGAGATGCCGTCCGCGGCGTCGCGGTACGGGATCTTGGCGACGGAGGCGGCCGAGGCGTGGATGCCGCGGCTGTCACGCCCGTGCATCGGGTTCGCTCCCGGCGCGAACGGCTCGCCGCGGCGGCGGCCGTCCGGCGTGTGGCCCGTGGCCTTGCCGTACACGACGTTCGAGGTAATCGTGAGGATCGACTGCGTGTGCATCGCGTTCCGGTAGGTCGGGTACTTCCGCAGCTTGTTCATGAACGTGCTGACGGCCCACACCGCCAGCTGATCGACGCGGTTGTCGTTGTTGCCGAACTTCGGGAAGTCCCCTTCGGTGCGGTAGTCGGTGACGAGCCCGGTCTCGTCGCGGAGGACGTTCACCGTCGCGAACTTGATGGCCGAGAGGCTGTCGGCGACGACCGACAGGCCCGCGATGCCGAAAGCCATCGTGCGGAGCGGGGCGTAATCGTGCAGCGCCATTTCGATCCGCTCGTAGGCGTACTTGTCGTGCATGTAGTGGATGACGTTCATCGCGTTGACGTAGACGCCGGCGAGCCAGTCCATCATCCGCTCGAACCGATCGAGCACATCGTCGAACTCCAGGACGTCGCCCGCCACGGGCGACGAGGCGGGCGCGACCTGCTCGCCGCTGATTTCGTCCCGGCCGCCGTTGATCGCGTAGAGGAAGCACTTGGCGAGGTTGGCGCGCGCGCCGAAGAACTGCATCTGCTTGCCCAGGAGCATCGGCGACACGCAGCACGCAATCGCGCCGTCGTCGCCCCAGGCGCGGCGCATGATCTCGTCGCTCTCGAACTGGATCGAGCTGGTGTCGATCGCGACCCTGGCGGCGAACTGCCGGAACCCGTCCGGCAGCCGGGGGGAGTACCAGATCGTCAGATTCGGCTCGGGGGCGGGGCCGAGGTTGTAGAGCGTCTGCAGGAAGCGGAAGCTCGTCTTGGTCACGAGCGACCGCCCGTCGTCGCCGACACCGCCGATCGACTCGGTGACCCACGTCGGATCCCCGGCGAACAGGTCGTCGTATTCGCGCGTACGGAGGAACCGGACGATCCGCAGCTTGATGACGAAGTCGTCGATGATTTCCTGCGCCTGCTCCTCGGTCAGCGCGCCGGACGCGAGGTCGCGCTCGATGTAGACATCGAGAAACGTCGACGTCCGGCCGAGCGACATCGCCGCGCCGTTCTGCTCCTTGACGCCCGCGAGGTAGCCGAAATACAGCCACTGCACCGCGTCCTTCGCGGTCCGCGCCGGGCCCGAGATGTCGAACCCGTAGCTCGCCGCCATCTGCCGCAGTTCCTCGAGCGCGCGAATCTGCTCGGCGAGCTCCTCGCGATCGCGGATGATGTCGTCGGTCGAGGGAAAGGCGTCGAGGCCGCGCTTCTCTTCCTTCTTCCGCTCGACGAGCCGCTTGACGCCGTAGAGCGCTACCCGGCGGTAGTCGCCGATGATGCGGCCGCGGCCGTACGCGTCGGGGAGCCCCGTGAGAATGTGCGAGCTGCGGCAGCGCCGCACTTCAGCGGTATACGCGTCGAACACCGCGTCGTTGTGCGTCTTCCGGTACTTCGTGAACGCCTCGACGACATGTGGATCGGGTTCGTAGCCGTACGCCTTCAGCGCCGACGCGACGAGCCGAAAGCCGCCGTTCGGCATGATCGCGCGCTTCAGCGGCGCGTCGGTCTGCAGCCCGACAATGACCTCGTTGTCGCGGTCGTTGTAAACCCGCGGGTGGGCGGTAATCGAACAGGGGATCTGCGACCCGTCGAGGACGCCCGTCTTGCGCGCCGCGCCGCAC
>JBMDXQ010000138.1:0-99740 GCA_048594975.1 Vicinamibacterales bacterium | reverse complement strand
GCTAGTCCCTGCTCGGGCCGTCTCGAATTGCCGGGTGGCCCGGAGTCGGCGATCCCCTTGCGCAGCTTCGCATCGAACGGTATGCCATCACCGGTTCAGTCCACGAGGCCGACTCTGGCTTCAGAATCGGGATCCGATCGAGGATTCAGGATCGGCATTCAGGGTCAGGATTCAGGACCGGATTCACGATCAGGGATTCAGGATCATTCAGGATTAGGGATTTGGGATGAGCGATCAGGGATCACGGATTGCGTGTGCGCCCCAGTCTGAACTCCGGACGTCGGGGAGCCCGGGCGCGATGACAAATCGGTTCGCGAGTGTCCAAAATCTGGATCGCTCCACCGCGTGGCGGTGTCCAGCCGTGGCGTTTTGGCGGCACATCCGGCGTCGTTCCTGCGGCCGGGGGCCGTGGCGCGCGGCTTGCTCGACCTCGGACTCCGGTTCCTGTCCGCCGTTCCCGCGCCGCCAGAAAGCGAGCGTCCTGGTGCTGAAAGGTCGTGTCCTCATCGTGGAAGACGAGCCGGGCATCCGGCTCGGCATCCGCACGTACCTCGAGACCTACGGCTACGAGATGGACGAGGCCGCCACGTGCGCCGCCGCGCTGACGCACGTGAACACGGTCCTGCCCGACGTCCTCCTCGTCGACTACGCGCTGCCCGACGGCACGGCGCTCGACCTGATGACGCAGCTCAAGGCAGCCGGCATCGAGCTGCCGGTCGTGATCGTGACCGGCCACGGGTCGATCGAGCTGGCGGTCAGCGCGATCAAGGAAGGTGCCGAGCACTTCCTCACCAAGCCGCTCGAGATGGCGTCGCTCGCGGTGGTGATCGACCGCGTCATCGAGAACCAGCAGAACCGCCGGCGGCTGAAGGCGACGCGGCGGCCGGCGACGTTGGATCTGTTCAGCGGCCGCAGCGCCGCCATCCACGCCCTGGCGCGCGACGCCTACTCCGCCGCCAAGTGCGACCTCCCGGTCCTGATTGAAGGCGAGACCGGGACGGGCAAGGGGATGCTCGCGCGCTGGATCCATGCCGAGAGCCGGCGCGCCAGCGAGAACTTCGTCGATCTCAATTGCGCGGGGCTGCCGCGCGACCTGCTCGAGTCCGAGCTGTTCGGCCACGAAAAGGGCGCCTTCACCGGCGCGGTGGCCGCCAAGCCGGGGTTGCTCGAGGCGGCGCACCGCGGGACGATGTTCCTCGACGAGATTGGCGACACCGACGTGTCGATTCAGCCCAAGCTGTTGAAGGTCGTCGAGGAGAAGCGCTTCCGCCGGCTGGGCGAGGTCACCGAGCGCCGGGTCGACGTCCGCTTCCTGGCGGCCACCAATCACGAGCTCTCGAAGCTGGTCGACGAGGCGCGGTTCCGCGAGGACCTGTACTACCGCATCAACACGCTGGTGCTGCGGCTGCCGCCGCTCCGTCACCGCAAGGCGGACATTCCCGGCCTCGCGGCCACCCTCGTGCAGAATCTGGCACGCGAGATCGGCCGGCCGCCGGTGACCATCGCCCCCGACGCGGAGGACGCGCTGGTCGCGCATTCATGGCCGGGCAACATCAGGGAACTGCGTAACGTGCTGGAGTGCGCGATCCTGGTCGGGACCGAGCCGGTGATTCGCCGCGCCGATCTGCGGATGCGGACGCCGGGCGGGCGGGCGCCCGCGCCCAAGGGGCCGGACGCGATCAGGGATCTCGAGTTGCAGCACATCCGGAAGATCCTCGACGAAGAGGAAGGAAACGTGGCCCGCGCGGCGGCTCGACTGAAGCTTCCGCGGAGCACGCTGTATCAGAAGCTGAAGGCGCAGAAGTCGGCGGTTGCCCCTGACCACGGCCGGCCTGCAGCGCGGTCAGAGAATCTGCGATAAGGCGTGGCATCGCGAGCAGCGTCGCCACGTGCACCGCGCCGCCGCGGGCGATGGCCTCGGCCGGCATCCCGAAGACGACGCAGGATTGTTCCGCCTCGGCGATGGTGATCGCCCCGGCGCTGCGCAGCGCCACCATGCCGTCGGCGCCATCACTGCCCATCCCGGTCAGCAGCAGCGCCACGACCGCCACGCCGCGCAGGCGCGCGGCGGAGTGGAACAGCACGTCCACCGACGGCCGCTGGTAGTGGACGGCCGGCCCGCCGCCGACAATGGCGCGCAGCTCGAAGCCCCTCGCCTCCACCACCATGTGGAAGTCGCCGGGGGCGACGTAGGCCACGCCGCGCCGCAGCGTCTCCGAGCCGCTCCCCTCGACGACGGTCATCGGGCAGGCGGCATTCAGGCGGCTGGCGAAGGCGCGCGTGAACTGCGCGGGCATGTGCTGCACGATGAGGATCGGGGGCGTGTCGGCCGACAGGCGGCTCAGGAGCGCCTCGATCGCCTGCGTGCCGCCGGTCGAGGCGCCGACCACGATGAGGCCGTTGGCCCGCCCGAGGGCCGAGAGCTTGGCCGCCGGCAGCGCCGATCGGCCGGCCTGCAGCGGCGCCATGTAGCGCACCGGACGCGCCGTACGGATCCCACGGATGCGCCGCTTCAGCCGGTCGGCGACCTGGCCGACCGAGTAGGGGCCGCCGGGCTTGGCGATGACGTCGATGGCGCCGGCGGCGAGCGCCTCGATGCTGAGCTCCGATCCCGTCGGCGTCAGCGAGCTGACGATGATCACGGGCATCGGATGGTGTTCCATCAGCTTGCGCAGGAACGTGAGCCCGTCCATGCGCGGCATCTCGATGTCGAGCGTGAGCACGTCGGGCCTGTGCTTGAGGATGAGATCGCGGGCGGCAAACGGATCCGACGCCGCCCCGACGACCTCGATGTCGGGCTCGCCGGCCAGCGTGTCCGCGAGCATCTTGCGGACGATGGCCGAATCGTCGACGACGAGCACGCGTACCTTCTGCACAGGCGATTCCATCTCAGAACCCGACGGCGGCCGGGGCCCCCGTGCTCGCGGCGCACACCGAGACCGCAAGCGGCATGTCGTTGACGATCAGCCGGGCGGCGGCGGGGCCGCCGGGCCGGGTATCTGCGGGCCGCTCCGCTGCCAGCTCGACGACCGGGCGGCTGAGGGTGAAGGTCTGCGCGGTGGCCATGCGCGTCAGCCAGGTGCCGCAGATCATGTTGGACAGCTCGCCGACCAGGTCGAACAGCGCCTCCGCCTCGGGCTCGGGATCCGCCGGGTCGCGCCCGGTGAAGGCGTCGAGCAGCGCGCGCGCGAGGTCGCGCGGCACGCTGCACGAGAGGATGCCGGCGGCCTCGCCCTCGCGGAAGTGCACGGTCGCGATCAGCCACGACGAGGCGACGCCCGCCAGCTCGTCGAACACCGCGTCGTCGCACGGCGCGGCGTCGGCGAAGAAACTGAGCTCGGCGACGGCCGCGACCGCGCCGGCGACCGACTGCGCGGCGTCAGGACTGAACAGATTCGGAGGCTTGGTTGAGCACATCTCGCAGAACCTCAGGGCTGAAAGGTTTTTCGAGGTAGCAGCGCACGTCCAGGTCCGCGGCCTCGTCGCGGCGGGACGTGGATCCGTCGGTGGAGATGATGACGCGGACGAGATCGGGCCAGCGGTCCCGCCGCGCGATCTCGCGCAGCAGCTCCACGCCGGTCATCCCCGGCATGTTCACGTCGGTGAGCAGCAGGTTCACCTTCTGTGATTCGAGGATCTTCAGCGCCTCCCAGCCGTCGGCGGCTTCCACGACGTCGGAGACGGGGAGGTCGGTCAGCCGGATGACGCGCTTGATCAGGGCACGCATCATCGCGGAGTCGTCGACGATGAGTATGCGCATGGGCGTTACATCTCCTTGATTCGGTCGCGGCCGTTGAAGATCTGCACGCGTCCGTCCCTGACGGCCAGGTGGACTGTCCGCGCCGACATGCCCCCGACATCCTGCGACTCGATGAAGAGGCCATGTCGCCAGAGCACGGTCCGGGCGGCGAGCACGTTGCGATGCCCGGTCTTGAGCGAGTTGCCGGGCAGCCCCCCGATGTCGGCCCCGCCCACCAGGCGGACGACGGCGCGGTCTTTGCGCAGCCCGTAGCGCGCCGCGGTCTGCAGCAGCAGCGGCACGCCGGTGTCGCCGAACGCCGCCGGCTGCTCGGCGGCGCGCTTCGCGTTGATCGACGCTTCCGGCAACAGGAAGTGCAGCAGCGCCGCGACGCGCGCCGCCGGGTCGAACAGGCACACGGCGACGCAACTGCCGAGCGCGTAGGTCACCAGCACGTCCTCGATGCGGTCGGAGACCGCCAGGTCGCCGATACCCACGACGATCTTCCGCTCCAGCGGCGGCGCGCCCGCCGAGCCCGAATCGCCCAGCGTCGTCTGCGTCATCTCGGCACCCGGCGGTACACCGACGGCGCCACCCAGGTGAGGTGGTGCGCGATGCTGCTCAGGCTCTCGGAGTGCGAGACGAACAGGTAGCCGCCCGGCGCCAGGCGCTGCTCGAGGCCGCGGACGACCCGCTGCTGCACGTCGCGATCGAAGTAGATCATCACGTTGCGGCAGAAGATGAAGTCCAGCGGCGGCGCCGGCGCGGCGACGTCGAGCAGATTGAGCTGCCGGAACTCGATCACCGCGCGCACCTCCGGGGCGACGCTCCACCACCCGCGCGGCGCGCCCGGCGCCGGCGTGAAGTAGCGGTGGGCGAGCGCCGCCGGCACGTCCTGCAGGCGGCCATCGGCGTAGATGCCGGCCGTCGCCGCGGCCAGCGCCTTGGTCGACAGGTCGGAGGCGAGCAGCGACGCGCGGCGCCGCGCCTCCGGCCCGAGCCGTTCGAACAGGACGATCGCGATGGTGTAGGCCTCCTCGCCGGTGGCGCAGCCGGCGCTCCAGCCGCGAATCGGCCGGATCGTGGAGACCAGCGGCGGCAGCACGGTGTTCGCCAGGTAGTCGAAGTGCCGCGGCTCCCGGAAGAACGCCGTGTGGTTGGTCGCAATCGCGTCGAGCATCGCAGTCAGCTCGTCGCCGCTCGCGTCCGACTGCACGTAGCGGACGTACTGCCGGAAGCTGCGGAACCCGCCGCGCCGCAGCCGCTTCTGCAGCCGCGCCGCCACCAGCGCGCGCTTGCCCTCGTGCAGGTGGATGCCGGTCTTCTCGTACACGAGCCGCGCGATCGTGATCAGGTCACGATCCGAGAGCTCGACGCCGGTCAGCGGCCAGTAGGTCGGCGTCATCGCCGCCGCCTCATTCGGCGGGCACGAGGGTCTCGGCGCCGAGCACGCGGTCGAGGTCCAGCAGGATCTTGACGGTGCCCTTCACCTTCGCGAGCCCCAGGATGTAATCGGTCATCAGGTTGTTGCCGAAATCCGGCGCCGCGTCGATGTCGGCGGCGGGGATGTTCAGCACCTCGGAGACCGCGTCCACCACCACCCCGATCATGCCGAGGTGGACGACCTCCACCACGATGATGCAGGTCTGGTCGGTGTGCTCGCAGGCGGCGAAGCCGAACTTCATGCGCAGGTCGATCACCGGGATCACCCGGCCGCGCAGGTTGATGACGCCGCGCACGTGGCTCGGCACCTGCGGCACCTGGGTGATGTCCATGACCTTGATGATCTCGCGCACCTTCAGGACGGGCAGCCCGTACTCCTCCTTGCCGAGCGAAAAGGTCAGATATTTGCCCCCCGCGCCGGAGTTGTTGGAGGCGTGCCGCGCCTGCAGTCCCTGCTCGTTCACGGCAATCGTCATGTTCATGTCCACTCCCTCGCGCCGGCCGGCCGTTCGACCGGCCGGCGGCTCACGCCGCACTCTCGAGCGCCCCGTCGCGGAGCAGCGCCAGCAGCCCGCCCGCGTCGAGGATGAGCCCGATCCGGCCATCACCCAGGATGGCGCCTCCCGCCACGCCGCGCACGTTTCCGAACGCGTCACCCAGCGACTTGATCACGACCTCGTACTTGCCGATCAGCTCGTCGACGACGAGCGCGACCGGCCGCTCGGCATCCTCGACGACCACGACCGTGCTCTCGTCGATCCGCGGCCGCGCCCCCGGGATCCCGAACACCTCGCCGAGGTGCAGGAGCGGGATCAACCGCTCCCTGACCCGCACCATCCGCGGCCGATCCTGCAGCGTGTGCACCTGCTCGGGCAGCGGACGCAGCGACTCGCGCACCGCGAAGGTCGGGATGACGAACCGTTCGGCGCCGACGCTGAGCACCAGGCCGTCGACGATCGCCAGCGTGAGCGGCAGCTTGATGACGAACGTGGTGCCGCGGCCGCGCGCCGTGTGCACCTCGATGCGGCCGCGCAGCGCCTCGACGTTGCGGCGCACCACGTCCATGCCCACCCCGCGTCCGGAGATCTCGGTCACCTGCTCGGCGGTCGAGAAGCCGGCCTGGAAGATGAACTGGTGGATCTCCGCGTCGGACAGCTGCGCGTCGGCGTCCACCAGGCCGCGCGCCACCGCCGCCGCCCGGATCCTTCCGGTATCGAGCCCGGCGCCGTCATCGGCGAGCTCCACCACGATGTTCCCGGCGCGGTGGCAGGCGCTCAGGCGGAGCTCCGCGGTAATCGGCTTGCCGGCGGCGGCGCGCACCGGCGCCGGCTCGATGCCGTGGTCGATGCAGTTGCGGATCATGTGCAGGAGCGGGTCGGTCAGGTGCTCGATCACCTTGCGATCCAGCTCGGTGTCCTCGCCCGACAGCACCAGGGTGATGGGCTTCTGCGACTGCCGCCCGAGGTCCCGCACCACCCGCGCCATCTTCTGGAAGGTCTGGCGGATCGGCACCATCCGCATCGCCATCGCGTTCCGCTGCAGCTCGCTGGTGATCCGTTTGAGCTGCGCCAGCCGGTCGTTCAGGCGCTCGTCGCGCGAGCCGGCGAGGACCGGGTCCTCGGCGAGGATCGATTGCGCGATGACCAGCTCGCCGATCATGTCGAGCAGGGTGTCCAGCTTGCGGGTGTTGACCTTGACCGTGCTCTGCGCGTCTTCTCGCCGCTCGCGGAACCCGAGGCGCTCGGAGCTGGCCACGGGCGCGGCCGCCTGGGGCGCGGCGACCGCCTGATCGACGCCCGCGCCGGGGCGCGCATCGAGCAGCGCCTTGACCTGGCCGAGCAGATCGCGGCGGCGGCGCGTGACGTCGGTGCCGACGCGCCCGGTGGCCCGCGCCGGCAGCTCGCTGATCATCACCGTCAGCAGGTCGACGCCCTTGAGCACGGCATCCACTTCCGCCGCGCCCATCGGGTGCCTGCCCGAGCGCACCAGGTCCAGCAGCGTCTCGAGGCTGTGGGCCACCTCCTGGATCGAGGTCAGGCCCAGCACTCCGGCGTTTCCCTTGACCGTGTGGAACGGTCGGAAGACGTCGTTCAGCAGCCTGCCGTCATCGGGCGCGGTCTCCAGCTGCAGCACGGTCGATTCGATCGTGCCCAGGTGATCGAGCGCCTCGGCGACGAAGATGGCACCGAGCTCGAGATCGCTGGTGTAGGCGGCGAGATCGTCATCGACGGCCGCCGGCGGGGCACCGGGCGCCGCCACCGGCCGATCGCGCTCGCGCACCAGGGCGAGCAGATCATCGTAGACCTCCTGCCCGGTTTCCGTCGTGAGTGCTGAGGCCAGCACCCGCACGCGGTCAGCGGTGGACGCGCACCTCTCTCCGCCGCCGGCCTCGATGCTCGTGGCCAGGTCGAGGATCTCGTGGCGTGCGGAGTCAGCCGGCCGGCCGCCCTCCGCGAACTCGGCGGCCAGACGTTCGAGTGTCGACTCGATCTGGCTCCACGAGAACCCGTCGCTCATGTCCTCTCTCCAGCGGACGCCGCCGTCTCGCGGCCGTCCGACGCCGTCACACGTGCGCCGCCGACGGGCGCGGCGGGGCGCCTGCCGCGGGTACCGTCCGCCGCAACAGTTCCGGACCGATCTCCGCGAGCGGCAGCGCCGCTTCCGCGAACCCGGCGCGCTGCACCCGTCCCGCCATGTCCCAGGCCACGCTGCTCGCTTCGTCCTGCACCAGCACGTGCCCGCCCGCCCGCGCGATCGCTTCGCTGCCGTGCAGCGCGTCCTCGCCCGTGCCGGTCATGATCACGGCCAGCGCGTGGCCGCCGTACAGCTCCGCCACGGTCTGGAACAGGACGTCCGCCGCCGGACGATGCGAGTTCACCGGCGGTTCCTGGTCGAGCGCCGTCACGAGGTGGGCGCCGAGCCGCTTGACGCGCAGGTGGTAGTCACCGCGCGCGATGTAGACCGTGCCCGGCTGGAGCGGCTGCGCATCGCCCGCCTCGACCACCGAGAGCGTCGACTGCTGGTTCAGCCGCTCGGCGAACAAGCGGGTGAACGTCTGCGGCATGTGCTGCACGACGACGATCGGCACCGGGAACGATGCGGGGAGGTGGGTCAGCACCCCCTGCAGCGCATTGGGGCCGCCGGTAGAGGCCGCGAGCGCGACGATGCGGATCTCCGCGTCGGAGGCGCGGCGCACGACCTCGGCGGCGCGCGGCGCGGGCGGCGTCGTGGCGGCGGCCGGCTGCGGCGGCACCTGGTTGATCCGGCAGAGCGATTTGATTCTCGGGACGAGGTCCTCGCGGATGCGCTGCTGCGCGGCCTCGCGGCCGCCGGCCGTCGCCGGTTTCGCGACGTAGTCCGAGGCGCCGAGCGAGAGCGCTTCGAGCGTGTCGGCGCATCCCCGTTCCGTGAGAACGCTGAACATGATCACGGGCAAGCGCGGGTAGCGCTTGCGGATCTCGCGCAGCGTCTCGATCCCGCCCATCTCCGGCATTTCCACGTCGAGGGTGACCAGGTCGGGCGAGGTCTGCGCGATCAGCTGCAGCCCCTGGCGTCCGTTGCCGGCGCCGCCGACCACCTCGATGCCGGGGTCCGCCGCCAGCGCGTCGCTCACCAGCCGGCGGATCAGCGCGGCATCGTCGACGATCAGTACTCTGGCCTTCTTCATGCCTCTCCGGCACAACCGCGCGTGGGTCGCAGTGCGACGGCAGTGTGCGTGCTCCTCCGTTTGGCAAGGGGCGTGCCTCACGCCGCTCGGCTCACGCGAACACGGCAAGTGCTGCTGGCAGCATGGTTTCGGCGGCGAGGTCGCGCGCGCCGCCGGGCCAGGCGCGCAGCGGCTTCGTCTGGGACACGGAAGGCCGTCCCGTGTCTGGACGCCGCGGCACCGCAAGCGTTTGCGGCGTCGCACGGCGCCGCGCCGGTCCGGCGAGCCGGACGCAGCCGTCCAGCCCGTAGACAGGCGTCTGGACACTGGATGACGCCCGCCGCTCGCGCGCCGCGCCGGCCGCCCCCCGCGCACCCGGAAACTGCTGCAGCGCTCGGAATTCGGGGCGCGGCGGGCGCGCGCACCCGTGCGGCACAGGGGTTGCCTTGGGGGCGGTTATCTATGGAAGCCACGCGTACTTCGTCCGCCACGCCCTCCCGTGCGCTCCGCGACGGCATGGCGGCGGCGCTCGCACGGGAATTCGACTGCGCGTTCAAGCTCCTGCAACAGGCGACCGCGGAGTCGCCGGGCGACCTGCGCGCGTGGTTCTGGAGAGCGCTGGCATCTCCCAATCAGGCGGAGGCGGTCACCTGCCTGCGCCGCGTGCTGCTGTTCGAGCCCGGCCACGAGCAGGCGAAGCACGCGTTGGCGAGGCTGCTCGTCGCGGAGGCGACCACTGCCGCGTCGAGCGGTCATCCCGACCGGGCGCTGACGCTCGGCAGGGAAGCCGTCGATCTCGACCCGGACAGCGACACGATCTGGATCGGCTACGCCGCGGTGTGTCAGGTACCGGCCGATCGCCTGGCGGCGGTGCGGCGCGCCGCCGAGATCAACCCGAATACCGCTCACGTCCGCCCGCTGCTGCGCGACGCGCTGCTGCACTGCGGCGTGTCGCTGGCCGGCGCCCACCCGGACCAGGCCCAACAGCTCTTCCGCGAGGCATCGACAATCGACCCGGACGACGTGCGTGTCTGGCAGGCGCTGGCGCGGGTGGCGAGCACGGCGCGGGACGCCGCGCTGGCGCTGCGCGAGCTGCTGCGGCTGGCCCCCGACCGTTCGGGCGTGCGCGCGGCGTTCAAGCGCGCGCTGAGCGCCGAGGCCGTGCGCCTCGCGGGTGCGGGCTCGCGCGCGGACGCTGCCGCCTGCTGGCGCGAGGCAGCGTCGGTCGACGAGCAGGACATCACGAACTGGATCGGCCTGGCGGGTACGACCGACGATCGCGCCGAGGCGGAGCGTGCGCTCGACGCCGCGTCGCGGCTGCAGGCGGCCGACCCGCGGGTTGCGGCGCTGCGCGCGCGCTGGCAGATGGCGCCGGAAACGGCGGGCGCGCCGAGTCCTCCAGCCGCACCCGCGGCGCCGATGAGCGCGCCGCCGGCGGCCGCCGCCCCGACCCCGATCGCGCTGGCCCCGGTCGCGCCGCCGACCACGCCGGCTCCGGCCCCGACCGAGCCGGTGGCCGCTCCGTCGGCCGCCCCGCCCGCCGCCAGCCAGCCCGCCGGCGCGCGCCGCACCGTGCTCGTCGTCGACGACAGTCCGACGGTGCGCAAGATCCTCTCGATGACGCTGGAGCGCAACGGTTACGCGGTCGCGTCGGCGCCGGACGGCGAGGCCGCCATCGACAGCCTCGAGCAGTCCGTGCCCGATCTGATCCTGCTCGACATCTCGATGCCGAAGCTGGACGGCTACGAGGTGTGCAAGCGGATCAAGGCGAACGCGCGCACCGCGCACATCCCGGTGGTCATGCTTTCCGGCAAGGACGCGTTCTTCGACAAGGTCAAGGGACGCATGGCGGGGGCGAGCGAGTACCTCACCAAGCCGTTCGAGACGCCCGCCGTGCTGGCGGTGATCAGCCGCCAGTTCGAGCCCGACGCGAGCACCTCCCATGGTTGAAGGTGATCTCGTCGATCTGACCGTGCCGACGCTGTTGCAGGCGCTCGCCAACGAGGGCTCCACCGCCGTCCTCCGGATGCAGCGCGGCGGCAGCCAGGGTGCGCTCTACTTCTCCGAGGGCACGCTGGTGCACGCCTATTCCGGCGAGCACGCGGGCGACGACGCGGTGCGCGACCTGCTCGGGTGGCACGACGGGCGCTTCCGGCTGCAGCGCGATTCGGAGCGTCAGCCGCGCACGGTGACGCAAGCGGTCGCCGACTTTCTCAGCGATGCCCGGACGCGGCCGCGCGGGCCCGCCGCCAAGCCGCAGACCGACGGCGACCCCGATCGGTACCTGCTCGACGACCTGCTGGCGCTGCTCGCCCGGCTCGACCAGGACCGCGTGCAGCTGGCGGAAGGCCGCCTCGAACAGGGCGGCGTGCCGGCGCTGCTGCTGCTGGCCGCGATTGTGAACTCGCTCATCGCCTTCGTGACCGGCCGGTGCGCGGATCTCACCGTGCTCCCCTCGCGGGTGCTGCTGCGGATGGCGGAAACGCAGCCGTACACGCAGCTGCTCGGCGAGCACGAGGAGCGCATCTCGATCAGCACGGCGGCGAGCGTGCTGAACGGGCTCGACGACATCAGCGGCGACCGGCGGCGGCTCTTTCACGACCTCGGCTACGCGCTGCTCGACGTGCTCGTGGTCTACGGCGACACGGTGAGCACGCTCTTTCACGGCTCGCGGTCGCGCGAGGAGTGGCGCGCCAACTTCGATGTGTTCGTCGAGAGATTGTGGACCGCCGTGCAGCACGTGGACGTCTAAGCTGCGGGCGCCGCGCGGTCGAACCAGGAAGCCAGATGTTCGGGACAAGGAGTGCGCGATGCTGAGCAAAAGAGTGTTGGTCGTCGACGACAGCCCGACCGACCGCCAAGCACTCTGCACCCTCCTCCAGCGAGAGGGTTACGAGGTCACGACCGCGGTTGACGGCGAGGATGCGCTCATCAAGGTGGCCGCCGATCCGCCGCCGCTGATCGTGCTGGACATCATCCTGCCGAAGATGAACGGCTACCAGGTGCTGCGGCGCCTCAAGGCGGACCGCGAGACCCGCCACATCAAGGTCATCCTGGTGAGCAGCAAGAACCAGGAGAGCGATCGCTTCTGGGGACTGCGCCAGGGAGCCGACGACTACATCGCCAAGCCGTATCCCGACGAGGCGTTGCTCAACGCGGTGGCGAGGCAGCTCTGATGGCCGAGATCCCCCCGGCGGGCGGCCCGGCGGACGTGTCCTCCATGCTCGATGCGTGGCTCGCCGAGGACCAGGGCGCCGTGACCGGTGCCTGGGGCCCCATCGAGCCGGGCACCGGGCCGGCGCCCGCGCCACCAGCTCCCGACGCCGCGGAGGCGCCGCCGGCCGCCGCCTCGCTGAGCGAGGCGATCACCGCCGAGGGACCCGAGGCCGTTGTCACGTCGCGGGCGGCGATCACCGAAGATCCTGCGGCCGTTGCCGCGCCGGCGATCCCCAGCGCGTGGGCGCAGCCGGCCCCCGACCTGCGGCCCGATCCGTCACTGCTCGAACCGGAGTGCGGCGGGGGCTCCGACGTTGCCGCAGGCGAGGGCGAGGGGGAAGCGGAGATCGTGTGGCCGCAGGGCCAGGCGCCGGTGGAACCACCGGCGAGGCCGGCGCTGAGCGACGGAACGTCGAACGAGGGTTTTGACGCTGCCACAGGGGACGGGGTGCCCGGTGCCGACAGCACGTCGCCAGACGAGGAAACTCCGGCCGAACACGCAGATCTGCCAGAGGTCTCCGAGCCGGCGGTCGACGCTTGGCTGACCGACGACCAGGCACTCGGTGCGAGCCAGTGGGCGCCGGACGCCGGACCGGCCTCCGCGCCGGATGCGCCCGCGACGGAGCCGGGGTTCGAGCCGCGAGCCGCTGCGGTCGCCGAACACGCGGAGGCCCCGCGCGACGCGAGGGTGAACGACGAGCAGGGTGGCAGCCGGGCGCGGGCCGCGGTCGAGACCGCCGGCGCCCCGGCGCCGTTCGACACGCCGACAGCAGCGACGCAGGCGGAAGCGCCACCCGCGCCGCCACGCGTTGAGGCTGCGGCCGCACCGGACGCGGACGCGCCTGCCACGCCGTCGAACGCTGGCGCGGCGCCCGCACAGCCGGCGACGCTGCTCGAGGCCGTCTCGGCGCTCGACACTCGCGGCGGCGACGTCGTCGACGCGGAGACGCCGCAGCCCGGTTCGGCGCCCGACCGCGCCGTCCAGGACCGCTTCGTGCTGTTCACGGTGGCGGGCGCGCAGTACGCCGTTCGCGAGACGTTCGTCACCGAGCTCGATCGCGTGCCGAAGATCACGACGGTGCCGAACGTGCCGGCGTGGGTGCGCGGCGTGACCAACCGCCGCGGTGACATCCTCTCGGTCATCGAGATTCGCGGCCTCCTCGGCCTGGAGCGCATCGCCGCGGCCAACGAGCGGATGCTGGTCGTCCGGCTCCTTGACGATTCGTGCTCGCTCGGGATGCTGGTCGACGACGTCCAGCAGATCGTCAGCATGCCGCCGGGCGACGTCCGGCCGCCGGCAGCGACGCTCGAAGGCGTGCTGGCGCCGTTTCTCGACGGCGTGTTCGAGTTCAACGGAAAGGCGGTCGCGGTGCTCGATCTCGATCGAATGCTGCGCTCGGAGCCGGTTCGCCAGTTCGACGAGCCGCCGGCTGCGGAAGGGTAGGGACGCCCGCGTGCGGCACCCCGGAGAGACACAAGAGAAAAGGACATCACGATGCGAAGGACGCTGAAGATCAAGACGCGGCTGATGCTGATTGCGGCAGCGGTCGCCATCCTGCTGACCGCAGCCGCGGGCGTGGCGCTCTGGTCGGGCCGGGGCGTGCGCCAGCAGCTGCAACAGACGATGCGCGAGGACGTCCAGACGGCAGCCGCCGCGACGCAGCTGGCCGCGCGGGTATCCGACGTCGGGCGGCGCGCGCATCTGGTGCTCGTGAGCGCCGGCACTCCCGCCGGCGACGAGGATCTGGTGCAGTGGAAGCGGGCGACCGGCACCGCCGGATCGGTCATCTCCGGGCTCGAGGCCACTCAGGCCGGGGCGGCCGCGGCGCCGCGGCTGCGCGCGGCGCTGCTCGAGTACGAACGTGGCTTCGGCGCGACGGTCGCCGCCGCCCTGGCGCTCGAGCCGGCCGCACGCGACGAGGCGCTCGCGCGCAGCCCGGCTGGCGCCGCCTTTGCCCGCCTGCAGCGCGAGACCGACGACCTCGTGGCGCGGAGCGCCGCCGCCGTCGCGAGCACCGCGGCCGCCCTCGAGTCGCGCGTCGCCGACTCGTCCTGGCAGGTGGCGGTCATCCTCGCCGCCGGGCTGGCCGGCTTCCTGGCGCTGGTGCTGTTCTTCGTCTACCGGCCGATCGCCTCCGAGGCGGTGACGCTCGCCCAGGTCTGCGACTCGCTGAATCGCGGCGACCTGAGCAGCCGCGTGCCGAACCCGAGCGGCACCGAACTGGGCGCCATCGGTCGCTCCCTCAACATGATGCTCGACAACACCGTGTCGCTCATCCAGTCGCGTGCCGAGCGCGACCAGATGCAGGCGGCGGTGATGAAGCTGCTCGAGGAGATCAGCGGCGTCGCCGAGGGCGATCTCACCGTGGAAGCGGAAGTCACCACCGACGTGACCGGCGCGGTCGCCGACTCGTTCAACTTCATGATCGCCGAGCTGCGCCGGATCATCGGCCAGGTGCAGAACGCCTCGCAGCAGGTGAGCACGGCGCTCGCCGACCTGCGCTCGATCACCGGCGAACTGGCGACCGGCAGCGAGGAGCAGGCGGCGCAGGCGGTCGAGGCCTCGGTGGCCATCGAGGAGATGGCGGCATCGATTCACTACGTGTCCGAGAACGCCGCCGTGTCGGCGTCGGTCGCGGAGGAAGCGCGCACCAACGCCGAGCACGGGGCCCGCGCGGTCACCCGCACCATCGAGGGGATGAAGGCGATCCGCGACCAGGTGCAGGAGACGGCGAAGCGGATCAAGCGCCTGGGCGAGAGCTCGCAGGAGATCGCCGAGATCGTCGAGCTCATCGGCGATATCGCCGACCGCACCAGCATCCTGGCGCTGAACGCGTCGATCCAGGCGGCGATGGCCGGCGAAGCGGGCCGCGGGTTCGCGGTCGTCGCCGACGAGGTCGAGCGCCTGGCCGAGCGCGCCACGGAGGCGACCAAGCGCGCCGGCATGCTGGTGAAGACGACGCAGAGCGAGACCTCGGAGGTCATGGCGGCGATGGAGGACACGACGCGTGAGGTCATCAATCGCTCCAACATCGCGAACGAGGCGGGCGTGGCGCTGACCGAGATCCAGGGGGTGTCGAACCGCCTCGCCGAGCTGATCCAGGCCATCTCCGACGCCGCGCAGCAGCAGGCCCGCGGCTCCGAGCAGGTGGCCAAGTCGATGAACGAGATGTCGTCGGTGACGCGGAACACCGCCTCGAACACCAAGCAGACCGCCGCAGCGATCAACTCGCTGGCGCTGCTTGCCGACAACCTGATGGCCTCGGTGGCGCGTTTCAAGCTGCCGGCCGCCGAGAGCCCGAACCCGCAGGTCGGCGTCCCGCGGCTGGTCGCTTCGCGATGATGCGGCAGAGCGAGCGATGACGCAGGCCAAGCAGGGCACCGCGGCGAACTGGTTCGGCGCCCCCGGCAACGCAGGGCTGCCGACGCGGCCGGATGCCGCCGAGGCGATTCCGGTGCGCGCCTGGCTCGAGCTGTTTCTGCGCCGCTGCGGGCTGTCCTTCAGGGATTCGCAGGTGCCGATGCTGCTCCAGCTGCTCGCCGAGCAGCGGCAGCGGCGCGCGCTGCCCAGCGACGCGGCGTACTACTCGGTGCTCGCCGCCGCGCCCGACGGCAGCCCGGCGTGGAACGAGGCGCTCGAAGGGGTGCTCAACCACGAGACCTCGTTCTTCCGCCACCCGGCGTCATTCGACGCGCTGCGCACCCGCATCCTGCCGGCTCTCGTGGCCGGGCGTGCCGGCAACGCGCGCCTGAGCCTGTGGAGCGCCGGCTGCTCGACCGGGCAGGAGACCTACTCGCTGGCCATGGTCGCGATGGCGGAAGAGGCGCTCGGCGGCCAGTTCATCGTGTGGGGCAGCGACTTGAGCCGGCGGGTCATCGGGATCGCCCGGCGCGGCCGCTACGGCCCGCGCGCGCTGAACGGGCTGTCGCCGACGCTGCGCCAGCGGTTCTTCCGCGAGGTTCCGAACGAGCGCGGGCCGGAATACGAGGTCGTCGACGAGCTCCGGCAGCGGGTCCGCTTCATGAGCATCAACCTGTTTTCGGCGTGCGATTTCAACCCGCGCTACGACGTCATTTTCTGCCACAACGTGCTCATCTACTTCGCGCCCGCGGCCGCCACCCGCCTGCTTGCGGATCTCGCGGCGCGGCTGCGGGTCGGCGGCTACCTGCTGCTCGGTCCCGGTGAGGGGCCAGGGGATCAGCCGCCCGGGCTCGAGCCGCTGCACGTGCCCGGCGTGCGCGGCTTCCGCCGCACGAGCCAGGTTTCCGCCGAGGGACGCTCATGAGTGGAGATCTCGAGACCAGTGCGATCCGCGCCTTCGCCGACGAGCTGTCGACCAGCCTGGCGGAGATCGACCGCGCGCTCGGCACCGTCGAAGCGAATGCAGCCGACCGTCATCCGGCCCGCGAGGCGTACCGCCTGTTCCACGCGCTGAAGGGTGCGGCCTCGATGGTCGGCCTGGCGGCGTTCAGCTACCTGCTGAACCAGGCGGAGGAGGTCCTCGAGCCCGAGGCCGACGACCTCCCGGTAGACGCTGGCGCGATCAACCGGTTGCACGCCGTCGTGCCGCGGTTCTCCGCTTACCTGGAGGCCGGCCTGTCCGGCGCGCCGTGCCTGCCCGGTGCCCGCGAGCTGTCGCGCCTCCTCCAGGCCGCTGCGGGGCGCCCGGCGGCTGAGGATGCCGTTCTCGCGGAGCTCGTGGCGGTCGACATGCGCGAGTTCGCCGCCTGCGTGCCGTCCGCGGCGCCGGCCACCACCGCCGCGCCGGCAGCTGCCGAGCCGATTCCGCTGCTGCACCCTGCGGCTCCGGCGCCCGTTCCGGACCGATCGCTCGGCGAGGTCGCCACGATCCGCGCGCGCCCTCCCGCGAGCCCGCCCGTCGAGGATCTCGACCTCGGCTCGACCGACGAGATCCCGCCGGAACTGGCAGAGGTGTTCGCGCAGGAGGCACAGGAACACCTGCAGGCCATCGCGCGCTACACCTCGGAGCTGGGGCCCACGCCCCCCGACCGCGAGAGCCTCCAGGAACTGCGCCGCGCCGTCCACACGCTCAAGGGGGCGGCTGGGGTCGTCGGCTACACGGCTGCCTCTCGGCTCGCGCACCGCATGGAGGATCTGCTCGACTCGCTGTACGACGGCGCCGCCGTGCTCACGCCGGACGCCGTCGCCGTGTTGAGGTCCTCCTCCGACGGCCTTGGCGATCTCATCTCCGGCCAGCTGCCGTCCGGCGCGCAGCGCGCGCTGCTGCTGCGCCTGTTCGGCGCGTTCGACGCGCTGCAGCCGGCGGCTGCCGCCCCGGCCGAGGACACGGCGGGCGCGGCCCTCGAGCCGCCGCGCGTCCCGAGCGTAAGGCTCGACTCGGCGCAAGAGGCCGGCGCCGCACCGGGAGTGCTGTCCGGCCCGATCGATCGACGACGGGGACCGACGGATCGCCGCGAGGCGGGCGAAGACCGGCGCGGGCACGGGCAACTCGTTCGCATTCCACTCCCGCGGCTCAACGAGCTGGTACGGCTGATGACGGAGCTGATCGTCAACCGCGCCACTTTCGAGCAGCACCATTCGGGCTTGATCGAGCAGGTCGACGAGCTGAAGCTGAGCACCGAACGGCTGCGCCGCGTGACGCAGAAGCTCGAGACCAACTACGAGGCGAGGGCGCTTGGCGGCAACCCGCTGGCCAGGTCCGCGCGGGGCGGCGAGGCCGACGGCGCCTCGTCGCAGTACGGCTTCGACGAGCTCGAGTTCGATCGCTACACCGACTTCCACCTGCTGACCCGCGAGCTGGCCGAGACGGTCAGCGACATCGCGACGATCGGCGCCCGGGTCGCCGAGACCATCGGCGACTTCGACAGCGACCTCACCCGCCTCGGCCGCGTTACCCGCGACATCCAGGACAAAGTGATGGAGTTCCGGATGGTGCCGCTGATGACGATCGCCTCGCGGCTCGAGCGTGCCGTCCGCATCACCGCGGAGGCGTGCGGCAAGCAGGTGGTGTTCGATGTCGAGGGTGCGGAGGTCGCGATCGACAAGCAGCTGCTCCAGGAGATGAGCGATCCGCTGATGCACCTGCTGCGCAACGCGGTGGACCATGGGATCGAGCCGCCCGGGGTGCGCGAGTCCGCCGGCAAGCCGCGCGAGGGCCGCATCGTCGTCCGCGCCTACCACGAGGGGACCGACGTCATCCTCGAGGTCCAGGACGACGGCAGAGGGCTCGACCTGGAGCGAATCCGCCGGACGGTCGTGGAGCGCGGCTACGTGAGCGAGGCGGAAGCGGCGACGCTCGGAGCCGACGCGCTCACCTCCTACGTGTTCGAGCCGGGGTTCAGCACGGCGACGCGGGTCACCGAGATCTCGGGTCGCGGCGTCGGGCTCGACATCGTCAAGGCCAAGGTCGTGCGGCTGAACGGCCGCATCGCGATCACGTCGCGACCCGGCGCCGGGGCGATCGTCATCGTGCGCGTGCCGATGACGCTGGCGATCACGCGCATCCTGCTGTTCCGCGCCGGCAACGACGTGCTGGGCCTGCCGCTCGGCGCGGTGACACAGATCGTGCGGCCCGCTGCGGGCGCGATCGTGCCGCTCAGCCTGGATCGCGTCGTGACGATCGGCGGGACCACCTACCCGGTACGGGACCTTTCGGATCTGCTCGGGCTGCCGCGTCCGCCGGAGCCGCCGGCCGCGCAGCGCCCGCTGCTCGTCGCCAACCTCGCCGGCCGCTACGTCGCGCTCGAGATCGACGAGGTGCTCGGCAGTCGCGACGCGGTGGTGAAGACGCTCGGCACCCACCTGCGCCGCGTTCCCGGCGTGTGGGGTGCCACCCTGCTCGGCGATGGCACCGTCGTGTTGATCCTGAACCCGGCGGACCTCACGGCGGCGGCGGAGAAGCCGCGGCCGCGCCGCGTCGCGCCGCGCGCCGCCGCCGCGGTCGAGCGCGAGCCGTACACGATCCTCATCGTCGACGATTCGCTGAGCATGCGTCACGTCCTGTCGGCCGCCGTCCGCCGCGCCGGGTGGAATCCGGTGCAGGCGCGTGACGGTCTCGAGGCGCTCGAGGCGGTGCACCGCGCGCCGCGGCCGCCGGACCTGATCCTGCTCGACATCGAGATGCCGCGCATGGACGGCTACGAGTTCCTGGCGACGATGCGCGGTCAGAAGGGCCACGCCAGCTTGCCGATCGTGATGCTGACGTCGCGCGGCGGCGAAAAGCACCGCGAGAAGGCGCAGTCGCTCGGCGCCACCGACTACCTCGTCAAGCCGTTTCACGAAGACACGTTGATCGAGACGGTGGGGCGGTTGATCCAGGCCAGCCGCCACCCGGAGCGTAAGGCGGCGTCATGATCCGCGTCGCCATCGCCGACGACTCGCCGTTCACGTGCAAGCTGCTGGCGTCGTATCTCGAGGAGAACGGCGACTGCAGGGTCGTTGGCGTGGCCCATGACGCGAGCCAGACGCTCGACATGGTTCGAAAGTCGGTGCCCGACGTGCTGACGCTGGATCTACAGATGCCCGGCGCCGACGGCCTCGAGCTGTTGCGTCAGGTGAGCTCCTCGGCGCCGGTGCCGGTCGTCGTGATCAGCGGCATCAGCCGCCGCGCGGCCGCGACCACTCTGCGCGCGCTGGAGCTCGGCGCGGTCGACTTCGTTCTCAAGTACACGCACGGCGCGCCGATCAGCGCGGCCTCGCTGAAACGCGAGATCGTCACCAAGGTGAAAGCCGCCGCCGGCGCGCAGGTGACCGTTCCGCGCGCGCGCGCGGCGCTGGCGCCGGTGGAACCGGCGGCGCCGAAACCCGCGCGGCCGCCGGTGCGGGCGGCCACCGGGCCGCGTCCGGCCGCCGGCGTCATCGTCATCGGCGGGTCCACTGGCGGACCGCGCGCCCTGGGAGAGCTGCTGGCGGAGCTGCCCGCCGAGTTCGCGAGCTGCTGCGTGGTGGTACAGCACCTCCCGGCACTGTTCACGATTCCATTCGCCGAGCAGTTGAGCCGGCAGACGGCGCTCCCCGTCCAGGAAATGACCCCGGGCGGTCGTCTCGAGCCCGGGCGCGTGTTCGTGACGCCTGGATCGGTGCACGTGCTCGTGCGCCCGGACGGCCGGCTCGAGCTGCAGCAGCCGACCGACCGCGATCGGTACCGCCCATCCATCGACCTCGCGATGAGCAGCGCCGCCGAGAGCTTCGGTCCAGGTGCGACCGGCGTCATCCTCACGGGGATGGGCGACGACGGCGCCGAGGGACTGAAGCGCATCCGCCTGGCGGGCGGCAGGGCCTTCGTGCAGGAGCCGGCGAGCAGCGTCATGGCGAGCATGCCGACGCGAGCGCTGGAGCTGGCTGGCGCCGACCACGTGGCCACGCCAGCCCGCATCGGGCAGCTGCTCGCGGCGAGGAACCGCACATGACGGCGCAGCCGCGCTCCCCCGGCGGCTTCGAGAGCCTCGTTCGCTTCGAGATCGAGGGCCAGCCGTACGCGTTCGACAGCTCCGACGTGCGCCTGATCGTCCGGAGCGATCGCATCACTCCGGCTGTCGATCGTGACGACGGACGCATCGGCGTCGTGCACGGGCCAGAGGCCATCCCGGTCTACCCGGTGCCGGCACTGGTCGGCCTCGGCCGAGAGGCCGGGCCGTGCGAGCACGCGATCGTGACCGCGTCCGGCGATCGGCTCGCGGCCTGGCAGGTGCACCGGGTGATACGCGGCTCACGCGACGATGAGTCGCATCGCCTGCCCATCCCGGAGCTCGCCGGCGAGGTCGCGCGACGGTGGTTCAAGGTCCTGCTCGGCGACGCAGGCACCCTGGTGTGTTCACCGGCAGGCCTGGATCCGCGGAACGCGGCGCGGCCGGCGCCGGACCACGGTGCCGGACCGTCGAACGTGTGGTCGAACGCCGCGGCGGTGACCGGCGCCGTCGCGCTGTTCTCGAGTGCGGCGCTGCCCGCCTGCGGCGCGTCGAGGTACGCACTGAGCGCGCGACGGGTGCTCGCGGTCGCGCACGCGCTGCGCGTGCGTGCCGTCCCTGGCACGCCGCCGCACGTGATCGGGCTCGCCGCGTGGATGGGATTCGCGGTGCCGGTGCTCGATTTCGCGGCGCCGCCGGGCGCCGCAGCCGCGGCAAGCGGCCGTTTCCTCATCCTGCACTGCGACGCCGGCCCGAAGCGGTGGCCGCTCGCGCTCGCGATCGAACGCGACGTCGTGCTGCACCGCGCGTCCCCCGGGGACAAGTGCGTGCCGCAGAATGGGCGGGCGATTCCCGCCGGCCTGCAGTTGTTCGACGTGAGCGGCGAGCGCGTCGCGCTGCTCGACGTGGATGCGCTCGTCGCCGGCGTGACCGGCGGAGGGGCGACGGTTCGACGCGAGACGTCGGCGACAGCAGTCTGTACCTTGCCGCCCCAACCGGTGGCGTAGACGCTCGACACAACATGCGCCAGGTCGTGACCAAGACCAGTGCAGTCGAAAAGGCTGCCCGTCTCGCCAGGGATGGCGCGCTCGACGCGGCCCTGAAGCAGTACGGCGACCTGTTCGCCATGTACCCGTCCGACTGGGGGGTGGCCAACGCGCTCGGAGACCTGTACGCGCGCCTCGGCCGGACGGCCGATGCCGTGGCGCATTTCGTGCGAGTCGCCGAGCAGCTCGACGCGGACGGCTACACGGCGAAGGCGCGCGCGGTGTACCGCAAGGTCCTGCGTCTGCAGCCAGGCCACGAGCTCGCGCAGGTGCGGGTCGTCGAGCTCGAGACGCGCCACCTCGAAACCGGGGTCGTCGTCAACCGTGCCATTGCCGCCGCGCGCGAGGAGTTCGCGTCGACACGGGAGCAACGTGACCAGAACAGCGGCGCGGGCGTGGAGCAGACGCCCGCGTCGGCGCCGTTGCCGCTGATACCGCTGCCCGTCGTGCCCGCGCCCGGCGCCGTCAACGAGTCGGCGCCCGCAGAACAGCTGGAGAGGTTACCAGACCCAAACAAGGTACTGCCGCCGATCGGCGTTCCTGGATTCGGGCCGCAGTACCCGGCTGGGGAACGCTGGCCGACGACTCGCGAGCTCTCCCTGGCGGGCGCCGCTACGCCGCCCGCTACCGCAGGATCCCCCACCTTCGAGGAATTGCTCGACCGGCTCGATCCGGATGGTGCCGCGCCGGTCCCGAACCTCGAGCAGGCGCTCGACAGCCTGGATCCGGTGGTGCCCGCGGAAGCGGCACGCCACGGGGAAGAGACCCTCGACGAAATGGACCTTGACCCGGCGTACACGGATGCGCGCGCGCTGGACCTCCCGGCACTCGAGGCACTCGCCCCGGCCTCTTCCGAGGAGATGGACGCGGGCGGCGATGCGGTGGAGCCTGGCGCCTTCAGAGGCGAGTCCTTCGAAGAGTACGACGCCGTCACGATCGAAGAGGGCGATTGCGCCACCGACATGACTGCCCTTCGCCTCGGTGATATCTACGGCGAGGCCATCGATGTCGATCTCGATGCGAGCGAACCGTTCGAGCCTGGCCACGGCGCGCCGGCCGGCGAAGACGACGAACATGACGTTTGCGAGTACGCGGCGCTCGAGCAGGATGCGGTGGCGGCGTTTGCGGAGAACCAGGGCGAGGAGGAAGATCCGGCTGCCGGCGAGTGCGGCGCGTACCGCCTCGAAGGCGAGGGGGCCGGAGAGGACGCGTTCGCGCTCGACGTCTGCGACCGGGATTCGGGGGAGCTCGCGGATCTCCTCCGTGCGCTCGCAGAGCAGGCTCGGGCGGGAGGACTGCCACCGCTGCTTGCCGGCGTCAGCGCGCCGCCGCTCGACTGGCCACTGCCGGAGGAACTGACGGAGCCCGAGGGCGAGGACGCAACCGAATACGGTGAGGCGACTACATTCGAACTCGATGGCGGCGCGGAGCTCGTCGCGGCGGACGTGGAAGGTACGTTCGACGAGGGCGAGACCGGTGCCGATCCGGTCGAACTTGAGCTTGGCGGCGATGCGGAGACGGACGAAGCGCGCATCGAAGCGGCGGGGGTCGCGCTCGGCGGCGCGTACCACCAGGAACTTGCCGACCCCGATCCGGACTTCGCCGTCGACGCGGGCGGGAACGCGGTCGAACCCGACACAGACCCAGTGCACGCGGGTGACCCAGATCAGCCTGCCGCCGCAACCGTCGCGTTCACCGGACCGGCGGCGGTCGAGGAGCCCTTCGATGCTTCGGAACTCGGCTGGGATGACGAACCCGCGCTCGCCGGGCAGCTGAGCGTTCCCGTCACGGGCGCGAGCACCGCGGCGCCCGACGAGGGATTCGAAGAGATCCGCATCACGATGCTCGACAGCATTGCCGAGAGCATCCGCGAGGGGCTCGCGCGCGCCGACGATTACATCGCCGCCGGCGAACTTGCGAAGGCGTCGGCGCTGCTGCAGGACGCAATGTGCGCGGTGCCGCTGCGGCACGCGGCGTGCGTCCGCCTGGCGCGCGTCTACCGCGACAACGGCGACGTCACGAGCGCGATGGAGTGCCTCGAGTGGGCGGCGCAGCGTGAACCGGCGGACGAGGCGGCGGGCCATGACCTCGCCTACGAGCTGGCGCTGACCCTCGAGGCGATGGGCCAGCGCGATCACGCGCTGGGCATCTACCGGGAGCTGCTGTCAGCGGTCGGCCCGGGATTCCGCGACGTCGCAGCACGCGCCAGCCACCTCGCCGCCTGAACGGACCGCGCCGGGTGAACGCAGCCGGCGCGGAGGGACCACTTCCCGTTACCCGTCGTCATCGTCCTGCCGGGCTCTTGTGGAGCAGGTAGTCGACGATGCTTCTCAAGTAGGAGAGCTCCACCGGTTTGACCAGCGAGACCGCGGCGCCCCGCGCACGCACTTCCGCCGCGAGGGCCGCCGACGGGTAGGCCGTCAACACGATGATGGGGGCGCCCGGATGCGTGGCCCTGGTCCGCGCGATCAGGCCAGGCGCCGTGCCGTCGGGCAGCGAGTAATCGAGGATGACGAGGTCGGTGCTGCCTGTCTCGAGCAGGCGGAGCGCGGCGGCGCAGTCGCCCGCGGCCGCCACCTCGAATCCGTGAGCCTCGAAGTACATCCCGATCCCGACGCGGATCCCCTCGTTGTCCTCGACGAGCATGATGCGGCGGCGGGCCATGGCTCCCTCACGCCCGGGCCGGGCCCACCGCTTCGATTGCGGGGAACCGCAACCGCAGCACGGCGCCCCCGTCCGCGTGGTTGCCGGCGGTGACCGTGCCGCCGTGTTCCTCGACAATCCGCTGCACGATGGGCAGGCCGAGGCCGGTCCCGCCCTGGCGCTTCGTGTAGAAGGGATCGAACACCCTGGGCAGATCCTCGCCGGTAAACCCCGGGCCGTTGTCGCGAATCGCGATCTCGAGCACGTGCGGGTGCGCGTCGGTCTGAAGGCGGCTCTCCAACTCGACGAGGCCCCCGTCCGGCGAATGGTCGATCGCGTTCTGCAGAAGGTTGAGGAAGACGCGGAGCATCCGCACCCGGTCCATCTTCACGCTGCCGCTCACGTCGATCTGGAACGTGAGCCTCCGCTCGTCGGCTGCCGGCTTCAAAATGGTCATCGCCTCGGCGGCGACGTCGCGAAGCTCGCCGGCGACGAGTTCCGGATTGTACGGGCGCCCGTATTCCAGCAGTTCCTCCATCAGCTGGCGCATCCGCGTCACTTCCTTGCGGAGCATGGGCAGGAACGGGGTCTCCTGTACTCCCGGCTGCAGCGCCCAGGCGTCGAGCAGCGCCGTGATGGCGAACAACGGGTTGCGGACTTCGTGCGCCACGCCGGCGAGCAGCTGGCCCATCGCGCTCATCGCCTGCGAGCGGATGACCGCGCGGTGCAGCTCCACTGTCTCGGTGATGTCGCGCGCCCAGACGACGCAGAAGTCGTTGTTCGGGCCGAAGCCGGTGCAGGACAGCTCCCAGACCCTGTCGGTTCCGACCTGCGACCGGTGCGGGCTGCCGTCAGCGCGGGCCTCGTCCACCAGCTTCTTCACCTCGCTCCAGGGCAGCTGGTCGGGAAGCTCGCTCAGCGGGCGGTAGAGCCAGTCCTCGAAGCGTCCGCCGAGCAGCGAGAGCGCCGTGCGATTGACGCGCTGGACGACGCCGTCGGGGTCGGCGGTCAGGACCAGGCAGTCCATCGCGTCGAACGTGCGGCGCCACGCCTGCGCCGCCCGTTCGACGATCTCGAGCAGCTGGGCGCTGGAATTCGGCTCGCGGTTGTCGCTCATAAACGTCTCGATGCGCAGGCCGGTCGCACCGCCGCAAGCTGCGGGCAGGCGTCGAAAGCCATCTCACTGTGCGGGAAGAGCGAGGACACCATAGCCCCGGGCATCGTACGTGTCAACGACGATACGGGCGCGGGCATGAACCCACCTTCGTTCCCGGTCCCCTGTCCGTGGCCCGGATGATGTCCATCGGCTGGACGACTCCCGCCGCGCCCGGGTTTCGCGTCCGCAGCGTCCGACACTCGCGGAACCGGTGCATTCGCTTCGACTTACTGCCGAGAGCGGGCTGCAGCTGCTCGGGACGGCCCGGGGTCGAACCAACCAGGCCAGCTGAGGAGGATGCATACGGCTGGCCCGTGCAGCCGAGAAGCGCGCCGGCGTCGGGCATCGGCCGGCTGAACTGCGGTCTGGGGGCCCCGGACCTGTCGACTGCCCGCACCTTCATCCGACTAATCGATACAGTCTGGGAAGCCACCAGCGGAGGAGGACACCATGCCATCCAGCCAGTACATCGTGCCCTGCCTGTGGTTCGACGGTCAGGCGGAGGAGGCGACGCAGTTCTACACCCGGATCTTCCGGAACTCGCGCATCATCGGCGTTCATCGCTACACCGACGCCGGACGGGAGGTCCACGGCCAACCGGCGGGGTCGGTGATGATCGTCGAGTTCGAGCTCGACGGGCAGCGGTTCACCGCGCTCAACGGCGGACCGCAGTTCAGGTTCAACGAGGCGATTTCACTGCAGGTGATGTGCGACACGCAGGAGGAGGTCGACCACCACTGGAACGCGCTCACCGCGGGCGGGGACCCCGCGGCGCAGCAGTGCGGCTGGCTGAAAGACAAATATGGCTTGTCGTGGCAGGTGGTCCCCAGGCCGGTCACGCAGATGATGAGCGATCCCGATCGCGCGAAGGCCGGCCGCGTGATGAACGCCCTCCTCGAGATGAAGAAGATCGACATCGAGCAGGCACGCCTCGCCTACGCGGGCTGACGAATGGCGCCGGCGGTCGTGGTGCAGGACGCGCCGCGCAGAGATGCCGACGAGAGTTACAATGCCGCGTCCATGAAGCTCCTTCACGCCGGCGCGGCACTACGTGTCGTGGGCACGGTGGCGGCGCAGGTTCCGCCGCCGCGGTTCCGTCCGGAATAGAGCTGCTCGAGGTGACCGTGATCGCGCGGGACCCGTCCGGCCGTCCGGTCACGGATTTGCGTAGGACGAATTCTCCGTTGTCGATCGCGGCGAGCTTCAGCAGATCGTGGCGTTCGGGCGCGTCTCGGTCCCATCGATCCGAGAGGCCGCCCCGCGCATCCGCTCCCGTCGAGGCCTTCGCGGAGATCGAGAGCGTGTCGCCCTTGCGGCTCGCGCCGGAGACGCGAGGCTTCATCACCTGACGATTGCACGGACGCGCACATGATTCGCCATACGGTCGTTTTCCGCCTCACCCACCCGCGCGGCTCGGACGCCGAGCGCGACTTTCTCGCCGCCGCGGATCGGCTGCTCGCGCCGATTCCCGGCGTGCGGCGTTTCGAGCGGCTCCGGCAGGTGAGTCCGAAGAACGCGTTCACCTTCGGCTTCTCCATGGAATTCGCCGACGAGGCGGAGTACGAGGACTACAACCAGCACCCGGACCACGTGCGCTTCGTGCAGGAGCGGTGGATCGCGGAGGTGGAGGAGTTCCTCGAGATCGACTACGTGCCGTACCTGTGAGGATCCATGTTCCAGGTCGACGAACAGCGCGCGTGGCTGCGCCGCCAGCTCGCCGCGAGCCTGCAGGCGCTCGCGCACGCCGGCTCGGCGCAGCCGGTGCTCTTTCCGGAATGGGCGCCGACGGCGAGCGAGCTGGCCATGCACTTCGAGCACTGGCTGTCGGCAATCCGCGAGCACGAAGCGATCGAGGTCGCGGCGGCGGAGGCGGACGCGCTCGCCGCGCTCGAGCGCAAGCTGCAGACGATGTCGCGCGACGGCGCGGAGTTCGATGCGGACCTGTGGACGGGCGCGGCCGTGGCGGAGAGCCCGCACTGGGAGGAGGTCCGGCGCCTCGCCCGCACCGCGCTGGAAGCGGGCGGCGCCAGCGACATTGAGCCGTCGAGCGATCGGGTGATTGAGTGACTGGCAAGGCGTGCTCGCACGTCGCACGCAGCACGTCGCGCCTGATACGTGCGGCGCGCATGCACTTCGCGGCCGATACGAGCCGTTCGTTCACCCTACTTCAATTAGCGACGTGCGACGTGCCACGGCGCCGCGGCGCCTCCGCCAGCACATATTTCAGTATTCGGCCTCTCCCAACCTGCTACCATTTCCGCGGGAGGCGGCATGGAGCCGTTGCTGCTGGTGCTCGTCCCGGGCGTCATCGGCGGTCTGGTGGTCGCGCTCATCGCCTTCCGCACGCGGGCGCCGCGCTCCTCCGTCGACCCGTTGCGCAACCTTCCCCCGTCGACCGACACCATCAACATGGCGCGCATCCGGGTCGATGGGATCGGCGGGCTCGGGCTGGTCGCGATGGCCCTCACCGTCGCCTGGTTCGTGCCGCGGATCCGCCAGCACGTCCTGCTTGGCCTCGCCCTCGGGATTCTGCTGGCGGTCGTGCTCGTCCTGGCCAGGCGCCGCAGCGGTCCCATGCCGTCCAGCGGGAAGGCACCAGGCGCGAACGCAACGCTGTCGATCGATGCGCCGGCGGGCCGGGCGAGGCAGACCATGCAGCCGGGCCGCGTGAGGGCGCGATGCTGACCGGCACCGGCCTGGCGAGCCGGTAAGCGCTCGCAGGACGACGCACGTATACGACTCGAGCGCGCTCGGCGCGGGCGGGCTTTGGCCTGCCGGCTGAAGCTCCGCGCGACCCACACGCATGGCTATCTCGAAGCGTACCGAGCCGACAAACTCGAAGATCGGCCGCGACTCGGCTCACCCGGGCATCGTCTCGGTCCCGCGATCGTGGTTCGTTACGCTGGCGTCGCTCATCGTCGTTCCATGGGTCGTCGCCGCGGCCATCTACTACCTACACGGACGGGGGGCGTCGCCGGGGGAACCTATCGATCGAACGCCTCCGCCCTCGGTGGCCGGCGCCGGCCCGTGGGGCCACCTGGAGGTGTCGCCCATCATCGTGTCGCCCCCGCTCGAATACGTGAGCGACGACTGGGGCGGGCGGGGCAGCGGTCCGGACGAATGGCGTTTCCCCGGCGTGTCGCGCGGCGAGCTCGACGCGTTTCTGCAGACCGCCGGCTTCACCCCAGAGCAAAGGTCGCGGATCGTCGGGAGCGCGAAGCCGGATCCAACCAACGGCGGGCTCGTCGTGACACCCGACCCGGAGCTGGTGCGATCGCTGGCGCCGGAGGTGCGCGGCCGGCTGTACACGCAACTCGCGAAGGCTCCGCTCAACTTCGATCAGGCCAACTCGTTCCGGTTCTACGGCGAGTCACCCGCGCAGTGGCTGGCGGGGAGCCCGATCTCCGACGAATCGCGGCGGATCGTCACGCCGTTGATCTATCGCGATGGCGGGTTCCTGCACTTCGCCGATATCGAGCTCGTCCGCTCGCAGATCAAGGACCGCGGCGAGCTGCGGCGCGTCGCCAAGACGCTGCTCCGCCAGCCGACGATGCTGGTGCGGCTCTCGGTGCGCGAGTCCTCCGAAGTGTCCGGTCTGGCCGAGTATTGGGGCCGCGGCGGCCGCCGCACGGACCTGCGGCCGCTCCTGGAGTCGGTCGCCGGCGCGGGGCCGGATCATTCCATCGACATCGTTCACCTGCTGCCGTCGTTCGCGCGCAACCACCTCTATCGCTACCCGCAGCTCACCGCGGCGGACCTCAACCAGTCGCTCCTCGCCAACTGCCTCTGGTCGTCCCTCAACTTCTTCAACGTCGCCCCCGACGACCGGTTCCTCGAGGTGCCGGTCGCCCTCGAGACGCTGAAGCGCGACTACTTCATCGTGCAGTCGGCATTCCAGCTGGGCGACGTGATCGCGTTTCTCGACGAGGAAGGCGATCTCTTCCATGTCGCCGTGTACCTGGCCGACGACCTGGTGTTCTCGAAGAACGGAACCTCGCCGGTTTCGCCCTGGATCATCATGCCGCTCGATCGGGCGACCGGCTATTACCGGACGCGCTCGTCGAACCCGCGTCTCATCTATCACCGCCCGAGGAAGTTCTGATCGCGCGATCCCTGGGCACCGCGCTCACTGACGCGCGGCAGCCTGCCCGGCGGCCGAGCGCCCCGCGCGATACAGCAGCGCGCAGACGGCGAACAGAATCGCCAGGCCGACGGTTGCCGCCGCGGCGCCGTGCAGCCAGGTGAACTGCCTCGAGGCGAAATGGGCGGAAGCGAGCGCGCTGGTGAACGCCGCGTCCGGCCAGCGGCTCGAGGCGGCGACGAGAAACGCGATGGCCACGCCGGCCAGCCCTTCGCCGGCGATGAAGCCGGAGGCAGCCAGCACGCCGGGATCGTTGTCGACCGTCTGCCCGCGGCGCCGTACTTCGACCATTCGCCGCACGATGCCGCCCACGTAGATCGGCGTGAGGCTCGCCAGCGGCAGGTAGATGCCGACGGCGAAGGGAAGTCCCGGCAGCCCCGCAATGAGAGCGCAGATGGCCAGGCCGGCGCCGGTCCCCACCAGCCCCCACGGCAGCGAGCCGGCGAGCACGCCCTCGATCACGGTCCGCATCAGCGTCGCCTGCGGCGCCGGCAGTTCCGGAGAGCCGAAGGTGAACGCCTGGCCGAGCAGCAGGACCGTCCCGGCGATCGCCCAGCACGCGAACGCGGCGCCGACAAACTGGCCGAACTGCTGCCGCGCGGGCGTGGCGCCCACGAGATAGCCGGTCTTCAGGTCCTGCGAGATGTCCCCCGCCTTCGAGGCCGCGATGCACACCACCGTGCCGACCGTGAGGATCGCGGCGCGCGCCGACGGATCCGTCCAGCCGAAGATCACGAAGGCGACCGACACGCCGAGCAGCGTCACCAGGGTCATCGCCGACGTCGGGTTCGACGACACGCCGATCAGCCCGACGATGCGCGAGGACACCACCACGAACGCGACGCCGAAGATGGCCACGCCGATCGCCGCCACCAGACGCTGCGGCAGCGCCATGTCGCCGGCGAACAGGTCCGGGACGGCGGCGAGCGTGACGATGACGAGGACGGGCACCAGCACCACGACCCACGACGGAACGTCGCGATCGGTGCGGGGCGTCGCCTCGCCGCGCTCGAGATCCACGCCGCCCCGCCGCAGGCCCCTGCTGACCGCCGTCAGCGACGCTGCCATGGTCGGGATCGCGCGGGCCACGGCGAGCAGGCCGGCGGCGGCGACCGCGCCGGCGCCGACGTAGCGCACGTAGCGCGACCAGATCTGGCCGGCCGTCATGTCCCGGATCGGCGTGGTCAGCTCGGGAAAGAGCGGCGCGGCGAGGCCGGCGCCGAACAGGGCGATAAGCGGCGTCAGCACGACCGCCGAGATGAGGCTGCCCGAGACCATGATGGCCGATTGCCGGTAGCCGAGGATGTAGCCCACGCCGAGCAGCGCCGGCGCGATCTCGAGCGCGAGCTCCGCCTTCGGCACGACGGGCAGGTGCACCGCGAGCGCCGAGGGCATCAGGACGAATGCGCCGATCGCCAGCTTGATCGCCGCGCCGAGCGCGAGGCCGGTGAAGATCCAGCGCCCGCCGGCGGCCGCCGCGGTCGTCGCCCGCAGGACCTCGGCGCACGCGGTGCCTTCCGGGTAGGGCAGTTCCGCCGCCGACTGCACGATCAGCAGGCGCCGGAGGGGCACCATCGCGGCTATCCCGAGGAAGCCGCCGAGCAGCGCCAGCACCGCCACCTGCCAGAACGGCGGCGCAAGGCTCCACATGAACAGCGCCGGGATCGTGAAGATGGTTCCGGCCGCCAGCGACGAGCTCGCCGACCCGATCGTCTGCGACAGGTTGGCTTCCAGGATCACGCCCTCGCGGGCGCGCTCGCGCATCACCCGGAACAGCGCCACGGTGAGCACCGCGATCGGAATCGACGTGGACACCGTGAGGCCGACACGAAGTCCCAGGTACGCGTTCGCCGATCCGAAGAGGATGCCGAAGAAGATGCCGGCCGCGACGGAGCGGACGGTGAGCTCGACGACCGAATCGTACCGCGGCGTCACGACTGCCATTCAGGGCTCCACGGGCTGATTAGAGAAGGGGTTCGGGGCAAGGGGCAAGGGGAAGAGGTACGGCGCAGGGTGCAATCGTATCCGACAGGACGGCGCAGCTGGCGGCACGGCGCGAGATGACCCGACCGCGGCGGTCACCGCGCACCGGCCGATTCGAGCCAGCGCTGCAGCTGCGAGTGATCGACGACGCCCGCCTGCTGAAGCACGGCGCGGCCGTCCTTGAGGACCACGAAGTTGGGAATGCCCTGCACGCCGAAGCGCGCGGCGATGTCGGGGTGGCGGTCGGTGTCCACTTTGAGCACCAGCACGCGGCCCGCCATGTCCGAGGCCACCCGCGCGACCTCCAGTGCGGCCATGCGGCAGGGTCCGCACCAGGCGGCCCAGAAGTCCACCAGCACGGGCACCTTCGCTCCGCGCAGCACCTCGTCGAACAGCTCGCCGTCGGCCTCGATGGGTTCGGCCGGCGCCGCGAGCGGCGTCTTGCAGGCGCCGCACCTGACCGTGTCGGTGAGATTCGCGACGCGCACGCGGTTGCGGCGGCCGCACGCCCGGCAGGTGAGGATCATGCTTTTCCTATACGCTTAATGCGGCCGTTCGCGCAAACCCGGCCGGAGCGACGTCTCATGAGCCAGTTCGTGCAGGACCACTATCCCGCGGACTTCGCCCACTGCTACGGCTGCGGCCGGCTGAATCCGGCGGGGCACCGCATCAAGACCGCCGCGGAGGGCGACGAAGGGGTCGCGCGCTTCACACCCCGGCCGGAGCACATCGCGGTTCCCGGCTTCGTTTACGGCGGGCTGATCGCGTCACTGGTCGACTGCCACGCGATCGGCACGGCTGCGGCGGCCGTCGAGCGCGCCGCTGGCCGCGCCGTCGGCGACGGCCCGGCGCCGCGATTCGTGACCGCGTCGCTGCACGTCGACTACCTGAAGCCGACGCCACTCGGCCCGGAGCTCGAGCTGCGCGCGCGCGCGAAGCAGGTCGATGCCCGCAAGGTGATCGTGGAGGTGAGCGTCCTGGCGGCGGGCGTCGTCACCGCCCGCGGCGAGGTGGTGGCCGTGCGAATACCGGACACCATGAGACGGGGGCCGCTCACCCTCTGAGTGTTCGCAGAAGTCCTGTCCCTTCTTTGCTAGACTCGCGCTGTCATGCGCGCGCTCTACCTCATACTTCCCATCCTCTGCGTCCTGGCGATCGCGTACCGCTATTACAGTGCCTTCATCGCGGCGCGGATCCTGGCGCTCGACGACACGCGCATCACGCCGGCGCACGAGCGGAACGACGGCCAGAACTACCACCCGACGCACCGCCTCGTGCTCTTCGGTCATCACTTTGCCGCGATCTCGGGGGCGGGGCCGCTCATCGGGCCGGTACTCGCGGCGCAGTTCGGCTACGCACCCGGCCTGATCTGGCTCGTGGCCGGCGTCTGCCTCGCCGGCGCGGTCCACGACTACATCACCCTGTGGGCGTCGGTACGGCGCGGCGGGCGGTCGCTCGCGGAGATCGCGCGCGGCGAGATCGGGCCGGTGGCCGGTGTCACCGCCGCGGTCGCGATTCTGTTCATTATCGTCATCGCCCTCGCCGGCCTCGGGCTGGCGGTGGTCAATGCCCTGCAGGAAAGCGCCTGGGGTGCGTTCACCATCGGCACGTCGATTCCGCTGGCCTTGTTCATGGGCCTCTACATGTACCGCTTTCGAAAGGGACGGATCGCCGAGGCTACCGTCATCGGCGTCGCCGGCCTGTTCCTGGCCGTCATCCTCGGCAAGCCGCTCGCCGCGTCCTCCTTCGGGGCGTGGTTCCAGCTGTCACGGCAGGAGCTGATCCTGGCGATGGCCGCCTACGGCTTCATCGCCTCGGTCCTGCCGGTGTGGATGCTGCTCTGCCCGCGCGACTACCTCAGCTCGTTTCTCAAGATCGGCACCATTGCCTTCCTCGTCCTGGCCGTGATGATCGTGAACCCGGAGCTGAAGATGCCGGCGATCACGGAGTTCGCACACGGAGGCGGTCCGATCATCCCCGGACCGCTCTTTCCGTTCACGTTCATCACCATCGCCTGCGGCGCCATCTCCGGGTTCCACTCGCTCATCTCGTCGGGCACCACGCCGAAGATGATCAACAGGGAATCGGACATCCGGCCGATCGGCTACGGTGCGATGCTCATCGAGGGCCTGGTCGGGATCGTGTCGCTCATCGCCGCGGCGGCGATGTTCCCGGGCGACTACTTCGCCATCAACACCGCGCCGGCGACTTTCGCGCAGCTCGGCATGCCCACGGTCAACCTCCACGCCCTGGAGGCGGCGGTGGGCGAGACGGTGCAGGGCCGGCCGGGCGGCGCCGTGTCGCTCGCGGTCGGCATCGCGCAGATCTTCAGCGGGCTGCCTGGGATGCGCGGCCTGATGGACTACTGGTACCACTTCGCGATCATGTTCGAGGCGCTGTTCATCCTGACCACGATCGATACCGGGACGCGCGTTGCGCGGTTCCTGGTGCAGGAATTCCTGGGCCGCTTCTACCAGCCGCTGTCGCGGCAGGACTGGCTGCCCGGGTCGATTCTCTCGACCGCCGCCGTCGTCTCGGCGTGGGGGTACTTCATCTGGACCGGGAGCATCAGCACGATCTGGCCGATGTTCGGCATCGCCAACCAGTTGCTCGCCGCAGTGGCGCTCGCCGTCGGTACCACCATCATCATCAACATCGGCAAGGCACGCTACACGTGGGTCACCATCGTCCCGCTCGTCTTCGTCGCGACGACGACGCTGACGGCCGGCGTGCTGAGCGTGCGCGACAACTTCTGGCCGATGGCGGTCGGGCCCGATCCGGCGGTCAACTTCCAGGGCTACCTGAACACGAGCGTGACGGTGGTGATGATGATCTGCGTGGTCATCATCCTGGCGAACGCCGCGTGGCGCTGGGCGGGGGCGTGGCGCGGCGTTCCGGCGCCGTCGGCCGCCGGTGGTGTCTCGTCGCCGCAGTGAGCTTCACAGGGGCTGGGGAAAAGCAGGGCCCGTTCAGGCGTTCCGTTCTCCGTTGCTCCAGTGACCCCGGTCGCCGCGGATTATTCGCCGTGGCTCCACGACGGAACGGTCAACAGTCGGGTTGCGGCCGCGGACACGCAGTTCAGCCGGGCGTCTTGCGCCGCAGTGCCGCCGGGCGGGTGTGCAGGTCCTCCGGAAAGACCTGCTCTGGTGTCTTCCCGATTTCCTCGGCCGACTACCAGCGGCCGTCGTCGATGTGCTCCTGGCGGTGCGCCTGCCCGACGAGGCCGGCGCTCCACTCGTCCGGCCGCCAATCAACCATCACCAATCGACAACCGAACCTGCAATCGCAATCGCCAATCCACCATGATCTACCGCTGCGACGACGTCGTCGTCTTCCTCTGCAGCTCCGCCTTGAGCACTTCGACGGCCTTTTCGATCTGCGCATCCCTGCCCTTGACGAAGTCGGCCGGCGTGTTGTCGACGTACACGTCCGGCGGCACGCCGTAGTTCTCCATGTTCTGGCCGGCGGCCGTCCAGACGCCGCTGCCCGGCGTCCGGATCGCCGAGCCGTCGAGCAGCGTGTACGACCCCGTCCCGATGACGGCGCCCATGGTCGGCACGCCGATCACCTTGCCGAGGCCCAGCGCCTGGAAGCCGGCGGGGAACATCTCCGCGTCCGAGGCCGAGCGCTCGTTCTGCATCACGACCATCGGCCCGTAGAAGTTCTGCGGCCGCGGCTGCTGGAACGGCTGGTCGCGACCGACGGTGTACTGGTAGCGGCGGCCGGAGAGGATCCCGAGCAGCTCCTGGTCGATCCCGCCGCCGCCGTTGAACCGCTGGTCGATCACGAGCGCCCGTTTCGTGCGGTTCGCCGCCAGATCGAGCTGGAACTGGCGCAGCGACGGGGCGTCCATCGCGCGGATGTGCAGGTAGCCGATCTCGCCGTTGCTCGATTTCGTGACCAGATCGCGGCGCGCGTCCACCCACCGACGGTACTGCAGCGTTCCCAGCTCGCCGCCGGCGACAGGCGTGATGGTGACTTCCCACGCGCCTTCCTTCAGCGGCTTGTCGTTGACTAGGAAGTGGAACTTTGCGCCAGGCGCGAGCGTGAAGAAACGCCAGTAGTTCTCCGACGTCTTCAGCTCGTGACCGTCGACGGCGAGGATGAAGTCGCCCGCTGTGATCTTCAGGAAGTCCTTGTCGGCCGGCCCGTCCTTGTAAACGTGGCCGACCTTGTAGAACCCCGACGCGTCGCTGACCATGTCGAAGCCCGGATGCCGCGTCTGCGGCCGCTGCTGCCCGCCCGGCCCGCCGCCGCGGCCGGTGCCGACGCCGGTGTGCGACGCGTTCAGCTCCCCGATCATCATCATCATCACCGTGTGCAGCTCCTCGGAGTCGGCCAGGCTCGCAAGCAGCGGCTCGTAGCGCGTCTTCGCGGCGCTCCAGTCGGCGCCGTGCATCTTCGCGTCGTAGAAGCGGTTCTTCATGATCCGCCAGCCCTCGTTGAAGACCTGGCGGCGCAGGGCCTTACGATCGATTTCGATGTTTGCCGTGTACGTGACCTGCCGCGCCGTCTGCGCCCCGCCGGATCCGCTCTCGCCCGCCGGCTGCGCACCGCCGCCACGCCCGCCGCGTCCGCCGCTGCCGGCCGCCGGCGCCCCCGGCGCCAGCGCCTGGAGGTTCACGGGAGCAGCGTAGAGCCCGTTTCCGAACCGGAAGTACAGCGTGCGGCCGTCGCGCGCGAACGCCATGTCGCGGCCAGCGAAGAAACCTAAACCGCCTCGCCCCCCTCCGCCGCCGCCGGGCGAGTCACCCGCCGATGGCGGAGGCGGCACACGCGCGGACTGTCCCGTCTCCGCGTTGACGACGTAGATGCCGGCGGTGGTCGTGCCGAGCGGGGGCGGCGCTCCGCGTCCACCGCCGATCGGGCCCGTTCCGACGTTGACGGCGACGATGTGTCCTTCGGCCGCGGCCGCGAGCGCGCCGATCGGCGTGCCGGGCAGGTTGATTTGCCGCGCCCGACGGGCGATGCCGCCCCAGTCGATGCGGACCTCGACCGGTTGCGCCGCGCCGCCGCCGGCGCCGCCGCCGCGGCCCGACTGCCGGGCCGCGGCCTCGGCGACCAGGCCCTCCGCCTCATTGTCGATGTCGCGGTCCGCCGGATCGCGCTCGCGATCGCGCAAAGCAACGGACCACAGCGTCGTCGTGGTGGTGAAGCCCCCCTGCGACGCGATCCCGGTCGGTGTGCTCTCCGTGGAGGTGAACACGACGTAGCGGCCGTCGGCGGTCCACACGGCGTTGTTCTCGGAGTAGAGGACGCTGTCGTCCGAGATGTGGCGTTCCTCGCCGCCGGCGAGCGGCGCGATGTAGACGTGCGTGCGCTGCGTCCGGTCGGCCTTCGAGTACATGACCCACTTGCTGTCCGGTGAAACGTCCACTGAGAGGATGCGCCAGACGTCGCTCGACGCGACGACCGCCGTCTTGCCGTCCGCGACGCCGTAGCTGTAGAGCTTGCGGTCGGTCGCCGTGTAGAGCAGCGCCTTCGAGTCGGGCGTCCAGACGAGCGATCCCTTCTCGTTGTCGAGATCGGTGATCTTTTTCGGCGCGCGCCCCTCCGGGTCGCTGATCCAGACCTCGTCCCGCCCGGATCGATCGGACACGAACGCGATGTACTTCCCGTCGGGCGACCATTTCGGCTGTTCGTTGCGCGAGGCCATGCGGTCCGCGGCGAGGCGCGTGATGTCACCGCGATCGGTCGCGATGGTCAGCAACTGCCCGCGCGCCGATATGACCGCGCGACGGCCGGAGGGCGACAGGTCAAAGGCGCCGACCTCGTTGGTGAGCGCCTCGTACTCGATCTCGTTTTCCTTCTCGTCGCTGACGACGTCGATTGTGATCTCGGCCGTACGCCCGCTCGCGACGTCGAGCTTCCACAAGCCGAAGTTCTCCTCGTAGACGATGACCTTGCCGTCGCTCGACATCGACGGCCAGTACAGGTTGCCGGAGGAGTGCTTCGTCACCTGCACCGCCTGCCCGCCGCCGCGCGCCGGCACCCTGTAGATGTTGTTGACGCTGCGGCGGACCTCCGGCGTGCCCGGCTTCACGCTGCGCTCCTCCGGCAGCGGGTCGCCCACGAAGTAAATCGCGTCGTCCGCCCCCCACATCGGCCAGTAGCGGTTGTAGCGTTCGTCGGGCAGCAGCTTCGTGAAGGTCGGGCCCGAGAGGTCGGCAATCCACAGGTCGGCCGCGTAGCTGCCGCGATAGTGCTTGCGCGACCACGAGGAAGGATGGCGGTTGAAGACGAGCGACTTGCCGTCGGGCGAGTAGCTGCCCCAGTACCCCCAGTCGAGCGGCAGCGGCTTCTCCTGCCCGCCCGTCGCGGCGATTTCATACAGGACGGCGACGGTGGGGAAGACGCCGTCGCCGCGCGTCGCGCGGAACAGCACGCGCTGCGAGTCGCGCGACCAGCCGATCACGTCGTCGCTGCCGGTGTGGAACGTCAGCCGGCGCGGCGCGCCCCCGGCGGCCGGCATCACGAACACGTCGTTGTTGCCGTAGCGGCTCGAGGAGAACGCGATCCACCGGCCGTCGGGCGAGAAGCGCGGAAAGGTGTCCCGCGCCGGATGATCCGTGAGCCGCCTCACGTTCGTGCCGTCCTCCTTCGCCACCCAGATGTCGCCGAGGTAGCTGAAGGCAATCGTGCCGGCGTGGTAGTCCGGGTGGCGCGCGAGCGTGATGGATTCGGCGGCTGCGGCCGTTGCCGCCAGAACCACCGCCGTGACGAGCAGGGCAGCACACCGTGTACGAGTCATAGCGAGTGGCCTCCGGGTAACGGCGGATACTACTACGCCCTCCTGCTGCAGTTGGGTTCTCCTGGCAGCGCCCCTGAAACCCACGAGGAACCACGGGACTTGTGTGAACGTATGTCTTGTTACGTAAGATAACTGGCGATACCAGGAACAGATGACGACCGGGGCACGGGGCCGAGACGAACGGCGCAGCAGCATCGACCGCGAGCTCAGGCGCGGGTCGCTCGAACTGATCGTGCTGCACCTGCTCTCGGCCGGCGAGGCATACGGCTACGAGATCGTCTCGAAGCTGACGGCGCAGACCGACGGCGTCCTTGAGGTCACCGACGGGACGCTCTATCCCGTGCTGTATCGCCTGGAGCGGGCGGGACTGGTCAGCGTCCGGTGGGAGACGCCGGAGCGCGGCGTGCCCCGGAAGTACTACCGGCTCACCGATGCCGGGCGGGGAGAACTCGCGCGGCTCGTGCACGAGTGGACGACGTTCGCGAGCGCGATGGCGAAGCTGCTGGGGCAGGACAGGGAGGAACCGCGATGACAGCCGAGGACTACGTTGCCACGGTGTTGGACGAGATGCCGCATGCCGCCGGCACGCGCGCGCAGATCGCCACCGAGCTGCGCGCGCACATCGCCGAGCGCGTCGCCGACGGTCATCCGCTCGGCGAGGTGCTGCGGCAGCTCGGCGACCCGCGCGCGCTCGCCGAGTCGTACCTGTCGGCCGAACCGCTCGTTCCCGCGTCGCTCGGGCAGCGCCTGGTCGCGAAGCTGATCGACGTGCTCGTGATCGCGGCGGTCATCGTGCCACTTGCGGTGTTGACGGCGCTCACCGTGCCGCGCGAAGCGCTGTTCGTCGCGCTCGTGCTGCTCGTGGCGTTGTGCAGCACCTTCTTCCTGGGGGTGTACACCGCTGTCGCCGAGTTCAACACCGGCCAGACCGTCGGCAAGCGCGCCAGCGGCATCCACGTCGTCCAGGAGAGCGGTCGCCGTATCGGCCTGGGGCAGGCGATCGTTCGCCAGCTGCCCATCGCGCTGAACATCTACTGGATAGATGCCATGTTCGCCCTGTTCACCGACAAGCGGCAGCGCGCCTTCGAGCTGCTCTCGAAGACGCGCGTGGTGTTCGCGCCATCGCAGGAGGGCCGATGAACGGTTTCCCCGGGCAGGCCCGTGCGATCATTCCTGCCGGATCGCGATGACGGGATCGACCCGCACCGCGCGCCGCGCCGGCACGTAACAGGCGAGTGCCGCGATGGCGAGCAGGAGCACCGCGGTGGCGGCATAGCTCGCCGGGTCGAACGGCCGCACGCCGAAGAGCATGCCCGCGATGAGCCGCGACAGCGCGAGCGCGCCAGCGACACCCAGGGCGACACCCGCCAGCGCGAGTTTCATGCCGCCGCCGATCACCAGCGCGAGCACGTCTCGCCGGGCCGCCCCGATCGCGATGCGCACGCCGATCTCCTGCGTCCGCTGGCTCACCGAGTACGCGACCACGCCGTAAACGCCGACCGCGGCCAGAAACAGTGCGATGCCAGCGAACGCGGTGAGCACCAGCATCGAAAAGCGGCGCTGCGCGACCGAGTCGCTCACCACCGCAGCGAGCGGCCTCATCGAGTAGGCGGGAAGCAATGCGTCGATCGCCCGGACCGCTTCGCGGGCGGCACCGGAGCGCTGCATCGGATCGCCATCGGTCCGTGCCAGCACCCACATCGTGCTGAACACGTCCTGCCGGTACGGAACATACATGGTCGGTGCGGCTGCGGCGTCGAGGGCTTCGTGGTGGACGTCGCCGACGATCCCGACGATCTCGTAGAAGCCGTCGGTGCCGTTGCCGATGTCCAGGCCGCGGCCGATCGGATCCTCGCCGGGGAAATGACGGGCGGCGAACGCCTCGTCCACCACGGCAACCAGCGGCGCCTTGTCCGCGTTGTCGCGGCCGGTGAAGAGCCGTCCGCGCTTGAGCGGGATGCCGAGCGCCGGGAAGTACTGCGGGCTGACGACGCGGTAGTTGGCCGACGGCCCGGCATTCGGCGCCGTCTTCGGCCGGCCCTGGATCTCGAAGCTGAGGACGTAATCACCCCTGAGCGGCAGCGTCTGCACCATGCCGGCCGCACGCACGTCGGGCAGCGCCTCCAGTTTCGAGAGCAGGGTGGCGAAGAACGCCGCACGGTTGGGATCGTCGCGGTAGGACACCGGCGGCAGCGATACCCGGAAGGCGAGCACGTTCTCCGCCCGGAACCCCGGGTCGACGTTCATGAGCCGGGCGAAGCTGCGGAGCAGCAGCGCCGCGCCGACCAGCAACACGAGCGACAGCGCCACCTCGGCAACGAGCAGCACGCTCCGGACGCGCCGTCCGCCCGCCGTCGCCGAGGACCGCCCGCCTTCCTTCAGCACCGCGGAGAGCCCGGCGCGCGCCGCCTGCCAGGCGGGTGCGAGTCCGAAGATCACACCCGTCGCGAGCGACACGGCGAGCGCGAACAGCAGCACCGTCCAGTCGATCGAGACGTCGTGCACGCGCGGGATGCTGCCGGCGCTCAGCGTGCGCAGGGGCCGGACGGCCAGATACGCGACCAGCACGCCGAGCGCGCCGCCTGCCGCGGCGAGCATCAGGCTTTCGGCGAGCATCTGGCGGACCAGGCGGCCGCGCCCGGCGCCGAGCGCGGTGCGGATCGCGATCTCCTTGTCGCGCACCGAGGCGCGGACCAGCAGCAGGTTGGCCACGTTCGCACAGACGATGAGGATGACCACGCCGACGGCTGCGAGCAGCGCCAGCAGCGGCTCGCGCGCGCTGCCCACGATCTGGTCGAGCAGCGGCACGACCTCGGCCGACTCGTTCGCGCTCGAGTCCGGGTACTGGCGGGCGAGCCGTTCCGCGATGGCCCTCATCTCCGCGTCGGCCTGTACCGCCGTGACGCCCGGCTTGAGCCGTCCCATCACGGCGAGGTAGTGGCCGCCGCGGGAGGCCTTGGCGGGATCGAGCCCAATCGGCACCCAGTATTCCACCTCGCGCGGGAACTCGAACCCCGCCGGCATGACACCCACGATCGTGGACGGCGCTCCGTTGAGCGTCACCGCCCGCCCGATGACGTTCGGGTCCGCTCCGAACCGCCGCTGCCACGCAGCGTGGCTGAGCACGATCACGGCGTTCCTGCCCGGCACGCCCTCCTCCGCCCTGAAGCCCCGGCCGAGGAACGGCTGGACGCGCAGCATCTCGAAGAAATCCCACGACACGACCGCATTGGAGATTCGCTCCGGCCCCTCGGCGCCGCTGAACGTCGCCGTGCCTCCCGTGAGCGCGACGATCCGCTCGAAGGAGGAGTTCTGCGCCCGCCAGTCGAGAAACGATGCCGGGGCGACGGAGAAACGGCCGTACTGCGGCACGATCTCGTTGACCCACACCAGCCGGTCCGACTCGGGCACGGGGAAGGGCTTGAGCAAGACACCGTTGACGACGCTGAACATCGCGCTCGACGCGCCGATGCCCAGCGCGAGCGTCAGGAGCGCGACGAGGGTGAAGCCCGGGGTCCTCCCGAGCTGTCGCACGGCGTAGCGGGTGTCGCGGAGCGTATCGGCAAGCATCTGCAGTCCTCCTGGCCGGCGCGGGCCGCGGTCCTCGATGGCGGCGGCAAGTCGCTCGAGAGGTGGGCGGGCGTGTGCGCGCTCGGCGAGCGTGACGTCGCGCGCCAGCCGCGCCCAGTCGCCGACCTGCGTGCGCGCGTGCCCGTCGGCCGCGTCCTCGTCCAGGCCGGCGGCCAACGCGTCACGGTAGAAGTCCTCGAGCTGCGCCGCGACCTCGCGCACGATGCGCGCCTCGCGCTCAGGCGCGAGGCCGGGCAGGGGCAGCCGTTCACGGACGAACGCCGTCCAGTCACGCACCGCTCGACCCCATCACGTCGTTGACCGCCGCGACATACGCCTTCCACGTCTGCTGTTGTTCCCGGAGCACGCGGCGGCCTTCCGGGGTGAGGCGGTAGAAGCAGCGCTCGCGCTGCCCCGCCTTCTCGACCCAGCGGCCCTTGATCCAGCGGCGGTTCTCGAGGCGCAGCAGCGTCGGGTAGAGGGTGGGCAGGGCGAAGGTGAGGCGGCCGCCGGAGCGCGCCTCGATCAGCTTGCCGATCTCGTAGCCGTGGCGGGCGCGGCCGTCGAGCAGCGCCAGCACGAGCATCTCGGTGCTGCCCTTCTTCAGCTCGGGACTGAACACGCTCGTCTCCCTATATGTAGGCACGCGCAGTATAGACGATCAGGCGCGGCCGTTTCGTTGATTCGAGCGTGTGCCGGCCCCCTGCGGTCTCGCCGGCCGGCGGCACGCTCGCGACACGACGGCGTGCAGCTCGCCCCGCCGGTGCCGCACTTCGACCGGGAGCCACGGCCGTTCGTCACCCGCCCGGCTACGACGTGAACCCCACCCGCAAGGAATATATCCAGGCACTGGCCCACGCTGTTCGGGACGGACACCGGGTCAGCACGCCAGGCATGAGGCGATGGCAGCAACGCCCCGGCTGCTCCGCGGTCGCCGTCGTGCCGGCCGGCTGTCTCGAACGGCTATCCTGATGACGTGTCCGGACTGAACTGGAACTGGATCGCCGTGGCGCTGACCGTGCCACCGGCCGTGGCCGTGCTTGCCGCGGTCCCGCTGTGGCGCCGGCAGCAGTGGATCTTCGGGAACATCGCCGGCACCGTCGTCATCTTTGCCGCCGCGCTGGCGCTGATCTTCCGCGAGTACGTCGAGATCGACCTGGCGGTGACCGCCTGCCTCGAACAGGGCTTCACCTGCTTCCCCGAGCCGAGCGCGTTCACGCGGTTCGCCATCTACGCGACGATCGGCCTGCTCGAGATCTTCGCGCTGTTCGTGCTCAGCCTGAGTGTCGAGCAACGACGGCGGCGGCGCGATTACGCCCCTGAATGGCGACGCTGATACTTGTCAATGCTGAATGCCGAATGCCGAATGCTCGAGTCTGGTCATTCATTCGGCATTTCATTCGGCATTCGACATTCAGCATTCGGCATTGACAAGCGTCAGCGTCAGCGCATCCCCGTTTCGCCGCCCAGATCGAGCGGCGGTGCCGCCTGCGGCTGTGCCGCCTGCGGCTGTGCCGCGCCGTAATCCTCTCCGAGGAGCGCGGCGATCGTGGCGGCCACCTGCGACTGGGTGACGCTGGCGTTGGCGCGCACGCCGAACGCGGGAACGCCCGGGGCCATTACCGCGATCCAGATGCGTTCGGCGGCGGGCACCTTCTGTCCGTGGCTGGTCCAGTCCGCGGCGCTCTCGCCGCGCCCATGGTCGGTGGCGACGACGAGGGCGGTGCGGCCCTTGTACTGCGGCAGCGCGCGCGCCGTTTCCCACAGCCGCTGCATGAATCGATCGTTGCGCGCGGCCGCGTCCAGGTACAGGTCGTAGCGCCGGCCGTGCGCCCACTCGTCGGTCTCACCGAGCATCACGTAGAGCACGCGCGGGCGGTGGGTCTTCAGGTACTCGAGCGCGCCGAAGCCGGTCGGCGCGTCGAACCGCGTGGCGCCCCAGTACGGCGGCAGGTCGGCGGCCAGGTCGTTCAAGAGCCGATCGCGATCGGTCACCGGCTTCGCAACCGGCGGTCCGTCGCCGTTCGCGTGCATGCCGCTCCGTTCCGCGTTGACGATCCACGGGAGCAGTTCCCAGGACGCGAACGCTGCGACCCGGCCATGGAATCCCGGCCGGCGATGCAGCCACTCGAGCACGGTGACGTTCGGGTTGGGGACGCGATTGTTGCTGTCGATCCGCGGATCGGCAAACCCGACGAGCATCTCGCTGTAGCCGGGATAGGAGAACCGCAGCCCGTTGGTGACGCGCGCGAGGCTGTTACTCGCCGGATCGCCGAACACCTGGCCGCGCCTCGCGACCACGGTCCAGAAGAAGGGCATCAGCCGCTCGCGCCGCTGCTCGGGCGTCGGCCCGCCGAACCGCCTCTCGAGCGCGGCGGAGTCTTCCACTCCGCCCGCCTCCTTCGTGAGTAGCTCCGCCTGCATTCCACCGAACAGCTCCTGCCACCGCAGCCCGTCCAATGTCACGACCAGCACGTTGGCGACCCGCCCCTGCGGCTGGGAGGGCAGCGACGCGGCGCGCTGCACCGACAGCGCCGCCAGCACCAGGGCAACTGCGAGACGAGCCATCATGGAGACACATGCTATCCCTGATCGCTGATCATCGCTGATCCCAAATCCCCGTCCTGAATCCCCATCCTGAATCCCGATCCTCAATCCACAGCGCGAGTTCCGATCGCGCGGTCCCAACTCGTCGATGCATTGGAGAACGGCAGCATATCGACGAGGACCTCTACATCACGGCGGAAGCCGAAGCCTTCGTCAAATGGCACGCCGGCCAACTCACCTGGGCCCAAGCCACCCGCGACGGCCGCATCCAACTCGACGGCCTTCCGTCGCTGGTAAGAGCCTTCCCAACCTGGAACGCCCGCAGCATGTTCGCCCACATCAGGCCGGTCTCCCGCTCCGCCACGAGCCCTGCAGGCTGACAATCCTCAGGACGACGGCACGGGCTCACCGACATCAAGGACGCCTGGCCTTGCTCGGCCCCCTCGGGCTTCGATCGTGAGACAGGCAAGCACGAGATCCTCCCCCTGAGCTTCGCTCGGAGCCGTCGCGTTGGGCTCCGTATGCAGGCAAGGCCATCGGTGGATGCTCAGGCCGTCATCCAGCTTTCGTCCAGGATTTCCGTCACCCGGGGGTGCTGATCGTTGGCAACGACCTCGGGGTCTGGGTGTCGACCCGTGGCGGCCGCGGCGCGTTCGGCGGACCGCTGCTGCCGCCGGGTGAGTACCGCATCACCGTCTCGGCCGCCGGCCAGCAGCAGACGACGCTCGGGCGGATCCGCGAGCGGATCTGGTGAGCTACTTCGTCTCCATCAGCTCGTCGACGATCCAGCCGGCGCCATGCACCTCGCGCGCGATCGTCAGTGCGAAGCGGATGTCGGTGCTGAGGGCGCGGCCGGCGGTCTCGCTGTAGGCCCAGTCGCCCGCCATCGCCTCCTCGTTGCCGTCGAAGATCAGCCCGATGATCTCGAGCCGGCGGTTGAGGGTGGAGCTGCCGGAATTGCCGCCGGTGATGTCGTTGGTCGAGACGAAGTTCACCGGCAGGCCGGCGTACTTCTCGGCGAACGCCGCCTCGCCGACCCGCTTGCGCCATTCGAGCAGCGACGCCGGCAGCGCGAACTCTCCCTTGTTGCCGCGCGACTCGGCCAGCGTGAACATGTCGCCGAACCGGGTGGTGAACGGTACCGCCGTGCCGGACTTGTCCACGTAGCCCACCGCTTTGCCGTAGGTCACGCGCAGCGTGAAGTTGGCGTCCGGGTACATCGTCTGCCCCTTCCATTCGGCCAGGCCCTTCGCGAACTTCGCGCGGTGCTGGAAGAGCGTCTCGTTGAGGACACGGGTGCGCGCCCGCTGGTCGCGGGTCGAGGGCAGCAGATCGCGCGCGAAGACGATGGCCGGATCGGGCGACTGCTCGAACGCCTTCGCGTCGGCCTGCAGCAGCGCCTTCCGTGTTTCGACCGACTCGATCTTCGTCCCGTCGAGAATGGCACGTGCGAGGGCGCGTGGGTCCGACGTCCTCGCGCGCGCGGCGAGCGCCGTGACCCCGGGGATGCGGCGTTCGGCGGGGAGCTTCAGCGCCTTCTCGAACCCAATCGCCAGCAGGTCCTGCTCGAGCGCCGGGATCGTGGGCTCGTCATCCAGGATCGCTTGCCTCAGGTCGTCCCAGTTCCGTTCCTGGTACTGCGGCTCGCGCTCGCGGTCCGACGGTTTCGCGCGCTCGAGCGCAAATTCGTACAGCGCGGCCGCCTGCCCGATGGCCGACGCCTTGCCCAGCCAGGTCAGCGCGTCGTCGAGATCGACGTTGGCCTCGATCGACGTGGCGTAGAAGCGCCGGTGCTCCTCGAACAGGGTGCCGTACTCCTGGTGCAGCTCGGGGCGGGACTTCAGGAAGTCGAGGAACTCGCGCTCGCGCGCCTGCTGGCGGGCGGCGACGTCGGTGGCCTTCAGCGCCGCGTGCACATCCTGCAGGTACTTCAACGTGTTGGCGAGGCCGAACGTCCGGTCCTGCAGCAGCACCTGGTACTCGCCCTTCATGCCCGCGTACTTCCGTAGCAGCGCCAGCTCCGTCTCGATGTCGCGGATCTGCTGCGGCATGCCGGTCTTCACGTTGTAGACGGCCGAGTCGCTGATGCGGTAGCGGTTCGTCGTCCCGGGGTTGCCGGCGACGAGCGTGAAGTCCCCTTCCTTGACGCCGTCGACTGTGACCCGCAGGTACTGCGCCGGGCGGTAGGGGACGTGGTCGGCCGCGTATTCGCCGTGCGAACCGTCCCTGCCGACGTAGGCGCGCAGGATCGAAATGTCCGACACGTAGCGCGGGAAGCGGAAGTTCATCTCGTCGCCACCGAAGTAGCCGAGCTGCTTCTCCGGCGCGTACACCAGGCGCACGTCGTTGAAGTCCTCGTAGACGATGAGCTGCGACCACGCGCCGCTGTTGAAGTCCACGACCGAGCAGGTATGGTTCGCCCCCTTTTCCTGCTTGCAGGCACGCTCGAGATCGGCGCGCCGCTGCTGCCGGGCCTGCTGGATCGCCGCTATCGACATCCCCGGCTTGACGCCGGCGTTCACCTCGGCGGTCACGTCGCGAGCGGTGCGCTCGATCTGCACGCGGAAGCGCTTGCAGGGGAGTTCTGCCGCCCGCGATTTCGCGGTGAAACCGTGCTCGATCAGGTTGTCCCCTTCACCCTTGTTCTGTTCGGCGAGCGTGGAGGTCCGGATGCAGTCCAGCGCCACGTGGTGGTTGGTGAGGATGAGACCGTCGGGCGACGCGAACGTGCCGGTGCCGCCTCCGCCACCCGAGAGGATGCGGACCGGCGCGTACTGCAGCCGTTCCAGGTCGCCGGGTGCCAGCTTGACTCCGTGCTTTTGCGCGATGGTGTCCAGCGGCAGCTGCTGGATCCGCCACATGCCCTCGTCGGCGGCGACGCCGGCGACGGCGGCGGCGATGAGGGTCGCGGCGAGGAAACGAAGCAGTCGGGCGAAGAGGTGCGTCGGCATCGGGTCGCTCCAGCGGGTGACGGACAACGCTGACGATTCTATCCGCCCTTCCCCTGCCGCGTGGACGTCGAGGGACGAGCGTCGTGACAGAAAGGGGGCTGCCTCCTTTCGGCAACAACGCCAGCCCTCTTTTGGCGTCCGGGCCGTCGGCGGTAGGATCCCCGCATGCCCTTGTCCTTTCGCCTCATCGCCACCGCCGCGCCGCTCGCGCTGTGCCTCGTGCCTCCCCTGGCGGCCCAGACGAGCGACCGTCACGTCTACGTCACCGTGCTCGACAACCGGGACGGCACGCCGGTGTCCGGCCTGACGAACGAGCACTTCGCCGTGCGCGAGGGCGGACGCGACCGCGACGTGCTCCGCGTGCAGCCGCTCGACACGCCGATGCACGTTGCGCTCGTGCTCGACACGAGCTTCGGCCCGTGGCTGCCCATCGACGCGTTCCGCACTGCCATCGGCGACTTCGTCGAGCGGCTGGCCGCGGCGCACCACGTCGCGCTCTACACCGTTGCGGAGCGGCCGGCGCAGGTGGTCGCGTTCACGCAGGATACGACGAAGCTGCGCGGCGCCGTGGCCGGCCTGTTCGCCCGGCCCGAGAGCCGCGCGTATCTCATCGACGGGATCGATATGGCGCTGCGCGATCTCAGGGCGGCCGAGCCGGCGCGCCCGGTCATCGTCGCGTTCACGACCGAGAGCGTCGAGGCGAGCAACGTGACGGCGGCGGCCGTGATGAAGCAGATGATCGCGCGGTTCACCGCCTTTCACGCCGTCGCGTTCTCGAACAGCGCCACCGTCACCTCCGGCGGCATCAGCCGCGACGCCGGCAACACCACCGTGCCGGGCAGGAGCCAGATGCTCGGCCGGCTCAGCACGGAAGGGGAAGGCGACCGCGAACGCACCCGGCTGCTCACCGAGGGGACGAAGCTCACCGCCGGCACCCTGCAGCGGATCGTCAGCGTGACGGCGCTCAGCGCACCCCTCTTCAAGCTGGCAAGCGAGTTTGCGTACTCCTACCGCCTCACCTTCGCCGGACCACCCGCCGACAAACCGCTCAAGGAGCTGCAGATCGGCCTGCTCGTCGAAGGGGTGACGGTTCGCGCCATCGCCGCGCCGGACATGGCCAGGCAGGCACGATAGCGTCGACACTTCGCACGCATGGACGGCTCATGACCTGGATGAACTGGCTTCCGCTCTGTTTCGCGCTCCTGCAGGCGCCGCAGCCTCCGGCGCTTCGGCCGGTCGATGGGGATGTCGTTCTGAAGAACTTCCGATTCGCGTCCGGCGAGACGCTGCCGGAGCTGCGCCTGCACTACCGCACCTACGGCAGCCCGCAGAAGGACGCGCAGGGCCTCGTGCGCAACGCCGTGCTGGTCCTGCACGGCACCGGCGGCAGCGGCGGCCAATTCACCGGGGCGAACTTCGCCGGCGAGCTGTTCGGGCCCGGCCAGCCGCTGGACGTGTCGAGGTTCTACGTGATCCTGCCGGATGACATCGGCCATGGGCGATCGAGCAAGCCGAGCGACGGGCTGCGCGCGAAGTTCCCGCGCTACGGTTACGGCGACATGGTCGAGGCCGAGTACCAGCTGGTGACCGTGGGGCTCGGCGTCAACCACCTTCGCCTCGTGATGGGGACGTCGATGGGCGGCATGCACACGTGGATGTGGGGCTCGCGCTATCCCGACTTCATGGACGCGCTGCTGCCGCTCGCCAGCCTCCCCACCCAGATCTCCGGCCGCAACCGGGCGTGGCGGCGCGTGGCGATCGACGCCATCAGGAACGATCCCGAGTGGAAGAGCGGCGACTACACGTCGCCGCCGCAGAGCCTGCGAACCGTCGCGCAGATGCTGTGGCTCGTCTCCAGCAACCCGATCCTCAGGCAGCGGGCGGCGCCGACGCTCGCCGACGCCGATCGCGTGCTCGATCAGTACGTGGCAAACTACGTGAAGACGGTCGACGCCAACGACATCCTCTACGCGCTCGAGGCGTCGCGTGACTACGACCCCGGGCCGGGACTGGAGAAGATCACCGCGCCGCTGCTGGCCATCAACTCCGCCGACGACATCATCAACCCGCCGGAGCTGCAGATGCTCGAGCGCGAGATCACGCGCGTGCGCAAAGGCCGCGCCATCGTCGTGCCGCTGAGCGACCGGACGGCCGGGCACGGCACCCACACGCAGGCCGCGCTGTGGAAGCACCACCTCGAGGAACTGCTGCACGAATCGGCCCGTTGACGTCCGCTGATGCAGCGCAGCCCTTCCGGGCAGCCGTGTAGCAGCCGTGGCGCAGCCTTTTGGGGCTGCCGCTGCAGCCCGTCAGGGCTGTCGAACGTGCTGCCGAACGTGCACCAGCGCCCATCGTCAACAGGCGCGCAGGTAGACCGCTGCCGGAACGATCACCCAGAGAAGCCCCTTCCCGAGGAAGAACAGGAATGCCCAGACGCCGACCTTCTTGCCGGAGACCATGACGCCCCTTCGATAATCGCACGACTGACAGGGCGTGGCCTGCGAAGCGGCGGTAGAGTAGGCTCATGGAGCCCGTCCTGGTCTTCGTCCTCATCGCCATCGGTGGCGTGGCGCTGATGGGCACCGTCGCGTACGCCGTCAATCGCGCCGCGGCGCGACGCCGTGCCGAGCTCCTGGCGATTGCTGCCGGCGGGCTGGAGCTTCACCCCCGACCCCGTGGGCCCGGAAATGCTCGGCGTCGGGGACTTCCCGCTCTTCGCGCTCGGCCGCGCTCGCAAAGCCCAGAACGTGATACGCGTCGGAGACGCGAGATCGCGGGTGTCGGTCTTCGACTACCGCTATTCCGTCGGCGCCGGCCAGGACCAGCACACGGTCGTGCAGACGGTCGTGCCGTTGCTGCCGTTCGTGCTGTCACTCAGAGGCCACGGAGGCCACCGAGAGGATCCAACTCAGAGGGCACGGAGGAGTCTCCCGAGCGCGCGCCTGAGCGGGTGCGGGCCGTGATATACCTCGCGCATGGAATTTCCGCTGGACCTTCGCTTCAAGATCCTGGCGATCGCGTCGCAGATCGCCGTCACCGACGCGCGGAGACGCCTCGTCTACTACGTCAAGCAGCAGGCGTTCAAGCTGAAGGAAGCGGTGACCGTGTTCGCCGACGAGCAGCAGACCCGCCCGCTCTACCGGATCGCCGCCGACCGCATCCTCGACATCTCGGCGCGCTACCGCATCGTCGACGAGGGCGGGACGGAGCTGGCGGCGCTGCAGCGCCGCGGCATGCGGTCGATCTGGAAGGCGCACTACGAGGTGCACCAGGGCGACCGCCGGCTCTTCCTGATCCGGGAAGAGAGCGCGTGGGTGAAGGTACTCGATGGCTTCTTCGAAAGCATCCCCATCGTCGGCCTGTTCAGCGGGTACCTCTTCCACCCCGCCTATCTGGTGTCGCGCGGCGAGGGTGAGCCGCCGCTGCTGCGGGTGGTGAAGCAGCCGGCGCTGTTCGAGGGCCGCTTCCGCATCGAGGCCGGCGGTCCGGCCGACGGCGAGGCGATGGACCTGGCCGTCGTCAGCGTGTTGATGCTGCTGCTGCTGGAGCGCTCCCGCGGCTAACCAGCCCGCAAACGCCGCGGTGGCTGGGAGATGGCACGTGGCGCCGCGTCTCAGCGGCCGGGCACGCCGGCGAGCACCCGCATGATCGCCGCGGCGATGCGCCGCCACTCGCCTTCTTCCCGCACCAGCTCCTTCCGTCCCGCACGCGTGAGCGTGTAGAAGCGCGCCTTGCGGTTGTTCTCCGACGTCCCCCATTCCGCCGCGATCCAACCACGGTCCTCGAGGCGCTGCAGTGCCGGGTAGAGCGAGCCGTGGTCGACGATGAGCACGTCGCCCGACTCGCTCTGGATGGCGCGGGCGATCCCCTGGCCGTGCTGCGGGCCGAAGAGGAGGGTGCGCAGGATCAACAGGTCGAGCGTGCCCTGGAGATGCGCGGCGTACTCACGGTCCGCCCGCTTTCGAATAGACATTCGACCCGAGTATCCGTATACTCCGGTCGAATGTCAACCCGTGGGCGATCGGACGAGGACTTCGCGCGCGAAATCCAGACGCACCTCGAGCTCGAGGCGGCGCGGCTGGTCGAGGAGGGCCTCGACCCGGCGGCGGCGTCCGCCGCCGCCCGCCGCCGGTTCGGCAACGTCACGCGCGTGCGTGAGCGATGGTACGAAACGCGGCGCGTGCTGTGGATCGATCACCTGCGCCAGAACCTCCACGCCGCGACGCGCCAGCTGCGCCGGCGCCCGGCCGCCACCCTGGTGGCCATCCTCTCGCTCGCCTGCGGCATCGGCGCGACGACGGTGACGCTCACGGTGCGCGACCTGGTGTTCCACAGGCCGCCGCCGCTGTACGTCGAGCCCGCGCAGCTGTCGCGCGTCCAGGTCGGCCGCTCCGACCGGCCGATCATGCCGATGGGCAGCGCCGTACCGGCCCCGCTCTACATCGCATGGCACGAGGCGATCGGGTTGCCGATGGCGGGATCGCTGGGACCACGGGGCATCCGGGACGTGCGCACCGACGACCCCGAGGCGGGCGTCCCGGTTCGCGCGGTCTCGCACGACCTGTTCCCGGTGCTCGGTGTTGCGCCGGCGCTGGGCCGCCAGCTGGCCGCCGCGAAGGACGGCCCGCCGGAAGCGCTTCTCAGCGATCGCCAGTGGGAGCGGCTCTTCGATCGCCGGCCGGACGTGGTCGGGCGCATCGTGTGGATCGACGAGCAGGCGTACACCGTCGTCGGCGTGATGCCGGCGCGGTTCTGGTTCGCCGAGATGAACGCGCCGATCTGGTCGGCGCTCGAGCCTCAGACGCTGCTGCCCGACGACCGGCTGGACGTCATCGCGCGCCGGCCGGCGGGGATGACGCACGCGATGCTCGAAGGGCGGCTGCAGGCCGGCCTCGCCGAGTTCGCGAGCCGGCAGCGGGCGGACGGCCGCGAGTGGCGGCTGAAGGTCTCGGGGATCGAGGGCACGCCGATCGGGCGCCAGGTGGCGCCCATCCTGCCGTACGTGCTCGGCACGGCGGTGCTGCTGACGCTGCTCATCGCCCAGACGATCCGGCTGCTGGCGATCGGCGCGGGCGTTGGCATCGCGGCCACCTACGCCCTCGCGCGCGTGGTCCGCGCCGGAGGCGGCGCCGGCACCGGTTCGATCCGGAGACGATCGCGTTCGTGGTACCGCTGGCGATCGTGCTGGCGATCGGCGCCGTCGCCACCTGGATTCCGTCGCGGCGGGCGCTCACGATTGATCCCGCGACGCTACTGCGCGACGTGTGAGGCCTGCGCGTGCGAGCGGGTGCCGCGCCTACGTTCTGCGCGCGGTCGCCCGCAGCGCCGCCGCGCGCCCGGCCCGTCCGATTCGGACGCGCAGCGGGTCGTGCTAGCATGCGGACCGAGTCGAATGGACGAACGCATCCGGCCCCTGGTCGAGAAGATCTGGCACTACCATCAACTCCAGCACCAGCTCTCGCACGCCGACGCGATCGTCGCGCTCTGCAGCCACGATACGGTCGTCGCCGAGCATGCCGCACGCCTCTTCCTCGACGGCTGGGCGCCGTGGCTGATCTTCGCCGGCGGGCTTGGCGCCATCACCAGGCAGTTCTGGAGCGAGCCGGAAGCCGAGCAGTTCGCGCGCATCGCGCAGAACCTGGGCGTGCCCGAGCACCGCATGCTGATCGAGAACCGCTCGACCAACACCGGTGAGAACGTCGTGTTCACGCGCCGGATGCTGGCCGCGCGCGGGCTGGAGTTCAGGCGCTTCATCGTGGTGCAGAAGCCGTACATGGAGCGGCGCGCCTACGCGACCTTCGGGAAGCTCTGGCCCGAGGCCGAGGTGATCGTCACGTCGCCGAAGATCCCCCTGGACGAATACCTCGCCGCCCACTCACACGAGACCTTCTCGGCCGACGACGTGATCAGCATCATGGTGGGCGATCTCCAGCGCATCCGCGTGTACCCGGAGATGGGCTTTCAGATCCCGCAGGACATCCCCGAGGACGTCTGGCAGGCGTACGAGCAGCTCGTCGAGGCTGGGTACGACCGCCACCTGATACCCGGGAGAAAGACGAAGCAAGAAGCAGGAAGTCAGTCTTCCGGCTGAAGGCGGACGCCACACGCGCCACTTGGAAATCCCTCGAGGCAGTCGGAGTGACTCGAAGCAGCTGGCCGACAATCGCTGACGTCTTGTGGCTTTCGGCTGCAGCGGGAAGATCACGAGCCCGAGTGCCGGAGCGGCGCCTGATCACCCCGCGCCAGGATAGCGCTCAGCTCCCTGGCGCACGCGCAGCTCTCGTCGTCGCTCGTGATGAAGTCGATCGCGTCCGCGCCCGCAACGCCCAGCCCCAGTTCGACCGCGCGCGCGATCTGTTCCTGCTGAAAGACGCCGCGGCTCATGATCGCCTCGTTCGCGCCCAGCGACTTGAGCATCGCGACGCCGACCGCATCGACCGCAACACGGTCGGCACCGGCAAATGATCACGCTGCCGGCCTTCAGCACGCCCTGCGACGGGCCGCCGTCGGTGAAGGCCGCGACGCCGTCGAGCACGATCAGGTCCGGCCGGTCACCGGTATTAAGCTCGGCGATCATCCGACGCATGTCTGGAGATCGGTGCATGTCGCGGCGGATGCCCTTCGGCGTCAGGCCCACCGCCAGCTTCAGCGACATCGTGAACACCCCGCCGAACCCTTGGGTCTTCAGGCAGCAGTACTAGATGCTTCGTTGCCTCCGTGCCCTCTGAGTTACTAGATACTCCGTGGTCTCCGTGGCCTGTGAGTTTGATTTCCTCCGCGGCCGTTGGGAACCGCGATCAGGATGCCCGCGCCTTGCGCGCCTCCTGCAGTTCGGGACGTCCCGGGTTATCGCCCGCCTTGCAGATCTCGAGCAGGTGCGCGAAGTGCCGCCGCGCGACGTCGGCCTTTCCGGACAGCGATGCCGCCTTCGCCGCGAGGTAGGTGGCGCGGAACCGGTTCGGCTCCTTCCCGAGCGTCGTCTCGAGCTCCTTCAGCGCATCGGCCGGCCGGTCCAGCGCGAGCAGCATCTCGCCCAGCAGCTCGCGCGCGGGCACGAGCGGGCCGGGTGAGATCGCGCTCTTGTCGGTGGCGTCCTCCGCGTCGGCCGCCTTGCGCATCGCTTCGAGTGCCTCAGGCTTGCGACCCTCGGCAAACGCGATCCACGCGTTGGCCACCTGCTGCTGGATTCCCAGCTGCTCGGCCCAGTAGGCGTCCTTCATGGCCGCGAGCTTCTGCGCGAGCGTCTTCAGCTCGGTCACGTCGGCCTTTGCGCCACCCGGATTTCCCGAACGCGCGGCGCCGAGCGCGCGTGCGAAGCGGGTGACGGCGTCCACGAACGGAAAGGGTGTGGGCCGCGGCTGCAGCGCCGCGGCCTCGGCCCATGCGCCGCGCTCCAGGGCGTGGCGGGCGTGGATGGCCACCGCCGCGTACAGGCCGGCCACACCGGGCGCCGCGCCGCCCATCGCATACGGGTCGAGCTTCGCCAGCGCCTTTGGCGCGTCCTCCTGGATGACGCGCCTCGCCTGCGCGTCCTGCCCGGTCTGCAGGTAGGCGTAGACCTGGTAGTCGATCGCGTGCAGCGCCTCGCCGTAGCTGCCCTCGCGCATCGCCGTTTCGTACGACCGGCGGTTGGTGGTGATCGACTCCTCCCAGTAGCCCACGCGCGTGAACGTATGCGACGGCATGTGCAGCGCGTGCGGCGACGACGGCGCGATCTGCGCGTAGCGGCGGGCCGCCGCGAGGGCGCGAGCGGCGAGGGGCGGATGGTCGAAGGCGTGGATGATGTAGTGCGCCAGGCCCGGGTGCTCGGGCTGGTCCTGGAACAGCTTCTCCAGGATGGCTGCCGCCTTCAACTGCTGCGCGTAGGTCTTGTCGCTCGGGAGCGCCGTCTGGTTCACCGCCAGCGCGTAAAAGGCGGCCGCCTCACGATCCGCGGGGTAGGCCTTGTACACGCGCTCCATCGCGCGTTCGTAGGCGAGCGTCCGGGTGCGCTGGTCCACCGTCTCGTGGTCCTTGAACAGTTCCGCTGCCGCGACGATGTAGTCGCGCTCGCGCGGCGACGGCGTGCCGGCGGCAAGCGCGCGGTGGATCGCTGCGTCTCCTTCCGCGACCGACTTGGGCGGCTTCAGCCCGGCGAACGGGTTTCCCCAGTGCGTCAGCGCGATCCCCCAGTGGGCCATCGCGCACGAGGGGTCCTTCGCCGCCACCTGTTCGAAGGCCTTCTTCGCAGCGGCAAACGCGAACGAGTGCAGGAGCGCCACCGCGCGATCGAACTCGACGGCGACCTCGGGCTTGCAGGTGGTGTCGAAATGGACGCGGCCGAGCTTCTCGGGCTCGCCGTGATCGTGCTGCGCGGCGGCCGGCCGCGCGAGCACCAGTGCGAAACAGACGAACAACGACAGAATCGTGGGCAGGCGCATGACACCATCCTCCGGACGGAGAGACCGGGAACATGGTAAGTCGAATCGACGCCGCCCGGCAACGTTCCGCGCCGGAGACGGCGTGCTAGCATTCGCCGCGGGAGGAGGCATGACCATCGCTCGCACCCTGCGCGCGCTCGCGCGTCGGGCATCGCTACTGGCCCTCGTCGCCGCTGCCCCCATCGTCCTGTCGGGCGCCGCCGCACAGCGGGCGCCGGCGGCCGGCACGCCGCCGAACATCCTGCTGATCCAGGCCGACGATCTCGGCTACGGCGACCTCGGCGTCTACGGCCAGGGACGGTTCCAGACGCCGTCGCTCGACGGGATGGCGCGCCGCGGCATGCGCTTCACGCAGTACTACGCGGGGAGTACGGTGTGCGCGCCGTCGCGCTGCGCCTTGATGACGGGCCTCCACACCGGGCACGCGGAGATCCGCGGCAACGGCGACTTCCCGCTGCGCGAGCGCGACGTCACCCTCGCCGAGGTCCTGAAAGGCGCCGGCTACCGTACGGCCGTGATCGGGAAGTGGGGCCTGGGCGTGCCGGGCACCACCGGTGCGCCGGATCGACAGGGTTTCGACCATTCGTTCGGCTTCATGGACCATCGCCACGCCCATCGGCAGTTCACCGATCACCTGTGGCGCAACGGCGAGCGCGTGGGCATGGACCGCGAGGACGATTACGCCAACGACCTCTTCACGCGCGAGACGGAAGGCTTCATCACCCGAGACGACGACCGGCCGTTCTTCGTCTACCTGAACTACACCGTGCCGCACGCCGAACTGCGGCCGCCGGCCGATGCCCTGAAGCCCTTCGCGGGCAGGTTCCCGGAGAAACCGTTCGAAAACCCCAAGGCGGACGCGCGGCCCACCGGCTCGCAGTTCGACACCCCCTCGCTCGGCTATCGCTCCCAGCCGACGCCGCACGCCGCGTTCGCCGCGATGATTACGCGCATGGATCGCGACATCGGCCGTCTGCTCGAGGTGCTGCGCACGCGCGGCCTGGAGCAGCGCACTCTGGTCATGTTCATCAGCGACAACGGTCCGCACCGCGAGGGCGGCGCGGATCCGGCGTTCTTCAGGAGTTCCGGCGGCCTGCGCGGGATCAAGCGTGACCTCTACGAGGGCGGCATCCGCGTCCCGATGATCGCGCAGTGGCCGGGAACGATCCCGGAGGGACGGGCCAGCAACCACCTCTGGGCCCACTGGGACATCCTGCCGACCGTCGCCGACATCGCCCGCGCCCCCATCCCGCCCGGCCTCGACGGCATCCCCATGACCCGCGCGCTGCGCGGCGAGGCGCAGTCCACGCACCAGTTCTTCTACTGGGAGTTCCACGAGCGCGGCTTCCAGCAGGCAGTCCGCATGGGCAACTGGAAGGCGGTCCGGCTGAAGCCCGGTCAGCCGCTGGAGCTGTATGACCTGGCATCCGACCCGGCGGAGACGAAGGACCTCGCCGCTTCGAGGCCCGAAGTGGGTGCGGCCATCGAGGCGTACCTCGAGACCGCGCGCACGCCGTCGGAGCGGTGGCCGGGTTCGAAGTAGCGCCCTGGCGCACTGTCACGCTGCTCCCGCATGTCACGGCCGGCGCGTGCGGAGCGCGCCACGACCAGACGACGACGAGAAGTCCTTCGCGCCTTCGTGACCTTCGTGCCGTACGCTGGAGCGACCGTGGATTCGTGCCGCGGCGCAGCCAAGGGTGGTGTCGTCGTCCGGTCGTGGTCCGGCGAAGCGGTCCGTGGCGAGTGTTCAGCCTGTCCGTGAAGCGTGCCCCGAAGTGCTAGGATGCATTCTGCCTTTCACCGCGGAGCCACTCATGTCCTTGTCTCGGCCTGTCCTGACCGTCGCGGGCCTCGTTCTGGCCGCCTCCGCCGTCGTTCCCGTCGCCACTCAGACTCCGCGTGCGGCCGCGTCCGACCCGTTGCCGTCCTTCGCCGAACCGAGCATCTCGCCGGATGGCAGGGAGATCGCCGTCGTCTCCGGCGGCGACATCTGGACCGTCCAGGCCGCCGGCGGCGAGGCGCGGCTGCTCGTCTCGCACGAGGCGAACGAATCGCGTCCGCTCTACTCGCCCGACGGCACTCGGCTCGCGTTCGTCTCGGAGCGGAGCGGCGACGGTGACATCTACGTCCTGACGCTGGCCAGCGGCGCGCTGAAGCAGATCACCTTCGGCGACGGCGTGGATCGGCTCGACGCGTGGTCCCGCGACGGCCGCTGGCTCTACTTCTCCACCTCGGGGCACGACATCTCCGGCATGAACGACCTGTTCCGGGTCCGCGGCGACGGCGGGACGCCGATGCCGGTAAGCGCCGACCGCTACACCAGCGAGTTCTTCGCGGCCCCGTCGCCCGAGGGCGGCCGCGTGGCGTTCGCGGCGCGCGGCAACAGCGCCGCCCAGTGGTGGCGGAAGGGCCATTCGCACCTCGACGAGTCCGAGCTCTGGCTCCTGCACGACGGCCCGACGCCGAGGTACGAGCGGCTGACCGAGCGCGGCGCGCGGCAGGGTTGGCCGATGTGGAGTGCCGACGGAAAGACCCTCTACTTCATGTCCGACCGCAGCGGCGCGCAGAACATCTGGACGATTACGCCGGGCGGCCCGGCGCGGCAGGTGACGCGGTTCGAGGACGGCCGCGTGCTGTGGCCGACCATCTCGAACGACGCGCGCACGATCGTCTTCGAGCGCGACTTCGAGGTGTGGAAGCTCGACACGGCGAGCGGGCAGGCGGCCAAGGTCCCAATCACGCGCCGCGGCGCCGCGTCCTCGCCGGCGATCGAGCACGTCACGCTCACCACCGGCTTCAGCGACCTCGCCCTGTCGCCGGACGGGCGCAAGGTCGCGTTTGCCGTACGGGGCGAGATCTGGGCGGCGCCCGCGCGCGACGGCGGCGATGCGGTGCGCGTGACCCGCACGGTGGCGCGCGAAGCGCAGATCGACTGGACGCCCGACAGCCGCCGGATCGTCTACCAGTCGGAGCGCGACGGCGTGCCGCACCTGTTCCAGTTCGATTTCACCGGCAACACCGAAACGCAGCTGACGCAGGGCGCCGCCGGCGACAGCGCGCCGCAGGTGTCGCCGGACGGCAAATCGGTAGCGTTCGTGCGCGACGGCAAGGAACTGCGCGTCGTCGATCTCGCGTCGAAGCAGGACCGCCTCGTCGCCAGCGGGCAGATCGGGGCGCCGTTTATCGGCATGCCGCGCCGTTCGGTGGCGTGGTCGCCGGACAACCGATGGATCGCGTACCTGGCACTCTCGGGAAAGTCCTTCCGCAACGTCTACGCGGTTCCCGCCGCAGGTGGCGAGGCACGGGCGCTAACGTCGCTCCCCAACGGGAACACGAACAACCTCTCCTGGAGCCCGGACGGCACCTTCATCGTGTTCAACACGAGTCAGCGCACCGAGGAGAGCCAGGCGGTCCGCGTGGATCTCATCCTGCGCACGCCGCGGTTCCGCGAGGATCGCTTCCGCGAGCTGTTTCGCGAAGAGAAGGAGAAGCCGCGCGCGCCGTCGGGCGAGAAGACCGCCGAGCCGCCACCGCCGCCGCGCGATCCGTCGAAGCCGGTGGAGATCGTCTTCGAGGACATCCGGCGGCGCGTGAGCATCCTGCCGGTCGGCGTGGACGTGCTGTCGCAGACGATCAGCCCGGACGGCACGTCGCTGCTCCTGACCGCGACCGCCGCCGGCCAGCAGAACCTCTATCTGTATTCGCTCGACGAGCTGTCGCGCGAGCCCGCGGTCGCGCGCCAGCTGACGTCGACCGCCGGACCGAAGGCTGACGCGCAGTTCACGCCGGACGGCCGCGAGGTGTACTACCTCGAACAGGGCCGCCTCTCGGTGATTCCGGTCGAGACGCGTCAGGCGCGGTCCGTGTCGATCACAGCGGAGCTGGACGTGGACTTCTCGACGGAGAAGATGGAGGTGTTCCGCCAGGCGTGGACCTACCTGCGCGACGGCTTCTACGACGAGAAGTTCCACGGCGTGAACTGGGACGCGGTTCACGAGCAGTACGCGCCGCGGCTTGCAGGCGCGCAGAGCCGCGACGAGATGCGCCGGCTGCTCAACCTGATGGTGGGCGAGCTGAACGCGTCGCACCTCGGCGTCAGCGCCGGCGGCGGCCGCGGGGGCCGCGGCGGCGAAGGGCCGTCGGCCGGCCGCCTCGGCCTGCGGTTCGATCGCGCCGAATACGAGCGCGCTGCCAGGCTCAAGGTGACCGACGTGATCCCGCTCGGGCCGGCCGCGATCACGCGCGAGATCGCGCGCGGCGACTACGTCACCGCCGTCGACGGCACGCCCGTCGCCGCCGAGCGGAACCTCGACGAGATGCTCTCGCACTCCGTCAACCGGCGCACGGCGCTGACCGTGTCGGCAGCGGACGGGTCGAAGAGCCGCGAGGTGATCGTCCGTCCGGTCAACCAGGCGACCGAGAAGAACCTGGTGTATCGCGAATGGGTGGAGTGGAACCGCGCCTATGTCGAGAAGATCAGCGGCGGCCGGCTCGGCTACGCCCACATGTCCGATATGTCCGAGGCGTCGCTGCGGCGCCTGTATCTCGACCTCGACGCCGACAACCGCGTGAAGGAAGGCGTCGTGATCGACGTCCGCAACAACAACGGCGGCTTCGTCAACGTCTACGCGATTGACGTGCTCGCGCGGCGCGGCTACCTGCTGATGACGCCGCGCGGCCTGCCGACGGCGCCGGCGCGCTCGGTGCTCGGGCAGCGCGCGCTCGAGCTCCCGACGATTCTCGTCGCCAACCAGCACTCGCTGTCCGATGCGGAGGATTTCACCGAAGGCTACCGGACGCTCAAGCTGGGCAAGGTGGTGGGCGAGCCGACCTCGGGCTGGATCATCTACACCGGCAGCCAGACGCTCGTCGACGGGTCGGTCATGCGCATGCCCGCCGTGCGCATCACGACGCTCGACGGCCGGAACATGGAGCTGAACCCGCGCCCGGTGGACGTGCCGGTCACGCGGCCCATCGGCGAGAGCCTGCTCGGCAAGGACAGCCAGCTCGAGGCGGCGGTCAGGGAGCTGCTCGCGCAGCTCAAGGCTGGATCCTCGTCCATCACGGATGACAAATGACAATGCTGAATGCTGAATGCCGAATGCCGACTGCCTTGACCGGAACGATGCCTAAGAAGAAGCCGGTGAAGCGCCGCAAGAAGGTCGCCGCCAAGTCGGTGGGCCTTGCCGTCGCGGAAACGAGGACCGTCCGCGACGCGGCGGCGGAGCGGCTGGCCGCGGCGGTCGATGCCGACGGCGGCGCGGTCCTGGCCAGCTATCGCGAGCCGTTCGGCGGCAGTCCGGTCGTCTTCGCGGCGCTGCCGATTGACCGCGTCGAGCCGACGCCCTACCAACGCGATCCCTCCGACGCGCACGTCAAGCGGCTGATGAACGTCATCGAGACGCTCGGCCGGTTTCTCGACCCGATCGTCGCCATCCGTCATGACGACCGCTACTGGACGCCGAACGGCAACCACCGGCTGCAGGCCCTCCGCAAGCTCGGCGGACAGACGATCGTCGCGCTCATCGTTCCCGACCCGGAGGTCGCCTTCAAGATCCTGGCGCTGAACACCGAGAAGGCGCACAACCTGAAGGAGAAGTCGCTCGAGACCATCCGGATGGCGCGCGCGCTCGCCGAGCAGGTGCCGGACCGGCAGGAATCCGCGTTCGCCTTCGAGTTCGACCAGCCGGCGTTTCTCACCCTGGGCGCGGCCTACGAGAAGCGCCCGCGGTTGAGCGGCGGCGCCTACCAGTCGGTGCTGCGCCGCATCGACGAGTTCCTCGACGACCGGCTGCCGCGTGCGGTCGCCGAGCGCGAACGCCGCGCCGCGAAGGTACTCGCCATCGACGACGACGTCGCCCGCATCGTCGAGACGCTGAAGGCGCGCGGCCTGACGAGTCCCTATCTGCGATCGTTCGTGGTCGCGCGGATCAACCCGATCCGGTTCTCGAAGTCGACGGAGTTCGATTTCGACGACGTGATGGAGCGCATGAAGAAGGCGGCGGGGAAGTTCAACGTGGACAAGGTGCGCCAGGAAGACGTCGTCCGTGCCGGCGGCGGTCCGCCGGATGACGAGGAGTGACGGCGGTCAGTCGAAAGTCGACTTCCTCAAGAATGAAAGCTCACCTGATTCGCCCCGTTCTCATCGCCTCGGCGATCGCTGCGACGTCAGCCGTCGTCCCCAGCGCCCAGGCACCCGGGCCGCGCTGGTACCGCGGCAACTTGCACACGCACACGATCAACTCCGACGGCGACTCGCCGCCATACGACGTCGTGGCCTGGTACAAGCGGAACGGCTACCAGTTCCTCGTCATCACCGATCACAACACCTTCACCGACCCCGCGCCGTTCGACACCAACCCCGGCGACAACTTCCTGCTGATCGGCGGCGAGGAGATCACCAACGACAAGGTGGTCCACGTCAACGCGATCGGGATCGCGAAGGCGATTCCGAAACAGGCGGGGGACTCGGTGACGGCACTGCTGCAGGCGAGTCTCGACGCGGTGCGACAGCAGGGCGGCGTGTCGCTCATCAACCACCCCAACTTTGTCTGGGCGTTGACCGCCGCGGAGATGAAGCCGCTGAAGGGCGTCGGCCTGCTCGAGATCGCCAGCGGCCACCCACTGGTCAACACGCAGGGCGACGGGCGGGTGCCCTCAGCCGAGCAGATGTGGGACGAGCTGCTCACCGGCGGCGTGCGGGTCTTCGGCGCCGCCGTGGATGACGCGCACAACTTCCGCGAGGAGTTCACGATCGAGCGCGCCAACCCCGGGCGGGCGTGGGTCGCCGTCCGGGCGGCGGCGCTGACGCGCGACGCCATCGTCGCGGCGCTCAACGCCGGGGACTTCTATGCCTCCACAGGCGTGCAGATCCGGGACGTCCGCCGCGAGGCGGGCGCCCTGGTCGTGGAGCTGCCCCAGCCGGCGCAGAACCGCCGCTACCGCGTCGTCTTCATCGGCGACGGCGGCCGCATGCTGAGCACGTCGCACGACAACCCGGCCCGCTACACTTTGACCGGCGGCGAAACCTACGTCCGCGCCCGGGTCGAGGAGAGCAACGGACTGCGGGGATGGACTCAGCCTCTCTTCTTGAAATGAGGGAGTCGACAGTCGACTGTCGATAGGCAGCGTCAAAGTCGCAAGTCGAGTCGGGGTGGGGCGGTCGATAGTCGTACGTCGGAGACCGGGCCCGGAAAAGAAAGAGGCCGGCGGGCAAACCCGCCGGCCTCTTCGGCCACTCCGTCTGGCTAGTGCTTCTGACTACGACTCTGCCTCTGACCACGACTCTGACTACGACTCTGACTCTGACTTTCGACTATCGACTTTCGACTGACGAGAGTCATGAGTCCTACCAGTTGAACCTGACCACGAGCTGAACGGTGCGTGACGTGTTGGCGCCGTTCAGGTTGGTCACTTCGTAATTGCTCAGGGTGTTGCCGATCCCGCCGACCGGGGTGTAGTTCACGTGGTTGAACACGTTGAGCGCTTCGACCCGGAACTCCGCGTTGGTCCGGCCGACCACTGGCACGCGCTTCGACAGGCTGACGTCGTAGACCTGGAAGAGCGGGCCGGTGACCACGAGCGAGCCGGTGCCGCACTCGCCGATGTTGGCGTTGTTGACGTTGTTGACGATCTCGACGCAGTCCGGCCCGTTCGCTGGCGCGAAGTAGCGGCCTGAGGGGGCGCCCTGCGCCCCGTATCCGCTGGCGGTCGTGGGGCTGGTGCTGAACGCCTTGATGGTTTCGTCGATCACGTTCTGCGGCAGCATCCACACCTTGCGGCCCGCGTCGTCGAACCGCAGCCGGAACATGCCCTCGACGTCCTCGACGGTCATGCCGACGAGCCGGACGTTGCCGAGATCGATGAGGCGGCCGGTCTGCACCCGGGCGGTGCCGCCGATCGACCAGTCGCCGATGAGCCGGTGCACGAAGCCGTTGGCGTTGCCGCCGAACCGCCGCCCGCGCCCGAACGGCAGGTCGTAGACCATGTCCGCCTTGAACACGTGCGTGATGTCGCCGGGGTCGCCGGTGTCGCGGCGCATCTGCAGGGGACGCCGCAGCGTGAAGTGCTCGGCCGCCCGCATGTTGTTCAGCGAGTAGTTGGCCATGAACTGCAGGCCCTGCGACAGGCGTCGCCGCAGTTCGAGCTGCAGCGAATGGTAGTTCGTCGCGCCGCGGTTCGTCGTGAGGTCCGCCCCACCGAGCGCGGCCGGGTTGGCGACGAAGAAGTTCGGCGTGACTCCAGCGGCCGCGGCGCGGGACCGGAACGTGGCGTTGTTCAGCAGCCCGTTCACGAAGTTGACCGGGTTCGGGTTCCACCTGACCAGCGTGTTCAGGAACGTCGTGTTGGTGGCGAAATCATCCGTGGTGTATCCGGCCGGGTTGTTCGGGTCGCCGGGACCGACCAGCCACGAGTAGATGATCGGCAGCGGCACGGTGCCGGTACCGGGGCCGCGGTAGCGGAAGCCCTGGTTCGCGAGCCCGGCGGCCACGTTGGCCTGCAGGTTCGCCTGCGCCCGGCGGAACTCGTCGAGGAAGCCGTTCTCGTAGATGTTCCGCTCGTTGTAGTTGACCGTGAGCCAGCTGTCTCGCGAACGCGTGCCGACGTAGCGTACCTCGAGCGCCATGTTGCGGCCCAGGGCGCGCTGGATGCCGGCGGTCCACGAGTCTGCGTACGGGACCTTGAGGCTCGGATCGAACATCGTCACGTCTTCGGTCACCAGGTCCGTGAGCGGATAAGCCGGCGCCATCGGGAACGGCGCCGCTCCCAGGCGCCCGGTCTGCCGGAGAAGGAGGGGCAACCCGGCACCATCGTTCAGCGTGCCGTTGTTGACGCTGCGGTCGGGCGTTCCGGCCAGGATGAGCCCAGGATTGTCGTCGTACTGGCCGGTGAAGTCGTTCATCCCCGGCCGGTTGAACGCCCGAGTGTAGCCGGCGCGCAGCACGAACTCGTCGCTGAGCAGCGCGCGCAGCGCCCCGCTGACCGGCTGCAGCGTCCAGGCGAAGCCGACACTCGGTGCGATGTTGTCGTAGTCCGTGCTGTACGCCGAGGTCCCGCGCGTGAGCTGCTGGAACTCCGGGATGGGTTTGCCGCCGAGAACGCCCGGCTGGAACAGGTTGCAGCTCCCGTTGCTCACGCCCGAGATGCCGCACAGGTCGGCAAGCGTCGGCGTCGTATACCCGTCGTTCAAGGCGTAGAACGGGAACTGCAGCTCGTAGCGCAGGCCGAGGTTGAGCGTGAAGGTCGGCCGCACGCGCCAGGCGTCCTGCACGAACAGGCCGGCTTCCTGCAGCCGTGCGCGCTGCATGCTGGTCCCCATGTACTCGTACTCGTTCGTGCTCTCGCTCAGCCGTACGTCTCCGTCGAGGCTCGCCACGCGCCCCGTCAGGATCGCAAACAACTGTCGCGCGTTGTTCACTTGCGTCGCGTTGGCACCCGGCAGCGTGGTCGTCGTGAACACGGCCTCGGCGGGATCCCCGGTGACCACGCCCAGGTTCAGGGTGGGAACGAGCGCCGAGTTCTTGAGCCAGACGCTGTACCGGCTCCACGATCCGCCCATGCTCAGGCTGTGCGCGCCTTTGAGCCAGGTCAGTGTGTCCTCCAGCGTGAGGTTGGTGGCGTTTCGCGACTGCGGGGCGGGGGCCGTGCCGGCATTGGTCAACGCCTGGCCGACGTTGATCGCCGGATTCCTGGATCCATCGTTGAGATTGATGTGGAACCCCGCCTGGTTCGCGAGCGATCCCGTGTACATCCCCTTGTTCAACCCGGTGGAGAACAAGACAGGAGCGCCGCTGTAGCCGACGCGCGCCTCGTTCACGACGTTCTGCGTGATCGTCGAACGCAGCGTGTTGCTCCACCCGAGCCGCTCCGAGCTCTGCCCGACCGAGATCGGGAACCCGGGGAACTGCGCGTCGCGGTTGTTCAGCGTGTCGGGGAAGTCGGTGAAGTAGTTGTAGTTCATCGCGCTGCTGAACCGGTGCCTCTCGGTGACGTTGTAGTCGATGCGCACCGTCGGGTAGCGGCGCAGCGACTGCACCGGCACGTTGAAGTTGAAGAAGTCGAGGTTCAGGCCGTCGCGGTCGCGCACGCTGCCGGTGGTCGCGCTCGACGCGAGGATGTCGTTCAGCAGCTTGATCGTGACCGGATCGGTGCTCGCGTCGAGGCCGGCGTCGCGTGCCATCTGGAGCACGTTGACCGTGTTCGGGCCGTAGCGGAAGTTGCCGGCGATTGCCGACGGCTTCAGGATCGTGCGTTCGCGCGTCGTGTCGCTCGGCTGCCGCTGTTCTTCCATGTTGACGAAGAAGAACGCCTTGTTGCGTCCGTCGAACAGCCCCGGGATGACAATCGGGCCGCCCACGCGCACGCCGTACTGGTTCTGCTTCAGCTTTGCCTTCTCGACGCCGTTGCGGTTGTTGAACCAGGTGTTGGCGTTCAGCTTGTCGCTCCGGTAGTACTCGTAGCCGCTGCCGGTGAACTGATTCGACCCCGAGCGCGTCACGAACTTGATGCTGACCGCGCCCTGGCCGGCGTTGTCGGCGCCCTGGGCGGCGGCCGTCAGCGTCACCTCCTCGATGGCGTCGAGGCGCGGGCTGACGATGGCGAAGAAGCCGTCGGTCGTGCGCAGCGTGTTGTCCTGGATGTTCACGCCGTCGAGCGTGATGTTGATGAACCCGCGCGGCAGCCCGCTGATCTGCGACTGCCGGTTGCCGCCGGCGGTGGTCACGCCGGGCAGGAAGGTGACGAAGTCCATCGCACTGCGGCTGGTGAGCGGCAGCTGCAGGATCTGCTGAGCGTTGATCGTCGCCGACACGGTCGGCGCCTGCGCCTGGATGATCTCCGAGGTCGACGAGACGGTCACGGTTTCCTCGGGCCGCCCACCTCGAGCTTCACGCTCACGTTGGCGGGGGCGCCCGAGGTGACGACGACGTCGTTGGTGACGAACGTCTTGAAGCCCTGGAGCGTGACCTTGAGGGTGTAGGTGCCCGGCGGGATGCCCGGGAACGAGAACTGGCCCTGCTCGTTGCTCGTCGCTGACTGGCTGAAGCTGATGTCAGCGCGGCTGATGGTAACGTCGGCGCCGGGGACGACCCCGCCGCCGGCATCGACGACCGTTCCCGCGATGGTCGTCGTCGTGCCGCCCTGGGCGAACGCGTTCGTCGCCAGCGCGGTCGCCACAAGGAATACGGTGACGAACCTGCACGTCATTCCGCTGCCTCCTCATCTCCTCCGACATGGTGCAAACCGCGGGGGGGCGGCCAGGGATGGCCTCTGAGGGTGCGCGACCCCGCGGGGTGTGCGCACCCTAAACGGAGCGGGAAGGCCGTGTCAAGGTGACAGCCTTGCGTGACCAATCGCCGGATGGGCGTGACGAGTGGCGGATTCGCGCGGATAAAGGGGTCGTAAATCACGCGATCGTGCGCCGCGGGCTGAAGAGCCTGCTCGAGACCGAGCCGGGCGTGGCGGCGCCCGTGGGGCGCCTATCCGCGATGCCGCTCGTCAGCACCGGGTGCAGGAGTCTCGTTGCGAGCGGCGAACGGGTTAGCGCGCGCTGGACACGCGCACGTTCTGCACCTTCTTCTCTCCCGCCGCGAGCGAGAACGTCGTCGACGAGGCCTCGAGCTGCTGAAGGAACGCCGGGTCGTACCAGGATCCGGGCTCCGGATCGAAGAGCGTGGCGAGACGGTAGTCGCCGGGCGGTAGGTTCCGGAAGGTGAAGCGGCCGTCCGTGCCGGGCCGCGTCGCCTGAATGCGCCGCGACACGCCCACCCAGTAGCGCGGGTCGGCCGCATAGACGACCACCGTGTACGCGCTCACCGGCTGGTTGCGCTCGTCGACGACGGCGCCGGTGAGCTCGGTCTGCCGATCCGTGAACGTGATCGTCACGCCCGTGACGTTCTGGTTCGCGCGGATCTCGAGGGGGAAGTCAGCCGCGTCCTGCCCCGCCATGGCTGCCGATTCGACGGACCAGCCGCTGCCACCGCCCGACGCCGACAGGCGGTAGCGCCCGGGCGCGACGTCGGGGATCGTGAATCGTCCAGCCGCGTCGACGCGGCCCGTCGCCGCGGACGCGAGGCCGCGCATAACGCCGGGAGGATTCAGCGGATTCAGGGTGACGCGTACGCGCGACAGGTCGGCCGGCGGCTGCGTTGCGCCGTCGAAGGCGACCTGCCCGGACACGCTCACGCCCGGGTGAAGCGACAGCACCACGTCGGTCAGGCCTGCCCCCTCGACCGCCACGTCCAGCGTCGACCAGAGTTGCACCCGTCCCGACGCCGCACGCGCCTGCCCGGCTGCGATGACTTTCTCCGCCGCCGTCTGCGGCGTGGGGGTCGCGTCGCGCGACAAGCGAACCGCCGCGCGCGCCGTCAGCGTGTACTGACCCGGCGGCACCGCGAGGATGCGGAAACGGCCGTCGCCGTCGGCGCGCGCCGTGCGATTGGCGAGCAGCGCGACATCGCCGGCCGCGGCGAGCGTGACCTGCACGTTCTGCAGCGGCGCGCCGGACGGGTTCACGACCGTGCCTTCGACACGGGCGAGCGGCACCGCCTGCAGCTGGAAGTCCACGGCCATCCGCTCCTCTCCGATCCCGAGCACGATGGCTCCCGCCGCTGGCGAACCGCTTCCCGGGTAGCAGACTGGCGCGAACCCGGTCTGCTGGGGCGCCTCGCCGTCCTGGGACTTCAGGAAGGTGGCGCTCTCACGCGCGTCCTGCGCCGCGATCGTATCCGCCGGTTCGACGGTCTCGAGTTTGCGGCGAAGCGCCTCGAGCTCCACCTGCATCCGTTCCATGTCGACGGCGATCGAACCGCGCGGCGTCGCGCAGACGACGTACTCGCCCGGCTGCAGCCCGAAGATGCGATAGACCCCGCGGTCGTCGGTCGTGCCGCTGCCGGCGGACTGCAGCGTGCGCTCGCCGCGCTGGATGACGGCGCGCATCGCGCGTATCTGGATGCCGGGGGTCGCCTCCGCCCGCTCGTCGAGGATCGTGCCGGTAATGACCCCTCCGCGCGGCATCTGCAGTCGTGCCTGGAACTGCTGGCCGTCGGCCAGCTGGATGGGCGTGCCCGCGCGGCCGGCGCCGGGCCGGTGCTGGCCGTAGATGACGGTGACATGACCGGGCTTTGAGGCGCTCAGCGAGTAGCGGCCCGCCGGGATCCCCGTGAACGCGAACCGGCCCTCGTCGCCGGTCACCCGGGTCAACACGCCGCGAGGCTCGATGCCGGACAGGGTCACGCGCGCCCGCCGCGCCGGCGCGCCGGAACCGGCGACGACGACGGTTCCGGAGATCGAGGCGGTGCCCGTCGTCGCTGTCGTTGCCGGACGCGTGTCGCGCGGCGGCTGCGCCGTCGCCGAAGACGCCAGGAGAAACATGGCCAGCGCCGTGCGCAGGATTGCCTCAGGCATACAGCTGTTTAGACGGAGCGGGCGGAATCAGCGTTGGCGGGCTGACCGCCGAGCGCAGCGAGGCGGCAAGCGCGCCCGCAAGCAACGCGAGTGGAGCGCGGGGGGTGCGGCCCCCAGAGCACTGAGTAATGCTGACCAACCACCCCGAATATCGCACTATGCGTCTCGGTGCACGGTATCGGGCGAGAAGGCCGGCAGGCAGACAGCGACGTATTCGGCGCCGTCGGGGGCCGGCGTGCTGTAGCGCACCCACTCGCCCGGCGCGGCGACGACGGCCTGGCCGGCGCGGACGTCGAGCACGCCGCGCTCGTGCTCGACGCGGAGCATTCCTTTCAGGACGACCGTAATCTCCTCGAATTCCGGGCGCTGGCCCGGCTCCTCCCACCCTGGCGGTGACACCATACGGGCGATGCTAACCGCCGCGTGGTCCGAGTTGACGCGCCCGGCGAACTCCTGGATGACCTTGGGCTTGGTTCCGACACACTGGATGACGGAGGGCTGCTCGATCAGCTTCGGCATGCGCCAATCATAGCGGCGGAGAGTCGCGGACGCGGCCTTTATTGGAAGAGGTTCCTCCGCCGAGCGGGGCGAGGCGGCACGCGACGCGCGCCCGCGAGCGGAGCGAGCGTGAGGTCGCGTGGGGGCCACGCGCACTGATTAAAGCTGACCCGCAAGGGACCACACGCGATAGGGCTGAGTAACCGGTTCTTGAAAGGACCCAAAGAGGAGGTCAGCATGAACCGTGACGAGCTCGAAGGCCGCAAGGATCAGATCAAAGGAAAAGTGAAGAAAACCGTCGGTGATCTTACGGACGACCCCAACCTCATCGATGAAGGCGCCGCGGACGAGGCGGCCGGCGACGTCCAGGAGGGGTTTGGCAGAGCGCGCCGCAAGGTTGGCGAGGCCATCGAAGACATCGGCGAGAATCTCAAACGGTAGCAGGCTCCACCCCATGTCCTTTTTCGGCGGGGAGGCCGCGGCCGACGCGGCTTCCCCGCGCTTGCTTTCCGCGGCCGCTGTTGCTATATTTGCAGGGTTCTGGTCGGCTCTAGGACACCCTATCTAGAGCAAGACGTCACACGGCGACCCCGGCTCGGGGCCACCGTCGCGAAGGCGTCCGTCCGCGGACGCCGCTTTCACAAACCTTATAGGGTAAGTCAGCTTCAGGTGCCGGGCCGCCTTGCGGCACCCTAGGCCTGGGGCAACCAACTGATTGCGCGGCGCCGCTCGCGCCGCCCTTCGGCTGTTTTTGTGGCTTCTGCCCGGGGCGGATGATGCAGCGTCCGCGTTCGGGCGGAAGAAGCAGGACGAAGTAATCGAGGGTAACTGTGCCGACGATCAGCCAGCTGGTCCGCAGGGGACGCGAGAAGGTCGTGACGAAGACCAAGAGCCCGGCGCTGCAGGACAGCCCGCAGAAACGCGGAGTGTGCGTCCGCGTCTTCACGCAGACGCCGAAGAAGCCGAACTCGGCGCTGCGCAAGGTGGCGCGCGTCCGGCTCACCAACGGTATCGAGGTCACGACCTACATCCCCGGCGTCGGCCACAACCTTCAGGAGCACTCGCTGGTGCTCATTCGCGGCGGCCGCGTCAAGGATCTGCCCGGCGTCCGCTACCACGTCGTCCGCGGCACGCTCGACGCCGTGGGCGTGCAGGGCAGGAAGCAGGGGCGGTCCAAGTACGGAGCGAAGAGACCGAAGCAGTAAATGCTGAATGCCGAATGCTGAATGCCGATTCGGCACTCGGCATTCAGCATTGACAGGACACCGGAAGATGCCACGCAGACGAGAAATCCCGAAACGTGAGGTTCCCCTCGATCCGCTCTACAGCAGCGCGCTCGTGACCAAGTTCATCAGCACGCTGATGCACGACGGCAAGCGCAGCGTCGCGGAGCGGATCATGTACGGCAGCCTGGCGACGATCCAGGAGAAGACCGGCGACGACCCGCTGAAGGTGTTCAAGAAGGCGGTCGAGAACGTGAAGCCGGCGCTCGAGGTGAAGTCGCGTCGCGTCGGCGGCTCGAACTACCAGGTGCCGGTCGAGGTGAATCCGAACCGCCGGCTCTCGCTCAGCATCCGCTGGCTGGTCGGCTACGCGCGGTCGCGCGGCGACGGCAAGACGATGCAGGAGAAGCTCGCCAACGAGCTGATGGACGCGGCCAACCTGCGCGGCGGCGCGGTGAAGAAGCGCGAGGACACGCACCGCATGGCCGAGGCGAACAAGGCGTTCGCGCACTATCGATGGTAGGAGCTGGTTCCTTGGCTTCCCGGGTTCCCGAAGTTCCGCGGTTTCTTTCGGGTTCTTGAACCCGAGCAGCCCTGAACCCCGGAACGTCGGAACCTGGGAACCCGCGGAACCAGCAGCGAAGTAGCCAGCAATGCCACGTCAAGTACCGCTTCATCGCACGCGCAACATCGGCATCATGGCGCACATCGATGCCGGTAAGACCACCACGACGGAACGAATCCTGTACTACACCGGGATCACCTACAAGATTGGCGAGGTCCACGAGGGCACGGCCGTCATGGACTGGATGGAGCAGGAACAGGAGCGCGGCATCACCATCACCTCGGCCGCCACCACCTGCTTCTGGCGCGATCACCGCATCAACATCATCGATACGCCCGGCCACGTCGACTTCACCGCCGAAGTCGAGCGCTCGCTGCGCGTGCTCGACGGCGCGGTGGCGGTGTTCGACTCGGTCGCCGGGGTCGAGCCGCAGTCCGAAACCGTCTGGCGCCAGGCCGACAAGTACCGCGTGCCGCGGATCTGCTTCTTCAACAAGATGGACCGGGTCGGCGCGAACTTCACGCGTACCTTCGAGCAAATCGTCTCGAAGCTCGGAGGCAACCCCGTCGCCGTCCAGCTGCCCATCGGTTCCGAAGACAAGTTCTTCGGCGTCGTCGATCTCGTCCGGATGAAGGCCATTCGCTACAAGGACGAGACCCTGGGCGCCGACTACATCGTCGAGGACATCCCCGCGGATCTCGTCGAGGAGGCGAAGCACTACCGCGAGCAGCTGATTGAAAAGGTCAGCGAGGCCGACGACAAGCTCCTCGAGAAGTACCTGCACGGCGAGGAGATCACCGAGGAGGAAATCAAGGCGGCGCTGCGCAAGCGCGTGAACAGCTCGGTGCACACCGAGGGAGCCAAGGCGGAACCGGCGTTCGTGCCGGTGCTCTGCGGCGCCGCGTTCAAGAACAAGGGCGTCCAGCCGCTGCTCGACGCGGTCGTCGACTACCTGCCGTCGCCCATCGACGTGCCGCCGATCAAGGGCTTCGATCCCAACAAGGGCCCCGGCGGCGTCGTCGAGCGCCAGGCCTCCGACGCCGCGCCGTTCGCCGCGCTGGCGTTCAAGATCATGACCGACGCGTTCGTCGGCCAGCTGGCCTTCATCCGCGTGTACTCCGGGGTGATGAGCTCCGGGTCCTCCGTCTACAACGCGACCAAGGGCAAGAGCGAGCGCATCGGCCGCCTGCTCAAGATGCATGCGAACAAGCGCGAGGAGATCAAGGAGGTCTACGCTGGCGACATCGCCGCGGCGGTCGGCCTGCGCAGCGTCTCCACCGGCGACACGATCTGCGACGAGAAGAAGCCGGTGGTGCTCGAGTCGATGGACTTCCCGGAGCCGGTGATCTCGCTGGCCATCGAGCCGAAGACCAAGGCGGACCAGGAGAAGCTCGGCGCCGGCATGCAGAAGCTGATGGCCGAGGACCCGACCTTCCGCGTGAAGACGGACGCGGCCACCGGCGAGGTGGTCATCGCCGGCATGGGCGAGCTGCACCTCGAGATCATCGTCGACCGGCTGAAGCGCGAGTTCAACGTCGAGGCGAGCGTCGGGCGGCCGCAGGTCGCCTACAAGGAGACGCTCACCCGCGCGGCCGACGGCGAAATGAAGTACGCGAAGCAGACCGGCGGCCGCGGCCAGTACGGGCACGTGAAGATCCACGTCTACCCGGGCGAGCGCGGCTCCGGGTTCGTGTTCGCCAGCGAGATCAAGGGCGGCGTCATCCCCAAGGAGTTCATCAAGCCCATCGAAGAGGGGATCCGCGAGGCGCTGACGCGCGGCGTGCTCGCCGGTTACCCGGTCGACGACGTGCGGGTCGAACTGTACGACGGGGGGTACCACGAGGTGGACTCGTCCGAGATGGCGTTCAAGATCGCCGGCTCGATGGCGTTCCAGGATGCGGCCAAGAAGGGAAAGCCGATTCTGCTCGAGCCGATGATGCGGGTCGAGGTGGTCGTCCCCAAGGAGTACATGGGCGACGTCATCGGCAACCTCTCCGGCCGCCGCGGGCACATCCAGTCGCAGGAGGATCGCGGCGGCACGCAGATCGTCCACGCGCGGGTGCCGCTGTCGGAGATGTTCGGCTACGCCACCGATCTGCGCTCACGGACGCAGGGCCGGGCGACCTACTCGATGCACTTCGATCGCTACGAGCCGGCGCCCTCGACCGTGAGCGACGAAGTGGTGGCGAGGGTGCAGGGAAGGGCATAGGAATGCCGGAATGCTGAATGCTGAAAGCTGGAGCTTCGGCATTCAGCATTCAGCATTGACAAGGAACACTCGAGATGGCTTCACCGTTCAGTGACAAGATTCGCATCCGTCTGAAGGCGTACGACAACCGGGTGCTCGACCAGTCGACGACCGAGATCGTGGACACGGCGCGGCGCACCGGGGCGCGGCTGGCGGGTCCGATTCCGCTCCCGACCGAGAAGAACAAGTGGACCGTGCTGCGCTCGCCGCACGTCGACAAGAAGTCGCGCGAGCAGTTCGAGCTGCGCACCCACAAGCGCCTGATCGACATCTTCGAGCCGACGCCGCAGACCGTGGATGCGTTGATGAAGCTCGACCTGCCGGCGGGCGTGGACGTGGAGATCAAGGCGTTTGGGAAAGATCACAAGTAGGTTCCACGGGTTCCATGGGTTCCGGTTCTTCTAAGTTCTGAGGATTCCGGGTTCGAAGCGTTTTCGAACCGCCAGAACATCGGAATCCAGAAGAGGGGTGGAACCGCGGAACCGTGGAACCGCGGAACCAGGGAACCAGCAGGATTCAGTCATGCTCACAGGCATCATCGGGAAGAAGGTCGGGATGACGCAGGTGTTCGCCGCCGACGGAACGGTGACGCCCGCGACGGTCATCAAGGCCGGCCCGTGCGTCGTCGTGCAGGCGAAGACCGCCGCCGCCGATGGGTACGACGCGGTGCAGCTCGGGCTCGTCGAGGAGCGCCCGGCGCGGGTCAACAAGCCCCTCGCCGGCCACTTCAAGAACGCGAACGTGCCGCCGACGCGCGTGCGCCGCGAGGTCCGGATCGTCAAGGGGGCGGACGCGCCGAAGACGGGCGACCAGGTGCTCGTGAACGCGGTGTTCGCCGACGGCGACCGCGTGGACGTGATCGGCGTCAGCCGCGGCAAGGGCTTCCAGGGTGTCGTCAAGCGCCACAACTTCCGCGGCGGCGCGGCGACGCACGGCTCGATGTTCCACCGTGCGCCCGGCTCGATCGGCGCCTCGTCGTTTCCCTCGCGCGTCATCAAGGGCATGCGCGCCGCCGGCCGGATGGGCGCCGACCGTGTGACGGTGCGCAACCTCAAGGTCGTGCAGGTCGACGGCGAGAACAACCTGCTCGTGGTCCACGGCGCGGTGCCAGGAGCGCCAGGCGGCTACGTGGTGGTGCGCAAGGCCGTGGCGAGGAAGCCCGAACCCAAGCCGCAGGTCGAGAAGCCCTCGAAGGCGCTGAAGGGGAAGAAGTGACTCTCGACATCGTGAATGCGAACAACGAAAAGGTCGGCGCGCTCGAGCTGAACGACGTGCTGTTCGGCGGCCGCGTGAAGGCCGACGTGATCTGGGAAGCCGTCGTCCAGGAGAACGCCGCGGCGCGGCGCGGGACGCACGCGACCAAGAACCGCGCGCTGGTCAGCGGTAGCGGCCGCAAGCCGTGGAAGCAGAAGGGGACGGGGCGCGCGCGCGTCAGCGAGATCCGCAATCCGCTCTGGCGCAAGGGCGGCACGGTGTTCGGACCGCAGCCGCGCAGTTACACCTTCCCGATCCCGAAGAAGGTCCGGCGCGGCGCGCTCGCCGCGGCGCTGCGCCAGAAGATCCGCGACGGGTCGGTGATCGTCGTCGACCGCCTGGAGTCGGCCGACCGCAAGACGCGCACGACCGCGGAGATGCTGAAGCGACTCGGCGCGACGGGGAAGACGCTGCTCATCGACGTCAAGCCGGACGACGGCTTTGCCCGGTCGGCGCGCAACATCGTCGGGGTGACGCTCGTGGCGAGCTCGCGCGTGACCGCGCGCGACGTGATGGACACGGCCAAGGTGGTAGCCACGTGCGAGGCGCTCGAAAGCCTGCAGGAGTCACTGAAATAGCGTCAATGCTGAATGCCGAATGGCGAACGCAGTTCCGCATTCGAACATTCGGCCATTCGTCATTGACACGGATCAAGTTATGAAGCTGACAGACGTCATCAGGCGCCCGCTCGTCACCGAGAAGACGACGGTGCTGCGCGAAGACGCGCGGACACTGGTGTTCGAGGTGGCGGCCGGCGCCACCAAGGTGGACATCAAGCGCGCCGTCGAGACGCTGCTTGGCTCGAAGGTCGAGGGCGTGCGCACGGCGATCTCGCACGGCAAGGTGAAACGGCAGGGGCGCTTCGTCGGCCAGCGGTCCGACTGGAAGAAGGCCTACGTGCGGCTTCGCGCCGGCGAGAAGGTGCCGGAGTTCCTCGAAGGCGCGTAATCGTCGGGGCGGTTCGTGACCCGCCCCCCAGGAACAGAACGATGCCCATCAGAAAATACAAGCCGACCTCGTCGGGCCGCCGGTTCCAGACCGTGCAGACCTTCGACGACATCACGGCGACCGAGCCGCACAAGCCGCTCGTCGAGCCGCTGCGCAAGAGCGGCGGCCGCAACAACCACGGCGAGCTGAGCTCGTGGTGGCGCGGCGGCGGGCACAAGCGCGCCTACCGGGTGATCGACTTCAAGCGCGACAAGCACGACATCCCGGCGAAGGTGTCGACCGTCGAGTACGACCCGAACCGCTCGGCGCGGATCGCGCTGCTCACCTACGCCGACGGCGAGAAACGCTACATCCTGCAGCCGCTCGGGCTGAAGGTGGGCGACACCATCGTCTCCGGCGAGAACGTCGACATCCTGCCGGGCAACGCCCTGCCGCTCAAGAACATCCCGCTCGGCACCATGGTCCACAACGTGGAGCTGCGACCGGGCCGCGGCGGACAGATCGCGCGCAGCGCCGGCTCGGCGGTGCAACTGGTGGCCAAGGAAGGCGGGTACGCCTCGGTCAAGATGCCGTCCGGCGAGATCCGCAAGATCAACATGGAGTGCGTGGCGACGGTCGGGCAGGTCGGCAACCTCGATCACGAGAACGTGTCGGTCGGCAAGGCGGGACGGAGCCGCTGGCTGGGCAAGCGGCCGCACGTGCGCGGCGTCGCGATGAACCCGGTGGACCACCCGCTCGGCGGCGGCGAGGGGAAGACCTCCGGCGGCCGCCACCCGGTCTCGCCCTGGGGCGTGCCGACCAAGGGGTACAAAACGCGCAACGCCAAGGCAACCGACCGCTTCATCGTGCAGCGGCGATCCAAGTAAGCGCGCGGCCGGCGCGAGGCGCGAGTCGCCGAGCGCGAGCGACCCTTCGAGAGGCTCAGGGTCGTCCTGAGCGAGGTCGAAGGACGAGCGGGGGTGGGGCCCCGCGAGCACTGAGACGAGCACTGAGAGAAGAAACGTATGGGCAGATCACTGAAGAAGGGCCCCTTCGTCGACGTTCCCCTCCTCGAGAAGGTGGAGGTGATGAACCGCGCGGGGGAGAAGAAGGTCATCAAGACCTGGTCGCGCCGCTCGACGGTGGTGCCGGAAATGGTCGGGCACACCATCGCCGTGCACAACGGCAGGAAGTTCATCCCGGTGTACATCACCGAGAACATGGTGGGGCACAAGCTGGGTGAGTTCGCGCCGACGCGTCAGTTCAAGGGCCACACCACCAAGGCCGACAAGGCGGCGGCAGTGGCGGCCGCGCCGGCCGGCGCGGCGCCGGCCAAGGCGGGTGCGTGATGGCGGTGCAGGCGCGGGCGACGGCGAAGTACATCCGTACTTCGGCGCAGAAGGCGGGCCTGGTGCTCGACCTGATCCGCGGCCGCGACGTCAACGCGGCGCTGGCGGCATTGCGCTTCGCGCGCAAGGGCGTCGCGCACGACGTCGAGAAGGTGCTGCGCTCGGCCATCGCCAACGCGCAGCAGAAAGAGGGGTTCGGCGGCGACGTCGATCGCCTGTACGTGCAGGCGTGCTACGCCAACCAGGGGCCGTCGCAGAAGCGGATCCGCCCGGCGCCGATGGGCCGCGCCTTCCGCATCATCAAGCGGACGGCGCACCTGACGGTGCACGTGGCCGAGCGCCCCTCCGAGGTGTCGGCGCAGGCGCCGGCGGGCGCGCCGAAGCGGCCGCGCGGCGCGGCGCCGAAGGCGCGCCCCAGGGCGGCGGCCGGCGCGGCGAAGAAGGCCGGCGGGGCGAAGGCGGTGGCGAAGCCCCGCACCAGGAAGGCGAAAGCGTAAAAGAGGGAGCGAATGGGCCAGAAAGTACATCCGCACGGGTTCCGGCTCGGATTCAACAAGACGTGGCGCTCGCGCTGGTTCGCCGACCGCGATTACGCGAAGCTGCTGCACGAGGATCTCAAGCTGCGCGACGCGCTGAAGGAGCGCTTCGCCCATGCCGGCGTGTCGAAGATCGAGATCGAGCGCGCGGCCAACAAGCTCAAGATCGACATCCACACCTCCCGGCCGGGGATCATCATCGGCCGCAAGGGCACCGAGGTCGACAAGCTGAAGCAGGAGATCCAGAAGAAGACCAGCCGCGAGGTCTTCATCAACATCCAGGAGATCCAGAAGCCGGAGCTCGACGCCCAGTTGATCGGCGAGTCGGTGGCGATGCAGCTCGAGAAGCGCGTCGCCTTCCGCCGCGCGATGCGCAAGGCGGTCGAGTCGGCGCTGCGCTTCGGCGCCCGCGGCATCAAGGTGCGCGTCTCCGGTCGGCTGAACGGCGCCGAGATCGCGCGCTCCGAGTGGTACCTGCACGGGCAGCTGCCGTTGCAGACGCTGCGCGCCGACATCGACTACGGCTTCGCCGAGGCGTTCACCACCTACGGCGCCATCGGCGTGAAGGTGTGGCTCTACAAGGGCGAGCGGCTGGTGCCGCGGGTTGGACGCGAGGAAGACTACCGGGCCCCGAGGCGGGCGGCACGGGCATAGGCGTGTCAGACGTCAATGCCGAATGGCGAATGCCGAATGCTGAAGATGTTCGGCAGTCAGCATTCAGCCTTCAGCATTGACAAGGATCACTCGTCATGTTGATGCCGAAGAAGGTCAAGTACCGGAAACAGCAGCGCGGCCGGATGGCGGGCAAGGCCTGGCGCGGGTCCGACGTGTCGTTCGGGGACTACGGGCTGCGCGCGCTCGAGCCGGCCTGGATCACCGACCGGCAGATCGAGGCGGCGCGCGTCGCGATGACGCGGTTCATCAAGCGCGGCGGCAAGATCTGGATCCGGCTGTTCCCCGACAAGCCGATCACCAAGAAGCCGCAGGAGACGCGCATGGGCAAGGGCAAGGGCGCCCCCGAGCAGTGGGTGTGCGTCGTCCGGCCCGGTCGCGTGCTGTTCGAGATGGAGGGGGTGAGCGAGGCCGAGGCGCGCGAGGCGATGCGGCTGGCGGCGGCGAAGCTGCCGATCAGGACCAGGTTCGCGACCCGGTTCGGGGAGGAGCGGGCGTCATGAAGGTGGCGGAGTTCCGTGACCTCGGCGTCGACGAGCTGCGCCAGCGCGAGAAGGACCTGGACGACCAGCTGTTCCGGCTGCGCATCCAGAAGTCGATGGGGCAGGTCGAGGCAGCGCAGAAGGCGAAGACGCTGCGCCGCGACCTGGCGCGGGTCAAGACCGTGCTGCGGGAGAAGGAGACGCGGGCGTAATGGCGAGCAAAGCGGAAATCACCGGCGTGGTCGTCAGCGACAGGATGCAGAAGACCGTCACGGTGGCGGTCGAGCGGCAGGTGCGCGACCCGCTCTACGGAAAGACGCAGCGCCGCACCTCGACCTTCCTCGCGCACACCGAGGACAACGACCTGAAGGTCGGCGATCGCGTGGCCATCGTCGAGAGCCGCCCGCTCAGCCGCCGCAAGCGCTGGGTGGTGACGCGGGTGGTGGAGAAGGCGAAGGAGATCTGAAGGAGCGCATCCATGATCCAGATGCGATCGATTCTCGACGTCGCGGACAACTCCGGGGCACGCAAGATCGCGATCATCAACCCGATCGGCGGGTCGACCGGGCGTTACGCGCGGCTCGGCGACATCGTCACCGCCTCGGTGAAGGAGGCGACGCCGGATTCGACGGTGAAGAAGGGTCAGGTGGTCAAGGCGGTGATCGTGCGCACCCGGAAGGAGCAGCGGCGCAAGGACGGCAGCTACATCCGCTTCGACCGCAACGCCGCCGTGCTGATCAACGACCAGAAGGAGCCGATCGGCACCCGGGTGTTCGGGCCGGTGGCGCGCGAGCTGCGCGAGCGCAAGTTCATGAAGATCATCTCCCTCGCCCCCGAGGTGTTGTAGCGCGGGGGAGTTGGGAGTTGGTAGTTGACAGCCGACATCGTCAGGAATCAGACATGTCCCGTTTGGCCACACCGATTCGCAAGAACGACAACGTCGTCGTCGTCACCGGCAAGGACCGCGGCAAACGCGGACGCGTGCTCAAGGTCCTGCCGGAGAAGAACCGCCTCGTCGTCGAGGGGGTGAACTTCATCAAGCGCCACACGCGGCCGAATCCGCAGCGGCAGATCAAGGGGGGCGTGATGGAGCGCGAGGCGTCGCTGCACGCCTCCAACGTGCAGCTCGTCTGCCCGGAGTGCGGCAAGCCGACGCGCGTCGGGCGGCGCATCCTCGGCGACGGCCGCAAGGTCCGCATCTGCCGGAAGTGCGAGGGAGTGGTAGACAAATGAGCCGGCTGAGGGACCGTTACGAGAAGGAAGTCGCGCCCGCCCTGAAGAAGGAGTTCGGGTACTCGAACGTGATGGCGATCCCGCGCCTCCGGAAGGTGGTCGTCAACATGGGCCTGGGCGACGCCACGCAGAACGCGAAGATCGGCGACGCCGGCGCCGACGAGCTGGCGCGCATCACCGGCCAGAAGCCGGTGGTGACGAAGGCGAAGAAGTCGATCGCGCAGTTCAAGGTGCGTAAAGGCATGCCCATCGGCACGATGGTCACGCTGCGCGGCGAGCGCATGTGGGAGTTCCTCGACCGGCTGATCTCGGTCGCGCTGCCGCGCGTCCGCGACTTCCGCGGCGTCTCGCCGCGCGGGTTCGACGGCCGCGGCAACTACACGCTGGGCCTCAAGGACCAGCTCCTGTTCCCCGAGATCGACTACATGAAGGTCGACAAGGCGCGCGGCATGAACATCTCGGTGGTGACGAGCGCACGCACCGACGAGGAGTCGCGCAAGCTGCTGCAGCTGCTCGGCATGCCGTTCAGAAACCAGTAGGAGTCGGCAGCAGGCAGGGAGCAGCCGGCAGCACGTCGCTGATAGGACACACGATGGCCACAACCGCCAAGATCGCGAAGGAAGCCAAGGCCCCGAAGTACCGCATCCGCCTGCGCAACCGCTGCCAGCGCTGCGGGCGCCCGCGGGCCTACATGCGCAAGTTCGCCCTGTGCCGCCTCTGCTTCCGCACGCTGGCGCTCGAGGGGGACATCGCCGGGGTCACCAAGAGCAGCTGGTAGGGACGAGTCGATGTTGAAGAGTCGAAAGTCGCTAGTCGAAAGTCAGAGTCAGAGTCAGAGTCAGAGTCAGAGACAAAGACAAGTTCATCGGAGTACAGAGTCTCGACTCTGACTCTGACTGGCGACTCTGACCGTGACTAGTGATTAGCGATTTACGACTGACAAGGTCAGGAACGAAATGACAGATCCAATCGCAGATATGCTCTCGCGCATCCGCAACGCGACCATCGGCCGCCACCCGCGCGTGGACATGCCGTCGTCGCGAATCAAGGTGGAGATCGCGCGCATTCTCGAGCACGAGGGCTACATCGCCGGCTTCAAGGTCCTCGAGCCGGAGGCGGGCAAGCAGGCGCAGGCGCAGCTCCGCCTCTTCCTCAAGTACGGCCCGCGCGGCGAGCGCGTCATCACCGGGCTGGAGCGGGTCAGCCGTCCCGGGCGCCGCGTCTACTTCGGACGCGACGACGTGCCGGAGGTGCTCGCCGGGCTCGGCACGTCCATCCTGACGACGTCACGGGGCGTGATGACCGGGCGCGACGCGGTCAGGGCCGGCGTGGGCGGCGAGGTGCTCTGTAACGTGTGGTAGCGAGTCAAATGCTGAATGCTGAATGCTGAATGTCGTGCTCCGACAGACGGTAGTGAGCACACGGCATTGACAGGATAGGCAATGTCCAGAATCGGTAAGAAACCCATCACTATCCCCAGGGGCGTCAAGGTGGACGTCCGCCCGGGTGCCGTCGAAGTGCAGGGGCCGAAGGGCAAGCTGCTGCAGCCGCTGCCGGCTGGCATCGGCGTCGAGGTCGAAGGCGACCACCTGCACGCGAAGACGCTGCGCGAGGACCCGGAGCTCGGCAAGTTCCACGGCCTGGCGCGCAGTCTGGTGGCCAACGCCGTTCGCGGCGTGACCGAGGGCTTCAAGAAGGAACTCGACATCGTCGGCGTCGGCTACCGCGCCGAGCTGAAGGGCAAACAGGTGCATTTCGCGCTCGGCTACTCGCACCCGGTGGTGTTCGACATTCCGCAGGGCATCGACGTCGCCATCGACAGGCAGACGCACATTACCGTGACCGGGATCGACCGGCAGGCGGTCGGCCAGGTGGCGGCCAACATCCGGCGCCTGCGCGAGCCCGATCCCTACAAGCAGAAGGGCGTGCGCTACACCGGCGAGATGCTGAAGAAGAAGGCAGGCAAGACCGGAGCCAAGTAAGTCGCCAGTGGGCCAGCTTCCGGCTGGCAACTGGTCGTCGGTAAATGAGATGAAGATCAATACGAAGAAGGACCGGCGGGTGCGCATCGGGCTGCGGCAGCGGAAGCGCATCGCCGGCACGCCGGAGCGGCCGCGGCTGCGCATCTTTCGCAGCGTGTCGCATATCTACGCGCAGGTGATTGACGACATGAGCGGGACGACCATCGCCTCGGCAGCGAGCACCGAGCCGGCGCTCAAGCCGCAGCTGGGCGGCCCGGCGCGTCCGGGCAACAAGGCGGGCGCCCAGCTGCTGGGCAAGGCCATCGCCGAGCGGCTCATCGCCAAGGGCATCAAGCGCGTGGTCTTCGATCGCGGCGGCTTCCTCTATCACGGCCGGATCCGCGCGGTGGCCGAGGCGGCGCGCGACGCCGGACTGGAATTCTGATGGAGGGGCGGTTGGCGAAGCGCCCCTGCGAGATTACACATGATTGAAACACGCGAGAAGATCGACCCGTCGCAGCTCGACCTGAAGGACACGGTGGTGAACATCAGCCGCGTCACCAAGGTTGTCAAGGGCGGCAAGAACCTGAGCTTCAGCGCGCTGGTCGTCGTCGGCGACGGTCACGGCGTGGTCGGCTTCGGCGTCGGTAAGGCGAAGGAAGTGCCGTCTGCGATCAAGAAGGGCATCGAGGCGGCGAAAAAGTCGCTGATCCGCGTCCCGCTGCAGGGGTCGACCGTTCCGCACCCGGTGCTGGGGCGGTTCGGCGCGGGTCAGGTGCTGCTCAAGCCGGCGCCGGACGGCACCGGCATCATCGCCGGCGGCGCGGTCCGCGCCGTGGTGGAGTCGGCCGGCATCCAGAACGTGCTGACGAAGTCGATTGGCTCGGCGAACCCGCACAACGTCGTGCGCGCGACCTTCCAGGGCCTTCGGGAGCTGCGGGACCCTGGCAGTGTCCGGCGGCTGCGCGGCAAGGAAGAGGACGTGGAGGCGTCGGCGTCATGACCAGGCGCGCAGCGGCGAAGGCGGCGGGGCCGACCGTCAAGGTCAGGCTCGACAAGAGGCCGATCGACCGCAAGCAGGCGACGGTGGTCGAGAGCATGGGGCTGCGCCGCATCCGGCACACGGTGGAACTGCTCGACACGCCGGAGACGCGCGTTTTGATTCACATGGTTCTTCACCTGGTGAGGGTGTAATAACCCCCGTTGGGGCGGTGCGCGAACCGCCCCGGCACGAGACACAACGATGGATCTGTCACACCTTCGTCCTCCCAAGGGTGCCAAGCACGCGAAGAAGCGGATCGGCCGCGGCCAGGGCTCGGGTCACGGCAAGACCGCCGGACGCGGGCACAAGGGCGCGAAGTCGCGTTCCGGGTTCAAGCACAAGCGCGGGTTCGAGGGCGGCCAGATGCCGCTGCACCGCCGCGTGCCGAAGCGCGGGTTCCACAACAGGTTCCGCGAGGAGTTCCAGGTGGTGAACCTCGACACGCTCGCCGAGCGCTTCGACGCCGGCACCGAGGTCACGCCGGAGCGGCTGCGCGAGCGCGGCCTGATCGGCCGCGCCGGGCAGGTCAAGGTGCTGGCGCGCGGGGAGATCGGCAAAGCGCTGACCGTGCGCGCCCACCGGTTCAGCGGCAAGGCAGCGGAGAAGATCGCGGCCGCCGGCGGCCGCGCGGAAGTGCTCGCGTAACACCCATGGCAGTCGAAAGCTTCAAGAACGTCTTCGCGGTCCCGGATCTCCGCAAGCGTGTCCTCTTCACGCTCGGCATCCTTGCGGTCTACCGCGTCGGCAGCCACATCACCACGCCCGGGGTGAACACGGAAGCGCTGAAGATCCTCGCCGACCAGGCCAGGAACACGATGTTCGGCCTCTACGACATGTTCTCCGGCCAGAACCTGTCGCAGATGACCATCTTCGCGCTGGGCATCATGCCCTACATCAGCTCGTCGATCATCCTGCAGCTGCTCACGGTCGTCTGGCCGTACCTCGAGCGTCTGTCGAAGGAAGGGGAGCTGGGCCGCCGCAAGATCACGCAGTACACCCGCTACGGCACGCTGCTGCTGAGCGTGGTGCAGTCGCTCGGCATCGCGTTCTTCCTCGAGCGCAACACCGAGCTGGTCGGCGGGCTGCCGCTCGTCTACGACCCGGGCTGGACGTTCCGGCTGATGACCATCCTCACGCTCACCACCGGCAGCATGTTCGTCATGTGGCTGGGCGAGCAGATCACCGAGCGCGGCATCGGCAACGGCATGTCGCTCATCATCTTCGCCGGGATCGTCGTCGGGCTGCCGCAGGCGGTGCTGATCACCGTCGAGCAGATGCGCACCGGCGAAATGAGCCTGTTCCGCATCATCCTGCTGCTCGTGCTCATGATCCTGGTGATCGCGGCGATCGTGTTCGTTGAGCGCGGGCACCGGCGGATCACGGTGCAGTACGCGAAGCGGATGGTGGGCCGCCGGATGTACGGCGGGTCGAGCACCCACATCCCGCTGAAGGTGAACACCGGCGGCGTCATCCCGGTCATCTTCGCCTCGTCGATCCTGGCGTTCCCGGCGACCTTCGCCGCGGTGGTGCCGGCCGATCACTGGGCGCGCGGCGCTCTCGACGCGATCGCCCCCGGGATGCCGCTCTACGACCTGCTCTACGTCGCCGGCATCATCTTCTTCTGCTACTTCTACACGGCGATCATCTTCAACCCGGACGACGTCGCCGAGAACATGCGGAAGTACGGCGGCTTCATCCCCGGCATCCGCCCGGGCAAGCGGACCGCGGAGTACATCGACACGATCCTGACGCGGCTCACGCTGGTCGGGGCGATCTACCTGGCGATTGTCGCGATCCTGCCGCAGTTCCTGATCAGCGGCTTCAAGGTCGCGCCCATCCCGTGGATCGGGCCCAAGCTGGACGTCTGGCTGCCGGCATTCGTCACCCAGGGATTGAACGTCCAGTTCTACTTCGGCGGGACGTCGCTGCTCATCATCGTCGGCGTGGCGATGGACACGGTGCAGCAGATCGAGTCGCAGCTGATCATGCGGCACTACGACGGCTTCATGAAGAAGACGCGCATCCGCGGAAGGCGGGGCTGAGAGGGTGAGCGCGCAGCCGGGCGCCACGGCGCTCAACGTCGTGATCCTCGGCCCGCCGGGGGCGGGCAAGGGCACCCAGGCCGAGCGCCTCGCGCGTGCGCGGGGCGTGCCGAAGATCTCGACCGGCGACATCCTGCGCGAGGCGGTCCAGAACGGCACCGAGCTCGGGCTGGCGGCCAGGGCCACCATGGCCGCGGGCGCCCTCGTGTCCGACGACGTGATGATCGGCATCGTCGGCGAGCGCCTGCAGCGCGAGGACGCGCGCGCCGGGTTCGTGCTCGACGGGTTCCCGCGCACGGTCCAGCAGGCCTCGACGCTCGACCGGATGGTGGAACACCGCGGCTCGCTGTTCGTGCTCGACATCGTGGTGCCGGAGGAGGTGCTGATACGCCGCATGGCGACCCGGCGGATCTGCAGCGGCTGCGGCGCCAACGCCGCGGTGGACTGGACGACCGCGTGCCTGCGGTGCGGCGGCGCGCTGGTCGCACGGCTCGACGACACCGTCGAGGTCGTGCGCGAGCGCCTGAAGGTGTACCAGCGCCTGACCAGGCCGCTCGTCGACTATTACTCCGCGCGGCCGACGTTCCGGCAGATCAACGGCAACTCGCCACCCGATGCCGTCATGCGGCGGGTGGACGAGGCCCTGGCGGCGGCAATGACCAAGGGCGTCACGCTGTGATCGTCTGCAAGTCGCCGGCGCAGATCGAGCGCATGCGCGCCGCCAACGAGCTGGTCGCGGGCGTGCTCGCGGAGCTGGCGGCGACGGTGGCGCCGGGTGTGACCACCGCGGAGCTCGATCGCCAAGCGGAGCAGCTGGTGCGGGCGGCGGGCGCGGAGCCGGCGTTCAAGGGCTATCGCGGCTATCCGAATACGCTCTGCGCGTCGGTGAACGATCAGGTCGTGCACGGCATCCCATCGGACCGGCCGCTCGCCGAGGGAGACATCATCTCGCTCGACATGGGCGTGAAGCTGAACGGCTACTTCGGGGATTCGGCCGTGACCGTCCCGGTGGGGAAGGTGACGCCGGCGGTGAAGCGACTGCTGTGCGTGACCGAGGAGGCGTTGGCCAAGGGGATCGAGCAGGCGCGGCTGGGCGGGCGCGTGTCGGACATCGGCCATGCGATCCAGACCCACGTCGAGGCGAACGGGTTCTCGGTGGTGCGCGAATTCGTCGGCCACGGCATCGGCGCGGCACTGCACGAGGAGCCGCAGATCGCCAACTACGGCGAGCCGGGGCGCGGGCCGCGGCTGACCGAGGGCATGGTGCTCGCGATCGAGCCGATGGTGAACATGGGGCGGCCCGCCGTCAAGCTGCTCGCCGACGGCTGGACGGCGGTGACCCGCGACGGCAGCCTCTCGGCGCACTTCGAGCACACCGTCGCGGTGACCAAGACCGGGCCGCAGGTGCTGACCGGGCGCGCCGCAACGGCGCCGTGAACGAGGACGATCCCCGCGCCGACGGCCGGCGCCACGTGGAGGGTCGCGTGCTCGAGCTGCTGCCGCACGGCCTGTACCGGGTCGCGATCGAGCGCCAGCGCGAGGTGCTCGCGCACGCGCCGGGCGGTCCGGGCCGCAACTTCATCCGGATCGTCGTGGGCGACCGGGTCCGGCTGGAGCTGTCGGCCCGCGACCTGACGCGCGGCCGGATCGTCGAGAAGCTCCGCGACGGGGAGCGGTGAGGGAATATGAAAGTCCGAACGTCGGTGAGGCGGATTTGTGACAAGTGCAAGATCGTGCGCCGCCGCGGGGTGGTGCGCGTCATTTGTACGAATCAGAAACACAAGCAGCGCCAGGGGTAAGTCGCCGGCTGCCAGTGGGCAGCTTCCGGCGTTCAGGCTGGAAGCTCGCTGGAACTGGAGACTGGAAACTGCACACGACAAAGGATCAGAGATATGGCACGTATTGCCGGCGTTGACCTTCCGCGCACGAAGCGCATCGAGGTCGGCCTGACCTACATCTACGGCATCGGCCGCAAGCGGTCGAACGACATTCTGGGCACGGCGGGCGTGAGTCCGGACGTCCGCGTCAAGGACCTGTCGGAAGACGACGTGCGCAAGATCAGCCGGGTGATCGAGGAACAGGGCGGCGTCGAGGGCGACCTCCGCAAGGAGGTCTCGATGAACATCAAGCGGCTGATGGAGATCGGCAGCTGGCGCGGGATGCGCCACCGGCGCAACCTGCCGGTGCGCGGGCAGCGCACGCGCACCAACGCGCGCACGCGCAAGGGCCCGCGCAAGGGCGCGGTTGCGAAGAAGAAGACCGTTTGAGTGGTACGTCGATGGTCGACTTTGACCCTGACTCTGACTCTGACTTGCGACTATCGACTTGCGACTGACAAGGATCCAAGAGCATGGCGAAGAACGAACCAGTTGACGCGTCGGCACAGCCGGAAACCGGGGAGAAGAAGAAGGCCGGGCGGCCCGCGAAGAAGAAGACATTCAAGAAGCGGGGCGAGAAGCGCATGGTGCACCACGGCTACGCGCACATCCAGGCCTCCTTCAACAACACCGTCGTGACCATTACGGACACCGACGGCAACGTCGTCGCCTGGTCGAGCGCCGGCGGCATCGGGTTCAAGGGGTCGCGCAAGGGGACGCCGTTCGCGGCGACGCAGGCGGCGATCGCCGCGGGCAATGCGGCGAAGGCGTTCGGGATGCGGAGCGTGGAAGTGCGGGTGAAGGGCCCCGGCGCGGGGCGCGAGTCGGCGATCCGCGCGCTGCAGACGATCGGCATCGACGTCAAGTCGATCCGCGACGTCACGCCCATTCCGCACAACGGCTGCCGGCCGCCGAAGCGGAGACGGGTCTGATCCTGGCGAATGCTGCATGCCGAATGCCGAACGACGAAAGACCGTCCCGGCATTCGCATTCGCATTCGTCATTCGGCATTGACATGCGTTAGAGGACATGCGTTAGAGGAGAAGAATGGCTCGCTATATTGGAGCAGTCTGCAGGCTGTGCCGGCGTGAAGGGATGAAGCTCTTCCTGAAGGGGGAGCGCTGCTATACCGAGAAGTGCGCGATCGAGAAGCGCAACCTGCCTCCCGGTCAGCACGGCAAGCTGCGCAAGGCGAAGCTGGTCGGCTACGGGCTGCAGCTGCGCGAGAAGCAGAAGGTGAAGCGCATCTACGGCGTGCTCGAGAACCAGTTCCGCCGCTATTTCGAGATGGCGGACCGGCAGCGCGGGATCACCGGCGAGACGCTGCTGCAGCTGCTCGAGCGGCGCCTCGACAACGTCATCTACCGGCTCGGCTTCGCGACCTCGCGCGCGCAGGCGCGGCAGCTCGTCCGCCACGGGCACTTCACCGTCAACGGCAAGAAGGTGGACGTGCCCTCCTACTCGGTCAAGGCGGGCGACGTTGTCGCGGTCCGCGGCAGCGCCGAGAACGCTGCGATCCAGCATGCCATCGAGGAAGTGAAGGGGCGCGGCATCCCGGAGTGGATCTCCTTCGATTCCGGCACGCTCAGCGGCCGGATCGCCTCGCTGCCCACGCGCGAGCAGATCAACCTGCCGGTGCAGGAACAGCTCATCGTGGAGCTGTACAGCAAGTAAGGTGTCAATGCTGCATGCCGAATGCTGAGGGCTGCATGTGCGGCCTTCGGCATTCAGCATTCGACATTCAGCATTGACATGCGTCCGTAGTAGTCCCCTGCCCGCAGCCATCCCAGACCTGCGGCGGGAGGCGGGGGGCGAACCCGAAGGTCTGGCGCGACGCCCAGTGCCGGGCGCGCGAACGCGAGAGGAAGAGAACGCCATGCTATGGAAAGGTTTTCAGCGGCCCAAGCGGCTGGAGTTCGAGCGTGAGACCCTGACCGACCGGTTCGGCCGCTTCTATGCGCAGCCGTTCGAGCGCGGCTTCGGGACGACGATCGGCAACGCCATGCGGCGGGTGCTGCTCTCCTCGATCGAAGGGGCGGCGGTGACGGCGGTGAAGATCGAGGGCGTGCTGCACGAGTTCTCGCCCATTCCCGGGGTGGTGGAGGACGCGACCGACATCATCCTCAACCTGAAGCAGATCCCGCTCAAGATGCACGTCGACACCACCAAGACCCTGTTTCTGCGGGTGGACCGGGCGGGCGAGGTGCGGGCGCGCGACATTCAGACCGACGCCGACGTCGAGATCCTCGAACCCGATACGCACATCGCCACCGTCGCCGAGCACGGCACGCTGCAGATGGAGATGCGGGTGAAGCGCGGTCGCGGCTACGTCTCGGCCGACAAGAACTTCGACGAGGACCTCGGCATCGGCTGGATCCCGATCGACTCGGTGCACTCGCCAATCAAGAAGGTCAACTACCTGGTCGAGGCGGCGCGCATCGGGCAGGCCACCGACTACGACAAGCTGACGGTCGACGTCTGGACCAACGGCTCGGTGACCCCGCGCGACGCGGTGTCGCTCTCGGCCAAGCTGATTCGCGACCACCTGAACATCTTCATCAACCTCGAGGACGCCGGCGACCTGCAGCTCGACGCCTCGGCCGACCAGCCGCACGCGGCGCTCAACGAGAACCTGGACAAGAGCGTCGAGGAGCTCGAGCTCTCCGTGCGCTCGTACAACTGCCTCAAGAACGCCAACATCCGGACGATTCGCGAGCTGGTGCAGAAGACCGAGGGCGAGATGCTGAAGACCAAGAACTTCGGCCGCAAGTCGCTCAACGAGATCAAGGAGATCCTGGGCGGCATGGGCCTGAGCCTGGGCATGCGCCTCGATCAGCCGACCGCGCAGCCGCAGGAATAAGACGCCAGGATCACGATCATGCGTCACCGAGTTGCACATCGGAAACTGGGCCGGGTGACCGAGCATCGCATCGCGATGCTGCGGAACCAGGCCACGGCGCTCCTCCGCTACGAGCGGATCGAGACGACGGTGCCGCGCGCCAAGGAGCTGCGGCCGTTCGTCGAGCGGCTGATCACCATTGCCAAGCGCGGGCTGGCCGGCGGCGACGCCAACGGCCGCGTGCTCACCGCGCGGCGGCTGGTGTTGCAGGACATCCAGGACCGCGAGGTCGTCGGGAAGCTGTTCGACACCATCGCCCCCCGGTTCGAGACCCGGCCGGGCGGCTACACGCGGATCCTGCGGATCGGCTTCCGCCGCGGCGACAGCGCCGAAAAGGCGCAGATCGAGCTGGTCGGCAGCGAGTACAATCCCAACGCCGGGGCGGAGAAGACCGAGGCAGCGGCGAAGCCGAAGGGCGTGGGCGGCCGGCTGCGCGCCGCCGCCAGCCGGTTGCGCGGCAAGGGCAAGACCGAACCCGCCGCCGAGAGCGAGGAGGCTCCGGAGAGGAAGACCAAGAGGACGCGTCCCGAGCGCGAGAAGGGCCACGTCAAGGGAGACCCCAAGGGCAAAGCCAAGACGTCTGCTGCCCCGAGGAAGGCAGGAGGCTCGTAGAAGTCAGCAGTAAGAAGTCACAGTAAGAACGCAGCACGCGTACAAGTGACAGGGCCGGCATCGCAATCGCGAGCCGGCCCTCCCTGTGTCTGCGTACCGTGTTCTAACCTCCTCCTCCTACGTTTCTGCTCACACTTCCTCAGCCGCCTCCTGTCCCCGTTCGGCCTTGGCGGCGGCGATGATCTTGCCATGCAGGTGCGCCGGCACCTCCTCGTAGTGCGAGAACTCCATGTGGTACGAACCGCGGCCGCCGGTCGCCGACGTGAGGTGCTGCTCGTAGGTGAGCATCTCGGACATCGGCACCTTGGCGCGGATCACGGTCATCAGGCCGCGCGTGTCCATGCCGCCGATGCGGCCCCGCCGGCCGTTCAGGTCCCCCATCAGGTCGCCGGCGTAGTCGCTCGGGGCGTAAACCTCCACGTCCATGATCGGCTCGAGCAGCGTCGGCCGTGCCCGCGCCATCCCGTCCTTGAAGGCCAGCGACCCCGCCATCTTGAACGAGAGCTCGTTCGAATCCACCGGGTGGAACGAGCCGTCGTAGACGGTGGCGCGGAAGTCGACCATCGGGTAGCCGGCGAGGAACCCGCGCATCCGCGCCTCCTGGATCCCCTTTTCCACGGCGGGGATGAACTGCCGCGGGATGGAGCCGCCGAAGATGTCGTCGACGAACTCGAAGTCGCTGCCGCGCGGCAGCGGCTCGAACTTCACCTTGCAGTCGCCGAACTGGCCGTGCCCGCCGGTCTGCTTCTTGTGCCGGCCGTGCGCTTCGGTGGCCGCCGCAATCGTCTCGCGGTACGGGATGCGCGGCAGCTTCAGGTTGACTTCGACGCCGAACCGCCGCTTCAGCTTCGCGACCGTCACCTCGATGTGCGACTGGCCCTGGCCGGCGAGCAGCAGCTCCTTGGTCTGGGGATCGCGGTTGAAGCTGATCGTCGGGTCCTCTTCGCGCAGGCGGTTGAGCGAGGTGCTGATCTTGTCCTCGTCGCCGCGGCTCTTCGGCTCGATCGCGTAGGAGATGACCGGCTCGGGGAACCGGGTGGCCGGCACGGTGAAGGCCACGCGCTTCTCGGCCAGCAGGTCGCCGGTCAGCGTCTCCTTGAGCTTGGCCACGGCACCGAGGTCGCCCGCCTTGATCTCCGGCACCGGCGTCTGCGCCTTGCCTTGCAGCAGCACCAGGCTCCCCAGCCGCTCCGCGGCGTCGCGGGTCGCGTTCTGCACCGTGGAATCCGCCTTCAGCGATCCCGACAGAACCTTGAACATGGTGATGCGGCCGGCGAACGGGTCGGCGACGGTCTTCCACACGTACGCGGCGACCGGGCCGCCGTCGGTCGCGGCGATCTCGCGATCCTCGTTGCCGGACGCGTCCTTCGCCTTCGCCGGGCGCTCGGCCGGCGACGGCACGTACGCGACGATCGCCTCCAGCAGCGGCTGCGCGGCGATGTTGGCCGTGGCCGAGGCGCAGAGCACCGGGAAGATGCGCGCGGCGGCGATGCCGCGCTTCAGGCCCCCCACCAGCTCCTCCTGGGTCAGCGTGCCCGCCTCGAAGAACTTTTCCATCAGCGAATCGTCGGCCTCGGCGACCATCTCGATCAGCGCCTCGCGCGCAGTCTGCGCCGCCGCCTCGACTTCGGCGGGGATCGGCGCCTCGCTCGCCTTGCCGCTCCCGTCGGTGGCGAACGTCCACGCCTTCATGGCCACGAGATCGACGACGCCGCGAAACGCCTTCTCTTCGCCGATCGGCAGCTGGATGGGAATGACGGTGCGGCCGAACACCGCCTGCAGCGACTCGACGGAGCGCTGCAGGCTGGCGCGCTCGCGGTCCAGGCGGTTGAGCACCACCAGGCGCGGCAGCTCGAGCTCCTGCGTCGCTTCCCACACCTTCTCGGTCGAGACCTCGACGCCCGCCACCGCGTCGACGACGACGATCACCGCGTCCACCACGCGCAGTGCCGCGCGCGCGTCGCTCAGGAAGTTGGCCATCCCCGGCGTGTCGATGATGTTGATCTTGTGTTTGTTCCACTCGGCGTGGGCGAGGCTGGAGGACAGGGTGTGGCGGCGGGCGATCTCTTCTTCGTCGTAGTCGGTCACGGTGTTGCCCTCGTCCACGCGACCGAACCGGTTGACCGCGCCGGCGTCGAAGAGCAGCGCCGAAACCAGCTGCGTCTTCCCGGCGCCGCTATGGCCCACCAGAGCGACGTTCCTGATGCCTTGCGCATCGTAGACCTTCATAAGGGGTACCCTCCAGGCCAGCTGCCAGTTGCCAGCTCCCAGTTTCCCAGCTTCCGGCTACCAGCTTCGAGTCGCCAGTTCCCGGCACGAGTCGCCGATCCCCGGCGGTCAGCTACAGCGTCATCTCACGGATTCTATCAATCCCGTAGCCATACGCCTGACCTCGACGAGCTGACCGGTGAGCTGCGTGTGTGCTCCTTCTCCTGCAGGAACGTAGGACACGCGCAAGAAGCAGATCATACTCAAGTTCCTGCGGGAACCCATCGAGTGTCAGCTTGCAGAGCTTTTGCCATACCACCAGCGTTCGACAGTCCTGCATAGCGCCTCCTTACACCAGGCGAGGCGCCGGGCAAGGTCAGTGCTCGGCAGGAAGCTGGAAGCTGGCTACTCGTACCGTAGCGCCTCGATCGGATCCAGGCGCGACGCCTTGATGGCGGGATAGAGGCCGAAGAAGATCCCGACCCCGGCCGAGAAGCCGATGCCAAGCGCGAACGACCAGAAGGGCAGCGACACCGGGAAACCGGTCGCCCAGTGGACGCCGAGGCCGATGGCGCTGCCGAGCACGATGCCGAGCAGGCCGCCGAGCGAAGTGAGGAACCCCGCCTCGATGAGGAACTGCCACAGGATCTCGCGCCGGCGGGCGCCGAGCGCCTTGCGCACGCCGATCTCCCGCGTCCGCTCGGTGACCGAGATCATCATGATCGCCATCACCCCGATGCCGCCGACCATCAGCGCGATCGACGAGATGACGACGAGCGCGAGGAAGATCGCCTGGCTGATCTGATTCCAGATCTTCAGCGCGACGTCCTGGGTGACGAGGTCGAAGTCGTTCGGCTGGTCGAGGCGGAGGTTGTGGCGGATGCGGAGCAGCTCCTCGACCTCCGCCATTGCCTGATCGCGTGTCGCGTCTTCCTTGGGGACGACGACGATCATGGCCGACCGCATCAACGACATGTTGAAGCTGCCCGTCCAACGCGCTTTCACGACGCGGCCGTAGAACTTCTCGTGCGTGCTGTACGGAATGATGGCGTAATCGTCCACGCCGATGTCGAAACCGCCCGGACTGGGCCGCTTTCCGAAGACGCCGATGACCGTGAATTCGTTCTGCCCGATGCGGACCTTCTTCCCGATCGGGTCGATGTTGGGAAACAGCGACTGATATGACGACTGCCCCAGGACGACGACCTGCCGCCGGTGCTCGACTTCCTGGGACGTGAACAGGCGTCCGATGTCGACCTTCAGGAAGCTGACCGCGGCGAAATTCTCGGTGGTACCGAAGATCGGCAGCCGTCTCGTGCGGGCGTTAGCGTAGTAGATGCGCGACGCACTGTTGCCGGCCTGGCCGAGCAGGGTGTCCACGACCGCCACCGACGGCAGCTGCGCGATCGCGTGGCCGTCCGCCCGCGTCAGATTGGGCCGCTTCATGATCTCGATGAAGTCCTTGCCTGAGGAGAAACTGACCATCCCGAACTTCTGAACGGTGACGTTCTTCGGGCCCATCTCCATGAAGAGGGCCTCGACCGAGTCGCCGAACCCGCGCAGCAGCGCGGTCACGCCGACGATCGACATGACGCCGATGACGACGCCGAGCACGGTGAGCGCCGAGCGCATCTTGTTGGTGCGCAACGTGGCGAACGCCATCACGACGACTTCGCCGAGGAGCCCGGCCCGGATGGCCATTTATTCCCGCCTCAACGCTTCGATGGGATCCAGCCGCGCGGCCCGCATGGCCGGGTACAGCCCGAAGAACAGCCCGACTGCGGCGGTGATGCCGAGCCCCATCACCACCGACCAGAACTGCACCGCCGCCGGCACCGGCGTCAGCGCCGCGATGAGCAGGGCGAGGCCGAAGCCGAGGGTCGTGCCGACCGCGCCGCCGAACATCGACAGCGTCACCGACTCGGTCAGGATCTGCCACATGATGTCGCGCCGGCGCGCGCCGAGCGCCTTCCGGAGCCCGATCTCCCGCGTGCGCTCGCTCACCACCATCAGCATGATGTTCATGATCACGATGCCGCCGACGACCAGCGACAGCGCGACGACGCCGATGAGCACCGCGGCGATCCCGCCGGTCACCGCGTAATACACGTTCAGGATTGTGTCCGAGGTGAAGATCCCGAAGTTGTCCGGCTCGGACGGCTTCAGCCGGCGCTCGATCCGCATCGCGACCGTCGCCTCGTCCATCGCCGTCTTGAGCAGTTCGGGCGAGCGCGGCTTGATCAGCAGCTGCAGGCTCTGCCGCGACCCGAACATCTTCTGGAAGACGCCGAGCGGGATGATGGCGAACTCGTCCTGCGACTCACCGAAGATCGATCCCTTCTTGGGGCTGACGCCCACCACCCGGAAATTCAGCCCGCCGATCTTGATCATCTTGTTGATCGGATCGAGCGTCCCAAAGAGCCGCTCGGCGGTCTGCGCGCCGAGCAGCGTCAGCTGCCGATTCCGCTCGATCTCGACCGGGCTGATCATGCGGCCGATCTCGGCGTCGAAGGTGCCGAACTGGATGTACTCGCGCGAGACCCCCTGGATCCGGACGCTGCTCAGCGTGGTCGTGCCGAAGGCCATGCGCGTCCCGCCGTAGGCCTGGGCGGTGACGGCGCCGACCGCCTCGCCGTATCGGCGGATGGCCGCCGCCTCGGGGAGCGTGATGCGCGGGTTGTTGCGGACGCGCTCCTCATCTTCCTCGGTGCGGATGGGCGGCGTGCGCTGGATGATGAAATTGTCGGCGCCGACGTCTGAGACGATCGCGTCGGTGACGTACTGGTTCATCCCCTGGATGAGCGACACCACGGCGATGATCGACGTCACCGCGACGATGTTCCCGAGCACGGTCAGGAACGAGCGCAGTTTGTTCGACCAGATCGCGCTCAGCGCGATGCCGGCGGCTTCGAGGAACTGGTTCATCTACGCGTCGTGGGCGCGCCCTCGTCCTTCACCGCGGCGCCGTCCCGGAGCTCGCGGACGGAGGCGAACGGCCCGATGATGACCTTGTCGCCCTCCTTCAGCCCCGAGAGCAGCTCGAAGTACTTCTCGCCGGCGATGCCCGTCTTGATCGGCACGAACCCGGCCTGGTTGTCGCGCACCACGAAGACGCCCTCAAGCTCCTTCCGTTCCTGGCCGGGCTTGAGCTCCGCCGCCTGCACCGTGCCGGCCGACGGACGGCGCCGCTCCTTCGGATCGGTGGGCTCGCGGACGACGTTGCCCTTGTCGTCGACGACGACCTCGCGCACCGTCGTCGCCTGGATCGGCACGGAGAGCGCCTTCTCGCGCACGGCGGTGGTGATCTCGGCCGTGCACGTGAAGCCGGGCCGCACCTCCGGGATCTCCCCATCCACCGTCAGGACGACCTTGAAGTTGGTCGCCTGCGCCGCGGCGGCGGCCCCGGTCGTCGTCTGGATGGGGCTGTTGCCGATCTCCGTGACCTTCGCGGTGAACGTCTTGCCGGGCATCGCGTCGACCGTGATCTTGGCCTTCTGGCCCAGCGCGACGCTCGGAACGTCTGTTTCGTCTACTTCCACCTCCGCCTCGATCACCGACATGTCGGCGATCGTGAGCAGCACGGTGCCCGGGTTGTTCATCGTCCCGATGATCGCCGTCTCGCCCGCCTCGATGTTGCGGCGCGTGACGATGCCGTCGATCGGCGACTCGATGCGGACCTTCTGGAAGTCGAAGCGCGCGCTGTCGAGCGTCGCCTGCTCCCGCTGCATGTTCATGCGCTGCGTCTGGAGCTGCTGCTCCTGCGTGCGCAGGTCGGCCTGCCGCGTCCGCAGATCCGCTTCGGCGCGGTCGAGCGCCTCGCGCGTCGTGAGCCCCTGCTTCCAGAGGTCGCGCTGCCGCTTCGCGGTGTCTCCCGCCTGCTGGAGCGCGACCTTCGTCGCTTCCAGCGACAGCCGGAGCTGTTCCAGCTGCGATTGCGACGCCCGGTAGGATGCCTCGCCGCTTTGCACGCGCGTGCGCAGCAGCCGCGGGTCGATCTGGAGCAGGAATTGACCCTTCTTGACGCGATCGCCTTCGTTGACGGCCAACTCGGTCACGCGGCCGCTCGTGTCGGCGCTGATGTTGACGAGCGTCTTCGGCTGGATCTTGCCCGAGGCGTTGACGATTGCCTCGAGGCGCCGCTTCTGGATCGCCTCGGTATTGACCGTGACGGCGTCGGTCTTCTTGAACTTGAAGTTGGCAAAGGCCACGGCGCCGAGCACGACGACGATCCCCGCGCCGATGAGGATCTTCTTCTTGCGGCTCATGAGCCCCCCACCATCGACATGATGCCGGCGACGGCCAGGGCGATCACGGCGTAAATCGAGAAGATGGTGATGGCGACCGTCTGCGTCCGCTTCCCGTAAGCCACCGCCAGGCCGATCGACAGCACGACCAGCCACCAGATCACGAACAGGTCGACGAAGCCGGCGAGGCGCGCGAAGAAGGATCCCTCCTCGAGCATCGGCAGCATCACCGCGAGGTTGGTCGCGCTCTGGGACGACTGGCGAAAGTAGTTGATCGTCCCGGTGAAGATGCCACCCACCGTGCTGATCACTCCCGAGTGCACGAAGACGGCGAAGACCTGCTTGAACGTGGCGCCGCCGCCGCCGATCGCGAAGATGGCGAACAGGATCCCCGACAGGACGACCGACATGAGCGGCGCCGCGATGAGCACGGTGATCGCCGTCTGGTACGGCATTCGGCTGGCGGCGCGCTGCATCGCGGCATACGTCTCGTCGCTGACCTGCATGCCGAAAGACTCCATCGCCTTCACGTTGGTGTCGATGGCCGCCTGCTGCCCGCCCTCGGTCGTCATCGGCAGGGCGGCGAAGATCGCGCCGATGACCGCGGTGAGCACCAGCACGCCGAGCCACTTCGGGTGCGCCACGATGGACTTGAACGTGAGGCCGGGCGACGTGATCACGCCGATGACGCGCGACCACAGCGGCAGCGGGGCAGGGGTCGCCCCGGTTTCAAGTGAGACGTCAGGCATAAGTTTGTGTACGAGGACAGCCGGCGGGAACCGTCCGCCGCGCTGACGTCATTGTACAGCAGTTGGATACGAGAGAATCGCCTCCGTTGTTCAGCTGCCGGCCCGGGAAGTGCCTCCAGTGGTGTAGGTTAGGGACTACCGGCGGGCTGGGCGGCCACGCCCGTACGCTAAGCTGATCGGCATGAACCCGGCCCTCTCGCGGGCCGCTTTTGCGGCCGCCGTCCTCGTCGGTACACCCCTTCAGGCGTCAGGGCAGCCCGTGGATGCCGTCGGCACACGGGCAGCCGGAATGTCCGGCGCGTTCGTTGCTGTGGTCGACGACGCCTCGGCCGTGTACTGGAATCCCGGCGCGCTGGCGACCGGGTCATACTTCTCGCTCGTCGTCGACAGAACCGAGGGCCGCACGGGCCTGGACGAACCTGCCGCCGGAAGCCGTTCCGGGTTCCTCATCGCGCTGGGCACCCCCGCGCTGGGCCTGTCGTATTACCGCCTGCGGTCGACGACGCTCGCGCCGCCGGATCTGTCCGCCGCCGGCGGGCAGCTCGGCGGCACGGTGATCGGACCCGGCCAGGTGCGTCTCGACAGCCTGGTCACCCACCACGTGGGCGCGACGGTGGTGCAGTCGCTGACCGACGGGCTCGCGATCGGAGCAACGCTGAAGGCGGTGCGGGGAACGGCGGCGCTCGCAATCGTCGCCGACACGAACCGCGAGGCTCTGCTCGGAGACATGGATCTGCCGGGTCGTTCGGCCACGGAGTTCGACGCCGACCTCGGCGTTGTCGGCCGTGTCGGCCCTCTCCGTGCCGGGCTGACGGTTCGCAACGTTCGCGACCTGGAGTTCCCGACCCTGAGCGGTGTGCCGCTGACGCTCGAACGGCAGGCGCGCGCCGGCGTGTCGGTGCTCGCGGCCCGGGGCTGGACGGTGGCTGCGGACTTCGATCTGACCAGGACGCGCGGTCCGTTTGGCGAGGTTCGCGACATCGCGCTGGGAACCGAGGCACGGCTGGCGGCGCGAGTCGTCGCGCGAGGGGGCATGCGGTTCAACACGCTCGGCGGGGACCTGCCCGGGCGCGCGGCAACGGCCAGCGTAGGAGGGAGTTACGCGATACGGGGAGCGGTTCTGGTGGATGCCCAAGCGACCATGGGATCCGAGCGCAGCGCTCGCGGGTGGGGCGTCGCGGCGAGGTTCGTCTACTGACAAAAACTCGCACAGGATCGCGCAAACTGCGGGCGCGCGAGGCCCTCGTCACTTGACAAAAAGTGTCAATGGTATACCATCATTTTCTCCCCAACAGACTCCCTGGCCCCTTTGGTTCCGTCTCGGACTCTCAATCTGAACGATGGCCGTCCGCATTGGCGAGCTGCTGCTCAAGGAGAAGCGCATTACGCCTGCGCAACTGCAGGAGGCGCTGAACTACCAGAAGTCGCACGGCGGCAAGCTCGGATTCAATCTCGTCAAGCTCGGGTTCGTCAAAGACGACGAGATTACCTCCCTCCTCAGCAAGCAGTACGGCGTTCCCTCGATCAACCTCGCGCAGTTCGACATCGAGCCGGGGGTCATCAAGCTGATCCCCTCTGAGACCGCGCACAAGTACCAGATCATCCCGCTCAGCCGGTCCGGCGCGACGCTCACGATCGCGATGACCGATCCGACCAACGTGTTCGCCATGGACGACATCAAGTTCATGACGGGCTACAACGTCGAGCCGGTGGTGGCGTCGGAGACGGCGGTGGTCGAAGCGATCCACCGCTATTACCCGGCCGCGCAGCCGGTGGGGCGCGGCGGCAGGAGCCCGGCCCTGGCGGCGCCGCAGGCGGACCTCACCGCCGCGGCGACGCTGGAGATGGTCACCAAGGCGCTCGAGGAGACGACCTCGCAGATTGTCGACGAGGACGTCGAGGTCCTCGAGGAGATGGATCAGATCGACGTCGCTTCGCTCGAGCGGCAGGGCGGCGAGGCGCCGGTCATCCGTCTGGTGAACCTGATGCTGATGTCGGCGATTCAGAAGGGCGCGAGTGACATCCACATCGAGCCGTACGAGAAGGAGTTCCGCGTCCGCTTCCGCATCGACGGC
>JBMDXQ010000137.1:0-30948 GCA_048594975.1 Vicinamibacterales bacterium | reverse complement strand
GTATGCGGACGCCCCCGCACGCATCAATTCCTGCAGATAGGCATCGTCGCCATGCCGTGTCAGGGTGACGATGACGCAGTTCGGGAGCACCCGCTTCAGCGTACGCGTCGCCACCAATCCGTTCATCCCCGGCATCGAGATGTCCATGATGACGACGTCCGGCCGCAGCTCCTGCGCCTGCTGAATCGCACTGGCGCCGTCGCCGGCTTCGGAGACGACGACCATGTCCTTCTGGCCTTCGATGACCAGCTTCAGCCCCTCACGCACGACGACGTGATCGTCGGCGAGCAGGATGCGGAGCCGGCCGCTCGGATCAGGCATGCTTCCCTGCCACACCGAAGCCCGCAGGCGAAGACGAGAGGGCCGCCACTGGAGATGTCGGCATCCGTACAAAGATCGTGGTGCCTTCGCCGGGCGACGACTCGATCTGCAATGTGGCGCCGACCAATGCCGCACGTTCCTGCATGCCCAGCAGGCCGAACCCGCGCCGTTCGCCGTCCATACCGGCCGTGTCGAAGCCGACGCCATCGTCCTCGACGATCAACGAAACCAGATCGGCCCGGCGCTCGAGAATGATCTCGACGTGCGCGGCGCGCGCGTGTTTGGCGATGTTGTTCAGCGCTTCCTGGGCGATTCGATACAGCGTCGTTTCGATCTCGGACGCGAGCCGTTCGGTGGTCAATCCGGTGGTGTGAAGTTCCGCGGAGACGCGCACTCGCAGCGACCAGTCCTGGATGTAGTTGGCCAGCGCGGCGCGAAGTCCGAGGTCGTCGAGCGCCGTCGGCCGCAGTTCCCACACCAGGTGATCCACGTCCTGATCGAGCCGCTGCGCGACCTGTTCGAGGGCCTCGATCTGCGTCGACAGGTCGTCGCTGCCGGCGGCGGCCTCCTTCAGCATCCGTATGCGCAATCCGAGCGCGGTCAGCTGTTCGCCGAACTGATCGTGCATCTCGCGCGCAATGCGTCGCCGTTCGTCTTCCTGGGCAAACACCAGCCGCCCAAGGAGCTCGGTGCGCGCGCGTTCGTTGCGTTCGCGCTCGCGCGCCTCTTCAGCCTGCTTGCGGTCGGTGAGATCGAAGTGTGTGCCGACGATGCGGACCACCGGGCCGTCGTGCTCGCGCCGGACCGGGAACCCGCGCGACAGCACGTGCACGTAATGGCCGTCCTTGTGGCGGAGCCGGAACTCGGCCTCGTAAGTCGGCTGCCCACGCGCGACGCTCTCGTTGGCGCGATCGGCGATCGCGCGATCGTCGGGGTGCACCAGCCGCTCCCAGGCGCTGACGTGCGGTTCGATCTCGTCGTCGGCGTAGCCGAGCATCTCCTTCCAGCGCGGCGAGTACACGACGGCGTTCGTTTCCAGGTTCCAGTCCCAGACGCCTTCCTGCGCGCCGGCGAATGCCAGCTGCAGGCGTTCCTCGCTTTCGCGCAGCGCAGACTCGGTCCGCTTGCGGTCGCTGATGTCCAGGTGCGTGCCGACGATGCGCACCACGGGGCCGTCGGGGTCGCGCCGGATCGGCAGGCCGCGCGTCAACACGTGGATGTAGTGCCCATCCTTGTGACGAAGGCGGAACTCGCCCTGGTACGGCTCCCGGTCCCGCAGCACCGCTTCGTGCATCGCCTCGACCGCCGGCCGGTCATCCGGGTGCAGCAGCCGCTCCCAGGCACGGACGTGCGGTTCGATCTCGTCGTCGGCGTAGCCGAGCATCTCCTTCCAGCGGGGCGAGTAGACGACCGCGCCGGTTTCCAGACTCCAGTCCCAGACGCCTTCCTGGGCGCCGGCGAACGCCAGCGTGAGCCGCTCCTCGTTCTCGCGCAGCGCCGCCTCTGCGCGCTTGCGCTCGCTGATGTCGCGCACGACCAGCGCCACGGCGCGATCCGCCACGAGCGTCGTGCTGACCTCGACCGCGGTTGCCGATCCGTCACCGCGCAGCAGCGTGTATTCCGCGGTCGGAACGAGCTCGCCGCCGAGGGTGCGGTCCACCCGGTTGCGAAGGGCATCGCGGTCGCCGGGGTGAAACAGGTCGTATACCGGCTGGCCGGCCAGCTCTCGCGCGTCGTCGGCACCCCTCAGTCGAGCGGCCTCCAGGTTGGCGAAGACGATGCGCTCGTTCCTGGCCACCACGATGCCGTCGGGCAGCGCGTGCGCGAGGGCACGGAACTGCTCTTCCAGGGCGATAAAGGTCTCCGGCACAGTCGCAGTCTAGCGCCCGTCGGGTGGTGCGGCCAAGCCGGCGTCGCCTCGCTCAGGATGATCGGCGAGGTGCCGTACGGGGCGTGTCCCAGCCACCAGGCGGCAGGTAGTGAAACCGTACGAGGTAGATATTCTGTCCGCGGCCGTGGCGCGCGACCCGCAGCAGGTCCTCCACGCTGCCGAAGCCAGATTCGCATGCCAGCTCGTGGGTGATGTCGCCGGCGCCGATCGACGTGATCGAGTCCACGACGACGTGCCCGTCGTCCATCCGGTAGCGGCCGCCCTCCTTGACGTGCGGACGCGTCCAGACGCGGACGCTGCAGCAGATGCGGCGGCGGCGGATACCCTCGCGAAGCCGTTTGGTAAAGAGCACGTTCACGCCTCCCGCCGGGCGGCCCCGGCGCGTGGCAGAAAATCCTCGACGTGCCGACCTGCGTGTTCATTTCGACCGATGAACTGGTGACGAAAACATCAGCCGCACCCGGCGGCACGGTCAGCTCACCGTGTCGGATCCGGAGCCGATGCAACTGGCCGCGCGCGCGAGGAGGAGATCGCGCTCGCGTGCGTTGGTTGCGATGCGGGCGGCCCTCTCCAGCTCGATCCTCGCTTCGGCGCTCCGGCCGAGCTTCAGCAGCAGGTCACCGCGAACCGCGGGCAGCAGGCGGTAGTTCCGAAGCGCCGGATCGCGCGCCAGTTCGTCGACGAGCGAGAGACCCTCCGCCGGGCCGTAGGCCATCGCAATCGCGACCGCCCGGTTCAGTTCGACCACGGGGGAACCCGTAATCTCGGCGAGCGCGTCGTAGAGCGCGACGATCCGCGTCCAGTCCGTCTCCCCGGGCGTGCGTGCGCGCACGTGGCAGGCGGCGATCGCCGCCTGCAGCGTGTACGGACCGAGCGGCCGGCCCAGCGCCTCGGCGCGTTCCAGGGCGGCGAGGCCGCGCGTGATGAGCAGGCGGTCCCATTTTGCCGCGATCCTGATCGAACAGGAGCACCGGTGCGCCGCCCGCCCCGGTCCGAGCCCTGGAGCGCGAGGCCTGGAGCTCCATCAGCGCCTGCAGACCGTGCACTTCAGGTTCGTCGGGCACGAGCCCGGTGAGGAGCCGCCCCAGGCGCATCGCTTCCTCGCACAGCTCCGGCCTGAACCAGTCGTCGCCGGCCGTCGCCGCATACCCTTCGTTGAAAATCAGGTAGACGACTTCCAGCGCGGGGGGAACCCGCGCGCGCAGATCGTCGCCGCTCGGGACCTCGAACGGAACCCTGGCTTCGGACAGGATCCGCTTCGCGCGAACGATCCGTTGGGCGATCGTCGACTCGGTCGTAAGGAACGCACGCGCAATTTCCGCCGTCGAGAGTCCGGCGACCAGCCGGAGCGTCAGCGCCACGCGCGCGTCCTTGGAGAGGACCGGGTGGCAGGTGATGAGCACCAGCCGGAGCACGTCGTCGCCAACCGGCCCGTCGAGCGCCCCGACGTCGAGCGTCGTCCATTTCGGCGCGCTGCGCTCGATCTCGCCGTGCTTTCCGTCCATCATCGCGCGTCGCCGCGCCGCATCCACCGCGCGGTTCTTCGCCGTCGTCATCAGCCACGCGCCCGGGTTGTCGGGGATGCCCGTCCCCGGCCAGCACTCGAGAGCGGTCAGGAGCGCCTCCTGCGCGAGGTCCTCGGCGCGATCGAGGTCGCGAACGAAGCGCACGAGGCCTCCGATGAGCCGCGGGGCCTCGATGCGCCAGACGGTCTCGACCGTCGTTCGCGTGAGCGCTTTGGAGTCGCGCATGGCCGGACTCACACCCGCTTCGTCCGCCGCTCGATCTCCTGGCGGAGGCGCTCCTCCTGTGCGCGCAGTTCGGGTGTGAACTCCTCGCCGAAGTCATCGGCCTCGAAGATCGGACGAATTTCGAGCTCCGCGTCCTCGCCAGGCATGGGATCGGGGCAGCGGCGCGCCCATTCGACCGCCTCATCCATCGACCGGACCTGCCAGATCCAGAACCCGGCGATGAGCTCCTTCGTCTCGGCGAACGGGCCGTCGACAACGGTGCGCTTGCCGCCCGCGAACCTGATCCGCTTGCCCTTCGAGCTCGGGTGCAGGCCGTCGCCGGCGAGCATGAGGCCCGCCTTCACCAGCTCTTCGTTGTACTTGCCCATCTCGGCGAGCAGCTGCTCGCCCGGCATGAGGCCCGCCTCGCTGTTCTTCGTGGCTTTCACGATCACCATGACCCTCATCGGTTTCTCCGTGCGCCGGTTAAACCGGCGAGATGTACCGACCCCACGGATCTGTCATCCCTATCCGCGCGTGCGCTTCGCCGTCACGACCCAAGGCAAGAGCCGGATGCGGTTATCCCGCACGTCCGGATCTGTGGAGGGGGTAATCGGCGATGGTCATTCCTACTCCGACTTTTCGTTGGCGGGGCTTCGCCGCCGATTACCGTCATTCAGGCGACGACTGAGGGTCGACGAGATCGACACGGCCCGTCGAGGTTCTTGCCTGCGGCAGCACGCGTCCAGCACGGCGACCACCGCCTGGGCATCGGGGAGCCCGGGCCGAGCACCAGGTCCTGCCCGGTGCGCCTCAGCGGTCGCGCGCCGTCCTTGGGAATGCCCGGTGCGCCTTGACCTCCCTGATCTGCAGGATGTGCCGCTGCTCGTGTGTCGAGATGAGCAGGGCCCACTGATAGGCGTCAGAGCGTTGCCGTTGCACCAGGCGGTTGCGGAGATCGTCGTCGGTCGTCTCGATGTAGCGCAGCAGCCGCGTGTGATTCGCGCGATACGCGTCGAGCGCCTCGCCCAGGTTGCGCAGGCGCCCCTGGGGCACCTCGGCCGGGATCGCCTGTTCCCGCCGCGTCCGGTCGATTCCGTACCAGAGCACGTCTGCATCGCTCATGTGACTTGGCTGCGTTGCCGCAGGCCCCTTGACCCCCGCCTGCAGGTCCTTCCAGTAGATCGGGCCGACGACCACCAGGTGGTCGATGACCTGCATGATGCTCCAGGCGTCGGGCGACGGCTTGAAGTCGAGCTGCGCCTGACTGAGGCCGGACACCTCGTCGACGAACCAGCTGCCGGTCATTTCGAGGTGCGCCACCAGCCGCTGCCGTTCGAACGGCGTCATCGGCGGTGAAGGCGGCGGCGCAGGTCCAACCGCGAGCGCCATGGCGCTCAGGCCCGAGAGGACCGGGAACCAGCGCATCAGCTCCGGCACCGATTGCTTGAGCGACCACATCGTGACCTCCTGGTTCACCACCCGCGCCGCCAAGGCGGATCGGACTACGTCCGCGCGAGCTCGAGTCGACGCGCAGCCGCTGGACCTACCGCTGAGTGTCAGGCCGGTGGCGTGGGCGAAGCGGCGCTTGAACGTGCGCGCAGCCGCCGTTCGACTTCTCCGCACAGCCGGGCTGGGCCGGATGACGCCATTCATTATCGATCTCCGCGGCCGCGAGCTCGAGGACCGTTGAGCCTGTCGAGTGTGCAGTACGCGCGCGATCGGGCGCACGTGCAGGCGATTGGCAGGATCGACAGCACGAACCATACGCCGAAGCAGTCCGAGATTGCGCGGTTCTGGTACGAAGACTCGCCCCGGGTGGAACCGCGTCGCGAACACGGCCGTTCGACCGCGGCACCTGGATCCCTGGTCGGCAGCGCGCATGCTGGCGCTGGTGAACTTCGTCATGACCGACGGGTTCATTCGCCGGGTTCGATGCGAAGGCCGAGAGGCACCCTGGTTGGCCGGCCACCGTCGGGCCAATCGACCGGGGCGACGCAGACTCGCGCCGCCTCAACCCTCCTCGACGACCGCCCGCAGACGTCCGAGCGCACGATCCCACTGCTTCGAGATGTCGTCTAGGTGCCGGCGGATTTCCGACAGCCGGGCGGGTCGCAGCTCCCAGATCCGTTCCCGTCCGGCGCGGCTGCTGCGCACGACGCCGGCACGCTCCAGCGCGTGCAGGTGCTTGGAGACCGCCTGGCGCGTGACCGGCTGGCTTTCGGCCAGCCGCGCGATCGACAGCGGGCCCTCCTCGCAGAGGCGCGCGACAAGGCGCAGCCGGGTCTCGTCGCCGAGCGCCGCGAACATCGTCGCGCGTTCGCCGAGCGCCTCCGGGCGGCCCCGCTTTCGGGACATGGCAGCCTCAGCCAGCCGGCTGTGCGGCGAGGTACTTCTCGATCAGGCGAGTCTGCGCCTCCCAGCCGCCTTCGTTCTCCTTGAACGCCTGGGCGCGGCGCGCCAGCGGAATCCCGTCGAAGCCCGACTCGACGATGGTGAGCAGGACCCCGCCCGGCGCGTCCGTCAGCTCGAACGTGACGAGCGTCGTCGGGTCGTTCGCGGCGTCGATCGCCTCCACCGCACCCGGGTGCCAGCGAAACGCCAGCCGCCGCATCGGCTCCACCTGCTCGACGCGGATTTCGAACTCCATGCCCTCATACGGCTTCTGCTGTTCGGCGATGTCCGCGTCGGCCTCGGTCGGGACGATACGCGCCCGCAGCGTACGCCCGGCGACGAACGGGCCGTCGAGCCGGGCGCCGAACCACCTGCCGAACTCGGCCGCGTCGCTGACCGCGCGCCAGACACGTTCGCGCGGCGCACGCAGCAGGACCTTCTTCTCGATCCGATCGCTCGTCATGTGCAACCTCCAGGTTGCATATTGAATCACGGCAGCCGGCCGATATGCAACCTCATGGTTGCATATCGGCGCTGCCGGCGGCGCCGACGGGGTGGGCAGGATGTGCGGGCGTGTCCGACCAGCTGCGCAGGAGCACTCGGACATCGTGGCGGAGACCGCCGCAGCCAACGTTGCTGTGTCATCACCTGCCCGGCTCGAACCACTCGGGCGCGGGCCAGGTGAGGGTGCTTCTTGAGTGCGCGCTCGACCGCGGACGCGATCCGTATGCCGCCAGGGCCGTCGCTGAAGGTCGCCACGATCTCGGGGACCAGGCCGCTCCGTCCGAGCTCCGCCGCGACCCGCCGAACGAGGTGGGCGAGCGGGTCCTTGCGATCGGCCCTGAACTCCATCTGGACTGCGACCTTCATGCCTCGACCTCCTGCGAGCGGGCGTGCCCGTGCGCGAGATCCGGGCACACCAGCGACTCCCGCGCCAGAGCAACAGGGCACGAGAGCGCACTCGAACGGACGAAGCACGACCGCGGGAACCAACGTCAAGGGTATGGGCACTCAGCGCGACGGACCGGCCGGACTCGCCGCCGGCACCATGTTGCGAATCGCCGTAATCCGCCACGCGCCGCTCTCACGCTCGAGGACGATCGTGGTCCACATTCGCCGGACGTTGCCGTCCGCGGTGATTTCGTAGGGACCGTCCGCGAGTGCCACGTCAGGGGTGATGAAGCGGACCGTCTCGACCGTGATGCTGCGCTTTCCGGGATTCCGCGTCGATGACTCCATCGACCCACGGATCACTTCGCCGCGTCCACGCCGCCATTCACCCGACGTCGTGTGCTGGTCGGCATCGGCGGTGAAGATCGACTCGATCGCGGCGGCGTCGTGCAGTTGCCGCGCGTCGACATACTGGCGCACGACCGTCCGGACCTCGGTTTCGGCGGACGACTGCGCCGCGGGTGGCTGCGCCGCCGGTAGCTGGGCCGCCGGTGCGCCGAGGGACGTGAGGCAGAGGACCGGGAGAAGGCTCCACATGCCGGCAGTATAGATGGACGACGAACGTCCCGGGGCTCGGCATGCCGAGGAGAACTGCACGGATGGCGGGCGCCGGGACCGCGCGTCGCGGTGGTTGCGGCCGGCGGTCTGTACCGGCTACGGCGCGCCGGCGGCGATCCGCTCGTCGATGTGCTCCGCTCTCTGGCTGACGCGGAACTCGATGACGCGGAGGTCGGCGAGGCCGCGGGCGCAGAAGGGATCCTCGCGGGCAATCGCCTCCACCTCGTCCCGGCTCTTTCCGATCGCCAGGATGATGCCGCCGTCGCGCGGGATCTTGCGCCCCGACACGAGGAAGTGTCCCGACGCGTAATGCTTCTCCAGGAACTTCACGTGCGCCCGCATGCTGGCGTCAATCCTCGCGAGGGGGACCTTGTAGGTCAGTTCGATGACGAACATCGCCGGGAGCATGAACGAGCGCCGCCCGCGTGTAAAGGCCGCCGCCGAACCACCGGGCCGCATCGGCGAGACGGACGCTGTTCGCACGCCGTCCGTGGCACTATTGGCGCGGCGTCGCGGGCGGGTTCACGCCGCCGTCGGCGATGAACTGTGCCAATCGCTGCTCCAGGACGGGCAGCGGCACCGAGCCGAGCGCCAGGATCGCGTCGTGGAAATGTCGCTGGTCGAACTTCGGGCCCAGCTTCTCTTCTGCCTCGCGACGGTGCCGGCGGATCTGCAACTCACCGAGCTTGTAGGCGAGCGCCTGCCCGGGCCACGCGATATAGCGCTCGACCTCGGTCGTGATCTCGTGCTCGGAGAGCGCCGCGCGAGTGCGCAGGTAACCCATCGCCTGCTCGCGACTCCAGCCGAACGCGTGGATGCCCGTGTCGATCACCAGCCGGCAGGCGCGCCACATCTCGTAGGTGAGCCGGCCGAACTCCTCGTAGGGAGTCTCGTAGATCCCCATGACGGTGCCCAGCCACTCGGTGTAGAGTCCCCACCCTTCGCCGTACCCGGAGAACGACGTTCCGCGGCGGAACGGGGGACGCTCGGGCCCCTCGAGTGCGAGCGCCGCCTGGAAGCTGTGACCCGGCGTGCACTCGTGCAGGGTCAGCGCCGCGAGCGTATACAGCGGGCGCGCGGGCAGGTTGTAGGTGTTCATCAGGCACGCTTCGAGCCCGCCCCGGCCGCCGGTGTAAATGGGCGCGAGCGTCTCGGGAACCGGCAGGATGCCGTGCCGGCGCCGCGGCAGGAACCCGATTGTCTCGCCGAGCTTCCAGTCGGCCTTCTTCGACACGTACGCCGAGTACGACAGCAGCTCGCGCGGCGTCTTCGCATAGAACTGCGGATCGGTGCGCAGGAAGCGGAAGAACTCCGCCATCGTGCCCCGGAAGTTCGCCCGCTGCTTCGTCGTCTCCATCTCCTTCTCGATGCGTGCCACTTCCTTCAGGCCGATCTCGTGGATCTGTTTGGGCGTCAGGGTGAGCGTCGTGAACTTCTCGATCATGGCCTGGTAGTAGGCCTCGCCGTCCGGCATCGCGGTCGCCGCCAGCGTTGTTCGCGCCCTGGCCAGGTACTCGGTACGCATGAACGTGAGGAGCCGCTGGTATGCCGGCGTGACGGCGTTGCGGATGACCCTCTCTGCTTCGGCGCGCATCGCGGCCTGCTCGGCGGCGGGCATGTTTGATGGCATGTGCGCGAACGGCGCGTACAGCGGATTGGTCGGGTCGCCCTTCAGATACGGCTCGATCGTCCGGTCACGCCCGGCGACCGACACCCGCGGCACGGTAAATCCGCGCGCGAGGCCGGCCCGCATGTTGGCAATCTGCTCGTCGAAGTGGCGCGGCACATCGCGGAGACGGTCCAGGTAGGCGCGATACGCGTCGGCGGTGCTGAAGCCCTGGCGCGGCGTGAACGAAGTCCAGAAAAAGGTGTCGCTGTTGAACGGCGCTTCGTAGGCACGGAACTTCACGTCGTTGGCGAGCGCGCGAATGGAGGCGCGGAAAACCTGCGCGTTCACCTTCTCCTCCGGCGACAGCTCGTCGAACGGGATGCCGTCGAGGGCCGCCAGGGCCTTCGTCCAGTACGTCAGCCGCGCCTGCTGCGACGCGGCGTCGATCCTCGCGAACCGGCCGTTCGCGCCCGGGCGGCCTAGCTCGCGCTGCCGCCAGTTCCACTCATCCGTATAGAGGGCGCGGAGCCGCGCGTCGGGGGAGCCGGCGTCGCGCGGCGTCTGCGCCGCCGCAGGCAGCAGCACGAGGGCGGCGCAGAGAACCGGAGTTGTCAGCGTGCCGCGAACGGAGGATGTCGACATGCACCGGTAGTATCCACACCTGGACGCTGCTGTCCACCCGTGACAGGTGGCTGAGGAAGCCGCGAGTGCAGCCGTCAGCGTCCCCCCTTCGGCGCGGCCGCTGGTCCGAGAGGCGCGCGGCGAGCGCGTCGGTCCAGTCGGCCAGCTTCACGAGGACGTCGCGCGCCTGCGCGTTCCCGCCGATCACGTGCGCGTCACGGAAACCGGCGAGCAGCTTGTGCAGGTTGTACCAGGGCACCCATCTGCCGTTCAGGTTGAAGCTCTCGACGCGCAGCCGGCCGCCGGCGACCTCGCTCCACAGCTGGCGGCCGCCCGGGATGGCGCCGACGTAGCCGTTGCCATGCGCGCGCTGGCACGGCCGCAAGCTCCGCAACCATGTAGTCGAGTCGCCCGGCCAACTCGGCGTCGCGCGTCGCCGCCGACGCCTGCGCACGGGCGGTCAGATAGTGGCCGGCCGTGTGACCGTCGAGCCCGCTGCTCTCCCAGTTCGGGTACTTCTGCGCCTTCGGCTCGAGTCCCGCCTCCGTTCGATATGGCGCGAGCAGACGATCGGGTTCGAGCGCTCGCAGGTACGCGAGGTTCAGCCCCTGCGCCTGCTCGAACGGCCCCTCCAGGAGCCGCACCTGTGAGAGCGCGAACCTGGAGACGCTCGTCGGGGGCGGCCCTGGCGCCCCCGCTTCGGAGACGACTGCGCCGTCGCGAGCGCGGCCGTGCCGATGACGATGAGGCCCGCAACTGCTCGGGTCGCGCGCATGCCCGTCCCTCCCCCGGCGCCTCCCGGCCAGGCCGCCGCGTTCCTCGCTCCCCTGGACCACTTCGTCCGTCCAGCGGCGCGCCGGATCGCGGCCTGCTCCGTGTCGAGCCGCGCGCCCTCCGGCCGACGCTCAGACGTGCGGCAGTATAGATTGGCGGCTGAACGGCAGCGAGCCTGGCCTGGCATGCCGGAGCCGACGATCGGCATTGCTGGCATCTGGGCCTTGCCGCATCGAGACCGGCATGATTCCTGTTTCGCAGGCTGACAGGGCCGCGTTCCGATGCGGAAGGGAGAGAATCAGACTCTGGGAGTACGCACGTGGTGAGGGGGACGCATGTCATTCACGAGAGCAGTCGCGTTGAGCGTGCTCGTCGAACTGGTGTCGCCCGCGGCGGCACGAGCCGACGGCCTGATCGTTCCGTTCGTCGGCGTCAACTTCGCCGGCAACTCGGGGAAGGAGCTGTCGGCCGCAATCGATGCGGAGCGCATCGACTGGGGCGTCAGCCTCGCCTACATGGGCGGAGGGATTCTTGGTTTCGAGGCGGACATTGCCCACAGTCCGGACTTCTACGGCCGGACCGACCTCGGCGGCAGCAGCGTGCTGACCGCGACGGGCAACCTGCTGATCGGCATTCCCATCGGTGGCCAGACGGGCGTCGGATTCCGTCCGTACGCTCTGGTGGGGCTGGGCGCGATTCGCTCGAGGGTTGACGCGTTCGGCGATCTCCTGAGCCGGGACGAGACCAAGGCCGCGTGGGACTTTGGCGGCGGTGCGATGTTCTTCTTCGGGACCCACGTCGGCCTGCGTGCCGACCTCCGCTACTTCCGGACGTTTGGCGACGTGGATTTCGATCTCATCGACCTGATCGAGAGCCCGCGCAACCTGGACTTCGCGAGGGCCTCGGCAGGTTTGATACTGAGGTTCTGAACCGCTGCACGAGCGGGGGGCACGCGAGCGGCCGTCGGCTCCATCGTCGACATCCGGACGGCTATTCCCGGCGGAGCGTCCGCGTCGGATCGAGGCGGGCGGCGCGCGCGGCCGGAATGGAGGCGGCCGCCAGGCAGGCCGCCATGATGGCGAGCAGACTCGTGCCGTAGGCGACCGGATCGAGGACGTGCACGATCTCGCCGAGGGGAGCGGCCGCTGTCGCAAGCAGCACCGCGGAGAGGCCGGCGGCTGCACCGCCGCCGATGAGGAGGCCGACGCCGACGGGCCGGATCGACTGCGACAGCACCAGGCGCGTGATGTCTCGCGTGGTCGCACCGAGCGCCATACGCACGCCAATCTCCCTGGTGCGCTGCTCGACCAGGTACGACAGCATGCTGAACAGGCCCGACAGCGTCAGCGCGAGGGCCAACGCGCCGAGGCTGACCGTCAACCAGAACGCGAGTTGCAGGAAATAGGTCTGCATCCTGATCACCCACAGCATCGTCATCACTTCGGCCTTGCTCGGATCGATCGCGGTCAACCGATTGAGGAGCTTCTGCCGTGCCAGGTCGGGATCGCCGTGGACGCGGGCGATGAGCGCGGTCTTCGCGATCGCGGCATTCGTTGGCAGATAGACGACGGCCCTCGCGAAGGGGGCGATCCGGAACCCGGGGACGTCCCGGACGACGCCAACCACCGTGAAAGTTCGCGGCTCGAGGGGCGGCTCGTCCAGAGGCCGAGTGTCGGACGTGGAATCCGCGCCGAGGCGCACGACTTGACCGACCGGATCGGCATTCGGCCACAGCGTGCGCGCGGTCGTGTCGGACACGATGACCGCCGGAAGATTCGGCGTCCGCTCGTTTGGCGTGAAGGCCCGCCCGCGCACCACCGCGATGTCGAGCACGCTGAAGTACTCCGGCGAGACGAACTTGTAAGCGACCGTCGCCTGGGCGCCGGCGGTCTCCGCGAATGCTGCCCGTGGCGCGGCACCGACGGCCGGCCACGACGCGGCCACGCTGGCGACCGAGGGTTCGGCCGTCACCGCCTGCACGGTCAGGGAGCGGGTCGCTTCGTTCCCGATCCCGACGATGACCGTGTCGGAGGTTCGCATGCCCGGATCCTCGGTGGCTGCGGCGAACGCGCTTCTCAAGAACACCGCCGCGGAGACAAGCAGCAGCGCCGACGCGCTCACCTGCAAGCCAATCAGGACATTCCGTGCCCGCCCTGGCCGTGCCTCGCCGATCACCTCACCTCGCATCGTCCTGATCGGGTCGATGCGTGTCGCGTGCAGTGCGGGAACGAGCCCGAAGAATACGGTCGAGACGCCGGCCCCGACGACGAGGAAGAGCAGCACGCGCCAGTCCGCGTCGGGCACCAGCAACCGGACATCTCCGATATCGGTGGGCATGCTGGTCATCACCGCGTGGATGATCGCCCGCAGCACCACGCGTGAAATCGCGAAACCGGCCGCGGCGGCCAGGAGCGCCAGCAGCAGGCTCTCCGTCAGCAACTGACGAACGATGCGGCCGCGGGCGGCGCCCAGTGACAGCCGGATGCCAAGCTCGCGCTGTCGCGCCACCGCCCTGGCGAGGAGCAGGTTCGTGACATTGGCACAGCCGATCAGCAGGATGAGGCTGAACGCGAAAAACAGGGGCGCGGTCACAATCAGGGCTTCGTGCGGCTGCGGGACGGTGCCGCGCCGCGGGACGAGCGTGAGACTCCAGGCGGCCCGGTCGAGTGGAGTGCCGTCCGGCTGGCCTGCCGCCCAGACGGTCAGTTCCGCCTGTGTTGACCGCCGCGACAGGCCTGGCTTCAGACGTCCGATGATCCTGACGCCGATGTTCGCTTTGCCGCCGCGATCGAGCGGCCGCAGCTGAGAGACCGTCGACAGCGGCGCCCAGTAGTCCGGTGGCGCGACGGTCAGCCCGCGAAATCCTCTGGGCATCACACCGACGATCTCGAACGTGACCCCGTTGACGAGCACGGCACGACCGAGAACGGCCGGGTCGCGCGCGAACAGCCGGTCCCATCCGCGGTCGCTGAGGACCATCACGGGGGGACCCGCGAACGGCTCGTCGTCGGCAGGCGTCAGCGTGCGTCCCATCGCGGCGCTGACGCCGAGCACGTGGAAGACGTTGCCCGTGACCAACGTCCCCTCCGTCGGACGGCCGTCGATGCGGGCGTCGATGTCGGACTCGGCGTATGCGTCGCTGAAGACGCCGGTCTCGCGACGGAGCGCGTCGAACTGGGCCCGCGTGAGCGGCGCGGGCTCGCCCTCGGAGGTTCGTGGCCGTTCCACCGCGAACATCTCGTGCACGTTCGGGACCTGATCGGCGCGAAACAGGAAGGCGCTGAGGACCGTGAAGACCGCGGCGACCAGGCCGAGCCCGAGCGCCACCGTCAACACGACGGTGAACGCGGCCAGAGGCGCGCGCTTGAACGCGCGCAGCGCGTAGAAGATGTCCCGGACCGTGTCGTCGATGAAGGCGGTGCCGCGCGCGTCGCGGCATCCCTCTTTGACCTGCTCGACACCGCCGAACGCTCGAAGCGCCTGCCGCCGCGCCGCCTCGGCGGACATGCCGGTCGCGCGCAGCCGCTCGGTTTCGCGTTCGAGATGAAACTGCAGTTCCTCGCGCAGATCGGATTCACGGCGACCGCGGAAGAACAGGGACCGCAGTCGGCGTTGCAGCATGAGCCAGCGCCGCACGGTCAGCTCCTCTGCAGCACCAGGTTGACGCCGGCCGAGAGGCGATCCCATTTCGAGACCTCGAAGGCCAGCTGCTGCCGGCCGGCCTTCGTCAGCGAGTAGAAACGGGCGCGACGGTTGTTCTCCGACGCACCCCACTCCGCGGTAATCCAGCCCTGGTGCTCGAGCCGGTGCAGCGCGGGATAGAGCGAGCCCTGCTGGACGCGCAGCAAGTCGTCCGAAAACTGCTGGATGCGCTGCGCGATTGCCCAGCCGTGCATCGGCTCGAGGGCAATCGTTTTCATGATCAAGAGATCAAGGGTGCCTTGCAGGACGTCGGTCCGATCGCTCACGTCGACTCTCTTGTAGATTGCCATGGGGAATAGACGGTGCTGACACGAAAAGGTTCACGGAACGTCGGCGGCGGCGTCTCCAGATCAAGCCAGTTCGCCTTGCATGCCCGAGCGGCGAGGGCCAGCGTTGGGCCCCGCGCGGGCTCTACCGCCTCTGATATGCCGTGGGAGTGAATGCAGGACAATTCGAGGCCGTATGGCGAAAATCTACGCTCCTCAGTGCTCGCGGGCTATATGGCGGCACGCCGCGCGCCGCGTGTCGACACGATCGCGGCCTTCAGTGGTTAAGAAGGATCGGTCAGCAGAACGACCGAGGGGTGGCGGACCCGATGGGCGAGGGTGTGAATCGCTGGTTCGCTGGTTGCGTCAGGTCCGGCCAGCGGGCAGGAGCGGGAATGAGCGATGGAACGTCCAGACCGCTGGATGCAACCCTCGCCCATTCGCCGCGTCCAACCCTGGCCGGGTCGTCAACACCCGGAGAATCTACTGGCTGCCCCAGTTCTGCTGCTCTTCGATGACCAGAGTCGCCTTCCCGATCGCGGCCATCGTGTGGGCGTCGGTGTATCCGTCCAGCGTCCCCGCCGGGCACGGAATGACCGCGCCGTTGTTCCGGCATTCGATCAATCCCTGCGCCTTGGCTGTGACGTGGTGGATTATCGGGCTCAACGGGCCCTTGAAGAACGTGAATGCCTGGGCGCCTTTGGTCCGCTGGAACAGTTCGAGCAACACGTTCCCGGTGACGATGCACGTTTCACCGGGCTCGCTCGTCTGACAGGCGAGATTGACGGTGAGTCCGGTGGCCTGCAGCCGATCGGCGTAAACGACCATGCCGGGCTCCATCTGTTCGCCATCGACCTCGATCCAGGCCTTGATAGCCGCGCGCGAGCTGCTGCTCGCTCGTCCACCGTTGACGATGGCATTGGTCAGGTTGTAAGTCCACAGCGCCGCCTCCATCGAGAGGGTCGCCGAGACGGCGCCGCCGTTCGAGGTCTTGAGCGCTGCTGGAACGTCGAACAACGTGACCACAGGGCCGTAGCCGTCCCCGCTGATCGCACCGAGCGCGATCTGATCGAGACTCTTGGCAAAGAACGCTTTGTTCGAGGCGGCATTCTGCGCCGATGTGAGGGACGTCGCGGCGATGGCCCCGATTGTTATGAAGGAAAGAACTAGCCAGGTCGTGTTGCGTGCGGTGAGCCTTTTGAGCATGGGTGACCTCCGATGGATGAACGGTATGCCTGGTGGTATCGGAGAAGGCGCGTGAATTCTGGAGCCGGTTCCCGCGCGGGTCAAGAAGATTCCGCGCAATGTGCGCGATCGATTCGTGTAAACACGCGGTGGTCATCGCGGCCGGGCGACCCGACCCGGGGACCCAGCTCAACCGTTCTGCCGCAGCCTGACTGCAGGGACGTTTTGAGGGGTTCGAGGCACGAGGACCGCGCTATTCCGCTCGCATCGCTACCGTCGGATCGATCCGTACGGCGCGCAGCGCTGGGATCGCGGAAGCGCCCAACGCCACGAGCGCCACAGCCCCGCCGACCGCTGCAAACGTGACCGGATCGCGCGCGTTGACATCGAACAACAGTGTGGCGACGAGTCTGGCGGCAGCCAACGCGCCAAGCAGGCCGAGCAGTATGCCGCTGCCCGCCCACGTCATTGCTTCCCCCAACACGAGGCCGATGACGCTTCGCGGAGTGGCGCCGATCGCCATGCGCACGCCGATCTCCTTGGTTCGTGACGCGACCGTATGCGCGAGCACCCCGTAGATGCCGACGGACGCGAGCAGCAGCGCGCTGACAGCGAACAAGGCCGCCAACCGCGTCGTGAGGCGAGTTGGCGCGACGCTTTCTGCCAGCCAGTCTCGCAAGGGACGGACCTGCTGCACGGCCAGCGTGGGATCGAGCTGGCGCACCGCCTGGCGGATCGAGGCGACGGCACTGGTGGGCTCACCGCTCGGACGGACGAGGAGGGTCATTGAACGCAGCGGCTGCTGGCCAGCCGCGAAATAGGCCGCCGCGCGAGGCTCACGATCGGGACCGCCTCCACGAGCCCCCTGGGTGTCCGACCCGCGAACATCGCCGACGACGCCGACTATCTCGAAGGCGCGTCCACTCCGTTCGACAATCTGACCGAGAGGATTCGAGTCGGGCCAGAACAACCGGGCCAGGCGTTGGCTTAGGATCGCGACTCCGGGTGCGCCAGGCGTGTCGCGTTCGTCGAAGGTCCGGCCTGCCAGTAACGGGATCCCGAGAACCCGGAAGTACTCTCCGTTCACGATGTGTTCGGCGCCGTCCTCGATGTCGGCGGTCGACCCGGGCGCTTTGCTCCGATTGGCCGGCCGAAACGATGCGCGGACGCCCGGCGCGAACGGTGCGCTGGTAGCCAGGCCAACCGACCGCATCCGCGGGGACGCCTGGAGCGTGTTGACGAGCCGTTCGTAGAACTGCCCCGCCCGCTGGGCGTCCGGGTACCGACTTCTGGGCAACGATATGCGTGCGGTCAGGACATCGTCCGGCTCGAACCCCAGGGGGACTCGTTGCAGGCGGACGAACCCCTGCAACAGCAGCGCAGCGCCGACCAGGAGCATGGTCGCGAGCGCGACCTGCGCGGCAGTCAGAACCTGCCGCAGCCGCGCTCGGGATGAATCCGCCGTCGCCCGGCCGAGCATCACCGCATTCGCCAGATCGAGTCGCGACGCGCGGAGAGCCGGAACAACGCCGAAGACGATTGCACTCGCGATCGAGATGAGCAGCCCGAACGCGAGGACGTTGACGTCGAGGCGCATCTCGTCGACGCGAGGCAGCGTCGGCGGAAGCAGGCGGCGCACGAGCGGGTGAGCGATCGCGGCGACGAGCACCCCGGCCGCGCCGCTGATCAGCGCCAGGCAGCTGCTTTCCGTGAGCAGCTGGCGGACCAGCCGCGAGCGGCCAGCTCCGAGTGCGGTGCGCACGACGAGTTCGGCGCGACGTCGCGACCCTCGTACCAGCATCAGGTTCGCGACGTTGGCACAGGCGATGAGGAACACCATCGCCACTGCGCCGAGCACGAGGAGCAACGAGCGACGCACATAAGGCTCGAGACTGGTGTTGGAAAGCGTCTCGATCCGCGCGCCCCAGCTCGTGTTGGTCGCGGGAAACTCCTGCCCCAATGCGGCCGACACGGCGCGCATCTCGTCGCGCGCCTGCTCGAGCGTCACACCACGACGCAATCGGCCAACAACGCGGAGCGTATGGTTACCGCGGTTCTCCTGCGTTTGATCGATCACCATCGGCACGAAGATCTGCCCGGCTGCAGTCGCGGTCGCCTGCTGTCGTCCGACCTCGCGGAAGGTCCGGGGCATGACGCCGACGACTTGATAGCGTTGGCCGTCGAGCGTGAGCGACCGCCCGATGATTCCGTGGTCGCCGCCAAACCGGGCTCGCCACAGCGCTTCGCTGAGGACCACGACTCGAGAACTGGCCCGCTGCTCGTCTTCCGGCTGCAGGGTCCGGCCAACGATCGGGGGGACGCGCAGGACGTCGAACAGCGACGCGGTCACGACGCTGCCGCCCAGCAGCTCGGGATCACCGTCGTCGGTCAGAGTCAGGGCTGTGCTCCCGAATGCGGCGATTGCCTCGAAGCTCTTCGAGCGCTCCGCCCAGGACAGATAGTTGAGCGCCGAGACACGAATGGACGGCACGCCGGTCTTGAGATTCGACTCGAAGAGCTCGACGAGCCTGTCCGCTTCCGGGTAGGGCAGCGGGCGCAACAGAACGGCATGCACGACGCTGAAGACCGCCGTGCTCGCGCCGACGCCGAGCGCCAGCGTCAGCGCCGCCGTCGCGGTGATGACCGGTGTCCGCAGGAGGCCGCGCCACGCGTGGCGAAGATCCTGCCTCAGCATCGTGAGGTGCTCTGAGGGTGCGGTCCGTACGAGATCCAGCAGCAGACTGCCCCAGAGGCTCCACCAGGGTTCTTCTCGCCCGCGGTCACGGCAGGGTTGGGTCATCTCGCCCCCCGAACTTGTCGGGAACGTGAATACGGGTGTCTCAAACGTCGGGCGGGGGTGAATCACGCGCCGGTTGAACCGGACGAATGCTCTCCATCACCCGGATGACGATCATCAGGAACCCGAGACCGCGCTGCGGGTCAGAACGTCGTCAACGGTCCTAGCTCGCGCTCGATGTTGGCAATCGGGCTGTAGACGAACAGCGTGCCCGATGAATTGCCGCCCCAGAGGTTGCCGAGCAGTGTCACCCGGCCACTCTTGTTGATACGGAACACCGGGGAACCGCTGTCGCCGCCGGCGACGATTTGCTGGGTGTTTTCGACGAAGTCCTGGCAGAGAAGCACGATGTTCGAGCCCAACACGCCGGTGTGGGCGCAGGTACGAGTCACTCGGCCCTGAGTCCACCCGGTGGTGCGGCCGACCTTGTTCGCCGTCTCCTCCACTGTCGCGGCCCCCTCCCCGCTGATCGTGAACTCCCCGGTAATCTCCAGCGATCCGGTGTTCGGGCCGGTCGTGCGGGCGATCGCGCCCAGCGTGAAGGCCACGGCGCTATTGCCGGCGCTGAAGTTGGAATCGGAATAGCGGCATCGCCGTCCCCGCGGACAGCCATCAACGAAGCGGAAGAACGCTGGATCCGCCACCTCGGTGCCGATGAATTCGTCAGGCACCTGATTGAGCGGTTGGTAGTACTCCGTGCCGTCGACGGTGCCCTGATTGGTGCTGCAGTGAGCGGCCGTGACATAGCCGGCTGTCGACTCGAGCCAGGCATTGAAGCCGAGGCTGCACAGGTATTGAGAGAAGCGAATCTGCAAACCCGCCACGACCGGCCGTACCTTGTTTCGGAGCGTCGCCACGCGCGCAATGGGCTCGGTTTCGACGAGGTCCACCGACTCCGACGGCACGCCCAGCCGGGCAAGCTGACCGCGCACGAGGCCGTCGGCGCCGCGATCCAAGACACCCACGACGAGTCGGCCACTCGTTTCGTCGGCATCGGTGAAGACGACTCCAGCCAGCTCGAACAGCGGCAACAGACGTTCATGTAGAACTTCGAGGGCCTGCCGGCTTTGCGCGTGCGAGCCGGAGCCGCTGGCCAGCGTCAGCGCCAGCAACGCGAACGAGAACACGACGAACCGTTTTGAGAGCGACGCCAACTGTCGGTGAGCGATCATCGGAACCCTCCTCGTGTGCGCTCCGCGAGCACGCCCGAGTATGGGGATTGGCGTTCACCGGATCAAGCGAGATTTGCCGCACCCGGGCTGATGCCGCGGCGGGGCACTGGTCGCTCCCGGCACCGTGTCCACGCCCCTCTCACCCAGGCCAGAGCCGAGGCCGGCGGGCGACGAAGGCGGCACACGAAGCAGGCGGACGCACGTGGCGACCCAGGACCTGCGGCAAGTGCCGCCATGGGTGCGTTGATCCTCCCTCAGAAGGAACAGTTCCCCGGGTCCGGCGCGTCGATGCGAGGCGGCGCTCCAGCGGGGACGTCGAAGAACACCGCCCACAATTCGGTGTTCACGGTCCCGTGATTCACACCAATGTGTACGTGGCCTTGACCGCGATCGATGAAGGCCTGCCCGGCCGAATAAGAGCGGCCTGAGCAACTCGCGTCGTCCGCCGAATACAGCGTCAGGGTGCCGGACTTGACCAGAACGACCGTGGGGCCGGGATGGCTGTGCCATCCGGTGTTGCCGCCCGGCGCGTACACGGCATTCACCACGACCGTGTGCTGCGCGTCAGGGACGTGGATGACGTCCTCGCTGCCGACCTGGACCTTGAACTTGATGTCCACCGGGTCGGCGAACATTCCCCTCGCCATCGTCGTGGAGCTCAGCTGCCCGGATGGCGGCGTCGCCAGGATCGCTGACGTCAGGACCATGGTCGCCAGCGCAGAACAGACCGCGAACCGCCTCGATGCCATGGGTTCACCCTCCTGATGGGAGACGCAATACACCGACGCCTCCCCCCGCTCGAAGAGTACCGACCCGTCCGGCGATTGCTTGAGATCTGTCCTGAATTCCCGAGAAAAGAGTCGGATATTCGCGCTACAGAACGGCCTCCTGCGAGGCGGGACGTCGGACGGCGATATGACCGCGAGGCGTGGATTCACTTCCAGTACAATTGGTGCTCCCTGAGGGCCCGGTGCAGGGTGATTTCCGCATTGGTGATCGGTTGATCCAGCCGAGCTTGGGGCGCGTCATCAGGAAAGGGAGCGAGACGCGCGTTCGGGCGAAGGTGATGGACCTGCTCGTTTTCCTTGCCCAGCATCCCGACGAGGTCCTCTCCAAAGACAGGTTGCTTACCGGCGTCTGGGGCACCGACGCGCTCAGTGAGTCCGCCCTGAGCCGTTCGATTACGGATCTCCGGGAAGCGCTCCAGGACGATGCCGAGCGGCCGACAGTAATCGAGACCATCCCCAAGCGCGGCTATCGCCTGATCGCACCAGTCAGCCCTATTCCCCTGAGAGATCCACTCGCTGGCCGCTGTGTGCCGCGGCAAGGACACGGCCTACGGCGGGTACGCCTCGTCTGGGGCGTCGTCGGCCTGGCCATCGGCGTCGCAATTGCGACAGCGGTGTCTTGGATCGTCCTGCGTGATCGGTTCGCCGCGAGTCACGCGCCGGTAGCACGCTTCCTCGTGTCCGCGCCGCCTGGAACGACATTCGCGGGTTTCCCGGACGACCCACACCCTGCGCTTTCTCGAGACGGGCGCCACATGGTGACTGTCGCGATCGCAAACAACGGCGCCCGTAGCCTGTGGGTCCACGGGGTGGAATCCTTCGCGGGTCGGCCGCTGCCAGGCACTGAAGGCGCGGCGTTCCCATTCTGGTCGCCGGACGATCAGTTCATTGGATTCTTCGCCGACGGCAAGCTCAAGAAGGTCCGCGTCACCGGGGGGATCGTGGAAGCCTTGTGTCCTGCAAAGGGCATTGCCGGCGGCACGTGGAGCGAGCAGGGGATCATCGTTTTCGCGCTCCCCAGCGGTCTTCATAGCGTGTCCTCATCGGGCGGCAATACGGCACCCCTTACGACGCTCGACGTCTCCCGGCAGGAAACCGCCCACTGGTATCCGCACTTCTTGCCTGGAGGCCGGCACTTCGTCTATGTCGTGCGCAGCAGGCGGCCGGAACACGAGGGGATATTCCTTGGAGCGATGGGGGGCGCAGGAGAACGGAAGCAACTGACGACGGTGGCCTCGAATGCGGCCTATGTGGATCCGGGCTACCTGCTGTTCGTCCGCCATTCGCTGCTGGTTGCCCAGCCTTTCAGCCTGCGCCGGCTGGAGGTCACAGGCCAGGCCATCCCTCTCGCTGAGGGACTTTTTCAGGGGCCCTTCCGGCGGTTCGCGCCATTCTCGGCTTCCGCGGGTGTGCTCACCTATCGGGCGGGCAGTATGCAGAGGACGCGCCTCGTGAAAGTCGACCGGAACGGCAACATCCTCGGCGTGATCGGCGCCCCGGCACGTTATCTCACGCCGGCGTTCTCGCCGGATGGCAAGTACCTCGCGATCGATGTCCTGGACGCGGACGCGGAAACGACGGACATCTGGGTCTTCGATCTCGTGCGCGACACGTCCTCTCGCTTCACGTTCGGGTCCGGCTTCAACGGCTACCCGCTCTGGACGCCGGACGGCAGGCGCATCGTGTATGCGTCCGAGCGTGGGGGCGTCTGGAGCTTGCGGCAGCGCAGCCTGGCCGAGCCGCCACGCACGAGTCCTGCGGACGATCAGATCATGCTCGAATCCGAGACGCCCATCTTCCCCCAGGGATGGTCTCGGGATGGACAGTCACTCGTCTACGTCGACCGGAACAAATCGACCGGAAACGACATCTGGTTGCTGTCGCTGCCACAGAATCGAAAGACCCCGCTGCTCCGGACGCCATACGACGAAGTCGAGGCGCAGATCTCTCCCGATGGACGGTGGATGGTCTACTCGTCGGACGAGTCTGGACGGATCGAAGTGTACGTCCGACCGTTCCGGTCAACAGGAGCCAAGTGGCGGATCTCGAAAGATGGCGGCTGCCAGCCGCGGTGGCGGCGTGACGGCATGGAATTGTTCTACAGGAACATCCAGCACATACTGTCGGCGCCGATCAACGAGGATCCGCCCTTTGAACCGAGCGTCGGACGTACCCTCTTTCAAACGCCGACAGGACGAACCGCCCGCCTCGCGTGGGACTACGACGTGGCGCCCGACGGTCGACAGTTCCTCGTTAAGGAGCTCGTCTACGATGACGGGGCGTCGCCGATGGTGGTTACTGTCGGTTGGCAGGGGCTGCTCACGCGGTGACCTCGGTGGCCGCGGCGTGTGGCTCCGACCGCGGCCGCTTCACCATGTCGTGAAGGAACTGCGCCGTACGAGTCTCTCACGCTTCACGGCGTCACTCCTGCGACGCGGGGCGAAGGATGCGGCCAACGGCTCGCGCGAGCGTGTCCCACCTGCTGGTTTCGACCTCGAGCTGTTTCCGGCCCTTCGCGGTCAGTCGGTAGAAATTGGCCCCGCCGATTATTCTCGGAGGTACCCTCCTCGAAGGTGATCAAGCCGCGTTTGATCAGCCGGTGAAGCGCCGGGTAGAGCGACCCCTGCTCGACCAGCAGCACATCATCCGACCCCACGCTCGATCGCCTTGGCGATGGCATGGCCGTGCGCCGGTCCCCAACGCAGCGTCCGTAGAACCAGCAAATCCAGTGTGCCCTGCAGGAGCTCGATTCGCCCCGGGCTTGCTTTGGTAGGCATTCTAGGTGGCGAGGGTACGTCCCCTCACCTAGAATGTCAAGGTGGGAACGCAGTGCGAGCCACGCATCAGCTGGTTGCGTCGTGTGGACAATGCGCGGTCGGCAGTCACCAGGGAGGCGCCCGCGCAGAACCGAACGAAAGGTCCACTGCTCACGAAGGGGTCGTCGCGAAACCGCTCGTCCTCGCGGGCTCGTCGTCTCCACCCTGGGCATGTGCATCCCCGTCTGGCTACAAGCTGCCTGGGCTCGTTTCCGTCGCTCGAATCGACGCGAGACGCGGATTGCCCACAGCCATGCGACCGACCTCCGCCTCGAGACCGGGGGAGTCCCTCAGGCGTTCGAGGACGCAAGGTGACCGAGCCCCATCCGCCCGAGAAGGGACGTGAATCTGGGATCTTCACGGACCGGATCGAACTCGACGGCGGCCGTAATCAGAATCAGAGACCCGTCGCGTTCCTCGAAGGCGCGCTCCAGACACCCGAAGACGCGGTCGAGATCGCCCAGGCCAAGATGAATCAGGGCGATCCACATCGCGGACACGTAGCCGTGCGCGGCGCGCGCGGTCAGTTCCTGGAGATGCTCCTTCGCCCGGTCGACCTGCCCCAAACGGCCATACGCGTAGCCGAGAACGCCCACATGGTTGACCGACCGGCCGCCCAGCGCCATCGCCTGGTGGTACTCCGCGATTGCCCGGTCGTACTGTTCCTGTAACGTCCACGCATCACCCAGCGCGTAGTGCGCAAACGTGAAGGACGGGTTCAGCTCCAGCACCTTCTGGAACTGCGCGATCGCGCGGTCGGGGTCGTGATGGAAATGATGCACGTAGCCGATCAGCGTCTTCAGCTGAAGATCCAGAGGATCCAGGCGCTCGGCCTCTTCCAGCTCGCCGAGCGCCTCGTCGTAGCGCCTTTCGAGCAGCGCGAGCCGCCATGCGTTCCAGAGATGTGCCGCCGCTGAGCCGGGACCGAGTTGGAGGGCTCTGGTGAGGCCGTCCCGCGCCCCGTCGCGGTCCCACTCGTGGTTCATGGCGATCAGGCCGCGCACTTTATGCGCATCGGCAAGATCAGGATCGAATTCCAGGGCTTTGTTCACGGCCCATCGGGCCTCCGGCACGGTTTCGCTTGCCGGGAGGATCCCCAGACCGGAGTACAGCCAGTTGAGACCCTCCGCCAGCGCCGCGTAGGCGGGAGCGAAGCGGGAGTCGCGGGCGATCGCCTCGCGAAAGTCGGCGATGGCCTGGCGCATCGAGTCATGCGTCCATTTGTTCAGGGCGTACAGTCCTCTCAGGTACGCATCGTGCGCCGCGGCGTCGAACGGGGCACGTATCGCCGTCGGGCGGCGGGCGAGCTCCACGCGGAGCTCGTCGACGATGGACGAGGCGATTTCGTCCTGAATGGCAAAAACGTCCGAGAGCTCGCGATCGAAGCGCTTCGACCAGTGCTGATAGCCGTCTTCGGCGTCGACGAGCTGCGCCGTGACGCGCACGCGATCGCCCGCCCGGCGAACGCTGCCTTCCAGGGCGGTTCCGACGCGCAATCTCCTGCCGATTTCGGTCACGTCCAGGTCCTTGCCCTGGAACGCGAAGGCCGACGTGCGGGAAATCACGCGCAGGCCGGGAACTCTCGTGAGGCTGCTGATGATCTCTTCGGTGATCCCGTGACAGAAGTACTCCTGATCCCGGAGCGGGCTCAAATCCGCAAACGGCAGCACGACGATCGACGATAGCCGGCGGCGCTCATCCGGGCCTGTTCCCGCGACGGTGCGTGGCGCGTTCGCAGGATCGGTGCGCTTCAAATCCTCCAGGAACTCGTTCGCCGTGCGATAGCGGCGTTCCGGATCCTTCTCGAGAGCCTTGTCGACGACGGCCACGAGAGACGTGGGCAGCGAAGGATTCAAGGTCAGGAGCGAAGGAGGCTGGCGGTTCAAGAGGTGATCGAACACCGCTGCCGGTGTGTCGGGTCCAAACGGAGCTTTCCCGGTGGCCATCTCGTACAGCATCACTCCCAGCGCGAAAATGTCGCTGCGTGCGTCGAGTGGCCTGCCGAGCGCCTGCTCGGGAGACATATAACCGATCGTGCCCACCGTTATGCCGCGGTGGGACAGCTCGGTCGTCGTCGTGGCGCTGTCCCCGTCCCAGGTCGCGGCAGGCCTGAGGAACGTCGCCACGCCGAAGTCGAGGATCTTCACTCGATCGTCGTCCGTAATCATCACGTTGGCGGGCTTCAGATCGCGGTGCAGAACTCCCGCGGCATGGGCGCTCGCCAGCCCCTCGGCAATCCCGGCAGCCACGGCGAGCGTTTTCGGGAGCGCAAGCGGCGCGTGCGTGTTCAGGAGCTGGCGCAGGCTTCGACCCGACACGAGCTCCATCGTGATGAAGGTCAGACCATCAGCGTCCTCCACCGAATAGATGTGCACGATGCTGGGATGATTGAGAGCGGCCGCGGCTCTGGCTTCCCTGCGAAAGAGCGCGAGGCGATCGACCGATGCCGCGACGTCCTGCCGGGGCAGCTTGAGCGCGACGCGCCGATCGAGCTTCGTGTCGTGGGCGACGAACACGTCGCCCATGCCGCCGCTGCCGAGCCGCGCGAGGAGGACGTAGTGCCCCAGGTGTTTGCCGATCACAGTCAACGTCCGGATGCACCGGCCCCGCCACGATCAGGTGCCGTGAGCCCTGGAGTGTGTCATCGCGTCGGGGGAGCGCAAGGGCTCCATGTCGGCGGCCTCTCCTCAGTCAGGAACGGGAGGGAACGCGCTCTGGCCGCACTTGCAGCGTCCGGCGTCGGGGGTGCCACGATGCCAGATGCGCGTCCTGCACTTCGGACAGAACCACCGCTCGTCCAGTGCCGCGATGCGTTCCAGCGCTGCGTTCACTTCACTCGCTCCGAGCCGGCCGCGGCTTCCATGAGCAGCGACGTTGAGCGTGGCTCCGACGTCCGCCTCCAGGCTCTTGAAAAGCGGCTCGAGCGTGTCCAACATGGGCTTCGCCCGCTCCTTCAGCGTACGCCGGACTCCCTTGAATAGCTCGCCCGTCTCCCGCTTGTCGTTCGCCTGACCGCGTCGAAACGGGAGCGGGGCCCACAGCGCCTCGCAGATCTCCTGCAGCAGTTCTTCGAGGGCGCGACGCGCCTTGGTGGCGGCACCCTGAACATCCCCGTGCTCGAGCCGCTCGCGGGCGCCCCGCAGAATTCCCGTCGTTTCGTAGCGGGTGGTGCGCGGACCCGATGCGTAGCTCCAGGACGTGAATTCGAGCGTGCGCCAGGAGGGCGCCCGGCGGCTCAAGTGTTCGAAGAACTGCTGATCGTGGGTGAGCACGATCAGCTGCCAACCGGAAAACCCGTCCGCAAGAAGCTCGGCGAGTCGTCCACGATGCTCGACGTCGAAGCTGTTGATCACGTCGTCGAGCAGGAGGAAGCCGATCCGCTCGTTGAAGCTTTCGGCCATGGCGAGAAACAACGCGATGGCGAGCGAGTTCAGATGTGACTCGCTGAGCACGCCGTGCGGGGGACGCTGATGCGACCCGTAGAATTGGATGGCCAGCTCGACTCCCTTGGCCGTCCAGGGCTCGACGCTCACCGAATCCAGATCCTCTCCCGGATGGAGCGCGGAGTAGATCTGGGCGACCCGGCGGCTGATCCGTTTCAGAAGCTCGGCGAGGTCCTCCTTCTGTTTCTCCTGATACGCTGCGAAGACGCGCTCGGCGAGATCCAGGGCGCGGCGGACCCGGATGGCCTTCTGCTCGGCCAGCCGCCAGGCGTTCACCTGCTGGCACAATGCGGCCAGCATGACGAGCTGAGTGTCGCGCCCGGTGGGTTGTGCCGGCACGGCTTTTCGCGCCAGAGTGGCCACGGCTCGGTCCCACTTGCGGATCTCCGCCACGGCGTTGGTGATCGCCTCGAGGTCGATGGGCGCGAGCGCTTCGATGTTGCCCCTGAGCGCGGCAACGGGGATGTCCGGAAGCGGGGGCAGCTCGAGCTCCACCGCTCGAGCCCGATGGTGAATCGCGAGCCGCTTGCCATGCGCCGCCTCGAGATCGTCCGCCTGCTGGACGACCGGATCGCGGACGCGCTCGAGATCGCGCGACGCCTCCATGACCTCCACGAGCGCGTTTGCGATCTGGCGTGCGAGGCTTTCGTCATCTACGGTCTGGCCACAAAGCGGGCAGCGGCCCTTGTCGGCCCAGCCGGTATCGACCAGGCGCTTCGCCTCACGCACCAGCGAGGCGCGCGGCAAGAGCCGCGCCCGGCCTGACGCCGCGAGCCCGTTCCACGCTTCGACGGCGCGCCGGTCGAAGCCGGACGGGCTCAACGTTCTCATCTCGGCCAACAGCCCTTCGCGGTCGGAGGCCGCAGACACGCGCGCGCTGGCGCCAACCGCCCCGGTGAGCCAGGAGGGATCGACCACCTGATCGAGCGATCGGGGAGGATCGACGCCGAGCATCCCGCAGATCTCCTGGAGGTTCGCGAGGACGGTTTCGTGGTTGACGTCAGCCGATCCCGACGCCAGCGCGCGCTGGTACGTCTTGACTTCTTCCTCGAGCGCCTTGGATTTCTTGCGAAGCTCGTTTCTGGCCCGTTGAAGGTCTTCTCGGAGACTCTCGATGGCGTCCAGTCCGAGGATTTCGACCAGCGCTTTCCACTTCTCCGTCTTCGTCTTGTTGATGAAGTCGGCGAGCGTTCGGCCGCGAAGAAGGAACGTTTCCCGCCGGACGGCCTGGAACGTCTCGGCGCTTCGCTCGTCGGGGAGCACGACCTTGCCCCCGAGCGAACCGCTCGTGAACACCTCGACGGACGTCACGCCCTCGGGCTCGCCGCCGACGTAGCGCACGGCGTGCTGCCGTCCCTCGTGCGAGAGGAGCTCGATTTCGCCCGTGAAATACCACTCCAGCGCATCGGCAATCGTGCTCTTTCCCGTGCCGTTGTCGCCGTAGACGACGATGCTGTCGCCGTCCCCGAGCTCCACGCTCATCTCCCCCGGCACGCCGCGGAACGCGCGCATGACGAGGCGCTGGACCTTCTCAGGCACCGGCGACATCCTCGAAAAGCTCGCGGATCGCCTGCGCTCGGTCCGCGTGGTCCTGCTTCAGCACGGCCTCGAGGCGTTGGATGAAGTCGGGTGGGAGGTCATCAAGCGCTTCGAGCAGCGTCCGAAGGAACTCATCTGCGCTCGGCCGGTGCATCGAGAGCTCTCCTCACGGTGAAGAAAGGGCGAAGCGCTCCTCACAACAATGACAAACACCGTCCAGTCTAATCATGAATCAGGTTTCGACGGCAGCCGGGTTGTCGAAGTTCGGGCCGGGCACCTGAGCAGTTGACCTCAGCGGCCCGGCCGCATTCCCGGCGTCAGTGCCAGCCGAGTGATGGCGGGCCTGCGAAGGCGATCCAGGACGGCTGGACCTCCTGACGAGGCACTCCCGTCCGCACGGGCTTTCAGCCACTTGCGTAAAGATCGAGCCCGGAAATGCAGATCTTGGTGGACCAGGTTCTCGCCGGTTGGAACCACCTCGCGGACTGACTCGGGGTGCTGGACGGGCTGCGGCGGCCGGTTCCCCGAGTCAGTGTGTACGAATGAGCGCCGCGCGTTCGTGATTCGCCCGGCGCGTTCGCTCCGAATTGTCCCGGCTCTGCCCCGTCGATGCCGGGGTGCGGGCGCTACGCGCCCCGCGTTGGCTGCGGCAACGTGAGGCGCCCAGGGGTGCGGCATAGGTGTAGGAACCCAGAGCCTGAGATACCGCCCGACGGCCCTCACAACCACCTCGCTCAACACTGCGGCGTTAACTCGCGACTAACGCTCGAATTAACCCGGCGCCGAGCGGGCGTCGGGTTGAATGATGTTGGGCTAACACACTGCCTTGGTCTGTCACGAGAGCGCTTGCGACACCATCAGCATCTGCCAAGGCGAGTTGTCTGGGTCAGATGTAACGACGTACCAAGACTTGGCGTGAAGGTCCTGTTCTGGCCGCCGATACGGGCCTTAACGCGTTTTAGGATCAAGGCCTGCTGCGATGAGGTACAACCGGTTCGCGGTGGCCAGATACAGCGCATCGCCGATCGGCGCCGGAGGCGAATAGAGCGGCGCATCCATTTCGATCTCCCCCAGCAATTGCTTCCGCCGTCCGGCACGAAGGACGCTCATTCTGCCTTCAACATTCCCAACGTAAAGCCGGTCGCTGGCCAGCAGGAGGGATCCCCAAATGGCCTCGTTCGTCTCGTGCTTCCAGACGTGGGCGCCGCTCGCCGCGTCCAGACAATGAATCGTTCCGCCCAGGTCCCCAACGTACAGTAGACCGTCTATCGCAATGGGCGTTCCCACCACGCGACCGACCTCGCGGGAAGTCCAGAGGAGCCTGCTCTCGGTGACGTCTCCTTGGCCGTTGGGACTGATCGCATGAATCAATGAGGGGCCGGTGCCGTGCCCAGGACTCTGTCCCATCGCAACGAAGACACGGCCGTCGGCGAAGACCGGTGAAGCAATGATAGCGCTGCGCGAAAGGACTCCAGGTCGCGGAAGCCAGCGGGCGTCTTTCGGATTGCCGTCAAATCGCCAGACTTCGTGACCCGACGCCGCGTCGTAGGAGCGCAGCCAACCATCTCCTCCGCCGAAGAGCACCTGTATGCGCCCATTGACATTGGCCGCCACAGGGCTAGACCACTGGCCGTGCAGCACCTGCTCGCCGGAGCCGATGGCGCGCCAGACCACATCGCCCGAACGCTTGTCCACCGCGATCAGACTTGGGGCGCGCGGCGATGGGACGCGCGTGTGGCCTTCATTCTGCCCGTTGGAGGTAGAGACGATCAGCAGATCACCCACCGGCAACACTTCGCTATTGGTGGCTTCATGCGGAAAGACACCCAACCTGCCACACATGTCCAACTCCCAGACGATGTCGGCCGCAGCGTTGTCCTGGAAGACCTCCTCCCGATACGGACCATTGTTCTCGCCATCACGGAAACCCTGTGTGTCGAGGCAACGGAGTTGGCACTCGGCAGTGACATAGTACAACCGGTTCTCCTCCACATACGGCGCACTTGTCGTCGAAGGCAACAGAAACTCTCGCAGACCTCGCTCTACTCGCGGGGCCACATCCTGCCAAAGGAATTTGCCATCCTTCGCTTGAAATGCCATGAGCACGCCGGCCTCTTCCTGGTAGGCCGGGTTCATGTGCCTTGCGTTGTCGGTGCCCACATAGACCGCATCGCCGGCAACCACGGGACGACCAAACGTTTCGTTTCCCAACTCGACACTCCAGACGATGTTCCGACCGGTGGTCGTGTTCCAGTCAACCGGAGGATTGCTCGTTTCGACGACCGTCGTTCGGAGTGGGGGCGCGACGGAAGGCGCGGGCACAAGGTGTGAGGCGACAGGCTCTCCAGACTTGACTCCAGCGATTCGACTCAGCGCCCACTCTGCTTCGTT
>JBMDXQ010000136.1:0-3877 GCA_048594975.1 Vicinamibacterales bacterium | reverse complement strand
TCCTGCTCGTCGTGCATTCCCTGCTGATGTCGGTGCCGACCACGCTCGACATGTCGGCCTGGTACGCCGGCGTGTCGTTCTTCACGATCGCGGTCGTTGCCGCCGCGGCCGGCTATGCCTGCCTCATAGCCATCGGCCGCCGCCCCGCCGGCGCGCGGCCGGGAGCGTGATGTGACTGGATGCGTCCTCGGGATCGCCCCGCTCGTCGCGCCAGCTCGAGGAACACCGGTGTGAGGCAACACAACGCAGCGACGGGTGCGCCGGGCGGCCGAGCTGAAATCGAATCATCCGAGCGCGTACGCCGAGGCCTTCGCGTCGCGACGGCGATCGAGTTTCCGGCTACGCTGGCGATGGGCGATCCAGATCAGGCCGCTCGTCGGGAAGTACGACCTGAAGGTGGAGTGGCGACCGCACCGACGCGGCTCGCAGCCGCAGAGGGCTGAGATACTGAGACACAATGAGACATTTTGTGCGTGAACACAGCAGAACGGAGGGGAACCTACTGAAGCGGCACCGCTGAAAACTCGAACAAAGCAGAGCAGACAGGCACGGAGCGCAACCCAATCACCGGTCTCTGGACCACGTTATCGGGGTTCGAATCCCTGCCTCCCAGCCAGCAAGTCTCAATTGAACAATAACTTACGACCAGAAGCGGCCCGCCCGAGCAACGGTTGTCGCACCACGTTGTCTACCGCCGGGTCACTGAACCGCAAGCTGTCTCACTCCACGATCTTGCCGGGAGCAAAGTGCCTCCGTTGATTTGCGTGAGACACAACTGAGACGTTTTGACAGCTGGAGCCGGCGTCTTCGACTCGCCGAATCGAGGTCGATGCGTTGTGCATCCAGTTGCGCAGACGCCATTCGTCCGCAGTCCGAGTGACTGTTGAGCTGCTGAGGGACACAGCGTGGGTGACTTTTGGCACGATCCAAGACCTGCTGATAGAAGCCATCTACCTCGGAACGCATCGGCTGCTCGAACCTGCCGTTGGTCGGCGTGGACGGCGCACTGCATCGATGGAGTCCCTGATCGGTCAACTCCCTCCCTCCGCCGCGCCGCTGCGCCGCAAACTTCAGAAAGGTCTGAAGACCTCCCGTCTCGCGTGCAAGGAGCTCTCGGAGTGGCGCGATCGCCGCGTTGCCCACCGCGATGAGGCAACCGCACTCGAAGAGCATGTAACGCCGTTGGAACCCGTGAAGCAACGGAGCGTCGGCGAAACGATCGAGTTCTGTCACCGAACGTTCAAAGGCGGCCACTGAGGAACGTTTGAAAAGCGGCCACGCGGTAGGCGGCGTCAGTATTCTCTGATTCCTTCCTCGCGCGCAAGCGCGAGATGCACTTCGTTGTTCACTCTGTCACACGACGAGCATGGCGGTGGGCGCTTGTGGGAATCGCGCAGCGATTTCCAAGGCGCGGTGGGCGCGTTCTGTGCGTCCACGGCGCCGGCAGCGTCCACGGCCTCAGTCGTCGGCCACACTCGCGCGCTGTCGGAGCCGATAGCTCTTGCCCGTCATCTGCACAATCGTGGCGTGCGCGAGGAAGCGGTCGAGAATGGCCGTCGCCGCGGGCACGTCGCCGAGAAACACGCCCCAGTCCTGCGTCGGCCGATTCGTCGTAATCAGCGTCGACGCGGTTTCGTGCCGACGGACGAAGATTTCGAGGAGATCCTCGGCCGCCGTCGGGCCGAGCTTCTTCATGCCGAAGTCCTCGAGCACGAGCAGGTCGACGCGGGTGAGCTGCTGGACGAGATCCCGGCGGGCGCCGGTGGCCTCAGCCTGGGCGAAGTCGGCGGCCAGGTCGAAGGTGCTCCGCACGACCGCACGGCGGCCCGCGCGAATCGCCCCGATCGCGATGGCCGTGGCGACATGGGATTTGCCGACGCCCGGCGGGCCGATCAGGAGCACGCCGGCGTGCGTGTCGACAAACCGCGCACTCGCCAATTCGACAAGCTTCGTTTTCGGGATCTTCGGATTGAAGGTCCACTCGAAATCGGCCAAGGTCTTCACGGCCGTAATGCTCGCCTGTTTGAGCCGGCGCGCGAAGAGCCGGTCGGCGCGGCGCGCGAGCTCGTCCTCGACGAGCAATTCGAGAAACTCGAGATGCGCGAGCGGCGCCGCTTCGGCTTGCGCGACGCGCCCCGGCAGGGCATCGACCATACCAGAGAGCCGGAGATGGCGCAGCCGCGTCGTGAGCTGTGGATTCATGACAAAAAGTCCTCCAGGGTGTATTGGGTCATGGGGCGAATCGCCGGATCATCGGTGCGGAGCGTCGGCGCCGGCCGCGCGGGCGTGCGCTCGACGAGCTGGCGGATGGTCTGATAGCGAAAGTGCTGGCGGGCGTGGGCCTCGGCGATGGCCACGAGCACCCGCTCGCGCGGATGCTTGCGCGTCAGCCCGAGCACGCCCTGAATCAGACGAATGGCACGGACCCCGCGGGCCGCGAGCGCCGCCGCGGCCCACTGCTGGAGCGCGGGGCCGACGCGCTCGCATTGCCCGACGAGGCGATCGACAAACGCTTGCTGACGGGTCGAAGCTTCCGCCTCGCCGGCGCGCGGGGCATACAGGCCTTCACGCACACGCGCCTGCACCGCGACGAGCGTGTCGTCCGTGAAGACCCGGACCAAGTGCGCGTCCCAGCGGACGCGGACTTTCTGGCCGAGCAGCGCGAGCGGCACCGGATAGAACGCGCCGCCCACTTCGACGTGCCCATCGGTGTGAACCGTGCGCTCGCCGCTCGTGAAGAATGGAAACGGCTCGGACGCCAGCGGCTGCAGCGCTGATTGCTCGACCTCGACGAAATGCGTCCACACCTGGCGGCGGGTGGTGCCGTGAATCCGCAGCCGGGCGATCGTCCGATTCCAATGCCGCAGAAACGCATTCTGCGCGTCGAGGCTGTCGAAGCGGCGACCCTTGAGCGCGTTGCTCTTGACGTAGCCGCCACTGCGCTCCTGCTTCCCGTTTTCCTGCGGTGTGCGCGGCTGCGTCGGGAGCGGCGTGAACCCCCAATGCGCCGCGAAGGCCAGGTAGACGTCGTGGCTATCCGGATCGTAGAAGCAGGCGCGGATGACCGCGGCTTTCAAATTGTCGTGACGAATGACGCGCGGGACGCCGCCGACGTCGCGAAAGGCCCGCTCGTGCAGCCGGAGGAAGGTCGCGAGCTTCTGGTCCCAGACCGCTTCCTCGTAGCCGTGGCGCGAGTGGCCGAGCGTCATCCGAAACACCCACGGCCGGCGCCACTCGCCCGTCGCCGCGTCGAGCGTCGGCGCGCCACGGAAGAAATCGATCTGCGCTTCGGCGCCTGGGGCACAGTGGAATACGCCGACCGCTCGCCGTGTCGGCGCGATCGTCCGCACGAACCGCTTCACCGATTCGTAGCTGGCGCCGTAGCCGTACTCTTCGACGAGGTCTTGCCAGATCCGCTGCAGGCTGAGTCCTGCATCGAGCTTCTCGGTGATGGCGGTGCGATAGAGGCCGGCGGCAAACCGTCGCCGCGGCGGCGAGCCGGGGAACGTTTTGGCCGGATTTGAGGTGGAGCCGGCGAACGTTTTGGCCGCGTTTGACTCGTCGCACGGGGCGAGATCAGGGGACGCCGGCGATCCCGATGGCTCGGAGCCGGGGAACGTTTTGGCCGCATTTGCCCGACGAGCGCGATCGTAGCGGCTGACCGTTTCGCGGCGAACGCCGGTTTCGGCTTCGATGCGACGGTAGCTCCACTCGAGCTCCAGCAGCGCGAGAACTTGTGCTTTCTTCGGCATCTTCAGGTAGTTAGGCATCGACATCCTTGAGGAACACAACCCTCAAGGATGACTGAATGCCCCTACCTGCAGTGGCCGCTTTTCAGGCGTTCGGTCGTGGCCGCATTTGGGCGTTCGCTAACACG
>JBMDXQ010000135.1:0-74637 GCA_048594975.1 Vicinamibacterales bacterium | reverse complement strand
CAGTTGTTCCTCGGGCACGCAAACATCACGACCACGAGCCGGTATCTCAGGAGCACGCCCGTGCGGCTCGCGCGTGCGCTGGCGAAGCTCGAAGAGAGCCGGATTCGCACACCATTCGCACACCAGCCCGAAAAGTCGGTTTCTGGCGAGTCAGAACCGCTGGCCGAAAACGTCCAGAAGTCGTTGATTCAGTAGCGGGTGGGGAATGGTGCCGAGGGACGGAATTGAACCGCCGACACCGTGATTTTCAGTCACGTGCTCTACCAACTGAGCTACCTCGGCACGTTACTCAGCCTGCTGGCAGAACCCTCATCATAACATTTCCACCTGTACTTCCGCCTCCAGCGGTGTAGTTTCCACCGTGCACGCCGATTTTTCGCTTGTACTTTCCGTCGGCATCTGCTACCGTCTCTCTCGACGCATGGCGCCACCCTCATCATCGTCATCGTCCACAGCGAACCCGGATCTGTCGAGGCTGGCCCAGCCGCGCGGGCAGAGCCCGTGGATTCGGCGAGGGCTCGTGTTCGCCGTGTGCGCATTGACGCTCAACGCGCTCATCGGCGAGCGAGGCCTGGCCGAAACCATCCGGATCCGGAAACAGCTCCGCCAGTCCTCGGCCCAACTCGCAGAACTGCGGCGCGAGAATGCCAGGCTCGCGGACTACGCCCGCAAGCTCCTGAGCGATCCAGGCACGATCGAGAGTCTGGCGCGGCAGGAGCTTGGCCTGATCCGCAAAGGCGAAGTGTTGATCGTCGTGAAAGACGTGCCCAAACGCTAGAGAAGCCCGCTGCTAGACCGCCGCGGGTTCGACCTCCCGGAGCAGCCCCAACTCCTTCCGGACGCGCTCCTCGATTGCTTTGAAGATGACCGGGTTGTCCCTCAGGAACTGCTTCACGTTCTCGCGACCCTGACCGAGGCGGTCGCCGCCAAACGCGAACCAGGTTCCGCTCTTCTCGACGATCTTCCGATCGACCGCCAGATCGAGCAGATCGCCCTCCCGGGAAATGCCCTCGCCGTACATGACGTCGAACTCGGCCTCGCGGAAGGGCGGCGCCACCTTGTTCTTGACGATCTTCACCCGCGTGCGGCCCCCGACAACCTGGTCGCCGTCCTTGATGGCGCCGATTCGGCGGATGTCTATGCGTACGGAGGCATAGAACTTGAGCGCGCGCCCGCCCGTCGTCGTTTCCGGGTTGCCGAACATGACACCGATCTTTTCGCGCAGCTGGTTGATGAAGATCAGGCACGTCTTCGACTTCGAGACGACGCCGGTCAGCTTCCTGAGCGCCTGCGACATCAACCGCGCCTGCAGACCCATCTGGGCTTCGCCCATCTCGCCCTCGATCTCGGCGCGGGGGACGAGCGCGGCCACCGAATCGACCACGACCACGTCGACGCCGCCTGAGCGGACGAGCACCTCGACAATCTCGAGGGCCTGCTCGCCGTTGTCGGGCTGCGAGACCAGAAGGTTCTCCAGATCGACGCCGAGCTTCTGGGCGTACTGCGCGTCGAGCGCGTGCTCCGCGTCGACGAACGCCGCCATCCCTCCGAGCTTCTGCGCCTCCGCAATTACCTGCAGGGCCAGCGTCGTCTTGCCCGACGATTCGGGCCCGAAGATCTCGACCACCCGGCCACGGGGCACGCCGCCGATGCCGAGCGCGTAATCGAGGCTCACCGCCCCGGTCGAGATGGCCGGCACGGCGCTCACGGCGTCCTTCTGGCCCAGACGCATGATCGAGCCCTTGCCGAATTGCTTTTCGATTTGCCCGACAGCCATCTCGATGGCTTTCAGGCGTTCGCGGTCGTTGCGATCGTCAACTGCTGGCGGCATACGGCTCCTTGAACATGTGCTCCGCGACGGTTTCTGGTGGCCGGCGGTCTGTCTCCCTCAGTTTCGAGCGGACCGGTGACAGGGGAGGTCACAGCGATGCGCCGTGGTGATGGAGCGACTGGCATTCTAGGAGCGTGCCGGGGAGAAAGTCAAGCGAAAATCTGTGAAGTCGAGGCTGTCAATTGCAGTTTATTCAGTGACTTGCGGTCACATCGGACTTTCGCCTCGGTGCGACGGGATGGCAGTATCTGCAGACGGCTGCGGCCCCTGTGGTTCGCAGTTTCCGCGCACCCATCGTTTACTCTCAAGGGATGCCATCACCTGCTGGACATGCACTGGCTGCTGTGGCGGCCGGCTGGATTGTCCGTGGGACGCGGCTTCCGTCGCGTTCCCATCCGTACGGGCTGCGCGAGGCGGCACTCTTTGCCGCGCTCGGGATCGCGCCGGACTTGGATCTGCTCGTCGGTATCCACAGCGGTCCGACCCATGGGCTGGGCATCGCCCTGCTGGCCGCCACAGCGGCCTGGATTCCGGGCATCGCGGCCTCGGCGCCGGCCGGCCGCCTCACGCTCGCGATCGCCTGCGTGTTCGCTTACGCCTCGCACACCCTGCTCGACTGGCTCGGCACCGACACCTCGGCCCCGATCGGGATCATGGCGCTCTGGCCGTTCAGCCGCGCCTATTACGAGTCCAGCCTCCACGTGTTCATGGCCGTCTCCCGTCGGTTCTGGCAGCCGGAGCTGTTCTGGATGCAGAACCTCGCGGCGCTCGCGCGTGAGCTCCTGATCCTCGTACCGATGCTCATCGGGATTGCGATGGCTCGCAGGAGGCGATAGCACGCCTTCCGTATACTGGCAATTCAGGCCGTCCAGGGCCAACGGCCTAGACGAGCACTGGATGACACGATGAACACGCTGCCATTCTCGATGGTATAGCCCCTGGCACTTGGCACTGTACCTGGCACCTGGCCCCTGGCACCTCGGCAACTGGCACCTTTCACCCCATCAGCATCCACAGAACTATTGCGAGTGCGGCCACGGGAACGGCCGCCAGGATGAACCCTGCAAACGCGAAGAAGAGACCGATGGCGCGAGCGGAGCGCATCATCCGGAGGCCGTGCCGCAAGAGCAGCGCCCCTGATGCGACAGCGACCAGTACCACGACGACCAGCGCAGGAAGAACGCGAGTGCGGAACAGGTGAAGGGACGCTTCTCGGTCCGTTCGCGCCAGGGCGGTGAGCGTCTCGAGGTAGGAGGACAGCCACCACACCGCCAGCGTGCCGATCACGGCGCCGACAGCCCAGATGATGATTGCGGTGCGCCGAGCGGCAGGGTTTGCCGGCAGAAAGAAGTCCATGCGCGCCAGCGTCAGTACTTGTAGAAACCTTGTCCGGACTTTCGGCCGAGGTGCCCGGCCGCGACCATCCGCCGCAGCAGAGGGCAGGGACGGTACTTCGGATCTCCGAGGCCGTCGTGCAGGACGTGCATGATTGCGAGGCAGACGTCGAGCCCGATGAAGTCGGCGAGCGTCAGCGGCCCCATGGGGTGGTTCATGCCAAGCTTCATCACGGTGTCGATCGACTCGGCGGTTCCAACGCCCTCCATCACGGCGTAGATCGCCTCATTAATCATCGGCATGAGCACGCGGTTTGCGATGAACCCGGGGTAGTCCGCCGCCTCCACCGCCGTCTTTCCCAGCTTCGCGCACAACCCCGTGGCCACCTGCATCGACTCCGCGGACGTAGCCTGGCCGCGAATCAGCTCCACGAGCGTCATGAGCGGCACCGGGTTCATGAAGTGCATGCCGAGCACGCGCTCCGGCCGTTGGGTGGCGGCGCCGAGGAGCGTGATCGAAATGGAGGAGGTGTTGGAGGCGAGGATCACGTCGGGGCGGGTAACGGCGTCCAGCTGCCCGAAGAGGTCGCGCTTCGCCTGGACGTCCTCGACGATTGCTTCGACGACGTAGTGGGCGTCGGCGAGCTGGTTGACGTTGGTGCCTGTTGTAATCCGCCCGATCGCGGCGTCGCGGTCCGCCGCGCTCAGGCGGCCTTTGTCGACGAATCTACCGAGGCTCTTCTCGATGGTGGTCCGGGCGCGATCGAGCGCCGGCGCTATCGCGTCGACCAGACAGACGGTGTACCCCGCCTGCGCGAACACCTGGGCGATGCCGTTGCCCATCGTGCCGGCGCCTACGATGCCCACACGGGTAATGCTCATCATGAACGAGATGATGACGCATGTAGGGCGGTTCGCGAACCGCCCTTACTCATCCCGCAACGCGACAACCGGGTCGACGCGGCTCGCGCGCCACGCGGGAGTGAAGCTGGCGCCGATGGCAGCGGCAACGAGAATCACGGTCGCCGCCGCGATACTCCATGGGTCGCCGGGCTCGATGCCGTGTAGCTGGCTCCGGATCAGCCGGCCCGCGGCCAGGCCGCCGGCGATGCCCAGCACCGCGCCCGCCGCCGCCAGCGCCAGACCCCTACCGAGCAGCAGACGGAGGAGGTGCGGGCGCTCGGCACCCAGCGCCACGCGAATGCCCAGCTCCTTCGTGCGCCGCGCGGCAATGAGCGACACGACGCCGTAGACCCCCACCGCGCCCAGCGTCAGAGCGAGCAGCGCGACGCCGAGGCCGATCCACGCATTGCGACGATCCTCGTAGAGCAGGAGGTTCATGTGCTCGGCGAAGGAACTGACCGCGAGCACCGGCACGTTCGCATCCACGCGTGCAAGCTGCGCCCTGACGGGCGCCGTCACCGTCGTGACGTCCGTGCTGGTCTCGACCAGCAGGAGGCCGAACCCTTGTGGAGCCTGGGCGAAGGGGACGTAAACGTACATCTCCGGCGGCTCATGGAGACCGCTTATCCGGATGTCCTCCGCGATGCCAACGATCTCGCGATCGACCGGCTTCGCGCGTCCCATGCGGATCCATCGGCCCAGCGGGCTCTCGCCCGGCCAGAGCCGCCGCGCCATGGTCTCGCTGATGACCGCCACCGGGTTGCTGCCCGGCTGATCGGCGGCGACGATGCCGCGGCCGCTCAAGATGCGGGTGCCCATCACGGCAAAGTACTCCGGGCCGACCATCGTGTAGCGGATCTGAAACGCGTCCTTGCCGGGCGGGGGCTCCTTGCCGGGGATGACGAACGACGCAGACCATCCGGCCTCGTTGCCCTGGGCCGGGAGACGGATCCCGTAGCTCACGCGCGTCACCCCGGGGAGCGTCGCCGCCGCCTGCCGCGCCGCCTCGAGGAACCGCTGCGTCCCCGGCGCGTCGTAGCCTCTCAGCCCCGGGACCATGTAGAACGTCGCGACGTGCTTTCCGGTCCTGAAGCCGGGGTCGATCGCAAGGCTGACGGCAAAGCTGCGCAGCAGCAGGCCAGCTGCGACGATGACCACGCCGCTGAGCGCGATCTCGGAGACCACCAGCAGGTCGCGGAGCGACACGCCCCGCCCGCTCCACGTCAGGCCCGCGCCCTGGGTCTTCAGGCCGGTCGTGATGCTGCTGCGCGAACCGCGCCACGCGGGAATCAGCCCGACGAGCGTGGTCGCGATCGCCGCCAGAAACGCGGTGAACGCGAGCAGCCGCGCGTCCACGCGGACGTCCAGCATGACGAACGACGAGCCCGGCGGCAGCAGCGCCGGGACGAGGCGGATCAGCCATGCCGCGAGCACCAGTCCGGCCGCGGTGGCGGCGATCGACACCAGCGCGCTCTCGATAAACATCTGGCGCAACAGGCCGGCCCGGGTGGCGCCGAGCGCCGAGCGCAGCGCCATCTCGCGGCGTCGTCCCTCGCCGCGCGCGAGCGTCAGGTTGGCGACGTTGGCGCACGAGATGAGCAGCACCAGGCCGACGATGGCGAGGAAGATGGCGCCCTGCCGCCGTGCGTGCTCGCGCGCTTCGTCGTGCCGGCGCAGCGCGATCCTGGCCTCCGCGTAATCGCGCGCGTCGAGGCTGCGCCAGCGCGCGGCGATCGCTGCCAGGGCGGAGCCAGCCTGCTCGACCTCCACGCCGTCGGCGAGCCGGCCGACGATCTCGAACCAGCGGTGACGCCGGCTGACAATCTCGTTACGCAGCCCGGGCGCGACCAGCGGCGCCTGCGTGGTCGTGACCCAGACGTCGGTCCGGACCGGCGGATCGAGCCCGGCGAAGCCGGGCGCCGTCACGCCGATGACGGCGAACATCGTGCTGTTCAACTGGATTGTGCGCCCGATGATGTCGGCCGGCGCGCCGAGGCGCTCCTGCCAGAGGTGGTGATTGATGACGACCTGGGGCGTCGTCGCGCCCGGGCTGTCGTCCGCGTCCGTGAAGCCGCGCCCCAGGTGCATCGGGATGCCCAGCGACGGGAAGTAGCGGCCGGTCACGTAGTGAATCAGCAGGAGGTGGGACTCCCCGCGGTGGTTGAGCGTCGCGCCGCGGCGCCCGATGGCGAACACGTCGGCGAACCCCGGTGCGCGCTCGAGTTCGCGGAACTCCTCGTAGGAAAACGTGCCGAACCGGTTGCCGGGCGATTGCAGCGTCAGGTCGACGAGCCTCTCAGACGCGACGATCGGGAGCGGCCGGAAGTACAGGGCATCGAGCAGGCCGAACATCGCGGCCGTGACGCCGATGCCGGTCGCCAGCGTGGCGACGGCGAGCGCGGTGTAGCGCGGGCTGCGGCGGAGCGTGCGGAGCGAGTAGGTCAGGTCCGTCATGTCACCTCTGCGTCCCTTTGGACGGTGCCGCGGGGTGGAGGGGTTCGTCCTTGGCGCCGCACGCCGGCGGTGTGACGAGATTCCGTCAAGATCGGCGTGGCACGCGAGGCGGCTACAAAGGCCCTGCCAGAACGCGGGTGTGGAGACGCTGCCTGCACGATGTGAGCCGTGTATCAGGCTGTTTCCATCACACTGAGTACGGACAATCTCCTCTGGTTGCGCGGACAGGCCACCCGGACCGCGAAGGGAAGCGTCAGCGAGGTGATCGACCGGCTGGTCAGCGAAGCGCGGGCGGCAGGCCGCACCGATCCCGCCGCAGTGCGGTCCGTCGTCGGTACGATCGACCTTCCGGACGACGACCCGGATCTCGTCGAGGCTGATGCGTGTATCCGGTCGCAGTTCGCGGCGTCCGCGCGGGAGCCGATGCTCGTGCGAGCCCCTCGACTCCGCGCAGGGCAGGCCGCCGTCCCGGCGGGCCCGGAGTACGCGGCGTGGCTGATCTCGCGGCCGCGGTGACCGACACCCATGCGCTCCTGTAGCACGCCGCCGCCTGCGGCAAGCTCGGGGGAAAGGCGGCCGCGCACTTTGCCGCGTGCGAGCGCCGCGAGGCGCTCGTCTACGTCCCGGCGGGGGTCATCTGGGAGGCCGCGCTGCTGGCGCGCGCCGGGCGCGTGAATCTGCGGCGCAGCGTCCGCGGGTTCTTCGAGGATCTCTTCAGCAACCCAACGTACCTGCCGCACGATCTCACCGCCGGCCAGATCTTCGCCGCCGAGGAGCTCCGTGTGAACCGGGAATCCATTCGACGCGCTGATCTGCGCGGCGGCAAGGGACCTGGAGCTGCCGCTGATCACGCGCGACGGCGACGTCCGCTCGTCCGGTCTCGTGCGCTTGATCTGGTGACAACCGGCCGCCTGACGGGCTGCAGGCGCAGCCTTTTCAAGGCTACCCGGCGGGGCCCTTCGTTTTGCAGCTGATCGACATCCCGGCGCCGAGATTGTCCATCGTGGTCTCCAGGTTGGGTTGCGCGAGGAGGAACTCGTAGTAGTCGTCGCGCCTGCCGCGCCCCCGGCCGCGCCCGCGCCCGTCCGACACATTGTGCGTGACGTAGCAGCCGCCGTCGGTCAGTTTCGGAAGCAGCGCGACGAGGTAGTTCTTGTACCAGTCCTTGTCGGCGTCGCTGAACACGAAGTCGAAGGGACCATCGAGTGCCGGGACGATCGCGTGCGCATCGCCGAGGCGCGCGTCGATGTACCTGGCGACGCCGGCCGCCTCGAAGTTCCTCACCGCCTCGCGATGGCGGCGCTCATCGATGTCGATCGTGATGAGCTTCCCGCCGGTCTTGCTCAGCGCCCAGGCGATCCAGATGCCCGAGTGACCGGTGGATGTTCCGATCTCGAGGGCACGGGTGTACTTGTGCTTGAGGATGAGGTCGTGGAGCGTCCGGCCGTCGACCTCCGGGACGTTCATGTCCTGCCACTGGCCGCGAGTGTCGTCGAGAAATCTCTTGACGCGCGCGTCCAGGTTGCTCTCCTGGCTACCGAGCGCCAGCGACGCGGCCCCGATGGTGAAGCTGGAGACGACGAGTAACCACACGTTCCTGTGCATGGATGTTCCTTTCGGGATCGCCTTTCGGGCAGCTTAGACCGTCGAGGCTGCCAGGATATTCCTGCAGATGCCGGTTGACGCGGTCGCGTCGTTCAGCGCACGCCTGCGTTCAGGGCCGAAGGGATCGACCTGGCGCGGATTTCGCGGACGGAATGAATCGACGGGTTTGCGGCCCCCTCAAGGGGCCTACATCTCCACGGCCAGCGCCACGCCGTTGCCGCCGCCGAGGCACAGCGCGGCAATGCCGCGCCTCGCGCTGCGGCGCCTCATCGCGTAGAGGAGCGTGGTCAGGATCCGCGCGCCGCTCGCCCCGATCGGGTGGCCGAGCGCCACCGCGCCGCCGTGCACGTTGACCCGCACCGGATCGATCCCCAGCTCGCGCATCACGGCAACGGCCTGCACGGAGAAGGCCTCGTTGATCTCGAACAGGTCGACGTCCTTCAGCTCCCAGCCGACCTTCTGCGCCACCTTCCGGACGGCCTCGACCGGCGTCATCATCACCAGCTTGGGCGCCAGGCCGGACGTCGCCTGGCCGACGATGCGCGTCATCGGCGTCCGGCCGAGCGTCTTCGCCTTCTCCGCGGCCATGACCACGACGGCCGCCGCGGCATCGTTCACGCCGGGAGCGTTGCCCGCCGTGACGGAGCCGTCGTTCCTGAATGCGGGTTTCAGGTTGCCGAGCGCCTCTGCCGTGGTGTCCTCGCGGATTGCCTCGTCACGATCGACGACCACGGGATTGCCCCTCTTCTGCGGAATCGAAACCGGCAGGATCTCGTCCTTGAACCAGCCTTCGCGCGTGGCACGGGCCGCCTTGCGATGGCTCTCGGCTGCGTAGCTGTCCTGCTCGGGCCGGCTGACATGGTACATGTCGGCCACGACCTCGCCCGACAGGCCCATGTGGCAGTTCTCGAAAGCGCACCAGAGGCCGTCCTGGATCATCGAGTCGACGACCGTGCCGTTCCCCATTCGCAGGCCCTCACGGACCCGGGGCAGCAGGTAGGGGGCGCTGCTCATCGACTCCATCCCACCGGCAACGGCGATGTCGATGTCGCCGGTGGCGATGCCCTGCGCGGCGAGCATCACCGCCTTGAGCCCGGAGCCACAGACCTTGTTGATGGTCAACGCCGCGACGTGCTCGCGCAGGCCGCCGTTCAGCGCCGCCTGCCGCGCCGGGTTCTGGCCGTTCCCGGCCTGGATCACGTTGCCCATGATGCATTCGTCGACGCTCGCCGGGTCGATGCCGGCGCGTGCGACCGCCTCGCGCACGACGAGCGCGCCGAGCTGGGGAGCCGTGAGGTCTTTGAGGGCTCCGAGGAACTTGCCGGTGGGAGTGCGAACGGCGGAGATGATGACGGATTCACGCATAGAAAACCCTCGGCGGGCTCGTCCCGCCTTCCCGGATGAAGTCGGCCGGCACTGACGTTCCGGGCGACGCACGAACCAACCCTCTCCCGACCGTCGCGAACGATCCGTCGCGAGCGTGCCGTCGCGAAGGCTCCGGCGTCACATACGGATTCTCCGGACCGAGTCGGGGCCGAGCAGCTGTCGCAGCCTGGCCAGGATCACGTCCTGGGCGCGCGCGATCTCGGCGCGCCAGCGCTCGTCGCGCGCGACGACGAAGAGCACCCCATCGCCACCCAGCGCGACCGTTGTCACGCGCGCCAGCGCCGGCCCGACGGCGAGCTGCCAGGCGAAACCGGTCTTTGCCTTGGACGGCGGCTGGCGCCGGATGATTTCCGCGAGTACGCCTGGCGCGAACTGGTGGATGGACTCCATGGGTTCCGGACCGCCTCGGCTCCTTCGCGCGACCTTCGGGCTTGCCGCCTTGATTCGCTCGGCGGAGCCGCAACGTTCGGGGCCAACGGATGATGCAAGCGTATTCGACGCTCGAGCCTCGATACTATCATCCGGTCCATGGCCCTCCTGCTCGCGTCAGCCTCGCCGCGCCGCGCCGACCTGCTCGCCGCTGCCGGCTTTGTTTTCGATGTGGATCCGGCCGAGGTCGACGAGACGCCGCTTTCCGAGGAAAGCCCCACCGACTACGCCCTTCGGGTCGCACGGGCCAAGGCTCGGGCGGCCGCGGCAGAGTGCCGGAAACCCGGCATCACGGTACTTGCCGCCGATACGGTTGTGGTGTCAGACGGCGAGATCCTGGGTAAACCAGTCGATGACTCCGACGCGGCGCGCATGCTGAAACGGCTCTCCGGCGCGGTTCACAGCGTCCTCACCGCCGTCGTCCTCTGCAGGGACGGCCGCGAAGTGTCTGCGGTGGTGGAAACGCGGGTACACCTTTTGCCGCTCAGCGACTCTGAAATAACGTGGTACCTCGCCACCGGGGAGCCCGAGGGGAAGGCGGGCGGCTACGCAATCCAGGGTCACGCCGCGCGCTTCGTCGACTGGATAGAGGGTTCGTGGTCGAACGTGGTGGGGCTGCCGATTGCCACCGTCTACCGGCTGCTCAAGGAACTGGGCGAAGTGGTATCCTGATGATGGTCTCTTCGCCCCGCTAAGTCCTTATGAAAGCTAAACCTATCAAGATCGCCGCGACCACCACCGTCCTGTTGGCGGCCCTGTCCGGGCTGCTCTACACGAGCCTCAGCGAGGGTACGGAGTATTACAAGCACGTGGACGAGGTGATGTCCGAGCCGGCTGCGTGGCACGGCAAGCGTCTCCAGCTGCACGGGCACGTGGTCGACAGGTCCATCGAGAAGCGGCCCGGCACGCTCGATTACCGCTTCAAGGTCCAGAACAACGGCCACGTCGTCACCGCCACTTACACGGGGGTCGTGCCGGACAACTTCAAGGACGGCGCGGAGGTCGTCATGAAGGGGACGCTCGGGCCCGACGGGTTCAAGGTGGACGCCCGCAACGGCATCATGGCCAAGTGCCCGTCCAAGTACGAGGCGAAGACCGCCGGAACGGCGGGACGCTGAGATGCCCGCCCTCGGTACCTTCATCCTGCTCGGGGGGTTCGTCGCCTGCGCCTACGCGATTGCCGCCTCGGTCGCGGGCGCGCGCCGGCGGTCCTGGCGCCTGGTCGAGAGCGGCGTCGGCGCGTTCTACTTCGTTGCCGCTCTCATGACGGTGGCGTCCGGGATCATCGTCCACGCCTTCGTCACCAACAACTACGCGATCAAGTACGTGCAGCGGTACTCCGACGCGGAGCTGCCGCTCGCCTACAAGATCGCCGCCTACTGGGGCGGGCTCGACGGCTCGCTGCTGTTCTGGGTGTTCCTGCTGTCGATTTTCGGCGCGGTGGCGGTCTACATCAATCGCGAGCGCCACCGCGAGCTGATCCCGTACGTCGTGGCCACGATCGCCGTCACGCAGATGTTCTTCATCTTCCTGATGGTGATCCACAACAACCCGTTCTCGACCTCGCTGACGCCACCGGCGGACGGGCGCGGGCTCACGCCGTTGCTCCAGAACTTCTACATGGCGATTCACCCGCCATCGCTCTACATCGGGTTCGTGGCGATGACGATCCCGTTCGCCTTCGGGATGGCGGCGCTCATTACCGGCCACCTCGACGAGGCCTGGCTGCGGGCGGTTCGGGTCTGGACCATGACCGGGTGGCTGTTTCTGACCTTCGGGCTGACCCTCGGGATGCTTTGGGCGTACGAGGAACTCGGCTGGGGGGGCTACTGGGGATGGGACCCGGTCGAGAACGCCGGCCTGCTGCCGTGGTTCACGGCGACGGCATTTCTCCATTCCGTGACCGTCCAGGAGCGCCGCGGTATGCTGCGCGTCTGGAACGTCACGCTCGTCATCACGACGTTCTTCCTGACGATCTTCGGCACCTTCATGACGCGCTCGGGCATCGTCCAGTCGGTCCACGCCTTCGGCGAGGACCCGCAGTTGGCGCGGCTGTTCACGATCTTCATGGTGCTCATCGTCACCGTGAGCTTCGGGTTCGTGGTCTACCGCCTGCCGATCCTGAAATCCCGCAATGAGCTCGACTCCTGGGTCTCACGCGAGGCGGCGTTCCTCGCCAACAACTGGATCCTGCTGTTCTCGGCGCTGTTCGTCCTCTTCGCGACGATGTTCCCGACGCTCAGCGAGGCGGTCCGCGGCGAGCGCCTGACGGTCGGCCCGCCGTTCTTCAACAAGTGGATGCTGCCGATCGGCCTGATCCTGCTGCTGCTGACCGGCATCGGGCCGCTGCTCGCGTGGCGGAAGTCGACGGTCTCCAACCTGGTCCACCAGTTCCTCTGGCCGGTCGTGTTCTCGCTGACGACCGCCGGGGCGCTCGTGGCGCTCGGCGTGCGCGTCTGGAGTTCCGGCATCTGCTTCGCCCTCTGCGCCTTCACGTTCACGACCATCGCGCAGGAGTTCATCCGCGGGGCGAAGGTGCGGCGCGGCGCCACCGGCACGGACATCCTGACCGCGATGATCGGCCTCGTCGGGCGCTCTAAGCGGCGCTACGGCGGCTACATCGTCCACGTGGGGATCGTCCTGATGTTCCTCGGCTTCGCCGGCGAAGGATTCAAGCAGGAAGAACAGGTGACGATGACGCCGGGGCAGCAGGTCACCGTGGGACACTTCACCATCCGCCACGACGCCCTGCGCGTCACGAGCGACTCGCAGAAACAGATGATCACCGGTCAGGTGAGCGTATTCGAGGAGGGCAAGGCGATCGGGTCGATGCGGCCGGCGAAGTGGTTCTTCAACAAGCGCGAGAACGAACCGACGACGGAAACGGCGATCCGGCGAAGCGTCGGCGAGGATCTGTACATCGTGCTCGCCGGCTACGACGCGGGCCCGCAGCAGGCGGTCTACACCATCACCATCAATCCGCTCGTCAACTGGATCTGGTTCGGGTTCGGGATCATGGCGCTGGGGACCGGCATCGCACTCATGCCCGAGCGCGCCTACGCGTTTGCCGCCTCTCGATTGCCCGCCGGCTCGGTGACGACGACGATGCTGCTGGTGCTTCTGTTGCTGCCGGTCGCGCCTGTTGCCGCCGCGCAGGACCAGAGCGTCGTTCCCGGGGAGCAAAGCGTGGCGCCCAAGCAGAAGAGCGAGCTGCAGAGGCAGCTCGAGGGCGAGATCATGTGTCCCTGCGGCTGCAGGGCATCGGTCAGTGACTGCCCGATGGGCCCCACGTGCCACGGGCTCCAGGAGGTGACGCCGAAACTGGAGAAGATGATCGCGTCCGGCATGAACCGCGAGCAGATCCTGGCGGCGTTCGTCGCGGAGGCGGGGAGCGCGGCGGTGCTGATGGCGCCGCCGGACCGCGGCTTCAATCGCCTCGCCTGGCTGGTTCCCTACCTCGTGGGCGGCGTTGGGCTGGCTAGCGCGGTGGTCATTGCGCGGCGCTGGGCGAAACGCCCGGGCGAGTCACCCATGAACGGCGCGGAACTCACCGACGACCCCGAACTGCGAACGAGACTGAACGATGAGCTCCGCGACCTGGATTAGTGCGAACAAGTCGGTTCCGGGGTTCCGCGGTTCCTCGGGTTCCGGTGGCTCGTCTGGTTCGTCGGGCTCCAGCGGCTCTGGTTCCGCGCGTTCCCGCGGAACCCGAGAACGTCGGGGACGCCGTGAACCGAGAGAACCCAGAGAACCCACGGAACCCTCGGAACCACAAGCGTCAGAAGGCTTCCGCCCGTGGCACTTCTTCCTGCTGGCGTCGCTTATGACCGCGACCGTGGCGGTAATGCTCGCCCGCCGGGCGACGCCCGAACACCTCATTCTGATCAGCCTGACGATCATCGCGGCCGGACTCGCCGCGGCGGGGTTCTACCGGATGCTCGCGCCGCTTGCCGCTCCGGACCTCACGATGTTCAGCGAGCCGCTCACCGAGCGGGCGCGCGCCGCGCTGGAACGCGAAAAGATGCTGGCGCTGCGCTCGATCAAGGAGCTGGAGTTTGACCGCGCGATGGGGAAGCTGTCGACTGGCGACTTCGAGCAGATGTCGCAGCGGCTGCGGACGCGCGCGATCGCGTTGATGAAGCAGCTCGACGAGGACGGATCCGGCTATCGCGAGCTGATCGAGCGCGAGCTGCGTGCCCGGCTGCAGAAGACGGGGTCCGACCCTGCCGGCGCCAACGCCCCTGTCGCACAGCCGACGGAGGCCACCATCACGGCACCGGCGGCCGCGGTCGCGACGGTGGCAGCCGTGTGCACGGCCTGCGGAACGGTGAACGACGGGGACGCGAAGTTCTGCAAGAGCTGCGGCGCGAAGCAATGATCCGCTCGATCCTCCCGACGTTCCTGGCCGCCGCGCTGCTGGTCGCCTTCGCCGTTCCCGCGCGTGCCCAGATGCCCGACGTGAAGCAGATGTCGGGCATGCCGCTGCCGGTGAGCGACGCGGCGCCCGGGACGGTCACGGTGCGCGTCGTCCGCGGCGCGCTCACGGACGTCGTCGCGGACCAGCCCGTCGATCTGATCGGCGGCGCTGCTCCGATCACCGTGAAGACGAACGAGGCCGGCCGCGCCGAGTTCAACGGCGTCGCGCCCGGCAGCCGGGTCCGTGCGGTAACCGTGGTCGACGGCGAGCGGCTCGAGTCGCAGGAGTTCGACGTGCCGCGCAGTGGCGGCATCCGGCTGCTGCTGGTCGCCACCGATGCCAACGCGCCGAAACCATCGCCCGAGGACCAGAAGCGGGCGCAAGCGCCGCCGCAGCCGGGTACCGTCGTGCTCGGGGGCGAGTCCCGGTTCGTCATCGAGCCGGGAGAAGACGGCTTGAACGTCTTCAACCTCCTGCACATCCTCAACGGACTGAAAACGCCGGTGCAGACCTTGCCGCTCGTGTTCGAGCTCCCGGGGGCAGCGGAGCGCGTTTCGGTGCTCGAGGGCTCCTCCCCGCAGGCGGTCGCGGCCGGCAAGACGGTCACGGTCTCGGGGCCGTTCGCCCCCGGTCAGACGGTCGTGCAGTTCGCGTACACGCTGCCTCTGCGCCGCCGCGAGATGACGGTGGAGCAGACGCTGCCCGCGCCGCTGACGCAGCTGACGGTGCTGATGCAGCGGGTCGGCGAGATGCACATCACCTCCGAGCAGTTCGCCAGCCACCGCGACATGTCGAGCGAAGGGCAGGCCTACATCCTCGGTCAAGGACCGGCGCTGAAGGCGGGTGACACGATCACGCTCTCGCTGACCGGACTCCCGGCTGCTCCGGTCTGGCCGCGCAACCTTGCGCTGGCGCTCGCCACCATGATCCTCGGGACGGGCGCGTGGCTGGCAGCAAAGCCACGGCACACCGGCGCCGATACCGGCGGGCGGACCCGGCAGCTCCAGTCGCGGCGCGACCGTCTCTTCGAGCAGCTCACGGAACTCGAGCGACAGCACGCGGCAGGCGCGATCGACGAGGAGCGCTACACGGCGCAGCGGCGCGAGCTGGTGCGCGCGCTCGAGCGCATCTACGCCGACCTCGACGCCCCGGCGGCATGACCGCTGGACAACTCCCGATGTCCAACGGCCAACCGCCAAGTCCCAGAACGCCCAACTCGCAAGGTCCAACTCCCAGCCTGAGCTCCTGCCCGCCTCCGAGCCGGCCTCTGGGAGTTCACCACTTTGGCAGCTGGCCAGTGGCCGTTGGGAGTTGACCCAGATCCCCGATGGATTTCACCTCGCTGACACTGAGCGGAGTCTCGCGCAACTTCGGCCGGCGGCGGGTTCTGAACAACGTCACGTTGCGCTGCGAGGCTGGCGAGATCGTCGGGCTGCTCGGTCCCAATGGCGCGGGCAAATCCACGCTGCTCTCGGTTGTCGCGACGCTCCTCGAGCCGTCGTCCGGCGCCGTCACTTACGGGAATCGCACCGCGCGGGACGCGGGCGCGGAGCTGCGCGCGCGCATCGGCCTGCTCGGCCACGACCTCTACGTCTATCCCGAGCTCTCGGCGGCGGAGAACCTGCAGTTCTTCGCGCGCATCTACCGGGTGGCCGACGTGGAGCGGCGGGTCGACGAGGCACTGGCGCGCGCCGACCTCGAGCTGCGCCGTGACGACGCGGTCGCGGGATTCTCGCGCGGGATGCGCGAGCGCCTCGCCCTCGAGCGCGCGCTCCTGCACGATCCCAGGCTGGTGCTGCTCGACGAGCCGTTCACCGGGCTCGACGATGCGGCGACGGGAGCGCTGCGGCGGCGGCTGCAGGGACTCCGCGCCACCGGCGCGATCGTGATCGTGACCACCCACGATCTCGAGACCATCGAAGGTGTGATCGATCGCGCCGTCATGCTGCACCAGGGCCGGCTGATCGACGTCCCGCCCGGGTCGGGATCCCTGCGCGAACGCTACCGGGCAGCGAGCGGGCGGCCGGCGGGCGTGTCGTGAAGGCGTTCCTGGACGCGGTCTGGCTCGTCACCCGCAAGGATCTGCTGATCGAGGTGCGCAGCCGCGAGATCCTGTTCACGACGCTGTTCTTCGCGATCTCCTGCGTGCTGGTGTTCGCGTTCGGTTTCGTCAGCGAAGGAAGGGCGCTGGAGGACGCGGCGGCAGGCATCCTCTGGATCGCCATTGCGTTCTCGGGCACCCTGGCGCTCGGCCGCGCGTTCGAGCGCGAACGGCAGAACGAGACGCTGCGCGCACTGCTCATCGCGCCCATCGATCGCCCGGCGCTCTATATCGGCAAGCTGCTCGGGATCCTGCTGCTGCTGGCCGTAGTCGAGGCGATCGTGGTGCCGCTGGTCGCGGTGATGTTCCAGGCGCAGATGTTCCGCGCGCCGCTGCTCATGCTGGGGCTGCTGCTGACCGGCACCGTCGGGTTCGCTGCCGTGGGAACGCTCTTCGCCGCGATGCTCGTGCGCGCGCGCAGCCGCGACGTCCTGCTTCCGGTGCTGCTCTACCCGATCACCGTGCCGGTGATCATCGCCGGGGTGCGCGGCACGGCCGCGCTGCTGCAGGCTGACATCGACCTTCCCATGGCGCGCGCCTGGCTGGCAATGCTGACCTTCTTCGACGTCGTGTTCGTGACGCTGGCCCTCTGGACCTTTGAACCGGTCATGACCGAGTAGGGGAGTGGGGTAGGGGTGTTGGCGCGTGTCAACTGCTGAATGCCGAATGCTGAATGCTGAATGCCGAATGCCGAGAGCAGACGCAGTATCATTCGACATTCGACATTCGGCATTCGGCATTGCCACTCGAGCCCCACTTTCATGCCGGTAGTACCCTGTTGCTGAGTTGGCGATATGAACAGAGCCTTCCCGCTCCTGGCAGTGATTGTGGCGGCGATGCTGGCCTACGCGCCGATCATGATCGCCAACGCCCCGTACGAATCGACGATGGGGCTGGTGCAGAAGATCTTCTACTTTCACGCGCCGTCGGGGATCGTGATGTTCCTGTCCGCGTTCGTCTGCGGCATCGCGAGCGCCATCTACCTCTACGGCCGGCGCGCGGCCGCCGACCACGTGGCGCTGGCCGCGGCCGAGCTGTCGTCCATCTTCGGCGTGATCGTGCTCATCTCGGGCCCGATGTGGGCGCGTAAGGCCTGGGGGGTGTGGTGGGACTGGGACGCCCGGCTCACCTCGTCGCTGATCCTGTGGCTGATCTTCACGGCGTATCTGTTGCTCCGGCGCTACGGCGGACCGGGATCGGACCGCCTCGCCGCCGGCGTGGCGGTGTTCGGCATGGCCAACGTGCCGTTCGTCTACTGGTCGGTCAACGTCTGGCGGACACTGCACCCGAAGACCACGGTGGTGCCGACGCTGCAGCCCGGCATGCGCGAGCCGTTCTGGTACTGCGTGGCGGCGCTGCTCGGCCTCTATGTCCTGCTGCTGGCGGCGCGCACCCGCCTCGAGCGCCGGCGCGCCGAGCTCGATCAGCTCTACCTCTCGTTCGAGGAGTAACCGATGTCCCTGTTCCGAGCGATGGCCCTGTTCCTCCTCGCGCTGCTGCTTGCGGCGCCCGCCGCACCGCTGGCCGAGCAGCCGCCGCCCGCGCCCGACGCAAAACAGGAATACGTCCCCGTCGATCCCACACAGGAGCAGGAACAGCTCCCCGCGGCGCCGCTCGTCATCGGCGCCTACTCGGTGGTGTGGCTGGTACTCGTCCTGTATCTCTGGTCGATCTGGCGGCGCCTGGCGCGCGTCGAGGGTGAGATCGCCCAGGTCAGCCGCCGAATCGAGGCAGGCGGCAAGCGATGATCGGCGAGATGTCGGCCGCGCACTTCATCTTCATCCCGGCAGTGCTCCTCGTCGGCATCGTCATCGGCTGGGTGCTCGGCTCCCGCGCCGCCCAGGACGCGTTTGCCGCCGAACTCAAGCGCCGCGAGGAACGCAGCAAACGCAACTCCGCAATCCCCGATCGCTGATCGCTGATGCGGAATCCCTGATGATCCCTGACCCGGAATCCTGCTCGTAATCCTCGGTCGTGAATCCCGTGATCGACATCCGTGAGCGTGCGGAGCCGCAGGGCTCGCCGGTTCAGGATGGCAAACTCAGGATCGAGGATTCAGGATCAGGGATTCCGGCTTATTCCGGATCAGGGATTCCGGATCAGCGATCAGGGATGAGGGATTGTGTCAGCGTCCGATCGCGAGGCGGTTGGCGAGCGCAGGCGGGAGTCCGGCCGTGCGGATGCGGCGCTGGGCAGCCTCCACCGGGTAGTCCACGCGATGCAGCACCAGCGCCGGGCCGTCCGCCTCGTAGAGCGCGTAGGCGGCGCGCGGATCGCCGTCCCGCGGCTGCCCGACCGACCCGGGATTCACCAGGTAGCGGACGTCCGCCGCCAGTGGGATCCGCGTGCTCGGCTCGCCGTTCGGCACGAACCCGTCGAACGCGTCTCCCTCGCGCGTGAAGATCACCGGCAGATGCGTGTGGCCGAAGATGCACACCGGGCGCGTGGCCGCGTTGAGCGCGTGCAGCGCGTCGTCGGCATCGAAGATGTAGTGGTCCTCGTCGAACGGCGCGCCGTGGCAGATCTCGACGCGGTCGTCGATGGCCACGGGGCCGGAGGGCAGCTCGCGAAGGTACCGGCGGTTGTCGGCGGTCAGCCGCTCGAAGGTCCACGCCGCCGCCAGCCGCGCGATCTGGTTGAAATTGCTCGCGTCGTCGAGCGCACACGCGGCCTTGTCGTGGTTGCCGCGGATGACTGCCGCCGGGTTCAGCGCGCGCACGCGATCGATGACGCCGTTCGGTTCGGCGCCGTAGCCCACCAGGTCCCCGAGCACGACGACGCGGTCCCAGGTGCCGGGCGGCGCGGCGCCGAGCACGGCTTCGAGCGCGTCGACGTTGGCATGGATGTCCGACAGGACTAGATAGCGCACCCGAGTCGGCCCCTCATCCGCTCACGGTCCGCAGACCGTCGAGGATCTCTTCGGCAATCTGTTCCGGCGAGGCGCCGCACGCGTTCACGTGGCGGTGCGCCATCGAGTAGGCCTCGCGGCGCATCGCGTAGAGCCGCTCGAGCTGCACGCGATCGGCCGCGAGTGGCCGGCGGCCGTCGGCCGGCAGGCGCACCACCAGCTCCTCGAGCGGCACGTCCAGCCAGATCGACAGCCCGTCCAGGTTGATCGCGGCGCGGTTCTCCGGATCCATGAACGTGCCGCCGCCGGTGGCCACGACGACGTGGCGCAGCGGCAGCAGGAGGCGCAGGATCTCGCGTTCCACCTCACGGAAGTACGGCTCCCCCTGGCGCGCAAAGATGTCGGCGACGGTCCGCCGCTCGCGCGCTTCGATGAGCTCGTCGACGTCCTCGGCACGCCACCCGAGCCGCGCCGCCAGCGCACGCGCGACCGTCGTCTTGCCCGCGGCCATGAACCCGACGAGATAGATCTTATCGGTGGTCACCGCGCGTCAGCCGTTCGAGCGCGTCGAAGAAACCCGGGTAGGACACGTCCACGGCGGCCGCGCCGGCGATCGTGGTAGGCGCCCGGCCTCCGATCGCGGCGATCGCGAAGGCCATGGCCAGACGGTGGTCGCCCGCCGAGTCGACGACGCCGCCGGAGAGCGGTCGCGCCTCCAGCACGAACCCGTCGGCGAATTCGTCGACGCGCGCGCCGAGCGCGCGAAAGCCGGCGGCGAGCGCGGAGATGCGATCGCTTTCCTTCACGCGCAGCTCGGACGCGCCGCGCACCACGAGGGTGTGGCCCTCGGGCATCAGCGCCGCGAGCGCGGCCAGCGCCGGGATCTCGTCGATGACGCCGGGCACGTCCTCCGGGTCGATCGCGAAGCTGCGGGTCGACGCGTGCCGCACGCGCACACGCCCCACCGGTTCGCCGGCGCGCTCGTCCTCCACCACGGTCTCGACCTCGGCCCCGGCGCGCCGCAGGAGGTCGAGCAGCCCGGTCCGCGAGGGATTGAGCCCCACCCGCTCGATGACGACGTCGGAGCCGGGCATCGCGGCGGCGAGCGCGGCCCAGAAGGCGGCGCTGGAGATGTCGCCAGGAACACGCAGTTCGCGCGCGGCCAGGCGCTGGCCGCCTTCGATGGTAATCGTCCGCCCGGCGCAGGAGACGGGGCAGCCGAACGCCTGCAGCGCGCGCTCCGTATGATCCCGCGTCGGGGCCGGCTCGGCGACGGTGGTGCGCCCGACGGCGTGAAGACCCGCCAGCAGTACCGCGCTCTTCACCTGTGCGCTCGGTACGTCGGGCGCGTAGTCGATTCCGGCGAGGTCGGCGCCCTCGATCGTGACGGGCGGCCGGCCGTCGGCCGCCTCGAGCCGTGCGCCCATGCGCGTCAGCGGCTCGATGACGCGGCGCATCGGGCGCCGCCGGAGCGAGTCGTCGCCGGTCAGGGTGGACCGGAAGCGATGCGCGGCGAGGATCCCGGCGAGCAGCCGCAGCGTTGTCCCTGAATTACCGGCGTCGAGCGGGGCGGGGGCGGCGGAGAGTCCGCGCAGGCCGGCTCCGGCGATGGCAAACGCCGCCGGACCGGCAGGTTGTACGCGCACGCCGAGCGAACGGAGGCAGGCCAGCGTCGACGCGCAATCGGCGCCGGGAGAGTACCCGGCAACCGTCGACTCGCCGTCGGCGAGTGCGGCGAGCAACGCGTAGCGGTGGGAGATGGACTTGTCGCCCGGGACCTGCACGCGGCCCGTGACGCGCGCGGCAGGCGCGACCGTGGCCGTCCCGGAGGACGCGCGGACCATGCACGCACTATAGCATTCACGCGGCGAGCACCCGGTCGCGGGCGCCGACGGGTGCGCCGGCGGCCGGCGCCCTGCGATGCGACTCGGCGCCGACCCGGAGCAGAGCGACGAATCGCCCGTCGCTGCGACCCGGGGCGACGCTGCGCAGCGTCGACGGGTCGCCTTCTTGAACGGATTCCGGTTAGTATGTTATCCACTCGCGTGCAACTCGAATCCGCATCGAGCCTCCCGGCGGTCGCATGCTGACGCGCGGCGGCACCGTCCGGCTGCAGATTCACAGCACCTTCGACATGGTGGATTTCGTCCAGGTGATCAGCGACCGCATCGGTCAGCTGGCCGGCCTCGACGACGATGCCGTGCACTGGATCGGCGTCGCGGTGCGCGAATCGGTCATCAACGCCATCAAGCACGGCAACCGCGAGAACTACGGCAAGCTCGTGACCGTGGAGTTCACGTTTCGCCCGGTCGACCGCCCCTCCGAACTGCTGGTCCGCGTGCTCGACGAAGGCGAAGGGTTCGATCCCGGCCAGATCGCGGATCCCCTGGCGCCCGAGAACATCCTCAAGTCGAGCGGCCGCGGCATCTTCTTCATGCGCAGCTTCATGGACGATGTGAGCCTGCAGCGTCGCTCCGACGGCGGCATGGAGGTGTGCATGCGGAAGAAGCTGGCCACCGGTGCCTGACTCGGTTCCCCCGATCTACCTGGCCACGGCGATCGAAGCGGTGCTGCGGGCCGGCGACGTCCAGATGCAGCACTTCGGCGGCGCCATGCAGATCGACAAGAAGGGCGCGATCGACCTGGTGACGAACATCGACCTCGAGATCGAACGAGGGTTCCGCGCAATGATCGCCGCGCGGTTTCCGGAACACGAGGTGCTCGGAGAGGAGTTCGTCGAGGCGGGGCAGCACGATCGCATCCCGCGGTTCTGCTGGGTGTTCGACCCGGTCGACGGCACCACCAACTTCGCGCACGGCCTGCCCATCTTCTGCTCGTCGCTCGCGCTCGAGATCGAGGGCCGGCCGGTCGCCGCCGCCGTCTACGATCCGACCCGCCGGGAACTGTTCACCGCCGAGCGGGGCCACGGCGCGTGGCTGAACGGCCGCCCGCTGCGCGTCTCGGCCGCCACGGCGCTCATCGATTCGCTGCTCGTCACGGGCTTCCCGTATTCCGTCCAGCAGGAACCAGGAGAGCTCGTCGGCCTCTTCGCGGAGTTCCTGCGGATCTCGAGAGCAGTTCGCCGCCTGGGGTCGGCAGCCCTCGACCTCTGCTACGTCGCTGCCGGCCGTTTCGACGCGTTCTGGGAGCAGAAGCTGAACCCCTGGGACACGTCAGCGGGGGCGTTGATTGTCGAGGAAGCCGGCGGCCGCGTGACCGACAGCTCGGGCGGCACGTTCAGTTCCCGCACCGGCACCATCGTCGCGTCCAACGGCCGGATCCACCAGGCGATGCTCGACACGATCCGCGACTTCCTGCGCCGGTATCGTTCACGAAACCGGACGCAGTGACCACGCGATAAGACAACCGTTCCCTCCGGCGGGCCTCCCGAACTGGCGAGATCCAACGGTTCGGCTGGCACCGTTCATGCTCCATCCGCCCGTGTTCACGCCGGCACGGCGTCAGAGACGCTCGCGGAAGTCGAGAGCACGCGCGCGCCGGCTGCGACGGGAGCTGCCATGACGAAACGATTCCTGATCCAGGGGCCGCGGTGGGCGCTCGGGATCCTGGCCGCCGCGGCCCTGCTTGCGCCCGCGACCGCCCAGGCGCAGATCACACGGGTGCCGAACACCGCACCGCGGCAGGCGGTGGGACTCAATGTGGGCTGGTTCGGCGTGCGCGGCGAGGACGCGCGTGTCAGCGACGACGTGCTGCTCGCCAACCTCGACTTCCTCGCCTTCGAGATCGATGACTTCAATAGCGGCACGATCGGCGGTGAGTGGCTGTTCGGCATCAGCGAGTACCTCGAGGTGGGCGCCGGCATCGGCTACTCGCGCCGTACGGTCCCGAGCATCTACCGCGATTTCGAGTTCGAAGACGGGTTCCCGATCGCGCAGGAGATGCGGCTGCGCATCGTCCCGATCACCGGCACCCTGCGCTTCCTCCCGCTCGGACGCAGCGGCGGCTTCCAGCCGTATGTGGGCGGCGGCGTGTCGCTGCTGAACTGGCGCTACAGCGAGTTCGGCGAGTTCGTGGACTTCACCGACGACACGGTGTTCAATGCGCGCTACGTGGCAGACGGCAACACCGTCGGCCCGGCGCTGCTCGTCGGCGCGCGCACGCCGGTGGGGGACATGTGGACCGTCGGCGGCGAGCTGCGCTACCAGTGGGGCGAGGGCGACACCGACGCCGCGGAATCTGGCCTGCTCGCCGATCGGATCGACCTGGGCGGGTGGTCGGTGAATTTCGGCTTCCACTTCCGTTTCTGACGAAGTGAAGTGGTAAGTGCAAGAAAGTGGTGAGTAGTAAGTGGTAGGTGGCAGGTTGCCAGTGCGTGACGCCAGGATAGGCGCCCTCCGGTCATCTGCCATTTACCTTGTGCCATTCGCTCGGTAGAGCGCGACCCCTCCTCCTTCAGCCACCCTCTCAAAACCCTCGAGGAATCTCCGGTTGCGCTGGCGATTGGTGAACAGGTAGTCGCCACCCTCCGCCTGCTCCTCGATGAGCACCCACCCGACGACGCCGCGGGCGCCGTGCAATGCGAACGGCCACAGTTCGCCGTTGCCCTCGTGCAGGAAATCGCGGATGCGGAAGCCCTCCCGCCCGAGGTCGTGCATGTAGTGGGCGAGCGATCCCATGCTCGCCATGATCTGACGCCCGTCGTGGTGCTGCCGCAGGTAGGCCGTGACCGCGCGACGTCCTTCGATGTTGCGCGCGTCGCGCTGTGATTCGACGACGACCGGCGCCGTGCGATCGAACGGCGTCGCCTGGATCACCGTCGTCACGACGACAGCCAGCGCGGCCAGCGGCCGCACGAGCGCGGGCAGGAGCGCGACCGCGACACCCGCCAGCGCCGCGGAGGCGGCCACCAGCGGCACGTCGTAGCGAACACGGAACGGGTGACCCTGCAGGTAGGCGTACCAGGGGAGCAAGGCGGCGGCGGCGAGCGCCGCCACGAGCACCAGGGACGCGCGCCGGGGTGAGCGCGCGAAAGCCAGGGCGCTGAGGGCGAGCCCAGCATAGGCGGACCAGACGAGCGCCGTTCCCGACAGCTCGAACAGTCCCGTGCTGACCTGCCGCCACGCCTCGAACGGACGCCCCAGCGCATCCACGTTCTCCGGCACGTAGAAATCTCGCGGGATGAACCAGTAGCCAGTCGTGTAGCGGCTGTTGATCGTGAAGAGCACGAGTGCGAGGAGCGGGAGGGCGCCGAGGAGCGCGCCGGCACGCGCCGCCGCGGCCGGCGGCGTGCCGCGACGCAGCAGCACCGCGCACGCGAGGACGATGACCGCGGCGGTGACCGGCAGCGCCTCGTAACGCGTCAGGCAGGCGGCGGCGAGCGCCAGTCCCGGCTTCACCCACCCGGTGGTCGCCTGTTGCCGGCCGGCGGGCATGTCACCGTCGAGCCAGGCTGCGGTGAACGCAATCGCGAGCAGCGTGGTCCCGAACAGGAGCGGCTCGGTCATGGGCGTGCTCTGCAGGTAGAGGACGTTGGGGTTCCCCATCAGCAGCACGGCGCCGGTGATCGCGCCGATCCGCGATCCGGTGATGCGGACGATGAGCGACGACAGGGCCCATGCAGCCACCGCCATGCTGAGCACCGAGATGGCAACCCCAGAGGCGCCGCTCCGGTACCAGGCATCGACCTGCACCGGGATCATGTTGAGCAGGTGCGGCACCGGGAGCCAGATGCCGCCGATCTGCTGCCAGCCGGGGAAGAGGCCGTCGAACACGCGGCGCGCGACGACGAGGTGGGCGCGCGCATCGTAGTGGCTGACGGTCAGTCCGGCCGCTGCGTAGTGGATTGCGGCGGCCGTGCCCGCCGCGGCAACCGCCACGGCAATCAATTGGGGGACGCGAGATCGAACGTCGGGCACCTGAGCGGCCTGCCTGGCATTCCCGGCGAAATGCCCCGTTAGTCTACACTCAGGGGAATGTCCCGGCTGCTGGCGTGGGTGCAGGGCGCGGGCGAAGCGCTCGGCGGTCCGGGCCTCTTCCTCCTCGCCTTCCTCGACTCTTCGTTCCTCTCGTTTCCCAACGTCGTCGATCTCCTGGTCGTCGCCGATGTCACGCGCCACGAGGCGCGGTGGCTGTATTACGCGCTCATGCCGACGCTGGGCTCGATGGGCGGCTGCTACGTGCTCTACGAGTTCGCGCGGCGGGGAGGCGAGCGGTTCCTGCGCCGGCGCCTGCACGAGCGACAGGTCGAGCGCGCGATGGCCGCATACCAGCGGCACGGGCTGCTCGGCGTCCTGGTGCCGGCGATTCTCCCACCGCCGGTCCCGTTCAAGGTGTTCGTGCTCGCCGCCGGCATCGCAAAGGTGCGGCCGCTGGAGTTCCTGGTGGCGGTCGCCATCGGCCGGGGAATCCGGTATGGCGGCGAGGCGCTGCTTGCGCTGTACTATGGCGACCGCGCCGCCGAGTACCTGATCGCGCACTCGCGCGAAGCCGCGCTGGTTCTGGCCGCCGTCGTCGCGCTGGTGGGCGCGATCTGGATCGTCAGGCGGCGGAAGCCGGCATCACGGGAAGCCACATCGCGGCTCGATTAGGTCCGATGAACGCCTCGCTCCGAGGTGACGCGCGGCCCTTCACCCGGATTCTCCAGCAGCGTGAACATCACGTCGGCCCGTTCGCTTCGAAAACCCACTTCCGCAGGCCGACAGAATGTCGCTGCGGCGGCTGCGTGCGCGCGTTAATCCAGGCCTGAAACGCCTGCGCTGCGAGCGGCGGGCGACGCCCATGCAGGTGCGCCTCGGGCAGATGCGCTTGCGCAGCGAGCGGAAGGTCCGTATAATCAAGTGTTTACCAGTATCCAGCGCATGGCTCCAGAGATATCGGTCATCGTGCCGATGCGCAACGAGGCGGCGAATGTCGAGGGGCTCTACCGCGAGCTGACCGGCACGCTATCCGCGTTCGGGCGGTCCTACGAGATCGTCGTCATCGACGACGGCAGCACGGACGACACGTTCGAGCATCTCGCGCGGCTGCAGCAGCGGGACCCGCGCCTGCGCGTCATCCGTTTCCGCCGCAACTTCGGCCAGACCGCCGGGTTCGCCGCCGGCTTCGCGCACGCGCGCGGCCGCTACGTCGTCACCTCCGACGGCGATCTGCAGAACGACCCGGCCGACATCCCGCGCATGATCGAACGGCTGGAGCAGGGGGCCGACCTCGTGGCCGGCTGGCGCCGCGAACGAAAGGATCCCTGGGTCAACCGCCGGCTGCCCTCGATGATCGCCAACTGGATCATCTCGCGCGCCACCGGCGTGAAGCTGCACGACTACGGCTGTTCGCTGAAGGTCTTCCGCGCCGAAGTGGTCAAGCCGATGAAGCTCTACGGCGAGATGCACCGGTTCCTGCCGGCCATTGCCAGCGAGCAGGGCATCAGCATCGCCGAGATGCCGGTCAACCACCGGCCGCGCGCGCACGGCCGATCGAACTACGGGATTTCGCGGACGATCCGCGTCATCCTCGATCTCGTCACGGTCAAGTTCCTCCTCAGCTACTCGACACGCCCGCTTCAGATATTCGGCCTGCTCGGGTTCTCGATGGGGGCCCTCGGGACGCTCGTCTGCCTGTACCTCGCGTACGTGAAGTACATCGGGCACCAGGCCATCGGCGATCGACCGCTGCTGCTGTTCGGCATCCTGTTGATCTTCACCGGCGTTCAGCTGGTCACGCTCGGGCTGCTGGCCGAGATGCAGGCGCGCACCTACCACGAGTCCCAGAACAAGCCGATCTACGTCATCCGGGAGATTCTCGAGTCGCTGCCCGAGCGCGAGCCGGTCGCGGAAGGCGCCTGATGGTCGGTCGCGTCTTTCGCCTGGCCGCTGCTGCCTGCGTCAGTATCTCGGCGATCGCCTGCGGCGGCGGTTCGCCGGTTGCGCCGCCGCCCGTAGCGGAGGGCCCGGCGGTCTATTCCATCTCGCCCAACGGGGGCAACACGGCGGGCGGTACGGAGGTCACGATCCGCGGCCTGCGCTTTGCCGCCGGCGCGACGGTCACGCTCGGCGGGCGGCCGGCCACCGACGTGGCGGTGCAGAGCAACGAGGCGCTGACGGCGAGGACGCCGGCGGGCGCCGCCGCCGGCGCGGTGGACGTCGTGGTCTCGGTGGCCGGCCGCAGCGCTTCGCTTCCGGGAGGGTTCTCCTATCAGACGCCGCCGCCGAACGTCGCACCGACAATCGCGTCCATCACGGCGCAGGGGAGCAAACCGCGCGAGCCGGCGAACTTCGCCGACCTCAACGAAAGCCTCGCCGTGTCGGCGACGGTGACCGACCCGGAGACGGCGGCCGATCACCTCGAGTACCAGTGGAGCGCGACGATGGGGGCGATCAGCGGGACCGGCCGCACCACCGCGTGGCAGGCTCCCGCAACGGTCGAGACCACTCCGGTGCAAGTGACGATCACGCTGCGGGTAGTAGAGCGGTACGGGGCGGGCGGCATCTTCCAGCAGGACGCGACCGCGACGCGCATCGTGAGGCTTCACGATTCCGCGCGCGAGCTCGGCATCATGGCCCGTCGCTTCCTCGACGAGTTCTCGAATCCGCAGACGAACGGGGACGTGAACGACATCATGCGCGACTTCAAGGCTTCCGCCTGTCCGGTACCGGGCGAGGTCAACGACGAGCGCGACCAGGTCATCGCGCACTACACGAATTACCAGATGCTCAGCTACGAGATCGGTGGCGCGTCGGTACAGGTGAATTTCGGCGGAACCTGTTACGGGCCATTGCCCGGCGACGCGTGTATCGACGTGCCCGTGCAGTGGAACTCGACCGACAGGAAGACCGGCCGCACCGAGCTGACGCGCGGCATCGATCACCTCACGGGCGTCTACGCCAATGCCGACTCGCGCTGGTGGCTCTGCTCGAGTCGCTATGCGGGCACGGCCGGGCACGCCTTCTACTCGTCGAAATAGTCCGGGAACCTTCATTACCGCTCCGTACAAAAACGTGCTCTTCCGAATCCGCGATGCGGCGGCAGTCGTCGCGCTCCTCGCAGCCGGCACCGCCGGGGCTGCGACATCGTCCGCGCTGCATGGAAACGAGCGTGGCGAGGGCGGGACGCAGCCCGTGCCGGCCGGGCACCTGCGCATCAGCGGCACACGCTTCACCTACCCGGACGGCAGGCCGTTTCACTGGCGTGGCATCACGGCCTTCCGCCTCGTCCAGATGCTCGCACGCGGACGCGCGGATGAGGTCGAGGCATACCTGGACTGGTGCGCCGCCCGAGGCCTGACCATCGTTCGCGTCCTGACGATGGCGGAGAACCTGTTTGCGCTGGAGCCAGAGCACGGCCGCGCGGCGCTGCCGCGACTGCTGACGATGGCCGCGGATCGCGGCTTGTACGTCGAGATCGTGGCCCTAGCCGACACGGGAGCCATTCCCGTCGACATCGACGAGCACGTCCGCGAGGTGGGCGCGATCGCCGGGCGTCACCCGAACGCGCTCGTCGAGCTGGCGAACGAGCCGGGGCATCACACGCAGGCGGAGCGTGTCGACGACACGTCCCAGCTCGCCAAGCTGGCGGGTCTCGTCCCGGAAGCCGTGCCGGTCGCGCTCGGATCCGCCGAGGGCGACGAGCGATTCGCCGGAGGCGACTACGCGACGTTTCATTTCCCCCGCGACGGCGGCGATCGCGGCTGGGACCACGTCGCGGCGCTGGCGGCCGGCCGCGAGCTCCTGCGGAAATGGAACAAGCCGGTCGTCAACGACGAGCCGATCGGGGCGGGCGAGCAGACGGATCCCGGCCGCCGAGACGACAATCCCGATCGGTTTCGCGCGAGCGCGCTCGTGTCGAGGATGATCGGCCTGGGCGCGACGTTCCATTACGAGGGCGGGCTGAACGCCCGTATTCCGTCGGGCCGCGAGCTGGAATGCTTCGAGGCCTGGGCGGATGCCTGGCGTCTGCTTCCGGATGGCATCGAACACCGCGGGGTTGTCCGGCAGGCGGGCGAGGCAGGGGCGGCCGTGAGGTCCTTCGATCGGCGGGCCGCGCTGGCGGTCTTCGAGCGGCACGATGCCGGGCGGGCGTGGGTGCTGGTCGTCCGGCCCGCCGGCGCGAACGCCCTGCAATGGTCCGAGAGCTGGACTGCTGGCGAGTCGACACGAGCCGGCGGCGTCGAGGTCGTGGAAGCGCGATCAGGGGGATAGCGCGGTCACATAGCGGCCCGTGTGGAACGCCAGCGTCGCACCGAGGCCGGCGAGGCGCCCCGTGGGAAAGGCGCGACGACTGAGAATACCGGGAATATATGAAGGAAGAGCAACGCCGCCCACGGGGATGCATCGCCGGCCGAATGCACCCTGGCGTTTCACCACGGGGCGCTACGGCTTGCTCGGGTCGATCGGCGGCACGTACAACGCCCGGTCGACGAAATCGTTGTCCATCCACATCGGCGCGTTGGTGCCGCCGGGTCCGGCGTCGCTGATGATCTTGTAGATGTGGCCGTCGGGATAGCAGACACGCGTCGCCGAGAAACTGTAGCCCTGCCACAAGACGACGTTCTCGCCGCTCGTCTTGATGAGCAGACCGGCACCCTCGCCTCGCGCGAGCCAGGCCACGCGCTTGACGACCTCGAAGTCGCCGACCGAGTTCGTGGGCCTGATCGTGTTCCAGACGCACGCGACGAGATCACCCTCGCTGAGTCCGGCACAGGCCTGCCAGTTGCCAACGGGCCCGGCATAGGCCGGCGGCGAATCCGGGGTGCGAAACGCCGCCTCGTTCGACCACGGACCGCCCCAGCCCTGCGATTCGGCGCGGACCTTCCACGTGTAGCGAGCATTCGGCGTCAGCGCGGACGCGTGGGTCCACGCCGGCTCGCCGACGAGTCCGGAGTCGGAAACCAGCGTACCCGCGCCGTTGAACAGGTGAAACCGATACTGGAGCTGATAGCCGGCCAGATCCACGGTGGCAGCGCCCGCCACGAGCGTCGGTGTGAGGGTCGCCGCGACCTCTTCGTTGGCCGGCGACTGCACCGACGGCGCGGTGAACCTCGGGACTGGGTTTGCAGCGGTGGCCGGGGCCGGCGCCGCCGGAGACGACCCGCAGGCCAGCGAGATGGCGGCGAGTGCCGCGGCGGCAGCAGCGACGAAGACGCGTTTCTGCATGACTAGTGTGGGGGCAGCAGCGCGGTACCAAGTGAGGCTGGACGCGGCCGGTTGCTGATCCAGACGTTACGATAAACGGCGCCGGGCCACGAGCCGTGCTCTTCGCCGAACGGCCCGTTGTTGGCACCGAGGTAGGCGAAATGCGGGTTCGGGTTGTAGGTGGCCGCGGAGGGAGAGCTGACGCCTTCGACGTCGGTGACGGATTTGCCGAAGTTGTAGAGCGTGCGACCGTTGATTCCGTCCTGGATCACCAGGTGGAAGTAGTTGCCCCAGGTCCCCTTCCAGAAGTAGCCGCGGCCGGGATCCAGCGACATGACTGCGGCGTCGCGCTCGCCGAAATCCGGCTCGAGCTTGAAGAACGGGTCGCCCAACAGCGCTTTGAACGCGATGCAGTTTGCCGGGTTCCCGTTGGCGCCCCGGTACTGCGCGACGAGCAGGTAGTTGCTCCGATAGACGTTGCCCGTGCCGTCGCTCATCGAGAAGACTTTCAGTTTCTCGCCGGGGCCGTTTGGGTACAAGCCCTCGACCTCCATCGAGAACTCGCCACCGCTCAAGGGCTGCCGCAGCTGGTACCTGACATATGAGTTGCCGTCGTTCAGGCGGATGCCCTTGCCAGGAACGAACGTCGTCGAGCCGACCGCCTCGCCCACAGTGGCGCCGTAGACGAGCGGGTCGTACAGCTCCCCGTCACGGTTGTAACCGGCAATCGGGGTGGTGAAGCTCCGCGGGGTCGACCACCCGGAAGTCGTCGAACCGGTCGTGACCCGGGCGCGCCAGTAGAAGCGGGTCGTGGTCTGCAGGTCGAAACCGGGCGTGAACGACGTGGTTCCGCCGCTTCCTTCCGCGATCCCGGCAGCGCGCGCGACGATGGCCGAGAACTCGCTGTTCTCGGAGATCTGGAACTCGTAGGTGTTCGCCCCGGCTTGACTGGCCGTCATGTTCGTGACGGCAACTGTCGGGCGGAAGGTCTCGACCGCGGCGCCGTCGCTCGGCGAGACCGGTGATGGAGCGTTGGCGGAGGTCGGCGAGGTCGGCGACTTGCTGCCGCAGGCTGCGGCGACGAGCAGGCTCAAGAGGACAGACGGAAGACGTGGTTTCAGGATGAACGGCTCCTCTGTAGGCAATGGACACGGGCAGTATAGCCAGAGCCCCCGAGCGTTTTCAACGCAAAAAATGCCGACGCAGTATTTTTGTCGAGAAAAATGGCTGGCCGAGAAAATGCCTCGGCGCGGCCGCGCATCGGCTACAATCGGGTCTTCCACCCATGAAGGCCATCAGGCACGGACCCGGACGTCCGCACAAGTACGGCAGGCCCTCACACCCCGTGACCGTGACGCTGCCAGAGGATGTCGTCGCACGGCTCAAGGCGGTAGATTCGGACCTCGGCCGCGCGATTGTGATGCTCGTGGAGCGACAACGGACGAGGGCTCGGCGTGCGGTCCGGCCGGCGGAGTTGTCCACGTACGGTAACCACGCGGTGATCGTCGTCAGCCCCGCGAGGGCGCTCAAGAAACTGCCGGGCGTTCAGCTGGTGCCGGTGGGGAATGGGCGTGCGCTCATCTCGCTCGAGGTGCCGAATTCGATTCCCCGGCTCGAGCTGGCCGTGCGCGACGCGCTCGACGCCGGGCTCGACGACGCCGAGCGTCAAACGCTCGAAGGTATTGCCGACATTCTCCGCGAGGCGCGGCGTTCGCATGACGTCTCGCTGCAGGAGCGTACGATCATCGTGCTCGAATCGAAGAAGCGCCAGCGGCACTGACGCCGGCCGGGCCGGCGTTGAGGGCCAGTCGCTGCCCACGGCAGCCGCCCGTCATGCGCTCCGTCTCCCTTCCCCCACGTTCGGCTGCGGCGTCGAGCCGAACATTCCTGCGAGTCCCTCGGACAGCCGCCGGGGTTCGCGCGTCCAGACACGCTGCAGCTTCGAGGTGTCGTACCAGAAGCCGTGGTCGACGATCAGGCTCAGTCGCCACAATCTCAGACGTGCTCGGTGTGGGGTGAGCGCGTACAAGACGGGGTTACAGGCGACGGCGCGAACGACCCGCCAGATCCAGCCAGGAATGCGCAGCGTCGCAACGGGGTGGCCGGTCGCGCGGCCGATTTCCGCCGCCAGTTCCGCGACCGTGGGGGCCTCCGGGTTGGCGACGCAGTAGATCTCGTTTGCCGCCTCGGGCCGCTGCGCCAGGTCAATCATCAATGTGGCGGCATCGTCTGCATGGATGATGCTGGTCCGCCCCGGCCAGTCCAGGCGTCCGGTGAGTCGGCGCTTGACGGCGTATTGCGCGAACGCGTCGAACAGGCCTCCGGCCTTGGGATCGGGACCGTACACCGTTGCCAGCCTCAGGATCGTATAGGTGTACCCCCGCGTCGATGCCGCTGCCTGCAGGATTCGCTCGCCGCGCCGCTTGGTGACGCCGTATTCCGTTCTCGGGTGAAACGGACTCGACTCGTCGAGTGGCCGATCCCGGCTGGTGCCGCGCCGGTCGTGCACGGCGATGGAGCTGCTGTAGATGATCCGAGCGCCGCGCAGCCGATCGCCCAGCCACGCGAGCAGGTGTGCCGTCCCGCGGTCGTTGACGTGCAGGTGGGCACCGGTCGCCGCGGTGTCGATGTTCGCGGCGAGATGATAGACGGCGTCGATGGGCGCGTCCGGCGGTGGGTGCGGCACCGGCTGCGCCAGGTCGGCTTCGATCAGCCGTACGCCCGCGGCGCGGAATGCCTCGAGCGCCGCCGCCTCCCGCGCCTTGCGCGACGGCTTCACCAGGCAGAGGATGTCGCCCGCGGGGCGGGCCGCGAGCAACTGCAGCATCAAGCGCCTGCCGACGAACCCGGTGGCGCCCGTCACGACGCACGTCACGACGATACCCGCTGGAAGACGAACACCCGCGGGTGGTCGAACAACCGGAACGTCATCTCCGCGGCATCATCGTTGATGCGAACGCCGAACAGGGACGGATAGACCTTGAAGGTCTTCATCAGCCTGAACCCCAGGCGGCCAGCGAACAAATCGACGTAAAACTGTTTCGCCACGCGGTGCGTCGACGCCGGCAGGTGCCGGTAGAACTGCAGGAAGGTGTCGTCGATCACCAGGTAATCCGCGAGCCGGAGACGCGACGCGATGTAGTCGCTGCGCGTCTGGTCACTGACACCCGGGTTGTACAGGAACCGGTAGGTGTCGAGCGTGAACAGGTGATAGTAGTCGTGGCGTTCGCGGTGGCCGTTGTGATCTCCCCAGAGCACGTAGTCGCGGTAGAAATCGGGGGAGGTGAAGTACGAGCCCATCGGCGGAGTGTTGTGTGACGGTTCGACGAGGATCGTCGAGCCCTGCGGCACCCGCTGGACGAGCCATCTCGACGCGGCCAGCCGGGCGTCCGGCGCGTGGAAGACGTTCATGTACGCGGCGGCATACAGGGCTGTGACGCCGACAACGAGTGCCGTCATCGTCCGGGCGAGCGCCGGCCGCCATCGACTCCGGATCCAGTCCGTACCCAGCACGGCCGCTGCCACCGCGAGCGCCGGACAGAGCGGCAGGACGTAGCGGATGAACGGCGCGCGGTTGTTCATGGCGGCCGCGAGGTAATACAGAATCGCAAAGCTGCCCGCGACGAACGACCTGCGATCGCGCCGCGCCAGCAACCAGACAATGCCCGCGAGCCCGGCAATTTCCAGCGCCGGTCCGACGCCCCACCAGAGAAGGTTGGTGAACCAGTACAGCGGCGGGGAACCGACATCAGCGAACTGCGCCGTCCAGATCGGCTTCGTCGCACCCGAGAGCGGGTCGACCACCCACGACTTCACGTCGGCCTGGAACTTGTCCCAGTACTGGAACATCAGAGGATCCAGGAGCGAGAACGTGACCGCGCCCACGACAATCGGGGTGGTTCCGCGGACCGCCCATCGTGCCCAGGCCGCAAGGGGTCGGAGGGCGGGGGGACGCCCGGGCGCGAGCAGATACGCGAGGCCAATCACCCCCAGCACGAATGCTCCCGAATACTTGAACAGCACGGCGGCGCCGCAGGCGGCGCCGGCGCCGACGAGCGACCCCAGGTCGCCGCGCTCCACGATCCGGATCGCTGCGAGCAACGCGACCGCGCACGCCAGCGTGAGGCTCACGTCGGTGGTGGCGAAGTGCGAGTCGCGCAGGTGAATCACGGAGCACGCCAGCAGCGTGGCCGCGAGCAGGCCGGCCAGCCGGCCGGCGAGACGCCGGGCGATGAAGTACAGCACCGGGATCGTCGCCGTTCCGAATGCCGCCGAGATCGATCGGCCGAGCACGGTGTAGATCAGGGCATCTCGCGGAACGGAGAGATCCAGCGGATGTCCGACCGCTTCGAACACCGTGCGGGCGATCTTCACCAGGTACATCAACAGCGGCGAGTACATGAAGAACTTCGGCCACATCACGGCGTCGCGCATGCTGCGGTGCATCGAATCGGCCGGGCCGAGCACGAAGTGCTCGTCGATGTGGAAGTGGTAGTAGGGCGCACCCCACGCGAGATTGTAGAAGCGGAGGAAGCCGCCGAGCGCCGTGATCCCGGTGAGTATCCACGCCGCGCGTCGGCTGGTGAGCGTCACGGCGTCAGAAGATGTTGCGGGCGAAGGACCAGAGGTACGCCCACCAGAGCTTCCAGACGACGACCTTCGACGTGCCCCAGCGCCGCTCGTACTCATGGCTCGCGATCTCGGTCACGCGGTAACCGCGCTTGAGCGCGAGCATCAGCATCTCCTGCTCGATGGTCGTCAGGTTGGACTTCATGCCGAGCGCCAGCGCCGCCTCCCGCCGGATCGCGCGGAAGCCGTTCTGGCTGTCGGTGAGGCGGACGTTCCAGCGATAGTTGATCGCGAGCATGATCAGCTGCGAGCCCACATAGCGGATGAACTGCTCGAAGGTGCCGTGCAGTTCGTCGCTGCCGCCCTTGCCGCGCGAGCCGATGACGAGGTCCGCCTCGCCGACGGCGATCGGCGCGATCAGCGCGGGGATGTCCCGCGGGTCGTGCGACCCGTCCGCGTCGATGAACACGACGATGTCGCTGGTCGTCTCGCGCAGCGATTGCCGGAGCGCCTGACCCTTGCCGCGTCCGCCGTCGAGCACCACGCGGGCGCCGCATGCGGCGGCAATCTCGCGCGTGCCGTCGGTCGAGTGCCCGTCGATGACCAGCACGTCGCCGTACGGGCGTACCGCGTCGACGATTTCAGCAATGAGCCCGGCCTCGTTTTTCGCGGGGATGACTATCGTGGTCGTGGGAGCGGTCACGCGCTCGCCGCCGTCGCGGCCGGCCGGTCGTTGAGCAGGACACGCATGCGCAGAAGCGCCGAGTATAGTGGCGTTACTCGAACGGCGTCAAGATCTTAGGGCGATACGCGCTTGACCCTTCCGCGCGCCGTCTGGTACGATCGATCGTTCTCGCCCGGGCGTCTTCCGAGGAGTCAGATTGTCCGCCATCCGCCAGCTCGGCCTGTTCACGGAAATCGTGGCCGCCAACGTCCGCGCGCCGCGGCTGCCGTACAAGGTCACTTTCGTGGCGACCTACAAGTGCAACTTCCGCTGCGAGATGTGCAACATCTGGCAGAAGAAGAGCGTGAACGAGATGACGCCGGCGGAGGTCGGGCTGTTCTTCGAGCGGTGGCCGCAGTTCCGCTGGGTGCACCTGACCGGCGGCGAGTTGTTCATGCGCCGCGATCTGGACGAGCTGGTCGGCGCGATTCAGCGCTGCCGCTCGTTGTTCCTGTTGAACTTCCCCACCACCGGATGGTTCGGCGACAAGACCGTGCAGCTCGTCGAGCGCACGCTGGCGCGCGGCATCGGCCGGCTGATGGTGACGATCAGCCTGGACGGGCCGAAAGCGCTGCACGAGGAGATGCGCGGGTTGCCGGGCAGCTGGGAGCGCGCGATCGAGACGCTGCGCCGGCTGCGCGGCATCCGCCGCTCGAACTTCCAGGTCGTCGCCGGCATGACGTTGCTGACCAAGAACGCCGATTTCGTCGAGGCGACGATCGACGCCGTGCGCGAGGAGATTCCCGACTTCGCGCGCACCGACCTGCACCTGAACGTCGGTCACGAGTCCGGTCACTACTTCGATAATCTGGGACGGGCCATCGCCGTCGACCGCGTGCGGGTCGCCCGCGCGATTGCCGAACACCGCCGCCGGAACGGCGCGGGCCTGCATCCCGTGCACTTTCTCGAGAACCGCTACCAGACGCTGGTGCCGACCTACTTCGAGACCGGCCGGTCGCCGCTGCCGTGCACCGCGCTCTCCACCTCGTGCTTCATCGACGCCTACTGGAATCTGTTCCCCTGCTCGATCTGGGACGAGAAGATCGGCAACCTGCGGGAATCCGCGTTCGATCTCGCGGCGATGTGGGCTTCACCGAAACGCGTCGAGCTGCGCCGCGACGTCATCGACGAGAATTGCCCGCACTGCTGGACGCCGTGCGAAGCCTACCCGACGGTATTGAGCAACCTCGCGCGCGCGGTCACCGCGCGCGGCGCGAACGGCGAGATCGCGGCCGCGCCGGTTCAGAGTGAGAACCTCGGAAACTAGAACAGCCGGACTCGCGAAGACCTCCTTCACAGACCACGCCATCGCCGGCTCGCTGCAAGAGCCAGTCCACTGAACACGGCTGAGACGCCCGAGGGCGGTCCGCCCTTTGCTGTTTGGAGCGTCGGAGGTGTTGAATGCTCAGTCGGGTGCAGCAGTGGGCTCGCCGTTCGACCGCCTCGACGCTCTGCGCGGTGTTCGTCGTCGTCCTCGCGGCGCCTGCCGCCTTCGCCCAGGAGCAACCGTCGTTGCTCGGCGACACGTTGAAGAACGTCGTCCTCGATCCGACCACCTACGCGCCGGCGGCGATCGCCTACGACGCGACGATGCGCGACTGGCACAGTTCTCAGCCGTTCTTCAGGAACGGATATCTCGAGCGCAACGAGCGCTTCACGATCAGCGGCCGCCCGAACGACATGCCCGTGAGCTACCAGGTGGGGCGGCAGCGGATCCTGCAGGACGCGTTTCTGAACCTGCAGGTGTCGGTCGTCACCAACGTCACCAGCCATATCTTCGAGCACACGCTGGCCGATCGGTTCCCGAAGCACCGGAAGCTGGTGCGCACGCTGGGATGGCTGCAGCGGATCGGGTTGGCGTCGTACCTGTCGTACAGGTTGTCGGCGGCGCACTACCGCCAGGCAGAGGAAAACCAACGGCGCGCGGCGCAGCTGGGACTCCGATAGCCTGGCGTGTCTTGCCGGAGAGACTCAGCACGAGCACGAAAAGGAGGAGCGTGGTCGGGGCGCGGTGGTGAAGCGGCGCAGCCCTTCAGGGCTGCGCGCCGCGCTTCCCATCAGGCGTCCTGTTTCGCCGAAGGCTTTGGCGGACCACCATAGGGCTGGCCGACATTCGCCGGAGGCTCCTCACGGCTTCGCCGGACGTAGAGAACCGCCCCTGGCAGGTTGCCCACCACGCCGAGCGCGACGAACAGCACCGACAGTGCGAAGGCGGGCGCGGGGGGAACGCCGGCTCGAGCGAAGAACCACACGAACGCCGCCTGGCTCGTGCCGATGCCGTTGAACGTCACCGGCAGCAGCATCACGAGGAGGATCAGGGGAACGAACGCGAAGTACGCCGACAACGGCGCCGCGATGCCCACTGCTGCGCCGAGGAGGAGCGCCTGCACCACACGGAGCACCTGCACCGCGATCGAGCCGGCGAGGACATTCATGAGCCGGCGGTGGTGCGCGCTGTACCGGCGAACCGACTCGAGAACGCGGATCGCCGGCCCGTGGGCGGGCGTAGGCAGCCGTGCCCGCAGCGTGCCGGCGAGGCGGCTCGCGCCGGGAACGAAGACGACCATCAGGGTGACGGCGCAGGCGCCGGCAGCGACCGCCAGCGCGGCGACGATCGTCCGGTTCGACGCCAGGTCGCGCGCGAGGAACAGCCCGACCACTGCCATCAGCAGGAGCGAGGCGACGCCGAGCATGCGATCCATGAACACCGATGCGATCGCATCGCTCCCAGAGACCTTCAGCCGTGCCATGCTGTAGGCGCGGACCGCGTCGCCGCCGATGCTCGCCGGCAGGAACGTGCCGAGGAAAGTGCTGACGAAGAAGATCCGCATGATGGCCGCAAAGTGCGGCCGCTGGCCCGCCGGGATGATGCACAGGAGGACCACCCAACGGTAGGCCATGAGCGCGCGGTCGGCGAAAACGAGCAGCACGGCCGCCGCAACGAGCCGCCAGTGTGCGCCTGCAAGGGACGCCGCGACGGCGCCCGGATGGCTCTTCCACAGCACGTAGGCGGTCAGCACAGCGGCCACCGCGAGCCGGGCGAGCGGGCCGGCCGGCGCCAGGCTCACGGCGTGGGCGTGGGGAGGGTCTCCAGGTGCCGCTCGGGATGCCGCTTGAGATGGTAGGCGCGCTGGAGGAACCGGGCGTAGGGGATGACCTGCTTCATCGCGCCCACGTTGACCTGACAGGGACTCAGACAGGTGGTGCAGACCCGGGCCTTCAGGTCTTCCCGATGGGCCAGGTTCTCCGCCTTGAAGTAGAGCTCCGCCGCCGCCCTGTCCAGGACGTTGCCGATCTTCTGCGAGTTCTCGCAGTAGTGCAGGTCGCCGTTGGGATTGAGCAGCAGCCCCTGGCGCTGGAACGGGCAGGGCATGGTGCGCCGGTAGCCGTTGGCGATCATGTCCGCGTAGTGCAGGTACATGAACGTCTGCCCGCTCAGGATCGACTCCTCCTGCACGCGCTCGAGGAAGAACCTGCGCATGAACGCTTCCTCGCGCTCGTGGAACCCGATCGCATCTTCCAGCTCCTTGTTGTGCAGCATCGCATCGGTGAACCGGAGCATGTTGAAGACGACGTCGAGGTTCTTCGCGCGCGCCCAGGCGAGGATGTTCTCGGCATCTTCCAGGTTGGTGCCGAAGATGGTCGCCGCAATCCCGAACTGGAACTGGTCGTGGCGATCGGCCAGCGTCTGCATCGCCTCGATGGTCGCGCAGGCCTTCTCGAACCCGCGCTTCACGTCGCGCACCTGGTTGTGGATGTCGCCGATGCCGTCGAGCGACACGCGGATGCTGATCAGCACGCTCTTCGACCCGCAGAACTCGACGATGCGGGTGAGCATCGGGATGGCGCGGTGCGGCGTCAGGCCGGTCGTGTTGATGCCGATCTTGCGCAGGCGCGGCAGGTGCCGGTGGAATAGCTCCACCATTTCGGGAAGATCGTTGCGCGTCGTGGGCTCGCCGCCGGATATGTTCAGGTTCTCGACCGCACCCCAGAACGGGTCCGCCAGGACCGGCTCGAGCTGGCGCAGCGTCATGTCTGATTTCCGGTCACCGAACTTCCAGTTGCTGCACATGGTGCAGCGGGCGTCGCACACCCAGGTGCAGTTGTAGATGAGGACCGTCGGCCGGATGGGCTTGAGCGTCGACACGACGAGCGTGTTGACCACGTCGCGGGGAACCCCCACCGCGGCGCGGGCCAGGTAACGCAGGGTGAAGGCGTCTTTCGCCATGCAGCGTAAGCTATTCTATATCAACCGCCTAGCGCCGCCCGGGCGCGCTGCACGCTGCGGTAGAGGCGCAGCGTGGCGTCGAAGCGCCCCTCGTACTCCACGGTGAAGTCGCCTTCGTAGCCCCCGGCGACGAGCAAGTCCAGCACCGGGGCGAGATCGAAGTCGCCCTCGCCGAACTCGCAGTACTCGCCGCGATCGAGTCCCTTCAGGTGCACGTGTCCCACGAACGGCCTGACGCGGTGCAGCGCCTCGAGAGGATCGACGCCCGCTCTCGCGAAGTTGATCGGGTCGAAGGTCATCTGAATGTTCGACCGCGCGGCACGCCACAGCACGTCGCGGCACAGGTCCGGCACCAGGGACGCGCCGTCGTGGTTCTCGAACACGAAGCGCACGTGAGGGTGCGCGTCGGAGAGCCGCCGGAGGTTTCCGGCGAGGACCTCCATGACGGCGGGCGAGAGGTCGGCGATGGCCAGCCGTCCGAAGAAGAGCCGCAGCACGCCGACGCCGAGCGCGTCGCACATGCCGACCTGCCTGGCGACCGACGCGAAGGTGGTGTCGCCCTCGTGGCCGGCTGTGTAGAAATCGCACCAGCCGCCCGACAGCACCCGCAGCGTGAGGTCATTGGCAGCGACGGCGCCGGAAACCTCGGCGATGGGGAGGCCCTCCTCCATCAGATGGTGCAGGTTCAGATCGACGTCGCTCAGACCCAGGCGTCCGAAGACCTCGAGCGTCGGCAGCAGCGGCTCGCGCCTGTGCGAGGTGGTGGATGCGAGCACCCGTGGTCGTCTGGCCATCTACAGCGGCGGAAACTCGAGCGACTTCTCGTACGCGGAATTCACGGTCTCGGGCATGCCCCAGTACTTGAACTCGGCGTGGCGCCCGACGTAGCGCAGGTTCGGGATCTTCCTGCCGCGCTCGACATAGCCGTGGTAGATGTCGAACGCCTGTTCCGACTGCTGCGGGTAGGCCTTTTCGGCGAACAGATTGTTCTCCCGCGCGTAGTCGATCGCGTTGCGCGGGAAGCAGTCGGCGGCGCCGGGCAGAATCGGCACTTCGATCAGGATCAGCGTGTCCGGGCTCTCGTGGCGCGTGATCACCTTCATCTCGGTCACGCGCGTCTGGAACTCACAGGACGAATAGTGCAGCGACTCGGCCCCCTCCGGGAACGCGTGCGCGAGTCCGGGGATGAGCAGCGGGATCATCATGCGGCCCGTGTACGGCAGCCGCCGCTCGCCCCACAGCTCGTCGATGTCGATCGAACAGAACACCGTACGGTAATCGGCGAAGTAGTGCTTCTCACCGCTCGCCAGCCGCACGAACGGGCGCCGGTGCTCGTCCTCGATGCCGATGACGCGGTCGCGGATGACCGTCGAACGGGCGACCATCGCACCCCAGACGGCGTTCCAGCCGTGCTTCGGGTAGACCTGGAACCGGATCCCCTTGCCCAGCGTGTGGTCCTGGAACTTCAGCGGATCGTATCCGCTCAGCCCGCGCGCCGCGCGCTGTTCGCCGGGCCTGGTGTAGGCGTGATGGAAGCGGTCCGCCCATACCATCGACGTCTCCAGCTCGTGGCCGGGGATGTTCCACATCTTCCAGGTGTAGTCCGCCATGAACTTGCGGTACAGCGTCGGCCCGATCGCGGCGGTGAAGTAGTCGGCGAACTTGCAGGCTCCAATCCGGGGAAGCCGATCCTCGATGAGCCTGAGGTGTTCGTCGCGATTGGTCCTCACCTCGCGATGAATCTGGTCCCGCTCCGGCATCTCGGCGATGTCGTCGTAGTGGACAGGATAGCGGTACTTGCGCCCGTCGCTCTCGACGAACGTGAAGAGGCGGCGGTCGATGTAGAACAGCTCGTCGTTGGTGAGCCTGACCACCGTCGCGTTGACCGGGTCCTCCTTCCCGCCCGGCCAGAACCAGATGTGCGGCCCGAACTCGTAGGGGTGTCCGCTGTAGGTGCACGTGCGCGCCAGCCCGCCGACCGTGCTGTTCAGCTCGACGACAGTCACCGCGTAGCCCTTCTCGGAGAGGAAATAGGCCATCGACGACCCGGCCACGCCGCCGCCGAGCACGAGGATTCGCTTGTTCATGTCAGTTCGCGCCCGCAATCCGGAACAGCCGCCGCCCGCCGGCGACGAACCGCCCGAACCGTTCGCCGCGTGGCGTGAGCGCGATCGCGCCCGCCGCGTCGACCGACAGGAAGCTCCCCTCCTGCAGCTGCGTCAGCCGCGACGCAATCATCGTGCGCACGCCGTAGCGTCGCCCGAGTTCCTCGAGCGACAGTGTCCGTCCGGGAGCGAGCAGGAGCTCGACGAGGATTCGCAGCGTGACCGAACGATCGGGCAGCGTCATGAAATGAAAGAGGAACCCGCCAAGGGCCAGGTGCAGCAGCGTCAGAAACACGCGGCCGTCCAGCGACAGCGGCCGGCCGAACCACAGCCGATCGCCCATCGCCGCCAGCGGAGAGGTCACCACGGCGACGGTGACGATGATGACATAGATGTTGGCGCGCGGCCGGATCGCCGCCGAGGCGGCGACGAGCAGCGCCTGTGCCAGGAGCAGGACGACGGCGGCCACGGTGACGTCGACGGCCACGTTACTTCACGCCCCCGCCCATCCCGAGCGAGAACACCTTGAAGGCGGCGAGCGTGCCGAGCGCCATGAGCCGCCCCTTCGGCCGCAGCCGCAGCTCGTCGCCGCGACGAACGATCCAGCCGCCGCGTTCCATGTTGGGCAGGCGCCGGGCCAGGATCCGGTCGATGCGTCCCTCGCCCGCGTACGAGCGAATGAGCCGCTCGCGATCGCGGAGCGAACCATCAGCGTAGAGATCGTGCATCAGGCTGCCGGAGAATCCCCACAACAGGCTGTAGAAGGCGTTCCACAGCGTCAGGCATCCGAGCAGCTGTAACAGCAGGGCGCAGGCAAGCCCGAGCGCGTCCTCAATCGTTTCGATCGGCCACTTCCACTGGCAGGCGTACGCCGCGGCGATGAAGAGCAGCACCGCGTAGGCGAGGAAGAACCGCCGGGGTTCGCGCGGCTGCAGCATCCGTACGGTCGCCCACGACAGCAGGAAGAACGCGAGCACGCCCGCGACGGGCAGCAGCAACCGTGTCAGGTTCAGCCTCCGTTACGCGAAGCGGTTCTGGCGCATCCAGAGCACATTGTAGGAGACGGGATCGTCGGTGAGACGGCCGTCGCGATAGGCCGCAGCCATCTCCCGGATCGCCATCTGCACGTTGCGCCGCGGCGTGAAACCGGTTCCGAGCAGCTTGTCCGAGCACACCAGATAGGACCGCGGATCGTTCGACCGCCGCACCTCGATCGAGGCCGGGATCTCCCGGGTGACGGTCCTGGCGATGTCCATCACCGAGAGGTTCTCGAAGCCGGCGTTGTAGACGCCGGCGAGCCGGCGCTCGAGCGCGAACAGGTAGACGTCGACGAGATCCTCGATGTGGATGTTGGGGCGCGTCTGCTCGCCGCCGAGCACGGTGACGGTCCCTTTCGAGAGCGCCTGCATCGTCAGCATGTTGACGACGACGTCGAGGCGCATGCGCGGGGAATAGCCGCAGACCGTCGCCGGGCGGATGATCGTGGTGACCATCGCGTCGCCGTAGCTGAGGACCACGCGCTCGGCCACCATCTTGGTCTTGTTGTATTCGGACAGCGGGAAGAGGTCGAGCTCTTCGGTGACCCGCGGCTCGGACTTCACGCCGTAGACGCTCGCCGACGAGGCGAAGAGGAACTGCCGCACGCCGTGCCGCGCCGCGCGGTCGGCCAGCCGCATGCCGGCGAGCACGTTCACCTCCCACGACGAGTAGGGGTTGAGCTCCACCGACGGGTCGTTGGCGATGTTCGCCAGATGGAAGACGGCGTCGTAGCCGCGCAGATCGACCTCGTCGATCCGACGCACGTCCAGCCGGCGGACGGCGAGCCGCGGATGCGGCGCGAGGTGGTTTCCGAACCACATCGCGTCGATGACGTCGACCGGGTACTCGGTGCGCGCCAGCAGCGCCTCGGTGAGCCGCGTGCCGACGTAGCCGCAGCCCCCGGTCACGAGCACCTTCAGATCGCACCCCCGGCGTGCTGCGTCAGGTAGCAATCGAGCCAGTAGTGGATGATGACCTGATGCGCCGACTCGATCCAGCCGTAGCGCTGGCGCGGCACGTGGAAGTTGAGCTGCCCGAGCGCACGCGACCGGTTGTCCGCCGCGCGCCCGGACAGCGTCACCGCGGCGAGCCCGAGCGCGCGCGCGGTCTCGAGCGCGCGCACGATGTTCGGCGAATTGCCCGAGCTGCTGATCGAGATCAACAGATCCGCTGGCCGCGCCAGCCGCTGCAGCGGCAGCGCGAAGACCTGGTCGTAGGCGAGATCGTTCGACGTCGCCGTGAGCATGGCGACGTCGTTGAAGGCGAGCGCGCGCAGGTGGCCGTGCTTGCAGGCGTCGGCGGCCATGTGGCTCGCCATCGCCGCGCTGCCGCCGTTGCCGATGAGGTAGACGTAGCCGCCGCGCTCGTGCGTCTCGCGCGTCATCGCCACCCAGCGGCTGAAGCCGTCGGCGGCGGCAAGGGGAGTGCCGCCGTGATCGGTCACGCACAGGTCGCGAAGCCCGCCGGCGATCGTCGCGACGTAGTCGTCCCAGCGCTCGATCATCAGATCACGATCTTCGCAATGGTCAGGAATTCCTGATCCGAGACCGGGCGGTCGTTGCAGCGGCGCTGCGCCATCGCCGCAGCCCCGATGCTGCCGGCCAGCGCCACCAGGCGCGCCGGCAGCCCGAGCGCGACGGCGAGACTGCTCAGCGCGAAATAGGCGTCGCCGCAGCCGATGGTGTCGACGACGCTGGTGCTGAGGGTGGGGAGGGCGAAGCGCTCGTCCTTCAGCCGCGCGATGACGCCGCTGCCGCCGTCGGTGACCGATAGCTTCTCCGCCCCGAGCAGCCGCGCCATCCGATCGACGAGCTCGGGCAGCGCCAGGCCCTGCTCGTGCAGGCACAGCTCCGCCTCGGTGCGGTTGAGGCTGTAGTAGTCGGCGCCGACGTACTTGGTGGGCAGGCTGTAGCCGTAGTTGCTCGAGTTCACCTGCACCATGGCGCTGACCAGGGCGCGGCGCGGCCGCGCCAGCTGGCGGTTGATCGCAGCCGGATCGAGCAGGCCGTGGCCGAAATCGGCGATCAGCACCACGTCGTAGTCCTCGAACTGCGGCGAGCGATCCCGGCGCACGCCGTCGAGCGTCACCTGCTTCGCTTCGAAGAGCGGGAACCCGGTGTCCCGGTCGACGAAGCGCGTCTTCACCAGCGGGGTGTCGGCGAGCGGGATCACGCTGACGTTGGCCGGCACGGCCTCGGCGCTCAGCCCGTTGGTGAAGCAGTCGACGCTCCTGGCGAAGCTGGCGAGGTGCAGCGCGACGATCCCCGCGCCGCCGATCTGGCGCACCCGCGAGGTCTCGAGGCCGGCGACGCAGCGCGACTTCTGCGAGATGTTCTCGACCGAGACGTCGACCCACTCATCGATGATCGTCTCGCCGAGCAGGCAGATGCGGAGGCGGCTGGCGGCGGCGAGGAAGCCCTTGACCTCCTCGAGGGTGAAGCCGCGGCTCGACAGGTCGCGGAACAGCACCCGGTCGTTGCGCAGCAGCGGGTTGTCCTGCGCCGCTTCCGGCGACGAGAGGAGGAAGTGCGACAGCTTGGTCGAGGAGAAGGTCTCGCCGGAGGTGAAGTGGATGCGGCCGCGGTAGCTCTCGACCAGTGCCTTCTCGTGCGAGATGTTCGAGCTCTTGTCGAGCAGCAGGTGGGAGTACTCGGGCCCCTTGACGTACACGTCCGGGCGCAGCGCCTCGATCGCGGATACTGCCGACGGTTCGTCCACGATCGCCACGTAGTCGACGATCTCGAGGGCGGCGACCTGGCGCGCGCGGTAGTCCTCGCGCATCGACACCGTGCGCTTCTTCATGATGTGCTGGTCGGCGGTGATGGTGACGACGAGCAGGTCGCCGAGCGCGCGCGCCTCCTCGAAGTGGATCATGTGGCCGACGTGTACGAGGTCGAAGGCGCCGTGGCAGAGAACGATGCTGCGGTCGCGGAACTGGCCGCGCACGCGGCCGAGATCGGCGAGCGGCACGATCTTCTGGCGGGTGCGTTCCGCCGGCGGCAGCGGCTCGCCGACCGGCCGCAGCGGGCGCGCGACGTGGCGATCAGTCACGGCCGCCCCGCTCGAGCGCGGCGATGCGCCGCAGGGTCCGCCAGACGTCCACGACGTTCTTGAGGCGAAACGCCTTGCTCTCGCCCTTGCGGCGCTCGATCAGATCCATCGGCACTTCGACATACCTTGGCGCGAGACGCAGCGCCTTCACCAGCACTTCTGCCTGAAACCCGTAGCCGTGTGACTCGATGTGCAGGCGCTTCAGAACGGCCGCCCGGTGGATTTGCAGGCCGTTGTAGTACGTCAGCCGCCGTCCCGTGATCCGGTTGACCATCCACGTGAACAGCTTGGACACCGCGGTCCGCGCCCACGTGCGCGACTGCAGCATGTCGCGTGTATAGCCGATGATAACATCGGCCTCTCCCGTCCGGCCGAAGAACTGCCGCAGCGTCTCCCATCCCCAGGCGTTGTCGCCGTGCACCATCACGATGTGCGTCAGTGCTGCTTCGTCGACCCCCCGCCGGTACGACCAGCCGAATCCCATGTTGCATTCGTTCCTGAGCAGCCGTACGACCGGGAAGCGGCCCGCGCTCGCCTCGACCAGCGCCGCGGTGCGGTCGCGGCTGCCGTCGTCGATCACCAGGATCTCGTGGGGCAGCGCCAGCGTGTCGAGTGCGGTCGTGACGTTCTCCAGGGTGGCGACGATGTTCTCGCTCTCGTTGTACGCAGGGATGATGACCGACAACGAGCGATCCACATTATCCTTTATACTTCATGCCGCCGCCCTCGCTGCTGCCCTCCGCGTCGTACGCGCTCCGCCTGGCCACCGGCGCAGTGCTCGGCGCGCTCGCGTGGCCGGTCATCCGCGCCGCGCTGCCGCAACTGCCGGAAGCGGTGCGGTTCTTCACCGGCTGGCTGCTCTTCACGTTCGGTCCCGGCGTCGTGATCGCCGGCGCGATCAGCCGGACGTGCGACCCGCTGCGCCGTACGATCGTGATCCTCGGCTCCGGCAGCGCCGTAACCGCCCTTCTGATCAACCTGCTCGGGCGTGCCGATCTCATCCCCGCGTTCCCCTACCTCACCGCCGCATCTGCGGGCGCGGGTTTCGCCGTCTGGAACCGGCCGGCGCGCGGAACGGCGGTCACCGGCCTCGCCACGCGCACCGCCCGCGGCGACGCGCTGGCGTGCGCCGGCCTGTGCCTGCTCGCCGCGGCCATCGGCGCGATCGTATTCTGGCATCGGCTGACGGTGACGCCGGACGGCATCAAGGTATACGGCGACTACGATTCAGCCGACATGTCGTACTACGCGGCGGTCGCCTCCGAGGCGTCGCATACCGTACCCCCGACGGCGTCGTACTACTCCGGCCACCAACTCAACGCCGCCTACTACCCGCATCTCGTCCTGGCGATGATTCACCGCTTTTGCGGCGTGCCCACCCTTTCGATCTTCTTCCGCTACGCGTGGCCGACCTTCGTCGTGCTGACCTCGTTGACGGTCTTCACGTTGGTGCGGTCGCTGGCGTCACGTGCGACGGCGGTCCTCGCCGTCGTGCTCATCGTGCTGGGCAGCGATTTCTCGTATCTCGCCGCCTGGTTCCTTCCCCACGACGCCGCCGACTGGGACTACCTGCTGTGGCCGACGAACTTCCTGTCCCCGACGATGCAGGTCATGCACTTCAGCACCTGGTCGCCGTCATTGCCGGTGTTCTTCACCGCGCTCATCGCCATCGTCCGCGGGTTGCAGACGCGCCGCGCCGGATGGACGGTACTGAGCGGGTTGCTGATCGGCATCCTGTTCGAGTTCAAGCCCTTCGCCTATATCGTGCTGATGGCGGCCCTCGCGGCCGCCGCCGTGGTCGCCTGGGGCGATTGGCCGGCGCGGAAACGCTATCTGGCGACCATCGCGCTCGGCATCCTGTTTTCGCTCTCGTCGCTGTGGAGCGCGGCGACGCTCGCGCCCGAGGATCGACGGACGCGGCTCCTCCTCGAGCCGTTCCTGCTCGTGAAGCGGATGCTGATCAAGACCGATCTGACCGACGCGTTCTGGCATGCGGCGGAGCGGATCGCGCCGACGCCGCTGCGGACCGCGATGTTCCTGGCGCTCGCCACCGTTGTCTTTCTCGCCGTCGGGATCGGCGTGCGCTGGCTCGGCGCGCGCGGCGTCTGGCGCGCCATAACGGCCCGTGGCGATGACGGCGATACCGCCTCATGGCGTCTGCTCGCCTGGGTGGTCGTCGCCGGCGTCACCATCCCGTTCGTGATTGCCACCCAGCCGTACGTCGACACGCTGCAGTTCTACCTCACCGGCCTGTACATCCTGTGGGTGTTTGCCGCCGCGGCGCTCACCGGCTACGCGGCGAAGCATCCGCGCGCCGGCCTCGCGGCGATCGTGGCCGCCCTGGCGCTGGCGTTTCCCTCGTCGGGGCACTACCTGGCGTGGAAGTGGACGGAGCAGCAGCGGCGGCCGCGGGTCGCGCTGACACGCTCCGAGGTCGCGATCGCGAGGTATCTGCGCTTCTTCGACCCACACTCAACCGTCGTCCTGCACGACCGGCCGCTGGCGCCATCGCTGACCACGATCCTGGCCGCGCGGCGCATCGTGCTCGGATGGGACGTGCGCTATTCGGCGGTTGGGGGGGAGGAGCGGCTCGACGACGTGAATCGCTTCTACGGCTCTGAGGACGAATCGCCCGAAGTGGCCCTCCAGGTGCTCCGGAAGTACCGCGTCACCCACGTCATCGTCCGAATACCGCACGATCGCGTCCATCCTGCTGTGCTTGGCAGGCTGAAGCCCATCCTGGCGTTCCCGGACGCTGTTTTGTACGAAGTACCGTTACCCCTCTAAGCGACCGTCTGGTCCAGCTTTTGCTCACAAACGCAACAGGAGAGGTAGTCTTAGTGGAATCAGGGGGTGCCGGATGATCCGTCGACTCGTTGCGATGTGTTTCGTGACAGCCGTAGCGGCAGTCGTGGCCGCGGGCGCCGAGCGGGCCACGTTCGTGCTAACCAGCGGTCAGCGTGTCAGCGGCGAGCTGACCTACAAGGGCGGAACGGTCTACACGCTCGACGGCCGCGACTACCCGTCGGACCAGGTGGCCGTGATCGACTTCGCCGGGGGCGAGCCGCCGGTTTCCGAGCTGCGACAACTGCCGACGAGCGTCACCAGGGAACACGAGCGAGATATGTTCGTGATGCGTGATGGCAGCGTCGTCCGCGGAAAGCTCTACCACATCAGCGCGGATGGGACGAGCATCAGCTTCGACCCGCTCGGGGGCAGTTCCGAAGCGGACCGCCGCACTGTGCCCTCGAATCAGATCGCGCGCATCTACATCAACGCGCCCAAGGCTCGTGCAGTGTACGCCAGCGTCCTGCAGGGCGAGACGCCGGCGGTCCCGACGAGCGGTGCCGGTGCCGGTGGCGAGCAGACGGTGACGGTACAGGCCAGCCAGCCGTGGACCGACACCGGAATCAACGTCCGTCGCGGCCAGCCGCTGACGTTCACGGCGAGCGGTGAAATCCAGGTCGGTCCTGGCCGGTCTGCAGGCGCGCAGGGAATCGACCCGTCCGGAGGCACCACGGCCAAGTATCCGATTCCCGGCATGGGCCTGGGCGGGCTGATCGGGCGCGTGGGCAACAGCGCGCCGTTCCGAATCGGTTCGAGCAGCGGTGCGATCAGGATGCCGGCTGCCGGACGGCTGTTTCTCGGGATCAACGACGATCATCATCCCGACAACAGCGGGTCGTTCAGCGTGGTGGTGAAGGGGGGCGTGTAAGCGCGCGGAACGAAGAGGGGCAGAAGGGTCATTCCCCTCTGCCCCGTTTCTCGTGAGCGCTCAGCGGTTCCTGTAGATTCTCACGTTCCGGTAGATCGAGTTCGGGATCGTTTCCTCGCGCGGGGCGCAGCCAAGCTGGACGCGGTGGTTCGGAGGAGCGTAGGCGAGGCCACCGAAGCCGTCCGCCAGGTACTCGACCTGCGGCCCGCCGTTGGTGCCGACCGAGATGTTGTAGCCGCCCGGGGTCCACCTGACCACGAAGTGGAACACGCTGCTGTTCTGAAAGTCGGGCCCGCAGCAGGTCATCTTGATGCGGTGGTCCCCCGGATTCCCCACGGGGTCCCTTCCGCCGTTCCGCCAGATGATCTCCAGGCCGGTGCCGTCGCCGTCGGCGCGCTGGACCAGGTGCATCTTCCAGTCGTGGTCGCGGAACGGGCCGAAACCGCCGAAGAAGTCGGCGTCGCCCATGGACAGGAACTTCAGGTCCCTCTGGAAGGAGTAGCCTTCGCCCGGGCCGATGTTCGTGATGTCGAACTCGACGGTGCAGTTATCGCATGTCGGAATGTCGTAGTCGATCGCGTCGCCGAGGTTCAGCGCCATCCAACCCTGGCCGCTGACGAAAGTTCCGCCAAGCTGCCTGCCCACGGTCCTGCCGTTGACGAGCGGGTCGACGACCAGCGCCGGATCGCGCGTCACGAATGACGCCGTCGATGACCACGGCCCTCCTTGGCCCTCGGCTTCGGCGCGCACGCGCCAGGTGTGACGGGTATCGTCCGCCAGCGTCGCCGCGACTTCGTACGTCGTCCCGCTGACGAGCGCGTTGTCGACCACCGCCCCGGACGGGCTCATGACCTGGAAGCGGTACTGAAGGGTGACCGGCGTCGCGCTCTCGTACTGCAAAGTCGACGCGCCAGCCGTCAGCACGACCACGGCGGTGTTGATCTTCTCGTTGTTGTTCGGTGACTGCGCGCTCGGCGCGCTGGCTTTGAGCGTCGAGCCATCCGACGCGGCGTTCTCGGGTGGAGTCGGTGCAACGGGAGTTGCTGGCTTCGCGTCGCCGCACGCGTACGCGACGGCGGTGATTGTGCACACGGCAAACAGGGACAGGGTTCTACGCATCATTCAGTTGCTCCAGGTCCGTGATAGGAAGGGGCCGAAACGCCGGTCATTCTAACCGACTTGCCGGGGACGTGAAAGACTTTATCAGGGCTGCGTGCTACCATCTCGTGCGTACGCACGTTACTGATGAACTCACGCGAGGACAGCGAATGAAGAAGAAGACTACGATCACCGTGATGACGGCCGCTCTGACCGCGAGCGCAGCCGCGGCGCTCGCGCAGACGCGCCCCCCCGCCGACCCCCTGTTCGGTCGTGACCATCAGGTTTTCGTCTCCGCCAACCTCGGAGGTCAGACGCAGTCGCGCACCTTCGACACGACGGTGACTCAGCCTGTCTACAGCCAGACCGCGACGGCGACGACGACGACGGGCATCGACGGGGGTGCGTTTTTCGATCTCAGCGGTGAGTATCGATTCGCGAAGCACGGTGGATACTTGAAGCACGTCGGCGTCGGCGCAGGCTTTTCCACGTTCGGCAAAACAGGTGAACTGACCGGCGCAGCGTCTGTCCCGCACCCAACCTTCTTCAATCGCCATGCGAACGTCACGCTGCCCGTGCAGGATGCGAAGCGCTCCGAGCGATCGTTCTACCTGATGGCTGTCGGCTCCTACCGCGTAACGGGAGAGATTGAAGTCACCGCTTTCCTCGGGCCCTCGTTCATCCGGGTCAGCCAGGAACTCATGACCGCCATCGACGTGCCGGCGGGGACGCAGGACGTCAACACCCTGGTCGAGAAGCAATCGGCCACCGGCGTCGGCGTCATCGTGGGAGTCGATGGCAGCTACTACGTCACGCCGACCATCGGCGTCGGCGCGTTCATGCGCTACAACGGCGGATCGGTCGATCTCGCGGGCGCCGAGAACGTCAAAGCGGGCGGCTTCCAGCTCGGGATCGGCGCCCGAATCCGTTACTGATACAGCGAAACGCTGATGGCTGATGCGGTCCGCCCGACCATCAGCCATCTCGCGCGGTCGTAAGGGCCCGTCCGGGAGTAAGTGCACCACTCTGGCCGCCGATGCATCCCGCCTAGCTGCATTGCTCGTCGCTTACATACTCCCGGTATGCGCGCTCCTCGCGCCTTGCCATGCGGGCGCCTCGACGCCCAGAGTGGTGCACTTATTCCCAGACGGGCCCTTACCCCGGATCGATCGCTGGCACGTAAAGGTCGCGATCGACGTAATCGTTGTCCTGCCACCCCGGACCATTGGTCGAGGGGATGTCCGTCAACACCTTGTAGATGTGCCCATCCGGGAAACAGATCCGACCGGCGGAGAACCACTCGCCCCTCCAGTAGACGATGTTCTCACCGCCCCGTTTGATCAGGAGTCCGCCCCCGCTGCCGCGCAGCAGCCATGCCACCCGTTTCGTGACCTCGAACGCCCCTTCCGGGGTACGCGCGGGATTCACGGCGGCGTGCACGCACGCCACGAGCTCGTAGCCGGGCGTGGAGCCGCAGTTGCGCCAGTTGCCACTGGGAACCGGTCCCGGCCCCGGCCCCGGTGCTGGGCCCGGAGCGGGGGGTGCTGGCGTGCGGAAGCTCTGGACGGCGGACGGGCCGTTGATGAGCTGCCCGTTAGTGGCCCACACCCGCCAGAACAACGTCGCTCCTGCCGGCAGCGGTGCCGCCGTGTGAGTCGTGGTACTGCCACCGGCGCGGGGCACGTAGGCCACCGAGATGATGTCGCTGAACGCCTGGTCCCGGGCCACCTCGAACTTGTATTGCACCGTCCCGGCGCGACCCTCGACGCGACCGTTGTTGACTACCAGGTTCGGCGTGGTGTCCGCGGTCTGCTGCCCGTTGATCGGCGAGGCGGGCGTCGGCGTCTCGATGACCACCGGAACGACGATGTCGAAGTGCGCCACCGGCGAATAGGCGCTGGCGTTCGCACCATCGTCCGCCTTCACCCGCCAGTAATACGTGGCCTCGGCGCCCAGCCGCACATCGACGACGACGGTCGTCTGCTGGCCCTGCGCCGGCTGCACCCTCGGGTTAGTGAAGAGCTTGGTGTTAAACCCCGCATCTGCGGCGAGCTCGACGATATACCAAAACCTCCGTTCGCTGTTCGAGCTGGCGTTCCCGAACACCAGCCGCAGGACCTCGGTATTGAGAACTTCGGCACCGTTGGCGGGGGATACGGGCGACGGCGTGGTGATGCTGACGCCGGCGATCGGGCCGGCAACGTTGGGACTCGTTGGCGTGAGGCTCTTTTCGGACTCGCAGGCGGCCAGCGCCGCCAGCGCAGCGAGGCAGGTCGATCGTGTAACCGCACTTACGATTTTGATCATGGTCGTACGCTCGCTCCGCCGGCTGTATCGGCATCGAGGCCGAAACTCCCGGTTTTCCTGATGACTGGTATCGGATGACAGCGCCAGCCTCAGTAGGGCGCCGGAGAATAGCAATCCACGCGCCCAGACCCGGCACGCGCGCGCGTGATCAGGCGTGGGCGCGCCGGCGTACGACGTAGACGGCTGCGCCTGAGAGCGAAAATACCATGATCATCGCCGCGCCCATAAGAGAAACGAGCAACGCGGACTCCAGGGACAATCCGAGGCGGGTGAAATAGAAGCCGAAGGCTGCTTCGCGGACGCCGAATCCGTTCATCGATACGGGCAGCATCTGCACGATGAAGGTCACGGGGACGATGAACGCGAGGTCGCCGAACGCGACGTCCACGTGCAGGCTGTACGCGATCGCCTGGTAGAAGACGACCAGCAGCACCTGTACGACGACGGCGCCGCCAAAGCACCGGACGAGGGCTGCCGGCGTTTCGCGGAACCGCACCAGGGCGGCAGTGAGCCGGGCGATCCGCTCGCTGATCCACTCGGGGTGCAGGCTGCGGAGCGGATGAAGCAGTCGCGCGAAAGCATGGGGGTTGAGCAGTGCCGGCGTCGCGGCGATGGCGCCCAGGCCCAACCCCGCCCAGAGCAGCGCCGGGCCGACCGGTCCTGCCGCGCCCGGCCGATCGCCCGCGGTCGCCGCGACGGCCGCCACGAACACCAGACCCAGCAATCCGATGCCCCGGTCGATGAGGACGACCGTGGTGGCCAGCGTCTTCGAGCCGGCGGCGGCGGCGGTGTCGGTGACGCGCACGACGTCGCCGCCGATGTTGCTCGGCAGGAAGTTGTTGAAGAAGGTCGCGACGAGGAACGACGAGGTCAGCTCGCGGAAGTGCAGCCCCACGTGCTGCGCCCCGAGGAGCACGCCCCACCGCCAGGCGCTGGCGAGGATCATGGCGAGATAGACCACCAGCGAGGCGAGAAGCCAGGCCGGGGCGGCGGTCCGGGCCGTGCTCACCAGCTGCGCGCCGTCGATGCGCCAGAGGAGAATCGCGATCAGGCCGCCGCTGACCACCAACTTGAGCACGGGGCCGACCGTCCGGCGCGCACGGGAGGCCGAAGGCGGCGATCCGGCCCGCGATTCGTCAGTCGTGCTCATCTGAGTGCCGCCGGCGCTTCCAGCGTCTGCCGGATCGCGTCGAAAAACGCGTGGGCGATTACGTCGTACCCTGCCGCGGTCGGATGAAGCCCGTCCGCGCCGATGAGCTCGTTGCGGTTGGCGAACGCCGCGTGGACATCTACGAGCACCGCTCCGTGCCGTGCCGCGATCCCCCGGATATCGTCGTTGAGGGGCGACACGCACTCCGGGCAACCCGCTCCAGGCCCGCGGAGCGGCGGCAGCGTCGCCAGGAACACCGCCACGTCAGCCACGCGCGCATGATGCACGAGCTCTTCAAGGGCGTTGCCGAATCTGTCGATAGTATCCTCGTCCAACCCGTTCACCCCGTGCATCAGGAGCACGGCGTCGGGCCGGTGATCCGAGAGCGCCGCGGCAAAGCGGGGGAACGTGCTGTCGCCCGCGACGACCTCTCCGCCCCATCCTTCGTTAAACACGTCGATGGTCTGGCCGGTGTATCGCTCCTCCAGGAGGCGCTTAAGCTGGAATGGGTACGACTGCGGCGGTCCGGCGTCGACGAGAAACCGCACGGTGCTCAGTTTTCCCTCCGTGAGGCTATCGCCGAAGGCGACGATCCTCGTCTTCAGCAGGCTCGGGATGGCCGTCACCGTGACGGGGAAGCTGCACGAGGCCTGACGGCCTCCGCCGTCCGTCGCCGTGCAGGTGACGGTCGTTGTCCCGGCGGGAAAAAGCGAGTCGGCAGCGGGCGCGCAGATAATCGACAGCGGCCCGGTACCCCCGGTCGCCTGAGCGGCCCCGTAGGTCACGGCCACGGGCTGGCCGCCGAGCGAAGAGGCCTGGACGGACGCAGGGCACGTCACCGCCAGCTGCGGCGGGGGCGGCGTGGGGGCACTCGGCGATCCGCCGCAGTCTGCCAGCAATGGCAGCAGAGCAGACCACGCGACAGCACGCCGCACGGCGGAGAGCGAAAGAGCAGGCCGCGAAAACACGTGAGGAATCCTTCATTATAGTTGCCCAACTCCTTTTCCGTCAACGCATTCGGCCGTGCGCGCGTTGACTCCCTGCGCGGGCGTCTCCTACAATTCCTCGACGCTCTGGCCGATTCCCGACCGTCGTTCCGCCGAGCGACGACACAGCCGTGAAAATCCTCATGATCGCGCCGGAGCCGTTCTTCGAGCCCCGCGGCACGCCCTTCAGCGAGTACCATCGCATCCGCGCTCTCGGCGAACTCGGCCACACCGTCGACCTGGTTACCTACCCGTTCGGTGAGGACGTGTCGCTGCCCGGGCTGCGCGTGTTCCGCTGTCTCCGGCCACCGTTCATCCGGCACGTGCAGATCGGTCCGTCGTTCGCCAAGGTGCCGCTCGATCTGTCGCTCATGTTCACCGCCTTCCGGCGCGCGATGGCGGAGCCGTACCATGCCGTCCACTCGCACGAGGAAGGCAGCGTCATCGGCGTCGCGATCGCGTCGATGCTCGGCGTACCGCACCTCTACGACATGCACTCGAGCCTGCCGCAGCAGCTGACCAACTTCGCATACAGCCGCTCGCGCCTGCTCGCGCGGATGTTCTCGGCGATGGAGCGCTTCGTGGTCCGGCGCTCGAAGGTCGTCGTGGTGATCTGTCCGCAGCTCGAAGAAGTCGTCCGGGACATCGATCCGCGTATCCCGGCGGTGCTCATCGAGAACGCCCCGGGGTCGGGCACCGCGCCGGTCGAGGGTTCGGGATTGCGCGTCCGCCGCGAGCTGGCGCTCGGCGCAGACGTGCCGGTCGTCCTCTACACCGGGACTTTCGAGCCGTACCAGGGGCTCGATCTCCTGTTCGCGTCGGCCCGCGAGGTCATTCGCCGGCGGTCGGAGGTGCGGTTCGTCCTCGCGGGCGGGCGTCCGGACCAGATCGCGAGCGCGCGGCGCCGGGCGGAAGAGGCCGGCGCGGCACACGTCACCATCTTCGCCGGCCAGCGGCCGGCCGACGAGGTGCCGTCGTTCCTCGATGCCGCCGACATTCTCGTCTCGCCGCGGAGCACGGGGACCAACACGCCGCTGAAGATCTACCAGTACCTGCGCTCCGGCCGCCCGATCGTGGCGACCCGCCTCCTGACGCATACGCAGGTGCTCGACGACGACATCGCGATCCTGACACCGGCGACGCCGGAGGGGTTCGCCGAGGGGATCCTGGCGGCGCTCGGCGATCCGGGACGCGCGCGCGCGATCGCCGGGCGGGCGCGGCAGCTTGCCGAGAGAAAGTACAGCTACGCCGCATATCTCGGACGGACCCGCGAGGCCTGCGCGTATCTCGGACAATCGAGCGCGGAGATGGCCGGAGGCGTGGCGTGAATCCGTCGCCGCCGCCCGCCGATCACTACAGCTACACCGCCTACGCCGACGCCGGGATGGCCGAGGCCTTCGACGCGCTGCGGTTCAGCGGGCCCATCGGGCGGCTGGTGGCGGAAGACCAGGAGGCGGCGCTCGCGCGCTTTCTCGCCCCGGTCGCCGGCCGCGTGGTGCTCGACGTGGGGACGGGGACTGGCCGGGCGGCGATCGCGCTGGCCTCGCGCGGCGCGATCGTCACGGGGGTCGATGCCTCGGCGGAGATGCTGGCCGTTGCCGCGCGCCGCGCCGCGCAGGCCGGGCTCGCCGTGGCGCTGGCGAGAGGTGACGTCCACGGCCTGGCGTTCGCTGATCGCGCGTTCGACGCGGTCGTCTGCCTGCGCGTGCTGATGCACGCTCCGGGGTGGAAGGCGTCTCTTGCGGAGCTCTGCCGGGTCGCGCGCAGGTGCGTCGTCTTCGACTACCCGGCGCTGCTGAGCGCCGCCGCCGTGCAGGCCGCCTGGCGCCGGGCGGCGCAGGCGCTCGGCGCGCGCGTCGAGGCCTATCGCGTGTTCCCGGATCGCGTGGTCCGCCACGCGCTCGGCGCCAATGGCTTCCGCGTCGCGGGCGTCCACCGCCAGTTCGTGCTGCCGATCGCGCTGCACAAGCGGCTCGGGTCGGCCGCCGCGACGCGCCTGGTGGAAGGCACGCTCGCGTCGTTGGGGCTGAACGCGCTCGCCGGCTCGCCGGTCACCGTTCTGGCCGAACGGTGCGCGTCCTAGTCACTGGCGCCAGCGGTTTCACGGGCGGCCACCTGGCCCGTGCGCTGTGCTCGCGCGGCGACGAGGTGCGCGCGCTGGTGCGCGATCCGGGCCGTGCCGCCGGGCTCGCGGCTGCCGGCATCGAGCTCGCGCGTGGCGACCTGCTGGATGCGGCGAGTCTGCACGCGGCGGCCCGCGGCGTCGAGGTGGTCTACCACATCGCCGCGATCTACCGGCAGGCGGGCCTGCGCTCGGAGCAGTACCGCGCGGTGAACGCCGACGCGGCCGGAACCGTCGTCGAGGCAGCGGCGCGCGGCGGCGCGCGGCGCGTCGTTCACTGCAGCACCGTCGGCGTGCACGGCCACATCGAGCGGCCACCCGCGACCGAGGACGCGCCGCTGGGTCCCGGTGACGTCTACCAGGCCACGAAGCTGGAGGGCGAGCGCGCGGTCAGAGAGGCGGGCGGACGCACCGGCGTCGAAGTGGTCGTGGCGCGGCCCTCGGGCATCTACGGACCCGGCGACCGGCGCCTGCTGAAGTTGTTTCGCGGGGTCGCGCACCGGCGCTTCGTCATCCTCGGCAGCGGGCGCATCTTCTACCACCTCACCCACATCGACGATCTCGTCGAGGGGTTGCGGCTGGGTGCGACGGTGCCGCAGGCAGCCGGCCGGACCTATATCCTCGCCGGCCCCGAAGTCACGACCCTCGACGAGCTGGTGGCGTGCATCGCCGAGGAGGCTGGAGTGCCGCCGCCGCGCCGGCACCTGCCGGCGTGGCCGTTCTGGCTGGCGGGTGCGGCGTGCGAGGCGGTCTGCGCGCCGTTCGGCATCGAGCCGCCGCTGTACCGGCGGCGCGTCGACTTCTTCACCAAGAGCCGCGCGTTCGACATCGGGCGCGCGCGGCGCGAGCTCGGTTACGACCCGAGAATCGGCCTGCGCGAGGGAATTCGCCGCACGCTCGCGTGGTATCGCGAGGCTGGATGGGTGTGAGGCGGAACGCAGGAACTCGGAACCCCGGAACCGCACCGCTTTATCATAGAGGGCACCGATGCCAGAGATCCCGCGTGCCCAGCAGCAGCTGTTCGACGCGCGGCAGTCCGCCGGGGCGAAGTACGCGGCACTCGTCGTCGGCCGACCGGGCTGGGGCGCGCTGATCAAGCACGAGATCGTGACCCTCGTCGCGCAGGGCGTGCCGGGCGCGCTCGGGCTGGTGCTCCGCAAGCTCCTCTACCCGCGGCTGCTCGGCGCCTGCGGCCGCAACGTCGTGTTCGGCGCGGGCGTCGTCCTCCGGCATCCGCACAAGATCCGCATCGGACACGACGTGGTCATCGACGACAACTGCCTGATCGACGCCAAGGGCGACGGCAACCGCGGGATCACGATCGGCAGCGGCGTGTTCATCGGCCGCAACACCATCCTCTCGTGCAAGAACGGCGACATCGACGTGGAGGACGGCGCGAACATCGGGTTCAACTGCGAGGTGTTCTCGGCGGGCCACGTGCGCATCGGCCGTGAGGCGCTGCTGGCTGCCTACTGTTACCTGATCGGGGGCGATCACGACTTCCGCGATCCGTCGCTGCCGGTGCTGGCGCAGTCGCGGCGGTCGGCGGGCGTCACGGTGGGCGAGGGCGCGTGGCTGGGTGCGGCGGTCAAGGTGCTCGACGGCGCGTCGGTCGGCGACGGCGCGGTGATCGGCGCCGGGGCGGTCGTGCGCGACGCCATCCCGGCCGGCGCGATCGCGGTCGGGCTGCCGGCGCGCGTGGTCGGCCGGCGGGAAGGCGTGTCGTGACGCGGAAGCTCCACGTGCTGCAGGTCTGCGACCACCTCGGGTGGGAAGGATCGCGCATGCACGGCGTCAAACGGTTGTTCGCGTGGATGATCCCGCGGTTCGATCGCGACCGCTTCGAGGTCTCGCTCGTGAGCCTGCGCAAGAAGGACCTGTCGGAAGAGACGCTCGAGTCGATCGGCGTCGACATCACCTACCTGCACAAGTCGAAGTTCGATCCCGCGACGCTGCCGGCGCTGCTCAAGGTGATCGACCGCAAACGGATCGACATCCTGCACCTGCACGGCTACGGCGCCACGACCTTCGGCCGGCTGGCGGGCGGGCTGCGGCGGCTGCCGGCGGTGCTGCACGAGCACGCGAACCTCACGGACACGCCGTGGTTCCAGAAGGTTGCCGACCGGCTCCTCGAGCCGTTCACCGACATCGCGATCGCCGTCTCACGGAGCACGGCAGACTTCGTGATCAACGCCCGGCAGATCCCGGCGCGCAAGGTGAAGGTCGTCTACCTCGGGGTTCCGCTCGAGGAATTCAGCCGCCCGCGGACGGCGGAGGAGGTGGCGGCGGCGCGGGCGGAGCTCGGCCTCCAGCCGGACGATCTCGCGGTCGGCACGGTTACCCGCCTGCACGACTCGAAAGGGAACTCGTACCTCGTCGACGCCGCGCGGCTGGTGCTGAACGAGCGCCCGCGCACGACGTTCTACGTGGTCGGTGAGGGGCCTCTGCTGGGTGAGCTGCAGGCGCAGGCACGCGCGCTCGGGCTCGGCGACCGGTTCGTCTTCTCCGGGTTCGCCCGCGACGTGGCGCGCGTCGTGTCCGCGTTCGACATCAGCGCGTTCCCGTCGCTCTGGGAAGGCACGCCGCTGACCGTCTTCGAGGCGCTCGCGATGGGCAAGCCGATCGTCGCGACGGCTGCCGACGGCCTGCTGGACGTGTTGACGCCCGAGCACGACGCCGTCATCGTCCCGAGAAGAGACGCGCGTGCCCTCGCCGACGCCATCGTGCGGCTCGCCGACGCACCGGAACTGCGCGCGCGGCTCGGCGCCGCGGCGCGGGACACGGGAAAGCAGTACGACATCGCGGCGTTCGTCCGGAAGATGCAATCGCTCTACGAGCTGCTGCACCGCGTCTCGCGCCCCTCCCGTCGCAGGGGCGTGCTGGAGGCGGACCTGTCGTTTCTCACCAGCAGGGCACCCGCGTGAACGAGCAGGTGGGCGCGGCGAGCCTCGCGACGCGACCGGCGGCGAGGTATGCGCCGGGCCTGGTGCTGGCCGGCCTCCTGCTGGCCGTCTACGGCGGTCTCGCGCTGAGCGTCGACTTCCCGCGTGCCGCGATCGGCATCCACAGCGACGAGGCGACCTACTACATGATGGGGCACAGCCTCGCGCAGGACGGGGACCTGACGTACCGGGCGGAGGATCTCCCGCGGGTCTGGCGGGAGTTTCCGTCAGGTCCGACCGGCTTGTTCCTCAAGCGCGGCGAGGACATCCTCGAGGCCGGGCTGACGCTGCGGCCACCGTTCTTCTGGACGCGTACGCAGCCCGATCCCGACTCGTCGCGCTATTTCTACGCCAAGTCGTTCATCTACCCGCTCTTCGCCGCGCCCTTCGTGGTCGCGTTCGGCACGAACGGCTTCCTCGTCTTTCACGCGCTGCTGCTGGCGCTGGTCGCGTGGTGCGGCTACCTGTTCCTGCACGCGCGCATGCCGGCGCTGGTGGCGGCGCTCCTCGCCGGCGGGTTCATCGTGGCCAGCGTCGTTCCGGTGTACTTCGTCTGGATAGCCCCCGAGCTGTTCAACTTCTCGCTCGGGCTGCTCGCGTACTTCTGTTGGCTGTACAAGGAGGTCCGCGAGGCGCCTGCCGCCGGCAGACGGCGCTGGCTGTTCACCGGAACGAGCGACGTTGTCGCCTCGGTGCTGCTCGGCATCGCCACGTTCTCGAAGCTGACCAACGCGCTGCTGTTTCTGCCGTTGGCGCTGTGGCTGGTCTGGCGCCGGCGCTGGGTGCAGGCTGCGGTCGTGACCCTCGTGTTTGCCGTCGTGGCGGACGGGCTCTTCGGCATCAACATGGCGATGACCGGCGGCTGGAACTATCAGGGCGGGGACCGCAAGACGTTCTACGCGGAGTTTCCGTTCCAGACGCCGACGTCGGGGTTCGACATCGTTCCGGCCCGGCACGGCCGCGACGAGACGCTCACCGAGCTGATCTTCGATCCGTCGATCTTCTGGACGAACCTGCGGCACAACGTCGTGTGGTTCTTCGTCGGGCGCTACGCGGGGCTCGTCGCATACTTCTTCCCCGCAGTGTTCGCACTCGTGGCCTACCTTGCGGCGGTGCGGCGGCGTCCGCGCTGGCAGCACCTCGTGCTGCTCGGAGCCATCGCGCAGATGCTCGTCTTCATCATCGTCACGCCGTACACCTGGAGCGGCGGCGGGGGATCGGTGGGCAATCGCTACTTCATGAACGCCTACGGCCTGTTCCTCTTCCTGGTGCCGCCGGTGACGCGGCTGTCGATCGCCGCCGTGCCTTGGGCGGTCGGCGCGCTGTTCATGGCCCCGCTGGTACTGAACCCGTTTGCGGCGTCGTTCCGGCCGGGCGACAACGCCAAGAGCGGGCCGTTGCGGCTCCTGCCCGTCGAGTTGACGATGGTGTACGACTGGCCGATCAACACGGATCGCTCGCGCGTCGCGGTGTGGTTCGGCGACCACCCGCCGGGCAGCAGCCCCGGCTTCCAGATCTATTTCTTCGACGACAACGCCTACAGACCGGAAGTGGACAAGAGCTTCTGGGTGAAGGGTGAGTCGCACGCGGAGTTCCTGGTGAAGACGGATCGGCCGATGAAGCGGTTGCTGCTGGAGCTGACCGCTGGCCCGGTCGCTACGGAGGTGCGCGCCTCGCTGTCCGGGCGGTCGCAGCGGGTGACGCTGGTGCCGGGCGAGACCGAGCAGATCTCGTTCGCGCTGGGGCAGGGCTTCCCGTACCAGGGGCGATGGCCGGTGTGGGTCGCGTCGGTGTCGAGCTCCGGCGGCTTCACACCGATCTTCGTGGACCGGTCGTCGGCCGACAACCGTTATCTCGGTGTCCGCGTGAGACCTACGCTCGTCGAGTAGAAAAAGGGGATTGCCTCCTTTGCGGGAAAGGAGGCAGCCCCCTTTATACTGGGCCTGACTTGCCAGCCGCTGCGCCCACGAGCGCGGACGTCCAGGAATACTGGAACCGCCACATCCACGACCTCGAAATCAGCCGGCACGCCCCGGGGACGCCCGGGTTCTTCGCCGACCTCGACCAGTACCACTTCGAGAAGCTGCATCACCTGCCGCGCCTGATCGATTTCGACGGCTACCGCGGCAAACGCGTGCTCGATGTCGGCTGCGGAGCAGGGACGGACCTGCTGCGCTTCGCCAGGGGCGGCGCCCTCGTGAGCGGCGTCGACATCTCGGAAGCCGCGATCGAGCTGGCGCGCGCCAATTTCGCGCAGCAGGGGATCGACGCCGACCTTCGCGTCGCCGACGGCGAGCACCTCCCGTACCCCGATGACACGTTCGACCTCGTCTTCGCGCACGGCGTCGTGCAGTACACGCCCGATGGCGGCGCGCTCGTCGCGGAGTGCCGCCGCGTGCTCACGCCGGGCGGCGAGGCAGTGTTCCAGGTCTACAATCGGATCTCCTGGCTGAACGCGCTGTCGAAGGTGATGAAGGTGCCGCTCGAGCACGAGGACGCACCCGTCCTTCGCAAGTACAGTGAGAGCGAGTTCCGCCACCTGATCTCCGGCTTCCGCGAGGTTCGCATCGTCGCGGAGCGCTTCCCCGTGAAATCGCGACTGCACGGTGGCTGGAAGGGCCTGTTGTTCAACACCTGCTTCGTCGGCGCGTTCAACGCCCTGCCGCGACGGCTGGTCCGCCGTTTTGGCTGGCACCTGCTGGCGTTCTGCCGCAAATGACCCTGCTCGCGCCGCGGCTCCGGGAAGCCGCCGGCGTCATGGTCGTCGGCCTCATCCTGGGTGTGTACTTCACATGGCCGCTGATGCTGCGTCCCGGCGGTCTCGGCCGCGTCGATTCCGGCGACGGGCAGTTCGCCATCTGGAACGTGGCGTGGGTGGCGCACGCCCTCCTCAGCCCGGACGCGCGGGTGTTCGACGCCAACATCTTCCACCCGAACCGCCGGACGCTCGCGTACTCGGAGGCGAATCTCGGAGCCGGTCTGCTCGCGGTACCGGGCTACTGGTTGACGCGGAATCCCTACGTCGCGCACAACACGGCCGTCCTGATCAGCATGACCATCGCGTTCGTCGGGATGTACCTGCTCGCGCTGCGCTTGTCACGCTGCCGCCCGGGCGCGCTGCTCGCCGCTACCCTGTTCACGTTCTGCCCGTTCGTCTTCGCGCACACGGCGCATGTTCAGTTGCTGATGCTCGGCCCGATGCCGTTCGTGCTGCTGGCGCTGCACGCGCTTGCCGACACGCCGGCCTGGTGGCGCGCGGTGCTGCTCGGGGTCTCGATCGCCGTGCAGGCGCTCTTCTGTGCCTACTGGGGCGTCCTCGCCGGACTTCTCGTCGCGGTGGGCGTGCCGTTCTACGCCGTCTCGCGGGGACTCGGGCGACGGCCGCTCTGGTGGACGCTCGCCGTGACTGCCGCAGCGGTGTCGATCGGTGCCGTGCTGCCGTTCTTCCTCCCATATCTCGACGTCCGTGAAGAAGGCTTCGGCCGCTTCCTGGACGAAGCGCGTGTCTATTCCTCTACCTGGAGGGACTATTTCACGTCGTCGGCATGGCTTCATGCCTGGATGCTGCCGTACCTGAAACGATGGGGCGGCTGGGTCGAGGTCCTCTTTCCGGGTTTCACGTCCGTGGCGCTCGCGGCCGTTGCGATCGCGGGCGCATTCCACCGTCGGACAGGAGGAGATGACGGACCGGGTACGGCGCGCGAGACGGTGGTTCTCTACTCAATCGTCTGCCTGATGGCTCTGTGGGCCTCCTTCGGACCGCGCGCCGGACTGTACTCGCTGCTGTACCACGCCGTGCCCGTGTTCTCGTTCCTGCGCGCGCCTGCCCGGTTCGGGCTGGCTGTGGTGCTGGCGCTGTCCATCCTGTCCGCCCTCGGCGCGGCCGCGCTCCTCTCGCGTGTCTCGCGACGGTGGCAGCCGTGGGTTTCAGCGGCCATCGTCCTGTTCGCGATCGCCGAACTCTCGATGACGATGTCGTTTGTCGCCGCGCCGGCATGGACGCGCGCGCACCTCGAGCTCGCGGCCAGCCGTCCCGGTGCCGTCGTCGAGCTCCCGTTCTACCACCGCGAACGAGAGTACTTCCGCCACGCGCGTTACATGTTGATGTCGACCGTGCACTGGCAGCCGCTGATCAACGGGTACAGCGACCACCTGCCGCCGGATTTCAAAGATCAGGCGCCGGTCCTGGCGACTTTCCCGAGCCAGGAAGCGTTCGACATCCTCCGCGCACGGCGCGCACGCTACGTCGTCTTCCATCCGGGCCTGTACACGGCGCGAAACAGGGTGCTGCTGCTGGAACGCCTCGACGCGTACGGGGAATCGCTGCGCAGCGTGGTCCAGGACGAGGAAGCGTGGCTCTTCGAGATCGTCAGGTGGCCGGAGCGGCGTCCGGGCACGACTGGAGAGGCGGCTAAAGCACCTTGATCCAGGCGCCGAGGAAACGCTGATCCAGGCTGGTGGGATCGACCTCGGACGGACGAAACCCCGACGACACAGACACACGAACACGCGCTGCCCGGTGCGCGGGATCGAGCGGCACTTCGATTCGCCGTTCCTCTCCCGGTGCCAAGTGCAGCTCGTCGCGCCAGCCGGCGGTCTCGAAACCGACACGATTCTCGACCGGGGCATTCCGCACGAGGAGGGTGGCCGCAGGCCGCGCCGCGTCGGGGCACAACACGATGGTGCTGTCGCGCGACCCACCGACCCAGAACGCATCGGGCTCCGGGAAGCTGCGGTCGTCGAGGAAGTAGACGACCGTGTGCCCGTATCTGGCGCCGCGGGTGGCCGGTGTGGCCGACAGCCGGCTCGACGCCGGCACGAGGGAAACCGGCTCGATGGTCAGGCCGCGCACGGCGCGGCGCGCGTCGCCGTCGCCGCGGATGACGAGCCCGCGCAGATCCACCGGCAGGCGCAGCACGAATGCCTCCGTCGCGATTGCGGCCAGGGCGTACACCGGCGTGCTGTCGCGCCCGACGGCAATCGAGAGCGTTCCGCCGGCCCCGCGCGCCCGCGGCCGCAGGTGGTACTCACCGGCCGGAATGCCCGGGACCACGAACAGCACCGCGGCCTCCAGCCCGGGCCCATCTTCTGCAGCCAGCGGTTCCAGCCGGAGCCGAAGCTGTCCGGGCAGGTCGTCGCGTCGAATCCGGCGCGGCGGTAAGAGCCCTGCGAACAGCGCGCGGTCGTCGGTTGCATCGCGCAGCAAGGCGAGCTGGCCGGGCAGCGGAGTCGTGCCGTCGACGCCGCCGGCGCGCCATGCGGTTGACGCAGCGGCCATGGCGCCGATCGCAAACGTGCCAGCCAGGGCTGCGGCACATACCGGGCGAGACTTCACCACGCCGTCGACAGACCTGGCGATCGCCCACCCGAGGATCGCAGCCGCGCACCAGGTCGCGACATCCACGTAGAGCTTCATCTCGTCGAGCGACCATGCCGGCAGCGCACGCGGAAGGTCGGCAGCGCGCGTCAGCCAGCGAAGCAGCAGCGACGGTTCCGTCCGCGTGTTGTATGCGAGGCGCCCACCCTCGACAGCGACCACGACTGCCGTGATGGCGGTGGTCAGGATGAGCGCACCTGCGGCGGTCGCGCGCGTTCCCCGGCTGCGCATCGCGCTCCAGGCCGCGGCTGCCGGAACCGCGAACAACGGCAGCAGCGGTACCGCAAAGCGCGCCGGAGCGCTCCAGCCGGCCCACCACATCCGGAAAGTCGTGACGATGAGCAGGTAAGGCACGATGACGATGAGGAGTTCGACGGCAAGGCGATTGCGCATCGCGGCGAGACCGGCAATCGCGAACCCCAGCACCGGTGCGTAGACGAACAGGCCGAAGCGCTGATCGAAGAACAACCCCACGAGACCGTCGGCGATGAAGCCTGCCGAGCCTCGCTCGCCCGCGTACGGCGCCGAGGGACTCGGGACGCCATAGATCACCACGAAATACGCCAGCCAGGCCGCGCAGCTCGCGACGGGAACGGCCAGGAAGGCGAGCGAGTGCCGGACGCGGTCCGCGCCGCTCCACAGCCGGAGCAGAATCAGGGCGCCGAGCGTGCCCGCCAGGAACGCGAAGCGGCTGTGGAGCCAGGGCAGGAGCGCAAGTGCCGCGCCGTGCAGCACCCACGTGCGCGTCGGACGAGGCACCCCGTCCGCCGCCTTCAGCAGCGCCCACGCGCCGGTCGCAACGATCACGCCGCCAGTCCCGTCCGGGTAGATCGAGAACGCGTGAAAGACGCTCGTCGCGCCAAAGGTCACGGCCGCCCACCCGAACCACGCCGCATCGGCACGCCGGGTGTAGAGCCACGCCAGCTGCCAGGCGAGCGCGCTGCCGGCGCCCGACAGCAGGATCAACAGCGCGACCACACCGCGATAGCCCGCGACCGCGAACGCCGGCGCGACTAGAGCGGGAAGCCCGGGGGCGTGGATGGAGTAGATCTGGCCGTCGATTCCCCGCGTGCGAAAGTCCGGGCGCAGCTCTCCGGCGAAGTACTCGCGGTACTCGCCGCGCTGGTGGTTGTTCTCGATTCGCAGGTCGCGATCGTTCAGCAGGCTCTGGGTGATCACCAGGTAGTGCGGCTCGTCGCCACCCGGGCGCGTCGGGGCGGTGAGCCATGCCGCCACGCCGAACCCGAGCGCGGCGACAATGCCGGCGATCGCAGCGGTTCCGCGGTTCCCGGGTTCAGGGCTTGCGCCGTTCGGTTCCCTGGTTCCGGTTCCGACCCGCGCTGACGCAGTTCCCGGCCGCGCCGCGTCTCCGCGCGCTTCGAAGCGGGATCCGCGACGTGGCACGTACATCGCGAGCACCGCCGCGCCGACCGCGATCCAGGGCAGCGCGGCCAGCGGTCCGCTCCACAGCAGGAACGCCGGCGGGACCGAAACGGGCAGCCAGGGCAGCAGGCACAGGAGCAGCGGAGCGAGCGCGACGAGCGGGAACCCACGTCGTACTGCCAGCGACGCGAGGACGCCGGCCAGCAAACACAGGACAATCGCGGAGCGCGAGAGGGGCAGCAGGGCGAGGCGATCGATGCCGGCGCCGGCGTCGGCCAGGGCGAGCGACGCCTGCGAGAGCCAGGCGACGGCGGCGGCGCCGACCAACGCAACGGCCTGATTCACACGCGGCATCAGCGGATCGGAACGCGGCATTGTGACACACCGCTCAGAGAGCACGGAGTCGGGTCGACTCCGAGGGCACTGAGGCCACAGAGGTTCAATACTGATGGCGCCTGGGGAGCGGGCCTTTACGGTCTGATCGCGTAAGCCTGCTCGACGGCTGCCATCTCCGCGCGCTGCCGTTCCGCGCTCCATCCCAGCTCGCTCGCCGCGACGCGCGCGCACCCGGCGAGCGCATCAGCGCCAGGGTGCCCGTCGGCGCCGAGCCCGGTTCGGCGCAGCACGATGTCGGACAGCCGCACCGCCATCTCGTTGCGGATGACGTGAACGACCTCCGCTCCGAGCGTCGCCACCGTCGCGCTGACCGGTTCGCGCCACTCCGGCCGCTCGGCCATCAGCTTCACGATCGTTCCGGCCGCATCCGAGTAACGGCCGGACAGACGCGTGAGCGTGTCGGGCGGCACCTCGAGCCGCAGCGTCCGCGACGTTTCGATGGCGACGCCCTCGTAATCAGCGATGCCCGCTCCCGGCAGGACCGAACTTGCCGTCCGCGATCGCGGCAGCCTGACGCCCAGGCGGCGGCCGACCGCGTCGATCGCCCGTTCGGCGACGCCGCGCGCCGTCACGTACTTCACCCCGACCAGCGTCATCGCCCCCGGCGCGCCCCCGGCCGCGTGGTCGAGGATGCGAGCCGAGGCGAGCAGATCCACGCCGCCGCCCGCGGCGACGGCCGGCAGCAGGCCGCGGTGCACGAGCGTCACATCCGCGGGGGACAGGCGCAACGCCGGGAAGGCGGTATTCGCCTCGTCGATGAACGCCGAGACTTCCGCAGCCGACACGGAGGGGTCGAGCGATTCCACGAATCGCGTGGAGTGGCTCGTCCCGACAATCGCGCGGCCGCGCCACGGCACCAGCGTCAGCATGCGTCCCGACGTAGTTGGCGCGGCCAGGGCGATCTCGCGTGCCGGCCGGGACGTGACCAGGTTCATTGCCTTCAGCAACGGGAACGGACGCCTGATGCCCAGCATCTCCATGAGCGCGCCCGCATGGGAGCCGGCGGCGTTGAGCGTCAGCTTCGCCCGCACCGGGGACGTGCCGTCGCCGATGTGGTCGCGGACCAGCATGCCGGCCACGCCGCCAGCCTCCCTCAGTGCCCCGACCGCCTCGACGTAGTTGGCCAGGTCGGCGCCCGCCCCCTCCGCCGCGGTCGCGAACGCGAGCGTCAAGCGATCGTTCTCGAACATCTGGTAGTCGTACCACTGCGCGCCGCCGGTCAGCCCGTCGGCCTGGATTCCCGGAAAGAACTTCAGCGTCTGTGACCGTGACAGCAGTCTGGGCGCCGGCAGGTGCAGCTCGTCCTCCACGCCTTCGTTGCGGCGCCGCGCCAGCCAGGCCTCGAGCGCGAAGGCGGCGCGCAGCGCGAGGCGGCCGCGCGTGACCGAGCGGTAGGTGCCGACGATGAAGGGCAGCGGCCGAAGAAACCAGGGGGCGATGCGGGCGAGCGCGCGCCGCTCGAAGATCATGTGGCGCGCGCGGCCCAGGTTCCCGGTCGAGAGTGCCCGCAGCCCGCCGTGCGCCGTCTTCTGGTGATTGAACGATGCGGCGCCGCCGAAGTCGCCCGCCTCGACGAGCGCGACGCGCAGCCCGCGGGTGGCGGCGTCGTACGCGCAGGCCAGTCCGTGAATGCCGCCACCGACGACGAGCAGGTCGTATGGCGAGGACTGGAGCCGCGTGACGTCGCGTGCGCGCATGGACAGACCGGCAGCCTGGATAATCTATAGTACGGCGAGCTCATGAGCCGCATCGCGATCGTCACGTCGAGCCCGCCGGCGGTCGAGGGCGGGCACCTGGTGATCGCGCGCGCGCTCGAGCGCGCGCTGCGCGAGGCGGGACACGACCCGACGGTCGTTCTCACGGCAGACTTCGGGTTCGGGCGGCAGGCGTCGGCCTACCTCGCGACCTGGCGCACCAACGTCAGGATCATCGGGGGAAGGCGCATCGACCGTGTCATCAGCCTCCGGTATCCGAGCTACGCTGTCCGGCACCCCGACCACGTCTGCTGGCTCAATCACACGATGCGCGAGTACTACGACCTGTGGGAGCGGTTCAGCGGCGGCCTGTCGCCGCAGGGCCGGCTCAAGGAACGGGTCCGCCGCGCCTTCATCCACGCCGCCGACCGGTACCTGCTGGTGCACAACGTGAGGCGCCTGTTCGTGCAGTCGCGCACGATTCAACGCCGGCTCGCGTCGTGGTCCGAGCTGCGGTCCGAGGTCCTGTACCCGCCGGCGCCGCAGCGGCCGTACCGCTGCGACCTGTACGGCGACTACATCTTCATGGCCTCGCGGCTGACACCGCTCAAGCGGGCGGGGCTGCTCGTTCGAGCCCTTGCCACGCCGGACGCCGCCGGAATCCGCGCCGTGATTGCCGGCGACGGCGAGGAGCGCGACCAGCTGCGCGCGCTGGTCCGCGAGCTCGGGCTCGCCAACCGCGTCCGCCTCGTGGGCCGGATCGACGACGCCGAGCTGGTCGACCGTCTGGCGCAATGCCGCGCGGTGTGCTTCCCCCCCGTCGAGGAAGACTACGGGTTGGTCACCGTCGAGGCGTTTGCCTCGCGCAAGGCGGTGATCACCTGTCGCGACAGCGGCGGCGCGGCGGAGCTGATCGAGGACGGGGTGACCGGCCTGGTGTGCGAGCCGGCTCCCGAAGCCCTCGCGTCCGCCCTGCGGCGAGTAACCGAAGACGCCGCGCTCGCCGAGCGGATGGGGGCCGCCGCGTTCGTCCGGGGGGGCCAGTTGAGCTGGGTAGAGACGGTTCGGCGCCTGACCACGTAAACTGAGTCTGCGATTCCATGCCCTACGTCTCCCAGCTCGAAGCGCGCATCGCGAAGAAGGTCACCCGGGCGATCACCGAGTATGGCCTCGTCGAGGACGGCGACCGTGTCATGGTCGGCCTGTCCGGCGGCAAGGACAGCTGGGCGCTGCTCCAGATCCTGGACGTGCTGCGGCGCCGCGCCCCCATCGCCTTCTCCCTTGTCGCAGTGACCGTGGATTCCGGCTACGAGGGATTTCGGCACGACGTGATCGCGCGGACCTGCCAGGCGCGCGGGTGGGAATACCGGATAGAGCACACCGGGATTGGCGAGACCATCGAGGATCTCCTCGCTCCCTCGGCAACGCCGTGTTCGCTGTGCGCCCGGCTGCGGCGCGGCGTGCTGTACCGGATCGCTGCCGACGTGGGTGCGACGAAGATCGCACTCGGCCACCACCTCGACGACTTCATCGAGACGCTCCTGCTGAACCTGTTCTTCGCCGGCACTCTCAAAGCGATGCCCGCCCGCCTGGTGTCCGACGACCGCGCCCACGTCGTTGTGCGACCGCTGGTCTACGTCACCGAGGCCGAGGCGCGGGCGTACGCGAGGGAGCGAGCTTTGCCAGTCGTCGGTTGCTGCTGCCCGGCCTGCGGCGATCTCGGCCTGCAGCGACAGCGCGTCAAGCGCCTGATCGCGGAGCTGGAAGTCGAGCATCCGGAGGTCAAGAGCTCGATGATCCGTGCCCTCGGCAACGTCGCCGGCCGGCACCTGCTCGACACGCGTCTAAACCCGCTGCCGGAGCTCCGCGCGGCCGTCCTGGCGAACGCCGTCCCGCTCAGGTTTCGAGCGTCACCCCAGGCGTAGTGCGGATCGTTCCGCCGTCATCAATCATCGGAGAGCAATCGCATGCGCAGGATGCTGGTGTGGGGTGCGGGGATCTGGCTCATCGCTGCCGGCACGGCGGCGGCGCAGCAGCGGCCGCTCGTCACCGAGGATCCGGAGACGATCGGTGCCGGCCTGGTGCTGCTCGAGGGCGGGTTCGACGTCCAGCGCGAGGTCTTCTATCCCGCGTCGGGCCTCCAGGGGAACCTGCTGCGCCTGCCGCTGCTCGGCGTGAGCTTCGGCCTCAGCTCCATCGCCGAGATCCAGGTCGATGGCGGCTTCTACAACCGCCTGTCGGTCACGTCCAGCCGCGAGGCGCCCCTGTCTTCGATGCTGGATTTCACCGGCAGCAGCACCACCGACGTCGAGGACCTGGTCATCGCCACCAAGGTCCGTCTCCTCTCGGAAACCTCCGGGCGCCCGGCCTTCGGGCTGCGCTTCGCGACGAAGCTCTCCAGCGCTGGCAACGAGAGCGGGCTCGGGCTGGACACGACCGATTTCCATGCCTCGCTGCTGGTGGGGAAGACCGTGCAATCGATCAGGCTGGTCGGCAACGCCGGGCTCGGCATCCTCGCGGATCCGGTCCAGGGCAACCGGCAGAACGACGTCCTCACCTACGGGTTCTCGATCGCGCGGGCGATCCGCCAGGGCTTCGAGGTGGTGGGCGAGGTGAACGGGCGCGCGAACACGCGAAACGCCGACAGCACGCCGGTCGGCACCGAGAGCCGCGCGGCAATGCGGGCCGGTGTGCGCTTCACACGCGGCACGGTGCGCCTCGACACGGCGGTCATCGTCGGGATGACGTCCCGCGATCCGAGCATCGGCCTTGCGGCCGGGTTCACATGGGTGTTCAGGGGCTTCAGGGTGCCATAGGCGGCTGACGGCTATTCGTCACTCGTCCCGTCCCGGACAGGTCTGCCGTAACCCGGTCCACACCGGCGCGTTGAACTGCCAATCCAAGCAACCGTAAGAGCCCGTGGCGGTTCGGTCCACCCCCCGTCCCCTCCGGCCCGATCTTCGCGGCAAGTTTCGTCCCACCCGGCCTCGGCGGTTGCGGCCCGTTCCGTGCATAAAACATCCGTTCGTCACCTGTTTGTGACAGCTCATTTCTCATGGCCGGCGGCTGGTCCGATGCTCGCACCGGCGCCGGGCGTCATTTGATGTACGGAGGCCAGATGACACGAAGGTACGGGTTTACGGGGGTCTGCGCCGCAATCATCGTCGCCGCCCTGGCGTTGCAGGGCGCGGCCTTCGCGCAGACCACTCTGGGCCGGCTCGCCGGAACGGTGCTCGATCAGTCGGGCGGCGTGCTGCCGGGCGCGACGGTCACGCTCACCAACGTCCAGACCAACCAGGTACAGACGGCGGTCACCACTGAAACCGGTGCGTTCCTGTTCCCGCAGGTGCCGGTCGGCACCTACAAGGTCGAGATCGCGCTCGAGGGTTTCAAGACCGGCACCTTCACCGACGTGGTCATCAACGTCGGCCAGGAGTACTCGCTGACGGCGAAGCTCGAGCTCGGCCAGCTGACGGAGACCGTGATCGTCGAGGCCGGGCAGTCGCTCGTGCGGACGACAACGCCGGAGGTGAGCGCGACGATTCAGCAGCGGCAGGTGCTCGACATCCCGCTCGCGAACCGCGACGTCACCAACCTGATTCGCCTCAGCCCCGGCGTGCAGGCGTTCACCAACCGGGCGAACACCGTCATCAACGGCGGCCGCCCCACGTGGACGCAGGTGACGCTCGACGGCATCAACATCCAGGACAACTTCATCCGCACCAACTCGCTGGACTTCCTGCCCAACCGTCCGAACTCGGACAACGTCGCTGAATTCTCGATGACGACGTCGGTGTCCGGCGCGGACACGGCGGGGGGCGCGACCACCGTCCGCATGATCACGCCGTCGGGGACCAACAAGTTCACCGGCAGCGTCTTCGAGTTCAACCGCGATGCGAAGTTCTCGGCGAACTCGTTCTTCAACAACGCGAGCGGCGTCGAGAAGCCGGACCTGAGCCGGAACCAGTTCGGCGGACGCGTCGGCGGCCCGATCGTACGCAACAAGCTGTTCTTCTTCGCCAACTACGAGGGATGGCGGCAGAAGACGCAGTTCTCGCGGAACTTGACCATCCCGAAGAACGACGACCTGTTGAGCGGCGTGTTCCGCTATCGCGCGCTCGATGGCAGCGAGCGGAGCGTAAACGTGCTGTCGGCGGTCGGTCTGGGCGTCGATGCGAAGCTTCGTGCCGATCAGCTCTCGAAGATCTACAGCGCGTCGAACGTGAACAACACCGCGGCGGGGGACAACCGCAACACGGCCGGGTACCGCCTCAACCAGACCGACCTGAACAACCGCGATCAATACACGTTCAGGGGCGACTACGAGTACTCGCCGCGCCAGCGGTTCGAGGGAGGCTACAGCTATTTCAAAGAGACCGACGATCGCACCGACCTCGATTTCGTGTCACTGCCGCGGCCGCTCGTCTATACCAGCTCGGATCCGAAGCGGTTCTGGGGGGCGTGGCGGTGGACCGCCAGCTCGAACTTCCAGAACGAGGTGCGCGGCGGTGGCAACCTGGCGCCGGTGCAGTTCATCACCGACATCGACTACGCGTCGTACGGCGTCCTGCTCGGGACGGCGCTGAACATCACCAACCCGGTCGGCGGCAACACCGCCGAGGCGGGCGGCGTCGGCTTCATGAACCAGGGTCGCTACACCGATACGTACCAGCTGAACGACAACGCCTCGTGGCTGCTTGGCAACCACCAGATCCAGATGGGCGGCAGCTGGCAGCGCAACCGGGTCAACCCGTACAACTTCCGCGGCCAGTACCCGCGCGTCGTCTTCGGGTTCAGCACGGCGGCGCCCGCCAATGTGCAGCTGAACCCGTCGCACTTCCCGGGCGGAATCAGCGCCGCGGAGCTCGCGAACGCCAACGCGCTCGCGTCCTGGTTGAACGGCACCATCACCTCGGTCGAGCAGACGTTCCAGGTGCAGGACACGACGTCGGGGTACGTGCCGGGCATCCCGTCGAACGAGTTCTACACGCTCGACAACATTGCGGCGTACATTCAGGACAACTGGCGCTGGAAGCCGAACTTCACCGTTCGCGCGGGCCTGAAGTGGGAGTACTACAGCCCGCTGCGCGAGGACACGAACCTCGGGTTCCTGCCGGTCCTCAATGGCCGGGCCTTCAGGGACGTGATGCTCGATCCGAACGCGGTCGTGACGTTTGTCGACGGTGATTTCTACAACAAGGACCTCAACAACTTCGGCCCGACGGTCGGCTTCGCGTGGGACCTCACGAAGGACGGCAAGACCGCCCTGCGCGGCGGCTACTCGCTGACGTTCGTCAACGAGGAGTCGGTCACCGTCGGGCGCGGGGCCCCCCCCGGCCCCACCCGCCCGAGCACCCCCC
>JBMDXQ010000134.1:0-24210 GCA_048594975.1 Vicinamibacterales bacterium | reverse complement strand
GGCATTTCCGGCGGGCCGTGGCGGAGTACGTCGCGCACTACCACGACGAACGGAATCATCAGGGACTCGACAATCGCCTCATTTCCGGCTCGCCAGTAATCCAGATGACGCGTCGCGTGCGTCGTCGTCCGCGGCTCGGCGCGTTGCTCAACTTCTACGAGCGGGCGGCGTGATCGTCAGGTCGGCCGAGAAACGGAACATTACGCGCTCACGCTCACGGAACTGAGGCCATCCGACACGTTCTGTACTCGCGCGCACGTACGCCAGGCCTTCCGCGAATGTTGGCGCGGGCCGCCGCCGGTGACTGGCGTGCCTTCACGGGATGCGTCGCCCGCCGTTCAACGTGCCCATTAGACGTGTTGGACGTGTCAGCGCCCAGGGCTCCGTCGTTGTGGCGATAGTTACGCAGGTGGCGTGAGCGACTAGCCTTCGCGTAATGCGGTCAGCGGATCGAGGCGACTTGCGCGCCACGCCGGCAGAAAACAAGCGCTCGCGGCGGTCGCCGACAGCACCAGCATGGCCGTCCCAATCGCGACCGGATCGGCTGGCGTTATCCCAAACAATACCGTCTTGAGCGCTCGGCCGATGAGCAACGCTGAGACCAATCCGAGACCGAGGCCGATAGTGACGACAGTGAACCCCTGACGCAGGATCAAACCGATGACCGAACCGCGTCCGGCGCCGATCGCCATTCGCACGGCAATCTCGCGCTGTCGCTCCCGAACGGCGTGCGCCAGGGCGCCGTAGAGGCCCAGGCTCGCCAGGGCCAGGGCGATGACGCCGAACACGCCCAACAGTCCCACACCGATCGTGACCCCGAACAGCGACTGCGCAATCACCGTTTGGATCGTTCGAACGTCGTTGGCCTCAACGCGCGGATCGATCGCCCTGAGTTCGTGCTGCACGTCCTGCAGCACGGCACTCGGATCGCCATGGGTGCGAACATACAGCGTGGCCGATTCCGAAAACTGCTGTGAGAGCGGTACGTAAACGCACAGCTGCGGCGGCTCCCCGAGGCTCGTATAATTGACGGTTCGTGCGATGCCGACGACTTGTCGCGGTATCTCCTCGTCACTCAATCGCAGTTGCTGCCCGACCGGATTCCGATCCGGCCAGTAGCGCCTCGCCGCTGTCTCGTTGATGATGGCAACGGGCAGAGTGTCATCTCGATCCGACTCCGCAAAGGTTCGCCCTGCCACGAGCCCGACGCCGGTCGTCGTGAAGTAATCGATAGCGACAGCGCTCACGATCGTGGTCGGTAGAGCATCCCCCGTCCGAGGCTCGAGTCCCTCGATCGAGAGCGATCGCGAGGGGCGAGCGAAGAGGGGCATCGTCGTCGCCCAACTCACGCCAGCGACGCCAGGCAGCGCCGAGAGTCGCCTGCGCGCCTCTTCGTAGAAGTTGTCGGTTCGTGCGCGATCGTACCCGGCTTGGCCGACCCCAACCAGCACGATGGCCATACGGTGGGACTCAAAGCCGGGATCGATGCGATACGCTTGCTGGACGCTCCGAAGAAGAAGGCCCGCGGTGACGAGCGCGACAAGCGAAAGCGCCACTTGTCCCACCAGCAACACACGGCCGAGCGTCACCCGTCGGCGCGTTCCACCGATCGCACGCGTTTCCGTGTTGAGAGTAGCGATAAGGTTTGCCCGTGTGGACTGCCACGCAGGAGCAATGCCAAAGATCACGCCGGTGGTGACCGACACAGCTGCTGTGAACGCCAGAACATTGAGATCGATTTTCATGTCGAGGAGGTTGTGCGCCCATTCAGCAGGCCGGAACGACCAGAGCAGCCGGGCGCCGGCGTACGCGACCGCGAATCCCAGGATCCCGCCGGCGGCCGCCAGCAATACGCTCTCGGTGAGAAGCTGACGCAGGAGCCTGGTCCGCCCAGCGCCAAGCGCTAACCGCGTGGCGACCTCACGCGAGCGAGCCGCTGCTCGAGCCAGGAGCAGACTCGCCACGTTCGAACACGCGATCAGCAACAACATCGCCGGCACCAGGATCAGGAGCAGGCTGGTCATCAGCGGTGAGAGACGGCTCGCCCCGAGAAGCACCGCGCGCGAGAGAGGGTCCACCGCTACCGACCGACCGCGATTCTGATCCGGGTACTCACGTTCGAGCGCCACCGCAATCGTCGCGAGGTTTCCGCTCGCCCGTTCACGCGTCACGCCGGGCTTCAGCCGTCCAACGGCGCGAAAGCCAAGCGCGCTCCTGTCCGTCAGCCAACTGCGCATTGACACCGGGGCGGCGTGGCCCATCATCATCGAGGGGAGCCACACGTCCGGCCCGAACACCGCATTGACCCCGAGAAAGCGTTCGGGTGCGACGCCAACGACGGTGAACGCGGTGCCATTCACGTCGATCGTCGTGCCGACGAGTGCGGGGTCCCCGCCGAATCTCCGTTGCCACGCTCCGAAGGCCACGACCGCGACGGCGTCCCTTCCGGGCACGGCATCCTCCTGCGGATGGAAGAATCGGCCTTGTGCCGGTTGCAGTCCGAGCGTCGTGAAGTAGTCGCCAGTGACGAATTCCGCGAACATTCGTTCGGGTGTGGTGCCGCGAAGCATCGTGAGCGACACCGGCGCGGTATGCCCGGCGAGCGATGTGAACGCCTGATTGCGCTCTCGAAGGTCCTTCAGATTGGGGTAAGCAATGGCCAATGCCTCCCCCGATTCGGGGGTGCCTCCTCGATTGGTCGTTCGGACGTTCACGAGTTCGGATGCATGCGCGACAGGCAACGGATTCAGGAACACCGTGTTGATGACCGTGAACACGACCGTGTTTGCGCCGATGCCGAACGCCAGCGTCAGGATGATGATGGCGGTGAATCCGGGAGCGTTGCGCCATGTCCGAACCGCGTACCGGACGTCTTGCCAGACCGTATCCATTGCGGGACCTCCTGTGAACTCGGCAGCTCGTTACGATGGGCGTAGGCGGCCGAATCCGGGATGGACACCTGGGCGAAGCCCCTGCTGATCGGCAATGCGCCGCAGCAGCTGCGCCAATTGCGTCCGCTCGTCGTCGCTCAATGCCGCACACAATGCGGCCTGATGCTCGCGCGCGACGCGGCCGATGGCCTTGAGCGTGTCCCGCCCCTTGGCGGTGAGATACAGGGCGTGGCTTCTGCGATCGCGCGGGTGATCGCGACGTTCGACGAGCCCGCGACGCTCGAGGTCATCGATCAACACAACGAGCCGACTCGGCAGCACGCTCAGCTCGGCGCCAAGCGCCTGCTGACTCAGTCCCTGCGAGGCGTCGATGAGCCGCAGGATCCCGGCATGCGCCGGGACCAGCCCGATTCCGTCAAGCCGCTCGGCAAATTTGGTGGCCGCATGCGCCCCAACCTGAGCGAGCAGGAACGCAGGCGACGACGCGCCGCGGATGGCGGATGGCGAACGTTCAGGGGTCGACTGTTCCGTTTTGCTCATCTAACGAATAATACCGCACAGAAATGATTTTGTATATGAACTATATTGAAGCCACAGCGTCTAAAAAGGAGCGGATTGACAAGATAATGCTCGATCTAAATAATTCATGTTATGAATGATTATCAGATGGAACTGAGCGGAGATGAGAAGCGTCGGCACAGACGGCACGCAGGTCCACCGTTGTGGCTGATGGCCATCGTCTATACGGTTCTGTTTCTAAGCAGTCTCCTGCCAGTCACGTGGCTCGGGGGTGCCCCCTATTCCCCCGCGCCCGGCGAGTCGCCCGAGGCGATCGCGGCGTTTTTCCAGGCGCGTCCGACGGCGGTGCGCGTCTGCGCCGCCCTCCAGTTCGGCGCGGCGATTCCACTCGGCATCTTCGCGGCATCGATCGTCAGTCGACTTCAATTTTTTGGTGCGCGCGTGGCTGGCGTCTCCATCGCGCTATTCGGCGGCATTGCCACCGCCGTCACCATGATGGCGGCGTCGATCGTGTTGTGGGCCATGGCCCAACCTGGCGTCTCGGAGAACGGCGCGGTGCGGCACGCGCTGTATTGGGTGATGCAGGGTTGGGGTGGGCCGGGCTTCGCCGTACCGTTTGGCATTTTGGTGGCGGGGGTGACCATTCCGGCCGCATTCATGCGCCTGATCCCGAAATGGCTCGTGGTGCTCGGGATGGCGATAGCGATCTGCGGCGAACTGAGTTGGCTCTACTTGATGGTCCCCGCCGCGCTGCCCCTCGTCCCATTGGCCCGATTCCCCGGCTTCGTCTGGATTATCGCCACCGGAATCGTAATGCCCGCTTCTGTCAAGCGCTCTTCGCCGACTACTGAGAACGCCGGGAAGACGATGTGAGCATGACAGTAGCAACGAACTCATCCGCGAAGACGCCGCACACGACCGGTGTCAGTGGCACGCGACTGCTCGTAGCACTGGCCACGAGCGTCGGTCTCTCTCTCGGCGCCGGCTTCGCCACTGCGTACGGCCTCCCCCTATTTTCGGCCCTTGGGGAGAGACGGATCGGCGTTCTGTGCCGAACGCGACGACTTGTCCCGAGACGCACCACGACCAACTTGGGTGGCTCTCGGCGATCGTTCTCTTCGCAACCATGCCTACCGAGCTCTGTCATAACCGTCGAATGTCTACGATTCGTTCGCGACGGCGTCCAGGTACTCCACCCATTCACGCGCTTCCTCAGTATCGAGCGAGAGTTCCTGCGCGTCGAAGTCGCAAAAGCCCACCAGATCCTCGAAGTCCGGCCCGGGACACTCCAGCGGCACCGAGGTCTGCAGAAATCGCCCGAATGACGTCGCCAGAATCGCGCGGTCTTCGTCGCGTGTTCATGACTGTGACCGGCCCCCCGGATCCGCTACACGGATAGTGAGAGTCCGTCCGATTTCTTAGGCTGCCCGGCCATGCTCGGCGTAGGCCGCCGGCGTCAGCTGCCCGAGCGAGCGATGCGGCCGCACGGTGTTGTAGTCAATGCGCCAGGCTTCGATGACCGCCTGCGCCTCGGCGACGCTGACAAACCAGTGCTCGTTCAAGCACTCATCGCGAAACTTGCCGTTGAAGCTTTCGACGTAGGCGTTCTCGATCGGCTTCCCCGGGCGAATGAAGCGCAGTTCGACGCTGCGGCGATAGGCCCAGGCGTCCAGCGTGCGGACGCACAGGCCGTTGCTTGGGCGATTCAGAACGCGCGCGTCGTCCATCAGTACGCGCAGATGGTCTCGGGTGAAGTGACGCGCGATGAGAGTATGGCGCGGAACGTGAGATGGATCCTCGATTCGGCGCCTCAGGGAACACGAGTGGTCCTGTGGGCGAACAACGGCCATGTCGCGCGACGTCCCGTGGGCGGTTACCGCCCGATGGGCGCATACCACGACGACTGGTACGGCAAGGATCAGGTCATCGTCGGGTTCGCCGTCAACCGCGGCGATACACGGCCGTCGGACGTGGGACCGGACTGGGCCGGCATCCGCTTGCGCCCGCTCGATCCGGTTCGTACGAGTACGCGTTTACGCGGAGCGGATTGCCGCAATTCGTCCTGGACCTGCGGTGTGCACGTTCGGACGATCCCGCGTCTGGATGGCTCAGAACGCAGTTGCAGGCTCGATCCATCGGGGCGATGGTCACGGATCAGCAGTTCTACCCCGCGAATCTGAGCAGTCTGTTCGATCTGGTCGTCTTCCTCGACGAGACCACGGCGACTCGCGGCTTGTGGACTCAGCGCTAGCGCCGAACGGCTTGCGAGCAGCCGCGGCCGCCCGCGGTGCGACTCATTCGCACCGCAGCCTCACGGGAAGCAGGCGGGCGACGATGCCGCCAGCCGCGCGATCGGGACGGATGTGTTCAGGCAGAATCGTTCGATTCCCAACGGGCTCCCGCTCTCTCACAGGCGGAGCGCCTCGATGGGATCGATCCGGGTGGCGCGACGGCCGGGCAGCGAGCACGCGAGCAAGGCGACCGCGGCCAGAACCACCGGCACGAGAACGAATGTCGCGGGATCTGTCGGCCGGACACCAAACAGCAGACCGCGCATGACGGGGCCGAGCGCGAGGGAGCCTGCGAGGCCGAGCGCCGCGCCGACGGCGGCCAGCAGCAGACCGCGGCTGACCACCAGCGTGAACAGCTCGCGCGGCTTCGCGCCGAGCGCCAGCCGCACGCCGAGCTCGTGCCGGCGCTGCGCGACGTTGTAGCTCATCACGCCGTACACGCCGATCCCGGCCAGCAGTGTCGCAGCGGCGGCAAACACCATGAGGAGGAGCGCGCCGAACTGCTGCGGCGCAATCGAGTTCGCCGCGATCGCCGAAAGGGGCGAAATCCGAGACACAGCGACATCTCGATCCAGACGTGAGACTTCACGCCGCAGGGTATCGGCGAGTGCGGCCGGGTCGCCGTGGACGCGAATCGCGACCGTCATCGAGCTCCACGCGTTCTGGTGGTGCGGCACATAGACGAGCGATCGGTCCTCGTCTGCGAGCCCGTCGTAGCGGACGTCGGCGGCGACACCGACGATCTCGCGGAGCAGGTTCTCGTCGCGCCACGACCGAATTCGCTTGCCGATCGGATCGGCACTGCCAAACACACGCGTCGCCATCGTCTGATTGATGATCATGACCGGACGCGAGTCGGCCGTGTCCTGGCGGGTAAAGGCGCGGCCGCGGACGATCGGGATCCCGAGCGCGCGGAAGTAATCCGGCGTCACGACGTTCCACATGGCCTGATAGTCCGAGGACGCCGGCGGCTCCGCCTGTCCCTCCAGCAGGAACGAGCGGCCGAGACCGAACCCGCGTCCACCGGCCGGGAGGTACGACGTGGCCGCGGCTGCCTCCACTCCGGGCGTCGACGCGAGCGTGTCGATCAACCGATCGTAGAACTGCGCGCGCGCCGCCGGCTGCGCGTATCGAGCCGAAGGAACGACGACACGGCCGGACAGGATCTTCTCCACGTCGACGCCGGGATCGATGCGCAGGAGGTGGCTGAAGCTGCGCAGCATCAACCCCGCGCCAATCAGCAGGACGATCGCGAGCGCCATCTGCGCCACGACGAGCGCGTCGCGCAGACGGCCGGCGCGGCGCCCGGTGCCGAAGCCGCGACCCCCTTCGCGCAACGCTTCCGCGGGCCGAGGCGCGCACGCGGCGAGCGCAGGCACCAGACCGACCAACACGCCGGTGCCGGCAGTGAGGCCGACGGCAACGGCGAGCGCGACCCCGTCCACCCCCATGCTCGCGACCATCGGCAGATCGGCCGGCGCCGCAGCCGCCAGTCCACTGCCTAGCCACCGTGCGACGAACAAGCCAGCGGCGCCGCCCGCGGCCGCGAGCACGAGGCTCTCCGTCATGAGCTGTCGTACGAGCCGCGCGCGGCTAGCTCCAAGCGCGGATCGCAGCGCCATTTCGCGCGCCCGATCGGCGCCGCGGGCGAGCAGCAGGTTCGCGAGGTTGACCGAGGCGATGAGCAGGACGAACGCGACGCCGCCGAGCAGCACGAGCATACCGGTCCGTACCTCGGGTTCGACCATGTACTCGCGAGCCGGGATGAGATCCGTCGTCCAACCCTTGCGCGATTCCGGGTGCTCCAGCGCGACGCGGTCGGCGATGGCTGCCACACGCGCGCGTGCCTGCACGAGCGGCGTGTCGGGACGCAGGCGAGCAATCGACAGGAAGATCATGTTGTCACGCCGCCGCCGCACGTCCTCGTTCAGCAACGAAGGCCTCAGCGGGAGCCATACGTCCTGTTCCGGAGGCCATATCTGATCCGCCCGAACGACCCCCGCGATCGTCGCGACCGTGCCGCCAATGCGAAGATCCTTCCCGGCGATCTGGGGATCGGCGCCAAACCGCCGCTTCCACAGCACATCCGAGATCACGACCACGCGCGGGGCGTCTGCAGCATGATCGGGCGTCACCAGGAGGCGGCCGGCGAGTGGCTGCGCTCTCATCAGATCGAAGTACTCCGCCGAGACCTGCACGGCGTCGACGCGCTCCGGCGTGTCATCGCCGGCGATGTCAACCTGTATCGGGTCGAAAAGCGCGACCTGTTCGAAGACGTCGCGCTGCTCGCGCCAGTCCTCATAGTCGGCAAACGGCGTGCTGCCGCGGAGGGTGTTGCGCGCCCGATTGACGCTGACGGGCACGACGAGCCGATCGGCCTCCGCAATCGCGAGCGGCCGGTACAGGGCGGCGTAGACGGCGCCGAAGATCGCGACCGTGCCGCCGATGCCGAGCGCGAGCGTCAGGAGCGCCATGGCCGTGAAGCCGGGGCTGCGCGTGAGCATCCGGAGCGCGTAGCGCACGTCCTGCCACCAGCTGGTGAGCAGCGAACCGCTCGGCGGGGATCCGGGTGGCGGAAGCGACGGCGGAGCGGCGATCGTGGATCGCAACTCGTCGCGCATGCGGCGGTCGTCGGCGAGCTCGGCGAGCGCCGCGGAACGTGCGTCTTGATCGCTTCGTCCCATCGCTCGCATCTCCGCGTACCGATCGTCGAGATGCTGTTCGAGCTCCTGCGCAATCTCCACTTCACGGGCCGGGTCCAGGTTGGCGGCCGCGAGTAGACGCCGGACTTCTTCGCGCCATCGTGACATGGTCACGTCTCCTCCATGCCCGCGATCCTGTTGATAGCGGCCGCGAACGCGCGCCAGGCGCTGCGCTGGTCGCCGAGCACCTGCCGGCCGGCAGCCGTCAGCCTGTAATAACGGCGCCGGCGCTGACCCACCTGCTCGACCCAGCCTTCGGCACAGATCTGCTCGACGCTTCGGCCGATAGGAGGCACTTCAACGCGCTGCCAATCGACAATCGCCGCAGCGGCAAGGAGGGCGACGGCAATGATTCCCAGTCCGATCAGCGCAGTCCGCATGGCGCTATAACCATTGGACACCGATCGCTACCCATTCGCCACAGGTTGAGCGGCTCAAAAGTTCACCCCACGGCCCTGAGCTGCTGGCGTGATTTCAGCCATTCGGCGATACGGTTCCAACTGGCGAATTCTTGGGTCACCAAGATAGGCCCTCCCTAACGCCGAAGAGATCTGGACCGGTCGAGGCCACGTGGGAAATCTCTTGGCGACTTCTCAGGAGTGACCCACAAGGTCGCTACAGCAACCGACAGGCGCCTCTTGTTGCCCCTTCGTGGCGCCGCGTTCGAGATATCCGGCGGTTCGACTCTGGTGCGGCTGACCACGTCCACGTTTTTGATTCCAGAGACGTGAAATCGGCAACCCACCGCGTCAGTCGGATGAGCGCGCGCAACTGGACGCTCCGTCGCGAATAGAATGGACGCGGGAGGTCGCGAGAGAGGCCGTGATGGTGACGGGCGTCTCCCAGAAGATCTACGTTCGGTAGTTGCGGGTTGGTGTGCGAAACGGGCCGCCCGACGTGTGGACGGCCCGTGACCGCGATCACTGGATGAGCACCTGTCGCGTGATGTGTCCGTTGGTCTCCCAGAACGTCACTTTGCTCGCGAGGAACGGATCGTCCGGCGCCGGCTGTACGTTGCCGTTGGCGTCGAATGCCCGTGACGTCACCGCGTGCTGGCCCGGGGCAGGCATTCCCCAGCTGAACGTCCAGAATCTCCACGCCAGGCCGCGCCTGTGCCGGCTGTGCGCCACTGGCCCGAAGAGCCTCGCCGGCATCCACGGTCCGTTGTCGATGCGCACTTCCACTGCTGCGATGGGCGCACCCCAGGCCGCGCCAAGGACGACGTAGCGGCTGTCGCGGCGTACGACTTTGGCGGGGGCCGACTTGAGGCGATCGTGCCTGACGGTGCTGAATGTCCAGAACGGCTGGCCGTTGCGCTGCTCCTCGCGGATGGTCACGTAGTCGCGCGCCATGAAGTTGCCCGCATGGCGCTGGTTGCGCACCTCGATGCGCGTCAGCCACTTGACGTTGGCCACGCCATACCAACCCGGCGCGATCAGCCGGATCGGGAAGCCGTTCTTTTCGGGCAGGGGCTGGCCGTTCATTTCGTAGCAGAGCAGATTGCGCGGGTCGAGCGCCTCGTCGATGGACATGCTGCGAGCGAACTGCTCGGTGACCGTCAAGTCCAGTCCGCCACCCGTATCGGGCTCGACGGTCCCCGTCAGCCCACCTCTCACGATCCCCGTGTTGTCGCGGATCGTCTGGGTTCCACGATCAATCCCGTAGAACACGATCTCGACGGCCTCCTTGAGGAGACCGGCTTGCTCCAGCACCGGCGCGAGAGGAGTGCCGGCCCAGCGGGCATTCCCGATGAAGCCGGTGGCAAAGGGCAGGCCAGTGCCATGGTTGCCGGCGCACTCCAATGTGAAGTCGATCTCCCGGCGCGGGCCGTCCTTGAGATCTTCCAGCGACAGCGACAGAGGATGCGCAACCAGGCCGGCAACACTCACTCGCCACGCGGTGGGGCTATCAAGCCCACTCGGTATGCCGTAGTGCGTGACGAAGTGGAATTCCTCCGGAGGGGTGAGCCAGGAGTCGAGCTCCTCCCAGACTAGTTGGCTTCCGGCGAAGTCCGGGGCGGGGAACGGCGGGGGCTGGTCGAGCCACGGGATAATCACGTCGCCGGGCATCCCCAGTGATTGCGACGGGTCAGGCTGGTCGTCATCCCACCCCTGCTTGTCGTGTTTCTCTAGCTGGTCGTCTTGTGGGAAGGCGTGGGCCGGACTCGCTGCCTGCAGCGACAGCCCGGCCAGCGCTGCGCCACCACCTTTCAACAAGGTGCGCCGTGAAACGTCTCCATGCTTCATCGGGTCGCCTCCTTCTGCTTACGAGTGGGGCTCTGGTTTCCTGAGGCAGGCAGGTTACACCCGCGAGAGGCGAAGCTGGCGAAAATCTTCAAGGAAATGACCCGGCTTGACACGGCTGGGCTTGCCGGAATGTGAATGATGGTTTATCACACAACCCATCAGTTCCTGAGTTGGGCTTGAGGGGCCGGCGCAAATGCCCACACCCCGATTCACTGACACGCGCGACCGCATCGACAAAGCGCCCATCCGCCTGTGGTTCGCTAGTCGGATTCTCCTCCGCCATCCGGACCACGAGCCGCCGAATCTCGGCCAGCACGCCGCGACGGCTCGACCGCGTCTTCGCATAGGTCCACTTCCGGGCGACGAGCCGCCGATGCCAGCGCAGCAAGGTGTCGGGGGTGACAATCGTCGCGATGGCGCGTAACCGCCGTCAGCCCACTCGGTACGCCCGCACGGCGAGCCGGCGCCGGTCGTCATCAGTCAGCTGCAGGCGTCGGCCCCGCAAGTGGCGGCGAAGAAGCCGGTTTTCTTCGATCAAGTAGCGGAGCGCCTCGCGCTCCTGGCACTCCAGCCAGCCGGTGAGGACGACGAGCACCAACCGCAGGGCGGCCGTGTCGATCACGCCCGGAGTCTATTTCACCGACCGGCAGCTGCGCCCGCCGGCCGTCGATCCAACCGTGGGACACTACGGGTGTTACCTATCTCTCAGGAAGGACATCTTCGGAAAACTCACCACTTTCGCTTGAGGCTGCCGGCGTTCGCGAGCTCGTTGCCCTTTCGACGGCGGTACAGACCTACGGGTCTCCGGTCGTGCGCGCGGCTTGGGCGGAGGAGCGCGAACAGGACCGACCCTCAGCTCGAACGTCCCACGGTCAAGGAACACGATGGTCAAGGGGCGCGTGTCAACCGTTTGGTCATCGGCGAAGGTGGAAGGCGTGGCAGCGTCACCATGGCGCCCTGCGAGGCTAGCGAGGCTTACAGGAGAGCGCGCTCCTATACCCGCATCGCGGTGACCGGATCGAGGCGCGCTGCGCGGCGCGCTGGCGAATAACACGCGATCAGCGCAATCACGAACAGCAGGCCTGCAATCGCAGCGTACGTCCAGGGATCCGTCGGAGGCGTCTCGTAGAGGAACGTCTCCAGCGTGCGCGCGGCAAACAACGCGACGGCCAATCCGCCGGCAACGCCGAAGGCTGTCATCAGCAACCCCTCGCGCAGAATCAAGCGAGAGATATCGCGTGGCGCGGCGCCGAGCGCCGTGCGTACGCCGATCTCGCGACGGCGAACCGCGACCGAGAGCGACAGCAGGCCGTAGACGCCGACTGCCGCAAGCACGACCGCGATGCTGCCGAACAACGAGACGAGCAGCGTACGGAATCGCTCCGCGGCGACGCTGGTCGATACCACGTCTTCTAGCGTCTGCATCCGCTGCACTGGAATCAATGGATCGAGGGCGCGCACGTGCTGCCTCGCAACCGCCGCCACGGCCAGAGGATCACCGGATGTGCGCACTGCCACATGCGAGGGCGGGAACCACGCCGTTTCCTGTGTGGCAGGCGCGAACATTTCGATGTCCACCGCCGCTCCGAGCGAACCCTGTTTCGTATCGCCCACAACGCCGACAACGGTCATCCATTGATCGGCGGCGGGTTTGCTGAAGAAGCTGACGCGCTTGCCGATCGACGACTCGTTTGGCCAGTATCGGCGTGCCAAGGTTTCGTTGACGATCACCACGCGCGGGCTGTCGCCGGTATCGCGATGGTCGAAGTAACGGCCGGCATGCAGCGGGATACCGAGCGCGTTGAAATAGTGAGGGGTGATCAGCCGGTAGAACACATAGGTGCCGTCGCCGGGAGGAGGGGATGGCTCACCTTCCACGAAGATCTCGTTGCTGCCGCCCTCGGACGTCAAGGGCAGCCAACTGATCGCTCCTGCGGCCTGCACTGATGGCTCCTGCTCGAGCCGCGTCATCAATGCGTCGAGAAACGGCGACCATCGCGAGGCGTCGGGATAGCGCGATCGCGGCAGCTCGATTTTGAACGTCAGCACGGAATCGGCGCGAAAACCCATGTCGACGCTCGTGAGGCGCGTCAAGCTCTGAATGAACAGCGCGGCTCCAACGAGCAGCACCATCGCCAGCGCGACCTCCACACTCACGAGCGTGCGGCCGGTGTGCGTCACTCGCGCGGATGTGGAGGTGCGCTCGGTGCCCAGGGCCGGTGTCGCGGGCTGGCGAGCGAGCTGAAGCGCCGGGGCGACGCCAAACAGCACGCCGGTGAGCCCGGCGGCAAGCGCCGCAAATGCCAGTACGTGGACGTTGACGGCAATGTCGCGCAATGGTGCGAGCGTGTCGGGCATCAGTGTGCGCAGCGCGTTGGTGCCACACCAGGCGACCGCGACGCCTCCGACCGCGCCGATCATCGCAAGTGCGAGGCTCTCTGTCAGCAGCTGTCGGATGAGCCGCAGACGTCCCGCACCGAGTGCCGCACGAATCGCGACTTCCTGATGCCGCACGCTCGCGCGCGCCAGCAGCAGATTCGCGGCATTGATACAGGCGATCGCCAGAACCAGCATCACCGCGCCCATCAGCACCAACACGGGACGACGAAGGCCGGCCAGCATCTCGTCGCGGATCGGCTCGACGAGCAGCCCTTCACGCGCGTTTTGGCGCGGAAACTCGCGCGCGAGGCGCGATGCGATCACGTCCATGTCGGCTTGTGCCTGCGCCACCGTCACCGAAGGCTTGAGGCGGCCGATCGCCATCAGCCAGTGCGAACCTCGCGCCTGGCGCTCCCAGTCCGTGAACGCCAGCGGCACCCAGAAGTCATCAGGTCCGCGCGGCAGCCGGAACTGAGGGGGCATGACTCCCACAATCGTGCGAGGCGCGTCATTGATCGTGATGCGCTGGCCGATGACGTTCGGCTGCGCGCCGAGCGCGTCCCGCCACAGATGATGAGCGATGATGGTCGCGTCAGCTCCCGGTTGCTCGTCTTCGGCGGTGAACGCACGGCCCACATGCGGCTGCACGCCAAGAGCCGCAAATATGCTCGCCGACACCCGTCGTCCTTCAAGCCGTTGGGGTTCGCCACGACCGGTCAGCGTGGCGTCGAACTGGGCGAGGCCGGATAGATGGTCGATGGTGGTCGTGTCTCTGCGCCAATCCTGAAAGTTACCCGGCGTGCCAACCTTCTTGTCGACGCCGTCTGACGGTTCGGTCTCCCACACCATCACGATCCGGTCTTCGTCCGCGTACGGCAGCGGGCGCAGCAGCACCGCTTCGACGAGCGAGAACATGGCCGTGGTCCCGCCAATGCCCAGCGACAACGTGAGCACCAGCACCGCCGCAAACCCGGGCTGACGACGAAACAAGCGAGTGGCGTAGGACAGATCGCTGAAGAACGTCGACACGATGGCACCTCCTTGCCGCGGCGACCGCACGCGCCGTCGAAACAGTGCACACACCACAATCGAGTGCATCGCGAGGCGCCAGTAGCGCGCCCGCGCGACGAACGGACGTCGCTCGGCGGTGCGGTGAAAGTCCTCTTCGAGATCGCCCGCAATCGCCTCGTACGCCGGTCTATCGAGCGCGAGACGGAGCAGGCGGTCGGCAAGCCGCGGGGGCCGAATCATGGTCATCGTGTGAGCTTGGCTTCGAGCCCCTGTGCCATGCGGACGGTCGCCGTGTAGGAGCGGGCAAGCGCACGCTGCCCGGCGGCACGCAGCCGGTAATAACGTTTGCGTCGGCCGCCGCGTTCCGGCGTCGGCTCGCCGTAGCGCGAGCGCACCAGGCCGCGCGCCTCGAGACGCTCGAGGGTGGTGAAGATCGCGCCCGGCCTTGTCGCGCAACTCCCGGCCGATCGCAGCGCCGTACGCCTCATCGTCGAGACGCAGGACCGCCAACAGGACCAGCTGCTCGAATTCGCCCAGGACCTCACCCATTGACGCTCCACCGTTAGATGATCGGACGGCACAAAAAGGATGTCCTACATAGTAGGAAATATTCGGCTGACATCGTAGCAGGAATCTGTGGCTGTACTCCGCAGAAACGCTCGCCGAGAACGGAAGGAGCTTCGAAATCACGGCCGTGGCACGATACCAACGCAGGCACGTTATGGTCGAGCTGTGACGCGGATTGTGACGTAACCTGTTCGAAAGATGGCGTGTAGACCGACGTTCGTCGGACAACGCCAGTTCTGTTGGGCGCACGTGACGCGGAATCTCCTCAGGGCGCTCGATCTGGCGACCACGCCGGCCCCGACACGCTACTGTCGCGAAGCGCTGGCGCTCGATCGTCGGCTGTTTCGGCTGTGGCATCGGTTCCGCGGCGACCCCGGGGTCCGCGGGTCTCCGCTCACGCGCGCGCAATTGATCGAGCGGGTCGTGCCGATTGAGAAGCGCCTCTTCGCGCTCGGGGAGCGGTATCTCGACGCGGCGACTGCGGACGTGCGCAACTTGGCGCACGCGTTCTTCGTGCACCATCAGCATTTCTTCACGTTCGTGCACGAGGAGGGGGTCGCGCCGACGAACAATGCCGCCGAGCGGGCGCTCCGGACGGCGGTGCAATGGAGAAAGATCATGTTTGGCACGCGGAGCGCCCAGGGTGAGCGCGCGGTCCGAACGCCTCCTGACGATCGTGCGGACCTGTCAGCTCCAGGAACGCAACGCCCTCGCGTACTTGACCGCCGCCATCGTCGCGCATCGTCGTCGCCAAGTAGCTGCCTCATTGCTGCACCGACCTCAGACCCCCTGAACTGTTACCTCGGTGGTGTGGTTCGCGAGTACGTCCTGGCGGCGTAAGCAGGTTTTCGCACCTTACAGGCAGGCCTTCAGTGGGGAGGCTCGTGTCCAGCGTCGCGATCGTCTCGGTGGTGTGGTTCGCGAGTACGTCCTGGCGGCGTAACCAGGTTTTTCGCACCTTACATGGCCGAATGGTCGGACGTTACGGGCTTTATGCTCCGGCGCGCACGTGCCACGGGCTTCTGCTCCGGCTCCAACTCATCGGTAGTATTTCACCTTGACCGGTCGTGCTGCGCAGGCGCAATATTCGCGCTCCCTCTTCCCCGGGAGGCGTCGAATGCAGAAATCGCTCCTCACGCTTGCCGCCACCGCGGCGCTCCTCGTTCTCGCCGGCAATCCTCGGGCAGGCGCCAGCCTCGACCTCGCCGGATCGGCGCGCCTCGATCTCGTGGAGGCCACGGTCGGCGATCTGCAGAAGGCCATCCAAACCCGCCTCCTGACGATCGAAGAGCTCACCGGGATGTATCTCGCGCGCATCGCGGCGTACGACGATGCGGGCCCTGGCGTGAACGCGTTCCTGCACGTGAACCCGGGTGCCGCGACCGTGGCGAGCGAGCTCGACATGCTGCGCCACCCGGGCGTCGCGCGCGGGCCGCTGTACGGCATCCCCGTGCTGCTCAAGGACAGCATCGACACGGCCGGCATGCCCACGACGGCCGGCAGCGTCGCCCTCAACGGGTCGATCCCGCCGGACGACGCGTTCATCACGAGGAAACTGCGCGAGGCGGGCGCGATCGTCATCGGGAAGGCGACGCTCACGGAGTTCGCCAACTTCATCGCCCTCGCGATGCCGACCGGGTACAGCTCGCTCGGCGGGTTCGGCTTCAACCCGTACGATCCCCGGCCGCTGCCTGGCGGCGACGGGCGTCCGGTCCTCCAGACGGGCGGATCGAGTTCCGGCTCCGCCATCGGCGTGAACGCCAACCTGACGACGCTCGCGGTGGGCACCGAAACCTCGGGATCGATTCTCAGCCCCGCGAGCGCGAACGGCGTCGTCGGCATCAAGCCGACGGTCGGCCTCGTCAGCCGCGACGGCATCATCCCGATCACCGCCGACCAGGACACGGCCGGGCCGATCGCGCGTACCGTAAGGGACGCCGCGATCCTCCTCGGCGTGCTCGCCGGGCACGACCCGAACGATGCGGCGACCGAGGCGTGCCTCACGCCGGGCCGGTGCTTCGGCGACTATACGCCGTTCCTCGACAAGAAGGCGCTCAAGGGCGCGCGCATCGCCGTCCCGCCGTATCCCTCGAGCCGGGCCGAGATGATGGAGGCGGCGATCGAGGTGCTGCGCGAGCAGGGCGCGTACGTCGAGGCGATCCCGGCGCTCGCGCCGCAGCTCGGCATCTGCGTCTCCTATCCTCCTCCGGCCGGCTGCTCCACGGTGCTGCTGTACGGGCAGAAACGCGATCTCAACGCGTACCTCGCGAACACGCCCGGCGCGCCCGTGCACTCGATCGAGGAGATCGTCGCGTTCAACGCGACGTACGTGCCGCCGATGAAGTACGGCCAGGCGATCTTCGAGGCGGCGGCGCAGCTGGACATCGCGCCGGGGAGCGCCGACACCGTCCGCTACCTCGCCGACCTCGCGGAGGACCGCGCGCGGTCGCGCAGCGCGCTGGACGCCGTCTACGCCGAGTTCGATGCCATTCTCGCGGCGGCGAACTTCTTCGCCGGCACGCCCGCGAAGGCGGGCTACCCGAGCATCACGGTGCCCGGAGGGTTCCTGCCGCCGCAGGGCGCGATCGAGAACCCTTTCCCGTCCGGCATCACGTTCAGCGGCCCCGCGTTCTCGGAGCCGCGCCTCATCGGCCTGGCCTACGCATTCGAGCAGGCGACGCGTCACCGCGTCCCGCCGGCGAGCACACCGGCGCTCGCGGGCGACGTCGTCGTGCGGAGGTGAGCGCCGGGCGTCCGCCTCCGCCGTACGAGCTACAGCGAGACGAGTAAAGCCCCCGACCGAGAATCGCGGCAGTGAGCCTTTGGTGCTTCGCAGCTCGCGGAGCCGTGGGATGGACACCGTACTGTCCAAAGACGCCGCCGACGGATGGGGCAAACTCGACGCGGTTACATCGCAACAGTATCCGTTGGTTCCACGCGAGCGACACGACAGTTCCGGCGGAGAAAGAGGACGGATTCCTGAAGGCGCAGCGGCGCAGTCAGCAGGTCCGGCTGACGAAGACAAACGGCGACGATTTCGCGGTCCCCGACGCGCCTCATCGGAGTGGGTCTGGCGGCCTTGGGTGTCTCCCGTCGCGTTGCAGGCAGCATCACCAACCTCGATTTTCGGATTCGGTAAGTGTATCGGGAGGGTCCTTATGAAACGAAGCTCTCGCGTCGGGTTCTGCCTGACTGTATTGGTGCTCTTCGCAAGCTTCGCGTGGTCTGATCCGCAGGCCGCTCCAAGGCTCACATTGCGGGCGACCTACGATACCGGGCTCGGCATCGACGGCGCTGAGATCATCAGCATTCGCCACACCGACGGGGTTGCGGCGCTGACCAACGCCGCGGGAAGCGTGGACGTCCTGGACCTCTCAAATCCGTTTCAGCCGCGGCTGCTGTATCGATTAGAGGTCGATACCGCAGCGGGCACACCGAACTCCGTCGCGGTCCATCCGCACCACGACTATTTTCTCGTGGTCATTGGGACGGCGGGCGTCACCGGTGTGGTCGCAGCCTACCGTCTTTCGGATGGCGCCTTCCTCGCATCGGCTGTCGTGGGCATCCAACCCGACTCGATTGCCATCGCCCCCAACGGCCAGTACGCCGTGATCGCCAACGAGGCCGAGGGCGTCGGCCTCGGTCAGCACGGAGGGCCGGGATCAATCTCAATCGTCACTCTCACGGGCTTCAACGGCGTGCGGCCAGCCGAACTCCCGGTCGAAACCATCGCGCTACCCTCACAGGCTGGCACCCTGGGTTTCAGCGCGGGGCGAACCGATGATCTGGCGCGCTTGCCGGTGGACAACACACCGGACACGCTCGAGCCCGAAAGCGTGGCGTTCAGCCACGACAGTCGCTTCGCGTACGTCACGCTGCAGGAGAACAGCGGGGTGGTGCGCGTCGACGTGCTCACGCAACAACTCACCTTCATGGGAGTTGGCGAGACCACGCATGCCGCCGACCTGACGGTGAACGGGCTGTACCAACCCGTCGAGATCCTGACCGCATTCCGCGAACCCGATGGCATTGCAGTGGATCAGACCGGACGGTTCTTCGTCACAGCGGACGAGGGTGACACGCGGAATGCAGCCGGCAGCGCCGGTCCTCGAGGCGGACGTACCGTCAGCGTATTCGACGCGGCCACCGGGGCATTATTGGGCGATACCGACTCGCAAATCGATGAGGCGGCCGCGGCCGCGAATGTGTATCCAGATGGCCGCAGCAATCGGGGCGGCTCCGAGCCCGAGGTTCTCGACCTCACCCATTATCGCGGACGCACGCTGGTCGCGGTGGGGCTCGAACGTGCCAACGCTGTCGCGCTGATCGATGTGACCGATCCCACCAACCCTGTTGTTATCGATATCGCGCCTGTCGGCGTAGGTCCGGAAGGCACCAAGTTCTTCCGCGTGAGCAGTCGCCTGTTCGTCGCCGCCGCGAACGAGGTATCCGGAACCGTGTCGCTTCTCGAGGTGGTGTTCTAGAAGATTTCGCAAGGCTGAACGCAGGCGGCAGCCGCGCGCGGTGGCTTCGATGGCCCCAGCTGAAATTGGCGTCGGGCCTGGCTGGCAGGAATTCACAGGCATTCAGAGCGTGGTTATGCAGGTATTCTCCGTAGCGTCTCTCCAGGTTACCCTGGTGCTCCGTTCCGGGAGTTGCTGCGGAGCGGAATGCTGATGCAATTGGGTCAAGGGAAGGGCGCGAAGGGTGAGCACGGATTGGCGGGCTGATGAAGCGTTTATGGCCGACTCTCATCGAGGGATAGGTGGTTCACGCGCCGGCCCACCACTTCCGGCATCGATGATGCACACATCAACGTCATTCAGAACTGGTTCGAGGAACTGAAGGAGAAGGGCGGGTGATCAGATAGAAACAAGAACGAGCATCATCGCCAAATCCTCGACGTCAGCCTCTCTCAGCTTGACGGACGGCGTCAGCCTTCTCGACCTCGTCGGCGGCAGCCGCAGGTAACGTAGGCTCGACGCGTGATTCCGCCACACGTGTTCGCGTAATGTCCGATAACTCCATCCACACCGCTTTGGCGTAGACTCCGTGCGTGCTCCCGCTGCCTTTGATCATCGCCGCGTTGGTCGGCTGGATCGAACGCGAACAGCGCGATCTCGTTGAATTCCTGCGGAAGAGAACCGCGTGCTCAAGGCGCAGCTGCACGGCCGGCGCATGCGGTTGAGCGACGACGAACGTCGCCGGCTCGCCGTGATCGGTCAACGTCTCGGCCGGCGGATCCTCGCGCACGTCGTGACGATCGTGACGCCGGACACGATCCTGCGGTGGCACCGCGAGCTGATTGCCCGGAAGTGGACCTTCGCGAGGTCGCGCACCTGGACGACCCGGCGTGCAGGCTGACATCCGCCGTCTCGTCATTCGGATGGCGACCGACAATCCGAGCTGCGGCTACCGCGGATTCAGGGGGCGCTCAAGAACGTCGGCCATCGCGTGGCCCGATCAACGATCGCAAAGATCCTGAAGCAACAGGGCATCCCGCCGAGTCGTCAGCGGCCGATGACCTGGCGCACGTTCTTGCGCGCGCACTGGCAGGCCCTGGTCGCTGCGGATTTCTTCACGACCGAGGTCTGGACGCTCCGCGGATTGGTGACGTACTACACGGTGTTTGTGATCGAACTGCACTCGCGTCGTGTCCACGTTCTCGGCTCAACCACGCACCCGGACGAGGCGTTCGTCATCCAAGCGATGCGCCACCTGACCGACGAGGTCGATGGAGTTCTCCGCGGGAATCGCATCCAGATCGCGATCGGAAGTGGAGCGCGGCAGTCGAGCGCTTCCTCGCAACAGCAGGCGTCCGGTTGATTCGAACACCGTTCATGGCGCCCAACTGCACTGCGCATGCGGAGCGGTTCGTACGCTCAGTCAAAAGAGGAATGCCTGAATCGCGTCATCCCACTCGGTGAACGCCACCTGCGGCGAACGCTGGTCGAGTTCGTCGCACACTACCACGGCGAGCGGAACCACCAGGGGCTCGACCACGAGCTCATCGATCGCCCGCCTGGACCGCACGCTGGCGGTCCTGTTCATCGACGCCAGCGAGTGGGTGGACTCCTCAGCTACTATTACCGTGCCGCCTGAGGATGGGACGAGTTCTCGGACATTACGGGCTTGGACAACGACCTCATCGACGGCCAGCCGGCCCCGTGAACGCTGGCAGGATTCGCCGTCGTCTGCGATTAGGCGGGGTGCTCAACTACTACTGTGCGGCCTGACGCTGTCGCATGTCGGTTCGATCGACTTATGGGATATTCGCCATCGCGGTCGCGGCAGTCGCGCCGGCTTGTCACCGCGCGAAAACCAGGTCACGTGACATGCTGTTGAATTCAATAGCCTTCAAGGATCGTATCAAAGCACGCTTTGCAGCCTGGACATTCCTAAATTGCTGCAGGTGCTCGCCAGCGTCACCACGTGTGAACCCCGTGATCAGGTTTCCAACGCCGAGGTCAATGACAGTCCCGCTCCGGCCAATCAGAGTGTTGTTCATCGCGTTGACATCGAAGAACACGTCGGCGATGCTGCCCCTAAACCCGGTGGTATTGTTAGCAACAAATGCGTTGGAGACAGCAGCGCTTCCAATTACGTCGAACCCGACGATCTGGAGGGCGTAGCCGCCATCGCCCAGGATGTGGTTGTGTCCGACGTAATTGTGCGAAGCCAGGCCGTAAATGCTGATGCCTCCATACACCGAGTTGTGCATCGTGACCTGGTTGTTTTCGACCACAGAGTTCTGTACGGCGTTGACCTCTGCGCTGACGAACGTGTCTCCGTTCAGAACTATTCCGTCTGCCATTGGATTGACACACACCACCTGATTCCGCCGGATGTATGTCGGGCCTCCCTGAGGCTCGAGGACCCATATTCCGTTTCCAATGTCCGGCGGCGAGCCAGGGTACCGTGATGGACCCGGTTCGACATAGTTGTCTTCCACCAGGGCCGGGCCAGCATGAAGGGCCACGAAAATTCCCGCCGTGGCGGCGCCCCGGATTCGGTTGCGGGCCAGGCGCATCTGCGCCTCAAAGGCGAGCAGTGCGACGCCATATCCCAGTTGAGCCTGAATGTCTTCAATTGTGTTGTCTTCGATCAGGATTGTGCCGGTGATCAGCTCGGGGACGCCTAATCCGCCGAGCCAGATGCCCTGCCCTTTGAGAACACCCGGGAACCATGGTTCCCCTGTTACGCCGCTAATCCTGTTCCTGATGAACTCGAAGCCTGACGACGCCCCTATATAGATAGCCGTGGTGCGCGGAGCTCGGAAGAAGATTCCGCGAAATGCGCTGCGAATCGGAGTGAAACCTCGGAAGGGCGCGTATCCTCCGTCGATTGTTGTCACCGCCTCGCCGACAGCCTCGCCCAGGATGGTGACGTCGGTGGTTAGGGCCACCCAGCCCCCGGCGGCGGTCGCAGGGCCAAAATTGAACGGCAGCGGATTGCCTTCCGTGTCCACCGCCTTGAGCAAGACAATCCCGCCATGATCCACAGCCGCCTGGACGATCTGAACGTCCGAGGGAAACACCCCTGTGGGGTGGACGACGCTGTTCGGAGTCAGTCCGGTGGCGCTCCCGATTGGACCTCCGCTCTGCCGCTTCGATATGCCTCCCGCAGCGATTGGGCTGGCGAGACCGATGGCGGCGAGAGCGGTGGCGATGGCTATGCGACGCATCGGTTCTCCGTTCGTGAGGCGACAACGACTTGGAGCGCCGGAGGCGCGCGAAGAGTACATCCCGTTGTTGAGCCGGTCAAGGTGAGCAGTAGATCTGTGTCAAGAGTCGTTCGAAATGTCCCGTTCTTAACTCGTTTGAAATGTCCCGAACTGTCCCATTAGTGAGCCGAGGTCGCCGAATCGACCATCGCGTCTCATCACGCCGCACGACAGTAGTAATTGAGGAGCCCGCCAACACGCTGACGCCAGCGAATGCGGCCGATCCCATCCGCCACGCCGGCACGTTCGATCAACTGGTTCCCGAGGCCTTGGTGATTGCGCTCGCGGTGGTAGTGTTCGACGAACTCCGCGATCGTCCGACGGAGATGACCTTCGCCGAACGGGGTCACGCGGTCGAGGCACTCGTGCTTGAGCGAGCGTACGAAGCGCTCCGCGTAGGCATTCGCGTTTGGCGCCTGAAACGGGGTCTGCACGACATGCACCCCAGATTCGTCCAGGCACTGACGAAACGCGAGGCTCCACTTCCGGTCGCGATCGCAGATGAGCCACCGGAGACTTCTCAGGAGATCGTCATCGGCGGACAGGAGGCTGCGGACCACCAGCTGCAGGAATAGCGCGTCCGGGTGGCGCGTCGAACCGAGGATCTGCGCCCGACGCGAGGCCACATCCAAGACGAACACGGTGTTGTAGGTCACCAGGCCACGGGCCGTCCACACCTCCGCATGAAGAAATCTGCGCTCGCAATGGCACCCCAGTGGGCGCGAAGAAATGTCTGACACGACGTGGGCCTCTCCGGCACCGGCGGTAAGCCATGGGCCTTGAGGATCCGCGCAATCGTCGACCGACCCGCGCGATGCCCGACGTTGTGCCTACTGAAAAGTCCGTTCTCGTTACAGCAGTTGATGTTGCGTCTGACGATGGATACGCTGCTGGACGATGATGCCCGCGCTGCGCTCGCTCTTGCTGATCCTCCGGACCTGGGCGCATTCGCGCGCGGCGCTGCAGCTCGAGATACTGGCCTTACGGCACCAACTGCAAGTGCTGCAGCGTACCCGGCCTCGGCAGCTGCGGCTCGCGAAGACAGACCGTTGGCTCTGGGTCGTACTCTCGCGCCTCTGGCCCGGGTGGCGAACGGCCCTCGTCATCGTGAAGCCTGAGACCGTCATCGCCTGGCACCGGCGAGGCTTCCGGCTGTGGTGGACGTGGAAGAGCCGCCGCCGCACGGGGCGCCCGACCGTACCCGCCGACATTCGTACACTGATTCGCACGATGGCGGAGGCGAACCCGCGCTGGGACGCGCCGCGATCCACGGCGAACTGCTGAAGCTTGGGATCGACGTCGGTCAGGCGACCGTTGCGAAGTACATGGGGCGCCGGGGGCGGCCTCCCTCGCAGACGTGGCGCACGTTCCTGACGAATCACCTCGGCCAGATCGTCGCGGCCGATTTCTTCGTGGTGCCGACCATCACCTGTCTCTCGTGTTCATCCTGGTGTTCCTCGCGCACGACCGGCGGCGTATCCGGCACGTCGCGGTCACCGCGCATCCGACGGCGGCGTGGACGGTCCAGCAGGTGCGCGAGGCGTGTCGTTGGGACGAAGCGCCACGCTATCTGATCCACGACCGCGATCACGCCTTCGACAGCGTCGGGCCCACTGCGACGGCGATGGGGATTGAGAACGTGGTCACGGCCCCACACGCGCCAGCCCCCATCTCGGCTCTCCCGGTCTGGTGGGGATCAGAATCTCTCCCGAATGAGGCGAACGTTTCGCCGCAGGTTCAGGCCGTCTGAACGATGCCAAGGTGGGAGATTAGAATCATCTCTTTCGATCGGGTGACTATCACCGCGTCTTACCAAAGTCCCCGCGTGGCGGTTGTGCGATCGAGAAAGACGACGAAGTCGAATTCCCTGGAGAGATCGGC
>JBMDXQ010000133.1:0-1667 GCA_048594975.1 Vicinamibacterales bacterium | reverse complement strand
GGATGCAGGTTTGTAGCGAAACAGAACTCGGCTGTGGGTCAGAACACCTCTCCTTTAGTATCCCGTAGTATCCCGCAACAACTCACGATCCCCGCGGCGCGATTCCTGCAATGGTGTATTGAATGCGGCAGCCGAACCCTGCCTGGCGCCGGGATGCGGCCCGACTCTTGTGGAAATTCCTTTGGCGCCGTAACCGCCCGCTGAACGGTTGACCCACTCTACGCGCTTACGCGACTTTCTGCCATTCCTTGGCGAGGAACGATGGCAGCTGGTGATGTCCGTCGATCTTGCGCAGCTGAATGTGACCCAAGGCGACGAGGCCATAGAGTACGGTCAGCGCCGCGTCCTCGGTGCCAAATGAGGCCTGGGTCTTGGTGCGACGACGAAATTCGCGATTGAGATTCTCAACCGTGTTCGTCGTGCGAAGCGATTTCCACATCGGCTTCGGAAAATCGTAGAACGTGAGGAGCTCAAGGCCGGCCTCCTCGAGGGACTTGGCCACCGCCGGACAGAGCGTGGACCACTTCTTCAGGAACGCCTCGTAGGCCGCGCGCGCCGCGAGCCCATCGGCGGCATAGAGCAGGCGATGGTAGTCGCGTTTCATCTCGGCCTGGGCGTGCCGGGGGCAGTGCGTCCGCAGGTTCTCCAATTTGTGCGTGGTGCAGCGCTGGACGCGCACGCCATCCCACTGCTTCAACGCGTGCTTGAGTCCCGCGTTGCCGTCCACAATCAGCAGCAGTGGCGCGGCGAGCCCTCGCTGTTGGAGATCGGTGACGGCGGCGCCCCAGGTCGCGCTCGCTTCCGAGGCCGCCACGCGGAGCGTCAGCAGGCATTTCTGGCCGGTTTCCGTCACGCCCAGGGCAGCCAGCACAGGGACCGACACGACCCGGCGCGCCACGCGCACCTTCAAATGAAAGCCATCGAGGAACACCAGGGGGGAGCGCTCGGTCGACAGGTCGCGGCCTTGCCACGTCGCAAACAGCGCTTTCAACCGCCCCACGATGCGCGACACCGCACTCTTCGACAAATGCCGTTCGCCGAGCAACGGCTTCAGCGCCGTCCGAATGCGACGACTATTGACGCCACCGAGATAGCAGCTGAGGATCGCGTCGTCGATCTCGCGCGTTCGGCGCGCATACCGCGGCAGCAGCTGGCTGTGGAACTCCGTCGTCCGTCCGTCGGTGCCGGCGATCCGGCCCCGCGGGACCGTCACACGTCGAGTGCCCTCGGGTGTCGTGATCGTCCGTTCGATGCTGCCATTCCGATACCCGCGACGTCGCTCGGTACGCTGGTGCGGCTCGGAGCCGAGGGCCGCCGCGACCTCCTCGGCAAGGGCCGTGTCCAACGCCTCCCGAATGTGACGGCGGAATTGCGCTTCGATGTCCTGGCGGAACTGAAGAATCGTCGCGAGGCTTGTGCTAGTCTCCTGCATGGCGTACCTCCGTCGCCGCTGCTAACGGCGATTTGCTTGGTCAGCAGGAGGTTACGCCATTTTTCTTTTTCCACAGCTCTCGGGCCGCATCCTCTAGGGATGACCCTCCAGACACGCGCCGACGTCGACCTGTGGGGCCACATCCGATTCGGCCTCGACATTCTCGATTCAGGCACTCTCCAGACGACCGACGCGTACTCTTTCACGAGCGATCGGCAGTGGATCAACCACGAGT
>JBMDXQ010000132.1:0-9327 GCA_048594975.1 Vicinamibacterales bacterium | reverse complement strand
GTCCAGACGAGGCGCGAGTGCGGTGTCACTTCGAGGTATCTACCGAAGAACGCCATGGGCTCTGGGAACGCATCGTGGCGGAACACCAACCGGTACGTGCCCCCGACACGAACATCCATCTCGCAGGAAAGCAGGGACATGTCGGTCGATTTCGGTACCCACCACCGCTTGAACAGCTCGGGCCTGGTCCACGCCTCGAAGACGATGCGCGCCGGGCCGTTGAAGGTCCGCGTGACGACAAGCTCACGGTCGGACGTGCGTTCCGTCGTCGTCGGGTTCTTCATGGGTGTGGGCTCACTGTCTCTTCTTGCGTCCATCAAGCTTCTCCCTCCGTTTTAGTTCCTCGACGACCTTGTCCAGCTCGTCGAAGCGTGCCTCCCAGAGCTGGCGGTACCTCTCGATCCATGCCGCCTCTTCCTCCAGTGCGCCTAGGCCGAGCTTGCAGGTCCGCACGCGCCCGACCTTCTCCGTGGTTACGAGCCCTGCCTGCTCCAGGACACCGACGTGCTTTTTCATGCCCGTGAGGGTCATCTGGAACTTCACGGCAAGGTCCGTGATCGACGCGTCTGCACGCCCGAGCTGCTCCAGCACGCCGCGTCGGGTGGCGTCCGAGAGCGCGGCGAACGAGGCATCGAGGCGGGGGCTCGAATACTGAACCATTCGGTTCAGTATATAACACATGGACTGACGGCATGCAAGGGGAGGCCGAGGGAGCATTGCCGGCCGCCTTCCCCGCAATCGACCCAATATCTCGATGCACATTCGATCGACTCGGCGATCCCAGGCCCTAAGGCGAATCGCCAGGGCCGCTCACGCCGCATTCGATGGCGAGGGCGCGCGGCGTCATGGCAGCCGCTGGACGCCACGAGGCATTCCGGCGGTGTTCGCGTCGGCACCGCTGTCACTGGCCCCTTGGAGCGGTTCGTCCACACCGATTCCGATCTCGAGCCGACGGACCTCCTCGCGGTTCCCGTGGAAATCCACGACGACATCGCCACCGAAGCTGTCGCACTGGAAACGTTGCCGGCCGGCTGGCGAACATTTTCTGCTCCGCCCGCGCTCGCAGTGCTTGGCGAGCAGTGGTTCCGCTCATCCAGAACAGCAGTTCTCTCAGTGCCTTCCGTCGGGGTCCTCCACGAGCGCAACTTCGTGATGAACCCCTCCCATCGAGAGTTCGCCCGGATCGTGGTCGGCCGTTCGGAGCCTTTCAGTTTCGATCCCAGAATGCGGAAGAAGTAATGCGCTACGATCGGCGCAAGGAACGGGTGCTCCGATGCGTGAACCAGGGCTCCTCACCGTTGGTGTCGAATGCTACGCCGGCCATCGCGGCGAACAGACGCCGCGCGCGCTGATTGTTGGTGACCGTCGCATCGCCGTCGAGGAGGTGCTCGACGCCTGGCTGGCGCCCGACCACCGGTACTTCAAGCTGAGAGGCGCAGACGGCGACACGTATCTTGTACGCCACGACGAGCGATCCAACACCTGGGAACTGACGATGTTCCGCGCGCAACACGCCGGCGGATGACGACATGGGCGGAGCGAACGTGCCGGCGCAGCTCCGGCAGCAGGTCGATCGGTGGGCCGACACGTGGCTGAAGGCCAAGTTCGCGCGGCTCCTCGAATTGCGCTCACAGGATCTCGGTCCGTTCAACTATCCGATCGCCGTGTTCTCCGAGTGGCGCGGCAAGGCGTTCTACCTCAATGTTCGATACCGCGCTCGGAGCCGCAGGCCTGAAGACGATTTCGTGGTCCGGCACACGCGAATGACGCTGATCGGCTTCGGAAGGTTCGAGCTCGCGTACTTCCGCCACACCGGCAAGTGGTTCACGGTCTTCCGTGGACTGACGGTGGCCGAGTGCTTTCGAGAGATCGAAGAGAACGAAATCTTCTGGCCCACGACCTGACGACCGCAAGGAGATGCCTGTGGCTACGAAGCCGCGCACCATTGACGAATATCTGGTCGGGCTGTCACTTGAACCGCACCGCGCTTCAAATGGTTCGTCGGGCCGTCCATGCTGCAGCACCAGACGCAGAGGAGTGCATCAGCTATGGGATGCCTGCGTTCCGCCTGAACGGTAAGCTGATTGCCGGCTTCAGGGCCGAACCACTGTTCTATCCATCCGATGAGCGGCGACACTGTCGCAACACTCAAGGCAGATCTCGCCGGTCTACGACACCGGCCGAGGAACCATTCGATTCTCGGCTCGAAATGGCCTACCGGCCACTCTCGTTCGCAAGCTGGTGAAGGCGAGGATTGCGGAGGACAGAGGTCACAGTCCCTTCGCAACGTCGTCCCGAGACGCATCAGGCCCTTTTCATCGCCGAGGTGTCCAGCAGGTTCACCGCTCGCCGTCGAAGAGACGAACCGGCGCCTCGGCGTTGCCGACCGCGTCGTGCACCGGATGGTGATCGTGCTTCGTCCGGCCGAGACGCCTCCGTTCTGCGTCTTGTCCGTCTTGCGGGAGTCGTTACGTTCGCTATACTTTCGCCCTGCAGGCGGGAGGCCACGAGATGGGTTCCACAGCCACCATTCTCCACGCGGACCTCGACGCCTTTTATGCGTCGGTCGAACGGCTGCTCGACCCTCGACTCCGAGGCAAGCCGATTGGGGTCGGCGGCGGCGTCGTCCTCGCGGCCTCGTACGAAGCGCGGGCCTTCGGCATACGAAGCGGCATGCCTGGACGGCGCGCGCGACAACTCTGTCCCGACCTCGTGTTTGTCGGCGGCCATTCCACGAATACCAACGGCTCGGCGACGCCGCCCTCGGAGTCCTGAGCGATTTCACGCCGTCCATCGAGCGCATCTCCATCGAGGCCTTCGCCGACGTTGCAGGGTGCACGCATCTGTTCGGTTGCAGCGGGAGTGCTGGTCAGCCTCTCGGACATCACCGGAAACCGGCGCGGCGGGGCACGCGGAGCCGGCCTGGCAACGAGCGCGGCGGACGGGCATTTCACGATCGAGGGCCGCGAAGGGCGCACGTACTCAGTGACGGCTCGGATCGAGACCGGCCCCGCACTGCCAATTGGCAACATCCGCGTTCGGGCGCGCCAAGGCATCCAGCCGATCGGCCTCGTTATTCAGCGCGTCCCGCGCGAGTGAAAGTCTCGGCCGGATCAGGCAAAAGGCTGTTTGCGTGCGCCTCTGCCTGCGTGGAATGATCCCGTTCCATGGTGCGACTACTGTTGCTCGTCGTCTCCCTCGGCGCCAGCGCTCTGGCGACATCGCAGACACCCTCGCCGAAGTTCCGCGCCCAGGAGATCGCGAGCGATTTCGGCGTCGGCTACGCCGTTCAGATCGCCGACGTCAATGGAGACACGCGTCCCGATATCGTGGCGATCAGCGGGACGCAACTGGTCTGGTTCGAGAACCCGACCTGGCGGAAACATGTCGCGCTCGACGAGGGCAGAACGCCCGAGGACAACGTCTGCATCGCGCCGCACGACATCGATCGCGACGGCCGCGTCGATGTGGCGGTGGGCGCCACGTGGCAGCCGCGCAACACGACCGGCGGCGGCACGCTTCACTGGGCGGGACGCACGGCTGATTCCGGTGACGCGTCATGGATCGTGACCGACATTCTCGCCGAGCCAACGCTGCATCGGATCGCGTGGGGTGACGTCGACGGCGACGGTGTGGCGGAGTTGATCGTCACGCCGCTTCACGGACGCGGTACTGCCCCGCCCGACTGGAACGGCGCCAGCGCGCGTATCCTCGTCCTCCGCGTGCCGAAGGATCCGCGCCGAGACTCGTGGCCGATCGAGCTGGTGGACGACTCGTTGCACATCCTGCACAACCTTCTCGTCACGAACATCGACGGCGATCCCGCAGCTGAGATCCTGACAGCAAGCCGTGAAGGCGTTCACCTCTACGACCGCGCGCGCGACGGCAAGTGGTCGACGCGGCTGATTGGTGAAGGCGCCCCCGGCGAGATCAAGGTGGGGCGCGTCGGCACGCGGCGCGTGCTGGCCACCATCGAACCGTGGCACGGCAGCAGGGTCGTGCTCTACCTCGAGCCGGCGGGGACGACCGTGACGGAGCCGTGGGAAAGGCGAATCGTCGAGGAGACGCTGACGGAGGGACATGCGCTCGGCTGGGGCGACTTCGACGGCGACGGCGACGAGGAGCTGGCGGTTGGCTGGCGCGGGAAACCGTTCGGCCTTGCGGTCTACGACATCGATCGCGATGGAAAAGTCACGGCGAGGCATGTTGTGGACGCCAAGGGCATGGCGACGGAAGATCTCGTGGTGGCCGACCTGAACGCCGACCGCCGGCCCGATATCGTCGCCTCGGGACGCGCGACGCGAAACGTCAAGATCTACTGGAACGAACGGTAGCCCGCTCGTCGTTAGAGCCGAACTGAGGCCGGGATGTGTGATCCTCCTCTCGGGCGACAACGGCGGACTATTGCGCGCGGTCGTATGCGGTGCGGATCCAGCCGATCAGCTCCCGATCGATTTCCTTCGCGTCGCCGACGCGGACCTTGTACTGGCACATCCCGCCAGGCGGTAGGGCGATCAACCGCGATGTCGGCGCCACGTCCTTCATGTTCAAGCCGATCTCGACCTGCGTCTTGGTCGCCGGGCCGATCATCGCGAACTGCTTCTTGCCGCGCAGGCTGACATAGCCCTTCTTCGGCGCGATCTCGAACGGGCCGAACTCCTCGACCGCGCTCATGACGGCGTCATGGATCCGGCGCAGGGGAGCCTTCGCGCCGGAGTAGATCTCGTCGAGAACCGCGGCGGCGTCTTTTCCCGCCGCGGTGGCGGCCGACTCCCCGTCGCTCTTCAAGACGACGTGCACCAGCGTGTTGGCGTCGCCGTGTCCCATCCGGAGATCCCGCTTCAGCATGTCGCGGATCTCGCCGTGCTTGGTCAAGCCGCTCGACTTGACGATCTTCGCCAATGCCGCCAGGGACTTGCCGGTGCGCTTCTCGATGTTCGCGAGCTGTGTCGTCAGTGCCTTGTCCATACCGGCATATTACGCGCCGGCGCATGAACTTGTACGCCTGGCAACGCATTCCATAGTCTGTTCCGATTATTGCCGCCGGGCTGCGCCGTGCGCGAGACTCCGCGCCATGACCCCACTCCGACGGATCGTCTGCGGCTTGGCCACGCTCGTCGTCCTTCACGCCTCTGCCCCTGTCGCGCACGCGCAGGGTTGAGTGCTCATTCGCAACAACGCGCCCGTGTTTGGCGCGAACGGCTCGGTCTATCCGGATCCCGGTACCTGGCAGCTGAATCTCTCGGCCCGCAACCTGGTCTCCAACGACCACTACAACGGCAAGGTCGAACAGCACGAACGCCAGGAGCGCGAGAACTACATCACCAACCGGCAGAATCTGTTCGACGTCGGCGTCACCCGGCAGATCACGCCGCGAGTCAGCGCGACCGCCGCCGTCCCGTTCGTCTATTCCTCGTGGGCCTTCCGAAACCCGGCGTCGCCGTTGCCCGGGCCGCGAGTGGAAGAGCCGCAGCGGGGCCGCGGGCTGGGCGACATCACCGCGAGCGCGCGCAGCTGGATCTTCGCGCCCGACACGCATCCGGCCTGGAACGTGTCGGTCGGCGGGGGCGTCAAGTTCCCGACCGGCAACGCAGGCTACCAGGATGAGTTCCTCGTCATCCGTGGCGCCGTGCAGGGCATCCTCGGCAACCCGATCCCGAACTTCCAGGAAGTCCGCGAAGTGCAGTACGTCGATCAGTCGGTGCAGCCGGGCGACGGGGGCTGGGGCCTGATGATCGAATCGCAGGCGTTCTGGAACCTGAAGCGCCTGTTCCTGTTCGCGTCGGGAAGCTATCTCGCCAACCCGCGCGACACCAACGGGACGCCGTCGATCGCCGCGATTCTCGGCGTCCCGCCGGCGCCGGGCACGCCGAACGCGGCGGCGAAGACGGGTGAGAACTCGGTGCCAGATCAGTATCTGGTGCGCCTGGGCGGCAGTACCCAAATCTGGAAAGGGTTCAGCGGGTCGCTCTCGTGGCGCATGGAAGGGGCCAGGCGGTACGACCTCTTCGGCGAGAGCCACGGCTTTCGCCGTCCGGGCACCTCGATGTTCATCGAGCCCGGCATCGCGTACTCGTTTGGGAACCACGCGATCACGTTCAACGTGCCGCTCGCGTTTTACTACAACCGGCACCGGAACCCGATCACGGGCAGCGCCGGCGACGCGACGTTCCCGCGCCACATCTTCCTGACAAGTTACTCGGTCCGTCTCGGCGGCGCGCGTCAGCCGGTGCGGACGCAGTCGACGGAATCGGAGGAAACGGCGTCGGCGAGCGGACCCTCGGCAGCGCCGCAGGTCAGCTGCCCGCCTGGGCGCGTGCAGTAGCGAAGACGGGGCGCCAGGTCACCGCGATCCGCGGACCTGGTGCTGAACGCCGACCGCCGGCCCGATATCGTCGCCTCGGGACGCGCGATGCGGAACGTGACGATCTACTGGAACGAACGGTAGCCCGATTCTTATCCCGTCATCGATCGATACGTGGCGCGACCGGCAGGCTCATCGCGCAGCGGAGCGCGGCGACGACGGCGACCGCCTTCTTGCTGACCGCATCGCCGTCGCCACCAAGGCTCCCGCCGGTCGTGTTCTCTTGCCATCTTCCGTCACCATGGCCAGAATCGCAGCGCTGACAGCGGCTTGATCCGCGCTGCCCGTCGAGCGCCGCACCGGCTTGGATTCCCTGCGATCGGCCGGCAGAGATCGCAAGCACAGTTCGGGCTCGCGTACGCGCCGAGCTTGGCTTGCCGATGTCCATCGGCGTGGCGCGTACCAAGCACCTGGCGAAGATCGCGTCGCAGGTCGCGAAGCCGGATGGATTGGTCGTCGTCGATCCAGACTCCGAACTCGAGTTCCTTCACGAGCTGCCCGTCGCACTGATGTGGGGCGTGGGCCCGGCCACCGAGGCGCGGCTCGCCAAGATCGGCGTCGCCACGTTCGGTCAGTTGGCGCAGAGCTCTCCTCAATCCGTGGAGCGATTGCTCGGGCATGCGGTGGGAAGGAAGTTGACGGCACTCGCCTGGAACCGGGTTCCGCGGCAATCGAAACGCGCCGGCGCGCGCACTCTGCCGGCTCACAATCGGCGCTGGGCCGACAGCCTGCGATCGAGCGCGTCTTCAAACCGACGCTCCATCATCTCGCCGACCGCATCGGCGCGCGGCTCCGCGCCAAATCCCTCGCCGGCCGGACAATCACGGTCCGCGTGCGCTTCGCCGATTTGCGCTCGGTCACATGCTCGCTCACGCTGCCAGCGCCGATTTCTGCCACGAGAGCGCTCGCGGAGATCGCCGAGGACTTGGTGCGCGGCGTCCTTGCGGATCATCTGGATGAGAGGATGATCTCGCTGCTGGCGATCTCCGTCTCACATCTTGAAGCGCCTGCGATCGTGCAACTGGAGCTGCCGCTTGGGCTTGCCGACGAAGGACGCCGTCCTGGCAGCAAGAAAGGCCTGGCGCGATCGCGGCAGACCCAGCCGTCGATGCGATCCGCAAGCGCTTCGGAGGACAAGCGGGGGATTATGGGTCGGCATCGCGGATTGGGCGCTCCGTCCCTGACGAGTTTCGACGCCTTGCTGAAAGGGAGCTCTGAAATCGCCGACGCCCGCTGCACACGCCTTCGGTCCGTACACGACGGTCCACTTTCCGGCTAAAGACCTCGACGATCCTCTTCGCCTAGCCCTCGGTATCGCCCTGCCGCACCTGTGTCCGCTGTTTTGTGCAGGAACGTCACACCGGGGGTCATCATGTCGCTTGAGGGCCGAAGTGGCGCCTGATCAACAACTTGCAGCTCTAGTGGTCGCAGAGAGTTGCGGGACATCGCATAATGTGGCACTTGGGCGCAGGGGGTCGCTGGTTCGAATCCGGTCGCCCCGACCAATAAAACAAGGTCTATTCCGGGTACATGGGTAACGGTTTATTCCGGGCCGGAGACATGGGTAACACTGTCGGCCCGAACGGGTTTTCGATGGGTTCGAGCCGACAGGTCTCATCATCAAAATACCCCAGGTCGTACTGCATGAAGCTGACGAGCCAGATGCGGTCCTCGACCTGTTTGATCCCCACCCACTGGCCGCCGAAGACGTGACTCAGGTTGATCTTGCGGCCTTTGAAACAAATCCGGCCGCAGCGGGTCACTACCGCGCTCCAGTCGTGAAACGGGTACTCGAGATCTTCGAGGCCGCGGTACACGCGCGCTGAGGGCCGATACAGGTCGGCCGGGGTCTTCATGCCCAGGGCCTGGTGCGGCCGCTCGCGGTTGTATTCGTCGAGGAAGTCATCGAAGCGCGCCTGCTGCTGGAAGACGTTGGCGGCGGCGGGTCGCGTCGCGGTTTCCTTCAAGGTCAGATGCAGGCGCTCGTGCCGCCCGTTCTGTTCCGGATGACCGGGCGTGATCCGCTCCAGGCGGATCCCGAGCCGCAGCCACCAGACCGCCAATTTGCTCAACCCGTAGAGCGCCCAGGCGGAGGCGAAGGGCACGCCGTTGTCGGTGCGCATCGCCGCGGGCAGGCCGAATTCCTGAAACACTCGTTCAAACACGGGAAACGCGGGTGCTTCCCGGGTGGATTCGAGCGCCTCGCAGCCGAGGAGAAACCGGCTGGCAAAGTCGCTGATCGTCAGGGGGTAGCAGTAGCGACGATCCTCGAGCTGAAACTCGCCTTTGAAGTCAGCACACCACAGCGCGTTCGGCTCGGTGACGCGTGCCAGCGGCGTGCCGGTCAGCGACGGCCGTCGCCGGCGCCGCCGCCGCACCAGGCCGTGCCGGTCCAAGACTGCATGCACCGTGCTGATCGCTGGACAGCGGACCGGTGCGCAGTGCGGACGCAGTTTCTCCCGGATTTTCGGCGCGCCCCAGCCCGGGTACCGCTTTTTGAGGCCGAGGATGAGTCGCTCAATCGCGAGGGGGAGTTGATTCGCGTGTCGTTGCGGCCGGCGACTGCGATCGCTCAGGCCGTGCAGGCCATGGGGGACCTGCGGAAAGTCGCGTGGGGCCAGTCGCCTCGCCGCTGCGAGAGCCAATCCTGACCGAGCTGCGCTGGTACTTTTCGCGCTTTGCCAGCCCTCCGACAGAGGCGAGCCCGTCGGTCGAACGGGCGCGATTCGAGAGATGTCGCCGGGCCTTCAGCGGCGACCGCTACGCAGTGCTGTATCGGCACCTGAAACACGACGGCGAGCGGGTGTTGGCCACCGCATCAGCCGGTGGTTGCGCAAGCGATGGAGTCAGGTGTGGGGACAATCGAGCCCCTCGCGCTGCCGCATGGTTACAGCCACCTGGCAGCGTTAGTCGGCGTTGCATGATTCGCCGGATGTCACTCGTGAGCTCTTCGCGTTCACACC
>JBMDXQ010000131.1:0-30646 GCA_048594975.1 Vicinamibacterales bacterium | reverse complement strand
GATTGAACGTGCGCGCCAGGTTCGCGTTCAGATAGGACAAGTCGAACCCGCGAACGCCGTCGACGCGGAACGGGAAGATTCGCTTCTGGAACGCCGCAGGCTGATCGGCCGTGTCTCGCTCGAACCCGGCGTCGATGTTGAACCACGTTTTCGTCGAGTCGAACGTCCCGTCCGGCCGAAGCGCGATCTCGGGGTGCTTCTTCTGGATGTCTTTCAGGTCGCCGTGGAAGAAGAGGTTGCCCCAGTTGAGCAGCGCGCCCGGCTGATACTCGTACGTGCCGCCGACGGTCCACCCGCCCACGATAGCGGTGACCACTCCGCTATCGGCCAGGAACCGTTTGCCCGGACCGAACGGCAACTCGTACACGACGGCCGTGGTCAGCCGCCACGGCCGGCCATTGTTGGTGGTCTGCCACAGCGTCGGCTCACGATCGAACTCGTGTACGATCTGGTTCTCGGTCACGCGGTTGACCGTGAACCCGGCGTGGCCGGTCAGGCCGTCCGCGTACCGGCGGGTCAGGATGATCTCGAGCGAGTGGGCTTTGATTTCACCGACCGGCTGATCGCGGTATTGCAGGTTGTTCATGTGCGGAAAGGGGCGCAGGAGCCGGTGGCGCTGGATCGTCGTCTGTGTGAACGTCGTCGATCCCAGCATGCGCTGATACAGGAGCGGATTGCTCGTCTGCAGCGCGGCGAAGTTCGCGATGTAGAACGGGTTCGGCACGTTCTGTGTCAGGAAGTCGTTCGCTGACGTGTCGCGCACGTTCGCGCCGCTCCAATACTGCTCCGGCAGGTAGTCCTGGCGAATCTGCATGCCCTGACGGTCGGCGTACGACCCGGCGTACGCCACTTCGACCGCCGTGCGGCGGTTCAGTTCGCGCTGCCAGCCCACACGCCACCGCTGCACGCGCGAGTGCACGCGCTCGAGGTTCTCCGCCGTGAACGCGCGACCCACCTGGGTGTCGAGGCCAAGCGCGTTGCCAAAGACGTTCTCGTGCCGCGTGCCGTCGGCGCGGACCGGAAACGGATTCGCCAGCGGCAGCACGCCGTTCTTCGGGTCGCCGAGCGCCCAGGTCAGGCCGAAGTCATTGCTCACCGGATTCACGGTCGAGACGTCGTAGCCCTGCTGGTCCGGGGTGAAGTCGCGGGCGTTGAGCGTGTCGTAGTACATGCCGTAGCCGCCCTTGATGACGTCCTTCTCCCCCAGCTTGTAGCCGAACGAGAAGCGCGGCATCCAGAGCGCCTCCGGTTTCCAGGTTCGATTGCCGTAGCCCTGGGCCGCGGCGTAGACCGTGCCCCCTTGAATCGAGAAGTCGCTGGCCGGCACCTGCGGGATCGGGTTGGCCGCGTAGGCCGCCTCCGCCCCGGCGGCAATCGATACCTCCGCCAACGGATCGAACCAGAGCAGCATTCGATCCTTCACTTCCTTGATGCCGTTCTCGTACTCGAAACGCAGGCCGAAGGTGAGCGTGAGGTTCCGCGTGGCGCGCCACGTATCCTGGGCGAACGTCCCGAAGTAATTGTTGCGGACGTCGAAGCCGTTGTTGTCGTCGACCGACACCGACGTCGGGATGCCCAGCATGAACGCGGCCAGCGTCAGCCCCAGCGGCTGCGCCGGGAACACGTTGGTGGTATCGGCGGCGCGGGTGTACGTGTTGTCGAAGTTGAAGGTTCCCATGCTGCCCGCGCCGTCGCGGCTCGTGCGCTGGGCCCACTGGATGTCCACGCCGCCGCGCCAGGAGTGCGACCCGCGCACGTGCGTCACGTTCGACCGTCCCTGATACGTCGTCACCCAGATGCCGCCGTCCACCGTGCCGCCGAAGTCCTGGTAGTTGCCCTGGCCGGTGAAGTCAACCAGGGGCAGGATGCACTCGAAGCGCGCGGCGCAGTAGTCGTCCATGTAGGATGGCAGGCCCACGGACCCGGGCCCGTACTTGATCAGGTTCGACCGCAGATCGCGCTGATGCGCGCGGTTGCCCGCAATCTGGGTGTCGAGGACCGTGTTACCGCGCAGCGTCTTCGTCCAGGTGCCTGTCACCGACCAGCTGTACCGCGAACGGGCGACATCGTGCAGCCCTTGGAACTCCGGATCCGGGGAATCGTAGGTCCAGTCGACGAGCGACGATTCGAGGAACTTGTTGCCGTTCACGCGAACGAAGACGCGGTCGCTCGTGGTCGGGGTGACGTCGATGCGCACGCTGAATTGCGTGTTGTGCGGCTGGTCGGGCTCCGACGCCCGGTAGTAGTTGTTCACCGGCTGCTGTGTGGGCGAGAGGAAGTTCTGGTTCGGGGCCGGGACCATTCGCTTGTACAGCTCGAACAACGGGTTCTTGTACGACCCGTCCGGGTCCATAAAGCGGTTTTTCGGGATGATGTTGTTGGGAAACGGGTCGCGGATCACGCGGCCGGGACGAAGCGGGTCGGGCCGCGTGGTCAGCGGGTCGAATATCTGGTACTGGTGGTGGCCCGCCGGCGTCGTGGGCCCGGCGCCCGAGGGCAACAGGAGCAGATCCGAGAAGTCCCCGTCGAGGTGCTTCGCGTTCGCCGGCACGGTGGAGGTCCCCGCCAGACGCCCGGGCGCCGAGTCGTTCGACCTGGAGAAGTTGCCGAAGAAGAACGCCTTGTCGCGGCCGTTCAGGATCTTCGGGATGACCAGCGGGCCGCCGAGCGTGAACGCGCCGATGTGCTCGCGGCCCGAACGCCACGCGTCTTCCTGGCGCGGGTCGTCCCGGAACGTCACCTTCTGCTGCAGATTGGGCGAGTTGATGTGATTGGTCCAATACGTGTAGTTGGCCGAGCCGCGCAGCGTATTGGTGCCGCCGCGCGTCATCATCGCAACCGTCAGACCGGTGCCGTGCCCCTGCGAGGCGTCGAAGCTCGCCGTCTCGATCCGGACCTCCTCGATCTGATCGGAGTTGGGCGAGCTCGCGATGCGGCGGCCGAAGCCGTTGTTCTGCGCGCCGTCGATCGTGTAGTTGTTGCCGGTGTTGCGGTTGTCGAACCCGCTGCCGGTGCCGAGCTGGCCGCCGGCGGCAGCCGTCGTGCCCTCCATGTAGCCCTGGAAAACGTTGATCACTTCGGCTTCAGCCGTCCCCGGGACCACGCCGGGCGCATAACGCGACAGCATGATCGGCATGTTCGAGAACATCGGCAGCCCCTCGACCATGCGCCGATCGAAGTTCTGGCCGGCCGACACGGTGGTCGTGTCGAGCAGCGGCGCCTCGGCCACCACGCTGACCTCCTCGGTGATCGCGCCGAGTTCCAGCGTCACGGTCAGACTCACGGTCTGACCGACGGCGAGCGATATGCCGCTCTGGATGAAGGTCCTGAATCCCTGCAGCTCGACGCGAACCGCATAAGTGCCCGGGTTCAGGAGGACGGCCTCGAAGTAGCCGTCGGTGTTGGTGACGAGCTGCTGCGTCTGGCTCGTCCCGGTGTTCGTGACTTTCACGACCGCACCCGGCACGACGCCGTTCCGATCCTGAACGACGCCGTTGATGTTCCCGCGAGTCTCCTGCGCGTCCGCCGCCAGAGGCAGCAGGATCACCATCAGGCACGCCCACCACTGTCGCGGCATACGGTACTCCCTTCCTCGGCTGGTGGCACTCCGTCCGGCAGGTTGGCCGATGGCGCTGCGGCTGCGGGCTGCGATTGGCGCGACCGGCGCTGTTGTGCATAGTGCAATGCCGTGTGCGTAGCGCATCCTAGTCGGGCGTACGAGGGGAGTCAAGCCGGGAAACGCCGCGTGTGGAGGCCGGCGGTGCCGCCCCGGGCGGCGGGGGATGTCAGCTGACGAGCGAGGCGCCGATCGCGCGCGCGGCCGCCACCACCGCGGCGGCGGCGTTCAGTGCGCGCTGCTTGGGCAGGCGCGGAAGCGGCGCGGAGATCCCGACCGAGGCTACGATCTCGCCCTGTGCATCGCGAACCGGCGCCGCGACGCAGCGCACTTCGTCGATGTACTCCCCGTCGTCGAGGGCGAACCCCTCCGCGCGCGTCTGCGCGCAGACCTTCGCCAGCCGGGTGAGCGAGACGATGGTGTTCTTCGTGTAGGCGTGGAGCGGACCGCGGCCGAGCAGCTCCCGCAAGGCATCGAGGTCGTAGTCGGCGACGAGGGCCTTGCCGTGGGCCGTGCAATAGAGCGGTGCGAATTCCCCCGTCTGCCCGGCGACGGAGACCACCTGTCCCGTGGGTGTGTGGTGGTCGATGAACAGCACCTGGCTCCCCTCGCGCACCGTGATGTGCGACGTCTCGCCCAGCTTGATCGTGAGCTCACGGAGGTGATCGTGGAAGAACGTACCCAGACCGCTGCGGCCGTACTTCCTCGAGAGCCGCCACGCGGTCGGACCGAGAATATAGTCCTTGCTCCCCTTCGGGTTGGCGAGGAAACGGCGCTGCCGAAGCGTGTTCGCCAGCCGGAAGACGCTGCTGCGGTCGATCCCGATGAGATCGGTGAGCTGCTTGAGCGGCACCGGCTGCGGCGACTCCGCCACGGCTTCGAGGATGGCGAGGCCGCGATCGAGGCTCTGTATCGGCGGCGTGTCTCGGGTCTGTTTCGGCTTCATGATCTGGCGGTGTCCCTCAGAGGATACCACTCCCGTCCGCCGGGCGAGCGCCGGCGGCAGCGACGCGCGTCACTTCGTGCACAGCGGGGTGCGTACCATGCACGGATTCGGGATCGCGCATCGTAGCAATGGGTACCCGCGCCAGTCAACGGCAGCCGTTCAGACCTCGTCGTAGAGGACGACCGGGTAGTCCTTCGTGGTGGTCATGGTGCGTTCGACGGGCGGCCACACACGCTGGTGGCCCGCCGAGGCAATCCACTTCTGCCGCAGCTCCTCGCTCTCGAACTCCAGCTCAAAGCGGTAGGTGTGATGGGCCGGCGCGGTACCCTGCAGGATGGCGCGCCGCTTGAGCATCTTCACGCGGATGTAGCCCGCGTGCTTCACGGCCTCCGGCACGAACGTGGTGTGGAACGTGTCGAGCATCTCGCGCTCGCGTCCCGGCGCCACGTCCATTTCGACGTAGAGTCGAATGTGCGGCGATCCGGGCGCGGCCGTGGCGACGCGCCCCGAGCCGAACGCCGCGGCCGCGGCACCCAACGCCGACCTCAGGATTCCTCGTCTGTGCACGTGTGTCCCTCTTCGTTGCATCCGCGATGACGTCCGGTTCCGCGACGCCCGCCTTCAGTTCATGCCGGACGGGTGACGGAAGCCGCGGACCCGGGTCTGGATGGCCCATGCGGACGACTCGCCGACTGTGTACAGCACATCGTTGTTCGCGCCCCCGAATGTGAGGCTGATCGGCGCCTGTTGCGCCCAGATCGTGCCGGCGTAGGTGCCATCCGGCAGGAAGATCTGGACCCCGCTCCTCGTGGCGACATAGTAGCGGCCGTCGGCGTCGACCGTCGACCCGTCGGCACCCGACAGGAACCGGTCGCCGCCGTTGTCGGAGTCCAGCACTTCCGGCGTCAGGTTCAACATCGCGAACTGCCGTTTGTTCGAGAGCAACCCGTCGGCGGCGACGTCGTACGCCCACACGAAGTTCTCGCCCGGCTGCGCCCACGTGTTGTTCACGTACAGCGTCTTGCCGTCGGGCGAGAGTTCGATACCGTTCGGCATCGCGTATTCGCCCGGACCGATGACCACCGTGGCGCGGCCGTCAGGCGCGACGTAGTACACCTGCTTGCCCGGCTGGCTCTTCTCCGCGTCGGGTGTGAACTGTGGGTCGGTGACGTACAGGCCGCCTTTCGCGTCCATGACCAGATCGTTCGGACCGTCGATCCGCTTGCCGTTCACGGTCTCGAGCACCACCCGCACCACGCGACCGGTGGCCGGGTTCACCTCCACGACGCGGTGACCGAACATGTCGCACACGAGCAGGTTGCCGTTCGGGGCCGCGATCGTGCCGTTCGACTGCATCCCACTCGCCAGCACACGCCACGTTCCGTCGGGCTCCATGACAATCAAGCGGCTGCGCGCCGGACTTCCCGTCCAGTCGTTCGCGGACGGGTTCCGGAAGAACATGTCGGAGAAGTACAGCTTGCCCTTCAGCCAGGTCGGTCCCTCGCTGAAGGTGAAGCCGTCAGCCAGTTTCTTCGGCTGCGAGCCGGGCGCCACGATCGCGTCGTAGCGCGCCTGCTGCTCCCGTGCTCGTTCCACGTGGTCGGGTCTCACGGGCCAGAAGACGTCGAGTTGATCGGCGCCACCGTCGCCGACTGTCGCCGAGTGCACCATCCCGCCCGGCACGTACACCGTGGTGCCTGCCGTTCCCGAGGCCCGAAACGAGCCGTCCATCACGCCCTGCTCCAGCGTTCCCCGGATCATGTGCGTCAGTTGATCCTCCGGATGCACGTGGAGCGGGACCTGTGTGCCGGGATCCAGGCGCACCAGGCTGACCTGTGCGTTGCGCCCCCAGATGAGCCGCGCGTGCGTCGAGCTGCGGCGGTACGACGTTCCGCGGCCGGGATCGGTGAGCGGCGTCCACTGAATGTCATTCAGGTTGACGACGACGCCGGGCTCGAGAGACGGGCGGACACTCTGATCCGGAAACGTCGCGGTCGGACCGGCGACGTCGTATCCGGCGAGCCCGAGATGCTCGAGCCGCACCGGCGAGAAGACCTCGAACGCCTTCCAACCATTTGCGCCCGCCGTCAGCGTTCGCACGGCACCGGGCTGGAGGTAGAGCACGTCGTCCTTCTTCAGGTGTGCGGGTCCGGCCTCGAGCTCGATCGTCGCGGATCCGTCGCGGACGATGATGAGGAGTTCCTCGTTCAGTGTTTGCGTCGGGTACCGGGCACCGGCCTGCATCTCGACCCGCTCGAGGAGCGCGCCGCGGCTCCAGCCGAGCGTCGCCACGACGCCGGGCGCGATCGTGACGGTGGGCAGCGTCCGGCCTTCGACCGGCGCGCCGTCGAGGAGGGCCATCGGCACGCGCACGCTCGGCAGCTCGCGCGTGCGTCCGGTCACGTTGTGCCGGGCGATGACACGCTCGTTCCGGGCGGCCCACTCCGGCTCGGCGCTCGCGCAGCCGGCCATCACGAGGGTGAGCGCCGCAAGCGCAGGACGCCGATATGCGTTGCGTGCCGAATGCATGCCTGGTGCTGTCAATATACACGCCGGCGCAATAAAAGGTTGACAAGATTGTTTCACATCGCACAATGGCGATCTCACGTAGCACACTTTCCGTCGCGTCGGCCCTGGATCTTCAACGCTTCCTGGCTTGAACGCAAGATCGTGTGCGTTTCGTGCAAGACACACGGGAGGCGGGGACGCGCTCGAGCGAGCGGTCGGGGCCTGCGCTCCCGGAGGTGCGCGACGATGCCGGAGAGCTGGCGGCGGTTCAGGCGGCACTCGAGGGCGGTCGGCGCCCTCGCAGCAGCGGGCGTCGCCATTGCGGCGGCCGTGCCGCAGTCATCCACCGAGACGTGGTGGCCCGGATACGGCAACGGTCCCGATAACTCCCGCTATTTCAGTTCGCAACGGATCAACAAGTCCAACGTCACCCAACTGCAGGTGGCGTGGACGTATCCCTACGGCGATACGGGCTTCGGTCATCTCGTCGTGCGCGGCATCGTCTACGGCCGCGGCCGGAACGGATCCCTCGTGGCCGTCGACGCGAAGACCGGCAACGAGCTGTGGGTCCGCGAAAACATGCACGGCATGACGAGTCGCGGCATGAACTACTGGGAGAGCGCGGACGGCCGCGACCAGCGCCTGATCTTCTCGATGAACGCCCTGCTCCAGCAGCTCGATGCAAGGACGGGCAAGTCCATCACTTCGTTCGGCACCAACGGCGTCGTCGACCTGCGAGTCGGCCTCGACGGCCGGGATCCGGCGACGATTGGAAACATCCAGTCGAACACGCCCGGCGAGGTCTTCGAGAGCCTGCTCATCCTCGGCAGCGCGACCGGCGAAGGCTACATGTCGCCGCCGGGCGACATTCGCGCGTACGACGTCGTCACGGGCAAGCTGGTGTGGACCTTTCACACCGTGCCGCGCCCTGGCGAGTTCGGGTACGAGACCTGGCCGAAGGACGCCTGGAAGTACGTGGGTGGCATCAACGCCTGGGGTGAGCTGACCGTCGACACGCGCCGCGGCATCGTCTACGTTCCGCTGGGATCACCCACCTACGACTTCTACGGCGCCGACCGGGTGGGCGCCAATCTGTTCGGCACGTCGATCGTCGCGCTCGACGCCCGCACCGGCAGGCGCCTGTGGCACTTCCAGATCGTGCATCACGACCTCTGGGACATGGACCCCAGTGCCGCGCCGCAGCTGACCACCATTCGCCACGCCGGGCGCGACAGAGACGTCGTGGCCGTCGCCAGCAAGACGCCCTGGCTTTACGTGTTCGACCGTGTGACGGGGGAGCCGATCTGGCCGATCGAGGAACGTCCCGCGCCGAAATCCACGATGCCGGGGGAAGAGAGCTGGCCGACACAGCCGCAGCCGACCAAACCGCCGCCGTTCGCAAAGCAGTCGTTCGGCGCCGAGGACATCAGTCCCTACTTGCCAGCGGACGAGGCCGACGCGTTCCGCAAGCGCCTGCTCGCGGCGACGAACCTCGGCATCTTCACGCCGATCAGCCTCGCCGACACCGTGCACGTCCCGACGAGCAACGGCGGCGTGCTCTTCGGCGGCGCGGCGTCGGAACCGGGCACGGGGGCGGTCTACGTCGTCACCCACGACAACCCGGGGATTCTCCGTCTGTTGCGCCCGGGCGAGCGCGCCGGACGCGGCGGCGGCACGCAGGCGCAGCGCGCGCGGGCCGTGTATGCGCAGTATTGCCAGGCCTGCCACGGCGCCGATCGGTCGGGCACTGTGAAAGGCGTGGCGCTCGTCAACGCCGCTGCGGATCCGGCAACCGCCATGGTGGCTGGCGCCCCGCGCTTCGACGCGGCCGCGATCCGTACGGCCATCGGGTCCGGCAAGGGCCGGATGCCTGCGTTCCCCCACCTCGCGCCGGCCGACGTCGACGCGCTCGTCGCGTTCCTGACGGCTGCACCGGGCGGCCGCGGGCCGTTTGCTGGCGGACGTGGCGGGCGCGGCGCCGGTGCGATCGCGTCTGGCGCTCCACCCGAACTGATCGTCGGTTCGGGTTCGGCGTGGACGCGGCCCGGGCCGATGCCGAGTGGCCGCGGCGCCGCGCCGCCCTACCCCGACGGCGTCCCGCAGTACGAACGGTACGTGATTAACGAGTACAACACCGTCGGCCGGCGCATCAGGCCGCCGTTCACGTCGATCGTGAAGTACGACTTGAACGAGCCCGGCATCACATGGCGCATCGGGTTCGGCGACGATCCCGAACTGGCCGCGCGCGGCATCACCGGGACGGGCGTGCCCGGCCTGCTCAACGGCATCATCGTCACGGCGGCGGGGCTGGTGTTCGGCGCCGGCGGCGACCAGCAGATTCGCGCCTGGGACAGCGAGACGGGCGGTCAGCTCTGGGCGTCGCGTTTCGGCGGCGACTTCGTCGGTTCCCCCGTGATGTACGAGACCGATGGCAGACAGTTCCTGCTGGTCCCTGCGGCGAGCACCGCAGGCGGTCGCGAAACCGGCGCTGGCGCTCCCGCGCCGCGAGGGTGGGTCGCGTACACCCTGCCGCGGCGATGAGGGGAACTCGCCGTTGATCACCTGGCCGCAGGTCTACGATCCGTTCGGCAACCGGCTGCTGTCTACGGCAGTCTCGGCGCTGCCGGTGCTCACGCTCTTCTTCGTCCTGGTGGTCCTGAAGAAGCGCGTGTGGGTGTCGGCGCTGAGTGGTCTGCTGGTGGCCGTCGGACTCGCGGTGCTGGTGTTCGACATGCCGGTGGTGCTGGTCGCGACGGCAACAGGACACGGCGTCATATTCGGGACCATCCGCATCGCGTGGATCGTCGTGGCCTCGATCTTCCTTTACAACGTCGCGTCCACGACCGGTCAGTTCCAGGTGATGAAGGACTCGATAGCGGGACTGTCGTCGGACAAACGGCTGCAGCTCGTGTTGATAGCCTTTTGCTTCGGCGCGTTCCTGGAAGGAACGGGGGGCGGCGGCGCGCCCGTGGCGATTGCCGGATCGTTCCTGATCGGGCTGGGCTTCAACCCGTTTCAATCGGCCACGCTGTGTCTGATCGCCAATACGGCGCCCGTCGCGTGGGGGGGCGTCGGCAATCCGATTCGCGTCCTCGCCGGCGTGACTGGGCTGCCCGAGATGGAGTTCAGCGCGATGGCCGGACGCATCCTGCCGCCGCTCTCGCTGATCCTGCCGCTCTGGCTGGTGCGCAGCATGGTCGGCTGGCGCGAAACGTGGCAGGTCTGGCCGGCCTTGCTGGTCAGTGGACTGTCGTTTGCCGGCATGCAATTCTACTGGTCGAACTTCCAGGAGCCAGGGCTGGTCGATATCACGGCTGCTATCTTCTCGCTGCTGGTCACGGTGGCGTTCCTGAAGTTCTGGAAGCCGGCGGAGGTGATGCCGGTGGGTGGCACACTCGCCGAATCGGCCAGACGCCATTCGGCGATCGACGTGCTGAAAGGCTGGTCGCCGTTCATCGTCGCGTCCATACTGATATTCGTGACCGGCTTGCCGGCGATCGCCCGGTACCTGAACGTCGACGCCCTGCGGATTCCGATGCCGTTCCTGCACAACGCCGTGCTGAAGATGCCGCCGGTCGCCCCGCAGCCCGCGCCGGAAGACGCGACAATCAATTTGAACTTCCTCGGCATTCCCGGCACCGTCGTGTTCGTGGGCGCTCTCATCGCGGCGTTTCTCGCGCGGCTGCCGATCGGCACGACGGCGCGCCTGTTCAAAGACACCGTCGTGCAGATGATGCCGTCGGTTCTGGCGATCAGCTTCATGGTTGGCCTGGCCTATGTGACCCGGTACTCTGGAATGGACACGATTCTGGGTCTGAGTCTGACGGGCACGGGCTGGCTCTTTCCGTTCTTCGGGACACTGCTTGGCTGGTTGGGCGTGGCGTTGACGGGCACCGACGCCGGATCGAACGCGTTGTTCGGCAACCTGCAGAAGGTCACGGCGGAGCAATTGGGCTTGAGTCCAATCCTGATGGGTGCGGCCAATTCGACGGGCGGCGTGATGGGCAAGATGATCGATGCCCAATCCATCGTCGTCTCGAGCTCCGCCACACACCAGCAGGGCAACGAAGCGGCCATCTTCAAGGCTGTCTTCTGGCACAGCGTCGTTCTGGCGTCTCTCGTCGGTCTGATCGTGATGGCCTACGCGTACGTCATCCCGTGGGCCATTCCTTGAGCCAGCCATGCAGAGCGAACTCACCGTGCTTTTCCGGAATGTCAGCTCGACGTCGAGGGCCGCGCCTCGTGGACGGCGAACGGCGTGACACAATCCGAGAGCACGTCGCAGAAGGTGCGGAACGTCAGCCCGATCAGGATCAACGAGTTCCGCATCAGCGCGGGTTCTCCCGACAACCCGACGGACTCGTTCATCGAGCTCTTCAACGCCGGCGACGGCGCCGTTGACATCTCCAACTGGACGCTGACCCACCACCCGACGCAGCAGCCGATCTTCTCGTCGGTGAAGATCCCGGCCGGGACGAAACTCGGAGCGAAAAGTTTCTACCTCCTCGGACTGGCCAACTCCGGACTGGCGGTCGCCGCGAAGAAGGGCGACTCGATCTCGTAATGTCCGAAAATGCCGCCCGCCGGTAACGTAGACTCGACGTGTGATTCCGCTGCACGTGTTCGTCGCGATGTTCCTCGGCTGGCTCCAAGACGAGCAGCACAAGGTGACCGAGTACCTGCGCGAAGAGAACCGCGTCCTGAAGGCGCAGTTGCGCGGTCAGCGGGTGCGGCTGACCGACGACGAACGGCGGCGCCTGGGTGCCCTCGGCGCGCCCCTTCGGCGTCGGATTCTAGTGGAGGTTGCCACGATCGTCACGCCCGACACGATCCTGCGGTGGCACCGGCAGCTTATCGCCCGAAAATGGACCTATCCGAAGCGTCGGCCGGGACGGCCCAGTGTGATGCCGGAGATTCGCCGCCTCGTCGTGCGGATGGCGACCGAGAATCCGACCTGGGGCTATACCCGGATCCAGGGGGCATTGAAGAATCTGGGGCATCGCGTGGCGCGGTCGACCATTGCCACGATCCTCAAGGTGCAAGGCATCCCGCCGAGCAGTGAGCGGCCGACATCGTGGCGGGCGTTTCTGCGGTCGCACCGGGGCGCGCTCGCTGCCGGGGACTTCTTCACCACAGAGGTCTGGACGCTCCGCGGGTTGGTCACGTACTACACGCTATTCGTGATCGAGCTGCACTCGCGGCGCGTCCACATTGTCGGCTCGACGCCACACCCGGACGAGGCATTCATGCTCCAGATCGGCCGTCAGCTCACCGACGCGACCGACGGCCGTGCTCGGCGGGCGCTGCATCCTGATCTGCGACCGCGATCGGAAGTGGAGCACCGGCGTTCGGCACCTGCTCGAGACGTCGGGTGTGCGCGTGATCCGGACACCGTATCGCGCGCCCAACGGCAACGCGCACGCGGAACGATTTGTTCGCTCAATCAAAGAGGAGTGCCTGGACCGCGTGATTCCTCTCGGTGAGCGGCACTTCCGTCGTACACTCGCGGAGTTCGTCGTCCACTATCATCGCGAACGCGATCATCAAGGTCTCGGCAACGACCTGCTTGAGGGTGTCGGAGACGGACAGCGCTCCGGCTCCGTTCGGCGGCGTCAACGCATCGGGGGCCTTCTCAGCTACTACTACCGTGCGGCGTAGCGCAATCGCGCTACCAAAATCGGTCGGCCGAATTATCGGACATTACGGCATCGCGCAAGAGGACGGCGTCCACGGCGCTGAAGATCACCGAGTTGGCGCCAATGCCGAGCGCAAGTGTGGCAATGACCGTAGCCGTACACGTTGGTGCGCGCAGCAGCGTTCGAACCGCGTATCTGAGATCCTGCTTCATCATGCTCCAATGCTCGTTCGGCGCGTGAAATACGAGATCTCCGAGTATTTGCAGCCACAGCCTGAGGGAGCCTTCGGAGCTCCGAGCGCGAAACAACAGCGACATCTCTTCCCCGTACTCGTCGCGGAAGTCGCGCGGATAGAGGCGTAAAAGCCACCGATACAGCCGTTCCGACGTCTTCAAGCGGTCAACTCCTCGCCCGATTTGTCTTGCGGAGTCGACTCAACCCGGCCGCACACTATCTCTCCTGGATCGCTATCCTGGGCTCAACCCGTGCGGCGCGACCTGCCGGCACCCAGGCCGCGACGAGGCCTGTCGTCGTCAGGATCGCGGCCGCAGCCACGACGATTCGAGGGTCCGAAGGGCTGATTCCAAATGCGAGCGAGGTCAGCCAGCGTCCGAGCAGGAGCGCCCCAACAGCGCCTGCCAGAAGACCAGCCGCGATCGGGATGCTCGCGAGCCGCAAGACCATCAGGCGTATCTGCGCGCCGGTTGCGCCGAGCGCAATCCTGACGCCAATCTCCTGCGTTCGCTGGCGCACAGCGTAGGCAAGAACACCATAGAGACCAACCGAGGCGAGCAGCAGACACACGCCCGCGAAGGTCGCCAGCAGGACAAGCGCGAATCGCTCTCGCCTGGTTCCGCGTCCCAGGACCTCTGCCAGTGGCACGGCCTGATGTATCGCCAACTCCGGATCCGACCCGGCGACGACGGCCCGCACTTCCGCGAGAATGCGCTGCGGCGGTAGCTGCGTGGCGACGACCTGTGAAAGCGTCCAGTTGCGGTCGTCCGCGAATTGCGAATGCGGGTGATAGACAACGAGCGACGGCGTGCCGTACACGTCGAGCACGACGTCGCCCACCACACCGATGATCTCGAGCGGCGGCCGTCCGCCTGCGGTAATGCGTTGCCCGACAACGGCGTCGAACGGCATCCCTGGAAAGGCGGCTCGCGCAAAGTCTGCGCTCACCACCGCGCGTGACGGCGCGTCGGCGTGCTCGCGTGAATCGAAGGTCCGACCTGCAAGCAGCGGAATCCCTAACGCTGCGAAGACATCTCCGCTCACGGTCCGCTGTTGGATGTTGAAGCCGTCTCTCTTGGCGACCTGCGTACCGGCTTTGGGGCCGCTCAGGATCGACGTATTCCAGCCGTGGAGGTTTCCCGTCGCGGGGAGGAACGAAATCGCGCCGGCCGCGGTCACCCCGGGAATGGTCCGCAGCCGCTGAGCCAGCTCCTCGTGGAACGCGGCACGTCGCGCCGCATCGTACCTCGCGCTGGGGAGGTTCACCTCGAACGTGAGGACATCGTCGACGTGAAATCCCAGATTCACTTGTTGCAAGCGATAGAAGCTGGCCAATAGCACTCCAGCGCCAGTCAAGAGCGTCAGCGCGAGCGCGAGCTGCGCCCCGGCCAAGCCACTTCGGAGGCGTCCCTGAGCTCGTGACCCTGTCGTACGTGATTGCTGACGGAGGGCATTGACGGGAGCGATGTGCCCGAAACGGAGTGCGGGAACGCTGCCGAAGACGATTGCTGTGGTGACCGTCATGAGCGCCGCAAATCCGAGCACAACGGGATCGAATCCGACTTCCTTCAGCCGCGGGACGGCGTCTTCGCCGAGGAGACGCAGCACTCCGACCGCGACATTCGCCAGAACGACTCCCAGAAGGCCGCCGAGGCTGGCAAGGACCAGGCTCTCAACAAGCATCTGACGCAGGAGTCGGCGCTGACCAGCGCCCAACGCCAGGCGAACCGCAAACTCGTCAAGGCGTCCCGTCGCTCGCGCGAGCACGAGATTCGCGACGTTCACGCACGCCACGAGGAGCACAAGTCCGACCGCAATGAACAGGAGATGCAGCGGACCGCGAGCAGGGGCGACCAGATCGTCCCGCAGAGGAACCGCATCCACCACATTGAGACGCACGCCGGGCCAGCGTTCTCTCATGGAGCGGCTCAGGCCCTTGAGCTCCTCACGAGCCTGCTCAAGAGTGACCCCCTTTCTCAAGCGGCCAATGACACTCAGCGAGTTGTTTTCGGGATCAGTATCCCGTCCCAGACCGTACGGCGCCCAGACGTCCACCGCACCAGCGATGGGATCCTCGAATCCCTCCGGTGCGATGCCCACGACTTCGTATGGTTCGCCGACGAGCTGAACCGTCGAACCGACGATCGATGGATCGCGCCCAAAGCTCGAACGCCATAGGTTGTTGCTCAGCACTACGCGTCGGCTTCCAATCGACGAGCCTCGGCGGGTTTCCATTTCATCGCGGCTCTCGAACCCGGGCCCGCGCGAGAGATTGGATCGAAGCGTGTGAAAGTAGTCGCTCGTGACGCGGAGTCCGCGTAGCCGCTGCGGCCGGCCATCGATCACGAGGTCTCCCGCGGTCTCGCGGTAGTTGGCGAGCGCGGCGACGGCTTCGAAGGACGTCGTCCCCTTGCGAAGGAACGAAAAGTGCGCGCCCGTCAGGTAGGTTCGCGTAGCAGGCTTGTCAGGCTCTTGCTGGTACAAGCGCACGAGTTGGCCTGCCTCCTCATACGGTAGCGGGGCGAGCAGCACAGCCTGAAAAACACTAAACACCGCGGTCGTGCCGCCGATCCCGACGGCGAGCGTGACGATCACGGCCGCGGCGAAGCCAGGATTGCGCCGCATCTGTCGAACCGCGTATTGGAAGTCCTGCTTCATCGTGCTCAAATGCTCCTGGGGGGCGTGAAACAGCAGGTCTCCGAGTACCTGCAACCAGAGGCGCAGGACGCCATGGGTTGCGCGGGCTCGGAACAGCAGTGACATCTCCTGTCCGTACTCCTCACGGAAGTCACCCGGATACAGCCGCAGCAGCCAGCGATAGATCCGTTCTGACCGGTTCACGTCGTCACCCTTCGTTCGAGCGAAGGCTGGTCAGTCGAGCATGGTTCAGGAGCGCCGACATGCGTGCCATCTCCTGTCTGGCAGCTTCACGGCCTTCACGTGTCAACCGGTAGTACCGCCGACGCTCGTCGTCGGTCGCCTGACGGCCGGTGACTTCTTCGATCCAACCGTCCTCGAGCATCTGCTTGATCGAGCCGTACAACGTGCCTGGGCTCAATTTCACTTTGCCCTGGCTGCGCTCCGCGATGTCCAGCATGATTCCGTACCCGTGGAGCGGCTGGTCCGCTAATGCGATGAGGATCTGAAAAACGGCCGGGGCCATCGGCCGTTCGGGCAACAGCGGCTTGGGCATAGCGGTGGACTATATCGAATTACGGATATATCCGCAAGCCGAGGCTGTGTGAGCCGGCGCACAAGGCCGTTTCGTGGTCGCGACCGCTACGTTCCAGCGCGCGGGGACATAACCCGGTGAGTCCCGTGCAGCGCTCAGCGCACCAAAGAAGGCTGCGGTACTGAAGGCGCCGAGGCGACTTCGGAGGTACTCGTGCAATTCCCATCTCCACTGATGACTCGCCTTGACATTCTAGGTGGACGAGCATATCGTGCCACCTAGTATGTCTACCAAAGCAGACCGCGACCGGATCGAGCTGCTCCAGGGCACGCTCGACTTGCTCATTCTCCGAACGCTGCGTCTCGGACCGGCGCACGGGCATGCCATTGCCAAAGCCATCGAGCACGGCTCGGACGATGTGCTGCAGGTGGAGCAAGGATCGCTGTACCCGGCCTTGCACCGCTTGATCAAGCGCGGATGGATCACGTTCGAGGATGGCACCTCGGAGAACAACCGGCGCGCCAAGTACTATCGATTGACCGCTAAAGGGCGAAAGCAACTGGAGCTGGAAACCAGCCGGTGGGAGACCTTGGCACGAGCCATTGCCCGCATCCTCCGTCCCGCCGCGCAGGAGTGAATTCCATGAGGCGCGCCAAACGAGCCCTTGACGGCCTTGCCGACGACATTCGCGATCACATCGACCGGCAAACCCAGGAGAACATCGACAGGGGTATGGCGCCCGAGGAGGCTCGCCGTCAGGCCCTTCTCAAGTTTGGCAATGTCGCACTCGTGAGGGAAGACACGCGCGCCGTGTGGGTGCGGGCGTGGCTCGAACAGCTCGGTCAGGATATTCGGTACGCCCTGCGCACGCTGCGGAGGAATCCCGCGTTTGCTACGACAGTGATTCTCACGCTTGCCTTGGGCATCGGCGCGAACACAGCGATTTTCAGCCTATTTCAAGCCATCATGCTGCCGTCGCTGCCGATTCACGCGGCCGACGAGCTCTACTTCGTCGCGCATGGTGCTCGCGGCACACCTTCGGCGAACTACCCATACTTCGAGCGCGTTCGCGCGCGGACGGACCTCTTCGCGGGTGTGACGACCTATCTCAGAGGCAGAACCGTCAAAGTGTCCACCGGCGAGAGCATCGAGACCGCCCGTGCGCAATTCGTGAGCGGACACTATCACGCGGTGGTTGGCGTTCCGATGGCATTGGGGCGAGGCTTTACGTCCGATGACGACCGGGCGGGTGCCGGGCCGCTCGTGGCTGTCATCAGCGATGGCTATTGGGCCCGGAAGTTCGGACGGGACCCACAGATCCTCGGACGCACGCTGACGATCGACGGGAGGCCGCTCTCTATTGTGGGGGTCACGGCCGCTGGTTTCGATGGCCTCGATCCCGGTACGCGTGTGGATGTCACCCTTCCCTTTGCCGTCACGACCCTTGACACGCCGAAGTTCCTGACGGATCACGGCACATGGCTGGGCGACATGCCAATCGTCGTTCGCCTCAAGCCAGGCGTCGAGAGTGTGCAGGCGGACTCGGCGATTGAGGTGTTGTTCCAGGGGTACTTGTCGGAGTCGGACAATGCCTGGCTGCGGAAGCTGCCCGGATGGGATCGCGTTCACGCCTCGCTGAGCCCCGCGAATCGCGGCACGGCAGGGCTCCGCAATCAGTACTCGAGCTCCGTTCAGATCTTGATGGCGATGGTCGGCATCGTCCTGCTCATTGGTTGCGCCAACGTGGCCAATCTGCTGGTGGCCCGTGGAACCGCCCGCGCGAAAGAAGTGGCGGTCCGCATGTCGATCGGCGCAGGTCGCCTGCGGCTCGTTCGTCAATTTCTCACAGAGAGCTTGTTGCTTGCGCTCCTCGGTGGAGTGCTCGGGTTCGGGCTCGCGCGGGTAAGTGTCAACGCCATCGGTGGGATGGTCTCCGGAGCATCGAACCCCGTTTATCTGAATCTTCAGCCCAATGCCACTGTCCTCGCATTCACGCTTGCCGTCTCGATGTTGACGGGACTGCTGTTTGGGCTGGCGCCGGCCGTCCGGACAACGCGTGTCGACATGAGCCCGGCACTCAAGTCGACGGGAACAACAGTGATCCGCCAGACGCGCGGACGATGGTCGCCAAGACAGGTTCTCGTCAGCGTACAAGTTGGGTTGTGCGTGCTTCTCGTGTCAGGAGCCGGCCTCCTAGGTCAGACGTTGCGAAATCTCGAGACGCGCCCCACGGGCATCGACCGGCACAACCTGCTGCTGTTCTCGTTGGACGCCCGCGGGACCCCCTTTGCCGCCGAACGCGTGCCGGCCCTCTGCGAGGACCTGGTCGCCCGCACGGTCAGCCGCGCCGGAGTAATTTCGGGTTCCTGCTCACGCAACCTCCCCATCAATTCGCGCGGAAACGCCGGCCCGCTAGAGGTTCCAGGCGCACCGCCGCAGCCGCTGAACGCGCGCATGGTCTTTACGAACATGGTGACGCCAGATTACTTCCGCACGTTCGGCATCGGTGTCGTCGCCGGGCGCATGTTCGACGCACGGGACTCGGCGAACGCCCAGAAGGTCGCCATCGTCAATCGCGCGCTGGCGCGCTTCTTCTTCGGTAAGGACGATGCCGTCGGCCGCAGCGTTCACTTCTACAAGGACGACGCGAACCCGATGACGATCGTCGGCATTGTGGAAGATGCCACGCAGCGCAGCCTCCGCGAGGAACCGCCGATGACGATCTATACGCCGCTCGCGCAGCTCCGGCAGCCAGAGGGCCTGGTGACGGTTGCGCTACGGACAACAGATAATCCGTCCTCCCTGGCTGGGCCGATGCGGGCCGAGGTCCGCGCGCTCGCTCCGGACGTTGTTGTCGACGACTTTCGGACGATGGAGCAGCAGATCGGTGCGGAATTGGTGCGCGAACGTCTGCTGGCGATGCTGTCAATGGCCTTTGCAGCCCTTGCGGTCGTCCTGTCCTGCGTAGGACTGTACGGTGTCGTGACGTACGACGTCAGTCGCAGTCTGCGGGATCTCGGCATTCGCATGGCTCTTGGCGCACAGCGTCTCGACGTTTTGCGGCAAGTGATTCGTGGAGCTGCCCTCATCTCATCGATAGGAATCGCTGTTGGACTCCTGGCTACGCTCGCAGGAACGCGTGTCGTTGGGAGCCTGCTCTTCGGCGTCACGGCGAGAGACCCGCTGACCCTGGCAGCGGCAGCTGCGCTCCTCATGCTCACAACAGTGATTGCCAGCTATATTCCGGCGCGCCGTGCATCGCGCATCGACCCAGCCCTGGTCCTGCGCACCGAGTGACTTGGCGGCCTATCGGAAAGTGGTGATGGGGCGTGGGCACACAACTCGAGATCGAAATCAAGCCAGTGGGACATGCTGACGGGCGTAGTAACGGTAGTCTCGCCCTGCGGCACAGGAGTAAGAAGCCATGATCCGGCGAAGGCGAGCGCTGGATGACCTCGATCAGGACATCCACGATCACATTGAGCGCGAAACGCAGGACAACCTCGATCGCGGCATGTCACCGGAGGAGGCGCGGCGTCAGGCCATGCTGAAGTTTGGCAACATCGCGCTGGCGAAGGAGGACGCGCGGCGCGTCTGGGTCTGGGCATGGCTCGACGAGGCCCGCCAGGATCTCCGCTACGCGGCCCGCACGCTCCGCAAGAGTCCGGCCTTTACGACGACTGCGGCAGCCACACTGGCGCTGGCGATTGGCACAAACACCGCCATGTTCAGCGTCCTCAATACGGTTCTGCTTCGGCCCCTTCCGTATCGATCGCCGGAACAGTTGGCGATGTTGTGGACCGAGGACCCGACGCAGAACCTTCGCGAGGGCAGATCGGCACTGTGGGATGTGGAACAGTGGCGGGGCCACAGTCAGACCTTCGCGGACATGGCCACTTTCGATTCCGTGGGCACGGTGCTGACCGGCGCTGACGGGATGGAGCAGATCGTCGGCGCGAGTATCTCTCCCAACCTGCTTCCACTCCTCGGTGTCCAGCCGATCCTGGGTCGCAGCTTTTCGACCGAAGAAGCCGAACAGGGGCAACGGCTGGTCCTGATCAGTCATAGCTTCTGGCAAGCGCGATTTGCTGGCTCGCAGAACGCGCTCGGCGCGACGCTCGTGCTCAACGGCCTTCCTTCCCAGATCGTCGGCATCCTCCCTGGTGATTTCCAGATCGCGAGATTCGAGGCAGACGTGTGGGAGGCCCACACCACCCGCCGCAGTATGCGCGGCCCACAGACGTGGTTCGTCATCGGGAGACTTCGGCCGGGCGTAGCCTTCGACCAGGCCCAGGCGGAGATGAGTGCAGGCGCCCGCCGCCTCAACGATCAATTTGCCGGCGACCGAAAGGAACCAGGGCATCACCGTCGTTCCGTTGAGTCTCTACGTGGTTGGCCCCCAATCGCGATTGGCGCTGTGGTTGCTCGGCGGCGCCGTGTTTTTCGTGTTCCTCATCGCCGCTGCCAACGTCACGAGCCTCTCGCTGGCGCGCAGCACCGCTCGCGCGCGCGAGATGGCCGTTCGCGCGGCGCTTGGAGCGAACGCCGGACGGATCATGCGGCAGCTGCTCACCGAAAACGTCCTGCTCGCCGCCGTCTCTGGATTGATGGGCATACTCCTCGCCTTTGGAGGCATTCGGCTCATCCGTGCCTTCGGCCCTGACAACCTGCCGCGTCTGAATGAATTGAGCCTCGATCACCGCGTTCTCGGCTGGGCACTGGCCATCTCTCTTCTGGCAGGAATCCTGGTGGGATTGGCGCCAGCGACGACGACGTTGCGCCGCGACCTGCGTCCGTCCGGCGAGGAGGGTGACAGAAGTGTCTCGGGGGGAGCAGCCAGCGTCCGAATCCGCCGCGCCCTCGTGGTGGCGGAGTTTGCGCTGGCGATCGTCTTGCTCGTCGGCGCCGGTCTGCTCGTTCGCAGCTGGTGGTACGTAAACAACATCGATCCGGGATTCACGCCTGCGCGGGTCCTTGTGATGGAGGTCTCCAGCCCAATGGCCTTCAGCATCCCCGTGCAGCGGGCCGACCTGTACCACCGGCTCCTGGAGCAGATTCAGGCTGTTCCGGGCGTGGAGAGCGCCGGCATCACGGGCGATCTGTTCAGTGAGAATCCCAGGGAACACGTCCTCACTGTCGAACGAGACAAGGGAACGGTTACCGAGCGCCTGCGGTTGACAAGAGACGAGGTCAGCGCGGATTTCTTCAGAACTCTTGGAACGCCGTTACTCCGCGGCCGTTTGTTCTCGATCAGTGACGGGCCCGAGGCTCAGCGGGTCGCGATCATCAACGATGCGATGGCTCGGCGGTCGTGGCCGGATCGTGATCCAATCGGCAGAAGGTTCACGTTGGGCCCGCGGGATTCCAACGGCCCGTGGTACACAGTGGTAGGCGTGGTCGGCGACATGCGGCGGCAGGGACCTGAGCGCGAAGCGCTACCGCAGATCTTCGAGTCGCTCGCGCAGAATCCTCCCCGAACCGGCGACCTTCTGATTCGAACCGCGTCGGACGATCCGCTGACGATGGCCGAGGCGCTTCGAGCGGCCGTCCGTCGCGTGGAGAAGAATGCGCCGATCTACGGAGTGGCGCCACTCGAACAGCGGCTCGGAACCTACCTCACGCAGCGGCGCTTCCAGACGTGGCTCTTGACCGGCTTCTCATTCGTGGCGCTGCTGATGGCCGCTGTCGGTATCTACGGCCTCATCCAGTACTCCACCGCGACGCGCACCCGGGAAATCGGCTTGCGTCTGGCCGTCGGCGCGCAGGCCGGCGATATCTTCCGGATGATTATCGGTGAGGGGCTGACGCTAAGCCTGACCGGTGTCGCGCTCGGGCTTGTGGGAGCCTGGTGGCTCGGGCGCGCGGGTTCGAGTCTGCTGTTTGGCGTGACCGCCAGCGATCCGTTGACGTTCACGACTGTCTCCCTGTTGCTGACGGTAGTCGCCACCACCGCCTGCTATTTCCCAGCGCGACGCGCAATGGCCGTCGACCCCCTTGTGGCATTGCGTGTGACGTGATCTCTCATAGGTGCGCGACATGCGCCTATTCGAGTGCTTGAAGGCTTCGAGCGATCGCGTATTGAAAACGCCCGCCCGCGTCCCGCAAGCGAACGCGTTTTGCAAACGACTGATCGGAACGGCGCGTCGCGAATGTCTCGATCATTTCATTCCCCGTAATGTCCGAGAACTGGTCCCACCTTCAGGCGGCGGCTCGGTAGTAGTAGCTGAGAAGTCCGCCGAGGCGCGAGCGCCGCCGAACAGGACCGGCGGCGTGCTGCCGAGGCGGGCGATCGATGAGCTCGTTCTCGAGCCCTTGGTGGTTTCGCTCGCCGTGGTAGTGTGCGACGAACTCGGCGAGCGTTCGCTGCAGGTGGCGTTCACCGAGCGGGATGACGCGATTCAGGCATTCCTCTTTGACTGAGCGGACGAACCGCTCCGCATGCGCATTACAGTTGGGTGCCATGAACGGTGTTCGAATCAACCGGACGCCTCCCGTTGCGAGGAAGCGCTCGACTGCCGCGCTCCACTTCCGATCGCGATCGCAGATCAACACGCGATTCCCGCGGAGGACCTCATCGACATCGTTGGTCAGGTGGCGCATCGTCTGGATAACGAACGCCTCGTCCGGGTGCCTGGTTGAGCCGAGAACGTGGACACGACGTGAATGCAGTTCGATCACAAACACCGTGTAGTACGTCACCAATCCGCGGAGCGTCCAGACCTCGGTCGTGAAGAAATCCGCAGCGACCAGGGCCTGCCAGTGGGCGCGCAAGAACGTGCGCCAAGTCATCGGCCGGTGACGACTCGGCGGGATGCCATGTTCCTTCAGGATCTTCGCGATCGTTGATCGGGCCACGCGATAGCCGACATTCTTGAGCGCCCCCTGAATCCGCGTGTAGCCCCAGCTCGGATTGTCGGTGGCCATCCGGATCGCGAGACGGCGGATTTCGGCCTGCACGCCGGGTCGCCCAGGCTGCGACCTCACGTAGGTCCACTTCCGGGCAATCAGCTCGCGGTGCCACCGGAGGATCGTGTCCGGCGTCACGATCGTCACGACGTGCGCGAGGATCCGTCGGCCGAGACGTTGCCCGATGACGGCGAGCCGGCGACGTTCGTTGTCGCTCAGGCGCATCCGCCGGCCGTGCAGCTGCGCCTGAGCACACGGTTCTCTTCCCGCAGGAATTCAATGAGATCGCGCTGTTCCCGTTCGATCCAGCCGACCAACGCGGCGATGATCAGGTGCAGCGGCAGCACGCACGGAGTCTACGCCAAACCCGTGTGGATGGAGTTTTCGGACATTACGCCGCTGTCTCGCCGCGGACCGTGAGGCGGTACATGCACCGGTCAGGGTCGCCTCGACCGTGTTCATCGCCACAGACCTGGAGCACGTTTGTGCGGAACCACGCCCGCGAGACGCTGGCCTGCGATTTCTTCGTGACCGTCACGGCCACGTTCCGCCTCCAGTACGTGTTCCTGGTGTTGGAGATCGACCCGTCGGATTCTGCATTGGAATGTCACGGCGCATCCGACGGCCGAGTGGACGACGCTGCAGTTTCGACACGTGTTGACCGGCGACGATCCGTACCGGTTCGTCGTGCACGATCGGGATGCCGCGTTCGCGGCCGCCGTGGACGACGCGTTGAAGTCGATGCGTCTGCGGGTGCTGAAAACACCTGCCCGCGTCCCGCAAGCGAATGCGTTTTGCGAGCGACTGATCGGAACAGCGCGTCGCGAATGTCTCGACCATCTCATTCCGCTCCACGAGCAGCATCTGCGGAGGATCGTGGCCGAGTGGGTCCTTCATTACAATCGCGGCCGCCCCCACGCGAGCCTCGGTCCTGGGATTCCGGAGCCGTCAGGGCTGAGTGTGCCGCGGGGGGTCGACCACCAACTGCCGCACGGCCATCGGGTCGTGGCGAATCCTATTCTCGCCGGTCTCCATCACGAGTATCGCCTCGAGCCGATCGCGGCGTGATTCCTTGCGGAGTTCTCCTCGCGCGGAATAATTGCGGAGTACAACTGTCGGTCAACTACTTGCGCGCGCGTGCGCCGCGTAACCGGGCGGCGTTCTGTGCCGCACCTCGTCAGCGGTTCCGGTCAGCGCTGATGCGGAACCGAGACGTGAACGACCCCGGGAGAGTGCGCGCGATCCGTTCCCGCACCCGTTCAGGGGTCGTTCACGTCTCGGTCCGCGCGTCCGAGCTCAGCGCAGAATGAGGGGCGGCCTGAAACAGTGAAAGTGGCACGTCACGCCATGGGTGATCGACACGAGACGGGTGCGAATTCTTGAGCGTACAAACACCCGTGTGATCAGGTACACGTCGCACGTGCAGAACGCGTGCATGTCGGGCGGCCCACGCCGCCTCCGACCGTCGACAAGGTACCGTGATGTCCTCGGATCGCGGCTCACTTGGGCACGGGTGCGTGTCGGATGGTGCGCGGAGTTCGAGACCTGATTGTCCAGCGACATGATGCGACGCTGCGGGCATGTACAAATGAGGGAAGGCGCGGCTCACGGACAGAGTGTTGTACGCACCGCCGATGACATGTCCAGACCAGACCAACGCTGAAGGTTGTGCGCCGCGGGCACGTGCCGGCAGCCGGAGCAACCGGACAGGGAATTCACGGAGTTGATGGGGGTCCCTGGAGACCTTCTCGGACAACAAGGGCGTCATCATGCAGGACGGCGGCGGCGCCGACATTGGATCATCCGCGGTGCGTCGACATCCTGGACGAGTCTCTGTCAGGGAGCACAGCACGTGGCGCGAAAGCGATCACAGGACTTCGCGTGCTTTCGTGTGGAGCCGGACGAGATGAATGCCCGGGCACCTGAAGAAGCACCGGACCGGCCGCCGCATGCGACAGTCCGCGCGTGACGCAGTGTACGGGCGGGATTCGCGCGGGCGGCCGCCTGCCTGACTCCCTTGGCACGTCCGCGCGTGAATGCCTCTCCGAACTCGCCTATACTGACAGGGATGAGGATTTGGCTCGACCTGCCTGACAGTGCTGTCCGCCAGCTGGCTGACGAAGGGCAGGATCTGTCCAAGGCTGCCCTCGAGGCGCTTGCGATTGACGCGTACCGGACGAATCGAATCACCGCACACCAGCTCTGCGAGTTGCTGGACATGCCGTCCCGCTACGAGCTGGATGGATTCCTGAAGCAACACGGTGTCCCGCTGGAGTACTCGCTGGAGGATTTCGACCGCGAGGCCGCGACGAGCGCCTGGCTCCGGGAAAAGCGGGAAGCCGAACGGGCAGCGGAACCTGACCGACAGCGCCGAGCCGAGTGATCGTCGTCGCTGACGCCGGTCCGCTCCGATATCTCATTCTCATCGAGCACAGCCACGTCCTGCCCGTTCTGTACGGGCGAATCCTGGTCCCGCCCGCTGTCATCGGTGAACTCAGCCAAGAACGTACGCCCGCCCTCGTGCAACAGTGGATTGCCCGTCCGCCGGATTGGCTGCAGGTCCAAGGACCGACTCGCGACTTCGTTCCGATCGACGAACGTCTCGGCGCCGGGGAGCGCGCAGCAATTGCGCTGGCTGAGGAGCTTTCGGCAGACGCGCTGCTCATCGACGAACGAGACGGTCGTCGCGAAGCCGAGCGTCGTGGGCTGCCCGTGCTGGGCACACTGCGCGTCCTGGCAGACGCCGCCGAACACGGCCTGGCAGATCTGGGTGCAGCATTCGACCGGCTCAGGCGAACCAACTTCCGAGCAAGCGAACAGCTACTTCAGTCGCTCCTCGCGCGGCACGCTGCGCGGCGTGAGACGGAGTGACGGAGCCTTGCCGGCGGTCACGATGGGACGCGAACCGACGGGAGCGCCGTCGGCCCAGGGCCGTCAGCGCCTTGCGGGTCGGATCGGAGCGGAGGAGGGAGCACCCGGGCACGTGACCACACACCACGGACCGATCCCCACGTTGTCTGTTCACCCGCCGCCCGCAATGGGCATCAAGCAGATTCACGTAACGGGCTCCGCGGATGCTCCTGGTTGTTGCGAGACCTCGACGTTCGGAGCCGAACATCATCGGTGCCGTGGTACGTGTCGCGGTAAGCGGCGCTCCGGCTCACGATTCTGCGGAAACGCGTGGGCGGGTCAAGGGTTCGCTTCGCCGCTCCCCGTAGATATGTGTCGCGCCCTTGACTCGCCCGGCGCGCTCCCGCGGACGGGCCATTACCGGAGCGCCGCACTCTCAGGACGCCGCACGCCTCACACACTTGTCCGATCGTGGCTGGAATGAACGAATTGTCGGTGATTACGATCGTCGAGACCACCGCTTGTATAATGATTTAGGTGTTCGCTCAACCATCGATCGGGGCGCATGAACATCACGGTGCACATTCCGGAATCAATCGCGCAAAGCCTTCGAGTTCCTGAGGCCGAGGCCGAGCAACGTCTACGGGTGGAGCTTGCTGCGGCCCTGTACGCCAGGGGTCTGCTGTCTCTCGGTTAAGGCAGCGGAACTGGCTGCTGTCGATCGCTTCGCCTTCGCGACCGACATTGCCGAGCGCGGATTTCCAGACACTACGGCGAAGACCAATTGAACGAAGACACCGGCTATGCCGGCCGTCAGTAACACCTCCCTACCAGAAACTCCATCCGTTGTCTCCGCGCACTCGACGGCTGTCTGATGAACGCCAACAAGCGTCGGCTGCCACGTTCGGTCGTCGCTCGTGATGGCACCCTCGATGGGAATCCGCTTAAACAATCGACACGACCAGGGCAGGCCCAGGAAGCGAGGAACTTCGGGGCAGCCACTCAGATCAGTTTAGGCGGCCCGGCGCTCGTAATGATGGTGCAGGCCGCCGAGGTGCGCGACCTCGACGATCCTGCCGGCGGTCGGCAGCTGCACGTGACGCGAGATGGGCGCGTCCTTCTCGAGAGCGAGGTGGGTTCGAAACGTCTCGTAATAGTCCACGTATTGCGAAAGGTAGAGACGCAAGGCGCGCTCATTCCAGACGATCACGTGGTCAAGGCACTCGCGCCGTAGCGAGCCGATCACACGCTCGACGAACGGATTCTGCCAGGGCGCTCGGGGTGCGGCGACGACTTCTTCGGCACCGATTGCCTGCACGGTCCGTCACACGGCTGATCCATAGATTGAGTCGCGGTCCCGGAGCAGGAAGCGTGGAGCCGCGTCCCAGGGGAACGCCTCGCGGAGCTGCTGCGCTGTCCACACCGCGGTCGGATGCGCGGTGACGTTGACATGCAGGATACGCCGACAGGCGTGCGACAGGACCACGAAGACGAACAACACGCGGAACGTCGCCGTCGGCACCGTGAAGAAGTCACACGAGGCGAACTGCGCGACGTGGTTGGCGAGGAAGGTCCGCCACGTCTGGGACGAAGGCCGGTGGGGCCTGCGGAACTGAGCCAGGTAGCGCGCCACGATCGCCTGGGAGAGCTCGAGGCCCAGCTTCTCAAGTTCACCATGAATGCGGGGCGCACCCCAGAGCGGATTGGCCCCCTGCATCTGCTGGATCAGCGAGCGAACAGCGCGGTCGAGTGGCGGCCGGCCAGGACGTCGGGGTCGCGACTTCCACCGCCAGGTGAGGGCGAACACCCTCCGGTGCCAGCGAACGACCGTATCGGGGGTCACGATGTGGAGCGCCGTGCGCCACTCGGGCCAGACGCGGGAGAGCACCACCCACAGGAGCCGATCAACGGGACGGAGCCGGGGGCGGTGCGGCGCCTGGCGCTGGAGGACGGCCAACTGGTGCCGGAGGGCCAGGATCTCCGCCTGCAGCGAGAGGCGCGACCCGACGGTGGACCGGAGGGTAGCCAGCAGGGCAACGAGCGCGGCGATCATGCTGGCGGGGAAGGCTACCAGCGCCAGTAAGCAACTTCAACCTGCTCAAGACAATCGAGGTTTTGAGTATCCACAAGCCTCTCGTTCCACGAGGGGAATCCGTCGATAGTGCGTTGTCACGGCTCGACGTCTATCTGCTGCCCGTGAACTCCGCCTTCATTTCCACGCCGGCGTAGTCGTCCCATCCGTCATACCACGACGCATGCCATGCGCCGGTGATCTGGTTCCCAGTCACATGACCCGAGATGTTCTCTCCGATCGTGAAGATACTGTGTGACGTTTCGTCCTGGCAGCGGAATGGCACGTACCAGTCGGCGCACGAATAGCGTCCGCCCTTGCCAAAGGTCGTAAAACCGCTGCCGTCGGGAACCGGCGTGAAGGTACAAGCGCGATCACCCGACGCACTCGTGAGCGTGGCCTTCAGGGTGGAGCCCATCTGCGCTATCGAGAGCGAGTAGGGTTTGACGACGCCACTCTGGGAGCGCATCGTGTCGGCAACGCAGCCGGTCCCAGTGACCTCCGTGACACGAACCATGACGTGCCATACGCCGACCAGCGCGGAGAAATCCTGGCCGGGCGACGGAGCAGGTGACGACACAGCAGCTGAAGGCACTGGTGACGGAGCCGACACCGGTTCATCGGCACAGCCGAAGCTAGCGCCGCCGGCGAAAACAACCAAAGGGAGCGAGACGAGCTTGACCAACACGAGACACCCTCCTTTCGACGGGTTCGTGACGACATGCCGCATTTCCGGCGCCGCCAGACCGGCAGCGTCGGTGGCCCGCGCCAGTTACAAAGGGAGGGCGAGTGCTGTTCCGGAAGGTCAGGCACGGCGATCACTCCTGCGCGTGCCGAGGGAAAACGCAGTTATGCATAAGGGACGCCGACGAACCGTTCAGAAACTCACCACTGGTGTGTGGCCCGCGCACTTCACGCGTGAAAAGTCTTCCTTTCGATCACCTGTCTGACGCTCAGCCACGGTCAGGCCGGCCGCGCCGGCAGAAGAAGGGCACAGGAGGAGGTAGAACCCCGTCGCGAAGCGCGTGGCGGTGGGGTGGTCGGTCGACGCGCAGCACGCGAGTCTTCGGCGGTGTAAGGTGCGAAAACCTTGGTTACGCCGCCAGGACGTACTCGCGAACCACACCGCCGAGGCGATCGCGACGCTGGACACGGGCCTCGCCCCGCTCGGGCCGTGCGGCGAACGGCGGGCGTGTCGGGTGGGTCGGGTTGAGGGTTAGCGCTCGGTGAGGCCGGTGGACGTTATAGTGCTCCACGAACACGGCGAGAACCCGCTTGAGGTGCGTTTGGTCGAAGATCAGCAGTCGGTCGAGGCACTCGGTGCGAACGGTACGCACGAATCGCTCCGCCACACCGTTCGCTTGTGGGGCACGAAACGGCGTGCGGATAATCTCCATCCCAGCGCCTCGAAACACCTCGTCAAAACTCTCCGTGAACTTCTGGTCCCGATCGCGAATCAGGAACCGGAAGGCCTCCGAGCATTCCGCCAGCATCCACGTCACGTGCCGGGCCTGTTGTGTCACCCACGGCGCGGTCGGATTCGCCGTGCACCCCGCGATATGGACGCGGCGGCTGCCCAGTTCGATGAAGAACAGCACGTACAGCCGTTGGAGCCAGATCGTCTCGACGGTGAAGAAGTCGACCGCGAGGATACTTCGACGGTGCGTTCGAATGAACTCGCGCCAGGTCATCCCTCCGCGCGTGCCGACCGGTCCGAGACCTGCTTCGCGAAGCCAAGTGCGCACGGTCGTCGCCGAGACCGCGAACCCCAGGGTCTTCATCTCGCCGACGATGCGCTGATAGCCCCATCGCGGATTCTCACGCGCCAGGCGCAGCACCAGCATTCGGATCTCCCGGCGGATCGGCGGCCGACCGGCGGGGCGCGCGTACGTCCAACGCTTCGCCACTAAGCGCCGATGCCAGCGAAGCAGCGTCGCTGGCATGATGATGAAGGTCCGCCAGCGTGCGCGCGGCAGGAGTCGACTGGCCGCGGCCAAAAACACCCGGTCGGTCCGGGTCAGCGCCGGACGGCGGGTTCGTCGCCGGAGGATCGCGAGTTCGTGCCGCAACACGACGATTTCCAAATCCTTGAAATCGTTCGTCCGAAAGCGCAGGGCCACGAGTTGGAGAATCCGCCGAAGCACCACGTAACAGAGCGAGAGGAACACGAAGCCTCCAGCGTAGCCAGACACTCTATTCTACGCATCGGTCCGCTGACGCTCGTCCTACGTGGCCCGCCGCCGACGACGCTACAGCACCTGGATAAATGCACCCTACACGCAGCCGCTGGTGCTGCAGCTGCACCTTCAGCACGCGGTTCTCTTCGCGTAGGTACTCAATGACCTTGTGCTGCTCGTCGTGGAGCCAACCGGCGAGAGCGCCGACGAGCAGGTGTAGCGGAATCACAGGCTGAGTCTACGTCACCTCCTGGCGCAGTTTTCGGACACTACGCGCTCACGCCGGAACCTCCGGCTGAATCCGTGGTTGAAGTTTCGCGAGTTACGTCACATGTGACGTCACACGAAGGTGCGACGCGACGCAATGTGATCAGATTTCCTAAGAAAACTGGCTCCTCGGGCTGGACTCGAACCAGCAACCCTCCGGTTAACAGCCGGATGCTCTGCCATTGAGCTACCGAGGAACAGCGAGGCGCAGAAACTAGAAGTTTAGCACATTGCGGATCGTCGATTGCTGATCGCCGAATGGA
>JBMDXQ010000130.1:0-15726 GCA_048594975.1 Vicinamibacterales bacterium | reverse complement strand
GCCGCCGCCAGGCACGCCCGTGGCCGTCTACTCCACCGACGGAAAGGGCACGCCGGCGCCCATCGATGTCAAGGAACGGGCGCAGGTCTCGATGACGTTCGACGACTCCTATCGCATGGGCGGCCAGTAGAGTCGTCATCGATCCGCAGCTCTCGGACGCCACGTCGTCATGGGCGGCGGGCGGCTGCCTGACCCGCTGGAGCGGCACCTGAGGGACCGGTCTGATATCGAACAGGTGAGCGTAGAGGACGTCGGGCCCGCGGCGTTCGCTGAGCTCGATCGCCTCGGCCGCACGACCGATCGGATGTAGGTTCACATCGACATGCACGTCCTCGATCCGCGCGAGGTGATGGACCACGGTAACAGGGTGCCAGGCGGGCCGTGCGCCGTTGGCGGCCTCCAGGCCGCACGCGCTGATTGACCCGCTCGTGACGGCTCCACGCGCGCAGTATGCTTTAGCGATGAAGAGTCATTCCCTGCGAGTCTTCCCGGTCGCCATCTGCTTCGCCGTCGCCGCGGCCGCCCAGCAGCCACTCGTGCCGCCGGACGTCAAGGCCGCCGCCGAGCGGATCACGACGCAGCAACTGAAGGCCGACCTCGAGTTCCTGGCCTCCGACGAACTGAAGGGGCGCAACACGCCGTCGCCCGGTCTGGACATGGCCGCGGAGTACATCGCAACGCGGCTGCGGAAGGCTGGCGTAAAGCCGCTCGGCGACGACGGGTCGTATCGCCAGCATTACGTGATGCGCGAGACGACGCTCGAGGCAGAGGGCGCGGCGGTTCGCGTCGGCGACAACACGTTCGAATTCGGCGAGGGGTTCACGATCCGCACGTTCGCAGGGGAGCTGACGACGCGCGCCGTCCAGGCGGTGTACGTGGGACACGGATGGACAACTGAGGCTGTCGACCCCTACCGCGGCGTTGACGTGAAGGGGAAGATCGTCGTCGTGCACGGGCAGGACGCGCGGCCGGCTGGCGGCAGCATCCGGCAGATCGGGCGGGTAAGCGTCGGCGGGACGTCCCCGCTCGTGGAGGCGCACCGGCGCGGCGCGCTCGCTGTCGCGTACCTCGCTCCCGCCCCGGCGGCGCCTTCCGGCAGAGGGCGAGGCACGTCGCGTCAGGCGGTGCGCCGGGAGCTCGATCCGCCCGTTCCCTCGGCGTATGCCGCGCCGCCACTCACGTCGATTCAGCTCGGCGATGAGGCCACGGCGGCGCTGCTGAAGGGAACGGCCCTCGACCCGGCACGGCTCGCGGAGCAGACGAAGGCGCGGGCGTACCCGCCGTCGTTCGAGCTGCCCGCGACGGTTACCATCACCCTGCCCGCGAAGACAGTCGTGCACCGTCCGTTCAACGTCACCGGGCTCGTCGAGGGGACGGACCCGGCGCTGAAAAACGAATACATCGTCGTCGAAACGCACCTGGACGGCGCGGTGGGCACGCGGCCGGTCGAAGGCGACAGCATCTACAACTCGGCGGACGATAACGCCAGCGGCAGCGCCGCCGGCCTCGCGATGGCCGAGCAGATGGCGCGGACGCCCACGCGACGCTCGGTGATCTTCATGTGGGACAGCGGCGAGGAGCAGGGGCTCTGGGGCACCCGCCGCTTCGCGGGACAGCCGCCGGTGCCGCTCGACCGGATCGTCGCGCTCGTGAACGTCGACATGATCGGCGCGAACCGCGCGCCGGGGTCGGCGGACGAAAAAGAGGACCGCGTCACCGGGCCCAACGAGGTGTTCCTGATCGGCCCGGGCGCGCTGAGCGACCGGGCGAACACGCTGATCGAGCGGGTCAACGACGAGTACCTGGACCTGTCGCTGAACCGCCGGTACGACACGCCCGAGAGCGAGTTCTTCTACCCGCGCACGGACGCCGGCCCGTTTCTCGAGCGCGGCATCCTGACGATCGGTTTCACGACCGGGATCCACGATCGTTACCATCTGCCTGCGGACGAGGCAAGGCATCTCGACCCCGAAAAGATGACTGCGATCGCGCGGACGGTGTTTGTCACGGTTCACGCCCTCGGCCGGGCCGACGAGCGGCCCCGGATCGAGAAGCCCATCCCGCCGACCGTGCTGCGCGTGGACGAAGGGACCACGGGGTCCGAAGGGGAGAAGCTTCACGCGCTGTTCCGAGAGAGCGACGAGGCGAATCTCCGGCGGAACCCGATCGCCGCGATCTTCCGCGGAGATCTGCGCTACGCCGATCGGCTGGGCGACTTCTGCAGCGACGCCTACTACGAAACGGAGAAGACCGCCGCGCGTGCCGATCTCGCCGCACTCGAGAAGATCGATCGCTCGAAGCTCGACGACACCGACAGAATCGCCTACGACGTCTTCAAGTACCAGATGGAGCAGACGCTCGCGGGCTTCGCCGACGAGATCTTCGCCGTCACCGTCGTGCAGCCGGTCAACCATTTCACAGGCCTGCAGACCTTCTACCCGACGTTCGCATCGGGCCGCGGCGCGGCGCCGTTCAGGGTGCTCGAGGACTACGAGAACAATCTGAAGCGCCACGGCCAGCTCCCGCCGATCCTCGAATGCTCGATCGGACGCTTCCGCCAGGGCCTCGAGTCGGGCGTGTTCGCGACGAGGCTGACGATTCAGAACGTCATCGACCAGCTCGATCTCCAGCTCGGACAGAAGCCCGAGGAGTCGCCGTACTACGCGCCCGTCCTGAAATTCCCCAACGGCTTCAGCGAGACCGACCGGAGGCGGCTCCGCGCCGCCTACCTGCGCGCGGTCTCCGAGGAGATCTACCCCGCGTACCGCACGCTGCGCGACTTTCTCCAGAAAGAGTACCTGCCGAAAGCGCGTGAAGGTGTCGGGCTGGTGCATATGAAGGGCGGCCTCACACTGTACGACTTCCTCGTCGAGAGCACGACGACGACGGACATGAGCGCCGGCGAGGTGCACGAGCTGGGGCTGAAGGAGGTCGCGCGGATTCGTAGCGGCATGGAGGCGATCAAGAAGGAGGTCGGATTCACGGGCGCGCTCGCCGAGTTCTTCGAGCACCTGCGCACGGGCCCGAAGTTCAAGGCGCCGAGCGCGGAATGGCTGCGTGGCCGGTTCCAGGCGATCGGACGGCAGGTCGATGAGCGCATCACGGCGCAGTTCTCGACTGTCCCGAAGAGCCCGCTCGAGATCCGGCCGGTCGAACCGTTTCGGGAGAAGACGGCGGCCGGCGGCTCCTACGTCCGCGGCACCCCGGACGGCTCGCGCCCGGGCGTGTTCTACTTCAACACCTACGACCTACCCTCCCGCAGCATCGTCGGCGTGGAGACGCTCTACCTCCACGAGGGCGCGCCCGGGCATCACTTCCAGATCAGCCTGGCGCAGGAGAACGAGACGTTGCCCGCGTTCATGCGCTTCGGCGGCAACACCGCCTATGTCGAGGGCTGGGCACTCTACGCCGAGACGCTCGGCCCGGAGCTGGGCCTGTTCAAGGACCCCTACCAGCGTTTCGGCCATCTTGACGACGAGATGCTGCGCGCGATGCGGCTGGTAGTGGACAGCGGCATCCACGTCAAGGGTTGGACGCGGCAGCAGGCGATCGACTACATGCTCGAGAACTCCGGCATGGGCCGCACCGACGCGACCGCCGAGGTCGAACGATACATCGCGATACCCGGCCAGGCGCTCGCCTACAAGGTGGGCGCGCTCACGATCCAGCGGCTGAAGGCGAAGGCGCAGCAGGCGCTTGGCGCCCGCTTCGATCCGCGCGAGTTCCACGCGCAGGTGCTGAGTACGGGCGCGCTACCGCTCAGAGTGCTCGAGCGAAAAATCGACCTGTGGATCGAGAGTCGGCAAGAGCAGCCGTAGAGCCGGCGGCCGGGATCAGCCGCAATGACGCCGTTCAGCCAGGGCTCGTGGTCGTGCCGGTGCGAGTGGGGCCCGAGCGCGGTCGCCGCGCTCGCTCCGGCGGACGTCTCGATCGTCGTCGACGTCCTGTCCTTCACCACCTGCGTCGACGTCGCGGTGTCGCGCGGCGCAGCGATCCTGCCGTGCGCGTGGGAGGATCCCGCGGCTGCGGAGTTTGCCAGGCAGCACGGCGCCGACCTGGCTGGACGCCGCGGCCAGGCGCGCTACTCGCTTGCGCCGGCCTCGTACCTCGAGGCCCCAGCCGGGCTCCGCTGTGTGCTGCCATCGCCCAACGGTGCGCACGTGACCCTGGCTGCGGCCCGCGTGACCACTGTCGTGCTCGCCGGATGCCTGCGCAACGCGCGTGCCGTCGCCGAGGCTGCCACGCGCCGGGGCAGGACGTTCAACGTGATCCCGGCCGGGGAGCGATGGAGCGATGGATCGTTGCGCCCCGCGCTCGAGGACTGGTTGGGTGCGGGTGCAATCATCCGCTGGCTGTCCGACGATCTTTCGCCCGAAGCGGAGGCGGCGGTCGCGCTGTTTGAACGGTACCGCGACCGCCTCGTCGAGACGCTGGAACTGTGCGGCTCCGGCCGCGAGCTCGTCGAGCGCCATCACGACCAGGACAGGTTCATCGCCGGCGAGCTCGACGTCAGCTCGTGCGCGCCGATGTTCGACGGGGTCGCCTACGTGGGCGGTTGACGCGCCGCGCGCGGTACTGGCGCTCGCGGTATGACCCCAGTCAGGTCGCCACGAAGGCGCCGCGTCTCGTTGCGCCAGGGGTGCTCTGAGCGGACAGCATCCGATGGCTTCACCGAGCCGCATCGACTTCAGACTGGCGTGTGTTGCAGCGTGCCGAAGGCATCTCCCGTGGCCACGCTCCGCCTGGGCGGCCGCGAGGGCGTCATCGACGTCACCGGCCTACGTCGTGTCCGGCGAGTTCATCATCGACCTGGAGGACCGCTCGGGTTAGACTCCAACCGCACCAGGCGTAAGACCATCGAAATCGGCGGTGAGACTGCCGTCGCACGGCCAGCCATGAACTGCTTCACTCACGATCGCGCCGCGGCCGTCGGGCTGTGTTCGTTGTGCCAGAAGGCGGTGTGTCGCGAGTGCATCGGCCGCGACGTCCCGCGGCTTGTCTGTCGCACGTGCGTCGAGCAACGGGCGGTCGTGGGATTCGAGTACCGATCTGCCGTGAGTGTCGGTGGATGGCCGCTCATTCACATCTGCGCCGGTGCTGACCCGGTTACGATGCGGCCGAAAGTGGCGAAAGGCGTTGTCGCCATCGGCAACGTGGCAGTCGGTGTCATTGCCATCGCCGGCCTGGCGTTCGGAATTCTGAGCGTCGGTGGGCTGTCCGTTGGCCTGCTGTTCGCCCTGGGGGGCGCCGCGCTCGGGTCAGGCATCTCGGTCGGCGGGCTGGCCGTGGGATCGGTCGCGTTGGGGGGCGCCGCGATCGGTTTCGTCCACGCCATTGGCGGCGCCGCGTTTGGTCCGTCGATCATCGACGGTCGACGATGCGATCCCGAGGCGGTCGATTTCGTGCGCCGGTGGGTCGCATCCATGGTGCTGCCACCACACTGCCGATGACGTTGAGGAGGTCCGTGAACCACACACGCATCGTCGTCACTCACTACGGCGGGCCCGATGCCCTTCGCGTAGTTGAAGAGGAGCGCCCCGAGCCGAAGGACGGCGAAGTGCGGGTGAGAGTGCTGGCCGCAGGGGTCTCCCTGCCCGATGTAATGATGCGCGAGGGCATCCATCCCGAGACGCCGCGGGTGCCCTTTACGCCAGGGTGGGACCTCGTGGGCGTGGTGGATCGCGTCGGCGGGGGTGTCACGGGAATCGAACCGGGCCAGGTGGTTGCGGCACTGCCAATCAGCGGTGCCTACGCCGAGTTCGTCTGCCTGCGCCAACGTGAACTGGTCCCGGTGCCAGCCGGGCTGGATCCCGCAGAGGCTGTCAGCCTCATTCTGAACTACGTCACGGCCTATCAGATGCTGCATCGCTCCGCTGCCGTCAAGCCAGGTCAGCGCGTGTTGATCCACGGCGCGGCGGGCGGGGTCGGATCGGCACTGGTGCAGCTCGGGCGCCTCGACGGGCTCGAGATGTACGGGACCTGTTCGTCGCGAGGGGCGTCGGCCGTCTCCGACCTGGGCGGGATCCCGATTGACTACCGGCACCAGGACTTTGTGAGGGAGGTCCAGCGCCTCACAGGCGATGGCGTGGACGTCGCCTTCGACGGCATCGGCGGCACGCATATCTGGCGTTCCCGCAAGGCTCTGCGTCGTGGCGGAACGGTCGTGGCCTATGGCCTTACGTCGTCGCTGCGGGGGGGACGATTGGCATCAGGCCGTTCGGGCCGTCGTCATCGCTTTCATGCCATCGCGATTTTCGGCTTGTACATCGCTGGCGGGCGGCTTCTCCCGGGCCGGAAACGGGTTGTTCCCTACAGCATCCAGTGGCTCAAACGGCTGAAACCGGCAGTGTTTCGCCAGGACTTGATTGCGCTGTTCGATCTCCTTCAACAGCAGAAGATCAGGCCGCTCATCGCGCAGCGATTTCCGCTCGCCGACGCAGCACACGCGCACGAGCTGCTCGGCCAGGGCGGCGTGACCGGCAAGATCGTGCTCGTGTGCAACGGGTTGCGCTGACTGCGAGTTCGGGCGGTACACGCAGTCGCTCTGCCGGGTGAACGACGGCAGGAGCGCACGATGGCTCACGTGTTCGGCATCCTCGCGGCGACAGCCTTCATCATGCTGTGCACGCTGCTGCCGTTCTTCCCCGGGCCGTACGACAGCCTGGCGGTGCCCCTGTCGGCGATGGCGCAGATCTTCGGCTACGTCGGGCTGCTGCTCGTGCCGGCCGGCGCGCTCTGGGCTGCGTCCGGCCATTCGCGCACGCTCGCCGAGAAGAGCCGTGCCATCGCGATGGTCGCGCTGATCGCCTCGACGATCGTCGGGCTCGCCGTCTCGCTGGGCGCGCTCGCGTTTGGCGGCGCGACGCTTGGCCTCGGTGCGCTGGTCCTCGGCGTGTACGCGCTCGTGAGGGTGATTCGGCTCCTGAACGCTTCGAACAGCAATCGGGGCGCTCCCGTCAGCGCCGTCGCACGCTACTTGCTCATCGTCCCGGTTGCGGTGACGTGCCTCCAGGCGGCGCTCCTCGGTCGCGCGATCGACTTCAGCCGGAGCCGCGCAATACGGAACAGCGAGCCACTCATCGCGGCGATCGAGCGATACCGTTCCGCGCACGGTCGATATCCGCCGTCGCTGCTGGCCGCGACGCCGGATTATTCGCCGGGAGTGGTCGGCGTGCGGGCGTTCATGTACGAGCCGAGCGGCGAGACATACAATCTGGCGTTCGAGCAACTGACGACACCGCTGGCTACGCGCGAGTTCGTGGTCTACAACCCGCGCGATGAGCAGGTCATGACCAGCCATGCCCTGGACCTGCTGGAGTTCACGGGGGCGGACCTCGAGCGCCGACGAGGCTACTATGCGGTTCGCGATATCCCGCATTGGCACTGGAAGGTCTTCTGGTTCGATTGATGCAGGTCCTTCTCACCCGAGCGGCTGCGGTGAGGATGTATCGCTCCGGCTGCTCGGTCCAGGCCGTGTATACGTCCCGACAGCGGCCGGATACGGCGTGCTGGACGATGACCCGTCGCGCCTGCGTCCGCCGCACCGTCGCCGACGACGCGCTGTCGAGCCCACGCGTCAGGTGGTTCGATGTGACCGCCAGTTCTTGGCGGTTGGGCCCGCCGACTCACGAAGCGCCGCCGCCGCCGAGCGGCCTTACGGGTGGTGGGCGTTGTCGCCGATGCCGTCGAGCGACCCGATCCGCCGGTCCGGTATATCGCGGTCGCGCAAATGCCGTGGTTGGACGACGCCCAGTCGCTCGTTCTCCGCGCGTCGCCAGGTGTCGACGAGAGCACGCTGCTGGAGGCCGCGCGTTGAGCGATCGCGCACGTCGCGCCGGCGGGGGGTCGCGGTGCAGCAGACGACGACGATGCGGCGGCCGGCAAGGCGCGCCGGGATGACCGATCCGTCGATCGCCTTGCGCGTACAGTAGCTGGGGCACGGGAGACGCACAGCATTTGTTGGCGCCGGCTTTGTCGGGCGCTTAACCCTTTCCTTCCGGAGCCTGTCACAGATGATCACCCGCGTGCTCTTCGCCGTGCTCCTGGCGGTCTCGACCGTTCTGCTTGCTGTCGCGCGCGGAGCGCACGGCACTGCCCAGGGAGGAGACCAGTTCCTCGACGGCATCGGCGAAAGGGCGCTCGTCGCCCGGTACCTGCTTGCCGCCAACGCGGAGGATTCCTCGAGGAACCAGGCCCACGCAGCCCTGCGCGGAGGCGGGGCTACGTTTGTCGACGACGGCCAGTTCCGCAGGGCGCTGCTGCTGACCGGCGATGGCAGCCACCTCCAGCTTGCCGCCGATGCGCTCGACGGCGAGGACACGATCAGTATGACGGGCTGGCTGTTCCTGCCCACCGGCGCCTCAGGACCGTTCTTCGACTTCGGGCGGGACCCGTCGGCGAGGCTGTTCGCCGTGGCGAATCCGGCGGGCTTCCGCGCCTCGATCGTCCTTCAGGGCAAGGTCCACGAAACCGCAGCAGCGCCGTTTCTCGAGAACCGGTGGGTGCACCTCGCGATCGTGCTCGATCCGGCCGCTCGCGTTCTGACCACCTACCTAGATGGCGCGAGGGTCGGCCAGGCGGCCGGTGTCCCTGTCAACGCCGCGCGGATTCTCGAACGGACGTCCGGCACGGCGAATCGTCTCTTCATCGGCCGCTCCCAGTCTGACACCGAACCCTCGCTGCACGGGCGGCTGCGCGACGTCCGCATCTATCGCATCGCGCTGACCGACGAGCAGGTGTCCACCATCCGCAGGAACGCCCTGTCGGCGCGGCAGATCACCAGGGGCCGTGGCGCGCCCGCCCCGGAGATCTCCACGGCTGCGATCCCGCGGGAATCGCCGTTCGCTTCGCGCCTGGCACACGTCCCGGACATCAAAGTCGAGACGGTCGTCGGGACGCTGCCGCGGTTGCCGCGCACACTCCCGGCCGTGTACCGCGGGAACGGGAAGGGCCCCGACGTGCGCGTGATCTGGCCGTCGCCCACAGACAACCGTGACGTGCTGAAGCCAGGGAACTACACCGTGACCGGCAGAGTCCCGGGCACGCGGTTCGAGCCGAAGGCGACGGTGATCGTGAAGGTGCCGGTGGGGACGACGACACCCCCGAGCCGACTGGTGGAGGCGTTTTCCCTCAGCCAGGTCGTGCTGGAGCGCGACACCAGGGGCCGCGACACGCCGTTCATCAGGAACCGCTACAAATTCATCCGCGCGCTGGCCGCCACCAATCCCGATCGTTTCCTCTACAACTTCAGGGACGCGTTCGGACAGCCGCAGCCCGCAGGCGCGCTGCCACTCGAGGGGTGGGACAGCCAGACGACCCGGCTCCGCGGGCACGCGAGCGGCCACTATCTGACGGCGATCGCGCAGGCCTACGCGGGCACGATCTTCGACGAGGGGCTGCGGGCAAACTTCCTCGAGAAGATGAACTACCTCATCGACACCCTGTACGACCTGTCGCGGAAGTCCGGCCGGCCGGCGCAGGAGGGTGGCCCGTTCGCGGCGGACTCCACCGCAGTCCCGCCGGGCCCGGGGCGCACCGGGTACGACTCCAATCTGCGGGCCGGAGCGATCCGCAGCGACTACTGGAACTGGGGCGTGGGGTTCATCAGCGCCTACCCGCCGGATCAGTTCATCATGCTCGAAAAGGGAGCGACCTACGGGACGCAGGACAGCCAGATCTGGGCGCCCTACTACACGCTCCACAAGATCCTCGCCGGCCTGCTCGACAGCTATGAGGTCGCCGGGAACCCCAAGGCGCTGGACGTAGCCAGGGGCATGGGTGCGTGGGTGCATGCCCGCCTGAAGGCCCTTCCCGCGGATACGCGCACCGGCATGTGGAGCCGTTACATCGCCGGCGAGTATGGAGGCATGAACGAAGTGATGGCGCGGCTCTTCCGGCTGACCGGCGACCGGCAGTTCCTCGAGTGCGCGAAGCTCTTCGACAACACCACCGTCTTCTTCGGCAACGCGGGCCGCGAACACGGCCTCGCCCGGAACGTGGACACGATCCGGGGTAAGCATGCCAACCAGCACCTTCCGCAGATCACCGGGGCGCTCGAGACCTTCCGCGGCACGGGTGAGCTACCCTACTACGTGATCGCCGCCAACTTCTGGGAGATCGTGAACCGCAGCTACATGTACAGCATCGGGGGCGTGGCCGGTGCCCGCAACCCGAACAACGCCGAGTGCTTCACCGCGCAGCCAGACACTCTCTGGGAGAACGGGTTCGCCCCCGGCGGTCAGAACGAGACCTGCGCAACCTACAACCTCCTCAAGCTGGACCGTCAGCTGTTCATGTACGACCAGACCGCCAAGTACATGGACCACTACGAGCAGGCGCTCTATAACCACATCCTGGCGTCGGTCGCCGAGGCCGATCCCGGCAACACCTACCACGTGCCGCTCAACCCGGGCGCGCAGAAGCGGTTCACGAACGCGGACATGGACGGCTTCACCTGCTGCAACGGCACGGCGCTGGAGAGCCACACGAAGCTCCAGGACTCGATTTACTTCCGGAGCGCCGACACCCGGACGCTCTACGTCAACCTGTTCGTACCGTCGACGCTGAACTGGAGCGAGCGGAAGGTCGTAGTGCAGCAGATGACCGACTTCCCCCACGCCGATACGACGCGCCTGGTCGTCCAGGGCGGCGGCGAGTTCGACATCAGGGTGCGCGTGCCGCGCTGGGCGACGCGCGGGTTCTTCGTGAAGATCAACGGACGCGAGCAGCGGCTGAAGGCGATGCCCGGGACGTACCTGACGCTCGCGAGGAAGTGGCGCACCAACGACACGATCGAGCTCCGCATGCCGTTCCACTTCCACCTGCAGCCCGTCATGGATCAGCCGAACGTCGCCAGCATCTTCTACGGCCCGATCCTGCTGGCAGCGGAGGAGTCGGGCCCGAGGACGGACTGGCGTCCGATCGTGCTCGACGCGGAGGACATCGGCAGATCCGTCACGGGCGATCCGGCGACGCTCCGGTTCAGCATCGACGGCGTCGCTTTCAGGCCGTTCTACGAGACCTACGGACGGCATTCGGTCTACCTGCACGTGAAGTTGCGGTAATTGCACTGCCAGAATGGAACTCGTGGCACTCGTGGTCTTCCTCAGAGGGATCAACATTGGCGGTCACCGGACCTTCCGGCCGGCCGCGCTTGCCGGACAGCTGAAGCACCTCGACGCTGTCAACATCGGGGCGGCCGGTACGTTCGTCATCAGGCGATCGGTCAGCCGGGCGCAGCTGCGCGAGGAATTGACGCGCCGGCTTCCCTTCGAAGCGGAGATGGTGATTTGCCGCGACCGCGATATCTTGAGGCTGACGTCCGGTGACCAATTCTCCGGCCAGCCGGTGCGACCCGACATCGTCCGCTTCGTCAGCGTCCTGCCGCGGCGCCCGCGCGTGGCGCCATCGATTCCCGTGCGCTTTCCGCCTACCGGAAAGTGGCTGCTGAAAATCATTGGCACGGAAGGCCGGTTCGTCGTGGGTGTCTACCGGCGCGACATGAAGGTCATCGGCTACCTCGGGACACTCGACCGGCTGTTCGGAGCCCGGGTCACCACGCGCAACTGGAATACCATCCTCGCGATCGCCAGCGTGCTGGAAAGTGCTGTGAAGGGAAAGGGACGCGGTTGACAGCCCGATGGAGTGGCTCGCGGCGCCCGGACACTGCAGACCATCGAAGCTCACGAGCCTTGATGGAGCTACGCCTGCGATACTCCCGAGCCGTGGCGCGCGTGCTGATCCGGGAGACGGGTCAGCGGCGCTCCTTCACCAGGTGCTCGCGCGCCTCGGCCAGCTCGCGTGCTCGCCTCGGCGTGGTCTTCGGGAACTGCAGCTTCAGCTCGCGCATCGCGTCGAGGGTGGCGGTTGCCACGATCAGGCGTGCATACCACTTGTGGTCCGCCGGCACGACGAGCCAGGGCGCGTACCCGGTCGAGGTGTGGCGGAGCATGTCCTGGTACGCGGCCATGTAGCGGTCCCACATCGCGCGCTCGTCGACGTCGCCGATCGAGAACTTCCAGTTCTTTTCCGGCGTGTCGAGCCGGGCCAGGAACCGGCGCTTCTGTTCCTCCCTCGAGATGTGCAGGAAGAACTTCCGGATCGCGTAGCCATTGCGGGCCAGGTGGCGCTCGAAGGCGTTGATGTCCTGGAAGCGGCGGTTCCAGATGTCCTTCGGCACCGCGCCGTCCGGCAGCCGTTGCCCCGCCAGCAGCTCCGGGTGCACCCGCACCACGAGTACTTCCTCGTAGTACGAGCGGTTGAAGATGCCGATGCGGCCCCGTTCGGGCAGGCACCGGGTGGTGCGCCACATGTAATCGTGGTCGAGCTCCTCGGACGACGGTGCCTTGAAGGAGAAGACCTGGACGCCAGCCGGGTTGACGCCGGACATGACGTGCTTGATCGCGCCGTCCTTGCCGGCGGTGTCCATCGCCTGGAAGATCAGGAGCACGCTCCAGCGATCGACGGCGTACAGCGCCTCCTGCAGCTCGCCGATCTCCCGGGTCCGCTGCTCGAGCAGCGACAGCCCCTGCTGCCTGTCCAAGCCGTTCGTGCTGTCCGGGTCGATCGAATCCAGGCGGAAGCGCGCGCCGGAGTGGACGACGTAGCGAGCGGCAAGCGAGTTCTTCGCCGGAGCCATGTACGAGATTCTAGTCCGGTGCGCGGCCGGGCGGCCGCCTACCGTGGTTGCGGTATAGTGGCGCTCCAACCATGGAGGACCCCGGGATGCATCGTCGCGACTTCCTGAAGCAGGGCGCCGCTGCGCTCGTGGCATCGCGTGTGCCGGCCTACGCCGGGCAACTCGCAGAGATGCGCCCGCGCGTCGGCCTGATCGGCAGCGGCTGGTACGGCAAGACGGACCTGTTCCGGCTCATTCAGGTGGCCCCGGTCGAGGTCGTGTCGCTGTGCGACGTGGATCGCAACATGCTCGCCGACGCCGCCGGGCAGGTGGCGGCGCGCCAGGCGTCGAAGAAGAAGCCGCGCACCTACACCGACTATCGCGAGATGTTGAAGGCGCGCGACCTCGACATCGTGCTGGTGGTCCCGCCCGATCACTGGCACGCGCTGCCGACGATCGAGGCGATCAAGGCCGGCGCCGACGTCTGGGTCCAGAAGCCGATCAGCGTGGACGTCGTCGAGGGCCAGGCGATGCGGGCGGCGGCCCGCAAGTACAAACGCGTCGTCCAGGTCGGCATGCAGCGGCGCAGCACGCCCCACCTGATTCACGCGCGCGACCGGGTGATCCGCGAAGGGCTGCTCGGCACGATCGGCCTGGTCGAGGTCTACTGCTACTACCCGATGCGGGCGCGGGAGAACCCGCCCGACACGACCCCGCCCCCGCACCTCGACTACGAGATGTGGACGGGGCCGGCGCCGATGCGCCCCTACAACGCGCTCGTCCACCCGCGCCGCTGGCGCGCGTACATGGAATACAGCAACGGCATCGTCGGCGACATGGGCGTACACATGCTGGACATGGTGCGGTGGATGCTCGGGCTGGGCGCGCCGGAGCGCGTGAGTTCCGCCGGAGGCATCGTGGTGCACAAGCAGAGCCGCGCGAACATCTCCGACACCCAGACCGCGACGTTCGAGTTCGGCGGCCTGCCTGTGGTCTGGACGCACCGCACCTACGGCGATCCACCGGACCCGAAGTACCCCTGGGCGGCCACGTTCTACGGCGACAGGGGCACGCTCAAGGCGAGCGTGTTCAGCTGGGACTTCATCCCCTCGACGGACGGCAGCAAGCCGCTCCACGAGGACGTCGTGTACGAGCTCGAGCAGTTCCCGGAGGACAAGACCGAGAAGGACCTCGAGCGGCATGTCGCACCGGCCATTCGCGGGCAGATGAAGGACTTCCTCTCCTGCATTGCGACGCGGGAAAGGCCCGTGGCCGACATCGAGGAAGGGTACATCTCGGCGACCGCGTGCATCCTCGCGAACCTCTCGATGCGGCTCGGGCGGACGCTGGCCTGGGACCACGCGAAGGGACTCGTCATGGGCGATGCGGAAGCTAACACGCTCCTGCGGCGGCCCTACCGCGCGCCGTGGGTGCACCCGGAGCCATCGACGGTATGAGCCGGATGGCCGCGTTCGCTGCCGCCGCGCTGATGTGCTCGACGTTTGCTGCGGCCGGGCCGCTGCCGCAGCTGAAGGTATCCGAGAACAGGCGGTTCCTGGTGACCGCAGACGGGAGGCCGTTCTTCTGGCTCGGCGATACCGCGTGGGAGCTGTTCCACCGCGCCACGCGCGAGGAGGCGGAGCGCTACCTGAAGCGCCGCGCCGAGCAGCGGTTCACGGTCATCCAGGCGGTCGCGCTCGCGGAGTTCGACGGCCTCACGGCGCCGAACGCCTACGGTCACCTCCCGCTGCGCAGCAGCGATCCGACCCAGCCGATCGAGGAGTACTTCGCCCACGTCGACTGGGTCGTCGCGAAGGCGAACGAGCTCGGCCTCTACGTCGGGCTGCTCCCGACGTGGGGCGACAAGTGGAACCGCAAGTGGGGCGTCGGGCCGGAGATCTTCACGCCCGCGAACGCTCGGGAGTACGGCGAGTGGCTGGGCCGCCGCTACAGGGGCGCCGGCATCGTCTGGATACTCGGCGGCGATCGACCGATGGAGACCGGCGCGCACGGGGCGATCATCCGCGCCATGGCAACCGGGCTCCGCGCCGGCGACGGCGGCGTGCACCTGATCACGTTCCATCCGACCGGCGGCCAGGGTTCGTCCACGCCGTTCCACGGTGAGGAGTGGCTCGACTTCAACATGCGGCAGAACGGCCACGTGACGGAGTTCACCGGTCGCTACGACCAGACGCGCACCGACTACGACCGGACGCCGGTCAAGCCGGTGATCGACGGCGAGCCGATCTACGAGGACCACCCGATCTCGTTCGACGCCAAGAAGCTCGGCCACTCCATCTCTGCCGACGTACGGCGGCCGCTCTACTGGGGCCTGTTCACCGGCGCGTTCGGTCACACCTACGGCCATCACTTGGTGTGGCAGATGTGGACGCCGGACCGGAAGCCGGTGAACAACCCGCTGCTGCCGTGGACCGAGGCCATCGAGCAGCCCGGCGCGCGGCAGATGGAGCACGGGCGCGCGCTGATGGAGTCGCGCCCGTTCCTCACGCGCATCCCCGACCAGGAGATCATCGTGACCGGCCGGGTGCCGACGAGCGTTCCCGGCGCCGGCCGCTACGCGTTCGTCGCCACACGCGACGCCGAGGGCAGCTACACGATGGTATACGCGCCGGTTGGCCGGCCGTTCGCCGTGCGGATGAGCACGATCACGGGCGCGCGCGTGAAGGCGTGGTGGTTCAACCCGCGCACCGGCGAGGCGACCGCCATCGGCACCTTCGCGAACACCGGCGAGCGCACGTTCACGCCGCCAGAACCGGGTGAGCTCCTCGACTGGGTGCTCGTCCTGGACGACGAGTCGAAGAAGTACCCGCCGCCCGGGACAGCCGTCGTGCGGCGGTGACCGGCGCTATTTCACTGTCAACAGGAAGATGCCGTAGCCGACGCCGGCCTCGTCGGTGCTGCGCGCGGACTGAAAGGCGATCGTGCGCCCGTCCGGGCTCACGACCGGATTCGAGGCCTTGTAGCCCGGGTAGTCACCCCATCGCGTCATGCGGACGAAGTCCTTGCTCTCCGGCTCGAGCTTCAGCCGCCAGATGTCGATGTGGTTCGAGTCGTGCTTCGATTGTTCGCGGCTCGACTCGACGAGCGCG
>JBMDXQ010000013.1:0-2080 GCA_048594975.1 Vicinamibacterales bacterium | reverse complement strand
CGCTATCGGAGATGTCGGGTGAGATCGCGGGCAACGCCCCGGAGCGGCTGTCCGTGTCAAGGGTTGCGTTCACGGCTACGTCCCACCACGTTGGTGTTCCACGCTTTCGTCCACGATGAAGCAAGAAAAGAACCGGGGAAGACCTGTTCCCTGGCCGCTGCCAGCGAACCGAGAGGCATAGCTGTGCCGTTCGAACTGTCTGTGCATGGATGCGCAGTGGTCATGGATGCACAGGCGAAGTCGCGCGCGAAGCCCATGAATGCCACATAATCACGTGAGAGCCTCGACGAGAGGAGGCACATGGCAGCTGGGAGCGGGAACGACGCAGCGACCGGCGACCGCGTCAGCCCAGCCTCAACCGTGGCACGGTATGAGGCCCTCATCCGTGTGTCCGAGGCCCTTCGGGCGTATCACGACCGCGACACGCTCTTCCGCAGTCTGGCGCGCGAACTCCGGCCTGTCGTCCGTTTTACCTACCTCGGCCTTGGCCTCTACGACGAAGCAACGCACAGTCTGGACCTGCGCGTGCTCGCAGCCGCCGGCAACCCGCTGCCGCCGCCGAACCTGTCCCCTGAGGAGTCTCTTACCTATTGGACGGTTCGCCATCAGGCGCCGCTCGTCATCCCCAACGTTGAAGACGAGACCAGGTTTCCCAAGGCCATGGCGTACTTCCGCGACCAACACGTGCGATCGACGTGTTCACTGCCGCTGACGACGCCGCGTCGCCGCATCGGCATGCTGGTGGCAGGCAACTCGGAGTTCCACGTGTACGACACGAAGGAAGTCACGTTTCTGTCGCTCGTGGCGAATCAGGTGGCGCTCGCCGTTGACGACGCCCTGAACTACGGCGCGTTGCAGCAGTCGCTTGCCCTCGAACGGGAGCGACAGCGGAACCTCGAGGCATCGGACGAACTGTTACGCGCGCTGACGACCGTGCTGGATATTCGCCAGGTGTTTCCGCGCATTTCGCAAATCTCGTCGACGGTGCTTCCGCACGACCGGCTGACGCTCGCGTTCTTGAATCGAGAAGGGGAGGTTGTGGTCGAGGCCGCCTCCGATGAGTGGGAACCGCTACCCGCTCGGCTGAAGGTGCAACAGGTGATCCCCGAAGCCGGCGGGACCGCGATTCTCAGCGACTTCGATGCCTCTGACACGCGCCTTGTCGTCGAGCCACGGGATTTCTGGGATCTCATTCGCTCGCAAGGCTACCGGTCCATGCTGGCGGTCCACGTGGCTGCCCTCGACCAGGGGCTCATTCTGACCTTCTGGTCGAAGCGCCCTCACGCATTCGATGAAGGGCAGCTGGCCGCTGCCCGCCGCATTGCCGACCATGTCGCGTTGGCGGTCTCGCACGAACAACTCGCCGAGATGTCACGTCAAGCTACTGAGGCGAAACTGCGGGCGGACCACCTGGAGGAGCGGGTCAAGTCGCTGTCGGACGAGCTCGCCGCGAAGACGGGACGAATGGTCGGGCCGTCGCCACAATGGCAGCTGGTGCTCAAGGCGGCTATGCGCGTCGCTTCGACGGACACCACCGTGCTTCTCGTGGGAGAGTCGGGCACCGGAAAGGAGGTGGTGGCCCGATTCATCCACCACGCCTCGAATCGTGCAGACGGACCGTTTGTGGCGCTCAACTGCGCCGCCCTTCCAGAGCAGCTGCTCGAGTCGGAGCTGTTCGGCTTCGAGCGGGGAGCGTTTACCGGCGCGCAGCACGCAAAGCCCGGACAGATCGAGCTCGCTGCCGGTGGCGTCCTCTTTCTCGACGAAGTGGCGGAAATGAGTCCGTCGGCGCAGGCGAAGTTCCTGCGTGTGCTGCAAGAGCGAGAATTCCAGCGGCTCGGTTCGACACGTCTGCTCAAGGCCAACGTGCGCGTGATCGCGGCGACGAATCGCGACTTGAAGAAAGCGATGGAGCGCGGGGACTTTCGCGAAGACCTTTTCTACCGCTTGCAAGTGTTCGACATCAAGCTTCCGCCATTGCGCGAGCGCCCGAGCGATATTCTGCCTTTGAGCGAGGCGTTTCTGCAGGAAATCGGGCAGCTCTTCGGTCGTCCGCCAGCAGGGCTCACGCGCGAGGCGA
>JBMDXQ010000129.1:0-17078 GCA_048594975.1 Vicinamibacterales bacterium | reverse complement strand
CGCTTCGGGTGGCGGTGGGTGGGCCGCTACCTGCTGAGGCTGCGCGGCAGCGTGCACGATCCGCCCGCGCGGCGCTGGGCGGGCGTGCCCGCCCACGCCGGCCTGTTCGGCACTGCCGACGATCTCGCGATCTTCTGCCGCATGCTGCTCGAGGGCGGCTCCTACAAGGGGACGCGCATCCTGTCGCCGCTGACCGTTGCGAAGATGACCTCGCCGGCGACCCCGCCGGGCGAGCGCAACGTGCGCGGCTTCGGATGGGACATGGACTCCTCGTACTCGTCGAACCGCGGTGAGCTGCTGCCGCTGGGATCGTTCGGGCACACCGGGTTCACCGGGACGTCGCTCTGGATCGATCCGGCAACCGATCTCTTCGTGGTGTTCCTGTCGAACCGGCTGCACCCGGACGGCAAGGGGGACGTCACGCCGCTGCGGGCGCGCGTCGCCACCATCGCCGCCGCGGCGATTCCGGACCTGCCCGACGACGTGCGCCTGCGGGCGAGCTGGACGGGCCGGGACTTCGGGCCGAGCGGGCCGGTGGCGCCGCCGCGTCCGGCGCCAGCGGTGCTCAGCGGCATCGACGTGCTTCGTGCCGAGGGCTTCGCGCGGTTACAGGGAAAGCGGGTCGGCCTCGTCACCAATCACACCGGGCGGGCGCGCGATGGCTCCACGACGATCGATCTCATCCACGGCGCGAAGGGTGTCACGCTCGTGTCGCTGTTCAGTCCCGAGCACGGCATCCGGGGCGTGCTCGATGCGAAGGTGCCATCGAGTGGGGACAGGAGGACCGGCCTTCGCATCCACTCGCTCTACGGCGACACGCGTCGGCCGACCGACGCGATGCTGGCCGGCATCGACACCCTGGTCGTCGACCTGCAGGACATCGGCGCCCGTTTCTACACCTACATGACGACCATGGCGTACGTGATGGAGGAAGCAGCGAGGCGGAAGATCGCCGTGGTGGTCCTGGACCGGCCGAACCCGATCAACGGCTTCCAGTTCGAGGGGCCGGCGCTCGACAAGGCGGCGGTGGGCTTCACCGGGTACTTTCCGGCGATGCCGATCCGCCATGGCTTGACGCTCGGCGAGCTGGCGAAGCTGTTCAACGCTGAGAACGGGATCGGCGCCGATCTCACGGTCGTCGAGCTGAAGAACTGGCATCGAGACCAGTGGTTCGACGCGACCGGGCTGCCGTGGATCAATCCGTCACCCAACATGCGCAACCTGCTCCAGGCGACGCTGTATCCGGGGATCGGCGCGATCGAGGGTACGAACATCTCGGTGGGCCGGGGGACGGACACGCCGTTCGAACAGGTCGGCGCGCCGTGGATCGACGGCGTCGCCCTGGCCGACGCGCTGAACGCGCGGACCCTGCCGGGGATCCGGTTCTACCCGGTGCGCTTCACGCCGGTGTCGAACCGGCATGCGAAGGTGGAGTGCGGCGGCGTGTTCATGGTGGTGACCGATCGGACGGCGCTCCGTCCAGTGCGGGTCGGCCTCGAGATCGCCGCGCAGCTCCACCGGCTGTACGGAACGCGGTTCGAGCTCGACTCGGCCGAGCGGCTCTTCGGCTCGACGGAGGGGCTGGCGCGGATCCGCGCTGGCGAGGACCCGGCCCTGATCGCCGCCGGCTGGGGAGTCGCCGAATCGCGCTGGCGGCTGCTCAGGGCGAAGTACCTGTTGTATCGGTGAAGAGCATCGAGCCATTGAGCGATTGAGCCATTGCTGGCGGTGGCCCGATCACTCGATCGCCGGATCGCCCGATCTCATCGTTTCTTCTTGCCCTTCTTCTTGTCCGCATACATCCGCGCGTCGGCCTCCTTGACGAGCGGCATGATGTCGCGGGTCTCCGGCGACACCTCGGTGCAGCCGACGCTCAGGCCGACGCCCGCAGGCAGCGCCGCCGCCTTGCTCGACCGCGCGAACGCCGCCTGGAGCTCCGCTCCCTTGTGCTGCGCCTCCTGCTCGCCGCAGGAGATCAGGATGAGGAACTCGTCGCCGCCCCAGCGGAAGACGTCGTCGGCTTCCCGGACGCGGTGCATCAGGAACGCCGCGACCTGCTGCAGCACGCGGTCGCCCGCCTCGTGGCCGAGCGTGTCGTTGATGACCTTGAAGCGGTTGATGTCGACAAACAGCAGCGAGAGCGGGATACGGTAGCGGCGATGCCGTTCGAGCTCCCGGCCGATGACCTCGTCGAAGAAGCGGCGGTTGCGGCAGCCGGTGAGCGGGTCGGTCGTCACCAGGTCGCGCAGCTCCGCCTGCGCGGCCTCGAGCTCGCGGTTCGTGATCCGCAGCTCGTAGGTCATGTCCTCGAAGGTCATGAGCTGCATGCCGAGCGCCGCGACCAGATAGAACCCCAGCGTGGCGTAGGCGTTCGGGCCCGAGACCGCTTCCTCCGGCGCCTGCACGCCGAGCGCCACCCACAGGTTCGAGATGGCGAGGCCGAGCAACGAGGAGGCGATGGCGACGGCGCCGAAGAGCCGCGACTTGCGGAGAAGCGCGACGTGGGCGACGCCGGCGGCGGCGAGCGCGCCGGCAATCAGCATGTGTCCCGGCGCGAACGCGGCGTTGCGCCCGAGCGCGAGCGGCGCAAGCGTGAACCAGAGCAGCACCGGCAGCAGCACGATGCCGTAGCTCCTCCGGAACCGCGGCCGCGCGGTGTAGGCGTCGGCGCTCACCACGAACAGTAACGCGCTCGCCACGCCGAGGAGCTGCGACACGCCGTAGGTCATCCAGCGGAGCCGCCCGCTCCCGTACGGCAGCAGAACCACGAACCTCGCCGCCGCCACCAGCAGCCAGCCGGCGGTCCAGAACAGGATGTACTCGCGCTTCCGGTAGAAGTAGAGAAGCAGCAGGAGGGCGGCGAACACGAGCGCCGCCGTGCCGCTCAACATCCTCGGGTCGACGGCCGTCGCAGCCGGTGTCGTTCCCATCGATCAGACCGCCCGGGCGCGCGTGACCCGGGAGACCGCATCGTCAATCGTCCTGGCGATTGATCACTCCAGCAGGCGGTGTGACGGAGCGGAGTCGCGCCGCTTACACTTCTGACACACCGACGACGCTTCCCGTCGCCGGAAACCCGGCACAAGGCACGGCAGACCGGGATTCCAGACGCTTCCGCTCAGTGGCTGGCGTGGCGAAGGTAGACGACGCAAGAAGACTGCCGGGCGTTCACCAGGCGACCCGGTAGAGCATCACGTACACGATCACGCCGGTGACCGACACGTACAGCCAGATCGGCAGCGTCCAGCCCGCGAGCGCGGCGTGGCGATCGAACCGCTCGTTCAGTGCGCGCGAGAGGGTGACCACCGCCATCGGCACGATCAGTGCCGCCAGGACGACGTGGGTAATCAGGATGAAGAAGTAGACGGCCCGAATCGGCCCTTGCCCGGGAAAGGGCCGCGACCCGGCGTGGGCGTGATAGACGAGATACGAGGCGAGGAACAGCACGGAGACGCCGAATGCGGACAGCATCACCGCCCGGTGCGCGCGCAGTCGGCGCCGGCGCACCAGCACATAGCCGATGACCAGGAGCACGCTGGATGTAGCGTTGAGCGCCGCGTTGAGGGCCGGAAGATCGGAGACGGTCACGGGAGTTCAGGGATGCGGCACCCTCGGACCCTCGCCACCTAGACCCGATTCGTGATCATGACGATCCACAACACCGGAAGGTAGACGATCGAGCCGAAGAACAGCCGGCGCGCGTCGGCGGGGGAGCGCGTGGTGGCGAACCGGAGGGCGAGACCGAGGAAGGCGAGCGTCAGCGCCAGCGCCCCGGCGAAATACGCCTGCCCGGCCATCCCGAGCAGGGTGGGCGCGAGGCTGAGCGGCAGCAGCGCCGCCGCGTAGACGGCCGATTGCCGGCCGGTGCTGCGGCCGTCGGGCTCGATCACCGGCAGCATCGGGAAGCCCGCGCGTGCGTAATCGTCGCGGTAGATCCACGCGATCGCGAGGAAGTGCGGAAGCTGCCACAGGAACACGATGCCGAAGAGCACCCACGCGCCCTGCGAGAGGGCGTCGCGCGCCGCGGCCCAGCCGATCACGGGAGGCAGCGCGCCGGGGATGGCGCCGATGACGGTCGCAAAGGATGAATGCGGCTTCATCGGGGTGTAGACGACCGCGTAGGTGACCAGCGTCGTCAGGGCCACGGCGGCGCTCAGCAGGTTGGCGCCGAACGAGAGGATCAGCAGGCCGGCGGCGGAGAGCGCCGCCGCGACGCCGGTCGCTTCGATGGCGCCGAGACGCCCGTCCGGCAGCGGTCGCATCCGGGTCCGCTTCATCAGCGCGTCGGTCCGGCGCTCGAGCACCTGGTTGAAGGCGGAGGCACCGCCGGCGACCAGTCCGGTGCCGGCGAGGACGGCGAGCACGACCCCGGCGTGACCGCTGTCGCCGCCCGCCATCGCGTACCCGGCGAGCGCGGAGGCGACGACGAGCACGTTCAGCCGCGGCTTGGCCAGCGCCGCGTAGTCGGCGGCGCGGCTGCGCGGGGCGGCGATGGGAACCGCATTGGCCGTGGATCTCAAGGTCGGCCCTCGCCGGGCTTGAACGCGAACGCGATCGCCTTCGATTCCTTCTCGCCGAGCGTGACGCTCTTCGTCTGCAGGCCCAGCTTCTCGTGCCACGCCTCCATCGTGTACGTACCGGCGGGCACGTTCTTCAGCTCGAACCGGCCGTCCGGCGAGGTGACGGCGAAGTACGGGTGATTGACCACCCCGACGTAGGCGTTCATCCAGGCGTGCACGTCGCACTTGAAGGTGACCATCATTTCCGGCGCCTTGAAGATCCTGTCGTTCGCCTGCCCCTTGATCGGCTGGCTGAAGTTGAAGTCCCCGTTCACCGGCGCCAGCGCGTGCACGTTGTGCATGGTCGCGTCGCTATTGCTGATGCGCAGCACCTGGCCGGCGCGGACACCGAGGACGTGCGGCGCGTAGCGGCAGCCCTGCTGGTCGAGCGTCACCGCTTCTCTCGGCACGTCCACCCAGTAGGTGCCGAGGCCGTCCTTGATGTTGACGAACACGTTGCCGAGGCCGCCATTCTCTGCGACGACCGACTCGGACGCTGTCCCCGACTGGTTGGCGCGGGCGCAGTACGGATCGGACGACATCGCGATCGGCGCGGCTGCCGGAACGGGTCCCTCGTAGTGTACGCGACCGGAAAGCGTTCCCGCCAACGAGACGTCGACCGCCTTGGCGCCCGGCGGAGGTGTCACCCGGCTGCCGGATTCCCCGCCACCGCACGCGCCGGCCGTCACCAGGGCAAGCAGGCCCATTGTCCGCCAGCTGTTCACCCGCACGATTCTCCCATCACGCATGGGGTGCACGGCACGGTGCGCTCCTGGTGCTTCTGTGCTGCGCGCGTCTATCAAGCACCTGCTCCAGCCCGTGCAGCAGCATCCGGCACGGCACCCTGCACTCTGCACATGCCCCCTGCATCTGCAGTTGCCCCTAACCTCCGCGCAGCTTCCGCAGAATCCTGTCCTCGATCCAGTGCGCGTCCCACCATTCGACCGGGTTCACCATCTGGCCGTTGACGAGCATCGTGAAGTGCAGGTGGTCGCCGAGCGCCATGCCGGTCTTGCCGCTGCGCCCGATCTCCTGTTCCTTCTCGACCATGTCGCCCGGCTTCACGCCGATCGACGAGAGATGCGCGTAAAGCGACTGCAGCCCCAGTCCATGATCGATGATCACCGTGTTGCCGTAGATGCCGAGCTCGTCGGCGAAGAGCACCTTGCCGCGGTTGGCGGCGACGATCGGCGCTCCGGCGAGCGACGCCAGGTCGAACCCGAGGTGCACCTGGCGATCGACCTCCTTCCCGCCGTGGAAGTAGGTGCGATAGTCGGCGAACGCCGACTCGACCGCGGTGCTGCCGAAGGGATGGAACACCTGGCCGCGCCACAGCATCTCGGGCGCGGTCTGCGAGGCGAACGAGGCGATCTTCTCGTTGTTCTTCCGGCGCAGCTCGCTGTTGACCGCGAGGAACTTGTCGACACTCGAGCCTTCCGGGTTGATTTCGTCCGTCCCCTCCAGGATAGAGGGCACGACCTCGTCGAGCAGCTTCTCGTCCACCTGGATGTTGCTCGTCTTGAACCGTTTCGGAAACACGCGGTAGTCGAACGTCGCCCGCGTCACGTTGCCTGCCTCGTCGCGCGCGAACACGCGGATTGGCGCCTTGAGATCCTGGTCGTAGCGCAACGCGAAGAAGGCGATGCGCGCGGCCGGGTCCGGGATCCTCACCCCCTGGACGGTCGCGCCGGAGGCCGGGAAACCGGGGTACTCGAGATCTCCGACGAGCACGCCCGACTGGACGTCATCGGGCGTAGCGCGATACACGACCATTTCGGAACCGCCGAGGTTGACGAAGTGGTGCGTGGAGAAGACCGCGACGCGCGGGCGCTCGAGCCGGACCTTCACGTCGCGCGTCGCCGTGGATTCCGCCTGCCGCAGGCCATACAGCACCGGGCGCGAAGCGGTGACGACGATCCTCGCGTCGCCCTGCTGGAGTTCGGCCAGGCTCTTCTTTCCCACGTCGCGCGTCACGCGCAGCCGGTCGGCCGCGTCCTGCTTGATGGCTTCGCCCGGGAGGTCCGTCAGCGAGCCGACGGGAATCCTCTTGCCGCCCTGCTCGACGCTGATGCGCAGCGAGCTCAGCTCGCCGCGCGGCGCCGACACGACGACCTCGAGCGGCGTGGACTGCCCGATGAACTTGTCCGGCTTTGCGATCTCGATCGAGGGGCCGGCCATCCGCCCGGCGTAGAGGTAGGCGCCGCCGGCGGCGAGGGCGAGAAGCAGGACCAGCGCAAGGAGAAACCGCATGTCGAATGATAGCGGAGTGTGGAGGCGGTCCTGAAGGGCCGCGCCAGGACAGACAACGTCACGGCTGCCGAGCGGCGGGTGTCGCGCAGCTCGTCCGGGCCGGCCCCTTGCCTTGACGATGCCGGAAGCCGTTGTTAATATTGGTGGTTCCTGTCGTCGACTTAGTCCTGACTTTCATAAATACGATGACGTATTCTGATGACAGATCGGCGGCCGGCCTGATAGCCTTGTTGAGGCGTGGGAGGGCCACGATCTGCCACGAAGAAGCCCCTTCGTCATCCATCTCACGGCCGCGGAGCAGCGGGTGCTCAACGCGCGAGCGCGCGCGTATACGTCACCGTATCGTGATGTCATCCGCGCCAAGATCGTGCTCCTCGCGGCCACCGGCCTCGGCAACGACGAGATCGGCGCCCGGCTGGATATGCCGCGACAAATCGTCAGCAAGTGGCGCCATCGCTTCTTCCAAGACCGCCTCGCGGGCCTCGACGAGGAGCCGCGCGGCGGGCGTCCAGCCCGCTTTTCCCCCCAACGTCGTCGTTGAGGTGAAGCGGATCGCGTGCGAACGCCCCATGGATGCCGGCGTGCCGCTGGCGCGCTGGTCGCTGACCGAGTTGCACCGCGAAGTGCTGGCCCGCGGCCTGGTCGCCACGATCAGCGGGACGACGCTGTGGCGCTGGTTGGACGCCGACGCGATTCGTCCGTGGCGCCATCGCAGCTGGGTCTTTCCGCGCGACCCGCAGTTCGCCGAGCGGGCAGGGCCCGTCCTCGATCTCTACGCTTGCCGCTGGGAAGACCGCCCGTTGGGCCCGCACGATTACGTCGTCTCCGCAGACGAGAAGACCAGCATTCAAGCGCGGCACCGCTGCCATCGGTCGACGCCCGTCGCCCCCGGACGCCCGCTCCGAGTCGAGCACGAATACGAGCGACGCGGCGCTTGGACCTATCTGGCGGCGTGGGACGTCCATCACGCGCGCCTCTTTGGTCGGTGCGAGGTCCAGAACGGCATTGCCGCCTTCGACCGTTTGGTGGAACAGGTCATGGCCCAGGAACCATACCGTTCGGCACGCCGCATCTTCTGGGTGACCGACAATGGATCGGCGCATCGCGGCCCGAACGGTGACGCGCGGCTGCAGCAGCGCTGGCGCAATCTGATCCCGGTCCACACGCCTCGGCACGCGAGTTGGCTCAACCAGATCGAAATCTACTTCTCGATCGTGCAACGGAAGGTCCTGACGCCGAACGAGTTCGCCAGCTTGGCGGCACTCGAACACTATCTGCTCGCGTTTCAAGCACGCTATCAAGCGAGCGCGACGCCGTTCGATTGGACCTTTACCCGGGCGGATTTGCATCAGCTGTTGACCCGGCTCGCCGCTACCGCCGACGCGGTGCGGCCGGCCGCATGACGGCGCAGAATACGTCACCGTAATTGCGAAACACTGGACTTAGGGCGCGCAGGGCTGTGCCGGTATCGTCTAGGGGTCAGGACACGTGGTTCTCAGCCACGGGACCGGGGTTCGAATCCCCGTACCGGTAGACCAGCTCATCAGTGCAGCGCAAACTCAAGAAACACGAAATCAAGAATAGGGTCTGAACGAGCTCGGGGACGCCGTCCGAGCCAGATGCGCTCGTCGCTCACCGTTTACCTAACGAAGATTCACGTATCGTCTTCTTCGGGCCCGAAGTCCCGGAGCGATACCGTCCGCTGGCAACGGGTTCGGACATCGTCCATACGGACGGGGTTCACATGTACCACTGGCATCGGTCCGCACTATCAGCGCCTGTCGCCGTGCAACGACAACCTGTGCGTGAAGAGCGTCGACATCCGCGATGTTGTCGCGCTGGTTCGGTCGCGGCTCGAGCCGGCCTGATTGTCCTCGGGAAAGGCAAGGGAGGGACGCAGATAATCGGTTGATGCAATCCACTACCGGATGACGATCGCGACACCCACCGACCAGAAGTTGCCGACGACGTTCTCCACTTCTTCTCCAGCAGTTTGCAGATCGCCGATCGCCGCCACGTGCTGCGCGCCGAACACCTGCCAGCCCACGCGCTCGTTCGGCCGAACTGCCCACCCCGCGCCGATGACGACCGACAGGGCTTTCTGATTGATCGGCTCCGGGCCGATCGCATCCACCCAATTCCGGACGAAGGCCATTCCGGCTCCTCCTTTGAGGAAAAAGCCCTTCGATGCCCATGGCCGGAACTGCGCGATAGCGTTGATGTGAGTGGTGCGGATCTCGCCTACCGCGCTGTCCACGGGCATCCAGAGCACTTCGGCGCCGACGTCCATCTGGCTGTTGACGCGGCGGCCGGCGTTGGCGAGCAGGCTCGGAGCGTGTCGGTACGGAAAGTCCTCTTCGCAGGTCTGGCAGTCGCCGCGCACCGTTGCAAACGCGGTCCCGGCTGTGACCCACAGGTTGGAGGACTGCGCCGCGGCATCAGCCGGGTAGAACCAGGCCAGCGGCATCGCGAACCCGAGGACGGCGAGAAGACGCCGCTTCACTCGATCCTCCAGGTGACGTAGGCGCGGAACTGCGGATATCGATACTCGAGCTGTGAGCGATCCTCGTCCTGATAAAAGCTCTGACGGAAGAAATACTCCCCGGAGACGCCCAGGCCGAAGGCGCCTCGCAGGGGCAGCAGCAGGTCGAGCCTGGTGCGCTGCAGGAAGTGATTCGCCCGGACCCCATCGAGCGAGTAGAGATGGCGTCCCTCGTAGAACAGCGTGGCAAACGGCCGGCTATCGCGAGAGAACTGCGCGACGGCGCCAAACGTCGATCCCGGACCGTAGTCATAGAAGCGCGGGCCCTCCGAAATGCCCTGCCCGGCGCCAGGTTCTTCCGGCTCCGGCGGACGTTCGGTGATGCCGAGCGGAAGCGAATCGATGGCGCCCAGGACCGTCAGCCCTCCCCATCCCAAGACCGACACGCTGGTCCGTGCCGACAGCGCCTGCGTCAGCCCGGCGGCCGCCTCAAGCGACTGGGCTCCGGTCGAATAGGCGTCGTTCCTCTGATAGTCGTAACTCTGCAGGACGGTGAACTGCATCTTTCCACCGCCCATCGGTTCGCCCAGCAGCCGCCCGCGCACGCGGGCTTCGCTGAACGCCGAGCCGCCGCCGAATCGAACACGCACGGAAAAGGCGTCATACGGCGTCCGGCTGCGGCCGCTTCTGGGATCGCCATACAAAACGTCCATCTCCAGGAACGGCTGCCCGGTGGCGTCGATCGCCCGTGTCTGCGATCCTCGCCACAACACACCAGCCGAGGTGAATCCCGTAAGCGACGATGGCACCAGATCCGGCGGCTGATCGGTGATGCGCTTGGCATCTCCTGTCCGGAAGCGGTTGTAGCCGGTCACCGGATCGATTGCCATCGCGCCGATTTCACGCCACAGTCGCCCTCGCCCGGTGCCGTGGGTGTCGCGCAAAAGCCAGGCAGTGCGGTGAAACATTTCGCCGAGCGCGATACCGCCGAGCGTCGTGTTGATGAAGTCGTTCAACGACGGCTTGTTGGTCTCGCCGAAATACTCCCAGGTGCCGCTGCCGAACGCCGTCAGCGCCGCCGACTCGTAGAAACTCAGACCGTTGGCGCGTCCCGAATTGAAGTAGTTGTTGCCCTGGTATGGATGGCCGATCTGATTGACGGCGAAGTCATCGAGATCCCAGACCCACCCGTTCGACATGTTGGCCCACCAGGTCTTCGGCGTAATCCTCGCCGTGACCTGGCCACGTATCAAGTTGGCCATTTCGTACACGACGTTGACGAACGTGGTCTGAAACAGCGCTCTGCCGACGCTCCGCGGAGGGCAGCTCTCGCACGCGCGGCGCTGCGCCTTCCAGTCGAACGGCTGCTGGCGCACGCCGACGGCGTCAAAGTCCATGCCCTCGTTGACTGCTGCTCCAATGAACGGCGGTGCGCTCATGTCTTGTGAGGCTGTGGAAACAACGGCCGTTCCGTCTGGTTCAGACGGCGATTGCGGCAAGGCCTGCGACTGGAGCGTTGGGGCGCCCAGGAGCACTGCCGCACACGCCACCATCGCCATGCGGAACGTGATCCGGTGGAACGTACGGCTCGGAGCCAGCGATCTAGCAGTCATCGGCGTGGGAGGAGGAGGATCACGTCGGCGGCACATGTTCCATGCCAGCACCACCTCCTGACAGATCGGCAAGACTATCACTAAGGGCTCAGCCAAGAATAACTACTCATTAATTAACGACGACGGCCTGTAGTCCCACGAAGCGGTGTGGTTCTCCCGGCACGGTACGCTCGTGAACAGGCTGACGGCATGGATTTCCCGACCAGACGAATCGCCGCTCGCCATTTACGTTACTGAGCGACAGGTCGCGCTCGAACGACCCAGCATTGTCGTTCGCCTGCAAGGGGATCCGACGGCCCACGGATCGACCCTCCACGCGCGACTGCGAGAGGTCATTCCCGACGCACCGATCGAGCCACCGCGCGCAATGGACACAGCGGTTAGCAGCACTCTGTTGCTACACCAGTTGTACTCTCGTGGATTCTCCACCTTGGCGATGATGGCCCTTGGAATGGCGGCCGTTGGCCTCTGGGGTATTACGGCATACGCCGTCAGTCTTCGCCGAGGCGAAGTGGCCGTTCGACGAGCGCTCGGGGCATCCGACTCGACGATCCCTCGAATGCTCATGCGAGGTGCGGCGACGAGCGTCGTCCCCGGACTCGCGCTCGGCAGCGTGATCGCGTGGGCGCTCGCACAGGCTCTCCGGTCGAGCGTTCCCGGTCTAGCTAGAGACGGCGGGAACCGCGGCTGCGCTCATCGCCATCCTGGCGTTCGTCATGGTCGCGTGCGCGGCGACCTATCTGCCGGCCCGCCGTGCGCTCGAGGTCGAACCGACAGAGGCCCTGAAAACGTAGGAAAAGCTTCACTGCTTGGTCGGCGGGGTAACAGTCAGCCGGATGGACCCGCTTCGGCTAACGATTGCGACGTGTGGGCCACCTCCGCCGACGGCCCCTTTGATGCGTCGCTTCGAGACGGTCCCCTCGACGGGAGCTCCTGCGAGCCGGACCGAGCCAGAACCGCTGCTCGCATCGATGGTCACGCTCGACATCCCCAAGGACATCTCCACGCTGCCAGAACCGGTGGAAACCTTCCAGGGCGCCACCGGCGCGCCGTCCACCGTGACTCGACCGCTCTGTGTGGTAGCTGTCAACGCGCCTCGAATGCCTCGCACGCGGATGCTGCTTGATCCTGTTTCGATGTCCGCGGCGCCGCCACCCGACAGATTCAGATCAACGGCGCCGCTCGTCGTTCGAACCTTCACATCGCCATTCAACGAACGCCCTGTCAAAGAGCTGCTGTTCGTCGTGACTTCCAGCACACTGCCTACGCCCTGGACGGACACTGCACCGGAGCCCGTCGCGATTCTCGTCGTGCCTCCCAGCTCTCCGACGTCAATGGCGCCTGACTGTGTCCGAACGGATACCGCTCCAGCGACACCCCGGACTGTGGTTGCACCGGAATCGCTGATTGCAAGAACTTCAGTGTCGCGAGGAACACGCACGTGATAGCTGATCGTGACCGCACGCCGATCCGCCGCGTCATCAGGCGGACGCAATCGAATCGTCATTCCGTCGCGTTCCACAGGAGCTTGATCCGCCAGGTTCCGCGCGATCTCCACGGCGTTCGCGGGAGCGTCCCACCCAATCCGAACAGTCACCGTACCTTCGACGATGACGCGGCCTGGCTCGCCGACTACCACGTCGATCTTGCCCCGTATCGTCGAAACATCAAGCGTGGATCCACCGGCAATGTCGAAGGAACGCTCGAATGGGAACCGCTGGGCGAGCGCGGACGACGAAAGCCCGAGCGTCGAGCCAAGCAACATCGCGACGACCGGTAGCCGCACGGCTCAGTGTACACGGCGGCGCGTCGAGCCGCGCGACCAAACGTCCTGCAAAGGGCCAGACACGATAAACTGTTGGCGCCTGCCATGATGCACAGTCTTCGGAAGGAGCGGCATGCTGCGACGGTCTCAAAGAATGCCGGTCATCGGCGCTCTCGGTTTCGTCTTGGTTCTGGTTGTCAGTCCGCCAAACGTACTCGCGCAGGACGTCAGACCGACGGACAGGCGATCGCAACTCAGGATGCAAGCGACCTCGCGCCGGCGCCCTCGACCTTGAAGGGGGCCATCGCCGATTCGTTCCGGCTGTTGCTTCTCGAACACTCGATGCGCATTGCATTTCAGGACAAGACCCGTCGTGAACTGGGCGGTCCGTTCTTCAGCGACTACTTCCGATCAGTCCGCATGCCTCAGACCTGGGACGATGGCGACAGCTGGGGCGTCAATTACGTCGGTCACCCGATACATGGCGCCGCATCGGGCTTCATCTGGCTCGACCGCGAAGACGGTGCTCATGATCCAGACCTTGGGTTCTCGAAAGAGTACTGGACCAGTCGCGCGCGCGCGACTGCCTGGGCGGCCGTGTACAGCTTTCAGTTCGAGTTTGGTCCGTTCAGTGAAGCGTCGCTCGGCAACGTCGGCTTGCGTCCGAACACAACCGGGTGGGTCGATCACGTCGTGACGCCGGCGGGCGCACTGGCATTCATGGTAGCCGAGGACGCCCTCGATCGATTTCTCATCCTCAAAATCGAATCATGGACGGGCAATCCACTGCTCCGGATTCTCGCCCGAATGGCGCTGAACCCCAGTCGCACCATGTCGAATACCGCGCAAGGCCGACCGCCATGGGCACGGCCCGTACGACCGCTTCGGTAGTCTCGGATCGATCAGCGTTCTGACGCGACCGGCTTCGCTGACGTGGGCGGCACGCGACTCACGAGCACACGGTCGACGCGGTTTCCATCCATGTCGACGACCTCGAACCGGTAGTTGCCTCGTTCGAACATGTCGCCGGTCCGAGGTACACGACCGAGGGCGAGCATCGCGAGGCCGCCGAGCGTGTGGTAATGCTGTCGGTCCTCGTCGCTGAGCAGCGAGTCCGCGTCGAGCGTGCGCAGAACGGTGTCCAGATCCAGCGCTCCGTCAAGCAGGAAGCTGCCGTCCTCGCGACGGACTATCGTCGGTTCTTCGCCGGGCTCGAGTGGGAGTTCACCGACGATAGACCCGATCACGTCGGTCAGGCTGACGAGGCCTTCCGCGTCTCCGAACTCGTCGACCACTAGAGCGACCGGTAGATGTGTGCGCCTGAACTGCTCGAGAAGCCTCATGAGCGTCATTGTTTCCGGCACGAACAATGGCGGCTCAACGAGGGCGTTTAGATCGATCGTCAGTCCACCCAAGAATTGGTCCAGCAGTTTCGTCGAACGGACAAACCCGAGCACATGGTCCAACCCGCCATCGCAGAGGGGCAAAACAGAGTGGGCATCGCGGCGAAGCTTCTCGCGATTGGCATCCATGGAATCGCGCACATCCAGAAACACGATGTCCGAGCGCGGCGTCAGCACTCCCCCTACGTGTCGTTCGTCGAGGTTGAGCACGTTCGTGACCATCTCATGTTCGGTCCGTTCGAAGACGCCTTCCTCGGCACCCTGCTCGAGCATCACCCGGATCTCGTCGACCGTCACGCCTGGCTGCTTCGTCTGCCGGACGCCGACGAGCCGAAGAATCCCGTCGGTTGAGACGCTGAGGAGGCGGACGATCGGACGCGCGACGGTGGCCAGGATATCCATCGGTCGCGCGATGAGGCTGGCGATAGCCTCAGGATGGGTCAAGGCCAGCCGCTTCGGCACGAGTTCACCCAGAATCAACGAGAAGTACGTGAGCAGCACCACCATGAGGCCGAGCGAGAGCGTTTCCGCGTGCGGCGCAAGCGCCGGCCACTGCTCCAGCAAGACTCGAAAGCGACCGGCGATCGCGCCTTCGCCAATGGCGCCACTCAGAATCCCGATGCAGGTAATCCCGACCTGAACACTCGACAGGAAACGCGTGGGTTCGGACGCGAGGGCGAGCGCGCACCGCGCGCCGCCGCTCGTGTCTGCCATCTGAACCAGGCGTGCGCGTCTGGAGCTCACGACGGCAATCTCCGACATCGCGAAGACGCCGTTCAGCAGGAAGAGGACGAGCAGCAACACAATGTCAGTGGTCATGAATGCATCCAAGCAAGGACGCGCCCCGAGGTGGCCACCCGTCGACGAGCGGCCGCGCGAGGCCGATTCGCAGACGAGTGGGGCATCGCCGGCCCGTGCGGACTCAGGCCACGATCGTAAACAGAAATGCGACGGCTAGGATCGCAGCGAGCAGGGCCGTCCCGTGAAACCACCCGTCGTCGTCAGCCCGACAGGGCCTGGCGCTGATGAGGCCGACAATTCCAAGGAGGAAGCTGTTTTGAGGAGGCCATTCGAGTCGCCGCGGACGACACGGGAGTAGCCAGATTTCTGAGGGCGTACGGCGCCCAGCCGCGCGCCGGCTGGGGAGACGGCCCGTTGATCGGGATCTTTAGCACCGTTCTCCCGAGTGGTGCACGCCGCGTCAGCGGCGCGACGGCAGAGACTACGGTCGAGGAGCGCGTTGACCGTGGCGGTGTCGTCGAGCAGCTTCCCCGGTCGTCCATCGGCCCGCTCGACGTGGGGAGCGTCGCGGCGCGCTCGTAACGGCGCATGATGACCTCGAGGAGATCTTCCGCGGCGTGTGCGGGCGATAGAGCACACAGTTCGGCGTCCGCATGGCGCTCGGCGCCTCGGCAGGCGACGTGCTGCGCCTCTCGCTCGGTCGAGCCGGCGTGCTCACCGCCTACGCCTCGCGATTGGCGTCGTGCTGGCTGCGCCGCTTGGTCAGCTGATGTCCCCGGCGCTCTACGGCGTCGTGCGGCTCGATGCCTCCACGGTGATCGCCGTCGCCGCCGGTCTCGGCGTCGTTGCGCTCGCGGCGGCATACCTGCCGGCATTGCGATCCACGCGGGTCGATCCGGTCGTGGTGTTGCGAAGCCAGTGAGTCGACCGAAAACGAAGACACCTCAGGCTCGTCCCGGGCGGTTCGCCGATGAGAGCTGCGCTTCGGCGATAATCGACCGGGTCGTTCGATGCACCTAGCTCGGCTGACAGCTCTGTCATCGCTGCCCGTCCTCGTCGCGCCATGCGCTGTCTTCGCCCAATCTGCGGGCGAACCTGGCGACGCCTCGGGCGATTCGCGCGGGCCGACGTGGACCACATCGTCCGGGGTCCGCCTCAGCCTGTTCCCCGCCGGAGACGCGTACCACGTCTACGTGGCGGACCCGCACCGCCCGACAAACGCGATCGTGCCGCGGTTTTACACACGGGACAGCATTCCCGACGCGAGGACACCGCGAATGTGGCTCAGCGCAGGCGGACGGTTCGGCATCCTCCGGATCGACGCTCCGCGGGCTGGCGGGCGCTCGTGGCAGGTGAGCATCGAGGCCGGTCTGGATGGCCTGTTCGACACGCAGCACAGAGCCGACTTGATCGCCCTCGACGGCAACTACGGGCTGACGGTGACCACGGCGTCGGGCAGTCCGTGGGCGTTCAAGATCGCGATCCTCCACACGTCGGCGCACCTGGGCGACGAGTACGGCGACCGCACTGGCCGCGTTCGCATCGATTACACGCGCGAGGAGGTCGCGCTTGGTGTCGCGTGGCGCTTCCGCCCGCGGTGGCGGCTGTACGGGGAGCTGGCGGGCGCGTACGTGCAGCGCAACGACGGGCAGGAACCGTGGCGCCTCCAGGCCGGGCTGGAGTACGAATCGACGCCGCGGCTGTGGAACGGGCGGTTTGCGTGGTACTCTGCGGCGGACCTCGGTTCCTGGGAGGAACGAGGCTGGCGGCTCGACCCGACGGTTCAGGCCGGGATCGTCACACGCGTCAACGGTCGCACATATCGCGTGCTGCTGGAATACCTCGACGGCCGGCCGCAGGTCGGCGAGTTCTTCAAGAACACCGAGGCATCGCTGGCGCTGGGGTTCCGCATCGACTTCTGAGCGCATGTGGCAGCAACAACTGGGATCTCCGGTTGAACACACGAGGTCGCGGCTGGAGGGGCGGAGCATCGTCTTGGCTGCCTAACTCCGGCATCGGATTGAGCATGTCGATCATCTTTTCCCTCGCCGGAGACGGAATCTCCGACGATCTTCTGGCTCGGTAGAGCTACCGGTACCGTAGCCAGAATTTTGCCGAAAGGACGTGGAACCAGCACGCAGACGTGCAACCGAAGGGCTCTAGAGGACGTGACCTCGTGACGCGAGCGACGATCCAGTTGAAGGCGAGGACGGCTGTCGCTAACCCATTCATGCAGCAGTGATTAGCTGCATCGTCTCAAGCCAC
>JBMDXQ010000128.1:0-4745 GCA_048594975.1 Vicinamibacterales bacterium | reverse complement strand
GTGATCACGATGCGTGGAACGGGTGATCACGACCCGTACAACGGGTGATCACGATGCCGTGGAATGAGTGATCACGATGCCGTACAACGGCTGATCACGATGGCGTGGAATGGGTGATCACGATGGCGTGGCGCGCGCAGCCGCGACTAAGACCGCGAAAAAGCCGGCCGGAATGCGCGATCGCATATGAGATTAGACGCCGTGGACATCGAGCTGGCCACGAGATTGTCGGCGCGCTCGCAGAAACGTCATCGCCGAGCATCCGCACTGAGGTCACATCGTCGGCTTGAGCGGCGAATAACCTCACGCTTCGGGGCGGATGGTGTTGAGCTTTGCACCCACGATGCCACCTACCCTTGGTTCTGACGAAATAGTGCTTACTAGGCGCGGATCGCGGTTCAGGGCCGGCCGGCCACTCTTCGCAACCAGGTCGCCATCAGCGCTTGAGCAGCTTTTCGACATCTCGGGCGCCGTGGAGGACCGCAATAATCGTGAGCGGTCGGCTCTCTGGGTCGTAGACGACGAGATACGAAAAGACGCTCCAGAACCTGAGCGGGCGATCCGTCAGATCCTCGCGCGAGTGGCCAAGCCCCGGTCGCTCCGCGAGCAGCACGAAGGCTTCCTCAAACGCGTCGTACACCTTCAGGGCTGCGTCTACGTTGTCCTGTGCGATGTACGCGCCGATCTCGTCGATGTGCGCTTGCGCTTCTGCCGTGAGTAGATACGGAGCGGTCACGCGCGCTTCTTGGCTATGGTCTTCAAGCGGGTGCGCGCGTCCCTCATCGCCTTGGGGCCATCGACGACCTGGCCGGCCTGCGCCTGAATCCAGCCGCGCTCGATTTGCTCGCGCCACTTCAGACGAACCTCATCGTGCTCCTTCAGGAGCCGAAGACCCTCCCGAATGACTTCACTTGCGTTGTTGTAAAGCCCGCTTTCGACCTTCCCCTCGACGAATTTCTCGAGCTCCGGAGTAAGCGACACGTTCATGATGACCTCGCGTTCCTCGTAAGATCATGGTGCCACAAAATAACAGGCTTTGCCAAAGATTGTGATTTCGAGGGGCTGAGAGTCTTGACAACAACTTGACAAACTGCGCACGAAAGGGCCGCCGGCGACCGAAGACCGCCGGAAGATCTGCGCGAATTTCCTAACAAAACCGAAGCGGCCCGAAATCACCGACGCCCCTTCCGGCGCCTCTGGACCACGTTATCGGGGGTCGAATCCCCGCCTCCCAGCCAGCTCAACCGCAAGCCACAGCCATCCCGACTTCGTACGAACGCAAGTGCGGAGCGAAACCTTACAGGCCGCCAACCCTTCTCGGAGGGCAGTGCGCCTCTCCCGAGCAACCGTCGGGCGCGCCGCAGCGTGTGCGCGCTATTCCCCTTGACCTTCGAGGGGTCTCCAGCTGACAATGACCCCTCGAAGCTTGAGAGGACTGATGCCGAAAAACGAACTGCTGCAGGGCACGCTCGACTTGCTCATTCTGAGGATCCTCGATCTCGGCCCGAACCACGGCTGGGGCATCGCGACCCGCATCCGCCAAATGTCGCGCGAGGGTCTCGACGCCAGCCAAGGCTCGCTGTATCCGGCGCTGCACCGACTGGAGTTGCGCGGCGACGTGCAGTCCGAGATGACGGCGTCTGAGAACAATCGGCGCGCCCGCGTGTACACCCTGACACCCGCCGGCCGGAAGCGGCTGGTGGCGGAAACGGCAAGTTGGGAGCAGTTCGCGCTCTCGATGAAGCGCGTGCTGCGCGCACAGTAGGCCGATGCGCGTTCGAGCGAGGATCAGATGCTGACCCGTTGGCTGGCGTTCACACGGGGACTCCTCCGGCGGCGAGCGATCGCGCGCGAGGTGGACGAAGAACTGGCCTTCCATCTCGACCAGGAAGCGGAGCGTCACGAGTCGCTCGGCATCCCCGCCGGGGAGGCTCGACGCCTGGCAGCGCTGCACCTTGGAAACGCGGCCCTCGTGCGATCGAACGTGGCGGACGTCCGCACCACTTGGATCGACGTGCTGTGGCACGAGATTCGCGTCGGCATCCGCACGCTGGCGGGCGCGCCGTCGTTCACCCTTCCGGCCCTCGTCGTGCTGGCACTCGGTATCGCCAGTACCACCACGATCGTCAGCGTGCTCGATGGCGTCCTCCTCCGTCCCCTTCCATTCACCGCGGCCGAGGAGCTCGTGCGTGTGTGGTCCAGGAACGACGAGCGGAAAATTGCCTTCCTGTCGGTGTCACCGGCCGACTTCGAGGATTGGCGTGCGCGCAAACCGGCCGCGCTCCTGCTGGCCGCGTACGAACGGCCTGTCGCGGTGCCGCCGGAGGACGCGCGCGAGGACCCGATTACCGCCATGCGCGTGTCGACAGATCTCTTCGCGCTGTTTGGCGTCGTGCCAGCGCTCGGTCGTGGATTCGAGCCGCTCGACGTGCACAGGCAGGTCGCCATCCTGAGTCACAGCTTTTGGCAGCGCCGGTTCGGCAGCGCAGCCGACATCGAAGGCCGCGCGGTGGCCATCGGCCGCCAGAGGGTCGTGATAATCGGTGTGATGCCGGCGCGATTTGAAGTCCCCAACGCCCCCGCCGATGTCTGGCTCCCGCTCGACACGAATGTCGACGCCCCCGCCCGCTACGCGCACACGCTCCGTGTCGTTGGCCGATCGAGTGGGCGCGCGGATGCCGTCGCCGTTCAACGCGATCTGGATGTCATTGCTGCTCAACTCGCTGAAGAACGGCCGGCCGAAAACGCCGGCTGGCGCGTCATGGTACTGGCGCTGTTCGACACGGTCGTGAGCCCGGAAGTACGTCGCTCACTCTGGATCACGGCCGGAGCCGTGCTCTTCGTACTGCTCATGGCCAGCGCGAGTGTGGCGGGTCTGGTATTGGTGCGATCGGCTGGCCGCGAGCGGGAACTCGCAGTTCGAGTCGCGCTCGGCGCCTCGCGTGGCAGCCTGGTGCGCTTGCTGCTGCTCGAGTGCTTAGTGCTGGCCGTTGTTGCGGGCGGTGTGGGCCTGCTCGCGGCTGTGTGGGGCACGTCGTTTCTGCGCGACACCGGTGACGCCTTAATCCCGCGACTGGCTGACGTGCGGGTCAACACTCGCGTCTTCGCTGCGACCGCAGCCCTCAGCCTCGTCGCGGCGCTCGTCGCCGGAGTCGGGCCCGCGTGGCGGTCCACACGTAGCCTCCAGGATCGCCTACGCCAGCGAGGACTGGCGTCGGATCCCAGCGCAGGTCGGACATTGCCGCTGCTGGTCGTTGTAGAACTGAGTACCGCGGTGCTGCTGGTCGTCGGGGCGGCGCTCCTGGTGCAAACCGTGCGGAACCTGTACGAGCGGCCATTGGGCTTCGACAGCGAGCCGCTGCTCTCCCTCGAGGCCGTGCGTCCGCAGGGCGTCGACGGGCCGCTGGCCCTCGCATCGATGCAGGACGTGCTCGATCGGCTGGCCTCCTCGCCCGGCGTGGCAGTCGTCGCGGCGGCGAGTGCGCCGCCGTTCTCCGGTCAGAACAGCGGCAACACGTTCGCGATCGAAGGGCAGACGGCTGCCGGTGGCCCGCTGCCCGACACTGACTACCGCGTTGTGTCGCCAGGGTACTTCGACGCGCTGGGTATGCCCGTGCGACGCGGCCGCGCTTTTACGGATACGGACCGCGCGCGCGGCGTCGTCGTGCTCAGCCAGACCGCGGCGGAGCGCTTCTGGCCTGGACGCGATCCGATTGGCAGTCTCGTGAAGCTCGGCGCATCGGATTGGCTGACCGTCATCGGCGTCGTCGGCGATGTGCGCTACGAGGCCCTTGCCGATCCGGACGAGAGTGTCCGGCCCATGATGTACATCCCGTACTGGCAGAGACCGGACGCGCCGCTCACCTTCGTTGTGCGCGCTCGGATCGCGCCACCGTCGTTGGTGAACGACCTGCGACAACGATGGCCGACGGGCCAGGGCCTTCGCCTCGGCCGCATCGAGACGATGACGGCGTTGCTCCGGCAGGCGAGCGTCGCACAGCGGTTCTCGATGAGCCTCGTGGCGGTGTTCGCGGGCACGGCTCTGGTCCTGGCGGCGGTCGCGTTGTACGGACTGCTGGCGCTACTCGTCGGGCGCCGGACGAGGGAGATCGGTGTCAGGCTGGCGCTGGGTGCAACGCGTTGGGACGTGGCCCAGCTGATTCTCAACCGCACATTGCCCCTTGTGCTGATTGGCGTGGCGATCGGGATGGTCGCGAGTGCCGCGTTGAGCCGCGTCCTCCAGTCTTTGCTGTTCGGCATCTCGGCAACGGACCCGCGCACCTATGCGGCCGTCACGGTGAGCTTCCTGCTCCTCGGGGCCGTGGCGAGCGCGGTGCCGATTCGACGTGCCCTCAAGATCGATCCAGCGCGAATCATCAACGTCGAATAACGCCCCCGCGCAGTGTCCGAAATCTGTATACAAATATCGGACAGCCTCCGGCGCCGCCATCGCTCCGGCCAGTCCGAAGCGTCTGATTGTGACGCGATTGCGGTGAGCTGTTCTCAGGCGGCCGTGATCAGGTAGTTGCGAATTGCGTCCCTGCCTCCCAGCCAGCTCATCGCCCGCGATCGCCTGATACACCCGAAGGCGATGCTACTTCGTCGGAAAACGTATGACCATCCGGTTGAGGGGCATCTCGCGGCGGCGCGTTCGCTCGCCTTCGGCGAAGCGCACCGTTTGCTCTCTCCAGTTCGGACCCTCTCCTACCTTCGCGAACCGCTCGAAGCTCTCGAACACAAACGGG
>JBMDXQ010000127.1:0-3737 GCA_048594975.1 Vicinamibacterales bacterium | reverse complement strand
TGGGCGCGCCGCTCGGAAAGTGATCCACTCGCCGCTCGGAAACTGATCCACCTAAGGGCCTGCTAGCGGGCTTGCGGGGCTGTCCAGCTCCGCGGTTTGCTGGAAAGGATGCTCAGAGTGGACCAGGTACACGTCATTCGTCATAAGGTCTTGGTCGAAGGCCGCTCCCAGCGGCAGGTCGCCAAGGAATTCGGGATTTCCCGGGTCACCGTTCGCAAGTACGTCGAGGAGTCGGTGCCGGTTCGGAAGGAGACCGGTCCGCGAGGACGACCCGTCTGGGAGAAGGTTGGACCGCGGATTCAGGCCCTGCTGGCCGAATCGAAAGCATGGACAGCCGGGAAACAGCAGCTGACAGCGACGCGGCTCCACGAGTTACTGATCGGTGAGGGCCATCGCGTTGGCGTCACGCTGGTCAAAGACGCCGTCGCCGAGTGGAAACGACAGCGCCGCGAGGTGTTCGTGCCGCTGACGTATCGGCCGGGCGACCTCGCGGAAGTCGATTTCTTCGAGGTGTTCGTTGATGTCGACGGCACCCGGCGCAAGGCGTGGCTCTTTCTGATGCGCCTGATGTACTCCGGTCGCGATTTCGCGTGGATCTACGAGCGCCAGGACCAAATCAGCTTCCTCGACGGGCACGTGCGCGGGTTCGCGCACTTCGACGGCGTGCCCATCCGCCTGGCGTACGACAATCTGAAGCCGGCGGTCGTGCGCATTCTTGTCGGCGGGGAGCGCGCGCTGACGCCGCGGTTTGCCGCGCTGGCCTCGCATTATCTGTTCGAGCCGTGCTTCTGCCGCCCGGGTGAAGGCCACGACAAAGGTGGGGTCGAGGCGCGGGGGAAAGCGCTGCGCCGCCAAGCGCTCGTGCCGATCCCGAGCGGGCCGACCCTCGAGGCGATCAACACGGCGCTGCTCGCCCGCCTGGACGCCCGGCTCGAGTCGGGCCGTGACGTGAGCGGCGAGACGATTGGGACCCGGTTCGCGGCGGAGACATCCCATTTCCGACCCCTGTCCGGCCCGTTTGTCGCCGAGGCGACCACGATCGGCACCGTGTCGCCGCGGGCGCTCGTGCGGCTCGAGGGCGCGTACTACTCGGTCCCGTGTCGGTGGGCGGGGCTCGATCTGATTGCGCGCGTGGGCGCGACCACCGTGACGATTGTGGGGCGCGACGGGACCTGCATCGAGCATCCGCGCCAGCGCTTCGGGCAGCGGTCGATCGATTACCGCCACTATTTGCCGGAGCTCGCGCGCAAGCCGCAGGCGGTGCGCCAGGTCCTCCCGGAGCTGCTGCGGGATCTCGGCGCCCCGTTTGCCGCCGTGTGGGAGCAGTTTCACGCGGCGCACACGCCGCGCGAAGCGGCCCGCCTCTTTGCCAGGGTGCTTGGCCAGCTCGACACGCATGGGTTCGACGTCCTGGTGCCGGCCTTGGAGCGTGCCCTGCAAACCAGCACGCCCGTCCTGCTCGCGCTGACCCCCGGCACCGCAGTGCCGCCGCCGCTCGAGGCGGACGTCGTTCCGGCGGTGTTGCGCGACGTGGAGGTGCCGAGCGGACGCGCCGCGGACTACGACGGCTGGCTGGCGGAGGCCGTATGACGGCCGCCACCGTCACTCGGGATCTGATCATCGCGCAGACCCGCGCGCTCAAGCTGCCGGGCATCGCGCGCGTCTTTGAAAACCTCGCCCGTCAGGCGCGCGAGGCCCACTGGCCGCATGCAGACTACCTGCACGAAGCGTTGACGGCAGAGCAGGCGTCGCGGCACGAGTCGGTGATTCGCCAGCGGCTGCGCGAGGCCCGGTTTCCCGAAATCAAGACCCTGGACAGCTTCGACTTCACCGCGGCCGAGGGCATCAGCGCGACACAGATTCACGGGCTCGCGCGCGGCGAATGGGTCACCGCGCCTGAGAATCTCATTTTCGCGGGGCCGATCGGCACGGGCAAGACGCACCTCGCGATCGCCCTCGGCGTCGAAGCCACCAAGCACAAACGCCGCGTCCTCTTCACCCGTGCGGCTGATCTGGTGCGGCAGTTACTCGAGGCGCGTGACGCGCGCGAGCTCACGCGGCTGCAGCAGCGCCTGCTCCGCGTCGACGCGCTCATCATCGACGAAGTCGGATTCGTCCCGTTCGATCGCGTCGGCGGGGAGCTGCTCTTCAATCTGATCACCGACCGCTACGAGCGGCGGGCCACGGTGGTGACGACCAACTTAGCATTTGCGGAATGGGTGACGGTCTTCGCCGGCGATGAGAAACTCACCACGGCGTTGCTCGATCGCCTGGCACACCACGCGACCGTCATCACGACGAAGGGCAAGAGTTATCGGATGCGAACACGGCGCGGGAGCGGAGCATGAGCACGATCACCCGCAACCTCGACCGCACCAGCGGCTCCAGGACCGACGATCGTCTCAGCACGCAGGGTCTGCTCGCCCCGAATTCTGAGCCAGAGGAGGTGATCACGAAGTGCGCCGCGGCTGTGGAAATGACGCGGCCATGGAAATCACAAAACGATTTCCACCGCCGCTTGGAAATCTCGCACAGAACGCGAGATTTCCACATTCCCACAAGCCGATCCCTATTTCATTTCCGGGAGAAGAACGTAGAATGAACCGCCCTCAGACTGGATCACTTTCCGAGCGGCGTACTGGTCTACTTTCCGAGCGGCGCCTCCAGGGGGTCTTCGCCTCCCTCGCAACCGTCGTCATCGTCGTATCACTCCTTTCCGCTCCTGTAGGCGCAAGGAGCTGCCAGGAGGCATGTGACGCTGAATGGGCAACGTGTCGCTCGGAGTGTGTTGCGGCATGCGATCCATATGATTCGAGCTGCACCAATCCGTGTAGGGATGCCTGCGACGACACCTACTACACATGCTCTACGGGGGCGTATACCTGCGGAACGGCGTACGGGGCGGGGTGCTCGATCTACACCTTTGATTTTTGGGTGTGGGACGACGCGGAGCAGACGTACATTCTCATGATAGAGTACGACTCTAAGAGCTGCCAAGTGTTCCCCGTCTAGCGAGCCGGAAATGGTTGCCTTCTTCACAGAAGGGCGCCGGCCTGTCGTCACATGGAAGCGGTAGCTTAGCTGAGCTAAGCTAGGCTTACCCTCAAGAGGGCCCGCCGGTGAATCGCCAGGCGGGCTCTCTCCTTTCTTGACGTCCACTCCGAAGCATCGGATCCTCCAGCAGCCTCGAAGGCGCGCCACTCACGTGGCAGGTGCCATCCTCCAGCTTGCAGAGTTGCGTTTAGCGTCCCTGGCAGCGTGTTGTTGTCCTACCGATCCGTCCAGACCGGTTTCCGCTTTTCGAGGAACGCAGCGATGCCTTCCGCCGCGTCGTACGTTGACATGAGCTCTTGAAGGTACAGCCGTTCGAGTCACGACAGCGTCGCTCGCACGTGCGCGAGCAGCCCCGCGCGCGCGGCAACGGCCGCATTGCGCAGTGCGGCGGCCGATCGTGGCGCGAAGTGCTGCGCGAACCAGCGGTCAATCTCGGCGTCCAGCGACCCGGCCGGCGTGAGGAGCTCGATGAGTCCCGCGTTCCGCCACTCGGCCGCCGGCCGGCCCTCGCCGGTGAGGATCGCGCGCGTGGCGCGCGCGGTTCCGACCCGCGCGGGAAGCAGCGCCGACGCCGCCGGCGGAAACACGCCGAGCGCAATCTCCGGCAGCCCGAAGACCGCATCGTCGGCCGCGAAGATCAGATCGCAGGCCAGCGCCAGCTCGAAGCCGCCTCCCAGGCAGAG
>JBMDXQ010000126.1:0-1676 GCA_048594975.1 Vicinamibacterales bacterium | reverse complement strand
AAGAGACATCGGAGATCCGTGTTGAGAAGCCCAACCTCGTTCGCTTCGAAGCACGAGCTCAAGCGCCACTCGGCCAGGAGGAGCCGATGCCCGCGGTCACGATCGCGGACCTAGCAGGCCGTGGTTAAAGCGTCCCTTCTGACATATCGACGGGCAGCAGCTCGAAACGATGATGCGGCGTGAACGAGGACCGAGGATCGGCGATTGGTGTGACCCGCCCGTGCCAGAGGTCCGCGATGCGGGTCCAGAGCGCGACGACCAGGGCCACCACGACCCCGAGCCGTCCCTGCAGGCCGCGAGGCGTGCCGATCCCAAATCGCGTGCGCATCAAGAGGCCCAAGTTGAACCCACCCGTGTGGACCAACAGCCGTTTCAAGATGTTCGCGTGGCCGCGCAGATGCGTGCGGCGCATCGCGCCCGTCTCGTAGAGATGCGCGTTCGGCCGTTCCAGCCGCTCGCTTCGGCGTCGCAGCAAGGCCAGCCCGCGCGCGCCGCGGATGCGCCGCCGATTGGCATACACGGCGTCGCGCGCGGCCACCTTCTTCTTCCAGGTGCGGCGACCGCGATCGGGCTCGGCGATGTAGCTCCGCACCTCGAGAGCCGCCAGATCCACCAGCACCTGATTGCTGTGATATCCCTTGTCGGCCACGACTTCGTCGATCACCACGGTTTCGCCGTCCGTCGCCGCGGCCACGGCGTCCAGGTCTTCCGCCGCCGCCGTCACGGTCTCCGCGATCGTGGTCGTATCGCCCTGATCGGCACCCTGCACCGTCACGCTCACGATCGCCCCCGTTTCCATATCGACCGCGTGCTCGGCCTTGTGCGCCAAATGCGTGCGCCCGTCCTTCATCTTCGTGATGCGCGCGTCAGGGTCATGCGGATGCCGCCAGTCGGTGTTGCGACCTTTCTTCGGCCGTTTCCGATCCAGTCGCGCCAAATCGGCTCGCGTCGGTGTTTCGATGCCCGACGCCTCCGCCAACCGCGTCAAGAACTCCTGATAGGTCTCGCCCGAATCCCGGCGCACGATGCTCCGCAGGGCCGCGTTCGCCTCGAGCGTCGTGGCATCGATGCCGATCGTCTTCCCCTTCACCAGGTCCGCCGTCGCCAGGACCTGCAGGATCCACGTGAAGACCGCGCGGTGCGTCTCCAGATCAATCAGCCGACGCGTGCGCGAGATCGTCGAGTGCTCGGGCGGCGCCTCATTGAGGCCCAGCCCCAGGAAACCCCGCAAGGCCAGTGAATCGGCGGTCCGCCACGCGATGCCGCGTTCCGAATCGATTCCTTCGAAGTACCCGATCAGCAGCAGCCGGAAGTACGTGCCTGGTGTCAGACTCGGGCGTCCCAGCTTCGCGGCGTAGAACGGTGCGCACTGGGCCTCGACGAACTCGTCGAACCCGTGCGCGTCGAGGACCTGATTCAGTCGCTGATAGAACGGATGCCCACCCGTGACCGGCAGTTCGTTCGCCGCGATCCACAAGCTCGGTGTCCGTGCTCGGTCTTTGCGCCGACCCATGGCCATGCGCGCCACTCTACGCGTGTCGATCAGTTCTGGCGAATGATCTATTCGAGATCGCTTTTAACCACGGCCTGCTAGGGTTCGCCTGGTGCCAACTGTGATGGCCGCGCGGAATCACCGCGCTTGTCGTCGTCTTGGGCAGACAGCTTAGCAGCCTCTC